>JABAQU010000008.1 GCA_019187185.1 Steroidobacteraceae bacterium | reverse complement strand
GAGCAGCAGCGTGCCGACGCGGCGCGCGAGCGCGCCGAGCGCGCGACCGCGCCCGCCGTCGCGGCGGCGCCACCGCCGCGCATGCCGAAGGCGAAGCGCCGCACGGCACCGGTCTACCCGGCCGAAGCCGAGCGCAAGGGCGTCGAGGGCTACGCGATCGTCGAGTTCGCGCTCACGGCCGACGGCCACACGCGCGATCTGCGCGTGACGGACTCGTCGCCGCCCGGCGTGTTCGACGACGCGTCGCTCGCGGCGGTGCGCACCTGGCGCTTCGAACCGGTCAGTGCGGAGGATGCCGCACGACTGCCGCGCACGTCGGTGCGCCTCGCATTCAAGCTCGGAGAGCGCTGATGAAACGCAGGCGCTACGACATCGACTTCGCCCAGATAATGCCGATCCTCGTCGCGACGATGTTCGCGGCGGTGCTGACGCTGCTGCTGACCCTCGGCATCCAGCGTGCCGCGCAGCTGCAGTCGGCGTCGGGCGCGCTGCAGCTCGCGTCCGAATTGCGGTCGCTGCCACAGTACTTCGCGACCGAGCTGACGCTCGTGCAGCGCGGTCTCGAGTCGCGGACCTTCGTCGGCGAGCCGATCGACGACATCGCGACGGCACGCGACGGCTTCGACAAGGCGCTCGCGCGCATCGACCGTGACCTCGAGGCCGCGGGTCTCGGCGGCAATGCCGAGATCCAGCGCATACGCGGCGCGCTCGATGCGGCCTGGCAGCGCTACTCGCCGCTGCTCGTCGCCACGGGCCGGCACAAGGGAACCCCGTATGCGGACACGCTCACCGGCTCGCGCCTGAATTCGACCGGGCGCGCGCTCAAGGCCGACGTCGACGAGGCGCTCGCGCAGCAGGAGGCCGCGACGCGCGATGTCGGCGGCGCGCTGAAGGACCTCGCCACCGGCCTGCAGAACGCCGTCGGCGATCGCGGTCGCAGTCTGCGCACGTTCCTCGTGATCGGGGCTGCGGTGGCGGCCCTGCTGCTCGCGCTGATGCTCTATTTCTCCCTGCGCTCGCGCCGCGCGGCGGCGGATGCCAGGCGCGCCGAACGACAGGTCGCGGACATCCTCGGTACCGTGCGCGAAGGGCTCTTCCTGCTCGATCGCAACCTCGCGCTCGGTGCGGTGCATTCGGCATCGCTGACGCGCATCCTGCACACCGAAGTGGTGCACGGCAGTTCGTTCGAGGAACTGCTGCGTCCGCTCGTGCCGGCCAAGACGCTCGCGACGGCGATGAAATTCGTCAACCTCCTCTGGAAGGAGAAGGTCCACGAAGACCTGATCGATACGGTCAATCCGCTGAGCCAGATCGAAGTGCAGTTCAGTCGCGCCGGCAGCGGCGCCGAGTCGCGTCATCTCTCGTTTGCGTTCAAGCGCGTCAAGAGCGCCGGCGGCCAGGGCGAACACCTGCTCGGCATCGTCACCGACGTGACCGACCGCGTGCAGATCGCGCGCGAGCTCGAGCAGTCGAAGGCCGACAACCTGGCCCAGCTCGATCTCGTGATGCAGCTGCTGCAGGTGCCGGGCGCGCAGCTGCAGGCGTTCGTGCGCGATTCCGACATGGCACTGCGCAAGGGCAACGCGATCCTGAAGCAGCCCGGCCGCGAGGAGAGCGAACTGCGCTCGAAGCTGAACGGCGTGTTCCGCGAGGTGCACACGATCAAGGGCGAGGCGGGCGGCCTCGGCCTCGGATCGGTCGCCGCGCGCGTGCACCAGCTCGAGGAAAGCCTCGCTGCGCTGCGCGAGCGCAAGACGCTCGACGGCAACGACTTCATCCCGATCGTCGTCAAGCTCGACGAACTCATGTCGTACCTCGGCGGCGTCGGCCAGTTCGCCGACCGGCTCGCCGAGGTGCAACCGAAGGGCGACACGCTGAAGTCGGTCGTGCCGCCGCTGCTGGCGAACCAGGTGCTCGAGGCCAGCGAGCCGCCGCTCGAGCAGCTGCTGGCACAGGTGGTGAGCGAGACGGCGTCGGCCGAGGCGAAGCGCGTCACGCTCAAGTGCCGCGGCCTCGACGCGATTCCCGCGCCCTACCGCCGGGCGGCGAAGGACATCCTGATCCACATGGCACGCAACGCGGTCGTGCACGGCATCGAGGCGCCCGATGCGCGCCTCGCGGCGAGCAAACCGGACACGGCGCAGGTGCGCGTCAGCTTCGAGGCGACCGGCAACGACGGCTACGTGCTCACGGTCGAGGACGACGGCCAGGGCCTGCCGTTCGAGCGCATCCTCGACACGGCACTGCGCAAGGGTCTCGTTTCGCCGGCCGATGCCGCGCGCATGGAGCGCCCGGCCGTCTATGGACTGATTTTCCGGCCCGGCTTCTCGACCGCCGAGCAGGTGACCGAGCACGCGGGTCGCGGCGTCGGGCTCGATTCCGTCAGCCAGACGGTGCGCAGCCTCGGCGGCTCGATCGGCATCGCGACCACGGACGGCAAGTTCACGCGCTTCCGGATGAAGCTGCCGCTGCCCGGCGGCAAGCTCACCGCGACGCACGCGGCGTGACGGGACTGGCCGCATGAACGCCGCACGCCCCCACCGGCTGATGATCGTCGACGATTCGAACATCATGCGCCGCAAGATCGAGCGCTCGCAGGAGCTGCCGAATGTCGAGATCGTCGGCAGCGCCGGCAACGGCCGCGAGGCCCTCGAGCTGCACGCGAGTTCGCATCCGACGCTCGTGACGATGGACCTGACGATGCCGGAGATGGACGGCATCGAGTGCGTCGAGCAACTCGTCGGGCGCGACCCCGACATCCGCATCCTCGTGATCTCGGCGCTCGCCGACAAGGCGACGGCGATCGAGGCGCTCGAGAAGGGCGCCAGCGGTTTCCTGTGCAAGCCCTTCACCGAACGCCAGCTGAACGACGCCCTCGTGAAGCTGATCGAGGGCTGAGCGCACTCATGTCACTGCAAAGCGAAATCGGCACCTTCGTCGCGGCGGTCCTCAACTACTTCGACACCGCCGTGCAGCAGGCCGCCGTGGTCGGCACGCCCTACCTCGCGCTCGGCAAGCCGCCCGAGGTGTTCGACTACACGGGCATGATCCGCATCTCGGGCAAGCGCAAGGGGGTCGTGTACTTCACGGCGCCGAAGGGCATGCTGTCGGTGATGCTGATGCGCATGCAGGAAACCGACATGAGCGACGCCAACCTGCGCGACCTCGTCGGCGAAGTCGCGAACACGCTGTCCGGCAATGCGCGCAAGGATTTCGGGCGCAACTTCATCATCTCGACGCCGTCGGTCGTGGCGGGCAGCTCGACGACGATCGGCTACTCGCCCGATACCCGGCCGATCGTCGTGCCGATCGACTGGCGTGCCTATCACGCCAACCTGGTCGTCTGCCTCAACTGATCAGCCGCGCCGGCGCGCGAGCAGCAACCCGTCGGCGATCGGCACCAGCGACATGTCCACCCGCTCGTCGCGATGCACGCGATCGTTCAGCGCGCGGATGGCGTTCGTCTCGCTGTCGTTGACGGCGGGGTCGGCGACATCGCCGTGCCACAGCACGTTGTCGATCGCGACCAGTCCGCCCGGGCGCAGCAGCTCGACCACGCGCTCGTAATACGCGACGTAGTTGCCCTTGTCGGCGTCGATGAACGCGAAATCGAAGCTCGAGCCGCGGCCGGAGGCGAGCAGGTCGTCGAGCGTCGCGAGTGCCGGCGCGAGCCTGAGGTCGATGCGCGCATCGACGCCGGCTTCACGCCAGTATTCCCGCGCGATCGTCGTCCACTCGACGCTCACGTCGCAGGCGACGAGCTCGCCGTCGCCCGGCAGCACGAGCGCCACGGCGAGCGCGGAGTAGCCGGTGAAGGTGCCGACCTCGAGGCAGCGCTTCGCCCCCATGAGGCGCACGAGCAATTGCATGAACTGGCCCTGCTCCGGCGCGATCTGCATGTTCGCCTGCGGCAGCGCCGCCGTGACCTGCCGCAACCGCGCGAGCACCGGCGCCTCGCGCAGGCTGTGTTCCGTGAGGTAGCGCTGCAGCTCCGCGCCGAGCGAGATCGTTGCATTGGTCATATGCCAGCCCCTGTGTGACGCGGGTCGATTGTACGCAGGAAAACTGCGACGCCGGTCGGCATTGTCGCCGCGAGGCGACGCACGCCCCACGAACTCCGTCACCTGCCACCGCGGACCCCTTTGTTACCATCCCGCGCAGTGACCGCGCACCTCATCCAGTTCACCGATCCGCACCTGTACGGCGATCCGGCCGCGACGCTGCGTGGCATTGCGACGCAGCCGACGCTGGCGCGCGCACTCGCTCATGCGCGGGCGCGACATGCCGTGCCCGACGCCTACCTGGTCACCGGCGATCTCGTGCAGGACGACCCAGGCGGCTACGTCCGCTTCCGCGAGCTGTTCGCGACGCTCGAGCGTCCTGTGCATTGCATCCCGGGCAATCACGATCTCGTCGACGACATGCGCGCGGCACTCGCCCGGCCGCCGTTCGTGCTCGGCGGGCACTTCGATGTCGGTGCGTGGCGCGTCGTGATGCTCGACAGTTCGGTGCCCGGGACAGCGAGCGGCGAACTCGCGCCCGCGGCACTCGCGCAGCTCGACCACGCACTCGGCACGGCGGGCGCCCGACCGGCCCTCGTGTGCCTGCATCATCATCCGGTCGACATGGGCAGCCGCTGGCTCGACCAGGTGGGCCTCGTCAATCGCGATGATTTCCTCGCGGTCCTCGATCACCACCCGAATGTGCGCGCGGTGCTCTGGGGCCACGTGCACCAGCTCTACGACGGCGAGCGGCGCGGTGTGCGCCTGCTGTCGTGCCCCGCGACCTGCGCGCAGTTCCTCCCCGGCGCCGACGAGTTTGCGATCGATGCAAAGCCTCCGGCCTATCGCGTCCTCGCGCTCCATGACGATGGTCGCCTCGACACGCAGGTCGAATGGGTGGAAGGCGAATGAGGCGGCCGATCGTCGCCTGCCTGCTCGTCCTTTCGGGCCTCGCGGGAGGCGGCACGGTGCGCGCCGACGACGCGGGACCGGTATGGGCCCTGCGCGGCTCCGGCGGTGGCACCGTTTACCTCGCGGGTTCCGTCCATGTCCTCGATGCCGCGCGCAGCGCGTTGCCCGCAGGGTTCGCGATCGCCTATCGCGATGCCGAGCGGCTCGTCATGGAAATCGACATGGACGACCTCGATCCGCTGGCAGCCGCCAGCTTCCTTGCGGCACGCGGCAGCTTCACGGACGGCGAGACGCTGCGCGCCATCCTCGAGCCCGCGCGCTATGCACGCATCGACGCCGCAGCGCGCACACTCGGCCTGCCGCTCGACAGCGTGGCGCAGCTCGAGCCCTGGGCGGTGGCGCTCGGGCTCACGCAGCTGCAGCTCGCGAAACTCGGGCTCGACCCGCAGAGCGGGGTCGAGCAGCAAATCACGGCCTGGGCCCGGCGCGACGGCAAGCCGATCGCCGGGCTCGAGTCGGTCGAGGAGCAGCTCGGCGTGCTCGACGGGCTCTCTTACGCCGACCAGGCCCGCTTCCTCGAGCTGACGGTGGACGAGGCCGACTCCATGCCCAGCGAACTCGACCGGTTGCTCGCGGCCTGGCGGCGCGGCGATACCCGGATCCTCGAGCAGCTGCTGCTCGAGGAATACGAGAAGATGCCGACGCTCTACCGCCCGCTCGTGGCGGACCGCAATCGCCGCTGGCTGCCGCAGATCGAGGCGCTCACGAAGCGCGCGGATGACACGCTCGTCGTCGTGGGCGCACTGCATCTCGTGGGGCCCGAGGGGCTGCTGGCCCTGCTGCGCAGCCGGGGCGTCTCCCCCGGGCCGGTCGACACCCGCCGGCCTACGCCGCCGTAAAGCGGTTGCGCGTGACGCGCTGCTCGGCGGTGATCTTGCCGAGCCGCTCGAGCCGCGCCTCGATGGCGGTGAGTGAGCGCTGGTGTTGCGAGGCGATATCGGGCAGGGCCACTCCGGCCGCAAATGCGGTGAGAAGCCGGTGCTCTTCCTGTGGGGTCCACGGCTGACCGACCTGCTTCGCACCGGGCGGCGGCGTGCGGGACGCACGGGCCTCGAGCGCTGCGGCGCCTGCGCGCAATGCCTCGGCAATGCCTGGCTCGCGCCAGACCCCGGTGGCTTCGAGCGCCTCACCCGACGATGGGTCGAGACCCTTGGCGAGCGCGTGCAGGACTTCGGCCTGGGACTGCATGGTCATGATGGCGGGCCTCCCTGTGTCTCTGCGCGCCAGTGTCGTGGCGTGCGGCGGGGCGCGCGAGCGCAGAATCGCGTGCGTTTGTGCAGAATGGCGGCATGAGAACGCTCGCGTGGTTCATCGGCCTGATCGTCGCAGGACTCGCAGCCATTGCACTGTTCACGTGGCCGGCGTGGCGGCTCGTATCGCAATTCATCGACGTGCCGTTCCACCGTGTCGGCAACCGCATCGGCATGCTCGCGCTCCTCGTCGGATTCATCCTCGTGGCGCGCCGCCTCGGGCTCGCGGACCGCGCGAGCCTCGGCTACACGCTGCCGCGGCGCCGGTTCGTCGCCGAGACCGGGCTCGCCATCGTCCTCGGCGTCGCAACCATGCTGCCGGCGATCGTGCTGCTCTTCGCACTCGGCCTGCGCACGTTCGCAGCTCCGGTCCCGGTGGCCAGCCTCCTCGCCCTCGCGCTCGGCGGCCTCGTGAGCGGCCTCGTCGTCGCGCTGATCGAGGAAACGTTCCTGCGCGGCGCGATGTACACCGGCATCGCACGTGAATCGGGCGCGCGGCTCGCGATCATCGCCACGGCACTCATCTATGCAGCGACGCATTTCATTGGTCGCTACCGCATCGACGCGGCCACAGCCGGCCCGCTGAGCGGGCTCGAGATGCTCGGCGGGGCACTGCGTGCCTTTGCGGCGCCGTCCGCCATTCTCGATGCCTTCACATGCCTCACCGCCGTCGGCATCCTGCTCGGCCTCGTGCGCAAGGTGACCGGCGGCATCGCCGCCTGCATCGGCCTGCACGCCGGCTGGGTCGCGGTCATCGCGGTGACGCGCGAGGTGTCGGCGCGGCGCATGGGCGGACCGTGGGACGCCCTCGTTTCGGGTTACGACGGCGTCATCGGCTGGCTCGTCCTCGCGTGGATTCCGCTGATCGGCTGGGCGCTCGTGCGCTTCTACGCGCGGCGCGCGCTCATTCCTCGACGCGCTGGATGAGCGGCGCGAGACGCGCGAGGCGTGCGAGCCCGTCGAGTTCGAGGCAGGCCTGCTTGTCCGCCAGGCTGATCGGCAGGATCTCCGCGACGCGCGCCCCGACCCACGCCGCATCGTCGTAGCGGCGCGGAATCGCCGCGTAGAGTTCGCCGAACCGCGGCAACGCGGCCCGCAGCAACTCGACGAAATGCCGGTAGGCCCCGGGCACGGGTATCGCCTGCTCGGGCGGGAACCACTCGATCGCGCCGACGTTGAGGCCATCCCGGGCCCGCGTGCGGCTCAATAGCCTGAATCTCTGCTCCCCGTGGCACGTGATGCCGAGGAGTCCGTCCGGCAACCGGCAGAAATCGACGATCCGCGCGCTCGTGCCGACCTCGGCTGTCTGCAATACCTCGCCGGCCTCATCGCCCGCACGGATCTGCACGACGCCGAATGAGGTGCGATCGCGCAGGCAGCAGCGCACGAGGTCGATGTAGCGCGCCTCGAAGATGCGCAGCGGCAGCGGGCCATCCGGGAACAGGACCGTGTGCAGCGGAAAGAGCGGCAACTGCGGCGTGGCAGCCATGGTCAGCCGGGATCGCACCCCCAGCGCGGCAGCATCGACTGCGTGACGCCGATCTGATCGAGGATCCGCGCCACGACGAAATCGACGACCTCGGCGACGCCCGCGGGGCGGTGGTAGAACCCGGGGCTTGCCGGCAGGATCACGACGCCCATGCGCGCGAGCTTCAGCATGTTCTCGAGATGGATCGCCGAGAGCGGCGTCTCCCGCGGCACGAGCACGAGCCTGCCTTGTTCCTTCAGCACGACATCCGCCGCGCGCTCGGTGAGATTGGCGCTGGCCCCGCAGGCGATGGCCGACAGTGTCGCCATGCTGCACGGCGCGACCACCATCGTGCGCGGCGCCCCGGAGCCGCTCGCGAGCGGCGAAGTCCACTCTTCCTCTCCGAAGACGCGCAGCTGGCCCGGTTGCGCGCGACAGCGGGCGGCGAGGAAGCGCGTCGCATCGGCCGCGCGCGCCGGCACCGCGCAATCTGCCTCCGAGGCAAGGACAATGTGTGCAGTGCGCGTGAGCGTGACGTACACCGTACGCTCGGCGGCGATGAGGCACTCGAGCAGGCGCAGTCCATATTGCGCGCCCGACGCACCCGTGAATGCCACGGTGACCGGTTCGCGCGCATTCATCGCGTACCACCGCCGAAGCGTGCCGCGAGCCCCGCGAGCACCTTGTCGTGCAGGCCACCGAAGCCACCGTTGCTCATGATCAGCACCTGGTCGCCGGGCCGGAGCCCCGGGACGATGTCGCGCGCGAGCGCATCCACGTTCGTGCCGACGTGCACGCGTGCGCCGAGCGCTGCGAGGGCGCCCGCGGCATCCCAGCCGAGGTCCGCCGGGGCAAAGAGCCAGACCTCGTCGGCGCCGGCGAGCGACGCCGCGAGCGTGTCCCGATGCACGCCCATCTTCATCGTGTTCGAGCGCGGTTCGAGCACCGCAACGATGCGCGCGGCGCCGTTGCGCCGGCGCAGGCCGTCGATCGTCGTCGCGATCGCGGTCGGATGGTGCGCAAAGTCGTCGTACACGCGCACGCCGCCGATTTCGCCGCGCAGTTCCATGCGCCGCTTGATGCCGCGGAATTCGCGCAACGCCGCCGCCGCGACCGGCACCGGCACGCCCGCATGGCGCGCGGCGGCGATCGCCGCGAGCGCATTGTCGACATTGTGGGCACCGAACTGCGACCACTCGACCGTCGCGAGTGCGCTGCCGCGTTCCAGCACTTCGAAGCGCGCGAAATCGTCGCCGCCGAGCGGCCGCGCGCTCCACTGCGCGCCTCCGGGGCGCGCGAAGCGCTCGCAGGGCGTCCAGCAGCCCATTGCGAGCGTCGCATCGAGGTTCGGGTCGGCGCCGTTCACGATGATGCGTCCCGATCCCGGCACCATGCGCACGAGATGATGGAACTGGCGCTGGATCGAGGCGAGATCCGGGTAGATGTCCGCGTGGTCGAACTCGAGATTGTTCAGCACGAGCGTGCGCGGACGGTAGTGCACGAATTTCGCGCGCTTGTCGAAGAACGCCGTGTCGTATTCGTCCGCCTCGATCACGAAGAACGGCGAGGCGCCGAGGCGCGCACTCACGTCGAAGTTGTCCGGCACTCCGCCGATCAGGAAGCCGGGCGCGAGCCCCGCATGCTCGAGGATCCACGCCAGCATCGAGGACGTCGTCGTCTTGCCGTGGGTCCCGGCGACCGCGAGCACCCAGCGATCGGCGAGCACCGTGCGCGCGAGCCACTCGGGTCCGGATGCATAGGCGAGCCCGCGGTCGAGCACGGCTTCGACCACCGGCACACCGCGCGACATCACGTTGCCGATCACGACGACGTCGGGCCGCGGCTCGAGCTGTGAACTGTCGTAGCCCTGCACGACCTCGATGCCGAGCGCAGCGAGCTGCGTGCTCATCGGCGGATAGACATTGCGATCCGCGCCGGTGACGCGATGCCCGGCCGCCTTCGCGATGGCCGCGATGCCTGCCATGAACGTGCCGCAGATGCCGAGGATGTGGATGTGCATGTCAGGTCGTCGAGGCAGGAGGAAAGAGGCCGAGCAGCAGCAGCTGGCCGACGATGGTCTGCAGGATCACGAGGCCGACGCAAGCCGGCATCGACAGCCCGAGCGCCGAGCGCAGGATGCGTGCGTTCGCCGCGAGCACCCACGCGAGCATGCCGAGGCCGGCAGTGGCGACCGGAACGAGCCACGTCTCGTTGTCCTCGAAGCGCCCGGCGAGCCAGGCTGTCGCGATCCACGCGGGCGCGAGCACGGTCTGGTAACCGAATACCGCCGTCGTCGTCTGCAGGAAGCGCTCGGGCCTGGCAAACAGGCGCATCAGCGCGACATACCACGCGAGCGTGAAGCCGATGTCGACGAGGAGGTGCAGGTGCCACGGCCCCGCAAACGGCGGCAACAGCAGGCTGACGAAAAAATTGACGAGGAAGTATGCGACCGTCGTGCCCGCGAGCAGGAACGGCGATGCGGGCACGTCCTCGGGACCACGGCGCAACAGGGCGATGTCGGCGAACAGGCGCGCAAGGCTCAGCATGCAGGGCGCCGCTTTCGGGCTCGTGTCTCGGCTCGCATAATGCCGCTCCGATTGTACGGGAGTCGCCGGAACCGTTCCGCATGCCGAAAACCACCGCCGTGATCACTGCACCGGGAGATCTCGCCGACTTCGGCGCCGAGCTCTCGGCGGCGCCCGCCATCGGCCTCGATACGGAGTTCATGCGCGAACGCACGTATCGGGCCGAACTGTGCCTCGTGCAGGCGTCGACGGACAGCCACGCAGCGTGCATCGACCCGCTGGCGCTCGAGTCGCTCGCGCCGCTCGCGGCCGCCCTCGGCCCGCAGGGCCCGCTGAAGGTCCTGCACGCCGCTCGCCAGGACCTCGAAGTGCTGTGGGCAGCGCTCGGGCGCGTCGCACCGGTGTTCGACACGCAGGTCGCCGCGGCACTGGCGGGCTTTGCAGCGCAGATCGGCTACGCGGACCTCGTGCGCCAGGTACTCGGGCACGAACTGCCGAAAGCGCATACGCGCACGGACTGGACCCGGCGCCCGCTCACCGCCGAACAGCTCGAGTACGCGCTCGACGACGTCCGCCATCTGCTGTCGCTGCGCGACGCGCTGCTCGATCGCCTCGATCGCCTCGGGCGGGTTGCGTGGCTCGCCGAAGAGCTCGACGCCCTCGGCAGTGCCAGGGACTACGCGGTGGATCCCGACCGTGCGTGGCAGCGCCTGAAGGGCCTGCAGGCGCTCGATGCCGGACGCCAGCGCCTCGCGCAGGCGCTCGCCGCGTGGCGCGAACGGCGCGCGATCGACCGCAACCGGCCGCGTGGCTGGATACTCGACGATGCGGCACTCAGGGAGATCGTTGCCACGGTGCCGCGCGATTCCGCGGCGCTCGCCGCCATTGCCGCACTGCCTCCCGGGACGGCCAGGCACTCCGGACCGGAACTGCTCGCCCTCGTGCACGCGGCCGCAGTACCCGATCCGCCGCCGCCGCTGCCGCGGCGCGAGCGGCCCGATCCGGCCGTCACGAGTGCGGTGAAACGGCTCGCGGAGGTGACTCGGCAGGTTGCAACAGAGACCGGCATCGGCGCCGAACTGCTGGCGCCGCGCCGTGAACTCGAGCGGATCGCCACGGGCGACCATGAAGTGGCCGCCCTGCGCGGATGGCGGAAAAATGTTGTCGGCGAGCGCCTGTTGCAGGCGCTGCACGCGTGACGCGCCCGTTCGCCCCGCGCTACCGGCTTTCCTCGACGACGATCCCGTTGCTGCTGCGGTCGGCGAGCGCCGCCTCGAGCCGGTTCGTGACCTCTTCCATGTCCGCATCGGCGTCGATCATGCGCAGCAGCCCTTGCGCCCCGTAATGCGCGACGAGGGGCTTCGTCTGCTCGTCGTAGACCGCGAGCCGGCGCGCGACGGTTTCTTCCTTGTCGTCCGGTCGCTGGACGAGATGCGGTGCCTCGCAGCAGCCGTCGGCCGGCGGCGGCGCCGTGTGGATATTGAACACGCGCCCGCAGTGCGTGCAGGTGCGCCGGCCTGAAATGCGCTTCAGGAGCTTGTCGTAATCGACATCCATCAGCACGACCGCGTCGAGGGGAGTGCCGAGTTCATCGAGCAGGCGTGCGAGGCCTTCCGCCTGCGCGATCGTGCGCGGGAAGCCGTCGAGGATGAAGCCCTTGCGCGCGTCGGGCTGCGCCAGGCGCTCGCGGATGATGCCGAGCATCGTCGCGTCGTCGACGAGTTTGCCCGCCTCCATGATCGCCCGGGCGTGCACGCCGAGCGGCGTGCCGGCCTTGACGGCGGCACGCAGCAGGTCGCCCGTCGAAATCTGCGGCACACCGTGCCGTTCGACCAATCGCTGGGATTGCGTGCCCTTGCCGGAGCCGGGCGCGCCGAGGAGAACAATGCGCATGCTGGATACGGGAGTGGAAGCGGTTTCGCCGTGGGACCCGTCACAGTACCGGGCGATCTCTCCGCGGTCAAATGAGCTATTCTCCGGCGAATATGCCAAAAACTGCGAAAAAGAACGCGCTCTATGCGCAATCGGGCGGCGTCTCCGCGGTCATCAATGCCTCCGCGGCCGGTGTCATCGATGCGTGCCGCAAGCACGCGTCCCGCATCGGCCGGCTCTACGCGGGCCGCGACGGCATCGTCGGGGCGCTCACCGAAGACCTGATCGACGTGTACCGGGAAAGCCCGGCCACGCTGCGCGGCCTGCGCCACACGCCCTCGGGAGCCTTCGGGTCGGCGCGCTTCAAGCTGAAGGGCATCGAGCAGAACCGGGCCGAGTACGAACGCCTGATCGAGGTGTTTCGTGCCCACGACATCGGTTATTTCTTCTACAACGGCGGCAACGACTCGATGGACACGGCACTGAAGCTGTCGCAGATCGGCAGCCAGATGGGCTATCCGCTCGTCTGCGTCGGCGTGCCGAAGACTGTCGACAACGACCTGCCGCTGACCGATTGCTGCCCGGGCTTTGGCTCGGTCGCCAAGTACGTCGCGGTCTCGACCCGCGAAGCGGCACTCGATGTCGCGTCGATGGCGCGCACGTCGACCAAGGTATTCGTGCTCGAGGTGATGGGCCGCCACGCGGGCTGGATTGCCGCCGCCGGCGGTCTCGCGGGCCGCGGTGGCGCAGAGCCGCCCCACGTGATCCTGTTCCCCGAAATTCCGTTCGAGCAGCAGCGCTTCCTCGATCGCGTGAAGCAGTGCGTCACCGACTACGGGTACTGCGTGATCGTCGTGTCGGAGGGTGCGCATTACGCCGACGGCCGCTTCCTCGCCGACGCCGGTACGAAGGATGCCTTCGGCCACACGCAGCTCGGCGGCGTCGGTCCGCTCGTCGCGAACATGGTGCGTGAGCACCTCGGCTACAAGTACCACTGGGCCGTCGCGGACTACCTGCAGCGCGCCGCGCGCCACATCGCCTCGAAGGTCGACGTCCAGCAGGCCTATGCGGTCGGCAAGGCGGCCGTCGGGTTCGCGCTCGAAGGCCGCAACGCGGTGATGCCGGCCATCGTACGCAAGTCCTCGAAGCCCTACCGGTGGGCCATCGGGGCGGTGCCGCTCGAGAAGGTCGCGAACGTCGAGAAGAAGGTGCCGCGCGAGTTCATCACGCCGGACGGCTTCGGCATCACCGACGCATGCCGGCGCTACCTCGCACCGCTGATCGCCGGCGAAGACTATCCGCCGTACAAGGATGGGCTGCCGGCCTACGTACGCGTGAAGGGCGTCCCGGTGAAGCGCAGGCTCGCGTCGGAGTACAAGCTCAAGGTGTGACCCTCACGGGGTCGGGGGCAGGACCCATGAACGTGTTTTCACCCGCGGTGATGCTGCTGCCGATGGCGGCCCTCGTCGCCGTGACGGCCGCCGTCTGGGTCCGGCTGTATGTCGAGCGCATCGGCGAGATGCGGGAGAAGCGCATCCGGCCGCAATCGCTCGCGCGCGCCCATGACCTGCAGCAGATCCTCACCCGCACGCAGGCCGCCGACAACCTGCGCAATCTGTTCGAAATGCCGGTCCTGTTCTACGCGCTGTGCCTCGCGGCCACCGCCACAGGGATCTCGACCCCGCTCCTCGTCGACGGCGCGTGGGCCTATGCCCTGCTGCGGGCGGTGCATTCCCTGATCCACTGCACCTACAACCGCGTCGAGCACCGCTTCGCGGTGTATGCGGCGAGTTCCGTCCTGCTGTTCATCCTCTGGGCGGCGTTCATCGCCCGTGTGGTATAGTTCGCGGCCGTTTTAGGGGGGCCGACCGCCGTCGCGCGCCGGCCGGAACACGATCCTTTTGGCTGGAGGTCTCCTGATGGATGCCACGATGTGGCTGTGGCTCGCGGTCGCCGCGGGCGTGATTGCCGTGCTGTACGGCGTTGTTTCCACCGTTTCCGTCCTCGGCCTGCCCGCAGGCAATGCGCGCATGCAGGAGATCGCGGCGGCCGTCCAGGCCGGCGCCAAGGCCTACCTCAATCGCCAGTACACGACCATCAGCCTCGTCGGCATCGTGCTGTTCGTGGTGCTCGGCCTCGCACTCGGCTGGGCGACCGCCGGCGGCTTCGCAGTCGGCGCGATCCTCTCCGGTGCGACCGGGTACATCGGCATGAACATTTCCGTGCGCGCGAACGTGCGCACCGCCGAAGCGGCGCACAGCGGCCTGAACGCCGCGCTGTCCGTGGCGTTCCGCGGCGGCGCGATCACCGGCATGCTGGTCGTCGGCCTCGCCCTCCTCGGCGTCGCCGGCTACTACGCGCTGCTCGCGCCGTCGATCGGCAGCGACGCCGCGTTGCACGCGCTCGTCGGCCTCGCGTTCGGCGGTTCGCTGATCTCGATCTTCGCGCGCCTCGGCGGCGGCATCTTCACCAAGGGCGCGGACGTCGGCGCGGATCTCGTCGGCAAGGTCGAAGCCGGCATTCCGGAAGACGATCCGCGCAACCCCGCGGTGATCGCCGACAATGTCGGCGACAACGTCGGCGACTGCGCCGGCATGGCGGCCGACCTGTTCGAGACCTATGCGGTGACGCTGGTCGCGACGATGCTGCTCGGCGGCCTGATGCTGAAGGACCAGGGCGCGGCCGCGGTGCTCTACCCGCTCGCGCTCGGCTCGGCCTCGATCATCGCCTCGATCATCGGCACCTTCTTCGTGAAGACGACCGAGGGCGGCAAGATCATGAATGCGCTCTACAAGGGCGTCATCGTCTCGGGCGTGATCGCCGCCGTCGCGTTCTGGTTCATCACGCAGCAGCTGATGCCGGCCAATGCCGGCACGATGTTCGGCTGCGCGTTGATCGGTCTTGCACTGACTGCGGCGATGATCGTGATCACCGAGTACTACACGGCCACCGAATACTCGCCCGTGCGCAAGGTCGCCTCGGCCTCGCAGACCGGGCACGCGACCAACATCATCGCGGGCCTCGGCGTGTCGATGAAGTCGACCGCCCTGCCGGTGCTCGCCGTGTGCTTCGCGATCTTCGGCGCCTACGAACTCGGCGGGCTGTACGGCATCGCGATCGCGGCCACGTCGATGTTGTCGCTGACCGGCATGGTCGTCGCGCTCGATGCGTACGGCCCGATCACCGACAACGCGGGCGGCATCGCCGAAATGGCCGAACTGCCGAAGAAAATCCGCGACATCACCGACCCGCTCGATGCCGTCGGCAACACGACCAAGGCCGTCACCAAGGGCTATGCGATCGGCTCGGCGGGCCTCGCCGCGCTCGTGCTGTTCGCCGACTACACGCACAACCTCGAAACGCATCTTGCGGCCGGCGCCCGTGAAATGATCGCGTTCTCGCTGTCCGATCCGGCCGTGATCATCGGCCTGTTCATCGGCGGCCTCGTGCCCTATCTCTTCGGCGCGATGGCGATGGAAGCCGTGGGCCGCGCGGCAGGCTCGGTGGTGAACGAAGTGCGCCGCCAGTTCCGCGAGATCAAGGGCATCATGGAGGGCAAGGCGAAGCCCGACTACTCCAAGGCGGTCGACCTCCTGACCCGCGCGGCGATCAAGGAAATGATCGTGCCGTCGCTGCTGCCGATCCTCGTGCCCGTCGTGGTCGCGTTCGGGTTGAATGCCCTGATGGGCCCCGGCGCCGGCCTGCGCGCGCTCGGCGGGCTGCTGATCGGCACGATCGTCACCGGCCTCTTCGTCGCGATCTCGATGTGCACGGGCGGCGGCGCCTGGGACAACGCCAAGAAGTACATCGAAGAAGGCAACTTCGGCGGCAAGGGTTCCGAGGCCCACAAGGCCGCGGTCACCGGCGACACGGTCGGCGACCCGTACAAGGACACCGCCGGCCCGGCGATCAATCCGCTGATCAAGATCATCAACATCGTCGCGCTGCTGCTCGTGCCGCTGCTCTGAAGGCAGGCGGGTGGCGGGTAGCCGATGGCAGTTTGAGCCATCGGCCTTTGGCTATATGCTCCCCGTACGTCAGCACGGGGGCATCGATGGTGCGCAAGCGTTTTTCGACGGCAGCGTTGCTGCTCGTCGCCGGCCTCTGCAGCGTGCCGCCGGCGGCGGGCGCCGACGACGATCTCGCCACCCGCTTTGCCGCGCTGCCGGCCATTTCGGCCCTCGCGGTCGCACCGGACGGCAAGCGTATCGCGCTCGCCTGCGAGCGCGACGGCCACTACGCCGCATGCGTGTACGAACTCGACACGATCGACAAGCCGCCGCAGATCATCCGCACGCGGCCGGAACAGCGACTGCGGGGCATCGATTGGGCGGGTCCCGACTGGGTACTCATCAGCGTCGACATCGTCGAGGACCTGACCGCCGTCACGCTCAACCGGCGCCTCGTGCGTTTGTCCCGCATGATCGCCCACAACGTGCGTACCGGCGAGGGTTCGCCACTCCTCGTGAACACCGAGACCGGATTCACGACCGACCTGACGGGAATCGTGGCGAAACCCGCATCGATGCCGGACGAAATCCTCATGGTCGCGCTGTACCAGCGAATTGCACGCGACCCGTTCAGCCGGATCGGCAGTGAGGAGGACAACACGCGGCTTGGTCTTTACCGCGTCAACCTGAAAAACGGGAAGGGCACACTCGTCGAAGACGGTGGGCCCGACACCATCGACCTCATCGCGGACCCCGACGGGCGCCCGATCGCCCGCGTGGAGTACGACGCCAGGCGCCGGCGGGAGCGGATCTACAGGCTCGGCCCCGGCGGCTCGCCGACACTGATTTTCGAAAGCCCCGAGACGGATCGCGCACGCCAATCGGTGGGCGGCCTGCTGTTCGGCGGCCGCAGCCTCGCGGTCAGCGCCTATTCGAACGCCGGCGTGCGCGTGCCGAATGCGCTCGACCTGGCTACCGGCGCGGTGAGCGCGCTCGAAGGCATGCCCGGCGGCGTCGATCTCGCGGGCTGGATCCATGACGGCTCGGCCGCCTCGATCGTGGGCTTCCACTTCGCCGGCGACGATGCGCCACAGGAGTTCCTCGACCCTGCCCTGCAGCACGCACGCACCGTGCTCGCGAAGGCGCTTCCCGGCAAGAGCGTGATGCTCGAGTCGTGGTCGGGCGACCGCACGACGATCGGGGTGTCCGTGGCGGGCCCGGGCGAGCCCGAGGTCTACTACCTGTACGACGCGAACCAGCGGGCGCTGTCGCCGGTCGGACCCGCTTACCCCGGGCTTTCGGGACTGCCCATCGCCAGCACCACACGGATCCGGTACGCGGCGCGCGACGGCCTCGAGATCGACGCCTACCTGACGCTGCCGCCGGGCCGGAAGATCACGGACGGACCGCTGCCGCTGCTGCTGATGCCGCACGGCGGTCCATTCGCGCGCGACGACGCGAGTTTCGACTGGTGGAGCGGATATTTCGCACAGCGAGGCTATGCCGTGCTGAAGCCGAATTTCCGCGGCTCCCGCGGCTACGGGCTCGCGTTTCGCGAGAAGGGCTACAACGAGTTCGGCGGCGCGATGATCGACGACATCATCGACGGCGCGAAGTACCTCGAGACGCAGAAGATCGCCGATCCCGCGCGCGTGTGCGCCATGGGCGGGAGCTACGGCGGCTATGCGGCGCTCATGATTCCGATACGGGACCCGTCGATCATCAAGTGCGCCATCGCGGTGAACCCCGTCACCGAGCCGGACGAGATCTTCGGTGACGTGATCAAGCGGTACGGCAGCGCCTCGGGGGCACTCGACTTCTGGGAAAACTATCTCGGCAGCCGCTTCCGCAATGCCGCGTCGAAGGCGGCCATTTCGCCCCTGCGCAATGCGCAGTCGATCAAGGTGCCGGTCCTGCTGCTGCATGCGAGCGAAGACACGACCGTGCCGATCGAGCAGTCGCGGGCGCTGAAGAAGCGCATGGAGGCCGCCGGTGGCACGGTCCGGCTGATCGAACTTCCGGGCGGGGATCACTTCCTCGATACGACCGCGATGCGCAAGACATTGCTGACGGAGGCGGATGCATTCCTGCAAACCAGCCTGCGGTCGGATCGGCGATGAGCGGAAGGACACGGCCGACGGTCTTGCTCTAAGCTCGTAGCCCCCAGCCAGAAGGAACTCCCATGCTCACGAGAACCCTCATACTGACCGCCGCCCTCGGCAGCCTGCTCTCGCTCGGCACGGCCGCGGCCGCCGACGACAAGGGCGACATGGAAAAGTGCTACGGCGTCGCCGAGGCCGGCAAGAACGATTGCCACTCCGCGAACCACGGTTGCGCGGGAATGGCGAAGACCGACAAGGACCCGGCCGACTGGGTCAAGGTGCCGAAGGGCACCTGCGAGAAGATGGGCGGGAAGCTCACCGCGCCCACGGCCATGTGACGGCGGCGATGTCGCCACCCGCACCGGTTCCGGCGCGCGCCGGAATCGGACTGCGGGCGCCGCACCACCGGGACGTGCTCGAGCGACGCCCGGATGTCGGCTGGTTCGAGGCCCACAGCGAAAACTACTTCGCCGACGGCGGCAGCGCCGTGGCGACCTTGCTGCGCGTGCGCGAGCATTGGCCCGTTGCGCTGCACGGTGTCGGGCTGGCGCTCGGGTCCGCCGACCCCATCGATCGCGAACACCTGCGCAGGCTCGAGCGGCTGATTGCGCGCGTCGAGCCCTGGGCGGTTTCGGAGCATGTCTGCTGGGGTTTTGCCGGCGGACGCCACACCAACGACCTGCTGCCGATGCCGCGCACGCAGGAATCGCTGCGCCATCTCGCGGCGCGTGTCCGCGAATGGCAGGACGCGCTCGGGCGGCAGGTACTGCTCGAGAACGTGTCGAGCTATCTCGAGTTCAGGGAGGCCGAGTTCACCGAAGCGGGCTATCTCGCGGCGCTCGTCGCCGAATCCGGCTGCGCCTTGCTGCTCGACGTCAACAACGTCTACGTGAACGCCCGCAATCACGGGTTCGATCCTGAGACTTACCTTGACGAGCTGCCGGCGCACGCGATCCGCGAGATTCACCTCGCGGGTCACGAAGTGACACAGATCGCGGGGTGCGAGATGCGGATCGACACCCACGATCGGCTGATCTGTGACGAGGTGTGGCAGCTCTATGCGGGCGCGCGGCGGCGATTCGGCGCTGTACCGACCCTGATCGAGTGGGACGCCGCCTTGCCGGCGCTCGACGTGCTGGTCGAGGAAGCGAGGCGTGCCGATGCCATTGCGTGAGCTGCAGCAGCGATTCATCGCGAGCCTTTACGACGAATCGACGGAAATCGAGGGCGAAATCTGTGCTGACGGCGGCATCGGTGCGGCGGATCGCATCGCGATCTACCGGAACAATCTGCGCGCCGGCTTCGGCAAGGCGCTCGCACTCGAGTTCCCGGTCATCGCGGCGCTGTGCGGCGCGGATTTCTTCGCAATCCTCGCGCGCGAGTTCCAGCGGGCGCACCCGTCGGCGTCCGGCGACCTGCATCACATCGGGGGGCCCTTTCCGCCGTACCTGCGGCAGCGTTTCGGCACCGGTGAGTACGCCTATTTCGCGGACGTCGCGGAACTCGAATGGGCGCGCGAGGAAGCGGCGCGCGCGGCCGACGCGGTGGCTCTCGACGTGCGCACGATCGGCACGACAGGCGTCGACGCGATTCCCGCACTGAAGTTCCGCCTGGCCCCGAGCGTGCGGCTCGTTGCATCGCGCTGGCCGGTGCTCACCATCTGGGAAGCGCATCAGGGCCCGGGCGAAGTGCGCGAGGTCGATCTCGGGGCGGGCCCCGAGCAGGTGCTCGTGCGGCGCTCACCCGCGGGGCTCGTGCTGGAGCGGATCACCGTGGCCGATCTCGCATTTCTCGCGACGCTCGAAAGTGGCGGCACGCTGGGCGCAGCATTCGACACCGCCCTCGTCGCCGACCCTGCCTTCGGTGTAGCCGCAATGCTGCGGCGCTGTGTGGTGCGCGGCTTGTTCGCCGCCGCGCAGCGCTAGCACCCACGCCCGATCAAGCCCTCACCGATCCAGCGCTTGAGCCAGGTCGCCGCACGCATGGCCGCCTCGCGCCCGGTCATGTCACGCGCAAGATCGGCACAGAGATCCGCGAAGGTTGCACCCGCGCCGAGCCGCATGAACGCTCTCACTTCATCGAGTGGCGTCGACCGGAACCTGGTCGAGACGTCGCGCCGCCACACGACCCACCACAATCTTTCAGGATCACGAGGCGGCGGTAGCGGCACAAGCGCGGCGGCAGCCTGCCAGCACGCGACGGCGTTCGTCGTCGTCTCGCAGAAGCGCACCGTCCGGTGCAGCCGCAGCCGCAGCGCCGGCCAGTCGGTGGGCGCAAGGCGCGCGAGATCCGCTTCGGTCAGCGCACGATCGTCCGCGGCATCGAACACTTCGCCGAGCAGCCACTCCCATCGGGCGAGCTCGGCATGCATCCCGCGCAGCTCGCGGTGGAGCGCTGCGCCGTACCACCGGATCGAGCGATGCGTCGGCGGTGCGCTGTCGATGTACGCCGTGGCCACGGCGTCGAAGGCGTCGCGGCCGAGACACTCGCGCAATACGGGGTACGCCATGCCGAGGGCTTCCTTGAGCCGCGCTCGATACGCGTGCTCGTAGATGCCGAGCCGCAGCGCAACGTCTTGCGCCCGGCCCGCAACCTGCGGCTCGATCGCAGTGTCTCCCCGCAGCACGCGCTGCTGGATCTGCGCCTGCAGCGTCGCAAGGTGCGTCACGCCGCGGCCTCGAGCGCGCTCGCGGCGAGCCGGCGCGCGTGGTCGAGTTCGTCGACGAGGTCGGCGAGTGGCGGGATCCTGTCGTCCCGCTCGATCATCGTCGATGCGTGCACGAAGCGCGCCGCCGCGACTTCGTAGAGCCGCCACACCGCGTCCGCGACCGGCGCGTCGTGGGTATCGACAAGAAGGTGGCCCCGGCGGCTGTGGCCCGCGAGATGCAGCTGGCGCACCCGCTCGACCGGCAAGGCATTCAGGTATGACACGGGGTCGAAGCCGTGATTGACGCTGTTGACGTACACGTTGTTGACGTCGAGCAGCAGCAGGCAGTCGGCGGCTTCGCTGACCGCTGCAACGAACCCGGATTCGCTCATCTGCGCGCCGCGAAAGCTCACGTAACTCGATACGTTTTCGAGCATGATCCGGCGCCCGAGCACGTCCTGGACCTGGCGCACACGCGCGGCGACGTGCTCGATCGCCTCATCGGTATGCGGCAGCGGCAGCAGGTCGTGCAGATTCACGCCGTCGACACCCGTCCAGCACAGGTGGTCGGAAATGCCTTCGGGTTCGATGCGGCGCGCGAGTTCGCGGACACTGTGCAGATACGCGAAATCGAGCGGTGCCGTGGAGCCGATCGACAGTGACACGCCGTGCATCACGAGCGGGTAGCGCTCGCGCAGCCGCTCGAGGTAATGCAGCGGCTTGCCGCCCGGCACGAGGTAGTTCTCGGTCGTCACCTCGAACCAGTCGATGCGGTGCGCGCCGTCGAGCACCGCGTCGTAGTGGTCGGGTCTCAGTCCGAGTCCAAATCCGAGCTGTCGCATCGAGCTCTCCACGACACCGCCGTCGTCATCGGCAGTCCGCCCGCCTCACATCGGCTCCTTCTCTTCGGCCTTCGCCTTCGCGGCATCGCACTGGGCCTGGGTCAGCTCGAGGAATCCCTGCCCCTTGCACGAGTTCTGCCCCTTGCACGCATTGTGGGCGGTCTTGCAGGCCGACATGCCCTTGCAGGAATTCACCCCCATGCAATGCACCGTCGCTTCGTCGGCCGCCGACGCCGGCAGCGCGAGCGAGCCGAAGAGCAGCGCCGCGGCGGTCGCAATCGCGGCGCCGGTTCCCTTTGCCGAATCGAACATGTGGAAGCTCCTTGCTGGTGGATATTCGGGAAAGACGATCACGCGAAGGAGACCGGGCGATCGGCCCGAAGATTACCGGTACCCCCCTGCCTGCCACCGATCCGGCATGCAATGATTCAGCCGATGGGCCGGTCTCCCTACCATGAGCGGCAGTTCGAGCGACTGTGCGCGCCGCAGAAGGCGGACCTGCTTCGTTACGCATTCTGGCTGTGCCGCGATCGCGCGGTCGCCGAGGACATCGTGCAGGAGGCGCTGCTGAGGGCGTGGAAGTCGATCGATACACTGGAAAGCGCGGCAGCCGTCAAGCCCTGGCTGCTGACGATCGTGCGCCGCGAGTTCGCACGCACCTTCGAGCGCAAGCGGCTCGAGACAGTCGACGTCGCAGCGCTCGAAGCAAGCCACGATCCCGCGCTCGCCTCCGGCGGCGACGCTGAGGTCGAGGACATGCGCGAAGCGATGCTCGGGCTCGAACCCCTCTACCGCGAACCGCTCGTGCTGCAGGTGCTGTTCGGCTACTCGACCGCCGAGATCGCCGCCCATCTCGAGATCAGTCTTCCTGCGGTGCTCACACGACTCTTCCGGGCGCGGGAGAAATTGCGCGAGGCGCTCAAGTGACCTGTCAGGAATTCAGGGCCGCGGTGGGGGCCGATCCGCGCGCATCGAGCGCGGAGATCGAGTCGCACGCGGCAAGCTGCGCCGACTGCCGGGCGTGGCGGCTCGAGCTGCAGCGCATGGACGAAGTCATTCGTCGGGCGCTCGCGATCGACGTCGATGCGAGCGCGATCCGGTTGGCGCGCCCCGATTCCCGGCGCGCAGGGCGCAGCTGGCGTGGCTGGGCAATGGCCGCGGGCGTCGTCTGCGCCATCCTCGTCGCGAGTGTGCTGTGGATCGCGACACCGCACGCGGCGCTCGCGGACGACGTGGTCGCGCACATGAGCGAGGAGCCGAACGCCTGGACCCGCACCGACGTCGCGGCCGATCCGGCGAAGGTCGCGCGCGTGCTCGCACGCTCGGGCGTGAAGCTGAGGGAAGGCGCCGGGCTCGCGACGTACGCGAACAGTTGCTGGTTCCGCGGGCACTATGTGCCCCACCTTGTATTTCAGACCGGCACCGGGCCTGTGACCGTCATGGTGCTGACGGAGGAACACGTCGCCGCTCCCGTCGAGTTCGACGAGCAGGGTTACAGCGGTGTCCTCGTTCCCGCCCACCGCGGCGCGCTCGCGATCCTCGGCCGCGGCGCGAAGCCGGGGCGCGAGTTCACGGCGCGCGTGCGGGCTGCCATCGGCTACACGGGCACATAGCGAGACCGGCACAGAGAATTTTTCCGACTCCGCAATAACTGCATCGCGGGCGCGGTCTCCTTCCACGTCCCAATAAACGATGGAGTGAACCCCGATGATCAGAAACACCGTGCTCGCGGCCGCGCTCGGCAGCGTGTTGGCGCTCGGCGTCACCCCCGCGATGGCCGCCGATCCGGCCTCGGAGAAATGCTTTGGCGTTGCACACGCGGGCAAGAACGACTGCGCGACCGCCGCGCACGCCTGCGCGGGTCAGTCGACGACCGACAGGGATCCGCGCGAATGGAAGGCCGTACCGAAGGGCACGTGCGAGAAAATGGGCGGGCGACTCGCGCCGCCAACGAAATGAGCGTGTGGCGTCATCTTGCGGCAGCGCAAGCAGCGCTCGCTGCGGCGCTCGACCGGCTGCGCTCGCCGCTGCTGCTCGCGTGCCGCCTGTACGTTTCCTGGCAATTCCTCAAGTCTGGTTGGGGCAAGCTCGGCAATTGGGATGCGACGCTTTACCTGTTTCGCGAGGAATACCACGTGCCGCTGCTGCCGCCCGACTGGGCGGCGGTGGCGGGCGCGTTCGGCGAGACGGTCTTGCCGCTGCTGCTGATCCCGGGTCTTGCGAGCCGACCGGCGGCGCTCGGACTCTTCTTCGTGAACGCGGTGGCCGTGATTTCCTACCGCCAGGTGCTGCTCGCGAGCGGCTATGAAGCGGCGCTTGCGCAGCATGTGCTGTGGGGCTTCATGCTGCTCGTGCTGATCGCGTTCGGGCCGGGCCGGGTCTCGCTCGATCAGGCCGCCATCGGCAGCGGCGCGGGCCGGGCGATCGCGTAACCCTGGATGTAATCGAAGCCCATGGTGCGCGCGGCCTCGAGGGCGTCGGCATCCTCGACGGCCTCGGCAATCACCCGGAACTCGAGCGTGCGCGCGAGCTTCACCATCGCATCCACCATCGCGCGATTGACGCTGTCGCTGCCGAGGTTCTTCATGAACGAGCCGTCGATCTTCACGAAGTCGAGCGGCAGCGTCTTCAGGTTGACGAAGGACCCGGCGCCGGCACCGAAATCGTCGAGCGCGAACTGGCAGCCCATGCCGTGCAGCACGCTGATGAAGCGGCGCGCCTGGTCGAGATTGGCGGACACCGCCGTCTCGCTGATCTCGAAGCACACGCGCGACGGAGCGACGCCCGTGCGATCGAAGCAATCGACCACGAACTCGAGGAACTGTGCGTCGGAGAGCGTCTGCCCCGAAATATTGATCGCCACCGAGCGGCCGGGCGGCGTCTGGATCGCACCGCGTCCGAGCGCGGCCAGCGTCGTCTGCACGACCCAGCGATCGATGAAGGTCGTGAGCCGGTAGCGCTCGGCGGCATGCATGAATGCGGCCGGCGCGACATCCGCGCCGGCTGCGTCGCGCAGGCGGACCAGGACTTCGAGCGCGGGCCCGGTGCCGTTCGCACCGAGCGCCGGCACGATCGGCTGGTGATACAGCTGGAAGCGGTTCTCGCGCAGTGCCGCCTGCAGCCGGTGCAGCCACTGCAGTTCGCCCGAACGACGCTCGGCCGCCTCGTCGCGCGCCGAGTACACGGCGACCTGCCCGCTGCCCTGGCGCTTGGCCATGTAGCACGCGGAATCCGCCGCGGCGAGCAGTTCGTCGATCGTGCCGGACTCGCGCGAGAGTTCCACGATGCCGACCGACACGCCGATGCTGAACACGCGATCGCGCCACACGAAGCGGTGGTCGGCGACGGCGCGGCACACGTCGTCGGCGATCTGCCGCGCCTTGTCGAGCGGGCAGCCGAGCAGCAGCATGCCGAACTCGTCGCCGCCGATGCGCGCGACCGTGTCGGAATCGCGTACGGCATCGCGCAGGATCTTCGCGACTTCGCGCAGCAGGCTGTCGCCGGCCACATGACCGCTCGTGTCGTTGACGAGCTTGAAGCGGTCGAGATCGAGATAGCAGAGGATGTGCGTGCCGTCGCCGCGCCGTGCCGCTTCGGCCGCCTCCTCGAGCCGCCGCTCGAACTCGCGGCGGTTCACGAGCCCGGTCAGCGCATCGTGCGTCGCTTGGTACGACATCTGGCGGGTCATGCCCCGCAGCTCGGTGACATCGTGGAGCAGCACGACGGCGCCCGTGACGTTGCCCTCGGCATCGCGCAGCGGCGAGGTGAGCGGCTCGATCGCGCACTCCTCGCCCGAATCGCGTGCAACGAGGAGCGCGCGGCGCGGCGCACGCACGGCCATCCCGTTCTCGATCGCATGGCGCACCGGATCGGCGATCGCGCGGCGCTCGGTTTCGTCCACGAGACTCACGATATCCTCGAAACGGCGGCCCTGCGCCTCGATGCGTGTCGTACCCGTGAGCGCCTCGGCGGCGGCATTCATGTACTCGATCTGGCCGCGCACATCGGTCACGACGATGCCCTCGGCCAGCGACTCGAGCGCATTGTCACGGGTGGAGGCAGGCCCGGCTGCGGCCTCGCCGGACTCGGCCGCATCGGGGAGCTGCGGCGCGCGCAGTGCGGGCACCGTCTGCGTGGGCACGACTTCGACGCCGGTGACGAGCACTGCCGGCCCGCCGTCGTAGTCGATCAGCGTGGTCGCGACTTCGAGCCGGCTCGCGATCCCCTGCAATCCGATGATGTCGATCTCGTAGCGATCGGCGGTCGCCTCGCCGGAGAGTTTGCGGCGCAGGTTTTCCTCGACGAGTTCCGCGCTGTCGGCGGCGACGATATCCGCGAGGCGACGGCCGGGCAGCACCGCACGCTCCACGCCGACGAGATTGGCGAACTGCCGGTTCGCGTACAGGATCACGTCGCGATGCACGACGACGATTTCGTGGATGCGGTCGCCGAGATCGGCAAACAGCGCGGGGCTCACGCGCTCGCGATCCGATTGCGCCCCGATGCGGCCGAGCAGGTGATTGATCGCGGTACCGAGGGCCGCGAGCTCGGGCTGGTCGGTCTGCAGCTCGACGCGATCGGACAGGCGACCGCCGATCGCCACCCGCTGCACCTCGCGCGACATCGCGGCGACGGCACGCAGTTCCCGGCGCTGCAAAAGGTAAAGCACCAGCAGCAGCACCGCCACCAGCGCAAGAAGTACGCTCACTAGCCCGACGATCGACATCGGTATCCGGCTATCCCCCGATTTCTTGTAGTGCGCATCGGACGCGCTCCATATCCGTCGCCAGCATATAGGACGGGGTACGCGACGCGGCGCTGATTTCACGATAAGCGTGCAGCGCAACTTGGCACAGACACGGAAAACCCGTAACTTGTCGCGCCGTTTCGTGCGGCAGAATAAGTCCAATCCGGAGTGCGTGCCGATGTCGACAGTGGCTCTCGAGCAGATGGTGATGCAGCAGGTGCGCGCATGGGACGTGCTGGACGACGTCGTGCTCGGCACGATGCGCCGCGTGCCCCGCGAGGCATACGTACCTCACGGATTTCGCGACGTGGCGTACGCCGATGCGACCATCGCATTGCCCCACGGACAGCGCATGCTCGCACCGAAAGTGGTCGGCCGCATCCTGCAGGCGGTTGCCGCGACCGCGCTCGACAGTGTGCTCGAAATCGGCACCGGGTCCGGGTATCTCACCGCCTGCCTCGCGGCCACCGCACGGCACGTGCAATCCGTGGAAATCTACGACGACCTCGCGCACGCGGCGCGCACCCGGCTCGCGGCCGGTGGCATCGCGAACGCCGACGTGCGCACCGCCGATGCCTTCGAACTGGCGCTAGAACCGCGCTACAACGTCATCGTGCTCACGGGGTCCCTGCCCCGCTACGACGAACGCTTCCAGCACGCGCTCGAGAACGGCGGGCGCCTGTTCGTGATCGTCGGCGACGGACCCGTGATGTCGGCGCGCCTGCTGCGGCGCACGTCCTCGAGCGCCTGGACCAGCGAGGACCTGTTCGAGACGTGGGTGGAGCCGCTGGTGCACGCCGAACGGCCGCGTCGCTTCGCATTTTGAGCGCTCCCCGTCCGCGCCCGCCGCCGGCTCCGCGAGGTGACAGCAGAAATGCCATGTGATATGGTGATGTAGAACACTAAATAAGGGATCCCTATGTTGCGCTTTGCCCCGCTGGGAACGATCGCCCTGCTGCTCGTCGCGCAGGTGGCGTCTGCCGAGGACCTGCTCGCGGTTTACCAACGCGCGCTCGACGCCGACCCTCAGATCCGGGAAGCCGATGCGATGCGGCGGGCGAACCGCGAATCGAAGCCCCAGGCTCTCGCGGCATTGCTGCCGCAACTGAGCGGCACCGCGAGCTACAACGACAACAAGTTCGAGGGCACGAGCGACCAGGCCCAGATCGTGAGCGAGGGCCCGAACGCGGGCGAGATCGCGATTTTCGGCACGTCCGGCACCCGCGAGCCGCGGACGAAATCGTGGTCCGTCGAACTGAGCCAGAGCGTGTTTCGGTGGGAGAACTGGGTGGCGCTGCGCCGCGCGGACAAACAGGTCGCACAGGCCGAGGCCGATTTCGCGGCGGCCGAGCAGGACCTGATCCTGCGCGTCTCGACGGCGTATTTCGACGTCCTCGCGGCGCGCGACACGCTCGATGCCGAGCAGGCCAACCTGCAGGCGGTCTCACGCCAGCTCGAGCAGGCGGAAAAGCGCTTCGAGGTGGGCCTGATCGCCATCACGGACGTGCAGGAGTCGCGCGCCGCGCGCGACAACGCCGCGGCCGACGTGATCGCCGCGAAGCGCCAGCTCGCCACGGCGGAAGAGGGACTGCGCGAAGTCACCGGCGCGCGCTATGCGACCCTCGACAAGCCCGGCGACGAATTGCCGCTCAAGAGCCCACAGCCCGCGAACGAGGACGACTGGGTGCGGGTCGCGATGGACCAGAATCTCGCCCTCGTCTCGAGCCGTCTCGCCGCCGATATCGCGCGCGACGACGTGCGGACGGCCTTCGGCGGCCACTTGCCGTCGATCGACCTCACGGCGAGCTACGGCAACCAGCGCACGACGACCGATCAGACTTTCCCGGCCTTCCCGCCGAGTTTTCCGAACGAACGCTCCGTCGCACTCGAAAACGACACGGACGCGACGCTCGTCGGGCTGCAATTCACGCTGCCGATCTTCAGCGGCGGCGGCACGCGATCGCGCGTGCGCCAGCAGGAATTCCTGTGGCAGGCCGCGCGCCAGCGCCTCGAGCGCACCTCGCGGGAGACCGAGCGGCAGACGCGCGACGCCTTCCTCGGCGTGACGAGCGAGATCTCGCGGGTCAATGCGCTGAAGCAGGCGCTCGAATCGAGCCGAACGGCATTGCAGGCCACGGAAGCGGGCTACGAGGTGGGCACGCGCACGACAGTCGACGTACTGCAGGCGCGGCGCAACCTCGTGCAGGCGTTCACGAACCTCTCGCGCAGCAAGTATGACTACCTGCTCAACGTGATCCGGCTGCGGCAGGCGGCCGGCACGCTGGATCGCCCCGCGCTCGAGGAGATCAACGGCTGGCTCGACCAGACGGTCTCGACGGTACCGCCGCCGCCGGCGTCGGGGGGCACGACGACTCCGTAGCGGCGATCACCGGCGACAGCAGCGCGAGCAGCCGCGTCAGCGCACCGCGGTTGCGCTCGACGGTAGCCATGCCGATCGCACCGATGCGCTCGCGCTGCGCACGGTCGGCGAGCAGTTCCGCCGTGCGCGCGCCGAGTTCCGCGGCGTTGGTCACTGTTTCCGCAGCGCCCTCGGCAATCAGCAGGCGCGCGATATCCTCCGCATTGAAGGTATGCGGGCCCGTGAGGATCGGGCGCCCGAGGGCAGCCGGCTCGAGCAGGTTGTGCCCGCCGATGGCGACGAGGCTGCCGCCGACGAACGCCACATCGCCCGCGGCATAGAGCAGCACGAGCTCCCCGAGCGTATCGCCGAGGTAAACGCCCGTGTCCGGCGCGCAGCGCTCGCCACGCGAGCGGCAGGCAAAGCGGAAGTCGGCGCCCTCGAGCGCGGAGCGCACTTCGGCGAATCGTGCCGGGTGCCGCGGCACGAGTATCAGGAGCGCCTCCGGGTGGCGTTCGCGCACGCGCCGGTGCGCCTCGAGGATCACATCCTCTTCCTTCGCATGCGTGCTGCCCGCGACCCAGACGGGGCGCCCGGGCGCATGTGCGGCGCGCAGTTCGGCACCCCGTGCCTGCGCGTCCGCCGGCAGCGCGAAATCGAACTTGATGTTGCCCATGACATGGGTGCGGTGCGGATTCGCACCGATGTACCGGAAACGCTCGGCGTCGGCCTGGCTCTGCGCCGCGATCACGATGCCGTTCGCGAGCGCCTCGCGGAAGAGCGCCGCGAGGCGCCGGTAGCGGCCGATCGACCGTGGCGAGATGCGTGCGCTCGCGAGCACGAGCGGCACACCGCGCCGGCCGCATTCGTGGTAGAGGTTCGGCCACAGCTCGGTTTCGAGGATGATCGCGACGCGCGGGCGCACGCGATCGAAGAAGCGGCGCACGGCGCCCGGCAGGTCGTAGGGCACATGGCGCACGTGCGCGAGCCCGGCGTAGAGCGACCGGGCGCGCTCGGCGCCGGTCGGTGTCACGGTCGTGACGACGATCGGCAGGTCCGGGTAGCGTTCGCGCAATGCGCGCACCAGTGCCGCGGCCGCCTGCACCTCCCCGACCGAGACCGCGTGCACCCACAGGCAGGAGCCCTGCCACGGCACCTCACCAAAGCCGAAGCGCTCGCCGAAGTTGTGCCAATAGCCGTGATCGCGAAAACCGCGCAGCAGCATCGCAATGCCGACGAGCGGCGCGAGGAGATACACCACGCACAGGTACAGGAGGCGCATCGGCGCGAAGCGCTCGCGAAAGGAGTTCAATCGGCAGCCTGCGCGCCCGACACGGATCCCGCGGCTGGTGGCGCGTCATTCGCCGGTGGTCCCTCGCGGTAGCCGGCGAGCAGCGAGTGCCAGTCGGCCTCGGTCGCGCGCCCCGGCGGCAGCGAATCGGTCACCTTGTCGAGCGAACGCCGCAGGCGCACGAGATTCGCATCGCGCCACAACCCGGGCCGGCGCAACGTCGCACGGTCGAAGTCGATCAGGTGCACCATGCCGCCCGCGCCGAGCAGGATGTTGTGCGCGTTGAGGTCGGCGTGGCACACGCCGAGGTCATGGAAACGCCGCAGACAGCGACCGATGTCCACCCACGTGAGGATCGGCACGCTGCCGAGTTCGAGCGCCGCGGCGAGCGACATCGTTCCCGCGAGCCGCTCGGTGATCAGGTCGCCGCGATAGACGATGCCATGGCGTTCATAGCGTGCCGCGACCGGTGGCGCGACGGGCAACCCTGCGTGCGCGAGATGATAGGTGAGATGCCACTCGGCAACCGGGCGCGCGGCGCCCTCACCGCGCCACAGGTAGCGATCGGAGGACAGTCGCGCGATGAGCCCGCCCCGCCGATAGTGACGCAGCGCATATTCGTGACCGTTCGTCGCGAAGAACACTGTCGCACCGCGACCCGGCGCCTCGCCGGTCACGGCATCGCGCTTGCGCCAGTACGCGGGATCGAACCACTCGGCGCGCAAATTGCCGACGCGGGAGGCGTCGTATAGCATCGCTCCGCCGTCGACGGCCACGCGCTTGACTTCAGATCCGCTCGTCCAGGTACGCGCCATTCCCGCCCATCCCGATCATGCTGCCACTCGCCACGCCGCCCCGTAGCCTCTGCCTGCTGCGGCTGTCCGCGATCGGCGATACGTGCCACGTGGTGCCGGTGATCCGCACGCTCGAACGCGCATACCCCGACACCCGGATCACATGGATCATCGGCAAGCTCGAGGCGAAGCTGATGTCCCTGCTGCCGGGCATCGAGTTTATCACCGTGGACAAGCGCGCTGGCCTCGCGGGACTGCGGGCGCTGCGGGCGCAGCTCGCGCACCGCCGTTTCGACGTGCTGCTGCACATGCAGCTCGCGCTGCGCGCGAGCCTCGTCGCAAGCTGCGTGCGGGCGCGTATCAAGCTCGGTTTCGACAGGGCCCGGGCCCGCGAGCTGCAATGGCTGTTCACGAACGCGCGCATTGCGCCACGCACCCGGGAACACGTGCTCGACAGTTTCTTCGGCTTCACCGCGGCACTCGGCGTGGGCAGCCGCTCGCTCGACGGGTCCCTGCCGTTGCCCGCCGATGCCCGCGAGTACGCGGCGCGGCTGGTGCCAGATGCCACGCCCACCCTGCTCGTGAGCCCATGCTCGAGCCATCGCCTGCGCAACTGGTCGGCGGAGCGCTATGCCGCGATCGCCGATCACGCAGCGGCCCGCCACGGAATGCGCGTCATCCTGTGCGGCGGACCCTCGGCGCTCGAACGCGAGATGGGAGAGGCGATCGTCGCACGGGCACGCACGCCGCTCGTCAACCAGATCGGACGCGATACGCTGCCGCAGATGCTCGCGCTGATCGGTGCGGCGACCGCGCTCGTGAGTCCCGATTCCGGCCCGGCACACATGGCGACCCTGATCGGCACGCCCGTGATCGGACTGTACGCCGCGACCAATCCCGCGCGCAGCGGTCCGTACCTGTCGCGCGAATGGTGCGTCGACGCCTATGGGGCAGCGGCGCTGCGCTTTCGCGGCAAGTCATCCGAAGCGCTGCCGTGGACGGAGAAGATCGAGGAGCCCGGCGTCATGGATCTCGTCACGATCGAAGCGGTTCGCGAGCGGCTCGATGCGCTGCTCGCAGCGCGCAACGCGGGCCGCCGCCTGCTAGCATCCGCACCATGAAAGACATCCTCGTGCCGATCTCGCCCGGCGAGCTCCTCGACAAGATCACGATCCTGCGTATCAAGGCGGCGCGCATGACCGATCCCGCGAAAGTCGCGAACGTGCGCCACGAGCTGACACAGCTCGAGGCCACCTGGCGCGCGAGCGGCGCGGCGATTCCCGAGGTCGCCGGCGACGAGGCAGCCCTGCAGCGCGTGAACGAGGCACTGTGGGACATCGAGGACGAGATTCGGGACAAGGAGCTCGCCCAGGCCTTCGATGCGCGCTTCATCGAGCTCGCGCGCGCGGTCTACGTGACGAACGACGAGCGTGCGGCCATCAAGAGGCGTATCAACACCTGCCTCGGCTCCACGATCATCGAGGAGAAATCGTACAAGCCCTATCGCGCGCCCTGAGTGCGCGTGCGAAACGCCAGGCGCGGCGAACAGCAAATGGCGAGCGGACCGGGACCGGGTCGCCCACCGCAATCTAGCCCATGAAGCGGCTCACGATGAAGTAGCCGCCGCCGAGCAGTACCGCGGTCTGCCCGAGCATTACCGTGAAGACCCATCGGACGAGTTCCGCCTTCACGGCGTGCAATTCCACGCGGATCTCGGACTTCCACTCGTACATTTCCTGCCGCAATTGCACGAGTTCCTTCCTGATGTCGGCAATGTCCGCCTTGAGTTGCACGACGTCCGCCTTGAGCTGGGCGACGTCCGCCTTGAGCTGGGCGACGTCCGCCTTGAGCTGCACGACGTCGGCCTTGAGTTGCACGACGTCGGCCTTGAGTTGCACGACGTCGGCCTTGAGCTGCACGACATCTGCCTTGAGTTGCACGACGTCGGCCTTGAGCTGGGCGACGTCCGCCTTGAGCTGGGTGACGTCGGCCTTGAGCGGGGCCAGCTCCGTGTGGAATTCGCCGCGCAGGTCGAGGAAGTCGGAGCGGCTGACCATGGCATCACGCTGCGAGGCGACCTCGAGTTCGATCGCCTGCGCCAGCGCCAGCGCCTGCCCCGAAGGCACGTTGGCACGCTCCAGCAGTTCGAGGGTCGCGTTGCGCATTGCGGCCATGGTGCGCCGGATTCGGGCGTCCGCGCCAATCCCGAAAATCTGTCATTGCACCCGAAATGCTCATCGCCGCAACGTGTATTCCGCCCCGCAGTACGGGCACTTTGCCCAGCCGGTCTGCACGATCGGCAGGTAGACGCGCGGGTGCGAATTCCACAGGTACATCTGCGGCATCGGGCAGGCGAGCGGCAAGTCCTCGGCGGTCACCTCGTACTGGTTCTGGGCGTTCGGCTGGATGAGCGGGGTCGTATTGGCCGGCATGGAACGGTTCCGCAAGGGCGTAGTCGGCATTATAGACCGGCCTCCGCACACTGGCCCGGACCCCGCATCGTCGCGTCCCAGATCGCGGTAACCGCTGCGCGCTCGTCGCGAAACTCCTCCGCGGGAACGATCGGTGGCGCGTCCGCGAGCGCGCGATGGTGGATCCGTTCCCGGTAGGCCCGATAGGCGCGCGTCAGCACATCCACGGTGGACTGCGGCACGAGATCCGCCGATGCCACCGATTCGAGCTGCCTGATCGTGTCCGGGTAGAACGCGACCGGCGGATAGTCACCGGCCCAGCGCAGCGCCCAGTACTGCGCGAGGAATTCGATATCCGCGATGCCGCCGGGGTCCTGCTTCAGGTCGATGAGCCCTGCGCCTGCGCGCGACAGCTCGCGGCGCATCCGCTCGCGCATTGCGCGCACCTCCTCGCGCAGGGTCTCGCGACGCACGGCGGAGCGCAGGATGTCGAGCCGCTCGCGCTCGAACGCCGCACAGAGTTCGGGCGCCCCTGCGACCGCCCGGGCGTGCAGCAGCGCCTGGTGCTCCCAGGTCCAGGCCTCCGAGCGCTGATAGGCCGCGAACGCCGCGATGCTGGTCACGAGCATGCCGCCCTTGCCGCTCGGTCGCAGGCGCATGTCCACCTCGTAAAGCCGGCCCGCCGCCGAATGCATGGTCAGCAGGTGCACGATGCGCTGCGCGAGCCGCACGAAAAACACCTGGTTGTCGAGCGGCTTCGCGCCGTCGGTTTCCTCGCTGCCGCCCGCCGAGTCGTGCAGGAACACGAGATCGAGGTCGGAACTGTAGCCGAGCTCGATGCCGCCCAGCTTGCCGTATCCGACGGCGCCGATGCGCACCGCACGCCGCGAGTCGCCCTCGCCGCACATGGGGGTGCCGAACTGCGCGACGATCTGCCGCCAGCCGAGATCCATGGCATGCCCGACGATCAGTTCCGCGATGTCGGTCAGCCGGTCACTGACCCGCATCACGGGCAGGCGCCCCGTAAGGTCCGCGACGGCGATGCGAAAAACGGCAGCGCGCTGGAAGTGCCGCAACGCCTCGACCTGTCGCTCCGGATCGTCGTCGACGACCTGCTGCATGCGCAGCTCGAGATCCTGTGCGAGCGCTGCGCGATCCGGCACGGCATCGAGGAGACGATCGTCGAGCAGCTCGTCGAGCAGCAGCGGGTGCGCGGCGATCTGCGCGGCGAGGAATTCCCCGTGTGCACACAGGTCGACGAGACGCCGCCGAGCCATGGGGCTCTCGTGCAGCAGCGCGAAATACACCGAGCGCGAGCCGATGGCCTCGAACACGTCGAGGACCCGTCGCAGCGTTTCCGTGGCGCCGCCGGCTGCCGCGATGTCCGCGACCACGGCGGGCATCAGCGCCCGCACGCGCTTGCGCCCCGCGGCATCGAGCCGCCGCTCGAGCATGGACGCACCGAACTCGACGAGCAGGCGCGCGGCCTGCGGTGCATCGCGGAGGCCGGCCTCCGCGAGCGTTTGCTCCATCGCGCCCGCGCCGGATCGCTCACCGGACTCCCACAGGGGCCCGAGGTCGACCGTGATCAACGGTGTCGCGCCGTCGGCATCGGCCGCGAACACGACAGCCTTGAACTGTGCCGAGACGTGTCGTCGATGCACCGCGAGAGCCGACGCCAGCGCGTCCCATGCGGGAAATCCCATCGCGGTCGCAATACGCGCGCGCGCGATGCCGTCGACCGGCAGCTCGTGCGTCTGCTCGTCCCGCAGCATCTGCAACCGGTTCTCGAGACGGCGCAGAAAGACGTATGCGTCGCGCAACCTCGCGACCGCGCCGGGCGGCAACGCGCGCCCGCTTTCGATCACCCGCAACGCTTCGAGGAGTGACGGTGTCTGCAGGCGCCGATCCTGTCCGCCGCGCACGAGTTGCAATGCCTGCACGACGAACTCGATCTCGCGGATGCCGCCGGGCCCGAGCTTGATGTTGTCCTCGAGCTCGCGTCGCTGCACCTCGCGCTCGATCAATCCCTTCATCTCGCGCAGCGATTCGAAGACGCCGAAGTCGAGGTAGCGCCGGTAGACGAAGGGTCGCACGGCATTCGCGTGGATTTCGGCATACGCGTCGGGCGCCGTGATCGCGCGCGCCTTCACCCAGGCGTAACGCTCCCACGCGCGGCCGTGGCGCAACAGGTAGTCCTCGAACGACGCGAAGCTCGCCGCGAGCGGCCCGCTGTCACCGAACGGCCGCAGCCGCATGTCGATGCGAAACACGAAGCCGTCGACCGTGCGCGCATCGAGGAGCCGGATCAGCACCTGGCCATGGCGCGTGAAGTACTCTTCGTTCGCGATCCGCCGCGCACCGTCGGTCTCCCCGTGCTCGGGGTAGAGGAACACGAGATCGATATCCGACGAGAAGTTCAGCTCGCCGCCGCCGAGCTTGCCCATGCCGACCACGACGACCGGTTGCGCAATGCCCTCTTCGCTGCGCGGCGTGCCGAAGCGTGCCGCAAGCGTGCGTGTCGCAAAGCCGCTCGCCGAGCCGACGGCGGCATCGGCGAAGGCCGACAGCGCCGCGAGCGTCTCGTCGAGATCCGCCCAGCCGGCGAGATCACGCCACGCGATGCGTACCATCTCGCGGCGGCGCCAGTGGCGGATCCACGACTGGAATTGCGCTTCGTCCACGATCGCCAGTGCGTCCTGCGCCGCACGCTCGTAGCTGGCGGACGCACCCGGGACATGAAGCACATCGCCTTCGAGCAACGACGGTATCAGCGACGGGTGCTGCAGGCACGACTCCGCGATGAAATCGCTCGCCGCGAACACGCCCGGCATCGAGGCCGCCACCTGCGGGGACGCCGCGGCCAGCGCCTGCGCCACGCCGGGCAGCGTCGCGATCTCGCGCAGCATGTCCGCCGTGCGTGCCGCGGCGGCATCGGCTGCAGACGTCGTCATCAGGTCGGCATCAGCGATAGCGGTTGCCGCCGAGATCGCTGATCTGCGCCGAATCGAAGCGGCGCTGCAGGCCGTCGATCGATGCACGCGAGAGGTAGACCTGCGCGCCCTGCGACGCGTCGATCGAGGCCACGGCGCCCTCGACGTCGCTCCCTACGATGTGGACCTTGCCGCCGGCCACCGTGATCGCCGTGCCGCTCGCCGCGATGCGGCTGTTCGTGAGGTACAGGTCGCACCCGTCCCGCACGATGAGTCCGTCACCATCGAAGGTGATGGCACGATTGTCGATGTGCATCAGGCGCTCTCCTTCGCAGATCATCGGCAGATTGCGCCGCTCCGTGCTGCCTGGCGCGCGCGCGCCGGTCGCGGGCATCGCGCCGGCCGCGGCGGCCGGTGCAGGCGCCGATGCGCTCGCAATGGAGACCCCGGGGCCCGTGATGCTGACGCGCCCGGCGTCGCGCGTCACGGTGATCCCGCTGTGCGCCACGTCTTCCGTCGCTTCCGCCACTGTGGCGGTCTCACCCGCCACCGGATTTTCCTCTGTCGCAGCGCCGGGCTCCGTCTCTGCGGAGGCTCGTTGTGCGGGCGGCGGCGCCGCGTCCTGCATCGACGTGCTGACTACGCCGGGCGGGGCCGCGACGACATCGTCCACCCCGACGGTGCGCAGCTCACCACCTGCGCGCATGCGCACCGTGAAGACGCCCTTTGGATCGACCGCCACCACGTCGAGATCCGGATTGCGCGCGAGCGCCTCGCGCGTCCATTCGATCTGCGCCTGCGCCGGCGCCGCGTCGCGCGCGCAGCCCGCCACCTGCGCCACCGCCACCGCCAGCCACAGCGCCCGATACGCGCCCGTTATACTTGACATAGTTGCCTCCCGCGCCACGGCGAGCATCGGCTGAATATACGCCGCTGCATCGCCCGCCGCGCGTCTGCCACAGCCGACAGGAGCACACATGCCGCACCGTCAACCCGCCCCGCTCGCCCTCGCCCTCTGCACGACGCTGCTGCTCGCCTGCACGCTGCCCGCCCGCTCGGCCACCACACCATCCGCCGCGGCGCTCGAGCTACTGGAGAAATCGGTCGGCTTTCGCACCGTCGAAGGCGAGGGGCAGGTGCCCGCGTATGCGGCGTACCTCGCGCAGCAACTCGAGGCCGGCGGCATTCCGAAAGCGGACATCCACATCGAACGCATCGGTGAGACCGCGACCCTGGTCGCGCGCTATCGCGGAACAGGCAGGAAGCGTCCGATGATCATTTCGGATCACATGGACGTGGTCGCAGCGCGAGCCGAGGACTGGGAACGCGACCCGTTCACCCCGGTCGTCGAGAACGGCTATCTCTACGGCCGCGGCGCCGACGACAACAAGTTCGATGTCGCGATGGTCGTCACGACGATCCGGCAATTGAAGTCCGAGGGCTTCACGCCGGACCGGGACATCATCCTCGCGTTCTCGGGCGACGAAGAGACTTCGATGAAGACGACCCGCGTGCTCGCGAAGCAGTTCCCGGACGCGGAGTTCGTGCTGAATGGCGACGGCGGCGGCGGCAGGCTCGCCTCCGACAACACGCCGCTCGTCTACGATCTGCAGGCCGGCGAGAAGACGTACGCGGATTTCGACATCACGTTCACGAACCCGGGCGGCCATTCGAGTCGACCCTCGGGCGTGAACGCGATCGCGCAGCTCGCGCGCGCGATCGACCGCATCGCCGCCTTTCACTTCCCGTACATGCGCAACGAGCTGACGCGCGCATCGCTCGAGGCGACGGGCAAGCGGACGCCCGGGCCACTTGGCGAGGCGATGCTGCGCTTCGCCGCCACCGGCGACACGGCCGCGGCCGCCGTGCTCGCCGCGCATCCGGATACCGTCGGCCAGATCGGCACGACCTGCGTGCCGACGATGCTGCGCGGCGGTCATGCGCACAATGCGCTGCCGCAGTCGGCCACGGTGTCCGTGAATTGCCGGATCTTCCCGGGGGTCAGCGTCGAAAGCGTGCGTGCCACCCTCGTCGATGTCGTCGCCGACCCCGATGCGACGGTCACGACGCTCGACGATCCGACCGCCAGCGACGCCTCGCCGCTGCGCGCCGACATCGTCGCCGCGGTCACGAAGGCCGTGCACGCACGCGCACCCGGCCTGCCGATCGTGCCGAGCATGAGCGCCGGCGCAACCGATAGCCTGCACTTTCGTGCGGCAGGGATTCCCTCGTATGGCGTGTCCGCCCTGTTCATGCGCTCGGAGGACTCCTTCGCGCATGGCCTCAATGAGCGCGTGCCGCTTGCCGCAATCGACGGCGCGCTGATCCAGTGGCGCACGCTCCTGACCGAGCTCGCGAAGTAGCAGGCCAAAAAAAGAGCCCCGCATGGCGGGGCTCGAGGCATTGCGCGGAAACGGGGGTCGATGTTCCGCGGCTTTCGGGGAGGAGTCGGCGCGATACGCCGGCTCTCCCGTAACTTGCAGCGGATAGACTACTCCACCGGCGCGAAAGTTCCCTTACGAGCAAATACGTAGGGGAAACCCAGCAAAATCATCGAAATGCGTTGACTTCGATGTAGATTCCGTTCGGGTCGAACAGGGACAGCGTCCGCAGCCGGAACACGCCCTGGCCGTCGTTGCGCGGCACCTCCCAGTCGACCGGCGCTGTGACGATCGTGGCACCCCGGGCGCGGGCGCGCTCGTGGATGCCATCGAGGTCCTTCGCCTCGACCACGAGGATCGCCTCGCCCATCGATACGCGGGTGCGGCCGGTCTTCACGGCCGTATCGAATGGCGGCTCGAGGTACTGCATGAGCCCCAGCATGCCGATGTGCGGATCTTCGGCCTTGATCAGCACGAGGTGCGCGCGCGCCCCGTGGGGCGCCGCCGGCGGGAAGCGTCCGTCGACCGACAATTCCTGGTCGTACCAGCGTGTCCAGCCGAACACTTCGACGTAAAAGTTTGCCGCCGCTTCGGCGTCCGGCACGAGAAAGGTCGTGCGCCTCAGGATCGCATCTGTCATCCGCGGAGAATACATGGTGCCGGGTTTTCGGTTGTTCGGTTATTTGCCATCCGTCCAAATAGCCGAACAACCGAAAACCCGGCACCAGCTCCCAGCTCGAAAAAAGAAGCCCCGCACGGGGCGGGGCTTCGAGGGTTGCGCGGAAACGGGGGTCGATGTTCCGCGACTTTCGAACCGGTCGTTCTTACATGTCCATGCCGCCCATGCCGCCCGGAGCCGGGTGCACATGGTCAGCTTCGTCCTTCGGCGCTTCCGCGATCATGACTTCCGTCGTGAGCAGCAGTCCCGAGACCGACGCCGCGTTCTGCAGCGCAAGACGCGTGACCTTGGTCGGATCGAGGATGCCCTCTTCGAGCATGTCACCGAACTCGTCCGTGGCGGCGTTGTAGCCGTAGGCGCCCTTGCCCGCCTTGACGGCGTTCAGGACCACCGCGGCGTCTTCGCCGGCGTTCTCGACGATCTGGCGCAGCGGCTCCTCGATCGCACGCGCGAGGATACGGATACCGACCGTCTGGTCCTCGTTCGCACCCTCGAGATCCTTCAGGGCCTTCAGCGCACGGATCAGCGCCACGCCACCGCCCGGCACCACGCCTTCCTCGACCGCCGCGCGCGTCGCGTGCAGCGCGTCCTCGACGCGGGCCTTCTTTTCCTTCATCTCGATCTCGGTCGCGGCACCGACCTTGATCACGGCGACACCCCCGGAGAGCTTCGCGACGCGCTCCTGCAGCTTCTCCTTGTCGTAGTCGCTGGTCGCCTCTTCCGCCTGCTGGCGGATCGACTCGATGCGCGCCTTGATGTCGGCCGCCTTGCCGGCGCCGTCGATCACGGTGGTGTTTTCCTTCTCGACGACGATCTTCTTGGCCTCGCCGAGATCATTGAGCGACGCCTTCTCGAGCTGCAGGCCGACCTCGTCGGAGATCACCGTGCCGCCCGTCAGGATCGCGATGTCCTGCAGCATGGCCTTGCGGCGGTCACCGAAACCCGGGGCCTTGACGGCCGCGACCTTCAGGATGCCGCGGATGTTGTTCACGACGAGCGTCGCGAGCGCCTCGCCCTCGACGTCTTCCGCGATCACGAGCAGCGGACGGCCCGCCTTCGCGACACCTTCGAGCACCGGCAGCATTTCGCGGATGTTCGAGATCTTCTTGTCGACGAGCAGGATCAGCGGCTTTTCGAGTTCCGCGGTCTGGTTCGCCTGGCTGTTGATGAAATACGGCGAGAGGTAGCCGCGGTCGAATTGCATGCCCTCGACGACGTCGAGTTCGTTCGCGAGGCCCGAGCCCTCCTCGACCGTGATCACGCCTTCCTTGCCGACCTTCTCCATCGCGTCGGCAATCGTCTTGCCGATCGACTCGTCCGAGTTCGCCGAGATCGTGCCGACCTGCGCGATGGCCTTCGAGTCCTTGCAGGGCTTCGAGAGCTTCTTCAGCTCCTCGGTCGCCGCCACGACGGCCTTGTCGATGCCGCGCTTCACGTCCATCGGGTTACGACCCGACGCGACGGCCTTCAGGCCCTCGCGGATGATCGCCTGCGCGAGCACCGTGGCGGTCGTCGTGCCGTCACCGGCTTCGTCCGAGGTGTTGGAAGCGACTTCCTTCACCATCTGCGCGCCCATGTTCTCGAACTTGTCCTTGAGCTCGATTTCCTTCGCGACCGACACACCATCCTTCGTGATGGTGGGGGCGCCGAAGCTCTTCTCGAGCACCGCGTTGCGGCCCTTCGGGCCGAGCGTCGCCTTGACGGCGTTGGCGAGGACGTTCACGCCCTTGAACATGCGGGCGCGCGCGTCGTCGCTGAAGCGTACTTCTTTGGCTGCCATGTTACTTGCCCTCGATCACGGCCATGACGTCTTCTTCGCGCATGACGAGGAGATCCTCGCCGTCGACCTTGACTTCAGTGCCGCTGTATTTGCCGAACAGAATCTTGTCGCCGACCTTGACGTCGAGCGGACGGACGGTGCCGTCTTCGAGAATCTTGCCCTTGCCGATCGCGACGATCTTGCCCTGGATGGGCTTTTCGGCCGCGGTATCGGGAATCACGATGCCACCCGGGGAGGTACGCTCCTCCTCCAGGCGCTTCACGATGACGCGGTCATGAAGCGGACGAATCTTCATGGAAAACGCTCCTGCGAGACTGTGTTTGATGACTGTTTCTATGTTCGTCGGGACAAGAGTGTTAGCACTCTCCCCGATTGGCTGCTAATCATAGGGTCGGCGATCCGGATTTCAAGACTTGACACGATGCGATTTCACATAATGCAGGCGCGAACCTCCGAATGGGCGACAGATCCAAGGATTGCCGCTGCAACGTCGCTTAGGATGACCGGATGCCGACCTTGATACGCGCTGCGCACCTGGCTGCAGCCCTGCCGATGCTTTGGCTGCTGGCCATCGTGCCGAGCCATGCCGCCGACGAATTCCTGGCCCCCGAGGCGGCGTACCGGTACTCGGTCGACAGCGACGGGCGCGAGATCGTCGTGCACTGGAACGTCGAGCGCGGTTACTACCTCTATCGCAAGCGGATGGGGATCACGACCAGCGCGCCCCACGCGACCCTGGGCGAGCCCATCTATCCGACGGGCGAACTGCACACCGACGAGTATTTCGGCGAGCAGGAGATCTATCGCGGCCGTTTCGACGTCAAGGTGCCCATCACGCTCGCGCCGGGCCAGGGCGCCGGCCCCGTCCAGGTGCCGCTCGCGCTCAAGCTGCAGGGTTGCGCGGACGCGGGACTGTGCTACCCGCCGACAACCTGGCAAACCACGGTCGAAGTGCCGGTCCTGGGGCCCACGCCGGGCGGCGGCGAAGTGGCCGGCGCGACACGCAGCATCGACACCCTGCTCGCACGCTCGCGTGGCACCCCCGGCGGCGGTGCGAATGGCGACGAGTTCCTCGATCCCGACGTCGCGTTCCGCCTCGTGGCGGCGAGCGACGGGCCGGACCGCGTGCAGCTCGCATGGGAGATCGCCCCCGGGTATTACCTGTATCGCAATCGCCTCGGCGTCAAGACGACGGGCAGCGGGGCGACCCTCGGTCAGCTGGCGCTGCCGAAGGGCGAGATCCACAGCGACGAATACTTCGGCGAGCAGGAGATCTATCGCGACGAGCTCGTCGCGCGCATTCCCGTTGCCCGCGCAGGCGGGAGCGCGCTCACATTGCCGATCGCCGTGACCTACCAGGGATGTGCGGACGCCGGGCTCTGTTACCCGCCGATCACGAAGACACTGCAGGTCGATTTACCCGCCGGCGGAACAATGTCACCCGACTCGGGCAAATTTGTGTCGAAGCAGGACTGGATGGCGGGCTTCATCCGGACCGGCAATCTGCTGCTCGTCATCGGGTTCTTCTTCGGTGCGGGTCTCCTGCTCGCATTCACACCCTGCGTGCTGCCCATGGTCCCGATCCTCTCCGGCATCATCGCGGGTCAGGGCAAGGACGTCACCACACGCCGCGCGTTCTTCCTGTCGCTGAGCTACGTGCTCGGCATGGCGTTCACGTACACGCTCGCGGGCATCGCGGCGGCAGCGGCCGGCGCGCAGGTGCAGGCGGCGTTCCAGCAGCCGTGGATCGTCACCGCGTTCGCGATGCTGTTCATCGTGCTCGCCTTGTCGATGTTCGGGCTCTTCACGATCCAGATGCCGGCCGCGATCCAGACGCGCCTCGCCGATGCCAGCAATCGGCGGCGCGCCGGTACGTTCGGCGGCGTCGCCGCCATGGGCGCGCTGTCAGCGCTGATCGTGACGACCTGCGTGGCTCCGGCACTCGTCGCGACACTCGCGGTGATCGGTCAGAGCGGCAATGTCGCGCGCGGCGGGCTGGCGCTCTTTGCGATGAGTCTCGGCATGGGGGCGCCACTCCTTGCCGTCGGCGCGTCCGCCGGCAAGCTGCTGCCGAAGGCGGGCGCCTGGATGGACACCGTGAAACGTGCGTTTGGCGTGCTTTTCCTGCTGGTCGCCGCGTGGATGCTCGGCCGCGTCGTCCCCGGCCGCATCGCGCTGTTGTTGTGGGCCGTGACGGCGTTTTCAGCCGTGTGGGTCTGCTGGCGCGCGATCGCGCAGTCCCGGCACAAGTGGATCCCTCGCGCCGCCGGCGCCGCGGCCGCGCTCTACGGACTCGCGTTGCTCGCGGGGGCTGCGCTCGGCGGCAGCGACCCGCTCGCGCCGATACCCCGTCTGGCGAGGCCACATGCGCAGCTGCAGTTCCGGACCGTCAAGACCGTCGCCGATCTCGAGACGGAAATTGCCGCCGCGCGCGCGGCGGGCCGGCCGCTGATGCTCGATTTCTACGCGGACTGGTGCGTCTCGTGCAAGGAGATGGAGAAGTACACGTTCGGCGAACCGGCCGTGCAGGCGGCGCTCGCGCGCGCCGTGCTGCTGCGCGCCGACGTCACGGCGAACGACGGCGATGATCAGGCACTGCTCAGGCACTTCGGGATCTTCGGCCCGCCGACCATCGCGTTCTACGGTGCGGACGGCCTCGAGCGCCGCAACTTCCGCGTCGTCGGCTACATGAAAGCCGCGGAATTCGCCCCGCTCGCGACCCGCGCCATGCAATAGGCCCGGTGCCGGGTTTTCGGTTATTCGGTTATTTCCGTCTTCGCCGAAATAACCGAATGACCGGAAACCCGGCGCCAGTCATTGCAGTACGCGTGCGGCGTCGGCCTTGAGGAGCGGCGCCGCCACCGCGGCCGGTACCCGCACTGCGTACATGCCCTCGACGTAAGGCCCGACGTCGTATGGGGAATAATACAACTCCATTCCCGCGCCCAGGCCGTCGGCGGCGGGCGGCACGAGGGCGAAATTGCGGCCGAATTTCCCGGGATCCGGCGCGAAGGGCCCGTCGGGGCCGTTGCCGATGAAGCCGTCGCCGGCCGGATCGTAGCCGGGCACGCGCGCGCGCTTCACGGCGATCAGCGCATCCCGCGCTGCCTGCGCGAGCGCGACCACGCCGGGCGAGCCCGGCTGCGGATCAGCAAGGAGATCCGCCAATGCGAGACGACGCTGCGCCAGCCGGTCCCACACGAAGGCATCGACGGACGTCATCGGGTGCGCGCCTCCGGTGTACTCCGACACGACCCCGTGGACATCGAGATACCGGTCGCCCGCGCGAGTGCTCGTCCAGGTCGCCTTGAAGAACAGGCCCGCCGCAGTGGCGGCCCCGCGCGCGCGGGCGTCGGCCAGCGCCCTGACCTGCGCCTCGGCGAGCGCACCGCGCATGCGCGGTTCGATCGTCTCGTGCAGGCGCGGCAGCGAGACGATCGTGCCGTCGATCGTGATCTCACCCTCGAAGCCGTCGGCGTTCGCCGTGACCCGGACGGGTTCCGGTGGCACTGTGGCCGGCAAGTCGACACGCGCGTCGTTGCACGCCGCGAGGGACAGGCACACGGCGAATGCACACCACGCAGCACCCGGCACCGGCATACCCGACTTCTTCATGGATGCAGTGTACCCGTGCAGGCACGCGCCGCGGCACCGTGGCACACTGACCCGATGACTCCGCTGCGCGCCCTCCTGCTCATCGGCGTGGCTACGCTCGCCGCGCTCGCCGGTTTTCTCGCGTGGCGCGCGTTGGCGCCTGCGCAGCCACCGCCGGCGGTGATGACAACGCACGGGTCGCCCGCGCCAGCGCCGCCGCCCGCACGCACCATTCCCGACACACTGCCGGCTTTCACGCTGAAGGACCGCGACGGCGTGCCGCGAACCCTGGCTCACTGGGCCGGCCACCCGCTGCTCGTCAACTTCTGGGCGACCTGGTGTGCCCCGTGCCGCCGCGAGATTCCACTGCTCAAGACCCTGCGCCGCTCCTACGCGGCCCAGGGGCTCGAGGTCATCGGCATCGCCGTCGACTTCCGCGAGGATGTGCTGAAGTACGCCGCCGAAATCGGCCTCGATTACCCGCTCCTGATCGGCGAACAGGATGGTCTCGACGCCGCGGCCGCCTTCGGGGTCGATCCGGTGCTGCCCTTTTCCGTCTTCTCCGACAGCAAGGGCCGGATCGTGGCCGTTCGCATCGGCGAGTTGCATGCGGATGAGGCAGCGTTCATCCTCGCGCGCGTACAGGAGGTCGATGCGGGCCGGATCGCATTGCCCGTCGCACAGCAGCAAATTGCCGAGAAGCTGAGGGAGCTGGCCGCCATTCGCGCCAAATCGGCCGCGTAAGTGGCCGAAAATGCGCGAAATTGCACATAAGTTTCGCGAACGCCTCAATTCCGGTAGATTTTGCGGCCCATGGCGCGGCTCCTGCTCCTCAATGGCCCGAACCTCAACCTGCTCGGACAGCGCGAGCCAGAGACCTATGGCCGGGCAACGCTCGAGCAACTGGTCGCGCGCGCGGGCGGCACGGCCGCCTCGCTCGGGCACGAGCTCGTCGCGTTCCAGAGCAACGCCGAGCACGAGCTCGTCGAACGCGTGCACGCGGCACGCGGCGACGGCACGGCGTTCCTGATCGTGAACCCGGGCGCCTTCACGCACACCAGCATCGCCCTGCGCGACGCCCTGCTCGCGGTCGCGCTGCCGTTCATCGAGGTGCACCTGTCGAACGTCTTTGCGCGTGAAGCGTTCCGGCATCACTCCTGGTTCACCGACATCGCGGTCGGCGCAATCTTCGGGCTCGGCGGCGGCGGTTATGAACTCGCGGTGCGCGCGGCGGCGGAGCATCTCGCGGCGCGCGGCACCTCCTGAAAACACCGTTACGGGATACAAGGCATGGATATTCGCAAGGTCAAGAAGCTCATCGAGCTGCTCGAGGAATCGGGCATCGCCGAGATCGAGATTCGCGAGGGCGAGGAGTCCGTGCGCATCAGCCGCGCGCACGCACCGACGGTGGCGCATCCGGTGCACGTCGCGACGGTGGCGGCGAGCGCGCCGCAGACCGCGCCTGCTGCGCCCACTGCCGCGCCTGCAGCGGCGGCACCGGCGCGCAAAGCGAACGAATACGTGGTGACCGCGCCCATGGTCGGCACCTTCTACGCCGCGCCATCGCCGGGCGCGAAGCCGTTCGTCGACATCGGCGACGAGGTGAAGGTCGGCCAGGTGCTGTGCATCATCGAGGCGATGAAGATGATGAACCAGATCGAGAGCGACAAGGCGGGCCGCATCACCTCGGTCATGGCGCAAAACGGCGAGCCCGTGGAATTCGGCCAGCCGCTCTACACGATCGAGTAGGACATGCTCGAGAAAGTATTGATCGCCAATCGCGGTGAGATCGCGCTGCGCGTGCTGCGTGCGTGCCGCGAGCTCGACATCAAGACGGTCGCGGTGCATTCCACGGTCGACGCGAACCTGAAGCACGTGCTGCTCGCGGACGAATCGGTCTGCATCGGTCCGCCGCCCTCGCCGCAGAGCTACCTCAACATGCCGGCGATCATCAGTGCCGCGGAGGTGACCGACGCGGTCGCGATCCACCCCGGCTACGGCTTCCTGTCGGAGAACGCGGATTTCGCGGAGCGGGTCGAGAAGAGCGGCTTCACGTTCATCGGCCCGAAGGCCGAGGTGATCCGCCTGATGGGCGACAAGGTGTCGGCCATCAAGGTGATGAAGGCGCACGGCGTGCCGTGCGTACCCGGGTCCGACGGTCCGCTCGGCGCCGACAATGACGAGAACCTGCGCGTGGCGCGCGGCATCGGCTATCCGGTCATCATCAAGGCCTCCGGTGGTGGCGGTGGCCGCGGCATGCGGGTCGTGCACAGCGAAGGCGCACTGCTGAATTCCATCGCGCTCACGCAGGCGGAAGCGCGGGCGGCGTTCGGCAACGACCAGGTCTACATGGAGAAGTTCCTCGATCGCCCGCGCCACATCGAATTCCAGGTGCTCGCGGACAATTACGGCAATGTCGTGCACCTCGGCGAGCGCGACTGCTCGATGCAGCGCCGCCACCAGAAAGTCATCGAGGAGGCGCCGGCGCCGGGCATCAGCGACGCGCAGCGTCGCGAGATGGGCGAGCGGGTCGTGGCCGCCTGCGCCGCGGTCGGGTATCGCAGCGCCGGCACGCTCGAGTTCCTCTACCAGGACGGCGAGTTCTACTTCATCGAGATGAACACGCGCATCCAGGTCGAGCACCCCGTGACCGAGATGATCACGGGCGTCGACCTCGTCAAGGCGCAACTGCTGATCGCGGCCGGACACAAGCTGCCCTACGTGCAGAAGGACATCGAGTTCCGTGGCCACGCGATCGAGGCGCGCATCAACGCGGAAGACGCGAAGACCTTCATGCCCTCGCCCGGTCCCGTGAAGCTGTGGCACGCGCCCGGCGGCCCCGGCATCCGCGTCGACAGCCACCTCTATTCCGGGTACAGCGTACCGCCCAACTACGACTCGCTGATCGGCAAGGTCATCGCGTACGGCGATTCGCGCGACACGGCGATCCAGCGCATGAAAATGGCGCTCACCGAAATGGTCGTCGAGGGCATCAAGACGAACGCGGCGCTGCACCGGGAGATCTTCAACCACACCGCGTTCCGCGCCGGCGGGCTCGACATCCACTATCTCGAGCGGCGGCTCGGATTGAAATAGGCACGACAAACGGCGGCCACGGGCTATAGGCTTGTGGAGTGCCGTTCCTCTCCATCCGCTTCCCGCTGGATCATCTTGACGCCGCAGCCGCGGAAGCCGCCTGCTTCGCGGCCGGCGCCCTCGCAGTGACCTTCACCGACCAGCGTGACGACGCCATCCTCGAGCCCGCACCCGGCGAATTCCGGCTCTGGCCGTCGACACGGGTCGACGCGACATTCCCGCAGGATGCGGCATCGCCGGCGACGCTCACATCGCTCGCCTCGGCACTCGGACTGCCGGTCGGGCAGCTGGACGTGCATGCCATCGCGGACCGCGCGTGGGAGCGCGAGTGGCTCGCTGACTTCCATGCGATGCGCTTCGGCCGGCGGCTGCATGTCTGCCCGACGCACGAAAAGGTCGATGCGGCGGATGCCGCGGTCGTGCTGCTCGACCCCGGGCTGGCATTCGGCACGGGCACGCACCCGACCACCGCCCTGTGCCTCGAATGGCTCGATGCGAACGCGCCACGCGACGGACAGGTCGTCGATTACGGCTGCGGCTCGGGCATCCTCGGCATCGCCGCCGCGAAGCTCGGGGCACGACGCATCGACGCGTTCGACATCGATCCCCAAGCGCTCGTCGCCACGCGCGACAACACCGTGCTGAACGGGGTCGCAGATCGACTCCACATCCATGAAACGGCGGACACCCTGCCTGTCGCGGCGGACCTGCTGCTCGCAAACATTCTCTCCGGCCCGCTGGTCGAACTCGCACCGCGGTTCGCCCGGCACGTCCGCGCGGGAGGACACGTCGTGCTCGCCGGCCTGCTGGCCGCGCAGGCCGACGACGTCGCGGCCGCCTTTGAGCCCGCGTTCGATGTGACCCGCAGCGCTGCCCGTGACGGTTGGCAACTCCTCGTCGGCAGGAGACGGGAACCCGCAAGCGGCGAACGGCGGACAGCGCACCGCGGGCGGCCGGGCGCATAGTCCGCGCTCGCCGGGCATCCGCCGTTCGCTGCCCGCCACCCGCTTTCGCTATCATCGCCGCGTGTTCACGGTTTGCCCGAAATGCGCCCTGACGCTGGCCGTTACAGCGGCGGACCTGCGCCTCGGCCAGGGGTATGTGCGCTGCGGCCGCTGCGCCAGTGTGTTCAACGCCCTTGCAGCGCTGCACGACGAGGAACGGCAGCAAGGCACCCCCGCGGCCACGGATCGCCGCGCGGCCACGCCCTCGCCGCCGCCACCGCCCCTGATGATGGAAGTTCCGGCGACGCCCGTTCCTGACGACCTCGTGACTCCCGGTGCGGCGGAGATCGAACTCGACCTGCCGGCCGGCCCGCAGACCGGCACGGACCCGGGCGCGCCGGACACCATGGAGTTCGCGCTCGGCAGCGCTGATCTCGCGCAGATTTTCGTCGCACCGGAAATCACGGAAGGCGAGAGCGGGTCGGGAACCTTCGAGTCGATCGTGCTCGAGGGCGGCCTGCCGGGCGACGAGGACGAGGATGTGCACGGCACGTCGGCCCGCGACCTCGAAAGCGCCGACGCGGAACTCGAGCGGATTGCCCGCGCCGCGCGCGATGCCGTCGCCGATCCGGGGTCCGGAACCGCACAGTTCGAGGCCTTGCGGATCGCGCCTCGCGAAGCCGCACCGATGCCGCCGCAGGATGTCTACCGGCCGCGCGCCGAGGACATCGACGCGTTCGAGGAGGACGAGGCGGGATCGCGCACCTCGGTGCGCTACGGCGCACTGGCGGCCGTGCTTGCGCTGTTGCTGCTCGCGCAGATCGTGCATCGCTCGCGCAACGAGCTCGCGCTGAGCCCGATCCTCAACGGACCGCTGACGTCGCTGTACGCGAGCCTCGGCCGACCGCTTGCGCCGCGCTGGGATCCCGCGGCTCTCGACGTGCGCCAGCTCGGCGCCATCGCGCAATCCGGCGCGATCGGCGAGCTGCTCGTGCGTGCGAGCATCCGCAACGAGGCCGCCCGGCCGCAGCCGATGCCGCTTCTGCGCCTCACGCTGCAGGATCGGTACGGCAAGCGCATCGCGAGCCGGGATCTCACGCCACGCGAATACCTCGGCACGCGCGCGGACCGGCGCGACTTCCTCGACGCCGGGCAGCGTGTCGATGCCGAAGTGACGGTGGTCGACCCCGGCAACAATGCCGTGGGATTCGAGGTCGATGCCTGCCTGCCGAACGGCCGGGGTGGCGTGGCCTGCGCGGGCGACGCCGGTGCCGCGCACTGACGCGCGGGACTCTGCCCTGCAGATCGGACCGCATGTGCTGGCTTCGCGGACGGCGCTCGCACCGATGGCGGGCGTCACGGACCGGCCGTTTCGCGTGCTGTGCCGCCGGCTCGGCGCCGGCATCGCGGCCTCGGAAATGCTCACGTCGGACACGAGGCTGTGGCGCAGCCGCAAATCGCAGCGCCGCATGAACCACGACGGCGAGCCCTCGCCGCGCATCGTGCAACTCGCGGGCGCAGAGCCGGCGGCGCTCGCGGAAGCGGCCCGCCTCAACGTCGATCTCGGCGCGGAAATCATCGACATCAACATGGGGTGCCCGGCGAAGAAGGTGTTCAACCGCCACTGCGGCTCGGCACTGCTCGGCGACGAGCCGCTCGTCGCGCGCATCCTCGAGGAAGTGGTCGCTGCCGTGCGCGTGCCGGTCACGCTGAAAATGCGGACCGGCGTGCACCCGCACGCGCGCAATGGCGTGAACATTGCACGCATCGCGGAGGCGAGCGGCGTTGCGGCGCTCGCCGTCCACGGCCGCACGCGCGCCGACCAGTACGCGGGCGACGCGGAATACGCGACGATCCGCGACATCAAGCAGGCAGTGCGCATACCGGTGTTCGCCAACGGCGACATAGACTCGGTGCAGAAAGCGCGCGCGGTACTTGATTTCACAGGCGCGGACGGCGTAATGCTCGGCCGCGCCGCGCACGGTGCACCGTGGATTTTCCGTGATGTCAACGAATTTCTGTCGTGCGGCCGCGCACCTGTCGCGCTCGCACGCGCGACCGTGCGTGATATCATCCGCACGCACCTGACGGAGCTGTATGCCTTCTATGGAGAAGACGACGGCGTCCGTTTTGCGCGCAAACACCTCGGCTGGTATTTCGCAGGGCTCTCGGGCTCCAGGGACGATCGTCGCATGTTGATGTCGCAGGAAAGCTCGTCGCAGCAGTTTGCGTGTGCGGTGACATGGCTCGACCAGTGGGTCGACGGGACCGCGAACGCGGCCTGACCACAACAACGAGACGACGGCTGCGGGGATCGACCGATGCCAGCGAAGAAAACCCTGCGATCGCGCACCGAACCTGCCGCGCGATCGAACGGCAAGTCGTTGCCGCTGCGGAGTCACGCCGAACAGGCACTGTCCGATTATTTCGCCACCCTGAACGGGCACCGGCCGGCACGGCTGTACGATCTCGTGCTGCGCGAAGTCGAGGAACCGCTGTTTCGCGTGGTGCTCGACTACGCCGAGGGCAATCAGAGCCGCGCGGCCGGGATCCTCGGCATCACGCGTGGCACCTTGCGCAAGAAACTGCGCCAGCTGGGGCTGTCCGCCTGAACGGGCGCGGGTTCCTTCATGCTGGTTGAGATCCGCCGGGCGCTTCTTTCGGTTTCCGACAAGACGGGCCTCGTCGAACTCGCGGGCGCACTCGCGCGCCGCGGCATCGAGATCCTCTCGACCGGCGGTACCGCACGCCTGCTGCGTGAGCACGGCATCGCCGTCACCGATGTCTCGACGCACACCGGTTTTCCCGAAATCATGGACGGCCGCGTCAAGACGCTGCACCCGCGCATCCACGGCGGGCTCCTCGGCCGACGCGGCATCGACGATGCCGTGATGCAGCTGCACGACATTCCGCCGATCGACCTGCTGGTCGTGAATCTCTACCCGTTCGCGGCGACCGTCGCGCGTCCGAACTGCACCTACGAAGAAGCGATCGAGAACATCGATATCGGCGGGCCGGCCATGCTGCGCGCGGCCGCGAAGAACCATCAGTCGGTCACCGTGGTCGTCGATCCGGCCGACTACGCGCAGGTGATCGGCGAACTCGACGCGAACGCCGGCTGCACGAGCATCGACACGCGTTCACGGCTCGCGGCCAGGGCGTTCGCGCACACCGCGCGTTATGACACGATGGTCGCCGGCTACCTCCTCGGGCGCGACAGCGCGGTCGAACGCTTCCCGCCGACCCTGCCGCTCGTGTACGACAAGCTGCAGGACCTGCGCTATGGGGAGAACCCGCACCAGGCCGCCGCGTTCTATCGCGACGTCGCGGGCCACGGGGCGTCGATCGCGTCGGCCACATCGGTGCAGGGCAAGGAACTCTCCTACAACAACATCGCCGACGCCGATACCGCGATCGAATGCGTGCGACAGTTCACGCCGCCGGCCTGCGTCATCGTCAAGCACGCCAACCCCTGCGGCGTCGCCACGGCCGAGACGCCGCTCGCGGCCTACGACAAGGCATACCGCACCGATCCGACCTCGGCCTTCGGCGGCATCATCGCGTTCAACCGCGAACTCGACGCCGCGACCGCCGCGGCGATCATCCAGCGCCAGTTCGTCGAGGTGATCGCAGCCCCCGCCGTGCTGCCCGAGGCACGCACGGTGCTCGCGGCGAAGCCGAACGTGCGCGTGCTGGCCGTCGGCGACCTGCGCCGTACCGGTGGCGCGGAGCTCGAATATCGCAGCGTGGGGGGCGGCCTGCTCGCGCAGACCCGCGACGACGGGCGGGTGACAGCCTCCGACCTGAAGGTCGTCACGCGCCGCAGGCCCACCGAGTCCGAGACCGCGGACCTGCTGTTCGCCTGGGCGGTGTGCCGGCACGTCAAGTCGAATGCCATCGTGTTCGCGCGCGATCACATGACGATCGGCGTCGGCGCCGGCCAGATGAGCCGCGTGTATTCGACGCGCGTCGCGGCGATGAAGGCCGCGGACGAGAAGCTCGAGGTGCGAGGCGCCGTCATGGCCTCGGACGCCTTCTTCCCGTTCCGTGACGGCCTCGACGTCGCAGCCGGTTACGGCATCGCGGCCGTGATCCAGCCGGGCGGCTCGGTGCGCGACGATGAAGTGATCGCCGCGGCGGACGCGCACGGCATCGCGATGGTGTTCACCGGCATGCGCCATTTCCGCCACTGATGCCGGGCGTCCCCGCGTGAAGGTACTGGTAGTCGGCTCCGGCGGCCGCGAGCACGCGCTCGCCTGGAAATGTGCGCAGTCCCCGCGCGTGTCCGAGGTCCTCGTCGCGCCGGGCAATGCGGGCACCGCACTCGAGCCGCGCGTACGCAATGTCGAGGTTGCCGCAGACGACATCGCGGCGCTCGTCGCCCTCGCACGCGACGAGCAGGTCGCGCTCACGATCATCGGCCCCGAGGCGCCGCTCGTGCTCGGCGTCGTCGATGCCTTTGCGGCCGCGGGGCTGCGCTGCTTCGGTCCGCGCAAGGCGCCGGCGCAGCTCGAGGGTTCCAAGGCCTTCACCAAGGAATTCCTGCGCCGCCACGGCATCCCGACGGCGGCCTACGCCACGTTCACGAAAGCGACCTTCGATCCGGCCTGGGTGCGAGCGCAGCGTGCGCCGATCGTCGTCAAGGCGAGCGGCCTCGCGGCCGGCAAGGGCGTCGTGATCGCGGCAAGCGCGGCCGAGGCCGTCGCGACCGCGCAAGCGATGTTCGACGGCCGCTACGGCAGCGCGGGCGAGGAGGTCGTGATCGAGGAATTCCTCGAGGGCGAAGAAGCGAGTTTCATCGTCATGGCCGACGGCAGGCATGTGCTGCCGCTCGCGACCTCGCAGGATCACAAGCGCCTCGGCGATGCCGACAGCGGTCCGAACACCGGCGGCATGGGCGCCTGTTCCCCGGCACCGGTCGTGACCGAGGCGATGCACGCGCGCATCCTGCGCGAGGTGATCGGGCCGACGATCCGCGGCCTCGCGGCCGACGGCATGCCCTACACGGGGTTCCTGTACGCGGGAATCATGATTGCACCCGACGGTACGCCGAACGTGCTCGAGTTCAATTGCCGCTTCGGCGACCCGGAAACGCAGCCGATCCTGGCGCGGCTGCGCTCGGACCTCGTGGATCTCTGCGAGGCGGCGCTCGACGGTCGCCTCGACGCGGTCGTCGCGGACTGGGATCCGCGCGCCGCCGTCGGCGTCGTGCTCGCCGCCGATGGCTACCCGGACACGGTGCGCAAAGGCGACCCCATCGAAGGTCTCGCACAGGCGGCGCGGCTGCCTGGCAAGGTCTTTCACGCCGGCACCGTGCGCCGCGGCGATGAGGTCGTCACGAACGGCGGGCGCGTGCTGTGCGTGGTCGGCCTCGGTCCGAGCGTCGCGGCAGCGCGCCGCGACGCCTATGCGCTCGTCGAGGCGATCCGCTGGCCCGGCATGCAATACCGGCGCGACATCGGTTACCGCGCGGTCGCGCGCGAGCAGGCGGCCCCGCAGCCGAAGTAGACTGCAGGCCCATGGAACCGCTCTACCCGCCGGGCAGCGGCGTCGTACCGCGCGAGGCCCTGAAGTCTGTCTCCGGCCTCGAGTTCATGCAGCGCCTGCTCGCGGGCGTCATCCCGCCGCCCCCGATCGCCGTCACGCTCGGGTTCGCCATCGCGAGCGTGGAGCGCGGCAGGGTCGTGTGCAAGGGCGCTCCGGGCGCGAATGCGCTGAATCCGATGGGCATCATTCACGGGGGCTACGCCGCGACGCTGCTCGACACCTGCATGGGTTGCGCGGTCATGACCGGGCTCGACGCCGGCACCGGCTACACGACCCTCGAGCTCAAGGTCAGCTACGTGCGGCCGCTCGATGCCCGCAGCGGGGAATTGCGGGCGACGGGTCGAACGCTGCAGGTCGGGCGGCGCGCAGCATTCGCGGAGGGCGAGGTCCGCGACGCCGCGGATCGGGTGATCGCGCACGGGTCAACGACCTGCCTCGTGTTTCCGTTGTGAGTGCACACCGCATCGAGCTCGACGTCGAGCCGTCGGACATCGACGCGTATCGCCATGTCAACAACGCCGTGTATCTCACGTGGCTCGACCGGGCCGCATGGAGTCATTCGGCGGCCCTCGGCGTGCCGCTCGAGGCCTGTCTTGCGATGCGCCGCGGGATGGCGGCACTGCGCACTGAGATCGACTATGTGCGCGCCGCCGTCGCGGGCGACCGCGTGCGCATTTCGACCTGGATCGCCGCCTGCGATCGCCGGCTGCGATGCACACGGCGGTTCACGCTCCGCCGTGCAGCGGACGATGCCGTGCTCGCGCGCGCCGTGACGGAATATGCCTGCCTCAATCTCGACACCGGGCGCGCAACCCGCATGCCGCCGCAGTTCGCGGCGGCCTATGGCGGCGCGGTCGCGGAGAACGACGGAGGAGCGTGACGGCCCCGGCCGAGGCGGATCAGAAACTGGCGCGCAGGAAGAATTCCGGGCCGTCGGTCTTCAGGCGAAAGAGCCCGGGGAAATCATGGCCGCTCGCCGGATCCACTTCGATGTCGACATCGAGCGCGGTATAGCCGAGACCCACCGCGAAATTCGGCTTCCAGCGATACTGTACGTCCGCATGGTATTCGCCGAGCGTGCCGTCGACGCCGTCGAACGTCGTGCTGAAATACTGGCCGCGGGCGCTCACCGCCCAGCGCCGCGCGAATCGCCATGTGGCATCGAGCGCGAGGGTCGGCACCGGCGCCACTGCCGATTCCTCCTCGCGGGCATTGCGATCGACCGCCTCGGCTGCCGCCTGCGCATCGAGCAGATACAGGCCGAGGCCTGCCCCGAGTTCGATGCGCTCGCGCCGCAGGAACGAGTACAGGTAGGTGAACGACAGCGACCGGTAGTCGAGCGACGATTCGATGTTCTCGCCCGTGAGGTACAGGTCGTTGCCGAAGGCAATGTCCTCGTCGAGCACGGTCGCGCCGAAGCGGTTCAACTTGAAGTAGTCCACGCGCAGGCGGCTGCGCTCACCGAAGCGGAACCAGAGTTCCATGCGCCCGAGGTCGATGGCGTCGTCGAGCGCGAGCGTATCCTCGGCATCGATCGTCGTACCGGTTGTCGGCGGAACGGCACTCGAATCGAGGCGTACGCGCGTGTCGGCCGTCCCCTTGAAATACAGGGCCCGCAGCGCGAAGCGGTCCGTGATCGGACTCGCGACCGGCGGGCGCTCCCTGACGAGCGTGTCCGAAGCGCGTGCCTCCCCCTCCGCATGGGCGGCCGGGACGACGGCAACGAACAGGATCGTGAGAGCGGCAGCGGTACGCGGCATGCTGGCCCGGATCATCGCGTATCGACGCAGGCTCCGCCAGCGTCGCCGCGTGGCGACGCCGGCGGCCGTGAACTGCCGCACACTTGCGGGTCACGGTGCCGTGACGATGCCCTCCGGAACGGCGAGCAGATCGCCGTACCACATCGTGCCGGCACGATATGCCGCGAGGCGTTCGTGCATGCGGCTCGGGTTCCATTGCAGCTTGCCGGCTGCAGCGATCGCCTGCTGCTGCGCCCTCGCCGCACCCCGGAAGTCGCCGTTCGCCGCGCGTGCCGCCGCGAGCGCATCGAAGGACTGCGGATCCTGCGACAGGTTGCGACCCTTGACGAACAGCGTGGTCGAGGCGCGCAGCGCCGTCGGCGCATCGCGCAACGCCTCGCGCGGCGACGCCGCGAGCTGCGCGATGGCGTGTTTCAGGGCCCACGCGTTGTCGCTGCCGACGACGTCGGAGAAAAGCCGCTTCGCCTCGGCGAGGCGCGCGGCATCCGGTTCGCCTTCGAGCAGATGCTCGCCGAGCGCGACGCCGGCGATCACGTGACCACCCTCGGCGGCTGCACGCAACCATGGCAGCGAGCGATCCTCGCCGCAGCGGCGGGTTTCGGCGAGCGACATCGCGAGCCAGAACTGCGCGTCGACGTTGCCGCCCTGTGCGGCCTCGAGGATGATCGCATCGGCATTCTCGCGCGATTCCCCGAGCGACGCGTCGAGCCGCGCGATCAGGCCATACAGGTAGAGTGACGGCAGGTCGCCGCCCACGGCTGCCGCCTTGAGACCCGCAAGAATGTTGCGACTCCAGATGCTCGCGACACCTGCCGTGAGCTTGAATCCCACGTGAGACCAGGTTCGTGCGGCGACCGGCTCGCCGTCGAAGCTGGCCGGTGCGTAACGCGAGTTGAGCACCGAGTCGACCGCGGGCTGACCAAACGGCGGCGCCGGCATCGTCGCGACGAGGATGGGATCACGCGCGACGCCGTCGGTGCCTACGAGGTAACTGACGATGCCGACGCCGCTGCGGCCCGCTTCGCGCGCGGCATGGGCATATGGTGCAGGGGCTTCGACACGGATGGTCGGCGGCACGTATCGCGCACACCGCGCCGACTCCGGCGACGGCGGCAGCACGGTCGCCGCCATCGCCGCCCGCCCGTATGCGGCAACGATCTGCGCTGCACGCGCCTCGTCCGCGGGAGTCAGCTTCGCGTGCAGTTCGGCGAGCTGCGCATCGCTCAGGTCGTGCCGGCCGTTCTCGCGCGCCGCACTGAACCAGCCGTAGGCCTCGCCGAGATCGACCGGGCTGCCCTGGCCGTGCAAGGCCATGGTGCCGAGATTGTGCTGCGACGCCGCGTCTCCCACCTGCGCGAGGCGGAGGAACTCGCGCCGGGCGGAGACGTACTGCCCCGCCTGATACTGGCCGAGTGCCGAGGGAAAATCCGCCTGCGCCACCGACGCGGCCGTGGCGAGCACCAGCGCGAACACGACACTGCTGCGACGCATTACCCCTCCGAATGGTGCCGGGTTTTCGGTTATTCGGTTATTGCGTCACGGGCGCGCAATAACCGAATAACCGAAAACCCGGCACCGTGCAGGTCATCTCTTCATCGCCTCGAAGAACTCGCCGTTCGTCTTCGTATCCTTCATCTTGTCGAGCAGGAATTCGATCGCCGCGAGCTCGTCCATCGGGTGCAGCAGCTTCCTCAGGATCCAGATCTTGGCGAGTTCGCCCGGATCCGTGATCAGCTCTTCCTTGCGGGTGCCCGAGCGATTGATGTTCACCGCCGGGAACACGCGCTTTTCCGCAATGCGCCGGTCGAGGTGGATCTCGCTGTTGCCCGTGCCCTTGAACTCCTCGTAGATGACGTCGTCCATCTTCGAGCCGGTATCGATCAGTGCGGTCGCGAGGATCGTGAGCGAACCGCCCTCCTCGATGTTGCGCGCGGCACCGAAGAAGCGCTTCGGGCGCTGCAGCGCATTGGCATCGACGCCGCCCGTCAGCACCTTGCCGGAACTCGGCACCACGGTGTTGTAGGCACGCGCGAGCCGCGTGATCGAATCGAGCAGGATCACGACGTCCTTCTTGTGCTCGACGAGGCGCTTCGCCTTCTCGATCACCATTTCGGCGACCTGCACGTGGCGGGCCGCGGGCTCGTCGAACGTCGACGACACGACCTCGCCCTTGACCGTGCGCTGCATCTCGGTGACCTCTTCCGGCCGCTCGTCGATCAGCAGCACGATCAGGTACACCTCGGGGTGGTTCCACGTGATCGAGGTCGCGATGTTCTGCAGCAGCATCGTCTTGCCGGCCTTCGGCGGCGAGACGATCAGCCCGCGCTGGCCCTTGCCGATCGGCGCGACGAGGTCGATCACGCGCGCCGTGAGATCTTCGGTCGAGCCGTTGCCGCGCTCGAGCTTCAGTCGCTTCGTCGGATGCAGCGGGGTCAGGTTCTCGAACAGGACCTTGTTGCGCGAATTCTCGGGCGAGTCGAAATTGATCTCGCCGACCTTGAGCAGCGCGAAATAGCGCTCGCCGTCCTTCGGCGGACGGATGAGCCCGGAGATCGTGTCGCCGGTGCGCAGGTTGAAGCGGCGGATCTGGCTCGGGCTGATGTAGATGTCGTCGGGACCGGCGAGATAGGAGCCGTCGGCCGATCGCAGGAAGCCGAAGCCGTCCTGCAGGATCTCGAGCACGCCGTCGCCGTGGATGTTCTCGCCGTTTCTCGCGTGCGCCTTCAGGATCGAGAAGATGATGTCCTGCTTGCGCGAGCGGGCGATGCTCTCGAGGCCGACCGCCTCGGCCACCTTCACGAGCTCGTGGATCGGTTTCGCCTTGAGCTCGGTGAGGCTCATCGAGGCGCGGGACTGGGTCAGCTCTTCGGGGCTGATGATCTCCGACTCGTCGATCTCGAACGGCTCGAGCTCGTGCATGTCGTCCTGACGGCCATTGCTGCGATTGCCGTCGCGATTGCCGTGGCCGCCGTGGCGACCGCCCCCCTGGCCCTTACCCTGGCGGTTGCGGCCCTGATTGCCGAGGTAGCCTCTCACAGGTTGCTGTCCAGGAAGGCGGCGAGCTGCGATTTCGACACAGCGCCCACCTTCTGGGCCTCGACCGCGCCGTTCTTGAACAGGATCAGCGTCGGGATGCCGCGGATGCCGAACTTGGGCGGGGTCTGCGGGTTCTCGTCGATGTTCAGCTTCGCGATGCGGACCTTGTCCTTGTACTCGCTCGCGAGCTCGTCGAGGATCGGGGAGATCATCTTGCAGGGGCCGCACCATTCGGCCCAGAAATCGAGCAGCACGGGCTTGTCGGACTTGAGTACGTCCTGGGTGAACGTCGAATCGGACGTATGGATGATTTGCGGATTGCTCACGCGAAGGAACCTCCGGGAAGGAAGTGAGTCATTGACGGTACGGGCGAAAGGCCGCGCCACGGAGTGGCATCAAACGGTTACACTAGCGGTCTAAAGAAGGAGCGATTGCCGGGACGGCGCGGAATCTGGTTCCGCTGTATCTGCCCAAATTTTTGCGCCTTCCGCGCCAATTTGCAAGGCCCCCGGCGTCCCGGGCCCCGAAAACGTGAAATGACCGACCAACACCTTTCCGACCTGCGCTTCTCAGACCTCGACCTCGCATCGCCCGTGATGCAGGGCATCCGGGACGCAGGCTTCGACCGCTGCACCCCGATCCAGGCCGAGACATTGCCGATTGCCCTCGCCGGCCGCGACGTCGCGGGCCAGGCGCAAACGGGTACCGGCAAGACCGCCGCGTTCCTCGTCGCGATCTTCAACCGCCTGCTCTCGCGCGCGTCGCCCCCGGGCCGCGGCGCGACGGCCATCCGCGCGATCGTCATCGCCCCCACACGCGAGCTCGCGGTGCAGATCCACAGCGACGCGCTCGTTCTCGGCAAGCACACGGGCCTGCGGATCGCGGTGGTCTTCGGCGGCGTCGACTACGACAAGCAGAGAAAGCAGCTCGCCGACGGCGTCGATCTCCTGATCGGCACGCCGGGACGCATCATCGACTACTTCAAGCAGCACGTATACGAGCTGCGCCACACGGAAGTCGCGGTGCTCGACGAGGCCGACCGCATGTTCGATCTCGGCTTCATCGCGGACATCCGCTTCATCCTGCGCCGCCTGCCGAAGCCCGACGCGCGCCAGTCGATGCTGTTTTCCGCGACGCTGTCGCACCGGGTGCTCGAGCTCGCCCACGAGCACATGAACGATCCCGAGCTCGTGCGCATCGAACCCGACAAGGTCACCGCGGACCGCGTGCGCCAGACGATCTACTTCCCCGCGATGGAAGAGAAGATTCCGCTGCTGGTCGGGCTCCTGCGCGAAACCGACGCGCGCCGCACGATGGTGTTCGTCAACATGAAGCGCACCGCGGAGCGGCTCGAGGCGGCGCTGATCGCCAACGGGTTTTCCGCCCAGGCGATCTCGGGCGACGTGCCGCAGAAAAAGCGCCTCGCGTTCCTGCGCGATTTCCACAACGGTGATCTCGCCGTGCTGATCGCAACCGATGTCGCCTCGCGTGGCCTGCACGTGCCGGACGTCAGCCATGTGTTCAACTACGACCTGCCGCAGGACGCCGCCGACTACGTCCATCGCATCGGCCGCACCGCACGGGCCGGCGCCGAAGGCGATGCGATCAGCTTCGGCTGCGAGGAATATGCGGTGAGCCTGCCGGACATCGAGGCATACATCGGGCGCAAGATCCCGGTGGCGGCGATTGCACCGGGACAGCTCGCCGAGGTGACCCTGCCGCCACACAGCCATCGCCCGCGCGGGCCGCGCCGGCCGCCGGATTCACGCCGTGGCGGCGGCGGTGGCCGTCGGCCCCGCCCGATGGACCGTCGCGGTGGTGGACGCAGCGACGATCACCATGCGCGCCCCGCGTCGAGGCCTGCCGACCCGCCGGCACCCGACACCCGGCCCGCCGGGGCCGCAGGTGACAGTGCTCCGGGCACACCGCGCCGCCGACGTCGCAGGCGGGGCGGTCGAGGCAGAGGCGGCGGCAGCGATGGCGCACCGGCGGGCGGCGGCACCCCTGCCGGTTGAGCGACCGACACCGGCTCAGTGCGTGGATGCGAGCAGGTCCGCCACGTGATCGACCGACGCGAACCCGTCGTGACGGCGCCGATCCCGCGTCGTGTCGGGCCGCCGCACCGCGATCACGTGACCGATGCCCGCGCGCCGCGCGGCCTCGAGCACCGGCAGGCTGTCGTCGATGAACAGCGATCGTGCCGGATCGAAACGCACCGCCGCGCCCACGCCGCTCCAGAAGCGCGGATCCTCCTTCGGCGCGCCGAAACTGTGCGAGCTGAACGCCGCGTCGAAACAGCTGCGTACGGCAGTCGCCTCGTCCTTGATGGCGAGTGTCGCGGGGTGGGCGTTGGTCAGCAGCACGAGCCGCTTGCCGAGCGCCCGCAACGCCGCGAGCAGTTGCCTCGCTCCCGGCAGCCACGCGATGCGCGCGCGCTCTTCACGATGTACCTGCGCGATGTCGACGCCGAGCTCGCGCGACCAGTATTCGATGTCGTACCAGTCGAGCGTGCCCTCGACCGCCTTGAAGCGCGGCGCGAGTGCCGCGAGCGCCGCCGGGGGCGCAAGACCGGAGCGCGCGCCCCATTCCCGCGGAATCCGCTCGAGCCAGATGTAGTTGTCGTAGGCGAGGTCGAGCAACGTGCCGTCGAGATCGAACAGCACGTGATCGACACGGGAAAAATCGAACGCGGTGGAGGTCATCGACGGCATTGTACGCGCGCCCGGCGACCGCGCCGCGGGCGAGGGTGACACGCGGTGGTGACGGTGCACGATCGCGTCGACCTGCACACCCACAGCCGCCACTCGGATGGGGTGCTGTCACCCGCCGATCTCGTCGCGCTCGCCGTCGCCCGCGGCGTCACGCTGCTCGCGCTCACGGACCACGACACGGTAGCGGGCTGCGCCGAGGCCCGCGCAGCGTGTGACGCGGCGGGCATCCGCTTCATCGCCGGCATCGAGCTCTCGACGCAGTGGCGAGGACAGGCGATTCATGTCATCGGGCTCGGGATTCGCGCTGGCGCGCCGGCACTCGCGGCGCACATCGCGCAGATCGCGCAGCGCCGGCACGAGCGCATCCTCGCGATCGGCGATCGCCTCGCGGCGCGCGGCCGCATTGCCGGCCACGACGTCGTGGCGCACGCGCTCGCCGCAGGCGGCGTACCGACCCGCATGCACCTGGCGCGCTCGCTCGTCGCGCTCGGGCACGCGAGCGACACGCAGCAGGCGTTCGACCGGTGGCTCGGCCGCGGCCGCCCGGGCCATGTGCCGGTCGAGTGGCCGGCGCTCGACGAGGCCTTGCCGCGCCTCGCCGGCGCGTGCCGCGCCGCGGTGCTCGCGCATCCGCATCGTTACAGGCTGTCCGGCGGCGCGCTGCGCGCGCTGGCGGCGGAATTCGTCGCGGGTGGCGGAGCGGCGCTCGAAGTCAGCATGGCCGGCATGAGCCCGGGCGACCAGGAGCGCATCGCCGCACTCGCGCGCCGCCACGGCCTCGCGGGCTCGGCCGGCTCGGATTTCCACGATCCGGCGACACGATGGAATCCGCCCGGCCGGTTCGCTAAGCTACCCGGCGGCATCGCTCCGGTGGCCGAGCGCCTCGACGACGCGTGATGGATGATCGAAATCGAAGATAACGTCGATCGCGAACTGTTCCGCAACATCGAGAAATTGCGGCAGCTGCGCATCGAGCACCGCGATCTCGACCAGGTGATCGAACGGCTGTCGATGGACATCCACGTCGACGAGCTGCAGCTGAAGCGCCTGAAGAAGCGCAAACTCAACCTGAAAGACCAGATCACGCGCCTCGAGAGCGAGCTGATCCCAGACCTCAATGCATAACGCCGGAACCGCCCTGCGCGACTTCTTCGCCCATCTCACCGATCCCGCGGTCCTCGCGCAGCTGTTTGCGGTGCTGATCGTCGTGCTCGTCGCGATCGCCGTCGCGGGCCTCGCGCGCGCATGGTACCGCAAGAGCCGCAGCGGCGCGCCGCACGGCGGCTTCACCGGACAGGTCATCGAAGCCACGACGATCCTGCTGCCGATCCTCATTGCGACGGCGCTGCTGCTCGCCACCGACGTCGGCTTCGCGACGTTCGACCTGGACAACCGGGTCGTCGACCGCGCGCTGCAGCTGGCCGCGGCGCTCGTGGTCGTGCGCCTCGCGGTCTACGTGCTGCGCCAGCTGCTCGGCGAACGATCGTGGCTGAAGGGCTGGCAGAACCAGTTCACGTTCGTGGTGTGGCTCGCCGTCGCGTTCGAACTCCTCGGCTGGTTCGAGGCGGTCGAGCGCGCGCTCAACCACATCGACCTGCTGCCGGGCAAGGCGTCGTTCACCGCCTGGGAACTGATCAAGGCGATCGTGATCGTGACCTTCATCGTGATCGTGACCACGCTGATTGCACGCACGATCGAGCGGCGCGTGATGCAGGTGAGCGGGCTCGCGCTGTCGACCCGGATCGGCATCTCGAAGTTCTCGTATTTCATCCTGATCGGCCTCGGACTGCTGGTCGGCATCAATGCCGCCGGCGTCGACCTCACCGCGCTCACCGTGCTCACAGGCGCAATCGGCGTCGGCCTCGGCTTCGGCTTGCGCGAGATCGCCGGCAACTTCGTGTCGGGCTTCGTGCTGCTGATGGACAAGTCGATCAGGCCCGGCGACGTGATCAGCTTCACCGGCGAGGGCGGTCTCGCCGGCACCAATACCGACAATTTCGGCTGGGTGCAGGAACTGCGTGGCCGCCACATCGTCGTGCGCGATCGCGACGGCGTCGAGACGCTGGTGCCGAACCAGTTCGTGATCACGAATTCCGTGATCAACTGGAGCTATTCCGACGCGCGCGTCCGCATCCGGCTGCCCGTCAGGATCAGCTACCACGACGACCCGGAGAAGGCGCTCGCGCTGCTGCAGCATGCGGCCGCCGACCATCCGCGCATCCTGCGCGAGCCGGGGCCGGTGACGCGCCTGATGTCATTCGAGGACTACGGCATGCGGCTCGAGGTGCGCTTCTGGATCGCCGATCCGATGAACGGCCTCAACAACGTGCGCTCGGACGTCAATCGCGCGATCTTTCGCCTGTTCCGCGAAGCGGGCATCACGATACCGGTGGCGCAACGCGACCTGCGGATGCTGCCGCCGCCCAGCCATGCCGATCCGGGTCTCACGCCAGGTCGAGATTCCTGACGCCGACCTCGCGGTGTCGTTCGTGCGTGCGTCCGGCCCGGGCGGCCAGAACGTCAACAAGGTCGCGTCCGCCGTCCAGTTGCGCTTCGACCTCGCGGGCACGCCGGTGCTCGCACCACGTGTCAAGGACCGGCTGCGCGCCCTCGCCGGCCATCGACTCGCCGCCGACGGTGCGATCCTCGTCCACGCACGCACGCATCGCAGCCAGGCCGACAACCGGCGGGAGGCAGAGGCGCGGCTCGCGGACCTGATCCGCCGCGCGCTGGTCGAACCCAAGGTGCGTCGTGCCACGAAACCGACCCGTGCATCGCAGGAGCGGCGCCTCGTGTCGAAGGCGCGTGCGCAGCGCATCAAGCGCCTGCGAGGACGCGTCGGACACGACGACTGACGATTGTTCAGCGCTCGGCGGGTGGCTGATCGCCGCTGAAGGGCATCGGTGTCGCGCCGCTCACCTCACCGACCTGTGCCCGGTCGCTCACGTAGAGCTGCACCTCGCGCGCGAACTTGAGCGGCCCCTGCACGACTGCGTCCGGACCAATGACGATCCGCGGCACATGTTTCCCGAACGAGATCGAAAAGCCCGAGGTCGGCTCGTAGGTGATGCCGCCTTCGACGCGCGAGCCGGCCCCCACGGTGATATCGCCGCCCACGGTCCGGATGCCGCGACCGACATGCGCGCCCTCGAGCGTGAACGCACCATTGACGTTGTGCAGCTCGCCGCCCACGTCGGCACCCCGGCCCAGCGTCACCGCACCATTGACGGTCGTGACGTCGCCGGCGACGCGCGCACCCTCGCCAACCTTGATCGCGCCGTTGACGGTCGTCGCGCTCTCGGCGCTCGCCCGCTCGCCGATCGAAATCGAACCGTTCACCGTGGTGGCAGCCTTGACGGCGGCGCCGGGCGCGATCCGGATGCCACCATTGACGGTGGAAGCATCGGCGGGTGGCTGGCCCGCCGCGACTTCCACCGAACCGTTCACGCGCTCGCTGCCGTCGGGACCCATGCACGCGGCGAGCAGCACGGTGAGCAGCATGACGGCCGGGATTCTCATGGAGGGTATGGTGCCAGAAATCATTGGGTGTTGCGCCCGGGCGGCTCGACCGGCTCGGCGCTGCCCGGAAACAGCGGGTGCGTCATCGCCGCACGCTCGCCGACGCGCTCGCCGTAGGTCTTGGCAGCCGCTTCCAGCGCAGTCGGCGGACGCTCGAGGTAGCGCACGATGCGTGGCCGGCCTGCGCCGCGATGGAAGCTGTGCGCGTGCTCCTCGATCGCCTGGTCCGCACGGGTCAGGCGCAGGCGGCGGCGCAGGTGCGCGGTCCAGGTCGGGCTGTGGAAGCGCTCGACCCAGACACCCGGGTGGTCGATGTCCTGCATCAGGCTCCAGCCACGTGCGCCGTCGCGACGCCTCACCCGGGCGAGCTCGAGCATCGCCGCGACGAATGCCACATGGTCCTCCTGCGCAATGTGGTATTCGACGTTGACGACGATCGGGCCGCTTTGCGGGACGATGTCGAGCTTCGGCGACATCGCGGGCAAGCCCTTGCGGATCGACTCGAGATCGAGGTTTTCGTCCTGCGGTACGCGCAGCCAGCGACCGAGCGGCACCGACAGCAGGAACCCGACACCTGCCGCGACGAGGCTCGTGCGCAGCGAGACGGCATGGGCCACCTCGCCCCACAGCCAGCTGCCGAGCGCGAGACCACCGAACGTCATCATCTGGTAGATCGCGACCGTGCGTCCGACGACCCAGCGCGGCGAGGAGATCTGCACCGAGGAATTGAACGTCGAGAGGCAACCGACCCACGCGGCACCGGCGCCACAGAGCGCGAGCATCGTCGTCGCGTGCCAGGGGCTGAACGCGGTGGCGATCGAGGCGAGCCCGAAGAGCACACTGCCGGCGCGCACGAGCGCCTCGTTCGTCATCTGCTGGCGCAGGTGCGAAACCATCAGCGCGCCGACGACCGCACCCGTGCCGAACGCCCCGAGCAGCACGCCGTAGGTCACGGCTCCGCCCCCGACGAGATCGCGCGCAATCAGCGGCATCAGCGCCCAGACCGCGCTGCCGAGCACCCCGAAGATCGTGGCACGGACGAAGATGGCGACGAGCAGCGGCGACAGGCGCGCATAGCGCAGCCCCGCGAACATCGCGTCACCGAGACGCTCGGGTGGCAGCGTGCGCTGGGGCTGCGGGCGGCGCCATGCGCCGAGCACCACGATGAGCCCGATGTAGGACACGGCGTTCACGAGAAATGCGAGCTGCGCGCCGAAGGCTGCCACGATCGCGCCGCCGATCGCCGGCCCGAGCGTGCGAGAGATGTTGAAGCCGAGACTGTTGAGGGCCACCGCGCTCGGCACCAGCGCGCGCGGCACCTGCTCGCCGACCGAGGACTGCCAGGCCGGGCCGTAGAGCGCCGCACCACAGCCGAGCAGGAACGTGAAGGCGAGCAGCATCCATGGCGTGATGAGGCCGCGCCAGGTGACCCAGGCGAGCGCGAGCGACACGAGCAGCATGACGACCTGCGCGATGAGCATCAGGCGACGGCGGTCCCACGTGTCCGACAATGCGCCGGCGAGCAGCGACAGCAGCATGATCGGCAGCGTCGTCGAGGTCTGCACGAGTGCGACCATGTCGGCCGAGGGGGCGATCGAGATCATGAGCCATGCAGCCCCCACGCCCTGGATCAGGCTGCCGAACGTCGAGACGAGCGTCGCGATCCAGATCGCCGCGAAAATGCGCACCTCGAACGGTGCGAGGGTGGCGGCGCGCCAGCGCTCGAAGGCGGCGTTCATGCGCGCCCCGCCCGGAACGCCTCGAGCCACGCCTGGAACATCAGCACATTCCACAGGTGCGTGTGCCATTTGCGCCGGCCGTCGATGAAGCGCGCCCAGAGGTCCCGCACGATGACGGCATCGAAGTAGCCTTCGCGCGCGAGCCTTTCCCGGGCGAGCAGCGCTTCTGCCCAGTCGCGCAGCGGGCCGCGCAACCAGTCCGCCACCGGCGCACCGAAGCCCTGCTTCGCGCGCCCGACGACATCTTCAGGCACATGCCGGGCGAGCAGCCGGCGCAGGAGCCACTTGGTCGTATCGTCCCGCAGCTTCAGGTCGGGTGGCAGCGACCAGGCGAACTCGACCACCCGGTAATCGAGGAGCGGCGCCCGCGCCTCGAGACCGACGGCCATCGTCGAGCGGTCGACCTTCACCAGGATGTCGTCCGGCAGGTAAGTCACGAAATCGAGGTACATGTAGCGATCCGCGAGTGTTCCGTCCTGCAGGCGGCGGGCAGGATCGGTAAACGGCGTCGGCGGCTCGATGCCGCCACGCACGACCCGCTCCGGATGTCGCCAGCGCGACATGCGCAGCAGGTACGTGTCCTCCGGTGTGCTCGCCGCCAGTTCCTGCGCTGCCTGGCGCAGCGCGCTGCCGCGCGGCTCGAGGCCCGCCCAGGGCCGCAGCAGCTGCCGCATCGCGGCCTTGCCGGCGCCCGGCACCGCCCCGAGCAGTCGCGCGATGCGCAGCGCCCTGCCATAGCGACGATAGCCGCCGAAGAGCTCGTCGCCGCCATCGCCCGACAGCACGACCGTGACATCGCGCCGCGCAAGACGCGAGACGAGCATCGTCGGTAGCTGCGACGAGTCGGCGAACGGCTCGTCGAAGACACCCGCCAGTGCGGGCACCATCGCGAGCGCATCGTCGCCGGTCACGTAGATCTCCGTGTGGGCCGTGCCGAGGTGCTGCGCGACCCGGCGCGCGGCGGGCGCCTCGTCGCGCCGCGGATCCCGGAAGCCGATGCTGAACGTGCGCGCCGGCACGCGTGCCTCCGCCTGCATCAGCGCGGTGACGAGCGAGGAATCGATGCCACCGGAGAGAAACGCTCCGAGTGGCACGTCCGATTCGAGCCGGATGCGCACTGCATCCCGCAGCAGCTCATCGAGCCGCGCGAGCGCGTCGTCACTGCCGCCGGCAAACGGGTTGGCGAGCGCTGCGGTCGCCTGCGCGCACGGGTCCCAGAACGCCTGCGCGGCCACGAGTGGTCGATGCGCTGCCGCGCCGGCCGCGACGTCGGCCGCAGTGAACTGCACGATCGTGCCCGGTGCGACCTTGAAGACGCCCTCGAGGATCGACCACGGCGAGGGCACGTAATTGAAGCGCAGCATCGACTGCAGTGCGCCGCGCTCCACCGCCGGGCGCGCGCCCGGCAGGACCATCAGCGCCTTCAGTTCCGATGCGAATGCCAGGGCGCCGCCGCACCAGCCGTAATACAGCGGCTTCTTGCCGACCCGGTCGCGTGCGAGCGTGAGCGTGCGCGTGGCCCGGTCCCACAAGGCCAGGGCGAACATGCCGTTCGCATCGCGCAGGGCGGCCGCGAGTCCGTGCGCCTCGATCGCGGCGAGCAGCACCTCCGTATCCGAATGCCCGCGGAACTGCACGCCTTCGCGTTCGAGGCGCGCTCGCAGGGCACGGAAATTGTAGATCTCGCCGTTGAATGCGATCCGGTAGCGGCCCGATGCCGACGCCATGGGCTGGTGACCGGCCGCGGTGAGATCGATGATGGCGAGACGCCGGTGCGCGAGGGCGGCGCCTGCGGCACCATCGACCCATACGCCCGCATCGTCAGGGCCCCGGTGCGCGATCGTGTCGGCCATGCGGATCGCGAGCGCGCGCTGTTCGTCCGCCCGCGTTTCATCCGGAGAACCGTCGAGAAGTCCCGCGATGCCGCACATGGACGCGCATAGTGGCGGCTCGCCGCGGATTCGGCAATTTCGCTTGCTATGATGGCGGCCGCATGCGGCGCTACCTCCTGTTCGTCTCGCAGCTCTATGCGTACTCGATCCTGCGGCCGATCGCGGCAGCGATCGCGGCGCGGGGCGGCGAGGCGGCGTGGTTCTTCGAACACGAGCGCGACGCGCGTTACCTGCGGCCCGGTGAAACGCGCCTGCGCAGCGTCGCAGAGGTGCGCGCCTGCGGGCCGCGCGCCGTGTTCGTGCCGGGCAACTGGGTGCCGGACTTCTTTCCGGGCCTCAAGGTGGAGGTCTTCCACGGCTTCAGCGTCGGCAAGCGCAGCGAATCGCGCGGACACTTCCGTGTGCGCGGCAGCTTCGACCTGTACTGCACGCACGGCCCGGACACGACGGCGCCGTTTGCCGCCCTCGCGCGCGAGCACGGCTACTTCCGGGTCGTCGAAACCGGCTGGCCGAAGCTCGATCCACTGTTCGCCGGCGCGCACCCGCAGGGGGCGCACCCGCGTCCGGTCGTCCTGTTCGCATCGACCTTCACCGAATCGATCACTGCCGCGCGCACGCTGCACGCCACGATCGCGCGCCTCGGCGCGAGCGGCGAGTGGGACTGGCTCGTGACGCTGCACCCGAAGATGGCGCCCGACATCGTCGCCGCATATCGTGCGCTCGAGGGACCTCACCTGCGCTTCGTCGAGACCGACGACATCCTCGCGCTCTACGCGCAAGCGGACGTGCTGCTGTCGGACACATCCTCCGTCGTGCCCGAATTCCTCGTGCAGCTGAAGCCGGTCGTCACGTTGCGCAACCGCAAGCCCGGCCCGCAATTGATCGACGTGCAGCGGCCGGACGACGTCGAGGGAGCCCTGCGCACCGCTTTGACGCGTCCGGCTGCGCTGATGAGTGCGATCCGCGCCTACGCCGATCACGTTCACCCGAACCGCGACGGTCACGCGAGCGAGCGCGTGCTCGACGCGACCGAGGCGGCCATTGCCGCGGGCCGCACCGGCCTCACCCGGCGTCCGCTCAACCTCTGGCGGCGCGTGCAGGCGCGACAGCGACTCGGCTACTGGTCGTTCGGCTGAGGCGCGAGCGGGTCGCCCGCCGGACCCTCCGCTGCCTGCCGCATCAGCCGCCAGAGCGCCTCGACATGGATCCGCTCGGTGCGCTCGACGCCGAGCGACACGCGCACCATCCATCGGCCGTCGAGCTGCGCGGGCGTGAGATACGCGCGGCCGGAGGCATTGATGCGCGCGACCCAGTCGAGGGTGTGCGCATCGAGCGCCTCGCCCGCGAGCCCCGGCGGCTCGTGGCGCACACACACGGTCTGCAGCGGCACCGGCGCGAGACGCACCCAGTGCGCCGTCGCATCGACTTTCGCCGCGAGCCAGCGCGCGAGCGCGAGGTCACGGCGCAGGCGGGCCTCGAGACCGGCGACGCCCTGCTCGCGGATCAGGAACCACAGCTTGAGCGCGCGCATGCGCCGCCCGAGCGGCACGCCCCAGTCGCGATAGCTGGTCGTCGCCGCGTCCGCGCCCGTCTGCAGGTAGCTCGGATTCGTCGACATCACGCGCACGAGGTGCTGCGGGTCGCGCACGTAGTACACCGAACAGTCCATCGAGACGCCGAGCCACTTGTGCGGGTTCACGACGAGCGAATCGGCCTGCTCGATGCCGGCCCAGAGGCGACGGCATTCGGGCAGGATCATCGCGGAGCCGCCCATCGCGCCGTCGACGTGCAGCCACACGCCACGCGACGCCGCGATGCGGCCAATGTCGTCGACCGGATCGATCGCGGTCGTGCCCGTGGTACCGACCGTTGCGACGACGGCACACGGCCGCACGCCGCGCCCGAGGTCCTCGTCGACTGCCGCCGCAAAGGCGTCGGCCTGCATGCCGTATGCAGCGTCCGTCGGGATGAGGCGCACCTGCTCGCGCCCGAAGCCGGCGAGCGCTGCAGCCTTCTCGACCGAGCTGTGCGCCTGTGCCGTGCAGTAGAGGGCGAGCGATGCGCCGGCCGATTGCAGGCCACCGCGGGCGGCGGCATGGCCGGTCGCCCGTTCGCGTGCGCAGATGAGCGCAACCAGCGTCGCCTCCGACGCGGTCCCCTGGATGACACCGCGAAACTCCGCCGGGAGACCCAGCATCTGTCGCAGCCAGTCGGTCGTGACTTCCTCGAGCTCGGTCAGCGCGGGACTCGACTGCCAGTTCAGGCCGAGCTGCGCGAGCCCCGTGCTCGCGAAATCGCCGAGCACGGCGGCGAGCGCACTATTCGAGGGAAAGTAGCCGAAGAAATCCGGGCTCTGCCAGTTCGTGCAGCCCGGGAGGATGATCGCGTCGAGGTCGCGCAACACCGCCTCGAAAGGCTCGGGAGTCGAGGGTGGCGACGCCGGCAATGCGGCGCGGATTTCTCCCGGGCGCTTCGCGGACAACACCGGCAGCTGCCCGGCATAGACCTTCTCGCGGTAATCGGCGATCCAGTCGACGAGCCGGTGGGCAGCCGCGCGAAACTCGTCAGGCGTCATCGATGAGTCTGCCTGCCATGGCGGCTCGCGACTGCGCACCTGCCCACGCGCGCACGGTCACGGGCCGTGATGCGCGTAGATCGCGGTGCTGCCATCGACGGCAACGAGTTCGACGTCGTAGGGGGCCACGGTGCCGTCCGGCACTTCCATGCCGGGTGAACCGGCGGGCATGCCGGGCACCGTGAGGCCTCGCACGCGCGGCTTCTCCGCGAGCAGCCGTTTCACATCGTCCGCGGGAACATGACCTTCGACGAAGTAGCCGCCCACCTCGGCCGTGTGGCAGGAGCCCTTCGCGTAAGGCACGCCGACTCTTTCCTTGATCGCATCCAGGTTGTCGACATTGCGTACTTCGACCGGAAATCCGGCGCGCTTCATGTGCGTGACCCACGCCTCGCAACAGCCGCACGCCTCGGTCTTGTGGACCACGACAAGCGGCATTGCCCCGCGTGCAGCAGCCGGTTCCGCTTCCGCCTGCGCTACGGACACCGGATCGTCGCCGCATGCCGCGAGCATCGAAACCGGGAGCAGCGCGAGGAGCGCCAAACGGGACAACTTTCTTGCCATGCATCTACTCCGTCCGGCCCACTTCGATGCCGTCACTCGCGCGATGCAGGCGTGGCATGGGAGTCTCCGGCGACTGCGATGCGCCCATTATGCCGCGAACGTCGCGCATCGTGCGCTCACGCCGCCCTGGGGCGGCGCACGAGCCACGCCGCGAGCGCCGGCAGCAGGATGATCGCGCCCAGCATGTTCACGAGGAACATGAAGGTCAGCATCACGCCGATGTCGGCCTGGAACTTCAGCGGCGAGAACACCCAGGTCGCCACGCCGATCGCGAGCGTGACACCCGTGAAGATGATGCTCGCCCCGGTGACCCGCATCGTGCGCTCGTACGCATCGCGCACGGCGAGGCCCTGCCTCAGGAATTCCTGCATGCGGCTGTAGAGATAGATGCCGTAGTCGACGCCGATGCCCGCGCCGAGCGCCACCATGGGCAGCGTCGTGACCTTGAGGCCGATGCCGACGATCGCCATCACGGCGTAGACGAGCACCGAGACGAGCGCGAGCGGCAGCACGACGAGGATCGTGCCGAGCAACGAGCGGAAGGTCGCGAGACACATGAGGCTGACGGCGGCGAACACGCCCGCGAGGATCGGGAACTCCTTCGCCTTCACTTCTTCGTTGGTGGCCGCCATCACGCCGACATTGCCCGTCGCGAGGCGAAACTCCGCGCCCGGAACCGGATGCGCGGTGCGCCACGCCCTGGCTGCCGCGACGACCCGCTCGATCGTGCCCGCCCGGTGGTCCTCGAGGAAGATGTAGACGGGCACGATCGTGCAGTCCGCATTCAGCAGACCCGTGCTCGTCTCGACATATCTCGTCGACTGCGTGAGCGTGTCGGGGTTGCGGGGGATGCTGCGCCACGCGAGGCTGCCTTCGTTCCAGCCCGCGATCGCGACCTTCGCGACGTAGGGCAGCGTGACCACGTCCTGCACGCCCGGCACGTTCTGCATGTGCCACGCGAAGCGGTCGATCGCCGTCATCATGTCGTAGCTCACGCACACCGGCGTCTTCGCGGCGACGATCACCGTGAACACGTCGACTCCGATCGAGAACTTGCGCGTGATGATGTCGCTGTCGATGTTGTACCGCGAGTCGGGACGCAGTTCCGGAACTCCCGCCTGCGTGTCGCCGATCGGTGTTTCGCGGCCCTTCCACGCACCGGCCACCGCGAGCACGATCGCGAACGCGATGATCGCGGCCGCAGGCCCGCGGCGGGTGATGCGCGCGAGGCCGTGCCACCAGCGCGCGAGGCGCGCCTGCCGCTGCTCGACCCGCTCGCGATAGCGTGGCCCGAATTTCACGTGGCACACGAGCACCGGCAGCAGCACGAGGTCCGTGAGGATCACGATCGCGACGCCGATGCTCGCGGTGACCGCCATCTCGCGGATCACCTGCACCGGGATCATCAGGATCGTGACGAAGCCGACGAGATCGGCGAGCAGCGCGACGATTGCGGGCTGGAAGAGCTGGTGGAAGGTGCGGCGGGCCGCCGTCACGCTGTCGAGCCCCTCCATCGCGGCGTCCGACACCGCGCTGATCTTCTGCACGCCATGGCTCACGCCGATCGCGAAGATCAGGAACGGCACGAGGAGCCCGAGCGGATCGATGCCGAGGCCGAGCACGACCAGCACGCCGAGCTGCCAGACGACCGCGACCAGCGAGCACACGACCGGCACGAGCGCGATGCGCAGCGACTGGCAGTAGAGCCAGACCGACAGCAGCGTGAGCACGAGCGTCACGATCGCGAACACGATCACGGACAAGGCACCGGCCGCGATGTCGCCCATCATGATCGCAAAGCCGATCATGTGCACTTCGATGCCCGGGAAGCCGCCCGCACCCTCGATGCGGTCGCGTACCTGCTTCTCGAGCGCCTTCGACACGGCGATCGGGTCCACCGGGCGGCCGTTCGCGTCCTGGTCGAGCACGATCGCCGAGACGAGCGCGCCCGAGAAATCGTTCGCGACGAGCCGGCCCACGATGCCCGCCTTCAGGATGTTCTCGCGCACCTGCGCCATCGCGGCCCGGGTCGGCTCGAAGTCCGCGGGCACGACGTTGCCGGCCTCGATGCCGTCCTCGACCACCTCGAGGTAGCGGACGTTCGGCGTGAAGAGCGACTGCACGCGGCCGCGGTCGATGCCGTCCATCACGATCACTTCGTCGGTCGCGAGCTTCAGCGCATCGAAGAACTCCGGCGTGAACATGTTGCCGTCGCGGGCGATCAGCGCGATCAGCACGCGGTTCGCGCCGCGGAATTCCTCGACCGCCGGATCGAGGTAGGTGCGCATGTACTCGTGCTCGACCGGCAGCTGCTTCGTGAACGACGCATCGATGCGCAGCCCCCGCGCGCAGATCACCGCGAATGCGAGCGTGACCAGCACGAACGCGGTGATGATCGTGCGCCGATGATCGAAGATCGGGTGCTCGAGCCGGTCGGCCAGCGTCATTGCAGCGTCACCGTCTCGATGCCGCCCTCGCCGACCACGATCAGCCGGCCGTCGCGCCCCGGGGCGACGCCGGACAGCCCCTTGCGGTCCGCGCGCTGCTGCAGCGTGAAACTCCCGCCCGCATCACGACTCACGAGCACGACACCCGACAGCCCGACGATGACGAGCGTGCGCGCATCGAGGCGCACGCCCGACGTGAGCATCGCGGCGGTGCCGGTCGGCACTTGTACCCATGTCTGCCCCGCGTCGTCGGTGCGAAACAGGTGCCCGCGCAGCCCGAACGCCAGGAGCGATTCGCCATCGAGCGGCAGGAGCCCGTACATCGAGCCGTCGTAGGGCAGCGGCAGCGAGCGCCAGGTTTCGCCCTGGTCGTCCGAGCGATAGATGTGGCCCGCCTCGGCCGCGATGTACAGATGCCCCGCTGCCGCCACGATGCGGTTCAGGTGATAGTCGATCGGCGGCTCCGCGTCGGCCGTGGCGGGCGGCGCGGCCGCGTCGACGAAGGGTCGCGCGGCCCAGGTGACGCCGCCGTCCGCCGTCGTGTAATAGGCCGAGTAGGCGCCGATCGCGATGCCGTGCTGCGCGTCGCCGAACCACACGTCGAGGAGCGGCCGCTCTGCCTCGATCGACTCGTGCACCCTGCTCCAGGTCGCACCGCCGTCGGTCGTGCGCAGGATCACCTCGTCGTGACCCACCGCCCAGCCGTGCTCCGCATCGAGCAGCGTCACCGCGGTCAGCAGGGCGCGGGTCGGTACGTGCGGCGACTGGGTCCACGTGGCGCCCGCGTCGCCGGAGACGAGGATGTGGCCGCGTGAACCGACCGCGATGCGCTTGTCCCCGAAAGCGGCGATGTCGAGGAGCAGCGTCTTCGACGCGAGCGGCGCGACCCATGACTCCTCGACCGGGGCTGCGGGGGCCGCGAGCAGCGGCAGCGCGAGCAGCGACGCGAGCAGTGCGCGCCGCGCCCCGCCATGTCTCAGTGCCTCACCGCACGCCACGTCGCGCCAGCTGGCTCGGCTGATAGTCCGCCGCGGTGCGCTGGATCGTGAAGTCGTAGCCTCTCGGCTCCTCGTTCTGCAGGCCGAATGCGAGGTAGCGGCCGTTGCTGAGATCCATGACGGTCTCGAGCGTGGTCCACAGCGTCGGCACGTCGTAGAACTCCATCGCGTGGCCTTCCTGCACGCGATAGAGCTCGCCGCGGCGGTCGTAGCAGTCGACCGCGAGGATCTGCCAGGAATCCTCGTCGACATACAGCGTACGGCGGCTGTAGAGGTGGTTCTGGCCGGGCTTCAGGGTCGAATCGACGACCCACACGCGGTGCAGCTCGTAGCGCGCGTGATCCTGGTTGATGTGGTTCTTCTTCAGGATGTCGCTGTACTTCAGCTGGTGGCTCGCGAGCCGGTAGGAATTGTACGGCACGTACATTTCCTTCTTGCCGACGATCTTCCAGTCATAACGCTGCGGACTGCCGTTGTACATGTCGAGCTGGTCGGAGGTGCGCAGGTTGTCGGAATTCGTCCCCGGGTTGTCGAACGCGACGTTCGGCGCGCGGCGCACGCGGCGCTGGCCGGGGTTGTAGACCCACGCCTTGCGGTTCTCGACCGACTGGTCGAGCGTCTCGTGCACGAGCAGGATCTCGCCGGCGAGCCGCGCGGGCGCGACGGTCTCCTGGATGAAATACAGGATGATGTTGTTCAGGTTGTCGGAACGCGCGCCCGGCATGCTGTACGCGGCGAACGTGTCGTCGATGAACTTCACCATCGTGTAGTCGCCGCTCACCGTGACCGGCGCCTGGCCGATGTGGCGCAGCACCGCATTCGCGCGATAGCGCAGGATGTGATTCCAGAAGACCTGCACACCCTCCGTCGGGATCGGGAACGGAATGCCTTCGCCCGCACCCGTGACGCCATTGCCGCCGGCCGCGAGATTCGCGGTGGTCGCGATGCGCTTCGTCGCATCGTAGATGCGCTGCGGAACCGCCGCGCTGCGATGCGTCGGGTAGACGATCATCTTGTAGGTGGCCTTGTACTGCTGCAGCAGCTTCTTCTGGCCCTCCGTCAGCCGGCCGGCGTACTGCGCCATGTTGGCGGCCGTGATCGTGAAGAGCGGCTTGTCGGCCGCGTACGGATCCGGCCGATGATCGCCCACCTTGTACGACGCGAAGCCGGCCCTGGCCGGTGAACCGAGCCCGCCGGTCCACGCCGGGATCGTGCCCTCTGCGTTGCCCTTCATCTCGCCACCGAGCGGCGTGAGATCGACGCCGAGGCGCGCTGCCTCCTGCGCACTCACCGCCGCGAGCGCCGGTGTCGCGATGGCGGCCAGGGCGAGCGCCAGTGCCTGTGTCAGATGGCGTTTCATGTGTGTCCTCCTGCGATGCCGGGCGGCGATCCGCGCCGTTCAGAACGAGTACTTGACGGTGGCGGTGATGTAGTCGCGGTCGTTCAGTTCATTCCAGCGGCTCGCGCCGGCAAACGTGGTCCACGCGACGTCGAGTTCCCAGGTCGCGCGCAGGTTCGCGCCGACACCGACGGTCACGCCGTAGCGCCCTTCCTGGAAATTGCCGCCCGGCCCCGGGGTGATGCCCGACACGTCCTGCTGGAATGCGACCCGCGGCAACACGTTCCACGGCCCGACGAGGTTCGGGTACTCGAGACGGGCGGCGATGCGATAGCCCCACGAGGTCGCATCCGCGAACTTGTCCTGCGGCTCGACTTCGTTGAAGTGGCGGCTCGCGAGCGCCTCGTTGCCGCTGACCACGGTTGCCGGCCCGTTGTAACGCAGGCCGCGCCCGTTCGGGCCCCCGGTGAGCTTGTCCTCGAAACCGAAGACATGCGTGACACCGGCCTCGCCGACGAGCACCAGTTGCGAGGCGCGCAGCACGTTCGCGAACACCTTGGTCGCCGTAAACTGGAACTGGCCGACATCGTGGCGCTCCCAGCCCCGGATCTCGCTGTTGATGCCGTACGCGCCGAGCTGGCCGCAACGGCTCAGGGTCGAACCCGCGCCCGGCAGGCAAGTGGCCGGAAACGGCGTGCCCGGCGGCTGCGTCGCGGCGAAGGCAGCCTGCTCGAACGGCGTGAGCGCGGCGAACAGCAGCTCAACGTCGTCGAACTGCAGCGGCGCATCCAGCCGATAGGACACTTCACCCTGCAGCGCGATGCCCGTGCGCTGCAGCTGCGTGTTGAACGACAGGCCGATCAGCTTGATGTCTTCCGGATACTCGGTGAAGTAGCCAGCGGTCTTCGCGTATTCGTGCGTGCCGATATTGGTCGCCTGCGCCGTGACGTTGCCGCCCTGCAGGTGGGTGTTCGCGCCGATGGTCGCGTACTGCGTGGCGGTCGCGAGCGACAGGTTGCCGCCCGCCGCGGCCGCGCGCGCGACGGCGACCTGCGCGGCGGTCGCCACCGCCGCACCGAACGGCAGGCCTGCCGCAAGCCCCTGTGCCGCGGCGCCGACTGCCGTGAGACCGCCGATGGAGTTGCCGATGCCGGCCCGTGTGCCGGTGCGGCCCGAAATCAGCGGCAGGCGGCTGTGGTAATTGATGAAGTACAGGCCGATCTCGGTGCCGTTGCCGAAGTTCGGCAGGTACAGCTTCATGTTGACGCCGTACTGGCCCTGGTCGTCCGGTTCGCGGGTCGCGAGGCGCGGCACCTGCTGGAAGTCGCGGATGAGCGGCCCGCCGAGCGCGCTGAAGTCGACACCCTGGTCGGAGAATGCGCCGAAGCCGAGCAGCACCTTGCTGCCGCCGGTGACCGCGAAATCATTGGTGCTGAAATAGGAGCCGGTCGGCTCCGGTATCGTCGCGTCCCAGTCGGCGATGTACACCGCCTGCGCGCTCAGGTTCTCGTTGAACTGCAGCGACAGCAGCGCCATCTCCTGCGGCATGAATCCTTCGCGCAGCTCCGAGCCCGGCACGCGCAGCGCCGCGACGTCGAAGTGGTTGATGATGTTGATGCCGTTCTGGATGAACGTGCTCTCGCCCCAGCTGACGACCTGGCGACCGAGGCGCAGTTCACCCTGCGTGCCGCCCTCGCCGAATTTCCAGTAGGCGAACGCATCGAGCAGGCGTTCGTAGCTGCCGACGAGGTCCTTCGCGGCCTTCGACAGCGGCGTGCGCGCCGTGTTGCCGCCCATCACGTCGAAGTCGTACAGCGCCGAGCCGCGCACGAACATGCCGACATCGCCATACTGCAAACCGAGTTCGGACACGACCTTGGCAGCGCGGCTGAACAGGCCCTGCGGGTAGTTGATGTCGCCGTCGTCGCCATTCGCCGAGCGTCCGCAACCGCCGTTCGCGTTGGCGATCAGCCGGCAGTCGCGATCCTCGATGCGCCACGCCTCGCCGAAACTGATGGTCGTATCCCAGCTGCCGCGCAGGGTGCCCGCGTCGTTCTGGAACTCGAACGCCTGCGCCGCCGGCGCGCCGAACACCCCGATTCCGGTTGCCGCGAGCGCCGCGAACAGCAGCGGGCGACCGGCCCCACTCGTGTTATTCATTTGTGTTCCCCACCGCCGTACCACGACGAACTGGTCCGCGCCCGTCGCGCCTCGCGACGCGCACACCGCAGGAACATAGCACTTCGGTCAGGTATGCACCACTTGCAGGATGCTGTGGCGAATCTGCTCGGACAGGACGAATTCCGCGTCCCGCGCGACGCGCGCCAGCACGTCGTCGAATGCGAGCAGGCCGCCGCCCCCGACGCGTATCACGGCGCGATCCCGCAAGCGGTCCAGGAAATCGGCGAACAGGCTCCGGTCGAAGAATTCCGGCGAATTGAACCCGTGCAGCATCGTCATGCGCTGAGCCATCAGCTGGCAACGTTCCTCGAGCGCAGCCTGCGTGATCTGCCCGCTGCCGGCGTTGATCAGCACGGCGATCGCGAGATAGTAGCGCTCGACGGTCTGGATCGTCGCGCGCGCGAGGAACGACAGCTGCACCGCCTCGGTGGTGGTCGACGGCGCGCGCCGCCAGGCCGTGCCGTCCGCGGTGGCCGTGATGAGACCACGCGCCGCGAGCGCCGCGAGCAGCTGGTCCGTCACCGGGCCGATCTCGTCCTCGTTCCAGCGCATGAACAGTTCCGCGGCGATGTACGGATAGACGCGCCACACGAGCCGGTGGATGTCCTCGGTACGCATGATCGAGTTGCCGACGAACGCGCACGCGATCAGCGAGGGCATCGCGAGGAGGTGCAGCACGTTGTTGCGATACCAGGCCGAGAGCACCGCATTCGCCTCGCTCATCCGCACGATGTCGCCGAGCTTGTGCGCCTCGCGCGAGACGAGCTTCATGGCTTCGCCATAAGCGAGGATCGCCTCCGGCGTCTCGGTCGTCACGGTGACGCGCGGACCATAGGGCACGGCGGCGAGCAGCGCGAGATAGAGCTCGATCTGGCGCAGCAGGTCGGCGCGCAGCATGGCCTGCCGCGGCGTCGCGAGCAGCGTCAGCGCGAGAAGATTGACCGGCGTCAGCGCGGCCGCCGCATTGATGTTGCGCATCAGGCGGCTCGCCGTCTCGTCGACCACCTGCGCGACCCACGGCGCGCGCCCGTCGCCGTCGGGGGTCTGCGTGCGCCAGTCGGGAGCCGTGCCGGCGAGTACCGCATCGAGGGCAATCGGCTCGCCGAGGTTCACGTGCACCTTGCCGAACTTTTCCCGCACGACGCGCAGCGAGCGCAGCAGGCCGAACACGCTCTCCTTCTCCTTCGGCTTGCCCGACAGTTCGCTGACATAGGTGGCGGCTTCGACGACGCGCTCGTAGCCGAAATAGACGGGCACGAACACGATCGGGCGCACGGGCTCGCGCAGGTAACTGCGTATCGTCATCGACAGCATGCCGGTCTTCGGCGCGAGCAGACGCCCGGTGCGCGAGCGCCCGCCCTCGATGAAGAACTCGATCGAGTGGCCACGCGCCATGATCGTCGCGAGGTACTTCATGAACACGACGGTGTAGAGCGCATTGCCGCGAAAGCTGCGGCGGATGAAGAACGCACCGCCCTTGCGCAGGAAGCGCCCGATGAGCGGCAGGTTGAGGTTCACACCGGCCGCGATGTGCGGCACCGCATAGCCCTGCCTGAAGATCGCATACGAGAGGAGCAGATAGTCCATGTGGCTGCGGTGGCAGGGGACATAGACGACCTCGTTGCCTTCCGCGACCTGCGCGAGCGTTTCCACGTGCCCGACGATCACGCCGTCATACAGGCGGTTCCACAGGCGCCGCAGCACCTTTTCCATGATCGTGACGAAGCGGTGCGAATAGTTGGCCGCGATCTCCCCGGCGAACCTGCGCGCCGTGAGCAGCGCTTCGCGCCGCGTGACCTGTCGTTCCCGCGCCTCCGCCGCCACCGCGGCGCGCACCGCGCGCGTGCGCAGCACGCTCGCGACGATCGTGCGCCGGTGCGACAGGTCGGGCCCGATGCGCGCGGCCCGCTGGCGGCGGAACTGTGCCCGGGCGACACGCGCGATGCGCCGTGCCTGCAGTTGCGGGTTGCGATCGCCGGGGCTCAGCAGGCTGCGCAGCGACACCGGATCGCTGAACTCGACCATCGTCGCGCGGCCGTTGAAGACGACCGTCAACGCCTTGCGCAGCCGCGTGGCGAGTGCCCAGTCCTCGGAAAGGGCGAGGCGCAACCAGGAGTCTTCCTTCTGCGGCGCCCGCCCCCAGTAGACCGCGACCGGCACGAGATCGATATCGAGCGCCGGATCACCCTGCAGCGCGGCGATCAGCTGGTGCAACGCCGCCGGCGGCCGCCTGTCGACGCGCGCGCTCCACGGATTGAGCGGACGCGAGAGATAGAACCACGCGCGCACCCGCCGCAGCTCGCCACGGGCAAGCCGCGCGCCCGGCCGGGGGAAGCGGTGCCGCGCACAGACATTCTGCAGCACCGCGAGGTCGGTCGAACTCGCGCGCTCGAGTACGTAGCAGACGGGCGCGGTCCGCGCAGCGAGGCGCTCTGCCATGTCCTCGGGGCGCACCGTCACACGGACCCACAGCGACAGCAGCCTGCGCAGCAACCATTCCATCGGGACTACCCGCGGTCGGTCATTGCATGTCGCGCGGCAGGTCGAGCCCGATCAGGAAGTGCTCGAAGTAGTAGCGAATCATTCTGAGATGGGTATGCAGCAGGTGGTCGCTGTCGACGATGTGCAAGGTCGCGCGGTATTCGCGCGCGAGGCGCAGGCTGTCGTCGACCGGCACCACGTCGTCGCGCCAGCCGTGCACGATCGTGAACGGGCAGTCGATGGAGCGGTCGCGCAGCGGCGGCAGCTGGTCGAAATAGATGGCGGGGGCCATCAGGAACACGCCGTGCGTGTGCAGCGTGGGCGCTGCCGCGAGCGAGATGTAGCCGCCGAGGCTCGAGCCGACGAGCACCAGATCGCCCTGGATGTCCTTGCAGGAATCGACGAGCTTCGTGAGGCGCTCGCGCGGCGAGTCGATGCCGCGGTAATCGGGCGTGACGACCTCATAGCCCTCGCGCCGCGCGGTCTCCGCGAGCGCAATGATCTTGCGGCTGTGGGGCGATGAATCCTTGCCGTGGGAAAAGACGACTGTTCTCTGCATCGGCGCCATTGTAACGCTCAGCGCCGCCATAGCCATGCATCGAGGTCCGCCTCTGCCTTGCGCCTGATCACACGCCCGTTCACGACCACGCACCCGTCTGCGCGCAGCCGCCGAGCCTGCTCCCGATGCTGGCGGGAACCGGCCGGGAAGGCGATCCGTCCATCCGCGGCGGTCACGCGGTGCCACGGCACGCGCGCCGACGCGGGCGCGGCCTTCAGCGCGACGGCAACCCAGCGCGCACGGCGCGGCAAGCCCGCGCGGCGGGCCACCTCGCCGTAACTGGCCGTCGCGCCGCGGGGTATTGCGCGCACGACCTGCCAGACGCGGGTCATCGCCGCACGGCGATCCTCCATAATGACTGCCCCCGAAATCGGCATTGTAGGCGCGGTGAGGCATGGCGGGCGCGTGGGAATTCTGGATCGACCGCGGCGGCACCTTCACCGACGTGATCGGGCGCTCGCCCGCCGGACGCCTGCACGTGCGCAAGGTGCTGTCGCAGGGCGTCGACGCGGGCGCCTCCGCGGCCTGCGACCCGGGCATCGGCGCCGCGCTCGCCATGCTCGCCGCGCACGGCGGCAACACGGATGCGCGCGTCGCGGCGTTCAAGCTCGGCACCACGGTGGCCACCAACGCACTGCTCGAGCGGCGTGGCGAACCGGTGGTGCTCGTCACGACACGGGGTTTCGCCGACGCACTGGCGATCGGTTGCCAGCATCGCCCCGACGTGTTTGCACGCCGCATCGTCCTGCCGTCACCGCTGTACGCCGAGGTGATCGAAGCGGACGAGCGGATCGCGGCCGACGGTACGCTCATCGAACCCCTCGCGATCACGCCGCTCGCCGCGGCGCTGCGCGAGGCCCATGCGCGCGGGCGACGTTCGGTCGCGATCGTGTTCATGCACGGCGACCGCCATCCACGGCATGAAGCGCAGGCCGCCGCCCTCGCGCGGGCAGCAGGCTATACGACGATATCCGCCTCGCACGAGGTCTCGCCGCTCGTGCGCTATGTCGCGCGCGGCGACACGACCGTGTTCGATGCGTATCTCGCGGCGCCGCTCGGGCGCTGGCTGCAGCGGGTGGCGGACGATGCACGCGCGGTCGATCCCGCGGCGCAGCTGCTTTGCATGCAGAGCACCGGCGGGCTCGTCGAGGCAGCGCGCTTTCGCGCGGCGGCCAGCGTGCTGTCCGGCCCTGCGGGCGGACTCAACGGCATGGCCCGCATCGGTGCGCAACTCGGACTCGATGCGCTCATCGGCTTCGACATGGGCGGCACGTCGACCGACGTGTCGGTCTACGCCGGCCGCCTCGCCCAGCGGTTCGAGCACGAGCTCGCCGGCACCTGGTTGCAGGCCGCGATGCTCGACATCCACACGATCGCTGCCGGCGGTGGCTCGGTGCTCGGCTACGCGGACGGCCGCATGCAGGTGGGGCCCGCCTCCGCGGGCTCGATGCCGGGACCCGCGTGTTATGGCCGCGGAGGCCCGCTCACCGTGACCGATCTGCAGGTGGCGCTCGGGCGCCTGCATCCCGCATTCCTCCCCGCGGTCTTCGGCAGCGCCGGAGATGCGCGCATCGAGCCCGCGCTGGTGCACGCGGCGCTCCTCGCCCGCGCGCAGGAGATCAAGGGCAGGGGTGCGGGCCACGAGCAAGCCATCGAACTCGCGTCGTCCTGGCTCGAGATCGCGGTCGAATCGATGGCGAATGCAGTGCGACAGGTGTGTGCGGCGCACGGCGAGGACCCGGCGCGCTTCGCGCTCTTCTGCTTCGGCGGCGCCGCGCCCCAGCATGCCTGTGCGGTCGCCGCCGCGTGCGACATGCGGCGCGTCGTGATCCATCCGCTCGCGAGCGTGCTGTCCGCGTTCGGCATCGGCGTCGCCGACTGGCTCGAGACGCGGCGCCGCAGCCTGCGCGCGCCGCTCGACGACGCGGGGCTCGCCGCAGCCCGCACCGTGCTCGCCACGCTCGAGAGCGACGCGTGCGCGGCGCTGCCCGGTGCCTGCCCGGTTGCCGTGCGCCGCGTACTCGAGGTACGCGCCGGCGACAGCGAAGCGACACTCGACGTCGACGCCGATGCGGCGACGCCGCGCGAGGCGTACCTCGCCGCGCAGCGCGCCCGCTATGGATTCGCGGACGAGAGCGCATCGCTCACGATCGAATCGCTGCGCCTCGAGGCGCGCGCGACACCGCCGCTGCCGGCGGTCACGGACGTGGCCGCCGCTGCGCTCGCGACGCTGCCTGCCCGTGTGCGGACCCGCTTCGGCGACACCTGGCACGACACGCAGGTCCTGCCGTTTGCGGCGACGAGCGAGGTCGACGGCCCGGCCCTCATCGTCGATCCCAACTTCACGGTGGTCGTCGAGCCCGGCTGGCGCGCGACCCGTGCGGCAGACGGCGCCCTCGTCATCGAGCGGCATGACGCACACCCGCCACGGACGGCTGCGGTGACCCGCACAGGCGCCCCGCCCGATCCCGCGCGCATCGAGATCTTCGGCAACCTCTTCATGCACATCGCGACGCAGATGGGCAGCGTACTGCGCGATACGGCGCAGTCGATCAACATCAAGGAGCGCCTCGACTACTCGTGCGCGCTGTTCGACGGCGACGGCAGGCTCCTCGCCAACGCGCCGCACATGCCCGTGCATCTCGGCTCGATGGGGGCCGCGGTGCGCGCAGTGATCCGCGACCACGGCCCGACGCTGCGTGCCGGTGACGCGTGGCTGCTGAACAGTCCGTACCACGGCGGCACCCACCTGCCCGACCTCACGGTCGTGACACCGGCATTCCTCGCCGGAGGGTCGCGACCGGACGCCTTCGTCGCCTCGCGCGCACATCACGCCGACATCGGTGGCATCACGCCGGGCTCGATGCCGCCGTTCAGCACGCACATCGAAGAGGAAGGCGTACTGATCGAGGGCCTCGGAATCGTCGCGCAGGGCGTGTTCGACGAAGCGGCCGTGCGCGGCGCGCTCGCCCGCGCCCGCCACCCGGCACGCAATCCGGACCAGAATGTCGCCGACCTGCGTGCGCAACTCGCCGCCAACGCCCGCGGGCTCGAGGAGCTCGCGCGCGCTGCGCGCCGCCACGGCCTGCAGGCATTGCTCGAGTACTTCGCACACGTGCGGGCCAACGCCGAAGCCTGCGTGCGCACCGCGATCTCGCGCCTTGCATCCGGCACCTTCACGCTCGCGATGGACGGTGGCCAGCGCATCCAGGTGCGGATCGAAACCGACGCGATCCGGCGCGCAGCGCGCATCGACTTTGCCGGCACCTCGCCCCAGGGCGCTCACAATTTCAACGCGCCGCGCGCCGTGTGCACGGCGGCAGTGATCTACGTGTTCCGCACACTGATCGAGCGGCCGATCCCGCTCAATGAGGGCTGCCTCGCACCGCTCGAGATCCACATTCCCGCAGGCTCGATGCTGGCACCGGAGGCGCCCGCGGCGGTGGTGGCCGGCAACGTCGAAACCTCGCAGGCGATTGTCGACGCGCTCTACGGGGCGCTCGGCGTGCTCGCCGCGTCGCAGGGCACGATGAACAACCTGACCTTCGGCGATGCAGGCATCCAGTACTACGAAACGATCGCCGGCGGCGCGGGTGCCGGACCGGACTTCGACGGCGCGAGCGCCGTGCAGACCCACATGACGAACTCGCGCCTGACCGATCCCGAGATCCTCGAGCTGCGCTACCCGGTGCGGCTGCGGAAGTTCGCGATCCGCCGCGGCTCGGGCGGCGCGGGTCGCCATCGGGGCGGCGACGGCATCGTGCGCGCGATCGAGTTCCTCGCGCCGATGAGCGGCGCGATCCTCGCAAACCGGCGCCGCACGCGCCCCTTCGGCCTCGCCGGCGGCGCGCCGGGCGCCGCCGGCGTGACCCGGCTCCTGCGCGCGAACGGGGAAATCGTCGAACTGGCCGCGGCGGACCGGTTCGATGTGGTGCCGGGCGACGTCATCGAAGTGCTGACGCCGGGCGGCGGCGGCTACGGTGCGCCTGACGTATGATCGGGCGGCCATGATCACCGCACCGGCGGAAAGTCCCGTGCTCGCCCGGTGGCGGCGCCTGTCGCGGAGCGCAGCCGGCCGCTGGCTGTTCGCGCGCGCCGTGACGCGGCGCGCACCCTACTTCGCCACGATCGCGCCGCGCATGCTCGAGCTGCGCCCCTGCCTGTGCCGCGTCTCGATGGCGAAGCGGCGGCGCGTCGAGAATCACATCGGCACGGTACACGCGCTCGCGATGGGCAATCTCGTCGAACTGGCCGCCGGGCTCGTGACCGAGGTGACGATCCCGATCACGATGCGCTGGATTCCGCGCGGCATGACGATCGAATACCTGAAGCCGGCCGTAACCGGCGTGACCGCGGCGGCGCGGCTCGAGAAATCGACGTGGGACGGCGCGGAAAACGTCGGCGTCGCGGTGTCGGTGCAGGACACCGCGGGGATCGAGGTGGTGCGCGCGGTCGTGACGATGTACGTCTCGCCGCGTCCGGGGCCAGCGGGTCCGGCTCAGCTGTCGAGCGCGATGCCCTGAAGGATCGACGTCTCGATTTCCTCTTCCACGCGTTCCCCCGACGTCGCGAGCCGGTTGACGCTGACCGGCCGCACGCTGCTCGCACCCGCGCGATGCGTGACGAGGAACGCATGGAAGTCGCCGGCATGCGTCAACGCGAAGCCGAGCAGCAGGTTCACCTGGCCCGCGGCGAGTGACTCGGGCGGATTCAGTCGCGCGTCGCAGATGACGAACCAGCGCTCGGCGCTCGTGCGCCCGACGAATGCGCCCTCGTCTTCGAGACCGGCGAGGAATGCCTCGACCTGCGCGCGCAGCCGTGCCCACGCCTCGGGCCGGTCGTGCTGGAACACGATCCAGCGCGTGCCCTCCTCGACCGACGCGAGAATGAAAAGGGCAAGGCGTCGCGCCGCGAGCCAGGTCCAGTCCGCGGGACCCGAGCCGCCCGCACCGAGCGTGCGCGGGCTCGAGGAACGCCGCTGCAGCGGCCGTACGGTGGTGAAGGTATTGACGCCGAGCTGCGCGAGCCGGGCGCGTTCGTTGTCCTCGAGCGCGACGGCCGTGCGCAGTGTCGGGCGCAGCACGGGCTCGTCGGTCTCGCGCGCACCCCAAAGCGGCGAGGCGGCGTCGCCGCGTGCAATCAGTCCGGCGGCCGCGCCACACGAGGCGAATACCTCGTAGCGACCGCGCACCCGGTCGAGCGCGAGCACGCGCGGGAAGTACATCACGGCCTGCTCGCTGCGAAACGGCCAGGGCCTGAGCGCATCCATCGCCACTGCCGCGGTCGACCAGGCTGCGGGCGGATCGACGACCAGCATCGCGTGCCGGTCGCGGCACAGGCGTGACGCGACCGTCAGCGTGGCGAGTCCGACGTCGTCGGTGCGCGTGAGCGGCGGCACGCAGAGGAGATCGAAGTGCGGCGCCCCACGCAGGGCAAAGAGCCCGCTTCCGCGCTGGGTCGAGCCGATCAGGTCATAGTCGGTCAGCGGCGCACCGTCGTCGCCGTCGGGATTCGACGCGACATAACCCACCATCAGGCTCGCGACGCGCGAGGGCGTGCGCGCCGGCCGTGCGCCCGGCACATCGCCGCGCACGCGCACGAGACGCGAATCGGTGAGCACGTTCGCGACATAGCGGTCGCTGTCGGGTTGCACCGAGAGGCGACGAAAGATCTCCTGCTCCTCGATGCGCTCCGAGCCCGGCGTGCGCAGGCGCTGCACGACGAGATTGAAGCGATCGTCCTCGTTGTCGCCGATGCCGTCGTAGTCGACCGAGGCGCGCAGGTACTCGCGCGATCCCGGCGCGAGGCCGACGAGCGTGAGCGGCGCGGCGCCGGCCGGCAGCGTGAGGGTCGGCGGCCGCGCGCCATTCGCCACGCGCACGACGATCGCCGTGCGGCCGCCATTCTCGAAATACTGCTCGAGCGCGTAGCTCATCGTCGAGGGCTGCCAGAGTCCCCCGAAGATGCGCACGTACTCGGCAAAGCCGTGGATCGTGACCGGCGTGTCGACGGGCCCCTTGAGGGCACGCCCGACGAAGGCGGTAACGCCCGTGGTCACGCGCGCGATCGCGTGCCCAGGCCCACTTTGTTCGGATATCTCGAAGCCAGTGACGGCGTCGGCCACTGCTGCCCCCCGTGCTGCAGCGGACTGTAGCATATCGGCGACAGCCCCCAGGGCCGGCGCGCCGGTGTCGAGCGCGTCACGGTGCTTCGCATGCGTGACAGCGCCGACGCGCTCGAATGTCACCCCTGGGGCTTTTTGTCCGCAGGCGCGTTCCCGGCGGGCGCGGCGGGCGAGTCGGTGCCGTTGTCCGAGAACATCTCCTCGAATGTCTTCTCGTCGATCGGCAGCCCGGATACGCCATCCCAGTTGGCGCCGTCGGGTACCCGGTTCTCGACGACTGCAGCCGCCGCCACTTCCGCATCGACGCCCGCGCTGCCGCCTGCGACCGGCGCCGGTATGCCGCGCGGCGCATGCGCAATCGCCGAGACGGCGGTCCAGTCGATCGATTCCCCGCGCACTTTCAGCTCCTTCTGGATGCGCGCCGCGAGCTGCTTCGACAGCAGCTTCTTCTGCGCCTTCGCGAAATCGCGCGGATCGTCCTCGAGCACGTCGTATGCCTGCAGGTAAAGCCTGCCGTCGTGCCAGCCGAACAGGAACGGCTGGTTCACGACGCGCACCGGCGTGCCGACCGGCGCGAGATCGAACAGTTGCAGGATGTCCTCGGGATAGAGGCGAATGCAGCCGTGGCTCGAGCGGATGCCGACGCCATAGGGCTTGTTGGTGCCGTGCACGAGATAGCTCGGCCAGGCGAGGTAGAGCGCGCGATTGCCGAGCGGGTTGTCGGGCCCCGGCGGCACGACGGCCGGCACCGGGTCGTCGTTCTCGGCATGCTCCTTGCGGACCGCGGCGCTCGGGCGCCAGGTCGGGTCCTTCATCTTGCGCGCGACCTTTGTCGTGCCTTCGGGAGTCGCCCAGCCGACCCGCCCGATGCCGATCGGATAGGTGTGCACGACCTGCGACTCTCCGGACTTGTATGGTTCGAAGTACCACAGGCGCATTGCGGCGAGATTGATCACGATGCCCTTGCGCGGCGCATTCGGCAGGATGAACCGCGTCGGCACCACGACTTCGCGCCCGGCACCCGGCAGCCACGGGTCGACCCCGGGGTTCGCACGCACCATCTCCTCGTAGCCGACATTGAAGCGGCGCGCGATGTCGGAGAAGGTGTCTTCCTTGCCGACGACGGTCCGCTGCACGACGCCGACCACGTCGTCGTGCTGCGGGTCGATCGTGAAGCGGCTCGTGGCGACCGGCGGCGCGTATTGCGGTGGCGGCGGCGGCGCGGGCTCCACCGGCGCCGGTTTGCGCCCGAACGCATCACCGAGCAGCGAACAGGCGGACAGCGAAGCGAGCGTGGCGGCGAGCGCGAGGGCGCGGACGGTTGTCGTGGACATCGGGAAAGTATGGCATTGCAGGGCGGTGGAAAACAGCGAACAGCCCGCGTCGACCGGCCCGGCTGCGCTCACCCCGCGACGGTTCAGCAAAACCCCGAACCGCTGCGCTGCAGCGCAGGCACGCTTGTCGCGGTTATTGCGACGCGCGTTCGCCTACAGCAACACGGGGCGATCGCGCTGCTCGTTCCGGTCTCCGCCGTCGTGCGGAAAGTGCCTCGCGAGCACCTCGCCCACGGCCCGCACGCCGTCGGCGATGCCCTCGCCATGACGGCCGGCGCGAAATGCCTCCTGGATCTGGCGACAGATCGCGTCCCACTCGCTCCGCGGCACCCGTGACGCGATGCCTCGATCGGCGACGATCTCGACATCGCGGTCGGCCATCAGCACGTAGATCAGCACGCCGTTGTTGCCGGCCGTGTCCCAGACACCGAGGAGGCCGAATACCGCGAGCGCCCGTGCGCGCGCGCTGACACCGTAGTACAGGTCGCCGAGATCGAGCGCGGTCTCGATCGCGACGCGAATCTCGCCCGCATGGCGGCTCTCGACGTCCGCGACGGCGCGCTCGATCGCCGCGCAGGCGGCGCGCCCGAAGCGTCGCTGCGTGAGCCAGTAGGGCGTGAACAGGTGTCGAAGCCAGCGCATCGATGTTCTCACCAGCGCCCGGAGGCACCGCCGCCCCCGAAGCCGCCACCCCCGCCGCTGAACCCGCCGCCGCCGAAGCCACCACCGCCGAAACCGCCGCCCCAGCCGCCGCCCCAGCCACCATGACGTGGTCCGCTCGACCAGTTGCCACGGGGGATCACGGACAGGAACAACGACAGCAGCCACGCGCCGATGCCCGCCGCGATCGATATGCCGAGCGCGGCGAGCAGGACATAGACGATCACGCCGATCGCCCCGCCGGTCAGCAGCGAGCCGAGGCCCCGCCCGAAAATCGCACGCAGGACACCCGAGCCGACAAACACGCCGAACAGGAGCATCGGCAGCCACTGCGCGCCGCGGCCGGCGGTCCTGTCGCGCTGCCAGCGCTCGTCCGGCGGCGGCAGCGGCTCGCCGCGGATCACGCCGAGGATGCGGTCGACGCCCGCGTCGATGCCGCCGTAGTAATCGTTCTCGCGAAAGCGCGGCACGATCGTCTCACGAATGATGCGGCTCGCGATGGCGTCGGGCAGCGCCCCCTCGAGTCCGTAGCCGACTTCGATGCGCAGCTGCCGGTCGTCCTTGGCGACGAGCAGCAGCACGCCGTCGTCGGGCTGCGCGCGACCGAGCTTCCAGGCGTCGACGACCCGGATCGAGTACTGCGCAATGTCCTCCGGCTGTGTGGTCGGGACGATCAGCACCGCGACCTGGGCGCCCTTTTCACGCTCGAAGGCGGCGAGCTTCGCGTCGAGCGCGGCGCGCTCGCCCTCCGTGAGCGTGCCGGTCGTATCGGTGACGCGGGCGGCAAGGGGCGGAATCGCCTTGAGGTCCTGCGCGAGCGCCGCGCGTGGCAACGCCGTGGCGACGACGGCCACGACGACCGCCAGCACGAATGTGACGGCTGCGGGCCGCAGGCACGGGGGGTGCACGGCGCGGGCGCCCGCTCGCTCAGGTCGAGGGCATCATCGGCTGCGATTCGGCTGCCGGTGCGGGCGCAGGCGCCGGTGCGGGCGTCGGTGCGGCAGCACCCGCGCCGAAATCGACCGCCGGGGGCCGCGCGATCGCCGCCTCGTTCTCGACGGTGAAGTTCGGCTTGACCTGGAACTTGAACAGCATCGCGGTCAGGTTCGTCGGGAACGAGCGCACCGTCGTATTGAACTGCTGCACGGCGGCGATATAGCGGTTGCGCGCCACCGCGATGCGGTTCTCCGTGCCCTCGAGCTGCGCCTGCAGTTCGAGGAAGTTCTGGTTCGACTTGAGGTCCGGGTAGTTCTCGGTCACCGCGAGCAGGCTCTTCAGCGCGGTCGTGAGCTCGCCCTGCGCGGCCTGGAATTTCGCGAGCGCCCCTGGATCGTTCAGCATCTCGGGCGTGACCTGGATCGAACCGACCTTCGCGCGGGCCTCGGTCACGCCGAGCAGCACGGTCTGCTCCTGCTGCGCAAACCCCTTCACCGTCGCGACGAGGTTCGGCACGAGATCGGCGCGCCGCTGGTACTGGTTGACGACCTCGGACCACGCGGACTTCACCGCTTCGTCCTGGGACTGCAGCGAGTTGTAGCCGCAGCCCGTGAGCACGAGGCCGGCGGCCGCCACGAATGCGAGTTTCAGCGCGCGCATGTTGTCACTCCCCTGCCTGCGATGTCTCCTCACCAGATTCTCACACGATCGGCGTCTGGCCGGTACAGCTTGTCGCCGACATCGACACCGAATGCCGCGTAGAACTCGTCCAGGTTCGTCACGACGCCGTCGACGCGGAACTGCGCGGGGCTGTGCGGATCGACGACGAGGCGCATGCGCAGGTTGTTGTCCCGGTATTTCCATCGCCAGCTCTGCGACCAGCCGAGGAAGAAGCGCTGCGCACCGCTGTAACCGTCGATCACGGGCGCCGGCCGGCCATCGAGCGAGAGCTGCCAGGCGCGGTACGCGACCGCGAGTCCCGACAGGTCGCCGATGTTCTCGCCGAGCGTCAGCCTGCCGTTCAGGTGCTGTCCGTCGAGCACGGTGTATGCGTCGTACTGCGCCACGAGCCGGTCGGCGAGCGCCTTGAAGCGCGCGGCATCCTCGGCGGTCCACCAGTCGCGCAGGTTCCCGTCGCCGTCGTACTGGCGCCCCGAATCGTCGAAGCCGTGGCTGATTTCGTGGCCGATCACGCCGCCGATCGCACCGTAGTTGACCGCGCTGTCGATCTCCGGGTCGAAATACGGCGGCTGCAGGATCGCGGCCGGGAAGACGATCTCGTTCATCGCCGGGTTGTAGTAGGCATTGACCGTCTGCGGCGTCATGTGCCACTCGGTGCGATCGATCGGCGCGCCGAGCTTTGCGAGGTCGCGGGCGAATTCATAGGCCGTGCCGCGCTGCACGTTGCCGTAGAGGTCGTCGCGCGAGATCGCGAGCGCCGAGTAATCCTGCCACTTGTCCGGATAGCCGACCTTCACGCTGATCTTGTGCAGCTTCGTCTTGGCGGCGGCACGCGTCGCCGGGCTCATCCACGCGAGCGTGTCGATCGACAGGTCGAACGCCCGCAGCAGGTTGTCGACGAGCGCATGGATCTCCGTCTTCGACTCCGGCTCGAAGTGCCGCGTCACGTACGCCTTGCCGACGAGCTGGCCGAGCTGCTCGTCGATGAGCGCCACGCCCCGCTTCCAGCGCGCGGGCTCTTCCTGCACGCCCTGCAACGCCTTGCTGTGGAATTCGAAGTGCGCCGTCGCAAACGGCGTGGCGAGATAGGGCGCCGACACATCGAGCAACTGGAAGAAGAAGTACTCGCGCCAGACGGAGACCGGCGTGTCGGTGATCAGCCTCGCAAGCGCCTGCACGTAGGTCGGCTGGTTCACGTCGACCGCGGCCGCGGGCGCACCGGCGGCGGCGAAGAACGCGCTCCAGTCGATGGAGGGCGCGAGCGCGGCGAGCGCCGCCGGTGTCGTCTTGTTGTAGGTCGCCACCGGATCGCGATTCTGTACCTTCGACCACTGGATCGCGGCGATGGCGGTCTCGAGGAGCGCAATGCGCCGGGCACGCGCGGCGGCCCTGCGCGCCCCGGCGAGCGTCAGCATCTTCTCGATGTATTCGACGTGCTGCTTGCGAAACGCCGCATTGGCCGGGTCCTGCTTCAGGTAGTAGTCGCGGTCCGGCATCGACAGGCCGCCCTGCGCGAGGACGCCGATGTAGTGCGTCGCATCGCCCGCGTCCTGCGCCACGTAGTAATTGAGCGGCACACGCTGCAGCAGCCGTTGCGACTCGCCGATGAAGCGCACGACGTCGGCGTGGGTCGCGATCGCCCGGATGCGCGCGAAGCGCGACTCGAGCGGCTTGAGGCCGGCGGCATCCACCGCCTGCATGTTCATGAAGCTCGCGTACAGGTCACCGATTTTCTGCGCATCGGACCCCGGCGGAAGGTCGGCGCGCTGGGCGACCTCCTCGGCGATGGCCCGCACATCCTGCTCGGCGCGCTCGTCGAGCATCGCAAATGTGCCCCAGCTCGAACGATCCGCGGGAATCTCGGTCTCGCTCAGCCATTTGCCGCCGGTGAACCCGTACAGGTCGTCCTGCGGCCGGATGGCAGGGTCGTAGCCGCCGAGCAGCAGGCCCGAAGGCCGCGGTGGCGCAGCCGGGGGCGTCTCGATCGATGGTGGTGGTGGGGCAGGCGCCGGAACCGACGTCGCGCAGGCGGTCAATACCGTGATCGCAGCGGTCGTGACGAAATTTCGCATCGGCGCAGTATACGAAGATCACCGCACGTTGAGGGTGAGCCGGACACGTCCCGTCGCATCCGCCGCGGGCTCGCCGGTCACGACGAACACGCGCTCGGGCGCGAGCCCGCCCGCGACGAGCGCATCGCGCACGGCGTCCGCGCGTGCCCGCGCGAGGGCGGCGAGATCGGTGTCCGGGACGACGATGCGTGATCGCAGCGCAGCTTCATCCGCCGCGATCACGCGCTGCGCCCAGCTGCCTGCGTCCTCGTCCTTCGCGCGCTCGGGACGCGGCGCGCGGCGCTCGCCGGTCGCCCTGCGCCACGCCGCGTCGAGCACTTTCTGCCACGCTGCGGGATCGCTGTCCCGCAGCCCACGTGACGCCGCACCGCCGACCATGGCCTCGAAGCGCTGCTCGACGAGCGCATCGCGATCGTGCGCGCCGTCGACGACGAGCGGCACCTCGAGCGCGAGTTGCGGCCGGTCGGTGAGTGCCTTGCCGACACTCGCGAGCTGCTCGCGCGCCGGTGCATCGAGCGCGGCACTGCCATAGGCGAACTCCACGAAGCGCACTTCCTCGCCCGCGCCGAACAGCGAACCGATCAGCGCAAACGGTGCGGTGGCGATCTTGACGAGCAGGTTCTTCAGCGCCTTCCATACGAGCGGTCCGACGCGGAACTGCGGATCGTCGAGCGAACCGGAAACCGGCAGGTCGATGTCGATCACGCCGTTGCGGTCCTTCAGCAGCGCCACCGCCAGCTTCACCGGCAGGTGCACGGCATCGGCGCTGTCGACCCGTTCGCCGAGCGTGAAGCCGTCGAGCACGAACCGGTGCTTCGCATCGAGCCTGCGATGCTCGATCAGGTAGGAGAAGTGCGCATCGAGTTTGCCCTTCTCGATCTCGTAGCCCATGAACTTGCCCGAGTACGGCGTGAAGGTCGGCAGCTCGATGTTGTGGAAATTCGCGTCGAGGTTTGTGTAGCTGCTCGCGGCGAGCCAGTTCGCCGAACCCCGGATCTCGACCGGCGCATAGCGATCCACCTTGCCGTCGAGCTTCACTGCGGCGCGCGCACCCGGGTCCGACGACAGGCCGCTCACGCTGCCCGCAAGATCCAGGATGCCCGTCGCGAAACTCGGGCGGATCGACAGGTCGGCGAAGTTCGCCGAACTGCGCTCGACGCGGATCCGGTCGATGCGCATCGGCATCCGCCGCGGCGCCTGCGTGGACGTGCCGGCCGTGTGCGCCCGCGCACCCACCGCATCGCCGTCGCCTGCGCGCGCGCGCAGGCGGGGCGGCGACAGCACGTCGGCGAGGTTGGTGGTCCGGTCGGGGGCGATCACGAGCTTGAAGTACGCGCCGCTCGCGAGCACGTCCCGCACGCGCAGCGACGCCGGCGAGGTGCGGTAACGGATACCGGACAGCGACAGCGCGCCGAAGCGGATGAAGTCCTGGCGCAGTTCGCGGTCGACGCTGCGAAATCCCGCGAGCGTTGCCTGGCCGTCGAAGTCGATGCGTGGCGCGGTGCCGACCGGTCGCGCGATCCGGACCTTGCCTTTCACCGCCAGCGTGCCGTCTTCGAGCACGAGGTCGGTGCGGCGCTCGAGGTACGGTTGCAGGAACGGCACCGGCAACTGTGCAGCATCGACGGTGAACTCCCCGCCCGGCTCCGCGGGCCGCCACTCGCCCTCGACCGCGATGCGCCCCGTGTCGTTGAACGTGCCGCGCAGCACCGCCTTGACCGGCCCGCCATCGCTCGCGTAACCATCGACATCGAGATCGAAGGGCGCAAGCCGGTAGCTCACGGTCGACGGCGCGCGGCGGTCCTCGTATGCGATGCGGGAACCGGCGATGCGCAGCTTCGGCGCCTCGATGCGCCAGTCCTTGCGCGACGCCGCGTCCTGCGCGGTCGCGGCTTGCGAGGCTGGCGGCGGTACCTGCGCCTGCGGCGCGAGCGCCGCGAGATTCAGGTGGCCGTCCTCGCCGGACCAGGCGTGCACCTCGAGGCCCTGCATCGCGATGTCCGGCAGGCGCACGAGGGCGTCGTGCACCGCGATGCTGCCGCCCCGCTCCGCGAGCCCCGCGATCCGGATCCACTCGCTGTCGGCGCCCGCGGCGCGCACGGCGAGCGCGCGCGCGTCGATGTCGAGCGCCGTGAGGTCGATTCGCGCGCCGCCCTCGCCCGAGGCGATGCGGTAGCGGGTCGAGAGGTCGATCTCGCCCGAGGGTGGCGCGATGCGATCGTACGCGCCGGCGAAGCGCCAGGCTGTCTCGGCCGGAAGGTGCCGCACGGTCAGCCGGCCATCGAGCGCGAACGGCTGCGCCACAACCTGTCCGTCGAGCGACAGAGCCGCGCCATGCTCGCCGCGTCCGACGATCTCGAAGCGCCCCGCCTCCCCGGCCGCCGTCGTGAAGTCCTGCACGCGCACGTTGATCGGCGCCAGACGCTCGTGCAGCGGCACCGCGCGCCGCAGATCGCTCGCGTCGAGCCGGCCGCGATTGACGACGATCTCGCCGACGCTGATGCGCAGCGGCGCGCGCGCCTCGCGCGCCGGCGCAGCGCGCGCCTTCGGCGCGAGCGCGGTCACGAGATTCAGCTTCCCGTCCTTCCGCAGCACGAGATCGACCGCGGGTTCATCGAGCACGATCGATCGCAGCACGAGGCTGCGTCGCCACAGCGACGCCAGTTCAGCGTCGATGAAGAGCCGATTTGCACCGAGCAGCGGCGCACCATCCGGCCCGGTGAGCGAGAGGCCGGTCACGTCGACAGACAGCGCGAACGGATCGACCGCGACGCTGCCGAGCGTGAGGCGCTGGCCAGTCGCGGCGGCGACCGACGCCGGCAATTTCTCCGCGATCAGCCGCGGCGCCAGCCGATACCCGGCCCACGCGTAGAGGCCGACGAGGGCGACGAGCACCCCGGCGATCCAGGCGGCGAGCTTCATGCGGCGCGCAGGCATGCGAGGTCTCCCGGGCAAAAAAAGACCCCGGTCTTGTGGACCGGGGTCGCAGTATGCGGACTTTCAATGAAGGGAAGGAAGTCCGCCAGGGGATCTCAAACGCTCAATGAAGCCTCGCCCAGTGCAAAATCCTGATGTCCTCCGAATCGAGCTCGAAGCTCTGTGCGAGCAGCCTCGCGAGCTCACCCGTTCCGCCGCGCTGATCGAGCGCGCGCCCGAGTTCCACCACTCCGCTCCACTCGTGGGCCTGTCGGGCCTCGTCGGCCGGAGTCACGAAATGCGTGTAATACCGGGCGGACATGGGACCAAGGCTAGTCGCCTGCCCGCCGGAAGACTGTGACTGCCCCCACAATAACCCCGCGGTACGGCCCCCGAAGATGAGAACTGGCGCAAGAAAGCCGAGAATTGCCCCCGATGAGCCGCTATCGCCCGCGGGAGGCGCCCGGATCCCGCTTCATCACGCCGGACGGGCACGCCCGCCTCAAGGCCGAGCTCGACCGGCTGTGGCGCGTCGAGCGCCCGCAGGTCACGCAGGCCGTCGCGGAGGCCGCCGCACAGGGGGACCGGTCCGAGAATGCCGAGTACACGTACGGCAAGCGCAGGCTGCGGGAAATCGATCGCCGCGTCCGCTACCTGCGCCAGCGGCTCGACGGGATGGTCGTCGTGGATCGGCCCCCCTCGGATCCGGCACGCGTGTACTTCGGCGCGTGGGTCACGCTCGAATGCGAGGATGGGCGCGGACTGCGCGTGCGCATCGTCGGTCCCGACGAGTTCGATGTCGCGCCGGCCTACATCAGCATGGACGCGCCGCTCGCAAAGGCGCTGCTCGGCAAGCGGCTCGACGACGAGGTGGTCGTGCGTGCGCCGGAAGGCGAGCGCACCTACGCCATCGCGGGCATCGAGTATCGATGACTGGTGCCATTCAGAACACGCGGACGTTCTTGAACTGCCACGGATCGCTCTTGTCGATGTCCTCCGGCAGGAGGCGCTCGCGATCCGACAACGGTGTCCAGTCGGTGTACTCGCCGATCACGGGACCGAGATAGGGCCCGCAGATCTCGAGTATGCGGCGGAAGTCGAGATCGTCGGGCTCGACCAGCCCCCGGTTCGGATTTTCCATGGCCCAGATCATGCCGGCGAGGCACGATATCGTGACCTGCAGGCTGGTCGCCTGGTTGTGGGGCGCGAGGCGGCGCGCCTCCTCGACCGACAGCTGCGATCCGTACCAGTAGGCGTTCTTCTTGTGTCCCGCGATCAGCACGCCGAGCTCGTCGATGCCGCTCACGATGTCGTCCATCATGATGCGCTTCGTGTCCTGGAGCTGCCAGTTGCGGCCCTGCAGTTCGTGCACCGAGAGCACCGCCGCGTCGCTCGGGTGATACGCGTAGTGCACGGTCGGCCGGTAAATGGCGTCCGACGAACTCTTCACGCTCAGGTAGTCGGCGATCGAGATCGACTCCCCGTGCGTGATCAGGTATCCCATGAAATTCTTCGCCTTCGGCGTCCAGGTGCGCACGCGCGTCGCGGCGCCAGGCTGCATGAGATAGATCGCGGCGCCGCAACCGAATTCCTGGCGCTTGCCGTCGCGCGGGAAATTGCGTTCGTGCGTGCCCCAGCCGAGCTCGGCCGGCTGGCTGCCCTCACCGACGAACCCGTCGACCGACCAGGTATTGACAAACTCGTTGATGCGCTTCGGCTCGCTCGAGACCTGCGTATCGCGCTCGGCGATATGGATCGTCGTGACGCCGAGCTTCTGCGACAGCTTCGCCCACTCGGCGCGGGCGCGCGGCGCGGCCTCGACCCCGAGGTCCGCGGCGATGTTGAGCAGCGCCTGCTTGACGAAATGCGACACGAGCCCCGGGTTCGCGCCGTGCGTGATCACGGCGGTCGGCACGCGCGTGCTGCTCCCCTTGAGCGCCAGCGCCTCCTCGCGCAGTGCGTAGTTCGTGCGCTTCGCGGGCGTGATGGTCGGCGAGGTGTAACCGCCCGCCCACGGCTCGATGCACGTATCGAGGTACATCGCGCCGCGCTCCCAGCAGTACTTGATGAGGGCGATGCTCGACACGTCGACCGACACGTTCAGCACGAAGTCCCCGCGGCCGACGTTCGCGTCGAGGATGCGGCGGAAGTTCTCGCGCGTCAGCGCCTCGCGCACGAACTTCACGCCGTACCCGGCGGCGATCTCGCGGCCGTTGTCTTCGGCCGTGATGATGCTGATGCGCCCGGGTTGCACGCCGATGTGCCGCAGGATGAGCGGCAGCACGCCCTGGCCGATGCTGCCGAAACCGATGAGGACGATGCGTCCGGGAAATTCGAAGTAGACCTTGTGGCTCATGCGCGCAAGGGTATCAACCGGGCCCCATGCCCGCCAGTTCGCGCGCGCCGATCAGGCGGTGCCCCAGTGAGGCGGCCAGGTCCTGTCGTGACCCGGCAGCGCGGCGACACGATCGAGCCAGCGACCGAGCGCGGGATAGTTCACCTCGACCGGCAGGAAGCGCGAGGCGAGCACCGTGGCGCCCGGCTTGCCGAGTGCGCGCAGCAGCACCCGGATCGCGGGATAGATCACGATGTCGGCGGCGGAGTAGGCATCACCGACGATCCAGTCGCCCTTCGACAATCGTCCTTCGATCGTGCGGGCCTCGCTCGCGACAGCGAGCATCGCCCGCGTCAGCTCGCCGACATTGCTCTCGTTGACGCCGCCCTCGAACAACGCGTGCACGATCTTCATCAGCGCGTCTTCGGCATATGCCTCGAACTCGCAGATGACGCGCATGATCACGCCGGCTTCCTCGGGCGTGCGGCCGAAGATCGGCGGCTCGGGATATTTCAGGTCGAGGTAGTACAGCACCGCGACCGATTCGAAGCAGACGTAGTCGTCGTGCTTCAGGATCGGCAGGCGGCCGCGCGGATTCATCGCGACGATGTGCGGCGCCTTGTGCTCCTGCAACGAGAACTGCAGCACGTGGCTGCGGTATTCGAGCCGCTTGTGTTCGAGCGCGAGCAGCACCCGCCAGGAATACGGGCTGCCGCTCCCCCAGTAGACGTCGATCATGTCCAAATTGTAGTGGCAGCGATTTCGGTCGAGAATTGTCGCATGTATTCGACGCTCATCGACGTCTCCCAGCTCGGCGCGCTGCTCGGGCGCCCGGAAGTGGTCATTCTCGACTGCCGTTTCGAGCTCGCCGCGAGCGAAGCCGGCGCCGCCCTGTATGCCGAGGGGCATATCCCCGGCGCACAGTACGCCCACCTCGAGCGCGACCTGTCGGGCCCGCCCGGCCCCGCGACCGGGCGCCACCCGCTGCCTGCCCCGGATCGCCTCGCGATCACGTTCGGCCGCTGGGGCATCAATTCGAACGTACAGGTGATCGCCTACGACGCCGGCCCCGGCGCCTATGCCGCGCGCGCCTGGTGGATGCTGCGCTGGCTCGGGCACGAGGCCGTCGCCGTGCTGAACGGCGGCTACGCCGCGTGGCTCGCAGCCGGCGGTGCCGTCGAGACCCATGTCCGCCGGCGCGACCCCCGGCTCTACACACCGCACGTCCAGGTCGATCGCACTGTCACGACCGACGAGCTCGTCAAGCTGCTCTCGGGTGGTGGCTTGCGGCTGGTCGATGCGCGCGGCGCCGACCGTTTCGCGGGGCAGAACGAGACGCTGGACCCGGTCGCGGGCCATGTGCCGGGCGCGCAGAGCCGGCCGTTCACCACCAATCTCGGCCCGGACGGCCGATTCCTGCCCGCGCAGGCCTTGCTCGAGCAATGGGAAGCACTGCTCGCCGGTCAGCCCGCGACGGAGGTCGTGTCGATGTGCGGCTCCGGCGTGACGGCGTGCCACAACCTGCTTGCGCTCGAGCACGCCGGCCTGCCGGGCGCTCGCCTCTACGCCGGCTCGTGGAGCGAATGGGTGCGCGATCCGGCGCGGCCCGTCGAGACCGGCGTGCCCGACGCGACGCGCCCCGGCTGATTTGCTATCGTGCGCGCCCTTTTTTCCGGAGCCGTCCGTGGCCGCTGAACCGAAGCCGGGGCGTTCGCCGTCCTGGGGCACCGAGGACTCGGCCGAGCTCTACCAGGTCGACGCGTGGGGCAAGGGCTACTTCGGCGTGAACGACGCGGGCCACATCGTCGTGCGCCCCGATACGTCGAAAGCACGCGAGATCGACCTGTACGAGGTCGTGCAGGGCCTCAAGGCCCGCGACCTGACGACTCCGGTGGTCGTGCGCTTCTCCGATATCCTCGCGCACCGCCTGCGTCACCTCGCCGAGGCGTTTGCCCACGCGATCGCGGAGAACGAGTACGGCAACACCTACGCGGCCGTCTTTCCGATCAAGGTGAACCAGCAGCGCCTCGTCGTCGAGGAAGTGTTCCGCTACGGCGCCGAGCACGGCTTCGGGCTCGAAGTGGGCTCGAAGCCGGAGCTGCTCGCGGTCATGGCGATGACCGAGGGGTCGTCGGACCGCCTGATCGTCTGCAACGGCTTCAAGGACGACAGCTACATCGAGGCGGTGATCCTCGCGACCAAGCTCGGGCGCACGATCATCCCGGTCGTCGAGAATTTCGACGAACTGCGCCTGATCCTGGACCACGCGGAGCGCTACGGCGTGCGCCCGCGCATCGGCGTGCGCGTCAAGCTCGCGAGCGAGGGTTCGGGGCGGTGGCGCGATTCGGCCGGCGAGAAATCGAAGTTCGGCCTCTTCATCACCGAGATCCTGGAAGCGGTCGAGGTCCTGCGAGCGCGCGGGATGCTCGATTGCCTGCAGCTCGTGCACTGCCATCCGGGCAGCCAGCTGCAGGACATCCGCCGGGTCAAGGACGCGATCAACGAACTCGCGCACGTGTACGCGGAACTGTCGAATCTCGGCGCGGGCCTGCGCTACATCGATGTCGGCGGCGGGCTCGGCGTGGACTACGACGGCAGCGGCACGAACTTCCCCTCGTCGATGAACTACACGATCGCCGAGTACGCGAACGATGTCGTCTACCGCATCGCGAGCGTGTGCAAGGCCCGCGGCATCGCGCACCCGATGATCGTCAGCGAATCCGGCCGCGCGATCGCCGCGCCGCACAGCGTGCTGATCTTCGACACGCTCGGCACCTCGGCGCTCGACCGCTTCCGCGTCTCGGGCGACATCGCGCGCGACTACGACGGCGGCGCGGAGCTGCCGCAGCCCGTGCAGGACCTGTTCGAGGCATACAACGGCATCGGCCCGCGGCAGCTCGTGGAGTGCTACCACGATGCGCTCACCGCCCGCGAGCAGGTCCTGCAGATGTTCAACCTCGGGCTCCTGTCGCTCGCGATCCGCGGCCTCGCCGAACGGCTCTTCTGGGCGACCTGCGCCCGCCTGCGCGACTACTGCCGCAAGGTCGGCGAGGTCCCGGAGGAACTCGCCGGGCTCGAGGAGATCCTCTCCGACATCTATTTCTGCAATTTCTCGGTGTTCCAGTCGCTGCCCGACAGCTGGGCGATCGACCAGCTGTTCCCGATCGTGCCGATCCACCGCCTCGACGAGCGCCCGACGAGAAAGGGCGTGATCGCCGACATCACCTGCGATTCGGACGGCAAGATCGACCGCTTCGTCTCGCAGCGCGAGGTGAAGCGCACGCTCGAGCTGCACGAGGTGGCGCCGGGTGGCGAGTACTACCTCGCCGCGTTCCTCGTCGGCGCGTACCAGGAGACCCTCGGCGACCTGCACAACCTGTTCGGCGACACCCACGTGGTGCACATCCGCCTGCACGAGAACGGTGGCTGGGCGATCGACGAGATCGTCAAGGGCGACACCGCCAACAAGGTGCTCGAGTACATGGAATACGACGTCGAGGAACTCTATCCGGCACTGGCGCGCGACTGCGAGCGCGCGATCCGCGACGGCCGCATGACGATCGGCGAAAGCCAGGCGCTGAAGCGCTTCTACGAGGGCGAGCTGAACGGCTACGCGTACCTGGAGCCGGCCTGACGTGGATACCCGCACGTTCCTGCTCGTGTTCGGCACGGTGTTCATGGCCGAACTCGGCGACAAGACGCAGCTCGCGACGCTGCTCTACGCGTCGGAAGCGAGATTCGGGCGCGTGAGCGTGTTCACGGCGGCGGCGCTCGCGCTCATCGTCTCGACGGCGCTCGCCGTGCTCGCCGGCAGCGTCGTGTCGAAGTTCGTGCCGGTGCGCTACCTGCACATCGCGGCCGGCGTCGGCTTCGTCGCGATCGGCGCCTGGACACTCTACGGCGCACTGCGCGGCTGGCATGGCTAGAATGTCATAGGGACATGACAATGAGAGGACTCCCACGATGACCCATATGCAGCGCACCCCGTCGCGGCTTCTCGCCGCCGCGGCACTCCTCGCCGCCGCCGGCGTCGCACAGGCGGGCAGGATCGATCTGTCGACACCCGAAGGCGCCACCGTCGCGATGCGCAAGGTGCAGTGCTCGGTGAAGGACAACGAGCCGGTGATCTATTACTGGAACGGCGGCATGTGGAGCCGCGTCGAGGGCGAACCCGACCGCAAGCTGTTCCACGTCGAGGCGATGAACATCCGCGCCTGCGTGACGGTGAAGGATCCCGTCAAGGGCACCGGCTGGCGTCTCGTGTCGCGCGAACTCCTGCTCTACATGGACCCGAAGACGCGCGAGGTGCTGAAGACCTGGGTGAACCCGTGGACCGGCAAGACCGTCAACGTCCTGCACATCGCCAACGACCCGGTGAACCAGCCGCCGATGTTTCCGGTCGGGCGCGACGGCCAGCCGGTGAAATGGTCCGCCGACACGCTCGGCGACCAGTGGTGGCTCACGCTGACCATTCCGCTGTTCTATCCGAATCCGCTCGCGGGCCCCTATCAGGACTACATCGGCGGGAAATACCACGCGACCGAGATGTTCAATTTCCTCGGCGACGTGTCCGACCTCGTGAACGACAAGCGCAATACCGCAAACGTCCGCGTCGCCTGGGTGCGCCAGTCGAACTGGCTGCCGTGGATGGAAATGGGCGGGCGCCAGGGTCTCGTGTACTTCCACACGACCGGGCGCAAGATCGACCGCTACGAGGACTTGCCTGCGGTGCTGCGGCACGAGATCGAGACGAACTATCCGCAGTACAAGTCGCCGCCGCCGGGCGACGACACGCGCCCGAACGAGACGAGCTGGACCTATTTCCAGAAGCAGGTTCCGCCGCCGGCGCCCGCAAAGCGCCACTGAGTGCGACCGGGGCCGGGCCCTGCGCGGCCCCGGTTTACTTGCCCGCGAACGCCGGGGTAGCATCGTTGCGTCCGCCTTTCAGATGGGATGACGGGATGACGACGATCTATGTTGGGAACCTGCCGTTCTCGGCCACCGAACAGGATGTACGCGCCCTCTTCGAGCCACACGGTACCGTCGAGTCGGTCAAGCTGATCAACGATCGCGACACGGGGCGCCCCCGCGGCTTCGGCTTCGTCGAGATGCCGCAGCCCGCGGCGCAGACGGCCATCCAGGCGATGAACGGCCGCGAGATGAACGGCCGCGCACTGCGCGTCAACGAGGCGCAGGAGCGCCCGCAGCGACCACGCGGCAACGGCGGCCCCTACCGCCGCTGATCTGGTACGGTAGCGATCCGAGACCCCGGGAGACCGCCGATGGCTCACGTGCTGAAGTCGATGACCATGCTGCTGGCGGCGTCCCTCGCCGTGACTGCGTGCGCGACCACCACGAGCACCCGTTCCGCGACGGCGGCCGATCTCGACCGCGTCCTCGCCGGCGACCAGCGCAGCGCGGCCAATCGTGCGCGCGATGTCTACCGGCATCCGAAGGAAACACTGCTCTTCTTCGGCATTCGTCCCGAACAAACGGTCGTCGAGGTGTGGCCCGGCGGCGGCTGGTACACGGAAATCCTCGCGCCGCTCGTCGCGGAAAAAGGCAAGTTCTACGCCGCGCAGGTCGTGCCGCCGCCGAAGAGCTATTTGGAGAAGCTCGCCGCACGACCAGACCTCTACGGCAAGGTCACCGTGACCGCACTCGCCCCGGGCAACGCGTCCGAGATTGCGCCACCGGGCAGCGCCGACCTCGTCGTCACGTTCCGCAACATCCACAACTGGATGGGGCGCGACTTCGCGCCGGCCGCCTTTGCGGCGATGTACAGGGCGCTGAAACCCGGCGGCGTGCTCGGCGTCGTCGAGCATCGCGGCAATCCGGCTGTCGAACAGGACCCGAAGGCGAAGAGCGGCTACGTGAACGAAGCGTACGCCATCCGGATGATCGAGGCGGCAGGCTTTCGCCTCGTCGCGAAATCCGAGGTCAACGCGAACCCGAAGGACACGAAGGACTACGAGAAGGGCGTCTGGACGCTGCCGCCGACCTACGCGATGGGTGATAACGATCGCGCGAAGTACGCGGAGATCGGCGAGAGCGACCGCTTCACGCTGAAGTTCATCAAGCCGACGGCGCGCTGACGGCTACCACATGTTCTTGATGCGCTGGGCGGCATCGAGCGCCGCCTGGCCCGCGTCGGCGAGCGGCGCATCGCTGAGCCGTGCGCCCTGGAACGACACGCTGTCGAGCGCTTTCAGCACCTTGTCGGTCATGAAGCGGCTGCGGCCGCCATAGACATGCGCGTCACCCTGCTTCGGCTGCTGCGTCAACGGGAACCGCAGCGGCTGCACGAGGTGCAGGTCCTCGCGGGCGCGCGTCATCGCGACATAGAGGAGCCGGCGCTCCTCCTCGATCGTCTCGGTGTGCCCGGTCGCGAATTCGGACGGGAAGCTGCCGTCGACCACATTCAGCACGTACACGGTGTCCCATTCCATGCCCTTTGCCGAATGCACCGTGGAGAGCACGAGGTAGTCCTCGTCGAGGAGCGGCTGGCCGGCGAGGTCGCCACTCGCCTGCGGGGGATCGAGCGTGAGCTCGGTGATGAAGCGCTCCCGTGACGGGTACTGGCCCGACAGCAGTTCGAGCTGGTCGAGATCGCCGATGCGCGTGTGCACGTGCTCATAGAGCCGCTCGAGATGCGGGCGATACCAGGTGCGCACCTGGTTTACCTGGCCCGGCCACGGCAACTGCGGATCCCCGAGCGTGACGACCAGTTCGACCAGCTTCTTCCAGTCGATCGCGCACTCGGCAGGCGGCTCGAAGGTGCGCAATGCCGTGAAGCTGCCGCCCTCGTTCACGAGATGGTCGAGCGCGCGGCGCGCATTGGCGGGGCCCATGCCCTTCAGCAGCTGCAGCACGCGAAAGCCCGCCATCGCATTGCGCGGGTTGTCGATCCAGCGAAGGATCGCGATCAGGTCCTTGACGTGCGCGGCCTCGAGAAACTTGAGGCCGCCATACTTGATGAACGGAATCTTGCGTTTCGACAGCTCGATCTCGAGAAGGTCGCTGTGGCTCGCGGAACGAAACAGCACCGCCTGGCGCCTGAGCGGCACGTTCGCTTCGCGCGCCTTCAGCACCTGCGTGCAGACATACTCGGCCTGCGTCGGCAGGTCGTCGACCGCCACGAGCCGCGGCCGCGACCCCACGCCGCGCAGCGACAAAAGGTGCTTCCTGAACTGCTTCGGCGCCTCGGCCATCAGCGCGTTCGACACGTCGAGCACGGCCTGCGTGGAACGGTAGTTCTGCGCGAGCTTGACGATCTCGGCCGGCGGCGAGAAGCGCGCGGGAAACCCGAGGATGTTCTCGACTGTCGCCGCGCGGAACGAATAGATCGCCTGCGCATCGTCGCCGACCACCGTGAGGCCTTCGCCCTGCGGCGTGAGCCGGTAGAGGATCTCCGCCTGCAGGCGGTTCGTATCCTGGAATTCGTCGACGAGCACATGGTCGAAATGCGTGCCGACATGCTGCGCGAGCGCCGGCTCGCTCATCAGCACATGCCAGTAGAGCAGCAGGTCGTCGTAGTCGAGGATCGCGAACTTCTGCTTGCGCTCGACATAGGTGCGGAAGAGCTTCGCGAGATCCTCCTCCCACGACAGGCACCAGGGATACTGCTGCTCGAGCGTTTCCTTCAGCGACTTCTGCGTGTTGACCCGGTACGAATAGATCGCGAGGCACGTGTCCTTGCGCGGAAAGCGCTGTTCCTTGCGCGTGTACCCGAGCTCGTGGCGCAGGCCGTCGATCAGGTCCGCCGCATCCGCCCGGTCCATCACCGAGAACTGCGGATCGAGCGCGAGCTGCGGCGCATAGTGGCGCAGCAGCCGGTTGCCGATCGAATGGAAGGTTCCCGCCCATCCGAGCCGCTGCGCGATCGCCTGCCCCACGCCGCCGAGCGTCTCGTTGAGGGCGGCCTTCGCGATCTCGTGCGCGCGCCTGCGCATCTCGAGTGCCGCGCGCCGCGTGAAAGTGAGCATCAGGATGCGCGCCGGATCGACGCCATGGAGCGCGAGGTGGGCGACGCGGTGCGCGAGCGTGTTGGTCTTGCCGGTGCCGGCGCCGGCGATGATCAGCAGCGGCCCGGACCGGAAACCCTGCGCGCCGCGCGGCTCTCCCCAGGTCACCGCCTGGCGCTGCGCGGCGTTCAGCTTCTCGAGGTGCGTGGGCTGCGGCATGACCGTGCAATATACGATAGCGCGGCGCATCCTGCCGCCCGCAAGGTTGTCCCGCGTCACGGTTTGCCCGATCATTCCTGCCATTCACGCACAGGTGCGCCATGGCGGATGACTCCTTCAGCGTGGGCGGCGTCGCACTCCGGTTCGTCTTCGCCCTGCTCCTCGTCGCCCTCACGTTCAATCCGAGCGGTCATTCCTACTTCCACTGGGTGGCAGCAGGGTTCCCGGCGATCGATGCCGTGAAGGCCCTCGCAGGCATCGTGCTGCTGATCGGCTGGGTGGTATTCCTGACCGCCACCGCACGTTCGCTCGGCATCATCGGCGTGCTGCTCGCGCTCGCGTTCTTCGCCGCCCTCGTCTGGGTCGCCGTGCAGTTCGGCTGGCTCGACACCGGCAATACCCGCGCCCTCACCTGGATCGGCCTCGTCGTCGCCGCCGCAATCCTCGCGATGGGCATGTCGTGGTCGCACGTGCGGCGGCGCCTCACCGGGCAAGCCGATGTCGACGAGGTCGACTCGCGATGAAGGCACGGGCGACGAAGCGGGCCGCGGCCGAGCCGAAGACGCTGACGGCGCTCGGCCTGCCGCGGCTGCCCCGGCGCGCATTGCCGGCCGACCTGCGCAAATATTTCGCGATTTGCGAGGAGAAAATCGGCTTCCTGCCGAACGTGCTCGCGGCGTTCAGCTTCGATGCCGTGAAGCTGCGCGCGTTCATCGACATGTACAACGACCTGATGCTCGGCGCATCCGGCCTCTCGAAGCTCGAGCGCGAGATGATCGCGGTCGTCGTGTCCTCCGCGAACCGCTGCTACTACTGCCTCGTCGCGCACGGCCAGGCGGTGCGCGAACTGTCGGGCGATCCGGCCCTCGGCGAGCTGCTCGTGATGAACTGGCGCGTGGCGCGGCTGCCGGCGCGCGAGCGTGCGATGCTCGAGTTCGCGCACAAGCTCACCGTCACACCCGCCGAAACCGGTGCGGCCGACCGCCGCCGGCTCGTGCGCGCCGGCTTCAGTGCGCGCGACATCTGGGACATCGCGGCCGTCACCGGGTTCTTCAACCTGTCGAACCGCCTCGCGACCGCCACCGACATGATGCCGAACACCGCGTATCACGCGCGTTCGCGATGAGCGGCGCAAAGCTCCTGTCCTGCGAGACGCGCTTTCGCGGCCGTATCGTCACCGGCAACATCGAGGTCGTCGAGCTGCCGAACGGGCAGCGAGTCACGCTCGACATCATCCGCCACCCGGGCGGGGCGGCGGTCGTCGCGATCGATGCCGATCGGCGCGTGTGCCTGCTGCGCCAGTACCGGCATGCCATCGACGGCTGGATCACGGAGCTGCCCGCCGGGAAGCTCGAGCCCGGCGAGCCGCCGCTCGTCACGGCGCAGCGCGAGCTCGTGGAGGAAGCCGGGGTCCACGCGGCGCACTGGGACGCGCTCGGCAGTGTCGTGAGCTCGCCCGGCGTGCTGACCGAGGCCGTGCATCTCTATCTCGCGACCGGCCTCGCGCCGGCCCGGCAGCAGCCGGAGGCCGGCGAGCTGTTCGAGGTGCGCTGGCTCCCGCTCGGCGACGCCTGCCGCGACGTGCTCGCCGGCGACATCAGCGATGCCAAGACCTGCGTCGGCCTGCTGCGCGCGGCCGCGCGGCTCGGGATGTCCGGGGATGTGACCTGTGCCGCGGATCGGCAGCGCCCCGGCCGCTAGACTCGCGGGGATCGTGCCAGACAGCCGCCACAAATCGCCCGCCGCCGGTACGCGCCGTGTCGCAGAAATCGTGCACGACGATCTCGGCAACGCGCGCGTCGAATGGCGGGACATTCCCGACGACCGCACCGGGGAGTTCTCGCGGCCGCCCCTCGAGATCGAGGATTACCGGGCCGAGAAGAGCCACAACCCCTACGAGCGCGCGCGCAGCGCCGGCCCGGCGGCCGAACGCACCAGCACGACGACGCGCACGGACCTGCGCAAGCTCTCGGAGTGGATCAAGCTGAAGCGCGAGCTCGAGGCGCGCAGGCAGCGCGGGGAAGACGACGACTGAGCCTGCGCCGCTGCGGCGGCCATCCGTGGACGGCGCTCAGCTGCAGCGCTCGATGTGCGCGACCTTGCGCGTTTCCCCGAACCGGTAGAACCGCCTCAGCTCCGCGACCGAATCACGATGCGCCGCGCCCTCGGGGCGGGCGAGGCGCTGCTCCATGCGCCGACAGAAGCGGGCCGCATAATGGCTGGCGCGGCGATAGATCGACGCGCGCTGCGGCGGGAGGTTCGGGTCGACCAGCGTGCGATCGAACAGGATCCGGTGCAGTTCGCGCGGAAAGCGCGCCGGGTCCTGGCGCCTCAGCAACCACAGCGTCGCGACATACTTGTCGACCTCCGCCTGGGTCTCGAGCTCGAGCCGCGAGACTTCGTGGTCGTGCCCCGCATGAAAGGCGAGATAGTGGAAATGGCTCACCCCCTCGAGCGCCGTCCAGCAATCGGCGAGATTGCCGGTCGACAGGTGCTCGAGCGGATCGGTCGCGGCAAGGCGCGCGAGCACGGCCGCGTCGAGATACAGCGAAATCGCCATGCCGTCGCCGTCGCGCGCGACCAGCAGCTGTTCCTCGCTCGCCGCCCCGCCGCCTGTGCGCGTCAGCCAGGCCGGGTCGGTGACGAGGAAGTCACGGACATCGTGCGCCAGCGGCACGTCGTAGATGCCGGCGAGCAGGTCCTGCAGTGCGCGAAGGACCATGCGTCGCTCCATCAGTGCCGGAAGGGCGTGCGCGCACCGGGCGAGGGCGTCACGCCGAGTTCGTTGAGCAGGCGCTCCGCGCGGCGACTGCCCGTCTTCAGCCAGATCTCGTAGAGGCGCAGGATGTCCTGGTCGCTGTGCCGATGGCCTGCCTCGCTCACCTCGTTCAGCGCATCGACGAGCTGCTGGAACTTGGCTGCGAGTTCGGCGAACACCGGGCCCAGCGCCGCGCGGCCGCTGCCCCGCACCGCATCCGACAGCGTGCCGTACGCGCGGCCACCCATCGCGATGTGATAGTCGATGTCGATCAGCTTGCGCGCGAATCCCTGCGCGAAGAAGCCGGCGACGAACAGCGACACGTCGCCGAGGCGTTGCAGCCCTGCGCAGCGTTCGCGGCCGGTCCGCGCCTCGAGCGCTTCGGCCAGCATCACGACGAGCGGCTTGATGCGCGCGCCGTCGGGTGTCTGTTCGTAGAGCGCCTCGGAACGCGCGAACAGCGTCAGCAGGTTCACGACGTACTGCTCGGTTTCGCCACCGACCGCGACATGCTGGCGCGCGAGCGCATCGTGGACCGACTCGCGGAAGTACTCGCGCAGGCTGTGCACCGTGACGACCGACTGCGATGATTCGTGCGCCATGGCCCAAGAATCCCCCCGTCGCGCTGAACATACCGTGAACGGGCGCAGGGTTTGATCACGCGATGTGCGGTTCTGCGCTGGCAGCCGCACGGTTACACTGCTGACAGCGACGGGGGTCACGGGATGACGCGCTATCAATGGCTGGTGCTCGCAGCCGCCTGGTTCGGCTGGGGCTTCGATGTGTTCGATGCGCTGCTGTTCAATTTCGTGGCGCCGAATACCGTGCCCGCATTGCTCGACCTCGAGCACGGCAGCCGCGCGGCGCGCGATGCGACGGTGCTCTGGACCGGGGTGCTCTCTTCGATCCTGCTCGTCGGCTGGGCCGCGGGCGGCGTGCTGTTCGGCTGGTATGCGGACCGCTTTGGCCGCCGCCGTGCATTGTTCGTGACCGTCGCGCTCTATGCCGTGGGCACGGCGCTGTGCGCAGCCGCGACCAGCATGGGGCAGCTGATCGCCTTTCGCGTGCTGGCGAGCCTCGGCATCGGCGGCGAATGGGCCGTCGGCGCGGCGCTCGTCGCGGAAACCGTGCCGGAGAACCGGCGCGTGTTTGCCGGTACCCTCCTCTACACCGCCTCGCCCCTCGGACTCCTGCTCGCCGGCGCCGTGAACTACCAGGTCGCCGGCGTGTGGTTTGCGCACGATCCGGCCAACTCGTGGCGCTATGTGTTCCTGTGCGGTCTCGCGCCGGTGGTGCTCGCGTTCCTCGTGCGCCTTTTCATCCACGAGCCCGAGGCCTGGACGCGTGCACGCGCCACCGAGCCACCGCCCTCGCCGCGCGAGTTGTTCGCCCCCCGGGTGCGTCGTGCAACGCTGATCGGCTTTCTCGTGTCGGTATCCGGATTGCTCACCTGGTGGGCCTGCAACGCGTTCGTGCCGCTGCTCGGCGCGTGGCTCGCCGCCGAGCACGCGCCGGACAGCGTCGAGCGCTGGAAGACGCTCGCCGCCAATGCATTCAACGTGGGTGGCCTCGTCGGCGCGCTCGCCGCCGTGCCGCTCGCGCATTGGCTCGGGCGCCGCGCGATGTTCGCGGCGTACTTCCTCTGGTCGGCGCTCGCGATACTCGTGGTCTTCGGCCTCGACCTCGCGCCGCTCACGCGCCTCTATCTGCTGTTCCTCGTCGGGCTCGGCGTCTACGGCATCTTCAGCACGTACGTGTTCTACCTGCCGGAACTCTTCCCGTCGCGTCTGCGCGCGAGCGGCGCCGGATTCTGCTACAACATCGGGCGCGTGATCGCGGCGGCCGGGCCGCTCGCCGTCGGCATCGTCACGTCGCGCGCCGACGGTTCGTCCGCGGCACTCCTTGCCACGATGGTGTGGGTGGCGGTGATCCCGCTCGCGGCCGCGGCGCTCGCACCCTGCATCATCGAAACACGGGGACAGAACCTGCAATGAGTACATTGAAGCTCGCCATCGGCAACAAGAACTATTCGTCGTGGTCGCTGCGGCCGTGGATGCTGCTGCGGCACCTCGGGCTCGCGTTCGAGGAAGTCCTGCTGCAACTCGACACGCCGCAGTTCAAGTCGCAGGTCGCTGCATGGAGTCCGGCGGCCCGCGTGCCGGTGCTGCGCGACGGCGATCTCGCGATCTGGGACTCGCTCGCGATCTGCGAGTACGCGAGCGAACTCGCCGCGGGCCGCGGCTGGCCGCGCGAACCGGCCGCCCGGGCCCGCGCCCGCTCGCTCGCCTGCGAGATGCATTCGGGTTTCCAGGCGCTGCGCAGCCAGTGGGGCATGAACGCGCGTGCGCACAATCGCCGCACCGCGATGACGCCGGAACTCGCCGCCGACGTGGCCCGCATCGATGCGGCATGGTCGCAGTGCCGCGCCGCCTGCGGCGCGCAGGGCCCGTGGCTGTTCGGCAGCGAGTACACGGTGGCGGACGCGATGTTCGCGCCGGTCGTGCTGCGCTTCATGACGTATGGCGCCACGCTCTCGGCACCCGCCGCGGCCTACCGCGACGCGGCGCTCGCGGACCCCATCCTGCGCGAATGGATCACCGCCGCCGAGGCCGAGCCCTGGACGATCCCCGGATACGAATGAGAAGCGTCGATCAGCGGCGGCGGTTGTACGGATCGTAGCCGCCGCCCTTGTCGTCCTCGAGTTTCAGCTCGTGGTCGTCGTCGATCTTCAGCTCCGGCGCTTCGAGCCGCTTCAGCAGCTTCGAGGTGCTCTCGAGCGCGAAGACGCCGGTCGAGACGGCGAGATCCCACACGGCGTTGCCGCGCTCGTCGTGCCGCACGCGGCCCGACGGCCCTTCGCCCGGCGCCGCGGGGCGGGGCCGCTCCGGGGGTGTGCCGCCCGGTGATGCGGCGCGCGGCGGCGAACGCAGCGCCCGCAGCCGCTGCGTCGTGTCGTCGAGCTTGCGGATCGCCCTCGCGATGTAGCCCTTGACGGTCATTGCCGCCGGAAACGTTCGAGTGCCTCGTCACCGGGCCCGGACAGCTGGCGGCCGGCCGCGTCGTAGTAGCGCTCGCTGCGTGCGTAGTCGTCGGCGGTCACTTCGGCACGCGATTCGAGGAAAGCGAGTCCGCCGCCCGGCCGTGCGCTGCGGCAGTTCTTGCGATCGTTCGCGCCGACGAATCGGCCTTCATCCTTGACCCACAGCATCTCGCACCCTGCGAGCAGCCGCAGGTCCGCTTCCATCAGGCTCTTGAAGAGATCCGGATGCTGCAGGCCCGCACGCCAGCGCGCAGGCTCGGTCAGCAGGTAACTCGCCTGCACGATGTGCTTGTCGACCACATCGAATGCGACGACACGCTGGGTGACGACCTGTCGGCCACCCTGCACGGTCGTCTCCTCGTTGAAGAACACGTTGTCACTGATGAACGGCGCATAGATCGGCACGAACGCGATCGACGCGGCGCCGCTGTCATAGGTGCCGGGCAGCCAGCCAGACAGCTCCGACAGTTCCGCCTTGCGCAGGTCTGCCGTGTTCGAACAGGCCGCCGTGGCGAGCAGCAGGGCGGCCGCGAGGATGCGTTCAACCATAGTAGACCCGCCATTCGGCACGATAGCCGAGACCGAACGTGATGATACGCTCGAGCAGCTCGTCATACGCGATGCCGGCCGCGAGCGCCGACTGCGCGAAATCCTCCTCTTCGGCGAGGTTCGGATTCGCGTTCGCCTCGAGCACGAAGATCCGCCCGTCGGGCGCGAGGCGGAAATCCATGCGTGCATAACCCGAGAGCCCGAGCGCCCGGTAGATGCGGCGCGACAGCGAGTCGAGCCGCGTGACGATCTCGCGCGGCAGTTCGTCCGCGGCGCGCGTCGTGATGCCGTACTTCTTCTGGTAGCGCCGGTCCCACTTGACCTTGCGCGTCGCGATCGCGGACAGCGAATCGGGCATCGAGCCGAACTCCATCTCCCACACCGGCAGGCGTGTCAGGCGGTCGTTGCCGAGGACCCCGACGTAGAGCTCCTGGCCTTCGATGAATTCCTCGACGAGCGCGTCCGAACCGATCTGTTCGTGCACGAAGCCGATGCGCTCGCGCAGCTTCGCCTCGTCCTCGACGACCGAGGCCTGGGCGATGCCGAGCGATGCGTCCTCGGTGGTCGACTTGACGAACAGCGGGAACTTGAGCCGCTTCGGCAGCTTGAACTTCACGCCCTTCCTGAACACCGCGAACTGCGGCGACGGGATGCGGTGGTACGCGAAGAGCTGCTTGCAGATCGATTTGTCGCGCGACAGCAAGAGGCCGCGCGGATTGGAGCCCGTGTACGGCTGGCGCATCAGCTCGAGGAACGCGACGACGTGCTGGTCGTACGTGACGATGCCGTCGAACTCCTCGAGCAGGTTGAAGACGATGTCCGGCTGCCAGTCGGTGATCGCGCTCCGGAGTTCGGTCAGCGTGTCGAGCACGCCGACGCAGCGCACCTCGTGGCCGCGCTTCTTCAGCGTCGAGATCACGTCGAACTCGGTACGCCACTCTTCGATTTCCTTGTCGGTCCGGCCCTCGAGCGTGTCGGGCGGGACGAGGGTCGCGTGGACGACGACCAGCGCCTTCAGCTTCTTCATAGCCTCAGTTGCGGACTCGTGCTGTCCGCGTAGAGGCGCACGAGGCGCGCGAGGACCCAGCGCACGCTCCTCTGTGCATCGCGCCGGCTGCCGCGCGGATAGAGTCTCAGCTGGTCCGAGCGTTCGATGATCATGCGCAGTATCTGGTATGCACTATAGCGCGCGACACCCTGCTCGCGCACCACCGCATCGACGAGCTCGCGGCGCGCAGTGCGGATCAGCGTGCCCGCGCGCGGGGTCGTGCGTCGCGGGCGGTTCGGCGTGAACACCTTCGACAGCATCACATCGACGAGACCGCGCCGGTACTGGCGGTAGCGCTCGAGCTTGTGCTCGTAATGTTCGCCGAGCGTGCGCGTCAATTCCTCGACCGGCTCGATGCGCGCGCGGCTGCGCACGCGCGGCGCGCGGCCGCGCAGTTCCGACATCAGCTCGTCGACGAACTCGAGCTTCTGGTAGGCGGGCCAGTCCGCATAACCGCGGCGCCAGGACGAATTGGGCGTGAGCCACACCGCGAAGGTTTCGGCGAAATCCTCGGTCGGGTGCGACTGCGCGTACCAGTCGCCGAGATGCTGCACGTAGCGGCGGCTGCCGGGCCGCGCGCGGTAGCGGTCGGGATACGGCAGCGACGCAGGCCCGAACGTGTCGCGCCAGCGCTTGCGCCGGCGCAGGCGATACGCGGTGTCGAGCGCGTGGCCCGCCTCGTGGCGCAGGATGCGCTTCAGCCACTTCGCGTTGCCGCCCTCGACC
>JABAQU010000016.1 GCA_019187185.1 Steroidobacteraceae bacterium | reverse complement strand
GTTGAAGAAGCTCGTTCGCCTCGTGCAGGGCGACGTCGGCTGCGGCAAGACGGTCGTCGCCGCGGCCGCCGCGGCGCGCGCCGTCGGCAGCGGGATGCAGGCGGCCCTGATGGCGCCCACCGAACTTCTCGCCGAGCAGCACTGGCGCAACTTCGACACCTGGTTTCGCCCGCTCGGCCTGCCGGTCGCGCTCGTGAGTGGCTCGCTCGGTGCGCGGGCGCGCCGCAACGCGCTCGAAGCGATCGCGACCGGCGACGTCGCGCTGATCGTCGGCACGCACGCGCTCTTCCAGGAGGGCATCGCGTTTTCGCGACTCGCGCTCGTGATCGTCGACGAACAGCATCGCTTCGGCGTGCAGCAGCGACTCGCACTCGCGGAGAAGGGCGATCGCGCCGGCGAGACGCCGCACCAGCTGATCATGACCGCGACACCAATCCCGCGCACGCTCGCGATGACGGCGTTCGCCGACCTCGACGTCTCGGTCATCGACGAACTGCCGCCCGGCCGCACACCGGTGCACACGGTGGCGCTCGCCGAGGAGCGGCGCGCCGACGTGGTCGCGCGCATCGAGGCCGCCTGCCGCGAGGGGCGGCAGGTGTACTGGGTCTGCCCCCTGATCGAGGAATCGGACGAGCTGCGCTGGCAGGCCGCCGAGGAGACGGCGGCGCAGCTCGCGGACGCGCTGCCCGGCGTGCGCATCGGCCTCGTGCACGGCCGCATGCCGCCCGTGAAAAAGGAGCAGGCGATGGCCGCGTTCAAGGCGGGCCGCATCCAGCTGCTCGTCGCGACCACCGTGATCGAGGTGGGCGTGGACGTGCCGAACGCGACGCTGATGGTGATCGAGAATGCCGAGCGCATGGGCCTCGCGCAGCTGCACCAGCTGCGCGGCCGCGTCGGGCGGGGCGCCGCGGCCAGCACTTGCGTGCTGTTGTACCGGCGGCCGCTGTCGGCCATCGCCCGCGAGCGATTGCAGGCGATCCGCGACTCGAACGACGGCTTTGCGATCGCGCAGCGCGACCTCGAGCTGCGGGGCCCCGGCGAGCTGCTCGGGACGCGCCAGACCGGGCTCGCGCAGCTGCGCGTCGCCGACCTCGCGCGCGATTCCGACCTCCTGCCGCGCGTGCAGGCCGCCGCCGAAGTGATCCTCGCCGATCACCCCGATATCATTGCGCCGCTCACCGCGCGCTGGATCGGCGCCGGCGAACGCTATGGGCGCGTGGGATGACGGACAGCGAGAGGGCGCGTGACGGACAGTAGTGCGACATCGACAGCGACGGCCATGTGGCTGCCCGCCTCGGCACTCGGCTGCTACGAGGGCGACGCGGTCCTGCGCTCGTGGCTCGCCACACCGGGACTGCTGACCGAACGGGTGCGCGAGGCCACCGGCGCCGCGTTTCACCTCGAGGTGCTCGCGGAGGACGCGCGCCACGGCGAGCACCGTCGCGCGATCGTGCTCGGGACGCGCACCGCGCCCTGGATCTACGCGGAAACAACGATCCCGGACGCGACCCTCGCGCAACATGCCTGGCTCGCGCGCATGGGCGAGGTTTCGCTCGGCGAAACGCTCGCCGCGCATGGCGGCGTGACGCGCTCGGGCTTTGCGTTCGCGCGCCTCACGGCCGATGAGCCGCTCGTGGCCCGCGCGCTCGCGCATTGTGGCGGCGGGACGGCCGCGCTCTGGGTGCGCCGGTCGGAGTTTTCCCTGCAGGGCGCGCTGCTCACGGTGCAGGAGGCATTCCTGCCGAGCATCGGCCGTGCAGGCCTCGCCGACGCGGCCGGCCCGGCGCGCAGCGTGCGGCGCGGCCCGTGACCACTTCGAGCCTCGCGCGCCGGATCGAGGCGTACGCGCAGCTGATGCGCCTCGACCGCCCGATCGGCACGTGGCTGCTCTTGTGGCCGGTGCTGTGGGCGCTGTGGATCGCCGGCGCCGGCCGCCCGCCCGAGCGGGTGCTCGTCATTTTCGTGCTCGGGGTCGTCGTGATGCGCGCCGCCGGTTGCGTGATCAACGACTTCGCCGACCGCGACATCGACCCGCAGGTCAAGCGCACGCGCGACCGGCCGCTCGCCGCGCGTCGCGTGTCGCCGCAGGAAGCCATCGGGCTGTTCCTCGTGCTGATCGCGATCGCGCTCTGGCTCGTCACGCGCCTCGATCCGCTCACGATCAAGCTGTCGGTCGTGGGTGCGCTGCTGACGGTCAGCTATCCCCTGATGAAGCGCTGGTTCCCGCTGCCGCAGTTCTACCTCGGGTTGTCGTTCGGCGGCTGGGGCATCCCGATGGCGTTTGCCGCGACGCTCGGCACGATCCCGCGGGTCGGCTGGGTACTCTTCCTCGCCGCGGTGCTGTGGGCGATGGTGTACGACACGATCTACGCGATGATCGATCGCGACGACGATCTGAAGCTCGGCGTGAAATCGAGCGCGATCCTCTTCGCCGACATGGACCGGCTCATCATCGGTGCGATGCAGGCGATGATGCTGTTCGCGCTCCATCTCGCGGGCAAGAGCATGGAGTTCGGCCCCTGGTATCGCGGGGGGCTCGCCGTCGCGGCACTATTTTTCGCCTGGCAGCAGTGGGAGATTCGCGGGCGGGAGCCCGCGGCGTGCCTGCGCGCGTTCCAGAACAACAACTACGTCGGCATGGCGATTTTCATCGGCATCCTGCTCGATCAGGTCTACCGCGCCTGAATCGCGGGGCGGCGCGGCACGCGCCGGCACCCACAGTTCCACCGCGGCGGCTCCCGCGGCACACAGGACTCGCGTCGCCTCGCGCGCGGTGCTGCCGGTCGTGAGCACATCGTCGACGAGCGCCACGTGCAGCCCCCCGAGCGCCTGTCCCGGCCGCGCGCGAAACGCGCCGACGACATTGCCGGCACGCGCCGCGCCGCGCAGGTGGCTCTGCTCGGCCGTGGCGCGGCAGCGCTCGAGCGCGCGTGGAGCACAGGGCCGCGCGAGTGCGCGGGCGGCGTGCTGCGCGATGACGGCCGCCTGGTTGAACCCGCGTTCGGCGAGGCGCGCGCGATGCAGCGGCACCGGCAGCACGAGATCGGGCAGCGGGCCGGGTTGCGCACGCCTCGCGGCCGCGAGCAGCAGCCCGAGCAGCCGCCCCGCCGCGAGCTCGTGCTCGAACTTGAGCGCGCACACCCAGGCGTCGACCGGAAACGCGTAGCGAAAGGGCGCGACGACCCGCGACCACGGGCCCACCCGCAGGTCGACGGGTGCTGCCTGCGGCAGGTCGCGCTCGCAACGTTCGCAGAGGTCGAGCGCCGTGCGGCCGTCGGCCGCGGGACCCGCAGGCACGACCCGGCCGGCGCCACCGCATGCGAGGCACGTGGGCGGAAGAAGGAATCGGCCGGCCGCACCCAGGGAGCGCGTGATCGTCGACTTCAAGTCGGCCTTGCGGTTGACAGAAAGGAAGGTGCGCCCGAACATGCCGCGAGTCTCGTCTCGCGGGACTGACCCGTCACGCCGCAAATGTGCGCTATTTGCCTGGAAATGCGATGAACTGGACGACATTCGACGTCGAACGCCTCTTTTCGGTACCGCTGCTCGACCTGCTGTTCCGGGCCCAGCAGGTGCACCGCGAACACCACGACCCGCGCGCCGTCCAGCTCTCGACGCTGCTGTCGATCAAGACGGGCGGCTGCCCCGAGGACTGCGCCTACTGTCCGCAGAGCATCCGCCACGACACCGGTGTCGAGCGCGAGGCGCTGCTGTCGCTCGAAGACGTGCTCGCGCGGGCGCGCGCTGCGCGCGAAGCGGGGGCCACGCGGTTCTGCATGGGCGCCGCCTATCGCTCACCGAAGGCGAAGGATCTCGCGCGGATCGTGACGATGGTGCGCGAGGTGCGCGCACTCGGCCTCGAGACCTGCGCGACGCTCGGCATGCTGACGCCCGCGCAGGCCCGTGAGCTGAAGGACGCGGGCCTCGATTACTACAACCACAACCTCGACACCTCCGCGGAGTTCTACGGCGAGATCGTGACGACACGGCGCTACGAGGACCGCCTCGAGACGCTCGCGGCGGTGCGCGACGCAGGCATCCGCGTGTGCTGCGGCGGCATCATCGGCATGGGCGAATCGGTGCACGATCGCGCGGCGCTGCTCGCGACACTCGCGAACCTGCCCGCGCCGCCCGACAGCGTGCCGATCAACCAGCTGGTCGCGGTACCCGGCACGCCGCTCGCGGACGCAGCACCCATCGACCCGTTCGACGTCGTGCGCACGATCGCCGTTGCGCGCATCGTGCTGCCGCGCGCGACGCTGCGCCTGTCGGCGGGCCGCGAAGCGATGAGTGACGAGCTGCAGGCGCTGTGCTTCCTCGCGGGCGCCGGCTCGATTTTCTACGGCGAGAGACTCCTGACCACGGGCAATCCCGGTGTCGATCACGATCGCGCGCTGCTCGCGCGGCTCGGGCTCGACACCGCGCGCGCGGGTACACTGCCGCGCGATGCCGCTGCCTGACACGACCGCCGCCGCACCCGCCGCCACGCTCGACCGACGCGCCATCGTGCGCCACTTCGCGCGCGCGGCCGCGCGCTACGACGCGCACGCCGATGCCCTGGGCGAAGTGCGCACGGAGCTGCTGTCGCGCGTCGAGTACTTCGGCCTCGAACCCCGTGTCGTGCTCGACATCGGAGCCGGCACCGGACAATGCGCGCACGCACTGCGCCGGCGCTTTCGCAACGCGCGCGTGCTCGCGATCGACCTGGTCCCCGCGATGCTCGACGCCGGCGCCCGTCGCGCCCGCTGGCCACGCCGCTACACGCGCATCGCGGGCGATGCCTGCGCCTTGCCGCTGCGCGACTCGAGCTGCGAACTCATCGTCGCAAACCTGTCGCTCGAGTGGTGCGGGGACCTCGACCTCGCACTCGCCGAGCTGCGACGCGTGCTGGCGCCGCCCGGCGTGTTCCTCTTCAGCACGCTCGGGGCGGGCACGCTGCGCGAACTGCGCGAGAGCTGGCTGACCGCAGATCGGTCAGCGCACGTGCACGACTTCGTCGACATGCACGACCTCGGCAGCGCGCTCGCGCGCGCGGGTTTTGCCGAACCGGTGCTCGATGTCGAGGACTACACGCACGGATTCGAGTCGCTGAAAGCGCTCGGGGCGACGCTGCGTGCACTCGGCGCGGGCAATGCGCACGGCGCGCGCGCGCGCGGACTCACGAGCCCCCGCCGACTCGCTGCGGCGTCGGCCGCGTACGAGGCACGGCGCCGCGGCACGACGCTGCCGGCGACTTTCACGGTCGTCTACGGCGCCGCCTTTGCGGGCATCACGCGGGGCCAAGGTGGGCGCAGGAGCGCTAAGCCGTTGACTTGACTAAAGAAGATCTGGGGCTAGACTCGGTCTCTCCCCGGTCGCAAGCCTCGAGATGACTGAACCCGCCGTCCGCATCGCCCTCGTCCCGCACTGCTCGCTCACGCCCGCCGGTGCGTGGACCTTCTTTCTCGCGACCTGCGGCGTGTCGTTCGGTGTCGCGGCCCTCCTGACGCTGCGCGGCTTCTGGCCGGTGCTCGTGTTCGCAGCCCTCGAGATGCTGCTGCTCGGCTGGGCCCTCTACGCGAGCATGCAGCGGCGGCACCGCGTGGAGACGATCGAGATCACCGAAAACTCGGTCGCCATCGACACCTGCGTGCACGGCGCCGTGGTGCACACCGAGTTCCCGCGCCATTGGGCACAGGTTAGACTGCGCGGCGATGTCTCGCCGCTCCTGCCCGCGAGGCTTTTGATCGAATCGGGGGGCAGGCGATGCGAGATCGGCAGTTTTCTGACAGAACAGGAACGGCAGCGGCTCGCTGCGCGCCTCGCGCCGCTGATCGGCGCGATGGCCGCGTCGCCGCCGCTCGACACCGTCCACAATCGAGGCTGATGAGCACATGATTCGCACCATCCAGAGATCCGGCACCGCGTTCGCAGCGGTCGTGTTGGCGCTCCTCGCGGCACCCGCCCATGCCGAATCCGGCTGGCACCTGCTCAACATGCCGGTCGGCGTCACCGAGCTGTCGAAGAAGATCTACGGCCTGCACATGATGATCTTCTGGTGGTGTGTCGCCATCGGCATCGTCGTGTTCGGCTGGATGATCTGGGCGATCGTCGCATTTCGCAAATCGAAGGGCGCCGTCGCCAACACCGCGATGGTCCACAGCACGAAGGCCGAAATCATCTGGACCCTGATCCCGGTCGCCATCCTCGTGGCGATGGCGGTGCCGTCGGCGCGGGTGTTGATCGACATCGAGGACGCCCGCAACACCGAGCTGACGATCAAGGTCACGGCCTACCAGTGGAAGTGGCAGTACCAGTACCTCGGGACCGACGTCGCCTACTTCTCGACGCTCGCCCACGAGAGCAACAGCGCGCGCGAGTTGCAATCGGGTATCGATCCCGCGACCGTGCCGAACTACCTGCTCGACGTCGACAACCCGCTCGTCGTGCCGGCCGGCGTCAAGGTGCGCCTGCTGGTCACGGCGCAGGACGTGATCCACTCGTGGTGGGTGCCCGAGTTCGGCATGAAGAAGGACGCGATCCCGGGGCTCGTCAATGAAATGTGGTTCAAGGTCGACGCCGACAAGACCGGCCGCTACCGCGGCCAGTGCGCCGAGCTCTGCGGACGCGACCACGGCTTCATGCCGATCGTCGTCGACGTGATGAGCCGCGAGGATTTCGACGCCTGGCTCACCGCCCGCAAGGCCGCGGTCAAGCAGGCCGCCGCCGCACCGTCCACGTCCGCCACCATTTCCTGAGCTCCCGGGTAACGCCATGGCCACGCACGCACACACCGACGCCGTCCACGACGATCACGATCACAAGCCGCACGGCTGGCGCCGGTGGGTTTTCTCGACGAACCACAAGGACATCGGCACGATGTACCTCGTGTTCGCGTGCACGATGTTCTTCGTCGGCGGCACGATGGCGCTCATCATTCGCGCCGAACTGTTCGAGCCCGGACTGCAGTTCGTCGATCCGCAGTTCTTCAATTCAATGACCGCGATGCACGCGCTCGTGATGATCTTCGGCGCGATCATGCCGGCCTGGGTCGGGCTCGCGAACTGGCTGATCCCGATGCAGATCGGGGCGCCCGACATGGCGCTGCCGCGGCTCAACAACCTGTCGTTCTGGATCCTGCCGTTCGCGTTCATGCTGCTGCTCGGCACGCTGTTCGTCCCGGGCGGCGCGCCGGCCGGCGGCTGGACGATGTACCCGCCGCTCGCGCTGCAGGCGGGCGACAGCTTCCCGATGATGATCTTCGCGATCCACCTGATGGGCGCCTCGTCGATCCTCGGCGCGATCAACGTGGTCGTCACGGTGATGAACATGCGCGCGCCGGGGATGAACCTCCTCAAGATGCCGCTGTTCGTCTGGACCTGGCTGATCACCGCGTACCTCCTCGTCGCGGTGATGCCGGTGCTCGCGGGAGCGGTCACGATGCTGCTGACCGACCACTACTTCGGCACGAGCTTCTTCGCGGCCTCCGGCGGCGGCGACCCGGTGATGTTCCAGCACATCTTCTGGTTCTTCGGGCACCCCGAGGTCTATATCATGATCCTGCCGGCGTTCGGCGTCGTGTCGGAGATCATCCCGACCTTCTCGCGCAAGCCGCTGTTCGGCTACGAATCCATGGTGTACGCGACCGCGGCGATCGGCTTCCTGTCGTTCATCGTCTGGGCGCACCACATGTTCACGGTGGGCATGCCGCTCGCGGGCCAGCTGTTCTTCATGCTCGCGACGATGCTGATCTCGGTGCCGACCGGCGTGAAGATCTTCAACTGGTGCGCGACGATGACCCGCGGCTCGCTCACCTTCGAGCCGCCGATGCTGTTTGCGCTCGCGTTCCTGTTCCTGTTCACGATCGGCGGCTTCTCGGGCCTGATGCTCGCGATCGTGCCGGCCGACTTCCAGTACCAGGACAGCTACTTCGTCGTCGCGCACTTCCACTACGTGCTGGTGCCGGGCTCGCTGTTCGCGATCGTCGGCGCCGTGTACTACTGGCTGCCGAAGTGGGTCGGGCGCATGTACGACCAGAAACTCGCGAAGGTGCATTTCTGGCTGTCGGCGATCTTCGTCAACGTGCTGTTCTTCCCGCAGCACTTCCTCGGGCTCGCGGGCATGCCGCGCCGCATCCCCGACTATGCGACGCAGTTCGCCGACTGGAACATGGTCTCCTCGATCGGTGCGTTCGGCTTCGGCTTCTCGCAGCTGCTGCTGCCCTACATCATCATCAAGTGCGTGAAGTCTGGCGCACCTGCGCCCGCGCGCGCCTGGGATAGCGCACACGGCCTCGAGTGGGAGCTGCCCTCGCCGGCACCCTTCCACAGCTGGGAGACGCCGCCGTCGGCCGCCGTGATCGCGCGTGGAGCGGAGCATTGACCGACCGCCTGCCCGATGAGGTGCGACGGCGCGTGCGGCGCGGCGCATTGCTGCTCGGCCTCGTGGCCTTCGCGCTCTATATCGGCTTCATCGCGATGTCCGTGTCGCGGGGCTCGCCGTGAGCGAGCCGCGCGAAGAGCTGCGACGCGCCAACGCGCGCCTCGGCGCGCGGCTCGGGTTGATGACCCTCGGGAGTTTTGCGTTCGGTTTCGCGCTCGTGCCGCTCTACGACGTGTTCTGCACGATCACCGGCTTCGGCAACCAGAAGGCGCTTGCACAGGCTTCGGCCGTCGTACCCGAGGTGGAGGACGACAGCCGCACCGTGACGGTCGAGTTCGTCGCGGAACTGCCGACGGTGGGCAACTGGGTATTCCGGCCCGTGCAGGGCTCGATGCAGGTGCACCCGGGCAAGCTCTACCAGGCCGATTTCATCGCGAAGAACCTGACCGGCCACGACACGGTGGCGCAGGCGGTGCCGAGCATCGCGCCGGGCAATGTCGCCGGATATTTCCACAAGACCGAATGCTTCTGCTTCACGCCACAGAAGTTTTCGAAGGATGAGGAGCGGGTGATGCCCGTGCGCTTCATCGTCGATCGGGCGCTGCCGAAGCACCTCGATCGGATCACGCTCGCGTATACCTTCTACGACCAATCGATTGGAACGGGGTCCTGACCATCATGGCAACCGCACACGCGCCCGCCGCCGACAAGTATTACGTCCCCCATGGCAGCCACTGGCCGATCGTGGGATCGGTGTCACTGTTCCTGGTGATGGCCGGGGCCGTCGCATTCCTGAACGACTGGGCCGGCGGCTGGGCGTTCATCCCGGGTGCGCTGCTGCTCGCGACGATGTTCTTCGGCTGGTTCCACGACGTGATCGGCGAGAGCCGCAGCGGTGCGTACAACCACCAGGTCGACCGCTCGTTCCGGATGGGAATGATGTGGTTCATCTTCTCCGAGGTGATGTTCTTCGCCGCGTTCTTCGGCGCACTGTTCTATGCCCGCTCGCTCGCGGTGCCCTGGATCGGCGGCGAGGGCGTCAAGGTGTTCAACAAGCTGCTCCTGTGGCCGAACTACGACCCGGCGTGGCCGACCAACGGCCCGGCGCGCATCGGTGGCCACGAGGACGGCACGTTCCAGATCATTCCCGCCTTCGGCCTGCCGGCGCTCAACACCGCGATCCTGCTGACCTCGGGCGTGACGATCACGATCGCGCACCATGCGCTTCAGGCGGGCAAGCGCACGCAGCTCAAGATCTTCCTCGCCGCGACCTTCGTGCTCGGCTTCCTGTTCGTCGGACTGCAGGCGGAAGAGTACGCCCATGCGTACAAGGAACTCGGCCTCAGGCTCTCGACCGGCATCTACGGCTCGACCTTCTTCATGCTGACCGGTTTCCACGGCCTGCACGTGACGATCGGCGCGATCATGCTGGTGATCATCTGGCTGCGCACGTTGAAGGGCCACTTCACGCCGAACAATCACTTCGCATTCGAAGGTGTCGCGTGGTACTGGCACTTCGTCGACGTGGTCTGGCTCGGCCTGTTCATCTTCGTCTACTGGATCTGAACCAGCCTGGTGCCGGGTTTTCGGTTATTCGGTGATTTCGCGCGTAGCGCCGAAATAACCGAATAACCGAAAACCCGGCACCACGTTCTTACTGGAGGCCGTGGGGCGAGATCAGGCCGAAGTACCACGCGAGCATCAGCAGCAGGAAGAGGGCGACGGACAGCGAGATGCGCCAGGTGAGCGCGCGCACCATCTTCTTCGGATCACGGCCCGGCGCCGAGAGATGGAACAGCGCACTGCCGAGGCTCACCACGATGCCGACGAGCACGACGATGACGAATATCTGGATGAGTTCCACGGGGCGGGAATTATAGGCACCGGGCGGCAGGCGCGCTGTACTTCCCCGCAACGAGCCCGCACAATTCACGGCCCCTGCGACCCGGCTCGACATCTTGCCCCTCGCCATCCCCATCGGTTCCCGGCGGGTGTTCACTCCCTCGCCCTGGATGACAGCATTGAGCGCGCTCGCGATCGTCGCGTTCATCGGTTTCGGCCGCTGGCAGTGGCATCGCGGCATCGAGAAGGAGGCGGCCTGGCGCGAATTCGCGGCCGCCGAAGGTCCCGCCATGTCGCCGGGCGCCGCGCCGCTCGATGCGCTGCCGCGCTTCGCGCGCGTGCGCCTCGCGGGGCGCTATGACGCCGCACACCAGTTCCTGCTCGACAACCGCACACACGATGGCGCGGCGGGTTACGAAGTGCTGACGCCGTTCGAGCTCGACGACGGGCGAGTCGTGCTGGTCAACCGTGGCTGGGTGCGCTTTTCGGGCTATCGCGACCGCTTGCCCGACATTGCGCTCCCGGGTGCCGGCGCGCCGGTGACCGTCACGGGGCGGCTCGAGGAGCTGCCGCACGAGGGCATGGCTGCGGGCCGCGCGCCGCCCGCGGCGGGCGACGCCTGGCCCAAGGTCACGTCCTTTCCGCATATCGGCGAGATCGAGGCCGCACTCGGGCGGGCAGTCGAAGTGCGGCAGTTACTACTCGATCCGTCGCAGCCGGCAGGCTATGTTCGCGAGTGGCGGCCGCCCGGCATTCCGCCCGAGCGGCACCTGTCATACGCGGTCCAATGGTGGTTGTTCGCGGCGACGGTCGCGGTGCTGTACGGAGTACTCAATCTGCACAAGGTGAATCGATGACCACGGCCCGCGCGCGCGGCCTGCACACGCTGCTCGGGCTCGCGGCACTGTTCTTCGCTCCGCTGTTCGCCGCATTCGCGCTGTACTACGGCGGCGGCTGGCGGCCCGCACAGAGCACGAACCATGGCGTGTTGCTGCGACACCCGGTGAAGATCGCGGCCCCGTGGCCGGCCGACAAGTGGACGTTGGTGCAGGTCGGCACCGCGCATTGCACCGACGCCTGCCGCGAGTCGCTCTATGTGACCCGCCAGACCTGGCTCGGGCTCGCGAAGGAACTCGATCGCGTGCAGCGCGTCTTCGTCGCGCCCGCGGACTGTTGCGAAACGGGATTTCTCGCGCAACAGCACCCGCGACTCATCCACCTCGATGCGGCGAGCGATCCGGGCAGGTCACTGCTCGCGGCGCTGCCGCCGGGCACGCCTGATCGCACGATCTATCTCGTCGACCCGCTCGGCAACCTGATCATGACGTTCGATGCGCGCGACAATCCGAAAGGGCTCCTGACGGACCTGCGCAAACTCCTGAAGCTCTCGCATATTGGATGACCGCAACGATGCATACACCCCGGGTCGCCACCATCGCCCGTCGCCTCGCGCTCACCGCCCTGCTGCTCTGTTTCGGCGTCGTCGTGCTCGGCGCCTATGTCCGCCTGTCCGATGCGGGTCTCGGGTGCCCCGACTGGCCGGGCTGCTATGGCCACGTAACCCCCACGGCGGCGCTCGCCAACGAGGCGGCGGTACAGGCGCAGTTCCCCGGCGCGCAGGTCCATGCGGGCAAGGCATGGCGCGAGATGATCCACCGTTACGCCGCGAGCACGCTCGGGTTCCTGATCGTCGTCATCGCCGCGATCGCGGTGGCCACCCGCCGGGAGCGCGTCGTGCCGCTGCCGCTCGCGGTTGCGTTGCTCGTCGTCGTCGTGTTCCAGGGCATCCTCGGCATGCTCACGGTCACGTGGCTCCTGAAGCCGCTGATCGTGACCGCGCATCTCGTGTTCGGGCTCACCACACTCGCGCTGCTGTCGTGGCTGTGGCTCACGCTGCGCCCGCGCGGCGCCGGCATCGATGCGCCGCGCCTCGTGCGGCGCTGGGCGCTCGTCGCGATCTGCGCGCTCGCGCTGCAGATCGCCCTCGGCGGCTGGACGAGCAGCAACTACGCCGCGATGGCCTGCCCCGATTTCCCGAAGTGCCAGGGCGCCTGGTGGCCGATGACGGATTTCCACGATGCGTTCGTGCTGTGGCGCGGCCTCGGCATCAACTATGAAGGCGGCGTGCTCGATCACCCGGCGCGCGTCGCAATCCACTTCGCGCACCGGCTCGGCGCCATCGTCGCGACGCTCGCGCTCGTGATCGCTGCCGGCATCACGTTGCGGCGCGTACGCACGCCCGGCGCCGTGCGGGCCGCCGTGCTCGTGGTCCTGGCCCTCGCGCTGCAGCTCACGATCGGCATTTTCATGATCTGGCGCGGCTTTCCGCTCTGGCTCGCGACCCTGCACAATGCCGGCGCCGCATTGCTGCTGCTCGCCGCGGTGCTGCTGAACCGGCGGGTCCGCGCATGAGCGCGACCTGGCGTGACTACTTCGAGCTGACGAAGCCGAGGATCGTCTATCTCATCGTGTTCACGTCGATCGTCGGCACGCTGCTCGCGAGCCCCGGCTGGCCACCACTCAGCCCGCTCGTGCTCGGCAATCTCGGCATCGCGCTCGCGGCGGCCTGCGCGGCGGCGATCAACCATGTGCTCGACCAGCGGATCGACGAGCAGATGGCGCGCACCCGCAACCGCCCGTTGCCGAAGGGCAAGATCACGACCGCGCGGGCGCTCACTTTCGCGGTGTCGCTCGGCATCGTCGCGATGCTGATCCTGTGGTTGCTCGTCAATCCGCTGACGGCCGTACTCACGTTCTTCTCGCTGATCGGCTACGGGGTGATCTACACGGCGTGGCTCAAGCGCGCGACCTCGCAGAACATCGTGATCGGCGGCGCGGCCGGCGCGGCACCACCCATCCTCGGCTGGGCGGCCGTCACCAATTCGATCGACCCGAACGCGTTGCTCTTGTTCCTGATCATCTTCGTGTGGACGCCGCCGCATTTCTGGGCGCTCGCGATCGCGCGCAAGGACGAGTACGCGCGCGCCGGCATCCCGATGCTGCCCGTGACACACGGCGTCGCCTACACACGCCTGCAGGTGCTGCTGTACACGGTGCTGCTCGTGCTCGTGACACTGATGCCGTTCGTGACCGGCATGAGCGGGCTCATCTACCTCGCGGTGGCGCTGGTCGTGAACGGCGTATTCCTCTACTACGCGTTCGCGATGAAGTTCACGGATCGCAGCGAACTGCCGATGCGCGTGTTCCGCTTCTCGGTGAGCTGGCTCCTGTGGATCTTCGGCGCCCTGCTCGTCGATCATTACCTGCCCACGACCCAGGTGCTCGCCGCGGGTTGACGAACGGGCGCCGTCATCGCATCGTGATGCAAGTGGCCGCGCAGCCCGAGAGTTTCCTGGTACGGCACCCCGTGGCGGTAGCGGCCGCCTATTTGCCGCTTCACCTCGTCGCGACCCTGGCCGGCAACACACTGCTCGTGCAGGGCCCGAGTGCGGCGGCCTTCTGGCCGGCGAGCGGCACCGAAATTGCGGCGCTGCTGCTCGTCGGCCGGCGCTCCTGGCCGTGGCTGCTCGCGGCCGCGTTCGCCGCCGAGTTGCTGGCCTATGGCCCGCTCCAGCAGGTCTATCCGACGCAGACCGGTGTGCTGGCCGGCCTCGTCAACGCCGGCCAATGCGCTCTCGCCGCATTCCTCGTGCGCCGCTACATCGGCCGGCGCGTCGATTTCCAGCGTGTTGCGCCGACGGCGCGGTTCTGTGCCGTGCTGTTCCTCGCCTTCTTTGCGGGTGCGCTCGCCGGAGCGGCGAGCCTCACGGGCGTCGGCGATGCGACTGCATACTGGCGCAACCAGCAGGTGTGGTGGCTCGCCGGCTTCCTCGGCGCGATCGTGTTCGTGCCGCTCATCCTGTCGTGGGCCGAGCCGGACCTGCGCAGCGCCAGCCATCGGCCTGCGCCCCGGCCGTGGTTCGTCCTGCTGCAGTTCGCGGTGCTGGCGCTCGTGTTGTGGCATGTGTTCTCCGGCAGCTACCGGATGGAACTGATCGCGTTCGATTCACCGTTCCTCGTCTATACGGCGATGGTGTGGATCGCGTCGACCGGTGGCGCGCGACGGGTCACCTGTGCGCTGCTGCTCGTCAGCTTCGTCGCGGCGCTCTATACGCTCGCGGGCGCGGGGCCCTACCGCGCCGTTCCGGGCGCGACCTTCGACGCCGTGCTCAACCTGCAGGCGTTCCTGGTGCTGGTGGTCGTGCCGCTGCTCGTCGTGCAGGCCTCGATCGCGGAGAAGCGCCGTGCGCTGGTGCAGGTGGAGATGAGCGACGCGCGCTACCGGGCCTTCGTCGAGCACAGCTCGGAGGCGATCTTCCGCTACGAGCTGTCGCAGCCGATGCCGCTGCTGCTCTCCGCACGGGAGCAGCGCGCCTGGCTCGAGACGCACGGGCACATCGCGGAAGCCAACGACGCCTTCCGCGAGGCGGCCGGCGGCGATGCGACCGAAAGTCTCGTGGCGCGCTGGCCACCGTGGCTCGGGCGTTGCCTCGCCACGGTGCCCGATACGATTGCCGCCGGCGGGCGTGTCGACAACGTCGAGTGCGTGCTGCCCGGACCCTATGGACTCGACCGCATTCTCCTCGTGTCGCTCACGACGGAAGTGAGCCACGGGGCCTTGCAGCGGATCTGGGGCGCCGCGCGCGATGTCACGCATTACCGCGCAGCGCAACGCCGGCTCGAAGAGCAGCAGCGGGAGTTGCGCGCACTCGCGACCGAACTGACGCTCACCGAAGACCGCGCGCGGCGCAAGATCGCCGCCGACCTGCACGACGGCCTCGCCCAGAGCCTCGTCGGGCTGCAGATGCACATCGCCGCGATCCGTTCCGCGGCAGAGCAGGGTCGGCCACTGCCGGACATCTCCGCCCTCGAGCTGACGATCAGCGAATCGACCGCGCAGGTGCGCGCCCTGATGACGGACCTCACGCCCCCCGGTCTCCACGACCAGGGCATCGTCGCGGGTCTTCGCTGGCTCGCGGACGAGTTTGCGAGCCGGCAGCGCATCCGGGTCGACTTCGCAGACGACGGCGCGCCGAAGCCGCTCGCCGAATCGACGGCGGTGCTCGTCTTCCAGGCAGCACGCCAGTTGCTGCAGAACGTGGCGCGCCACGCGCAGGCGACCGTCGTCACGATCCGCACACTGGTCGCCGATGGCCGCCTCGAACTGGTGGTCACCGACGCCGGGGTCGGCTTCAATGTGTCCGACCTCACCTTCCTGCCGTCGCAGCGGGGCGGCTTCGGGCTGTACAGCATCCGCGAGCGCCTGACGATCATCGGCGGGACACTCGAAATCGAATCGTCGCCGGGGCGTGGGACGCGCGTACGCATCACCGCGCCGTTGGCGGATCACGCTGCTGCCGGGCCCGCAGCCCTGGGCTCCGGGGAGCGGCCGGTGCGCAGGCCCGGAGGACTCGCATGCTGATCGAACGTATCTGGGCGGCGAACGATTACCGCAACTTCCATTACCTCGTGGCCTGCGCAGAAACGGGTGAAGCGCTCGCAATCGATCCGCTCGACTGGCGCAAGTGCCTCGCCGCAGCGAAGTCCCGCGGCTACGAGATCACGCAGATCGTCAACACGCACGAGCACCGCGACCACACGGGCGGCAACGAGCCGCTGCGGGCCGAGACCGGCGCACGGGTACTGGCGCACGCCGGGGCGGCCGCGCACATCGGACATGTCGACGTCGGGCTGACGCGCGGCGACGTGGTCCGCGTGGGCCGCACGGTCGAACTCGAATGCCTCGATACGCCGGGCCATACGCTCGCGCACGTGTGCCTGTATGCCCGCGGCGATTCGCCCGCGCTCTTCTGCGGCGACACGCTCTTCAATGCCGGTGCGGGCAACTGTCACCACGGGGGACATCCGGAGCTGCTCTACGAGACCTTCGTGCAGCAGCTCGCACGGTTGCCCGGGACGACGCGCGTCTACCCTGGGCACGAATACCTCGAGCGCAATCTCGCGTTCACGCTCGACCGCGAGCCCGGCAACGCAGCGGCGGAGGCGCTGCACCAGTCGGCCGCCCTGCAGGATCCGGCCGCCGCGCCGATCACCACGCTCGGCGAGGAGAAGCGCATCAACACCTTCTTTCGCCTGCAAAACCCGGTGATCATCGCACGCCTGCGCGAGACCTTTCCCGAACTGCCCGCGGAACCTTCGCCGCGCGAGGTGTTTCTCCGGCTGCGCGAGTTACGCAATCGCTGGTAGTGCCGTGATCGGCCGATGGCCGGGCTGTGCAGCGACCCGGTCGAGCCAGGCACGCACATGCCCCCAGGGCTCGAGATCGTGCCCGCCCTCGTCTGCGACGTGCGTATAGGCGTACAGGGCGATGTCGGCGATCGAGAAGCGCCTGCCGACGAAAAACGGCTGCGCACCGAGATGCCGATCCATCACCGCGAGCGCGGCGCGACCGCGTTCGAGCCGGTCCGGCATCTCGGCCCGTCGCGGCGAATCGGCCGGCAGGTGCTTCAGGATGTAGCGCGGCGTCGCGACGTAGGGCTCGTGGCTGTACTGTTCGAAGAACATCCACTGCAGGACCTGGGCACGACCGAGTCGCTCGACCGGCAACAGCGGCGAGTCCTCGGCGAGGTACCAGATGATCGCGTTCGACTCCGCGAGGCAGGTGCCATCGTCGAGTTCGAGAACCGGAACGCGGCCGTTCGGATTGCGCGCCAGGAACTCCGGCGTGCGGGTCGCCCCCGAGAGGATATCGCGCTCCTCCCATGCGAACGGAATCGCGAGGTGCGCGAGCGTCAGGCGCACCTTGTAGCCGTTGCCGGAATCCAGGTAGTCATACAGCTTCATCGCCACGACCTCCCCGGCAATAGCATAATCGCGCGATGGACTCCGTGTTCTACCGGCGCGGCTTCACGCTCGTCGCCCTCGTCGCCATCGGCTACCTGCTGTACAGGGTCCTGGCTCCGTTCGTCGGGCCGATCGTCTGGGCCGCATTCCTCGCGTTCATGCTCGAGCCCCTGCACCGGCGGCTCACCCGGCGATTCAAGGGCCGTGCGCACTGGTCGGCGGCGCTGCTCACGGTATTGACGCCGCTCGCGATTCTCGTGCCGCTGTCGATCCTCGGCGGCGTGTTCGCGGCCCAGGCCGCGGAGCTGGCGGCACGGGCCCAGTCGTTCTTCCAGCGGTTCGGGTCTGCCGGCTTCACGTCGCTGCACGAGTACCCGTGGATCGCGGGCCTGCTGCGCTGGCTCGAGGACAACGCGGGTTTCGGCGAATTGCAGCTGCGCGAGTGGCTGCTCGCCGGCGGGCAGTCCTTCCTCAAGTGGGGCGCCTCGCTCGGCGGCAATGTGGTCGTCGGCGCGCTCGGCACCGCGGTGGGATTCGGCATCGCCATCGTGCTGCTGTACTTCTTCGTGCGGGACGGCGCGGCGTGGGCCGCCCGCGCCACGCGCCTGATCCCGCTGGAACCGGCGCGCCGCAGCCACCTGATCGATCACCTGGCGCAAGTGACGCGCGCCGTGGTCTTCGGCAGCGGCGCCACGGCACTGCTGCAGGGTATCGCGGTCGGCATCGGCTTTGCGATCGCGGGCTTCCCGACCTTCGTCGTGTTCGGCGTGCTCGCCGCGCTCCTCTCGCTGCTGCCGATGGGCGGCGCGGCGCTCGTGTGGGTGCCCGGCGTGCTCTATCTCGCGGCGGTCGGTCGCTGGGGCATGGCGACGTTCCTCCTGATCTGGGGATTTGGCGTCTCGTTCGGCGACAATTTCGTGCGCCCGCTGCTCGTATCGCGCCATGCGGAGGTGTCCACGCTGACCGTGTTCATCGGCGTGCTGGGCGGCGCCGCCGCTTTCGGGGCGATCGGGTTGATCGTCGGGCCGCTGGTGCTCACGCTCGCGACGGCATTGCTCGGTTACGTGGATGAAAAGGTCGCGCCGTCGGCATAATAGGCGGCTTCATGGACCTGTCCCCGATCCTTTCCCCGCTCAACGACGCGCAACGCGCGGCCGTCACGGCCCCGGTCGGGCCCGTACTCGTGCTCGCCGGCGCCGGCAGCGGCAAGACGCGCGTGCTCACGCATCGCGTCGCCTGGCTCATCCAGGCCGAGGGGGCCTCGCCCCACAGCATCCTCGCCGTGACGTTCACGAACAAGGCCGCGGGCGAGATGCGCGCGCGCATCGAGGGCCTGCTCGGCGTACCCGGCGGATCGCTGTGGATCGGCACCTTCCACGGCATCGCGCACCGGCTACTGCGGCTGCACTGGCGCGAAGCGGGGCTGCCCCAGGGATTCCAGATCCTCGATGCCGAGGATCAGCTGCGCATGATGAAGAAAATCCTGAAGGCGCAGCAGCTCGACGAATCGCGCTGGATACCTCGCGAGGTGGTCTGGTTCGTCAATCACCAGAAGGACGAGGGACTGCGCCCGAAAGCGCTGAAGGACGGCAACGACCCGACCCGCCGCCAGCTCATCAAGCTCTACCAGGATTACGAAGAGGCCTGCGCGCGCGCGGGCGTCGTGGATTTCGCGGAGCTGCTGCTGCGCGCGTTCGAGCTGCTGCGCGACAACGCCGAGGTATTGCGCCATTACCGCTCGCGCTTCCGTCACGTGCTCGTCGACGAATTCCAGGACACGAACGCGATCCAGTACGCGTGGATGAAGCTGATCGCGGGCAGCGACGGCGCGCCGTTCATCGTCGGGGACGACGATCAGTCGATTTACCGGTGGAGAGGCGCGCGGGTCGAGAACCTGCAGCAGTTCCGCCGCGACTGGCCGCACGCGCAGCTGCACAAGCTCGAGCAGAACTATCGCTCGACGGGCAACATCCTGAAGGCCGCCAATGCGCTGATCGAGCACAACAGTGGCCGGCTCGGCAAGAACCTGTGGACGAGCGGCGGCCACGGCGAGCCGATCCGGCTCTACGCGGCCTTCAACGAGCGCGACGAGGCGGAGTTCGTCACGCACCGCATCCGCGATTGGGTGCAGCGCGGCGGCGCGCGGCGCGAGATCGCGATCCTCTACCGCTCGAATGCGCAGTCGCGGGTGTTCGAGGAGGCGTTCCTCTCGGCCCGGATCCCGTACAAGGTGTACGGAGGGCTGCGATTCTTCGAGCGCGCCGAGATCAAGGACGCGCTCGCGTATCTCAGGCTGCTGTCGAACCGCGATGACGACGCCTCGTTCGAGCGTGTCGTGAACTTGCCGACACGCGGCATCGGTGCGAAGACGATCGACGAGCTGCGCCAGTCGGCGCGCACGACCGGCGGCTCGCTCTGGCAGGCCGCGCGCCTGGCGCTCGAGCAAGGCGCGCTCGGCGCCCGGGCGGGTACGGCGCTCGGCGGATTCCTGCAGCTGATCGAGCAGCTCGCGGACGGCACGGCCGGCTTGCCGCTGCACGAACAGGTGGATCACGTACTCGCCGGCAGCGGCCTCGTCGAGCATCATCGCAAGGACAAGGCCGAGCGCGGCGAGGCGCGCGTCGAGAACCTCGAGGAACTCGTGAGCGCCGCACGCGGCTTCGAGCCGGAGGGCGACTTGCCGCCGCTCGATGCGTTCCTCGCGCACGCCGCGCTCGAAGCGGGCGAGGGGCCGGCGGAAGAGTGGGAGGACTGCGTGCAGATGATGACGCTGCACACCGCCAAGGGCCTCGAGTTTCCGCTCGTGTTCCTCTGCGGCATGGAAGACGGCCTGTTCCCGCACCAGCGCTCGCTCAACGACCTCGACGGCCTCGAGGAAGAGCGGCGCCTTTGTTACGTCGGCATGACACGTGCGATGAGTCAGCTGTATGTCACGTTTGCCGAGCAGCGGCGCCTGCACGGCACCGACAGCTATGGCCAGCCTTCCCGGTTCATCGGCGAATTGCCCGAGGACCTCGTCGAAGAGGTGCGGCCCCGCATCCAGGTCGGGCGGGCCTGGGCGCGACCGGGCGGGCACGCCCCGGCCGGTGCGGGCGCTCAAGGGCGCGCGCCGGCGTACACCCATTCACAGGCAGGGCGCCGCACGATCGCGGCCGAGTCCGTGGCTCCGGGCATGCGCCTCGGCGCGCGAGTCCGGCACGGCAAGTTCGGCGAGGGCACGGTACTCAATGTCGAGGGCCAGGGCCCTCAGGCGCGCGTACAGGTGAACTTCGAGCGGCAGGGCACGAAATGGCTCATGCTCGCGTACGCCAATCTCGAGGCCATGTGACTCCACCATGAAGATCGTGATCCTCGGCGCCGGACAGGTCGGCCGCACCGCTGCGTACCATCTCTCGCGCGAGGAGGCGAACGACGTCACGGTCGTCGACCGGGACGAAGCAGTGCTGCGCGACCTGCAGGGCCGCCTCGACATCCGCACGGTCGCGGGCAACGCCTCGTATCCGACCGTACTCGAAAGCGCCGGGGTCGCCGATGCCGAGGTGCTGATCGCGCTGACGAACAGCGATGAAGTGAACATGCTCGCCTGCGAAGTGGCCTATACGCTCTATCGCACGCCGACCAAGATCGCGCGCATCCGCTCCGCCGAGTACACCGCGAGCCCGAAGCTGTTCTCGAACGAGGCGCTGTCGGTCGACGTGTGGATCAGCCCCGAGCAGCTGGTCACCGAGTACGTCGACCGCCTGATCCGCTACCCCGGCGCCCTGCAGGTGCTGACCTTCGCGGCGGGCCGCCTGCGGCTCGTCGGCGTGCGGGCCGGCGCCGAGGCGCCGCTCATCGGCCAGCCGCTGCGCGCGCTGCGCGAACACCTGCCCGATGTCGACGCCCGGATCGTCGCGATCTATCGCGACGCGCGCAGCATCGATCCCGAGGGCGACGTGGCGATCGAGGCCGGCGACGAGGTCTTCTTCCTCGCCGAGCGCGACCAGGTCCGGCGCGTGATGGGCGAACTGCGCCGCGAGGACAACCCCGCCAAGCGGGTCGTGATCGCCGGCGGCGGCAGCATCGGCTTTCGCCTGGCGCGCATGCTCGAGAAGACGCACTACGTCAAGGTCATCGAGCGCGAGGCGAAGCGCGCGCGGCAGATTTCCGAGGTGCTCGAGCACGCGATCGTGCTGAACGGCGACGCCGCCGACGAGGAACTGCTGATCGAGGAAAACATCGACGGCGCCGACGTGTTTGCCGCGCTCACCAACTCCGAGGAGGCCAACATCCTCTCGGCGATGCTCGCCAAGCGCCTCGGCGCCGCGAAGGTGATGGCGCTGATCAACAAGCCTTCCTACGCGGAGCTGATGGAAAGCGGCAGCATCGACATCGCGATATCCCCGCAGGCGATCACGATCGGCTCGCTGCTCGCGCACGTGCGTCGCGGCGACATCGTGCGCGTGCATTCGCTGAAGCACGGTGCCGCCGAGGCGATGGAGGCGATTGCCCACGGCGACAGGGGCCGCTCGCGCGTGGTGGGGGTTGCGGTCGGCAACCTCGCGCTGCCCGACGATGCACGTGTCGGCGCCATCGTCCGTGACCAGAAAGTGATCATGGCGCATCGCGACACCGTCGTGGAGGAGAACGATCACGTGATCATCTTCCTCGACGACCGGCGGCACGTCGAACAGGTGGAGCGGCTGTTCATGACTTCGACGGTGCGATAGGCCGCGATGTTCGCGGTCCTGCACGTCCTCGGGCTGATGCTCGCGTTCTTCGCGATCACGTACGTGCTGCCGATGGCGTGCTCACTCATGACCGGTGACGGCATGTTCGCCGACTTCGCGCTGGCGGCGGCGCTCAACGTGGTCGTCGGCGCCCTGCTCGCGCTCCTCTTTCGCCGCTACCGTCGCGAGTTGAAGGCGCGCGACGGGTTCCTCCTCGTCACGCTCGTGTGGGTGATGATGTCGGTCGCCGCGGCCGTGCCGCTGCTGATGGCAATCCCGGGGCTGTCGTTTACCGATGCCTATTTCGAAGCGATGTCGGGCCTCACGACGACAGGCTCCACGGTGCTCACCGGCCTCGATGCGCTGCCGCCCTCGGTGAATCTCTGGCGCCACGCCCTGCACTGGTATGGCGGCCTCGGCATCATCGTGCTCGCGGTCGCCGTGCTGCCGCTTCTCGGCGTCGGCGGCATGCAGGTCTACAAGGCCGAGAGCCCCGGACCCGTGAAGGACGAGAAGCTGACGCCGCGCATCACGCAGACCGCCAAGGCGCTCTGGTTGGTCTACACGGGCATTACGGCCATCGGCATCGTCGCGCTGCACGCCGCGGGCATGACCTGGTTCGACGCGATCTGCCATTCGTTTTCGGCGATCGGGCTCGGCGGCTTCTCGACCCACGATGCGGGCGTCGGCTACTACCATTCGCCGGCGGTCGAGTTCGTGCTGATCTGCATCATGCTGTGTGCGTGCCTCAATTTCTCGCGGCACTTCATGGCCGTGCAGAAGCTGTCGCTCGCGCCCTACCTGCGCGACACCGAGGCGAAGGCGATCCTGATCGTGATGGGGTCGAGCGTGCTCGGCATCACGCTGCTCCTCTGGGCAAATCATCACTACCAGGGCTTTGCGACGACCCTGCGGCACGTCGCCTTCAGCGTCGTGTCGGTTGCATCGACCACCGGATTCGTCACCGAGGACTACGAGGCGTGGCCGATCTTCGCGCCGGTGTGGATGCTGTTCCTGTCGTGCATCGTCTGCAGCACGGGCTCGACCGGTGGCGGCATCAAGATGTTCCGCACGCTGCTGCTCGAGCGGCACGCGGTGCGCGAAATGAAGATGCTGCTGCACCCGCGCGCACTCGTGCCGATACGCATCGGGGGCTACGTGATCCCGGACCGCATCGTCTACGCGGTGCTCGCGTTCATCTTCCTGTATTTCGCGACCATCGCGGTCCTTACCTTCACGCTGCTGCTGTCCGGGCTCGACCTCGTATCGTCCTTCAGCGGCGTCGTCGCCTCGATCAACAACCTCGGGCCGGGGCTCGAGCTCGCCGGCCCTTCGACCCAGTACCAGAAGTTCAGCGACTTCCAGACGTGGGTGTTCACGATCGCGATGCTGCTCGGCCGGCTCGAGATCTTCAGCGTGCTCGTGCTTTTCACGCCGGCATTCTGGCGCAACTGACTCCCGGGCGGCTGTAAACTCGACCGCAACGGGGTCTCCATGGCTGGTGCGCCGGAATACTCGCCCTTCGAGCGGGCCGTTCAGGTCCTCACCCGCGTGCGCGCGGGTGAGGGGCGCTGCATCGCGCTCTTCGCTGCGCACGCCTTCCTGATCATGGCCTCGTACTACGTGCTGAAGGCGCTGCGCGAGTCGTTCCTGCTCGCGGGCGCCGCCGCCGAAGTGCGCAGCTACGCGGTCGCCGCGAACGGCCTCGTGCTGATGGCGCTCATTCCGCTCTACAGCGCCATTCGCAGGCGCATCGACGGCGCGCGCCTCGTGCGGCTCGTCGGCGTATTCTTCGCGGCGAACATCCTCGCCTTCGCGGCCGCCTATCCGTTTCGCTCGGGGCGCTGGTTCGGCATCGTGTTCTTCATCTGGGTGAGCGTGTACGGCCTCATGGTCGTCGCGCAGTTCTGGGCGCTCGCCGCCAACCACTTCAACACGAAAAGCGGCCAGCGCCTCTTTCCCGCGATCATGCTCGGCGCCACGCTCGGCAGCCTCGTCGGCGCGCAACTGACGGATCTCGCGATCACGCGCCTCGGGCCGCTGCCACTGCTGCTGCTCGGAGCCGCACTGCTCGGTGCCAGCACCGCGTTGATCCGGCCGGAAGTCGCCGCGATCCCGGAGCTTTCGCGGGCGGCGCCGGCGGCGCCCGGAACCGGGCGCGTGCATTCGGTGTTCGGCGGCTTCCAGGTCGTTTTCCGCAGCCGCTATCTGCTGCTCGTCGCCGGCTTCGTCGTGCTGCTGAATTGCATCGGCTCGACCGGCGACTACCTGCTCGCAGCACTGATCAAGGCGCGCGCGGAGGCGCTCGCCGGCGCGGAGGCCGTGCTCGCCCAGCGCGAGGCGATCATCGGCTCGCTGTACGCGCGCTATCAGCTGTGGGTCACGCTGCTCGGCGTGCTCGTGCAGGCGCTCGTGGTGTCGCGCGTTTATCGCGCAGTCGGCGTGCGCGGCGCGCTGCTCGTGCTGCCGGCCATTGCACTCTTCGTCTACGGTGCCATCGCCTTCGTGCCGGTGTTTACGATGATCTACGTGGCGAAGATCCTCGAGAGTGCGACCAACTACTCGCTGATGAACACGACGCAGCAGACGCTCTATCTGCCGACCAGCGCCGCCGAGAAGTTCGACGGCAAGACCACGATCGATACCTTCTTCTGGCGCTTCGGCGACATCGTGCAGGCGGGCGTGGTATTCGTCGGCCTCAACGTGTTCGGCTTCGGCACGCGCGGGTTCGCACTGGTGAATGCCGCGCTGTGCGTCGCGTGGGTGGGGGTTGCCGTGCTGATCGGCCGCCGCTACACGGCGCTGTCGCGCGCCGAGACGCACAACACGGCGCCGCTGCGCCAGCGCGAGCCGGCCGATCTCGTCGTCCGCCCCGGCCAGCGGATCGACCATGCGCTGCCGGCCGAGACGTTCTTCGATCCCGACCCCGGGGATGTGCTCGCCTACGAGGCGCGGCTCGCGAACGGGACTCCCTTGCCGCGCTGGCTCGCGTTCGATTGCGCCGCCGCGCGGCTCACCGGCATCGCGCCGGAGGACCTCGCGTTCGAAGAGCGCATCGAGATCATCGCGATCGACATGGATGGCGCCACGGCGAGCGCCGTCTTCACGATGCGTCGGGCAGTATTCTGAGATTGCCCTTGTCGATGCGATTCACGAGCCGCTCGCGTCGCCGCTCGATCGCGCCGATTTCCTTGCCCGTCAGACCGAGCTGCACCTGCCCGCCCTTGCGCCGCACGCCGCGCAGGGCGTCGAAATTCGCGCTGAGCGGCCGCGGCTCCCAGTGGTCACCGACGAGTTCGAACTGCGCGATCACCGCGAGGCGCGCGCGCAGCTCGTCGAGGGTCAGCGCATGCAGCCGCGCCGCGAGCGCCTGATCGATCGCGGTGACACGGAGATTCTTCCAGAAGGTGCCGACGTCGCTTTCCTCCGACTCGAACGCGACGCCATTGTCGATCGCCCAGGCGCGCACGGCCGCGCCCTCGCCCGTCAACATCACGTTGCCGAGATTCGAGTCCTTGTGCTCGATAAGATACGTGAGGACATTCAGGCGACTGATCGCGCGCGCATAGGCGGGGTCGGCCGCGAAGCGCGCCTCGTCGATCGCGAGCGGGTGGGGCTTCGCACCGTTCAGCCAGCACTGCACCATGTAGAACGTGGCAGCGGTGCCGCTCCAGGCCTCGACGGCCGCCGGATCGATCGCCTGGAACCGCGCGAGCGGCGCCGAACGCAGCGCGATCGCCGGAACGATCTGCTCGTCCGCCGCGAACAGGAGGCGCGAGATCTCGTAGGCGGCGAGCTCGTAGCGCGGCTCGTTGTTGAACGAGCTGATCCCCCTGCCCGCACGCCGGACCTTGATCCTGAAGGGTGCGGGGTCGGCCGCCGTGTGTGCCATCGCCTTGCGCGTGATGTCGGTGGCAAAGCGCACGGGCTTGGCATCCTCGATCACGAGGTCGGGGGCCGTCAGCGCATCGAGCGTGCAGGTGCCTTCACTTGCGTGCAGTGCAGCGGAAGCCGCCAGCAGCACGCCGAAACCAAAAACCCGTTGGGCTGCGATCGCGCTCCGGTCACGCGCCTGCATCCCTCTCGTCATGCGACCCCCGAACAGTCCACTCTGCGGCGAACGCGTCGGCGGATCTTACACTTTGCCCGTGCGGCGCCAGCGACGCGGCGGGTATCTTGATCTAAATCATTGATTGTGGACAGGCGGACGCGAGGTGGCATCGAATTTGCTGCGGCTATGTCCCACGACCCAACCCAAAACACTGCACGGCAGGGGACAGTCATGAGGAAGGGAATTTCGCATCGGGGACTCGTCTTTGCGGCTTTGGCGCTGCTGCCTCTCACCAGCCTGCAAGCACGAAATATTCGCGTCGATTTCGACCCGAGCGCCTTCGAGTCGAGCGGTTCCGGCTGGTCATTCAGTTCGATCAACCTGTTCGGCCCGTCCGCGCTGCCCGGGAGTGGCTCCCTGCAGTTTGCGCTGAGCGGTTCATACGATCCCGACAGCGACTCCGGCACGAACAACGACGTCTCGTACGATTTCCAGCCCGTCGCGCCGCTGCAGGTGGGCAGTTCGCTGTACGCGTCGTTCTGCATGTTTGCCAACGGCACGTTTACGCTGTCGCAGACCGGCGATTGCAGTGCGTCGGCCGGGGTCGACCCGACATTCGGGCTGCTGCCTGTCGCCGGGCTCGCCCCGCGCGCGGGCGCGCAGCCCACCGAATCGGGTTCGATGTTCTCGACCAATGGCTTCGGGGTCGGCATACCCGCCGAAGGGCAGCCGGACTTCACCGGTCCGTACAACATCGCCGATGCGGTGCCGACCGTGCGTCTCTGGTGGAACGACGTCGCGGGATCGTACGACGAGTCCGGCAACGCCGTGGGCCCTTCGTATTCCATCCAGGCATTCATCTACATGCTGGGTGACGGAAACTTCGACCTCGACGTGCGCTACGGCATCCGCACGGACGGGATCGACGGCGGCACCTACCCCGGAGTCGAACGGTTCATTTCCGCCGATGGTCAGTCGCTCTTCAGCGATTCCTCGGCTGTAGTGACCGGCGGCGACTACTTCTACCGCTTCCGGAGTGGCCTGTTGCAGGGCGGCGGAACGACCGAACCGCCGACATCCGTGCCCGAGCCGGGCACACTCGCCCTGCTGTCTGCGGGCCTCATCGCCCTCGCAGCCATCCGTCGGCGCAGGCGAACGACCGCATAGCGAGAACATCTCGCGACCCACCTCATTGCCCACTGAAGGGACCCGCAACGACGATTGTTCGCTGCGGATCCCTTCAGTAATCTCGGGCCGCTTTGGACGCCTTCAGGATATTCCTGTCGTCACCGGGTGACGTCGCCCAGGAGCGATTGATCGCCCGCAGCGTCATCGAGCGCCTGCGCACGGAATTCGCGGGCCGCGTGACACTCGAGCCCGTCTTCTGGGAACACGAGCCACTGGTTGCGTCGGCGTCCTTCCAGGACCAGCTGCCGCATCCGGCGAGTGCCGATGCGGTGATCTGCGTGCTGTGGTCGAGGCTGGGGACCCGGCTCCCTGCGAGTTTCCGCAAGCCGGATGGCAGCCCATACGGCTCCGGCACCGAATTCGAGTTCGAGGATGCGCTCGCGGGCCTGCGCCGCCATGGGCATCCGGCGCTGCTCGTGTATCGAAAGACGGCGCCGCCCCTGATCGACGTCGACAACACGGAGCAATCCGTCGAGCGACTGCGCCAGAAACAGGCGCTGGATGCGTTCGTGCAACGGTGGTTCCACGATGAAGCCGACGGCACGCTGCGTGCCGCGTTTCACCCGTTCGGGAATGTCGCGGAGTTCGAGGAACTGATCGAGGTTCACCTCCGCAAGCTGATCGCGCGGCGCTTTCCCGAGGCGGTCGGCGCGGAGCGCGCCGACGTCACGCTGTGGAACGAGTCGCCGTTCCGGGGCCTCGAACCCTTCGGCTTCGAACATGCGCCGATTTTCTTCGGCCGTACTGCCGCAACGGGCGAGATGATCGCCGCGCTGCGCAGGCAGGCAGCCGACGATCACCCGTTTCTCCTGGTCATCGGCGCCAGCGGCAGCGGCAAGTCGTCGGTCGTGCGTTCCGGATTGCTGCCGGTACTGACGCAGCCCGGCATCATCGAGGGAGTCGCCGGCTGGATGCGCGCGGAGCTGCGCCCCCGCGATCGGCGCAACGATCTGTCCCTGCTGCTCCGTGAGGTCCTGGCCAGGGCGCTGGGCCAACCGGGGACCGGAGACGAGGATGTCATCGCGCTGGTGAGAAGCGGGATCGCGCCCGACCAGCGCATGGCCCTCGTCATCGACCAGCTCGAGGAAGTGTTCTCCGACGAGCGCTGCGACTTCGAAGAGCGCGAACGCTTCTTCACGCTGCTCGGGCGGGTGATCGCCACCGGCGCAGTGTGGGTCATCGCGACACTGCGCAGTGATTTCTATCCACGGTGCGTCGAGCACGCGGATCTCGTCGCGATGAAGGCCGGGCATGGCCAGTATGACCTCAGGCCACCGACCCCGGCGGAAATCGGCCAGATCATACGACTGCCCGCGGCAGCCGCTGGCTTGCGCTTCGAGACGCACGTCGGTGGCGGCGAAAGCCTCGACGAGCTGCTGCGCGATGAAGCGGCTCGCAGCCCCGAGGCCCTGCCGCTGCTCGAATTCGCGCTGGAAGAGCTCTACAAGCGACGCGCATCCGACGGCACGCTGACTTTCGCCGCATACAGCGACATCGGCGGCGTGGAAGGCGCGCTCGCACAGCGCGCCGAGGCCGTGTTCCTGTCGCTGCCATCCGATACCCGGGACAGCCTGCCGGCGACGCTCCGCAAGCTGATTGCCGTCACCGCTGACGGCGTGGGCGCCTACAGCCGGCGCAGCGCCGCGCTCGATGAGTTTCCGGCCGGCCCGCAGCGCGAACTCGTGCGCGCACTGATCGAAGCGCGGCTCTGTGTGTCCGAGCTCGGAGTCGATGCCCGTCCGGTCGTGTCGATCGCACACGAGGCCCTGCTCCGGCACTGGCCACGCGTCCACGAATGGCTGGAAACCAACCGCGACATGCTGCGCGCCCACGGCCGGCTCGCGGTTTCCGCGGAGCGCTGGGAGCAGGAGGGCCGCCGTCCGGACCTGCTGCTGGCGAAAGGCCGCCCCCTCGAGGAAGCGCTCACGGTCGTGGAGGCCGAAGTCGAAATCACGCCCACGGAACGCGCGCTGATCGAGGCATCGCGGTCACAGGCGCGACGCGCGCGAAACATACGGGCGGCCGCAGTCGCAGGTCTCGCGATCCTGGCCGTCGCCGCGACGGTATCGGCCGTCATCGCGACATCGCAACGCCAGCGTGCCGTGACCGAAGCGTCGACGACGGAGGAAACCATGAACTTCATGGTTTCGCTGTTCACACTGGCCGACCCCACCAAGGCTCGCGCGAACGAGTTCACGGTGCGCGAGATGCTCGACCGGGGCGCCAGCGATGTGCGCCGGCAGCTGACCGACCGCCCCGCGGTACGCGCGAGCCTCATGACGGCAATGGGTCGCGCGTACACGGGGCTCGGGCTCCCGGCGCCCGCGATCCAGCTCCTCGACGAGGCATTGCAGGCCCGCACGCAGACACTCGGGGCCGCGAGCCGGGCCAGCACCGAAACGCGAAGCGCGCTGGCGGCCGCCACCTATCTCGACGGCAAGTACAAGGACGCCGAGAAGCTCTACCGCGAGGCCCTCCAGGACGCGCGACGCCTGGGTCCCGGGGGCGACGCGCTCGTCGCGAACAACCTGAACGGCCTGGGTGACACGCTCTCGCAGCTCGGATCCGACGCGGAGGCAGAAGGACTCTACAGGGACGCCCTCGAGATCGATCGTCGATTGCACGGGCCGGAAAGCGTTCAGGTGGCGCAGACCCTGCAGGGGCTGGCCGGAACGCTGTTCTTCGCGGCCCGATACCAGGAAGCCGAACCGCTGATGCTGCACAGTCTCGCGATATGGCGAAAGCAGTTGGGTCCGAAGCATTGGAAGGTCGGCAGCAATCTCAATGACCTGGGCGCCCTCTATTTCCAGACAGGTCGTTACAGGGAGGCGGTCGACGTCTGGAAGGAGAGCCTCGGCATCTCGGAACAGTGGGCCGGCAAGGATCACCCTGAAGTGGGCTCGATCCTGAACAACATCGGGCGTGGCCTGCTCATCGATGGGAGGCTCGACGAGGCGGAAGGCTATCTCGCGAGAACGCTCGACATCGATCGTCGCACGAAACCCCCCGACCACGACGACCTGATCCTGCCGCTCAATAGCCTCGCGATGATCGATCTCGCAAGGCGCAATTACACGGACGCGGAGAAGAAACTCGACGAGGCGCTGAGGATCGCCGAGAAGCAGAATCACTGGATGCTCGACCAGGTGCTGACCAACCTCGCCGACGTGTACGCCCGCACGAATCGCGCCACCCAGGCCGAAGCGCTCCTCACCCGCGCCCGATCGCTGCTCGAGAAGCAGTACCCGCTCGCCGAAATGCCGGGCGAAGCCTGGCGCTACGCGCTGCAGGACGCCGTGCGCGCCACGGCCTGCGCGGCGGAGAAGAAGTACCCGGAGGCGCGCGACCTGCTGACGAAAGCCCTGCCGGTCGTGCGCAAGCGCTTCGGCGAACAGCGATACTACACTCGCGATCTCGAGCAGCGGCTCGTCCGTCTGCCGCACTGACATGGAGACAACTGCCGTACCGATGGACCTGCCTGCCGCCATCCCCCTCGTCATCGGTGTCACCGGACACCGCGACCTCGTCGAATCGGAGGTGCCTGCGGCGCGCGAGCGGGTGCGCGAGTTCCTCGCATCGCTGCGCGATCGCTGGCCCCGCACGCCGCTGATCGTCGCCTCGCAACTCGCCGAGGGGGCAGACCTCCTCGTCGCCGAGGAGGCGCACGCGCTCGGCCTCGAACTCGTGTTCCTGCAGCCGCTGCCGATCGCGGACTACCGCGCGCAGTTCTCGGGCCCCGAGGAGCTGGCGCGCTTCGATGAACTGCGTGCGGTCTCGCGTGTCGTCGACCTGACGAACGGTGAGGCGGCGGCCGACCGCGACACGCTGTATGCGGTCGCAGGCGATTTCCTCGCGCGCTACTGCTACATCCTGCTCGCCCTGTGGGACGGCAAGCCGTCGGCGAGCCCCGGAGGCACCGCCGCCGTCGTCAATTACCGGCTCGCCTCGAAGGGTGGCGCACGGCCGGCCACCGACGAGCTGCGCGATCTCGCGCTCGGCGAGGCCGACAATTCCCTCGTCTACCACATCCTCGTGTCGCGGGATCGCAGGAACGGCGAGCCGACAAACGGCCACAAGCCGTTGTCGGCGGGCTACCTGCACGAGTTCGCGGGCGGCCGCTCGACGCTGCAGGAGTCGATGCCCGAGGAGTACCTGCACGTTCTCGAGCGCACCGAAGAGTTCAACGGGGTTGCGAAACATGCCACTGCCGGCGCACTGGCCGACGAGCGCGCACCGTTCGTCGGCGCACCGCCTGCCGTGCGGCGCTGTGCCCGGCTCATCGCGCTCGCGGACCACCTCGCCACGCTCTACCGCCGGCGCCTCACGCGCATCACCGCGTGGACGTACGGCATCGGCGCCGTGATGGGTTGCGCGTTCGTGCTGTACTCCAAGATCCCGGCGATGTGGGGCCTCATCTACGTGTTCTTCGGCGCCGCGCTCACGACCATCGCGCTTAGCCGTTACGCCGAGTATCGCGGCTGGCATCGCGACCATCTCGAGTATCGCGCGCTCTGCGAGGGGCTGCGCGTGCAGTTCTACCTGCGCATCGCCGGCGTGCGCGACGAGGGCCGGCTGCACACGGGCGACGAGAGTTTCCTGCGCCGGCAGGACCCCGAGCTCGACTGGATCAGGAACGCGATGCGCGCGGTCGATTTCGAGATGCACGACGCCGGACGCGACGGCATCTCGGGCGGCATCGAGCACGCGATCGAGACCTGGGTTGGCTCGCTCGATCCGGTGAAGGCGCGCGGCTCGGGCCAGCTCGGCTATTTCTGGCATGCGGGCGAGCAGCGCCGCCACATGATCGCGCTGACCGAGCGGACGGGCGCGGTCACGCTGGTCTTCGGCCTCGCGGCCGCGGCGGTGCTGTGCTTCGTGCCGGTGCTGCATACCGGGTACCTCAAGACCCCGCTCGTCGTGACGATGGGCCTCTTGCCGCTCGCCGCGGGCCTGCTCGAGGCGTGGCTGCAGAAATCGGCGGCAAAGGAGCTCGCGCGGCAGTACGGCTACATGTACCGGCTGTTCGACGAAGCCCGCTCGCAGCTGCAGGGCGATGTCGCCGATGACCGGCGCCGCTCGGTTCTCTATTCCCTCGGGCGCGCCGCGCTCGCCGAGCACGCGACCTGGGTGCTGCTCAATCGCGACCGCAAGCTGCGCCACCTGCCCTCGCACTAGGAAGTCCCCATGAACGACGCCGACGACCGGTTCACCGACGTGCTGCATGCGGCGCCGCCCGAGGCTTATGGCGCGGACTATCGCTACCATGCGCTGCGCCAGTACCAGATGTGCGTCGAGATGGCCGACCGCGTCAGCAACCGGCGCATGCTCGCCAATTCCTTCTTCGTCGGCATGAACACGGCCGTCGTCGGCGCGCTGGCGGTCGCCCTGAAGGAGGGTCTCATCGCTTCGCGCACGCTCGTCATCGCGCCCGCCACCGCGGCGGTGCTGATGTGCGTCGCGTGGTGGATGATGGTGCTGTCGTACCGGCAGCTGAACGCCGGCAAGTTCCGCGTGATCGTCGCGATGGAACGCGAGCTGCCGTTTGCGCCGTTCACGGCGGAATGGGCCGCGCTGGACGCCGCCCGTTCGCGGCGGACCTACCTGCAGACCACGACGGTGGAGCTGCTCGTGCCGTGGCTCTTCGCCGGCATCCACGTCGCGCTGACGATCGCGATTCTCGTCAAGGCGTTCTGAAGAGGGCGCGTCAGCGCGTGCCGAGCAGCGCGTCGCGCCGCGACAGGATCGCCTTCTGCTGCGCCCGGTCGAGCCACGGCGCGAGCGCCGATGCGAGCTTGGCGGCATCGAGCGCGCGCAGACGGCGCGCGAGCTCGTCGCCCACGGGGGGCGGTGCGACGCGCGGATCGAGCCGGCGCGCCGTCGGAAAGAGCACCGCATGGTCGATGAGCCGCGCGAGACCGTCGTTCGTGCCGAGCAGCACGTCCTCCGCGCGGCGGACGGTGTTGCCGGCGAGGGCGTCGAATGCGCGCATCAGGCCGTACTGCGATTGCAGGCTGCACCACGGCGGCACGCGCACCTTGTCGCGCTCGACCACGGCGGCGCTCACGGCCTTCTCGATCCAGAACTGCAGTGCGCCTGCCTGCCCGTCGATCGTGCGCTCGATCGTCACGGGCACCATGTCGATGCCGAGCAGCCGGTCGAGCCGATAGGCCGCGACTTCGTTCTGCCAGCGCCCGCGCTCCGGTGCGGTGATGAAGAGCGCATGCACCGTCGCATCGCCGCGGCGGAGCGTCAGCCAGCGCGTGCCGGCGCGGGCGATCGGTGGTGACTCGTTCGCGACGATGTCGGCGTCGCGCAGGAAATCCTCGAGCTGATCGTCGGTGAGATTCCCCGGGCGATCGCCGACGCGGCGCGCCTCGGGCTCGGGCGACGCCTGCTCGCCCGGCGCGCGGGCGTAGATCACGCGGCGTGCGTCGCCTTCGATGACGAGCGCCGAGGGCTGGCCGTGGTACGCAGGCAGCATGCCGGTGTCGATCATCGTGACCCGGCCATCCATGCGCGTGGTGATTCGCTTCGTCGTCGTGACCGTGTGGCCGATCACGACGGAATCGCCGCCGAGCCGGCCTAGCACGCTCGCCACCGTGTCCGTTTCGAAGGCGCTGTTGCACATCGCACTGCCGCGATACCACAGGGGCCCCGCCACACTGTGTACCGGCGACGTATCGGTCCGCTGCAGCGTCGCGAATGCGCGTTCGAGCGCCGCACGATCCTCGCCCGTGTACGTCGCGAGCCGCTGCTGCGCGAGCGCGACGCGCGCCTCGAACAAGGTATCGGGATCGAGGAGCCCGGCCGCGATCAGCGCGTGCCACGCAGTCGTGTAATCGACGAGATCCTGGTGCAGCGACGTCGTGTTGAGCGCAGCGAGCGTCTGCGTGGCGAGCCCTGGGGGCAGGCCGCCGTGCGTGAACAGCACCCCGTTCACGCGCACCATCAGCGGACGCGCGATCAGCCAGCGGCCCACCTCGCCCTCGGCACTGAAGGCCCGCTGCCGCGCGAACCAGCCGCGCGGGAAACGGCGGTCGAACGCGGCGTGCGCAGCCTCCCCGGTGAGATCCGCGAAGGCGCCGTGGGCATCGAGCGAGCGGAACGCGGCCTCGCGCGTCGCCGGATCCTCGGACGCGGCCATCGCCGCATAGTCGGCCGCCACCACGTAATCGAGCTCGCCGGTGAGGTTCATCGCCTCGTGATTGCCGAGCGTCACCAGCACGCGCCCGCCGGCGGCCGGCGCCTCGGCCTCGAGGCGGCGCAGGAGCTGGATGACACCGAGCGATTCCGGGCCTCGATCGATCAGGTCGCCCGTACTGACGAGGTAGGTTTGTCCGCCGGCCCAGTGCCCGCCGTCATCGATGAGGCCGGTGGCCCGCAGGATCGACTCGTACTCGGCGAGCGCGCCGTGCACATCGCCGATCGCGACGATGCGCGCGACGCCACTGCACGACCACGGCTGATCGCACTGCGCCGCGGCCGCCGCGAACGACGGTGCGCACAGGCAGAGCCACAGCCCGACGAGACTGCCTGGTACCCGTCGAAGTCGCATGCGCCTCCGGCTGCCGGCCATGAGCTGTCCGCTGTCAGCTTCTGATGTACGCTTCGAGCTGCTCGATCGTCTCTCTCTGCTGGCTGAGGATCGCCTTCACGAGATCGCCGATCGACAGCACGCCGACCACCCGGCCGCCGTCGATCACCGGCAGGTGGCGGATGCGCTTGTCCGTGACGAGGCGCATGCACCCGTCGATCGTGTCCGCCGGCGTCACGGTGACCGGTGGCGACGACATGATCTGCGAGACCGGCGTATCGCGCGACGCGCGGCCGAGGAGCGCCACCTTGCGCGCGTAATCGCGCTCGGACATCACGCCGAGCACGCGATCGCCCTGCATCACGAGCAGCGCGCCGATCTCATGCTCGGCCATCACTTTGAGCGCATCGAGTACGGTGGCGTCCGGCCCGATGGCGTGCGTGGCATGACCCTTGCGGTCGAGTACGTGACGAACCAGCATGACGATCCTCCCCAGAGTTGCGCGTCGGCGCGGCGACTCACCCGCTCGCGACGACCGTGAGCACGGCACCGTCGACACCGGTCACGCGCACGCGCGCGCCGATCGGCAGCGACGGTCCCGCCACTTTCCATACCGTATCGCCGATCCGTACCTTGCCGAAACCCTGCTGGATCGGCTCGACGAGCGTGAATTCGTGGCCCACATACTGCGCGCCGCGCTGATTGAGCGCGGGTTGGGTGGTCGTCTGCGGATTGCGCTTCGCATAGCTGCGAAAGGCCACGATCGCGACGATGCCGAGTGCGCCGAAGAGCACGAGCTGCAGCTGCCACGGCACCGGAATGATCAGCACGAGCGCGCCGACGACCGCGGCCGAGATCGCAAACCAGATCGCGACGGCACCCGGCATGAAGGTCTCGATCGCCGCGAGCACGGCGGCGGCGATCCACCAGTGCCACCACTCGAGATGCATCAGGAGGTTCATCATGGCCGCTTCACCGGTGCTGCGGCGCCCGACGTCTGCTTCGCCATCGCGTCTTTCGCCAGCTCGGCGATGCCGCCGATCGTGCCGATCAGCGCGCTCGCCTCCATCGGCAGGAACAGCACCTTCTGGTTCGGCGAGGTCGCGAAGTCCTTCAGCGCATCGACGTACTTCTGCGCGACGAAGTAGTTGATCGCCTGCACATCGCCCTGCGCGATCGCCTGCGAGACCATCGCCGTGGCACGCGCTTCGGCCTGCGCGAGCCGCTCGCGCGCTTCCGCCTCGCGAAAGGCGGCTTCCTTGCTGCCCTCGGCCGCGAGCACGACCGACTGCTTCTCGCCCTCGGCCTTGAGGATCGCGGCCTGGCGGAAGCCTTCGGCGTCGAGGATATTGGCGCGCTTGTCGCGCTCGGCCTTCATCTGCCGGGCCATCGACTCGACGAGGTCGGCCGGCGGCTGGATGTCCTTGATCTCGATGCGGGTCACCTTGATGCCCCACGGCGTCGTCGCCTCGTCGACGACCTTGAGCAGCCGGTGGTTGATCTCGTCGCGCTTCGACAGCGTTTCATCGAGGTCCATCGAGCCGACGACCGTGCGGATGTTGGTCATCGTCAGGTTGATCACCGCGAGGCGCAGGTTGTCGACTTCATAGGCCGCCTTGGCGGCATCGAGCGCCTGGAAGAACACGACGGCGTCGATGCTGACCATCGCGTTGTCCTTCGTGATCACCTCCTGGCGCGGCACGTCGAGCACCTGCTCCATCATGTTGATCTTGCGCCCGACCGCTTCGACGAAGGGCACGATGAAATGGAAGCCGGGGCCCATCGATTTCTTGTACCGGCCGAAGCGCTCGAGCGTGAATTCGTAGCCCTGCGGGACCGTGAGCCACGCCTTGGACGCGATGACGAGGATCGCGACGAGCAGAATGATCGGCAGGAAACCGATATCGAACATGACGTACCCCTCACTGTGTCGCCGTCCGGCGGCACCCCGCCGTCCGCCCCATTCTAGCCATGTGCCGCCCGTGATGCAGTTCAAGGTTCCGGGCGCCGGAAATCCGCACCATGGCGTCGTGCTGCACCCGGACCCACGCATCGTCTGCGTCCCGCCCGACCATTTCGAGGTCACTGCGGACGACGTCCTGTTCACCGCGACCCTCGACGGGACGCTCGCGGTTTGCCTCTATGACGCGGTGGAGGAGCACGGGGCGCTGCTGCATCTGCGCTTCATCGCGCGCGGCGCGAGCCAGACCGACGTCACCGATCGCACGCTCGCCTCGGACCTGCTGCTCCTCGATCGCTGCGTCGAGCGCTTCCGGGGCGCGATGGAGCGCGGCATCGACGTGCAGGGCAAGATCGCGGCGAGCGTCGAGGCGGGCGAGCCGGCGCGCCTCGCCGCCGATGCGGTGCTCACGCTGATCGGCGAGTATCTCGCGGACGCGGGCGTGACGGTCGTCTCGCGCGACGTCGGGCACGGCAACCCGCGCAACCTGCGCTTTCGCCCGAGCATGGGGCAGCTGCGCGTCGACTGACCGCGGTCTTTGCAGCCCCCGGGGATTGGCACACAATCCCCGGATGCGCCCCCTGCTCGCGCTGCTCGCCGCCAGCCTGATTGCGGCCCCGCACGCTTCGCTCGCGGCCGATGCCCGCCTGCAGGCGCTGTTCGACTCCGCATGGGAAGCGGATCTTCAAGACAACCCCATCAGCGCGGATTATCTCGGCGATCACCGCTTCGCGGACCGCTGGCCCGACCTCACGCCGGCCGCCTTCGCGGCACGCTACGCGCGCTACGCCGCGACGCTCGCGGAACTGAAGGCCATCCCGCGCGCCGGGCTCTCGAACGCCGACAAGCTCAACTACGACCTCTTTGCGCTCGACTTCCAGCGCCGCCTCGACGCGCAGCCGTTCAAGCCCTGGCTCTACGAGGTGGCCCGCCCGCGCGACGGCGTGCAGACCTCGAGCGAGATCGCCGAGTTGTTGCCCTTCGCGACCGTGGCCGATTACGAGGCGTGGATTGCGCGCCTGACGAAGATGGGCGCCTACATCGACGAGAACATCGCGCTGCTCGAGACGGCCATCCGCGAGAAGCGGACCCAGCCGCGCTCGATCATGGAGCGGGTGCCGGCGCAGATAGCGCTGCAGATCCCCGCCAATGCGGAAGACAGCCCGTTCTTCGAGCCGTTCAAACGCTTTCCCGACGGCATCGGCGCCGAGGACCGTGCGCGGCTGATCGGCGAGGCCGGCCGCGCCATCGGCGAGCAGGTGATACCGGCCTTCCGGCGCCTCGACGCCTTCATGCGCGACAAGTACCTGCCCGCGTGCCGCACGAGCGACGGCATCTGGGACACGCCCGACGGCGCCGCCTTTTACGCGAACCGCGTGGCCTACCACACGACGACGAACCTCACGCCCGAGGAGATCCACGCAACGGGCCTGCGCGAGGTCGCGCGCATCCGCGCCGAGATGGACGAGGTGATCCGCAAGGTCGGGTTCAACGGCAGCTTCGAGGAATTCCTGACCTTCCTGCGCACCGATCCGCAGTTCTATTACAAGACCGGCGACGAACTCTTCGAAGCCTACGCCGCGATGGCCAAGCGCATCGACCCGGAACTCGTGAAGTTCTTCGGCAAGCTGCCGCGCATGCCCTACGGCGTGCGGCCGATCCCGATGACGAGCGCGCCCGACACGACGACAGCCTACTACCAGGGCCCGGCCCTCGACGGCTCGCGCGCCGGCTACTACTACGTCAACCTCTATCGGCCGGAAGTGCGCCCGAAGTACGAGATGCCGGTGCTCACGGTGCACGAGGCGGTGCCTGGACATCACCTGCAGATCGCGCTCGCGATGGAAGACAAGTCGCTGCCGCTCTTTCGCCGCAATGCCGACTACACCGCGTACATCGAAGGCTGGGCGCTCTACAGCGAGCGCCTCGGCGAGCAGATGGGCCTCTACGACGATCCGTATGCGAAGTTCGGCCAGCTCACCTACGACATGTGGCGCGCGGTGCGGCTCGTCGTCGACACCGGCATCCACGCGAAGAAGTGGACTCGCCAGCAGGCGATCGACTACTTCAAGGCGAACGCGGCGAAAACCGAGGCCGACATCGTCAACGAGGTCGACCGCTACATCGCCTGGCCGGGACAGGCGCTCGCGTACAAGATCGGACAGCTGCGGATCCTCGACCTGCGCCGCGAGGCGCAGGCCGCGCTCGGGGAGCGGTTCGACATCCGCGCGTTCCACGACGCGCTGCTGTCGAGCGGGGCGGTGCCGCTCGACGTGCTGTCCGAGCGGATGCACAAGTGGATCGCGGCGCAGGCGAAGTGACCGGCCGGATCGCAACACGCGGGTGATTGGTGTTTATTTCGTAGAAGTGTCTGATTGTAGCCGTGGTATTGTTTCATTAGTACGCCTAAATGATGTACTATCATCTGGCGCATGCGCACCACCCTCGACATTGCCGAGGACGTTCTCCAGGCCGCCAAGGAACGTGCCCGACGCGAGGGCAAGACGGCCGGCCAGGTCATCTCGGAACTGGCGCGCCACTCGCTGACACAGACCGGCGCGCCATCCGTAGCCGGCGTCGTGGAGTCTGAGGCGATCTACGGCTTTCGCCCGTTTCCATCGGAAGGGCCTGTAGTCACGGATGAGCTGATCAACCGTCTGCGCGAGGACGATGCCTACTGATGCGAGCACTGCTCGATGCAGGCCATGTGCATCATGGAGCGGCCCGCGCCTGGCTTGCGCGCGAAGGAGGGGCCGGCTGGGCATCCTGCCCCATCACCCAGAACGGATGCCTTCGCATTCTCGTGCACGCGCGCTACCCGCGTGCACGACCGGTCGCCGTGGTCGCCGATCGATTGGCCGAGGCGACCGCCCATCCCTGTCACATGTTCTGGCCCGATGATGTCAGTCTGCTCGACTCGCGGCGCATCGATCACGCGCGCGTGCACGGTTCGAACCGGATCACCGACATCTACCTCCTGGCGCTCGCTGTGGCGCACGGGGGCAGGCTCGTCACCTTCGATCGCTCGATCGTGATCGACGCCGTGCGCGGCGCCTCCAAGGATCGGCTCGAGGTGATCTGAACGCGGGCCTCCGGAGACTGCCGCCTACCGCGGCAGCGGCCGCAGCGCGAGGTCCTTGCTGTAGACGACATTCAGCACGTTGTCGTACCAGCCCTCGACCCGCGGGCTCACGAGGTGCTTGTTGACGTAGAAATAGAGCGGCAGGAGCGGTGTGTCCGCGAGCATCGTGCGCTCGGCCTGCTCGAGCAGCGCGCGGCGCGCGGCGGGGTCGACGGTGGCGGAGGCGCGCGCGAGCAGCGCGTCGTAGGCCGGGTTCGCGTAGCGCGGCAGGTTGATGCCGAAGTCCGACTTCAGGTACTGCAGAAACGTGTACGCGTCGTTGTAGTCGCCGCTCCAGCTCATGCGGAACATCTCGACGTTGCGCGCGTCGATGTCGGCCATCAGGGAGCGGAACTCGACGGCGGTGAGCTGCGCCTCGACACCGAGCGCCTCCTTCCACATCGCCGCGATCGCGACCGCGAGCCGGCTGTGCACCTCGCCGCTGTTGTAGCGCAGTTCGAAGCGCAGCGGCCGCGTCGCGCTGTAGCCTGCAGCGGCATACAGGCGCCGCGCTTCGGCGATGCGCTCGGTCATCGGGCGGCCCGCGTAGTCGAACTGCTGCGCGGTGTAGTCGTGCACGCCGGGCGGGATCCATCCGTAGGCGGGCAACTCGCCGACCCGCAGCACGGCGCGCGCGAGCTGCTCGCGGTCGATGACGAGCGACAGCGCGCGGCGCAGGCCGGGGGCGTCCCTGAACGGCGCGCGGTCGAGCGCGAACCCGTAATAGTAGGTGCTGAGCTGCGGCGCGACGTGCAGCTCGGCCGCGTAGTCGCGGCGGATGATGTCGTACTGGGCGCGCGGCACCACCGCGGTCACGTGCAGGTCGCCGGCCCGGTAGCGCGTGAACTCGGTGCTCTCGTCCGCGATCTGCAGGTAGCGCACGCCGTCGAGACGGGTCGCGGCGTCGTTCCAGTACTGGCGGTTGCGGGTCACCGTGATGCCGACTCCCGGCGTCCAGTCCGTCAGCACGAAGGCCCCGTTCGAGACCATGACGCCCGGCTTCGTGAAGCGCTCGCCCTCCCGTGCGAGGGTCGGTCGATGCACCGGGCAGGTGGACGGGAACGACAGCAGGCCGGGCAGATAGGGCGCCGGCGCGGCGAGGCGCACGACGACCGTCAGCGGGTCCGGCGCGCTGACACCGAGCGTCTCGGGCGCGGCGCGGCCTGCGACAATGGCGCCCGCGTTCTCGACGACGTCGATCAGCTGCGCGTACTGGGACGCCGTAGTCGGGTCGACCAGGCGGCGCAATGCGAACACAAAATCATCGCTGGTGACACGATCCCCGTTGGACCATCGCGCATTGTCTCTTAAGTGAAACGTATAGATGCGGCCGTCGCTGCTCACGTCCCACGACTTCGCGACGCCGGGCGCCGTGCTCGCGTCCTTCGCGAGCGACGTCAGGCATTCATACAGGTCGCGCAGCACGACGTGCGCTTCGACCGAGCGCGCCTTCTGCGGGTCGAGCGAATCGGGCTCCGGGCCGTTGCCGCGCACGAGCACATTGCTCGCCGGCGGTGCGGCCGGCGCGCAGCCGGTGACGGCGATCGCGAATGCGGCGACGGCGGCCGTCGCCGCCACCACCCAGGGCGACGTCCGGCGGGCAAGGGGCTCCGGCCGCTGCGCGCGCTCCGGCCGCTGCGCGCGCTCCGGCCGATGCGTGCGCTCAGGCCGCCCGTTCACGCCGCTTCAGGTGGATCAGCAGGATCGAGATCGCCGCGGGCGTGATGCCCGGGATGCGCGCGGCCTGGCCGAGCGTGCCGGGGCGCACTTCGGCGAGCCGCTGCCGCGCCTCGTTCGACAGCCCGCCGATCGCGAGGTAATCGAGATCGGCGGGCAGCTGCTGCGCCTCGTGGCCGCGCTGGCGTTCGATCTCGGCGTGCTGGCGCTCGATGTAGCCGGCGTACTTCGCGCGCACGGTGACCTGCTGCGCGATCTCGCGCGCGAGGCGGTCGTCGGCGGCCGGTGCCGGCGGACCCGCGAGCTCGACGAGGCTCGCGTAGCTCACCTCGGGCCGTCGCAGCAGCTCCATCGCGCTCACCCCGCGCACGCGCGTCGCGTCGAGGCGCGCAACCTCGGCGTCGGTGCCGGTGCGCTTGGCTTCGAAGAAGGCCCAGCGCTCATCGTCGACGAGGCCGAGCTCGCGGCCCACCGGCGTCAGGCGCAGGTCGGCGTTGTCCTCGCGCAGCAGCAGGCGGTGCTCGGCGCGGCTCGTGAACATGCGATACGGCTCGGTCACGCCGCGCGTGACGAGATCGTCGATCAGCACGCCGAGATAGGCCTCGGCGCGCTGCGGGATCCACGGCGCCTCGTCGCGCGCTGCGCGCGCGGCATTGATGCCCGCGACGAGCCCCTGCGCCGCGGCTTCCTCGTAGCCGGTCGTGCCGTTGATCTGGCCCGCGAAATAAAGGCCCGCGAGCGCCTTCACCGCGAGGCTCGGCGCGAGATCGCGCGGATCGAAATAGTCGTACTCGATCGCATAGCCGGGGCGCGTCAGGTGCGCGCGCTCGAGCCCGGCGATCGTACGCACGAAGCCGACCTGCGCGTCGAACGGCAGGCTGGTCGAGATGCCGTTCGGGTACACCTCGTGCGTATCGAGCCCCTCGGGCTCGAGGAAGATCTGGTGCGAGGCCTTGCCCGCAAAACGGAACACCTTGTCCTCGACCGACGGGCAGTAGCGCGGCCCGACGCCCTCGATGACGCCGGTGAACATCGGCGAGCGGTCCGTCGCGGCGCGGATGATCTCGTGCGTGCGTTCGTTGGTCGCGGTGATGTGGCAGGGCCGCTGCGGCGGGTGCTCGCTCGCGCGGCCGAGGAACGAGAACACCGGCGCGGGCTCGTCGCTCCACTGTTCCGGCAGGCGCGAGAAATCGATCGAACGGCCGTCGATGCGCGGCGGCGTACCGGTCTTCAGGCGCCCGACCCGCAGCGGCAGCTCGCGCAGCCGCGCGGCGAGACGGTTCGACGGCGGATCACCGGCGCGGCCGCCCGGGTAGTTGTCGAGCCCCACGTGGATGCGCCCGCCGAGGAACGTGCCGACCGTCAGCACGACCGCGCGCGCCTCGAACTCGATGCCGGTCACGGTCGCAACGCCGCGCACGCGGTCGCCCTCGACGATGAGATCGCCCGCCTCCTGCTGGAAGAGCGCGAGATCCGGTTCGTTCTCGAGCCGCGCACGGATCGCGCGCCGGTACAGCACGCGATCGGCCTGCGCCCGCGTCGCGCGCACCGCCGGGCCCTTGCTCGCATTCAGCGTGCGGAACTGGATGCCGGCCTGATCGATCGCCCGCGCCATGGCGCCCCCGAGCGCATCGATTTCGCGCACGAGGTGGCCTTTGCCGATGCCGCCGATGGCGGGATTGCAGCTCATCGCCCCGAGCGTCTCGAGGCTCTGCGTGAGCAGCAGCGTGCGCCGGCCCATGCGGGCGGCGGCGAGCGCAGCCTCGGTACCGGCGTGACCGCCGCCGATCACGATGACGTCGAAGGAATGGGGATATCGCACGACAGGCCGCGAATTGTACGGCATATTGCCCGGATGGCGGCCCGTCCGATCCCGGCCTGATGCGAGGCTCCCCGCGCGCGATCGCGCTCGCCCTCGCGCTTTGTGGCGCACCCGTCGGCGCGCCGTTTGCCGGGCCCGCCGCGAGCGCACAAAACCCGGGGATTGCCTTCGCGCGCTGCCAGCTCGTCCACCCCGCCGGCATCGCGACCGTGGCCGCCGATTGCGGGCGCCTCCGTGTTCCCGAGGACCCGGCCAGGCCCGCCGGCCGGCGGATCGAACTGTTCGTCGCGCGGGTCCCCGCGATCAGCGCGCGCAAGGCCGACGATCCGCTGTTCGTGCTCGCGGGCGGCCCGGGCGCCGCGGCGAGCGAGTTCTATGCGGGCGTCGCGCCCGCCTTTGCGCGCGTCCACCGCGACCGCGACATCATCCTCGTCGACCAGCGCGGCACCGGACGCTCGAATGCGCTGCGCTGCGCGTTCGATGACGAAGCGATGCTCGAGGCCGGCGACACCGAGATCGCCGCGGCCACGCGCCGCTGCCTCGCGGAAATCGGCGCACATGCGGACCCGCGCTTCTACACGACGAGCCTCGCGGTGCGCGACCTCGACGCCGTGCGCCGCGCCCTGGGCTACGCCCGCATCAATCTCTACGGCGTGTCCTACGGCACGCGCGTCGCGCAGCAGTACGTGCGGCACCATGGCGCCGCCGTGCGCCGTGTGGTGCTCGACGGCGTCGTGCCACCCGAACGCGTGCTCGGTCCGGACATCGCGATCGACGCCGAGGCCGCGCTCGGTGCGGTCCTCGCCCGCTGCGCGGGCAACCACGACTGCCGCGCCGCGTTCGGCGACCCGACGGTGCACTACCGCGGCTTGCGCGCACAGCTTGCGGCCGAACCCGCCGGCGTCCTGATCGCCGCGCCGCGCACGGGCGAACGCGTGGCGCTCGAGTTCGGCGCCTCGCACCTCGCGACGGTGCTGCGCCTCTCGACCTACAGCGCCGAGCAGGCCGCGCTGCTGCCGCTCGCGCTCTACGAGGCGCACATGCACCGCAACTTCGTGCCGCTCGCGGGTGCGTACCTCCAGATGACCGACACGCTCGCGGGCCAGATGGCCTACGGCATGCACCACAGCGTCGTGTGCACGGAAGATGCGCCGTGGTTCGAGCGCACGCCCGTCGATCGTGCGGCGCTCGCGGCCACGTACATCGGCGCCCTGCAGCTCGACGGGCTCACGGCCCTGTGCCGCGAGTGGCCACGCGGCATCATCGATGCGGACCTGCACGCGCCACTCGCGAGCGAGGTGCCCGCGCTGCTGCTGTCGGGCAGCGCCGACCCGGTGACGCCCGCCCGCGACGGCGCGCGCGCCGCGGCCGGCTTTCGCCATGCGCTGCACGTGGTCGTCGAGGGCATGGGCCACGGCCAGATCGGCGCGCCGTGCGTCGATCGCCTGATCGCCGATTTCCTGCGCGCGGGAGCGACCACGCAGCTCGATCGCAGCTGCGTCGCGCGCGTGCGCCCCATGCCGTTCTTCACGACGCTGGCGGGCCCCGGTCCGTGAGCACGATCCGATGATCTCCGCGACGGGCCTCGCGAAATCCTTCGGCGGTGTCGCGGCGGTGCGCGGCGTCGACCTCGAGGCCGGCGATGGCGCGATCACGGGGCTCCTCGGCCCGAACGGCGCGGGCAAGTCGACGACGCTGCGCATGCTCTGCACGGTGCTCACGCCCGATGCCGGCGAAGCGTTCATCGACGGCGCGCACACGGCGCGCGAACCGCTCGAGGCGCGCCGGCGCCTCGGCGTGCTGACGCACGACTCGGGCCTTTATCCGCATCTCACGGCCCGCGAGAACATCCTGTACTTCGCGGAACTGCACGGCATGGCGCGCGTGGCGCGCGAGCAGCGCGCCGACGAGCTGATCGACTGGCTCGAGATGCGCGCGTTCGCGGACCGTCGCGCCAAGGGCTCTTCACAGGGCCAGCGGATCAAGACGGCGCTCGCGCGTGCGCTCGTGCACGGGCCGCGCAACGTGCTGCTCGACGAGCCGACCAACGGCCTCGACGTGATGGCGGTGCGGAACCTGCGCGTCCTGCTGCGTCGCCTGCGCGACGCCGGTCACTGCGTGCTTTTTTCGAGCCACGTGATGCAGGAGGTCTCGGCGCTGTGTGACGTCGTGATCGTGCTCGCGCGCGGCGCCGTCGTGGCGCGCGGCACGCCCGACGAGCTGCGCGAGCGCACCGGCTGCGCGTCGCTCGAGGATGCGTTCGTGCAGCTGATCGGCAGCGACGAGGGGCTCGGCTGATGGGCGCGGCGTGTCGCGTCATCGCGACGGTGTGGCGCAAGGAAGTGCGCGAGAACCTGCGCGACCGGCGCACGCTCGTCTCGGCGCTCCTCTTCGGGCCGCTCTTCGGCCCGCTGATCCTCGCGGCAGCCCTGCAGTTTCTGGTCCAGCGCACCGCCGACGAGGCCGACCAGCGCCTCGTGCTCGCCGTGCGCCACGCCGAGCGCGCGCCGAACCTGATGGCCTATCTCGAGGGGCGCAATGTCGAGGTCACGCGGGTGACGCTCGACGACGCGGCGACACGCCGCGCGGTGCGCGAGCGCACGCACCCGCTCGTGCTGTCGATCCCGGAGGACTTCGCTGCGCGCCTCGCGGCGGCGCGCCCGGCCTCGCTGCAGCTCTACAGCGACGCCTCGGCGAGCCGCACCGACCGCGACAGTGCGCGCGCGAAGGCGCTCATCGGCCAGTACGGGGCCAGCATCGGGCGCCTGCGCCTGCAGGCGCGCGGCGTCGACCCGCTGCTGCAGGTGCCCCTCGCCGTGCAGGACATCGACGTATCGACGCCGCAGAGCCGCTCGGTCACGGTGCTCGGGATGCTGAGCTACCTCGTGCTGCTCGCGATGATCCTCGGCGGGCTCTACCTCGCGATCGATGCCACGGCCGGCGAGCGCGAGCGGCATTCGCTCGAACCGCTGCTGACGACGCCGGTGCCGCGCGAGCACCTCATTTACGGCAAGATCCTCGCCGCCGCGACCTTCATGCTGCTGTCGCTCGTGCTCACCGTGATCGCCTGCGCGATTGCGCTGCGTTTCGTCCAGCTCGAGAACTTCGGCATGACGGCGCGACTCGATGCGGGTGTCGTCGCGCGCATCATCCTCGCGACGGCGCCGCTCGCGCTCGCCGCCGCGGCGCTGCTCACCGTGGTTGCGTCCTTCACGCGCAGTTACCGCGAGGCGCAGACCTGGCTCGGCATTGTGATGCTGGTGCCGACCCTGCCGATCGTGTTCGTCGGCCTCGCGGACCTGCAGCCGAGCCACGCGCTGATGGCGGTGCCGTCGCTCGGCCAGCACTTCCTGATCACCGCTCTGCTGCGCGGCGACCCCATCGCACCGCTCGATGCGGCCGTCTCCTCAGTGTCGAGCCTCGCCCTCGGCGTCGCCCTCGCGCTTCTCGCCGGGCGGCTCTATCGCCGCGAATCACTGCTCGGCTGACCGCGCGCCCGGTATTCTTGCCGCCCATGACACTCGATCTCGTCCAGACGGTGACTTTCGCGGGGCTCGCGCTCTTCCTCGGCTATGGGCTGCGACACCTGGTGCCGCCGCTCGCGCGCCTCAACGTACCCGCGCCCGTGATCGGCGGCCTGCTCGTCTCGGTCGCGGTCCTCGTCGCGCGCACGCAGGGCCTGCCGCTGCCGGAGTTCGACACGGCGCTGCAGAAGCCGCTGATGATCGCGTTCTTCACGTCCATCGGCTTTGCGGCGAGCCTGAAACTGCTGCGCGTCGGCGGCCCGCAGGTCGCGGTGTTCCTCGCGATCGGCAGCGTCTTCGCGGTGCTGCAGAACCTCGTCGGTGCGGGCGTCGCGAGCCTCTTCGGCCTGCCGCCGCTCTTCGGTGTGCTCGCCGGCTCGGTGACGCTCACCGGCGGCCCCGCGACGGGGCTCGCGTTTGCGCCGCTCTTCGAGCAGGCGGGCATCGAGGGCGCGCCCGCGATCGCGATCGCGACCGCCATGGCGGGCATCGTGCTCGGCGGACTCGTCGGCGGGCCGATCGCCACCTGGTTCATCGACCGCTACCACGTGCACGGCCCGAAGCGCCGCGCGGGCGCCGCGCGGCCCGAGGCCATCGACATCCAGTCGCCCGATCCGGCGCCGCACGCCGGCAGCGACGACGAATCGGCGGAAGCGTACGACGCGCTGAAGACCCTCGTGATCGTGCTCGCCGCGATGTGGGTCGGCGAATGGATCAGCGCGCTGATCGGTGCGGCCGGGCTCACGCTGCCCGCGTACATCGGCGCCATGATCGCCGCCGCCGTAGCCCGCGGCATCGACGACTATACGGGCTGGCTCGGGCTCGCCCATCGCACGATCGACACGCTCGGCGCGATCACGCTGTCGCTTTTCCTCGTGATGGCGCTGATGACGCTCGACCTGACGCAACTCGCCGGGCTCGCATTGCCGCTGATCGTGATCCTCGTGGCGCAGATCGTACTGGTGGCCGTCGCGTGCGTGCCGGTGTTTCGCCTGATGGGCCGCGACTACGATGCGGCGGTGATGAGCGGCGGGTTCGTCGGCTTCATGCTCGGCACCACGGCCAACGCGATGGCGGTGATGCGCACGCTCGTCGAGCGCTTCGGCGCAGCGCCGCGCGCGTTCCTCGTCGCGCCGCTCGTCGGCACGTTCTTCATCGACTTCACGAACGCGCTGATCATCACGGTGTTCCTGAACCTCTTCGCCTGAAGGCACGACGACGGCAGGCGCGCTCATGACCATCGGCCAGTCGCTGCTCGCCTTCACCGCCGCGGCCGCCCTGCTGACCGCAACGCCCGGGCTCGACACGGCGCTCGTGCTGCGCACCGCCATCGCGGTCGGGGCGCGCCCCGCGCTGCGCGCGGGCATGGGCATCGTCATCGGATGCTTCACGTGGGGACTGCTGGCCGCCTTCGGGCTGGGTGCGCTGATTGCGCTCTCTGCGTTCGCATTCGACCTCGTGAAGATCGCCGGCGCGGCCTATCTCGCGTGGCTCGGCCTGCGCCTGCTTCGCCCGGGCGCCCGCCCGGTCCCGGGGCACGTCGACCCGCGCGCGGCATCGGACTGGTTCCGTCGCGGCCTGCTGACCAACCTGCTGAACCCGAAGGTCGGCGTGTTCTACGTTTCCTTCCTGCCGCAGTTCATCCCGCCAGGCGCCAATGTCATCGCCATGACGCTCCTGATGACGGCGATCCACGCACTCCTCGGCCTGCTCTGGTTCTCGATGCTCGTGAGCGCCACGCAGCCGCTTTCCAGGCTGCTCGCCAACACGACGCTCGTTCGCTGGCTGGATCGCATCACCGGCGGCCTTTTCATCGCATTCGGCATCCGCCTCGCGCTCGCCGCGCGACCATCATAGCCCTCAGCCCGCGCGGTGCACCCATTCGAGCAGCGCATCGAGCGCCGCCTGTGAACCGCCCGCGCGCTCGTGGTTGACGATCGCGACGACGACATAGCGCCGCCCGCTCGCAGCGAGCACGTAGCCGGCGATGGCGCGCACGTCGTCGAGGAGCCCCGTTTTCACGTGCGCGGCGCCCACGGCGCCGCCACGTTTCGCCGCCGTGCCGTCGACGCCCACCACGGGCAGCGAGGCCATCAGTTCCGGCATCACGGGGCTCGCGTACGCGTCCGCGAGGAGCCGCGCGAGGCTGCCGGCGCTCACGCGCGCGACGCGCGAGAGGCCGGCGCCGTTTTCGATCACGAGTTCGGGCATCGGCAGTCCCGCCGCGTCGAGCCACGCACGCAGTTCGGTGCGCGAGCGCTCGAAGCTCGCGGGCCAGCCGGCGCGCTCGGCGCCGAAGGTGAGGAAGAGGTGCTGCGCCATCACGTTGTTGCTGTACTTGTTGATGTCGCGCACGACTTCGGCGAGCGGCTTCGACAGATGTGTCGCGAGGAGCGGCGCGCCGGCGGGCACCAGGCCCTCGCGCACCTCGCCGGACCACCGTCCGCCACTCGATTCCCACAACGCGCGAAACACGGCGCCGACATACGGCGTCGGCGCGAGCGGGGCGAGGTTCCAGCTGCGCTCGCCGCAGTCGAGCGGAAAGGCGCCGCGGAACACCGGGACGAAGGGCCGCGAGAAATCCGCGCGGAGTTTGCCACGCCAGTCGCCGCAGGCCCCCGCAGCGGCGCGCACTGTTGCCGGTGCCTGCGAACCGGCGAGCGGCGGCAGCGTGAGCACGTGCACGGTGTTGCGCGCGACGTCGGGCACGAACGTGTACGCGATCGAGCCGTAGTTCACGAGCAGCGCGTCGGGGCCCACGTTGTAGCTGCGCAGCGCCTCGCCGTCGAACGCGGCACTGTCGTGCGGCGGCAACGCGAACGCCGAGCGATCGAGCACGAGGTCGCCGCGCAGATCGCGCACGCCGAGGCCGCGCACCTTCTGCACGAGGAGCCACAACTGCTCGATCACGAGCGAGGGATCGCCGCCGCCGCGCAGGCCGAGATCGCCGCGCACGATCGCGCCGTCGCGCGAACCGAGGAGCGCAATGTCCGTGTGCCACGCATAAGCCGGGCCGAGCGTGCGCAGCGCCGCGTACGTCGTCAGGAGCTTCATCGTCGAGGCGGGACTTCTCGGCACGTCACGATTGAGCGCCGCGACGAGCGCGCCGCCATCGAGCGGCTGGATCACCGCGCTCGTCGCGGACTGCGGGATGCCGGCCGTGCGCAGCGCCGCGAGGAAGCTGTCGGGGAGCGGTGTTTCGTTGGCGTGTGCGGCGGGACCGGGGGTCATAAGCGCCGCCGCGGCGACGAGCAGCGCGAGGACCGCGCGCGCGCAGGCGCGTGTGCGCTCAGGCATGTGGTGCACGTTCCTCGGCTTCGCGGCGCGCGAGCAGCGCGCAATAGCGGTGGCGATGATCGTCGGCGAATTCGCGTGCTTCGATTTCAAAACGGTTGTCCCAGTAGCCGCGGCGGAAGAGTTCGAGTCCGTACTGCCACACCGACAATCGGCGCGGTTCCCACTGGTGCAGCACGTGGAAGTACTCGTGCAGCACGATCGTCGGATCGGCGAAGAACGCGCCAGCGGCGCCGCGCAGGTAAATGCGCCGGCGGCGTGTCGTCGCGAACGCCCGCACGTGCCACCACGCAAACCACGAGTGCTCGATCACGCGCACTTCGCTGACCGCGTCGCCGAAGACCTCCCGCAGCGTGGCCTGCAGGGCCGGCGGGGGCTCGACCGCTCGCCCGAGGCGCAAAAAGCGCGGATTGCGCTGCGTTCCCGCGCGAACGTGCTGCAATATGCGCCGATCATGCCTCATGCGCCGTACGGGCCCGGCGGACGGACCTGTGCTTGAATACGACCGCAAGACACGGAGTGCTTGCTAGCGCACAGCGGCGGAAACTCGCAGCCATCGAGGAGTGAACCGAGGAACGACGCCATGACCCCTGCCACGATAAACGATCCGCGCTGGACCGCGATCGTCGCGCGCGACAAGGCTGCGGACGGCCGCTTCGTGTACGGCGTGCGCACGACCGGTGTGTACTGCCGCCCGTCGTGCCCGTCACGCCGCGCGCGGCCCGAGAACGTGCGGCTGTTCGACACGCGCGAGGCTGCCGAGCGCGCGGGCTTTCGGGCCTGCAGGCGCTGCCGTCCCGATGCGCAATCTCCCGCGGCGGAGCAGGCCGCGCGGATCGCGGCGGCCTGCCGGCAGATCGAGGCGGCCGACGAGGCGCCGAGCCTCGCAGCCCTCGCCGCGGCCGCGGGCGTGAGCCCGTTTCACTTTCATCGCACGTTCAAGGCGGTCACGGGCGTGACGCCGAAGCAGTACGCGGCCGCCCGCCGCAGCGAGCGGCTGCGGCGTGAACTCGCGCGCAGTGGCTCGGTGACCGAGGCGATCTATGGCGCCGGCTACAACTCGAATGGCCGCTATTACGCCGACGCGGACGGAATGCTCGGCATGACCGCGTCCGACTATCGCGCCGGCGGCACGCATACGGCGATGCACTTCGCGGTCGGCGAGTGCTCGCTCGGCGCGATCCTCGTCGCGGCGAGCGCGCGCGGCATCTGCGCGATCCTGCTCGGCGACGATCCGGCCGCCCTCACGCGCGAGCTGCAGGATCAGTTCCCGAAGGCCGAGCTGATCGGCGGCGATGCGGATTTCGAGCGGGTCGTCGCCCGGGTCGTCGGCTTCGTCGAAGCGCCCGCGCTCGGCCTCGACCTGCCGCTCGACGTGCGCGGCACGACCTTCCAGCGCCGCGTGTGGCAGGCGCTGCGCGACATACCGCCGGGCGCGACCGCGAGCTACCGCGAGATCGCCGAGCGCATCGGTGCGCCGAAGGCCGTGCGCGCGGTCGGCCAGGCCTGCGGCGCCAATCACCTCGCCGTGGCGATCCCCTGCCACCGCGTCGTGCGCACGGACGGCGACCTGTCGGGCTATCGCTGGGGCATCGAGCGCAAGCGCAGGCTCCTCGCGCGCGAGGCGTCCTGACGCGGCCGTGCCCCTGAGCGCCCGGTGCAACCGGTCGGGCGCGTGCCGTGCGTTGGGGATAATCTTCGATGACGCCGCCTGACGGCGTCCGGAGCATTCGCCATGACCACCCCCGCAAAGGACATCCGCGCCGCGCGCGATGCGTTTCGCCGCCTGCACGAATCGGGTTGCTTCGTGCTCGCGAACCCCTGGGACATCGGCGGCGTGCGCCGCGCCGAGAAACTCGGCTACCGGGCCATCGCCTCGACGAGCGCGGGTTTCGCGTGGTCGCTCGGCCGCGAGGACAACCAGGTCTCGCGCGACGAAGCGCTCGCGCATCTCGCGATGCTCTGCGGCGCGACGTCGCTGCCGGTCAACGCCGACTTCGAGGACGGCTTCGCCGCGGAACCCGCCGCCGTGGCCGCCAATGTGCGGCTCTGCATCGACACCGGGGTCGCGGGGCTGTCGATCGAAGATCGCAAGGGCGTCGACCTCTATCCGATCGGCGCCGCCACCGAGCGGATCCGCGCGGCGCGCGAGGCGATCGACCACAGTGGCGAGAACGTGATCCTGGTCGGGCGCAGCGAAGGGCTCCTGCTCGGCAACACGACCATCGATACGACCGTCGAACGGCTCATCGCGTACGCGGCGGCCGGCGCCGATTGCGTCTATGCGCCGGGCCTGCGCTCGCTCGCCGACATCCGGGCGCTCGTCGCGGCCGTCGCGCCGACGCCGGTCAATGTGCTGCTGATCGACCCGGCGATGAAAGTGCCGGAACTCGCGGCGGCGGGCGTGCGCCGGGTCAGTGTCGGCGGCGGGTTCGCGAAAGCCGCGTGGGCAGCCTACGAGCGGGTCGCCCGCAGCGTCATCGAGGACGGCTGCTGGCCCTAGTGGCGCCCGGTCCGAGCCTTAAGGCGGGCTTATGCCGCGACGAGAATTTCGGAACTCAAAGGCCCCCTCGCGCGGCCATCATGCACTCCATCGACTGATCGACGACACGCGAAGGAGTGCCACATGTTCATCAACCTCTGGACCACCTCTCCGATCCTCGCCGGCCTCTCCCGCGGCTGGAACGTCTGGTACGAAGCCATGGCGCGCTCGCAGGATTTCTCGGCGCCGTGGAAGGAGGACGCGGCGGATCACGCGCGGGCGTGGACGCGGCAGCGCCGGGAAGTCGGGCCGTACGAGAGTCTTTCGGCGGCGAAGTGATCCGGGCGCGAGCACGCAGGATGTCCTTGATCGCCGATTACTGCCGACCAAAAAAAGTGGCCGCCAGGCAGGTGGAGGACGAGCCTCTCTTACATGTCACCCACAAGGCAGCCGTTTCTTGCATGCAATTATGCCTGTGGTGGGGACATTCGGGGAGTTGCCAGGGCGGCAGCCCGAGAAGTCCTGGGGACGTGGGCGTCGCACGATGTAGCAGCTGACGGGCGGCCCCGGGTACTACAATCGCCCGATGAAAACCTCCTGCCTGACTATCCTTGTCCTCGGTCTCGGGGCGGCCATTGCGGGCGCCGCCGAAGCACCGAGCCCCGATGCCGCGCAACTCGCGACCATGTCGGCGCGCTTTGCGCCGGTCGATATCCGCGTCGATCTGTCTGCGCTGCCCGCGAACGAGCGCGCAGCCCTCGGTTACCTCGTCGAGGCGGGGCGGATCGTCGATGCGCTCTTCCTGCGCCAGCGCGCACCGCAGACGACCGCGCAGTTGCTCGCGCTGGCCGGCGACGATTCGCCGCTCGGTCGCGCGCGCCTCGCGTACTTCGTGCTGAACAAGGGGCCGTGGTCCGAGCTCGATCACGATCGCCCGTTCCTGCCGGGCGCCGCGCTGAAGCCGGGAGGCGGGAACTTCTACCCGCTCGATGCGACGCGCGAGGAAGTCGACGCGTGGATCCGCGGCCTGCCCGACGCCGAGCGGGCGGCGGCGACCAGCTTCTTCACCGCGATCCGCCGCGCGCCGGACGGCAAGCTGATGGCGGTGCCCTATTCGCTCGAATACCAGGGTGAGCTCGGCGAGCTCGCGCGGCTCCTGCGCGAGGCAGCGGCGCTGACGACGCAGCCCACGCTGAAGCGCTATCTCGAGACGCGCGCCGCGGCGTTCCTGTCGAACGACTATTACGCGAGCGACATCGCGTGGATGGAGCTCAGTGCCTCGATCGAGCCGACGATCGGACCCTACGAGGTCTACGAGGACGAGTGGTTCAACTACAAGGCCGCGTTCGAGGCGTTCATCGCGGTGACGGATCCCACGGAGACCGCGCAGCTCGCGCGCTTCGGCAAGGAACTGCAGGGGCTCGAGAACCGCCTGCCGATCGACCCGAAGTTCCGGCGCGCGAAGCTCGGCGGCCTCGCGCCGATCCGCGTCGTCAACGTCGTGATGTCGGCCGGCGACGGCAACCACGGCATCCAGACCGCGGCATTCAACCTGCCGAATGACGAGCGCGTCGTCGCGGCGAAGGGCTCGAAGCGCGTGATGCTGAAGAACTACCAGCAGGCGAAGTTCGAGAAGGTGCTGATGCCGATCGCGGCGATCGCGCTCACGCCTGAGGACCGGCCGCTCGTCGCGTTCGAGCCGTTCTTCACGCACATCCTGATGCACGAGCTGATGCACGGCCTCGGCCCGCAGACGATCACGGTCGATGGCCGCGCGACGACCGTGCGCCAGGAGCTGAAGGAGCTGAACGGCACGCTCGAGGAAGCGAAGGCCGACATCTCGGGCCTCTGGGCGCTGCAGCAGCTGATGGACAAGGGCGTGATCGACAAGCGCCAGGAACGCAGCATGTACGTCACGTTCCTCGCGTCCTCGTTCCGCACGCTGCGCTTCGGCCTGAATGAATCGCACGCGAAGGGCATGGCGCTGCAGGTGAACTGGCTGCTCGATCACGGCGCGATCAAGGTCGGCGACGACGGCCTCTTCACGCTCGACCTGCCGAAGACGAAAAAGGCCGTCACCGGGCTCACGCACGAGATCATGACGCTGCAGGCGCACGGCGATTACGCCGGCGTGAAGGCGTTGCTCGCGCGCGAGGTCGTGATTCGCCCTGAAGTGCAGCGCGTGCTCGACCGCCTCGGCGGCGTGCCGATCGACATCGCGCCGCGTTTCGTGACGGCGGCGGAGCTGCGGTAAGGGAAGGCCTGGTGCCGGGTTTTCGGTTATTCGGTTATTGCGCCGGGGCAATAACCGAATAACCGAAAACCCGGCACCATTCGAGACTCTCAGGGTAGCAGTTCTCTCACGGTCTCCGACGGCCGGCACAGGCGCGTGCCCCGGTCGGTCACGACGAACGGGCGATTGATCAGGATCGGGTGCTCGATCATCGCATCGAGCAGCTGGTCGTCGGTGAGCGCCGGGTCGGCGAGGCCGAGTTCATCGTACGGCGTGCCCTTCTGCCGCAGCGCCTGACGCACGGTCAGGCCGGCAGCGCGGATCATGCCGAGCAGCACCGCGCGCGACGGCGGATGGCGCAGATAGTCGATGACCACGGGCTCGATGCCCGCCTCACGCAGCAGCGACAGCACGGTGCGCGAGGTGCCGCAGGCGGGGTTGTGCCAGATGGTCGCTTTCATCGACTCCGAATGATACGCCGGTCGCAGATTGAGACGCGCCCCGGGGCGTAGGTTGAACGATGCGTCAACCCGGACCGCCCAAGCTCGTTGTCTGATCAATGCCGCACTCCGAAACCTGGATTCTTCGACCACGGTGGCTTCGAGCCGGCCTCCTGCTGCCGCTCGTACTGGCGCTCTGCGCGTGTGGCGGCGGTGGGGGCGGATCGACGCAGTCGCCGCCGCCGCCCAGCCTGACATCGATTGCACTCTCGCCCGCCACCGTGACGCTCGCGCCCGGCGAATCGGCTTCGCTCACCGTCACGGGCACGTACAGCGACGGCTCGACGCAGACACTCGCCGCGTCGGGCGAGACTTTCACTTCATCGGACAACGCCACCGTCAGTGTCAGCGCAAGCGGTGTCGCGACGGCGGCCAGCGGCGCGGCGGGTGGCGCCACGGTCACGATCACCGCGCGGGACACGGCCTCGGGGCTCACGACGGGCGCCGGCAGCTCCACCGTCGTGACGATTGCCGCCGCGAACGACGGTCCGCCGACCGCGAGCAGCATCGCGGCCGTCACGCAGACCGCGCAGCAGAACGCCGATTGCACTGCGGTGCAGCCGTTCTATTGGGAGATCGGCAATGGCGATGCGGCGCTCGCGAGCGGCAGCTCGACGCAGGCGGGCGGCACGGCGGTCACCGCGAGCACCCGCATGCCGATCGCGTCGGCGTCGAAGTGGGTGTACGGCATGTATGTCGTGCAGCAGCGCGGGGGCGCCGCGAACCTGACGGCGGACGACATCAAGTTCCTCAACTTCACGAGCGGCTACACGTACATGGACACCTCGACGACGAGCGCCACGTGCACCGCCCCGCCGAGCGGGCCCAACAGCATCAACTATTGTTTGACACTGCCCTCGTCGACGCCCGGCAAGACCTACAGCAGTCATGATCCGGCCACCGACGGCCTGTTCTATTACAACTCCGGTCACGAAGAAAACCACGCGGGCCAGTTTCAGCCGGAAATCAACGCCCTCGATGCGTCCGATCTCGGCGCGGCCATTGTCGCGGGCCTCGGCGTGAGCGGCGTCACGCTCGACTACAACCAGCCGCTGCTCGCCGGTGGCATCAACGCGTCCGCGAACGACTACGCGCCGCTCTTGCGTGCGATCGTCGGTGGCCGCCTCGCCATGCGCGACGCGCTCGGCACGCACGCGGTGTGCGCCTGGTCCATCGGGCCCGGCTGCGATGCCGTGCAGAGCCCCGCGGTGAGCGTGCAATGGCACTACTCGATCGCGCACTGGGTCGAGGACGATCCTTCTACGGGCGACGGGACATTCAGCAGCCCGGGCGCGTTCGGCTTCTACCCCTGGGTCGACGCGGACAAGCAGTACTACGGCGTGATCGCCCGCTTCGCCCGGGGCAATGGGCAGATCCAGGAGGGCCTCGCGTCTAGCCGCTGTGGGCGGCAGTTGCGTGCGGCGTGGAGGACGGGCGTCGCGCAATGAGCTGGGACCTGGTGCCGGGTTTTCGGTTATTCGGTTATTGCGGCCGCAGGGCAATAACCGAATAACCGAAAACCCGGCACCAGGCTCCCTTACTGGCTCCGCACCAGTTCGATGAGGGCGTCGCCATAGCGCGCGAGCTTCGCCGCGCCGATGCCCGGGACGCCGGCCAGCTCGTGCGCCTCCCGCGGCTGCCGGCGCGCAATCTCCCGCAGGCTCGAATCGTGCAACACCGTGTAGGCGGGCACGGCGTGCTCACGCGCGATGCCGCGACGCCATTCACGCAACACCTGGAACAGCGCCTCTTCGCGCGGTGAATCGGTCGTCGGCGTAGCCGCACCCGTCTCCCGGCGACGTCCCTTTGCACGGCGCGCGCTCTTGGGTGCAACCTCCCGCCGCAGCGTCAGCCGTCGCGCGCCCGAGAGCACCTCGCGACTCGCCGGCGCGAGCCGCAGCACGTTCCAGTTGGCGTGATCGACCGTCACGAGACGCATGGTGAGGAGCTGACGCAGGATGGCCCGCCATTGCGATTCATCCAGCTCGCCGCCGATGCCGAAGGTGCTGATCCGGTCGTGGCCGCGGGCGAGCACCTTCTCCGTGCGCTGCCCGCGCAGCACGTCGACGATGTGCTGCGCGCCGAAGGCGAAGCCGCTCGCCTGCTCGCAGCGATAGATGCAGGAGAGCAGCTTCTGCGCCGCCTCGGTGCCGTCGAACTGCGCGGGCGGCTCGAGGCAGTTGTCGCAGTTGCCGCAGGGCCCGCTCGCCTCGCCGAAATACTCGAGCAGGTACTGGCGGCGACAGCGCGCCGTCTCGCACAGCCCAAGCATCGCATCGAGCTTGGCAGTGGCGATGCGGCGCTGCGTGTCCCCGGCCTCCGACTGCTCGATCAGGCGGCGCTGCTGCACCACATCGGCGAGGCCGTAGACCATCCAGGCCTCCGCCGGCGCGCCATCGCGGCCCGCGCGCCCGGATTCCTGGTAGTAGCCCTCGAGGCTCTTCGGCAGGTCGACGTGCGCGACGAAGCGCACATCGGGCTTGTCGATGCCCATGCCGAAAGCGATCGTCGCGACGATGACGACGCCGTCCTCCTCGATGAAACGCGTCTGCCGCGCCTCGCGCTCGGCGGCCGGAAAGCCCGCGTGATAGGCGAGCGCCGGGATGCCGTGCTGCGCGAGCATCTGCGCCGTCTCCTCCACCGACTTGCGCGACAGGCAATAGACGATCCCGGCCTCGCCCGCGTGCTCGTCCTGGATGAAGCGCAGCAGTTGGCGGCGCGGCGAGTCCTTTCCGGCGATGCGATAGCGGATGTTCGGCCGATCGAAACTCTGCACGAACGCGCGCGCCTCGTGGAGCCGCAGGCGCTCGATGATCTCGGCGCGCGTCGCCGCGTCCGCCGTCGCGGTGAGCGCGATGCGCGGCACGGCGGGAAAGCGCTCCGCGAGCAGCGCGAGCTGCAAGTACTCCTGCCGGAAATCGTGCCCCCATTGCGAGACGCAGTGCGCCTCGTCGATCGCGAAGAGCGCAATGGAAAGCTCATCGAGCAGCGCGAGGCCCCGCTCGGTCAGCAGCCGCTCGGGGGCGAGGTACAGCAGATCGAGCTCGCCGTCACGGGCGCGGCGCTCCACCTCCTTCGCCTGCCGCCAGTCGAGCGTCGAGTTCAGGAACTCGGCGCGCACGCCGGCCTCCTTCAGCGCCGCGACCTGGTCCTGCATCAGCGCGATCAGCGGCGAGACGACGACGCCGACGCCGTCGCGCAACAGCGCCGGCACCTGGTAGCACAGCGACTTGCCGCCGCCGGTCGGCATCAGGACGAGCGCATCGCCGCCTGAGGCGACATGGGTGACGATTTCCGCCTGATCGCGGCGGAAGGCCGGGTAGCCGAAGACGTCCTGCAGGACGCGGGTGGCGCGGGCGGGGAGGTGGGCGAGGGGGCGTGGGGAGGGGTCAGGCATGAGCAGGGTCATGAAGTTGGCCGGGCATGATGAACGCCCGGCGAGCTTCCAAACAGGTGCAAATGGGCGCGTTATTGGACAAATGCCCATTACCGAGTCACCTCGGGTCACCCCGGTGAGGCGCCGCGCCTGACCAGCAGCGGGCGCAATATGCTCCTGCGGCATCTCCGGGGGCTGGTGGACCTATAGGGCGACGGGTTCGACGGGGCAGCGCTGACACGCGCTGCTACCGCCCCCTGCATCGACGGAAGCTAAAACAAGGCGGCTGCTTTCCGTTCTTGTTAAAGTCTGCCTATCATATGGAGAGAACCTGGCTCCATGCGAAAGGCAGCTAACTGAATGGCGGCCGGCGCCAACACCCCGACTCGAGCGGGACAATACCTTACCCAGCCCACGGGCTACCGGGCGTTCATGCCGGCGCCCCTGCCGCCGCTGCCTGCACTGGCACTCGGGGGCGACCTTCACGGTCTACTTTCCGCCGCCGACCGCGCGCTTGGTCGGCTCGACGGCTCGGTGCTCACCCTGCCGAACCCGGACCTCTTCGTCTTCATGTACGTGCGCAAGGAGGCGGTGCTCTCCAGCCAGATCGAGGGCACGCAAAGCTCCCTGCAGGACCTGCTCGCCGCCGAGGCGCAGCTCTTCGAACAGACCTTGCCGCGCGACGTGCACGAGGTGATCAACTACGTGCGCGCCATGAACCATGGCCTGGCGCGCCTCCCCGAGCTGCCGATTTCGGTGCACCTGATCCGCGAGATCCATGCCGAGCTGATGCGCGGCGTGCGCGGCGGCAAGCTGCAGCCCGGTGAACTGCGCACCAGCCAGAACTGGATCGGCCCGGCGGGATCCACACCGAGCACCGCGACCTTCGTTCCGCCACCGCACCATGCGGTGCCCGCGGCGCTCGAAGATCTGGAGAAATTCCTGCACGCGCAGGATGAGCTGCCGCCGCTGGTGAAGATCGCGCTCGCGCATGTGCAGTTCGAGACGATTCACCCGTTCCTCGACGGCAACGGACGCGTCGGGCGGCTGCTGATCACGTTCCTGCTGACTGAATACGGCCTGCTGAAGAAGCCGGTGCTATATCTTTCGCACTACTTCATGCAGAACCGACAGAAGTACTACGTGCACTTGCAGGCGGTGCGCACCGAAGGGGCGTGGGAAGCGTGGCTTGCGTTCTTCCTGCGCGGCGTGATCGCGGTGGCCGGCGAGGCAGCGGAGACGGCGCGGCGGATCATTCAACTGCGAGAGCAGCACCGGATCGCGATCACCGCGCACCTCGGCCGCGCGGCCGGAAACGGCCACAAGGTGCTCGAATCGCTGTTCGACCGGCCGATCGTCACCGTGAACGACGTGCAGAAGATGACTGGCACCACTTATGTCGCCGCCAACAGCCTCGTGTCCCGCCTGGTGAAGCTTGGCGTGCTCGACGAGATGACCGGCTACGCGCGGAACCGGCGCTTTCGCCATACGCCCTATATCAACCTGTTCAACGACACCTGATTCATGGCCATCAAGAAATCCGACCTCTATTCCTCCCTCTGGGCCTCCTGCGATGAACTGCGCGGCGGCATGGACGCCAGCCAGTACAAGGACTACGTCCTGTTCATGCTGTTCATCAAGTACATCAGCGACAAGTACGGCGCGAGTCGCGACTTCGCCCCGGCGGTCGCCATCCCAAGGGGCGCGAGCTTTGCCGACATGGTGGCGCTCAGGGGCAAGGCCGACATCGGCGACAAGATCAACACGCAGGTGATCCAGCCGCTGATCGAGGCCAACGAGCGCCTCGCGCGCAGCGACTTTCCGGACTTCAATGATCCGAACAAGCTCGGCGAAGGCCAGGCGATGGTGGATCGCCTGAGCAATCTCATCGGCATCTTTCAGAAGCCCGAGCTCGACTTCTCGCAGAACCGCGCCGAGCACGACGACATCCTGGGCGATGCCTACGAATACCTCATGCGCCACTTCGCCACCGAGAGCGGCAAGAGCAAGGGGCAGTTCTACACGCCGGCCGAGGTGAGCCGCGTGATAGCCAAGGTGATCGGCATCGCGCCGGGCAACACCAAGGCATCCACCACCGCCTACGACCCCACCTGCGGATCGGGCTCGCTGCTGCTCAAAGTGGCGGCGCAGGCCGGCCGGCACATCACGCTCGAAGGGCAGGAGATGGACGTGACCACGGCGGGCCTCGCCCGCATGAACATGATCCTGCACGACTTCCCCACGGCGAACATCCAGCAGGGCAACACGCTCGCCTCGCCCAAGTTCAAGGACGGCGAGCATCTGCGCACCTACGACTACGTGGTAGCCAATCCGCCGTTCTCGCTCAAGACCTGGAGCGTGGGCCTCACGCCCGCGGACGATCCCTACCAGCGTTTCGCCTGGGGCGTGCCGCCCGCCAAGCAGGGCGATTACGCCTTCCTGCTGCATCTCATCCGTTCGATGAAGGGCAGCGGCAAGGGCGCCTGCATCCTGCCGCATGGCGTGCTCTTTCGCGGCAACGCCGAGGGCGCGATCCGCGAGCGGCTGCTGCGGTCCGGGTATCTGAAGGGAATCATCGGCCTGCCGGCGAACCTCTTTTATGGCACCGGCATCCCCGCCTGCATCCTGGTGCTCGACAAGGAGAACGCCGCCGCGCGCAAGGGCGTGTTCCTGATCGACGCCTCGAAGGGCTTCATCAAGGACGGCAACAAGAACCGCTTGCGGGAGCAGGACATCCACCGCATCGTCGACACCTTCAGCAAGCAGCTCGACGTGCCGCGCTATGCGCGCATGGTGCCCTTCGAGGAAATCGCCGACGCGAAGAACGACTTCAACCTCAACCTGCCGCGCTACATCGATGCGACCACGCCCGAAGACCTGCACGACATCGACGCCCACCTGAACGGCGGCATCCCCGAGCGCGATCTCGATGCGCTCGCGGATTACTGGCAACAGCTCCCCGGCCTGCGCGCCGCGCTGTTCGAGCCCTTGCGGCCCGGATACGCGCAGCTGCGCCTGCCGCTGCCCGAGGTGCGCGGGGCCATCCTTGAACATCCCGAGTTCGCCGCCTTCAACCTGAGCGTGACCACGCGTTTTGACGGCTGGCGCCGGGAAGCCACGAAGACGCTCACGGCCTTCGGCAAGGATGCCCATCCGAAGGCGCTGATCGAAGCACTGGCCGAATCGCTGCTCGCGGCCTTTCGCGAGGCACCGCTGCTCGATGCCTACGACATCTACCAGCAGCTCATGGATTACTGGGCCGCCATGATGCAGGACGATGCCTATCTCATCGCCGCCGATGGCTGGGTGGCGAAGGTCTCGCGCATCGTCGAGACCGACAAGAAGGGCAGGAAGAAGGACAAGGGCTGGGCCTGCGAGCTCCTGCCCAAGCTGCTCATCGTCGCGCGCTATTTTGCGAAGGAGCAGGCCGCGCTCGATGCGGCGCAGGCCGAACTCGAAGCCGCCACCTTGAGCCTAGCCGAGCTCGAAGAGGAGCATGGCGGTGAAGAAGGCGCGCTCGGCGCACTGGACAGGATCGCCAGGCCCGAGATCAACGCGCGGCTGAAGGAGATCAAGGGCGATGCGGAAGCCGAAGAAGAAGCTGCCGCGCTCCGGCGCTGGCTGGAACTCTCCGAGATCGAGACCGCACTCAAGCGCCGCGTGAGAGAGCAGGATGTCGCGCTCGATGCCCTGGCCTTCGGCAAGTACCCCGCGCTCACCGAGGCCGAGGTCCGGACGCTTGCCATCGACGACAAATGGATGACCCACCTGGCCGCCAGCGTGCAGGCCGAACTCGATCGCGTCTCCCAGACCCTCACCGCCCGCATCCGTGAACTCGCCGAACGCTACGCGAGGCCGCTGCCGCAACTGGTCGAAGACGTTGCCACGCTCGCCGCGCGGGTGGATGAGCACCTGAAGAAGATGGGTGCATCGTGGAACTGAAGCCGGGGTACAAGCGGACGGAGGTGGGAGTTATTCCGGAGGATTGGGTCGTGGATACCATGCTTGGAATCGCATTCCAGATCATGGATTTTCGGGGTCGGACGCCGAAGAAGCTCGGATTGGAGTGGGGAGGTGGAGACATCCCCGCACTTTCTGCCGGCAACGTTAAGAAAGGCCACGTCGACTTCAGCGAGGATTGCTACTTTGGTTCGGATGAGCTCTACAGGCGATGGATGACGAAAGGCGATATCGCGAAGGGTGACATCCTGTTTACCACCGAAGCGCCACTTGGCAATGTTGCTCTTGTACCTGACGACCGCCGATACATCCTCAGCCAACGAACAATCCTTCTTCAAGTGGATCCGCAGCGTGCGGCAAGCACATTTGTATTCCAGATGATGCTCTCAGATGGCTTTCAAGGCATGCTGACCGAATACTCCAGCGGCTCAACTGCAAAGGGCATTCAACGGAGAACGTTTGAGCAGTTAGCCCTCGCCTTCCCTCCTCTTCCTGAGCAACGCGCCATTGCCACCGCACTGAGCGATGTGGATGCGCTGCTGGAGGGGCTGGACCAGCTCATCGCCAAGAAGCGCGACCTCAAGCAGGCCGCCATGCAGCAGCTCCTCACCGGCCAGACCCGCCTGCCCGGATTCAGCGGAGAGTGGGAGGTGAAGCGATTGGGGGAGGTTCTTAGGATCTGTCACGGTAGAAGCCAGCGCGACGTCGAAGCCGTCGATGGTCAGTACCCAATCTTGGCTAGTGGTGGTCAGATCGGTAGAGCCTCGCAGCCACTTTACGACCGGCCGTCCGTATTGATTGGCCGCAAGGGGACGATCAACAAACCGCAGTACATGGATACGCCGTTCTGGACGGTGGACACACTCTTCTACTCCGAGATGAAGGGCGGCCACAGCGCACTGTTCTTCTACTACCTCTTTTGCACAATTAATTGGATGCAGTTCAACGAAGCATCAGGCGTTCCAAGTCTCAATGGGCAAACAATCGAGAACGTTGAGGTCGACTGTCCAGAAGGTCCTGAGCAAGCTGCAATCGCCTCCGTCCTCTCCGACATGGACGCCGAACTCGCCGCGCTCCAAGTCCGCTGCAACAAGACCCGAGCGCTCAAGCAGGGGGTGATGCAGGACCTGCTCACCGGAAGGGCAAGGTTGATTCGGCCAGAAGCTGACGGAGCTGCCATATGCTGAACACCTTCGCCAAGTTCCTGCTGGTGGGGACGTCGCTTTCACCGCTGCTCGGTGCGGTGGCTGTAAATCAGCTTGCCAATGGTGAACCGGCGTGTCGGTACGGCGCGTGGCTAGCTGCCGCACTACTGTTGGTGTTCCTGTGCTGGGCACTGCTTCGTTACGCCTCCGAGAATGCACAGAAGCACGTCTACCGAATCAAGGAATTCGAGCGCGATGACAAGGAAGTGTTGGCGTTCTTGGTTACCTACCTCTTGCCCTTTCTCTCCAACGACAAGATGGGATTTGCAGGCGACTGGCTGACCGGCGCGTACGTGCTTGTGATCATTTTCCTTGTCATTGCCCATGCGGGTGCGTTCCACTTCAATCCGGTCATGGGTCTGCTGGGCTACCATTTCTACGCGGTCAAGAACGAAGGCGGAGTTTCGCACTTGCTGATCAGTCGAACGGAGCTTCGTCGACCCGGGCAGGAATTGCAGACCGTGCGACTGGCGCACAACATCTACCTCCACACAGAGGCCGCGAATGCTTCGTAACTTCCAGCTGACGGCGATCATCAGGCAAGGCGGCCAAGTGAGACTTCAGCGAATCCCGATGCACCAGGCGTTGCAGCGTGCACTTACGACCTCTTGGGGAGCGCAGCTCGACGCCTTTCTTGATGAGGCGCAGGAGATTTCTTTCGATGCTGGCTACCAGCCCGAGGGGCATGAGCGGTTCGCCCTTCAGGACTTCGAACCTCCAGAATGGCTTGCACGCGAGAGCAGTGCGACCATCGACGACCTCAGTCCTATTGAGCAGGACGAAGCATCCATTGCGTCCATCAAGGCCCTTGCCGGTTTCGCCAGAGGCGAGAACGGCAACGAACTGATCCTGTACCAGAATTTCAGCCGCTCGCACGTCATCCGACCGGGGGCATTCCTGCTTCTCCGCAATGGCACCTATGAAACGGCCGAGCATCCCGGCCTGACGCTGGACATCAAGCTCGCCGCGGTCCACTTCCCTGCCGAGCAGAAGCTTCTCTTCCGCAACTTTCGCACTGTGAACACGTTCTTGCCTCTGGGGGACTTCTACGATGAAGCTTCGGAGCAACAGATTCGCGAAATCTTGGCGCATGACAAGCTGGCGCCAGTCAATGTCGAAGCGATTGCAACTGAATCGAATCAGTGGTTTCGCAAGCGTTTCGCGTTGCTGAGGGACTCAGGCGTCCTCGACAAGTACACGGCAAAGGAGATTCGGCGCCGCTCCAAGGGCTATGACGTCGAGATTCAAATGCAGAGGGGAAAAATTGTCTTTCCGGAGGATCGTCCGGCCGCCAAGAAGTTGCTGCAATTCCTGAACGAAGAGTTGTTCAGGGGCGCGATCACCGAGACGCTGTACGAGACCAACTCCAAGCGGGAGGCGGATTGACGATTGGATCGCACGTACAGTGAGGCCAGCCGCAATCTCACATGGCGTCATGACGACGGGGGCAAGGGAGGCGCGCCGAGAGTCACTGGATTGCAGCGGATGGGAGGCTGACAAGGATCGCTACATTGCTGCGATCCACGCAGGGGTTGCAGGCGACTATGCGCCCATGCGCCGTTGCGTTCTGCTGGCGATGGGTGCGACCAGCGACGATGGCCTCAGCGGGCCAGCTTGATGTGCGCGAGGCGCTCTTGGCGCTGGGAGAGTTTTTTTCGAGCGCCCGCACGCTCTCCCGGGTTTCCACGGCGGTGGAGGTGGCCACGGAACGCAACAAGGCCACGCGGCTTGGCAGCTTGCGTGCGGGTGCCTTGCCGACTTTGGCCATGGCGCGATCATGCCAGTACGGAAAATTCCACGCGCTGCCATCCTTTTCTCACCCCGATCTGCCGGCCGGAAGTTCGCCTCATGACTGACCGCCCCCGCTCCGAGCGCCACACCCAGGACCCAGCACGGAAACCCCGCAAATGGACGCTTGCGAACCCCGCAATTGGACGATAGCCTGATCCGCAAATGGACGCAGCCGCGTGAAACCCTACGACCGGCCGCTGGCGGCGAGCCTGAAGGGCGCGCTGCGCGATACGCCGGTGGTCTGCCTGCTGGGGCCGCGCCAGTCGGGCAAGACCACACTAGTGCGCACGCTCGGCCCGCGCTACGCGTACGTGAGCTTCGATGACGAGGCGACGCTGGCCTTCGCACAGGCCGACCCGGCAGGTTTCGCGGCGGCACTGCCTGAGCGGGTGATCCTCGACGAGATCCAGCGCGTGCCGGAGCTGCTGCGCGCCCTCAAGCTCGCGGTGGACCGGGACCGCCGCCCCGGCCGCTTCGTGCTCACCGGCTCGGCCAATCTGCTGTTGCTGCCCCGGCTCGGTGATTCACTGGCGGGCCGCATGGAAGTCGTTTCGCTGCAGCCGCTGACCGCAGCCGAGCAGGCGCGTGCCCCGGGCCGCTTCCTCGCCGCGCTGCTCGCCGGCCGCCTCAGGCCGTCCATTGCGGGGCTTGCGCCTGCGAAGGAGCAGACGCTTGCCGCATGGATCGTCGCCGGCGGGTTTCCGGAAGCGGTGGCGCGCCCCGCCGCGCGCGCGCGCGCCTGGCACCGCGAGTACCTTCGCGCCCTCATGGAACGCGATGTGCGCGATGTCGCGCGTGTGCGTGACCCGGCCGCCGTGGGGCGGCTGCTGGAGCTGCTCGCGCTGCGCACGGGTTCGCTCCTCAACATCTCCAGCCTCGGCAATGACCTCGGCGTCGATCGCGCCACGGTGGAGCACTACCTCGCCGTGTGCGAGCGGCTGTACCTGGTGCGCCGTCTGCCGCCGTGGCATCGCAACCCCGCCAGCCGACTGGTGAAGTCGCCCAAGGTGCATGTGGTGGACAGCGGACTGGCCGCCACGCTCGCCAATCTCGCCGAGGCGGACTGGATCGCCCAGCGCGATCGCTTCGGGCGCCTGCTGGAGTCGTTCGTCGTGCAGCAGCTCGTCGCGCAAGCGGGGTGGACCGATCCGGATCTGCGCTTCTGGCACTATCGCGACAAGGATCAGGTGGAGGTGGATCTGGTCATCACGCGCGGCAGGCAGACCTGGGGCGTCGAGGTGAAATCGGCCCTGACGGCCACGCCCGCCGATGGGCGAGGCCTGCGCCGGTTGGCCGAGCAGTGCGGCGCGGATTACCAGGGCGGCGTCGTGTTCTACGCCGGCGACAGCGCCTTCGCGCTCGGTGACAGGCGGAACCTCGCGATGCCGCTCGCAAGACTGTGGGACATGTAGGCCCCGATGCCCACCTCGGCCCGTTCCGAACGCCGCACCCAGGATCGCGTCATCGCGCTGTTCACCGATCCCGCGCGAGCCGATGGCCTGGGCTATCGCTACCTGGGCAACTGGCATGACCGGCCGGGCAATCGCGGTATCGAGACCGCACTGCTGCGCGAGAACCTCGCTGCGCGCGGCTACTCGCCGGCCCACATCGCGGCGGCGTTGCAGAAGCTGGAGGCGGCCGCCGACAGCACGGGGCTCACGCTCTATCAGGCGAACCTGCGCACCTATCAGCTGCTGCGCTATGGCGTGCCGGTGCAGGTGGCGGCGGGCGCCGCGCACGAAACGGTGCATCTGATCGACTGGACGGATCCGCAGAAGAACGATTTCGCGCTGGCCGAGGAGGTCACGCTCAAGGGTGGCTTCGAGCGCCGGCCGGATATCGTGCTCTATCTCAACGGGCTCGCCATCGGCGTGATCGAGCTCAAGCGCAGTTCGGTGGAAGTGGGCGATGGCGTGCGCCAGCTCATCACCAACCAGGAAGAGATTTTCAACAAGGGCTTCTTCAGCACCGCGCAGTTGCTGCTGGCGGGCAGCGATGCGCAGGGCCTGCGCTATGGCACCACGGGGACACCCGAGCAGTTCTTCGTCGAATGGAAGGACGAGCAACCGCCCGCGGCGGGTACCGTGCCGGCGCCGGGGGCGCTGCTCGACCGGCCGCTGGCGCAGCTGTGCGAGAAGGCCCGGCTGCTCGATCTGCTCCGGCATTTCATTCTCTTCGATGGCGGGCAGAAGAAGGTGCCGCGCCCGCACCAGTACTTCGGCGTGAAGGCCGCGCAGGAGCGAATCGCGCGTCGCGAAGGCGGCGTGATCTGGCACACCCAGGGCAGTGGCAAGAGCATCCTCATGGTGCTGATCGCCAAGTGGCTGCTCGAGCACGATGCCGAGGCCCGCATCCTCGTCGTCACCGATCGCGACGAACTCGACAAGCAGATCGAAGGCGTGATGAAGAACGCCGGCGTGATCGGCACCGATTCGCCCTCGCCGCGCATCGCCTCGCGGCGCGAGTTGGTGGAGAAGCTCGGCGCACCCACGCCTCGCCTCCTGTGCGCGCTGGTGCACAAGTTCGATCCGGCCGATCTCGAGGGCCCGCCGCCGCCGGTGGCGGGTCGCTTCTACGTCTTCGTCGATGAATGCCACCGCACCCAGGGCGGCGACATGAACCGGCAGATGAAGCGCTGGCTGGCGAGCGGCATCTTCGTCGGCTTCACCGGCACGCCGCTGCTCCGGCGCGACAAACCGATGACGCGCGATGTATTCGGCACCCACATCCACACCTACAAGTTCCACGAAGGCGTGGCCGATGGCGTGATCCTCGATCTCAAGTACGAAGCCCGCGACGTGCCGCAACGGCTCACCTCGCCGCAGGCCATCGACCGCTGGTTCGAGCACAAGACGAAGGGGCTCAACAATTTCCAGAAGGCCGTCCTGCGACGGCGCTGGGCGACGCTGGAGGAGCTGATGAGCTCCGGCGAGCGCAAGCAGCGCATCGTCGCCAGCATCATCGAGGATTTCGGCCTGAAGCCGCGCCTGAACAGCGATCGCGGCACGGCGATCCTGGTGGCGGCCTCGATCTACGACGCCTGCCACTATTTCCGCCTGTTCCTCAACACGCCCTTCGGCAGATATTGCGGGATCGTCACCTCCTACGAACCGCACCCTGGGTCGATTGCCCTCGAGCCGCCTGAGAGCGATGAGCGCTACAAGTTCGACACCTACACGCAGCACGTCCTCACGCAACGCGGTCAGACAACGAAACAGTACGAGGATGCGATCAAGCGCCGCTTCATCGAGGAGCCGGCCAATTGCAAGCTGCTGATCGTGGTCAGCAAGCTGCTCACGGGCTTCGATGCGCCGAGCTGCACTTACATCTATCTCGACAACGAACTGCGCGACCACAATCTGTTCCAGGCGATCTGCCGTACCAACCGCCTCGATGGCGCCGACAAGGACTACGGCCACATCGTGGATTTCAAGGAGCTGTTCAGCGACGTGCAGGAGGCCATCGCGATTTACAGCTCGGACGAACTCGATACCGATGAGGCCGGTGCCGGGGACAACAACGTGCGGCTGAAGGACTGGCGGGCGGAAGGCAGAAAGGCGCTCGAAGAAGCGCGCGAGGCGCTGCGCTACCTGTGCGAGCCGGTGCCGCCCCCGCGCGAGGTGGAGCAGTACCTGCACCATTTCTGCGGCTCCGCTTCCAGCGCCACGGCGCTGAACGAGACCGAGCCGCTGCGCGTCGCCTACTACAAGGCCGTGGCGACGCTCACGCGCCGCTATGCCGAGCTTGCGGGCGAGTTGACCGAGGCGGGCTATACGCAGGGCGACGCAGAGCGGCTGCGGGACGAGGTGGCCACGCACCTCGAGCACCGGGCCGCGATCAAGCGCCACTCGGGCGAGGAGCTCGACATCAAGCCCTACGAAGGGAGCATGCGCCACCTCATCAACACCTACATCCAGGCCGATGTGGCGGCCGGGTTGGGCGAGCTGGGCGATCGCTCGCTGGTCGAGCTCATCGTCGAGAGCGGCATCCACGATGCCATCGCCCGCAAGCTCAACGAGAAAGGCAAGCTTTCGCGCGATGCCATCGCCGAAGGCATCATCAACAACGTCCGCAAGACCATCATTCGTGAGCAGCTCACCGACCCGCGCTTCTACGAGCAGATGTCCCATCTCCTCGACGATCTGATCCGGCAGGATCGCGCCGGGACGGCGGCCTACGAGGAATTCCTGCGCAAGGCCGAAGCGCTCGCGAAGCGGCTGGCGGCAAGGCACCCGGAAGCGGGCATCCCGGCGCTGCTGCACGGAAGGCCCGAGGCGGTCGTGATCTACAACAACCTGCAGCGGATCCTCGCGCTCGGCGCGGCGCAGGCCGCCGTGCAGGACAAGGGGCGGTTGACGCCCGATCAGCTCGCGCAGCTGGCCCTGACAATCGACCGCACGATGCGCGAACAGGCACCCGCCGGCTGGAAGGGCGACCAGGCCCGCGAGGCGCAGGTGAAGAATGCGCTCTTCCCGCTGCTCGACCGCAATCGCGAGGCCACGGTGGCGCTCTTCGACTTGCTCAAGAATCAGCCGGGCTACGGATGAGCGAGACGATCCGGTTCGGCGAGATCGCCATCGCGGTCACGCGCAAGGACATCAAGCATGTCCATCTGTCGGTACACCCGCCCAGCGGCCGCGTGACGCTGGTGGCGCCCACTGGCACGCGACTGACGGTGGCCCACGCCTATGCGGCATCCAGGCTCGGCTGGATACGGGAGCAGCAGACGAAACTTCGGGCACAGCCGCGCGAAAGTCCCCGGCGTTTCGTCACGCGCGAGAGTCACTACGTCTGGGGCACGCGCTACCTGCTGTCCGTGATCGAGCGCAACCAGAAGCCGGCCGTGATGCTGGACCATCGGCGCATCAGGCTCATCGTGCGACCGGGCAGCGATCGAGCGAAGCGGGAGGCGGTGATGCATGCCTGGCACAAGAGCCTGCTGCACGAAGCCGTGCCACGGCTCATTGCCAAGTGGGAACCGCTCCTCGGCGTGAAGGTAGCGGCGTACTTCGTGCAGCGAATGAAAACGCGCTGGGGTGGCTGCAACCACGGGGCGAGACACATCCGGCTGAACACGGAGCTCGTGAAGAAACCGAAGGACCTGCTCGAGTATGTGGTGGTGCATGAGATGGCGCACTTGATCGCACCCACCCACGGCGAGCGTTTCGTGGCGCTGCTGAATGAACACTACCCTTCGTGGCGCGAGGCGCGCGCGGAGCTGAACGAGTTGCAGCTGGGTGCGGCGATCTGGAAGGCGTAACGGGGGGCGCTGGAGGGATCCCTACTTCCCGATACAAAAACTGGAAAAGATCCTCCCCAGCAAATCCTCGCTGGTCACCGCCCCGGTAATCTCCCCCAGCGCCTGCTGCGCAAGCCGCAGCTCCTCCGCCACGAGCTCCCCCGCGCGGCTCTCGCGCAGCTGCGCCTCCGCGGCGTCGACATGGCGCTGCGCGCGCGCGAGCGCGTCGAGGTGGCGCGCGCGCGCGGAGACCGTGCCGGCGTCGGCGACCTGGTAGCCCATGCAGTCGCGCAGGTGGGCGCGCAGCACGTCGAGGCCCGCACCGGTCTTCGCCGAGAGCGCGACGCGCGGCGGGCCGCTGACGGTGTCCGACAGCGGGATGCCGGTCGCGAGGTCGATCTTGTTGAGCACGATCGTCACCGGCACGTCGGCGGGCAGGCGGGCGCGCTCTTCGGCGAAGGCGCGCGCGTCGGGGTCATCCGCCGTGTCGATGATGAAGAGCACGCGGTCGGCGCGCGCCATTTCGGCGGTCGCGCGGCGGATGCCTTCGGCTTCGACGACGTCGGGCGACTCGCGCAGGCCCGCGGTGTCGAGCACGTGCAGCGGCATGCCGTCGATGTCGATGCGCTCGCGCACGATGTCGCGCGTGGTGCCGGGGATGGCCGTCACGATCGCGGCGTCGTAGCCGGCGAGGCGGTTGAGCAGGCTCGATTTGCCGGCGTTCGGCCGCCCGGCGATCACGACGGTCATGCCTTCGCGCAGGAGCCGGCCCTGCCGTGCGCTGCGCTCGACCGCCGCGAAGTGTTCGCGGATGCCGCCCAAGCGGCTGTCGAGTTCGCGGTCGGCGAGGAAGTCGATTTCTTCTTCCGGGAAGTCGATCGCGGCCTCGACCCAGGCGCGAAGCTCTGTGACCGCATCGACGAGTCCGTGCACCATCGACGAGAACTCGCCCTGCAGCGAACGCATCGCGGCGCGCGCGGTTTCGCGCGAGCCGGCGTCGATGAGATCGGCGACGGCTTCGGCCTGGGCGAGATCGATCTTGTCGTTCAGGAACGCGCGCTGCGTGAACTCGCCGGGCCGCGCGCGGCGTGCGCCAAGCGCGAGTGCGCGTTGCACGAGGCTCTCCGAGACCACGGGCCCGCCGTGGCCGTGAAACTCCACCACGTGTTCGCCGGTGTACGAGTGCGGCGCGGTGAAGAACAGCGCGAGGCCGACGTCGATCGGCTCGCCCGCGGCATCGAGAAAGCGAGTCAGCGTCGCGCGGCGTGCAACAGGCAGATCGCCGCCCACCACCACGGCCGCGATCTCGGGCGCCTTCGGGCCCGACACACGCACGATCGCGACACCGCCGCGCCCCGGTGGCGTCACGACGGCGACGATGGTGTCGTGATGGCTCATGACGCTCCGATGCCGCGCCGGGCGGGGGCCCTGCGCCTCAGGCGAGCCTCACCGGCAGCGAACGGATGCGCTGGCCGGTGGCGGCGAAAATCGCATTGGTCAGCGCCGGGATCACCGGCGGCAGCGCCGGCTCACCGAGGCCCGTGGGCGGATGGTCGGACTTCACCCAGGCGATCTCGATATCCGGCGTGATCGGCATGCGCGCGAGGCGAAAGTCGTGGAAGTTGCTCTGCTGCACGACCCCATCGACGACTTCGATCGACTGCCCCATGAGCGCCTGCGCGAGGCCGTCGATGATCGCGCCGCGCACCTGGTTCTCGGCGCCGAACGGATTGATGATCTGGCTGCCGACGTCGCCCGCGACCCACACCTTGTGGACCGTCACTTCGCTGCCCGCCACACTCGCGTCGACGACCTCGGCGAAGTAGCCGTGGTGGCAGAAGTAGAACGCGAAGCCCTTGGCGCGCGCGGCCTCGCCCGACCTGCCGCGCGAACCGTGCGCCCGCTCGGCCCACGCCGACGACTGCAGTACCTTGTCGATGACGCCCTTCGCGCGCACCGTGTCGAACGGCACACCGCGCCCGCCGAAGGGCGCGATGACGCGCGGCTCGGCGACGAGTTCGCGCATCAGCGTGGGCAGGTCCTTGCCGGCGGCGTGGGCGACTTCGTCGAGGAACGACTGCGAGGCGAAGCACAGCGCATTCGATCCCGGCGCGCGCAGCCAGCCGGTTGTCAGCACGGTCGGCATCTGCGACTGCGTGAAGCGCAGGTGCGGGATGAGGTCCGCGGGCGGCATCGTGAGCGTGAGGGTGCCGGCGCGCGTCACACGCGCGCCGTCGCCGAACGTGACGAAGTGATCCGTGAACGCGGTGAGGCGCCCGGCCGCGTCGAGCCCGGCCTCGAAGCCGTGCCAGCCGGCGGGCCGGTAGTAGTCGCGGCGGATGTCATCTTCGCGTGACCAGATGAGCTGCACCGGCGTGCCGGGCAGCGCGTGCGAGATCGCCGCGGCCTGCAGCATGTAGTCGTTGAGCAGGCGCCGGCCGAAGCCGCCGCCCGCGCGCGTGACATGGACGATCACGTCGTCGAGCGCCGGGAGCTTCAGCATCTTCTGCACGAGTTCGCGGCCGCGCGCCGGGGTCTGGCTAGGCGCCCAGATCTCGATGCGGCCGTCCTTGAAGTGCGCGGTGCAGTTCTGCGGCTCGAGCGTGCCGTGCGCGAGGAACGGATAGCCGTAGCGCGCGGACACGCGTTTCGCCGCCGCGGCGAGCGCGGCGTCGGGGTCGCCCTCGCGGCGCAGTTCCTGCCCGTCGCCAGCGGCGAGCAGTTCCTGCGCGCGCGCCCGATAGCGCTCGGTGCTGTGGCCCTTCGCGGCCGACAGATCCCATTGCGCCGCGAGCTTCGCGCGCGCCTGGTTCGCGAGCCACCAGTGGGTCGCGACGATGGCGATGCCGTCGGCAAGGCCGCTGTCGGCGTTGCCGTCGCCGGTGATCGGCAGTACATGGCGCACGCCCGGCGCGGCCTTCGCGGCCTCGATGTCGGCTTTCACGAGTCGCCCGCCGTGCGCGGGCGCGACTTCGTACACCGCGTAGAGCATGCCCGGCAGGCGCGTGTCGATGCCGAAGAGCGGCTCGCCCCGCAGCACGCGCGGGCCGTCGATGCCGGCGATCGGGCGGCCGATGATCGTGAACTCCGCGGGCTGCTTGAGCCGCAGCGAATCTGGCGCCGGTGGCGTGAGCCGCGCGGCCGCGCTCGCGACCTCGCCGTAGCCGCAGGAGCGGCCACTCGCGGCATGCGTGATGCGGCCCTTCGAGGTCGCAAGCTCGGTGGCCGGCACGGACCAGCGCGCGGCCGCCGCCTGCAGCAGCATCGCGCGCGCTGCGGCGCCCGTCTGGCGCATCGGCAGCCAGTTGGTCGGTGTCGACATGCTGCCGCCCGAGACCTGCACGCCGTAGCGCGCGAGGTCGGCGTCGGCCTGCACGATGCGCACCTGCGCCCAGTCGCAGTCGAGCTCGTCGGCGACGATCATCGGCAGCGAGGTCTTCACGCCCTGGCCGATCTCGGGGTTCTTGCCGACGATCGTCACCTGCCCGTCGGGCGCGATCGACACGAACGCGGTGAGCGCCGCAGGCCGGGCGGCCACCGCGGCCCGCGCCGGCGCGCCGACGAACGCTTCGAGCGCGAGCCCGCCGCCCGCGAGCAGCGAGGCCTTGAGGAACATGCGCCGGTCAGACCGCATGGGCCTTCTCCTCGTCCTGCGCGTCATCGGCCGGATCGAGGCCCGCCGCCATCCGGATCGCCTCCTCGATGCGGTTGTAGCAGGCGCAGCGGCAGATGTTGCCGGCCATCGCCGAGCGGATGTCGTCCCGGGTCGGTTTCGGCGTCGTGGCGAGCAGCGACGCGGCGTTCATGACCTGCCCCGCCTGGCAGTAGCCGCACTGCATCACGTCGATCTCGAGCCAGGCCGCCTGCAGCCGCGCGCCGATGGGAGTGGTCCCAACATGCTCGATCGTCGTGATCTTGCCCTCGCCGACGCCGGACACCGGCAACTGGCAGGAGCGCTGCGCGACGCCGTCCACGTGGACCGTGCAGGCGCCGCAGAGCGCCTGCCCGCAGCCGAACTTCGTGCCGACGAGCCCGAGGCTGTCGCGCAGCACCCAGAGAAGCGGCATGTCGCCGGGCACATCGACCGTGTGCACCTGGCCGTTGACGTGGAGGCGGTAGCTCATCGCGGTCCCCTGATGTTCGAGGCTCCTAGATAGCCCTCGGCCGGCCGCGACGCAAGCGGCGCGCTCAGGCCCGCGTCTCGCCCAGTTCGCCTTCCCATTTCGCGACGACCGCGGAGGCGACCGAGTTGCCGACGACATTGGTCGCGCTGCGGCCCATGTCGAGGAACTGGTCGACCGCGAGCACGAGCAGCAGCCCCTCGTCCGGGATGCCGAAGTGCGGCAGTGTCGCGGCGAGCACGACGAGCGAGGCGCGCGGCACGCCGGCGATGCCCTTGCTCGTCACGAGCAGCAGCAGCAGCAGCGTCACGAGCTGCGCGCCGCCGAGCTCGATGCCGTAGGCCTGCGCGATGAAGAGCGTGGCGAACGTGCAGTACATCATCGAGCCGTCGAGGTTGAACGAGTAGCCGAGCGGCAGCACGAAGCTCGCGATGCGCGGGGAGATGCCGAAGCGCTCGAGCTGCTCGAGCGTCTTCGGATACGCCGCCTCGGAGCTCGCGGTCGAGAACGCGAGCAGCAGCGGCTCGCGGATCATCGAGACGAGCGTGCGCACGCGCGTGCCGATCACCAGCGCGCCGAGGCCGATCAGCAGCGCCCAGAGCACGACGAGCGCGACGTAGTAGCCGCCGATGAACTCCCCATAGGTGCCGAGGATGCCGAGCCCCTCCGCCGTGACGGTCGCGGCGACGGCGGCGAACACCGCGGGCGGCGCGGCCCACATCACGTAGCCGGTGACTTTCAGCATCACGTGCGCGACCTGGTCGATGAGCGCGGTGAGGCCGCGGCCGCGTTCGCCGAGCGAGGCGAGCCCGACGCCGAAGAACACCGAGAACACGACGATCTGCAGGATCGAGTTGTTCGCCATCGCCTCGGCGATCGAGCGTGGCACGAGGCTGTGCACGAACTCCTTGAGGCCCGGCTGCGCGAGCTGCGCCGCGGCGCCGGCCGCAGCCTTCGGCATCTCGAGCGCGAGGTCGCGGCCCGGTTCGAGCAGCAGCACCATCACGATGCCGATCACGAGCGAGAACAGCGACGCGAACAGGAACCAGCCGACGGTGCGCAGGCCGACGCGGCCGACCGCCCGGCCCGCGCCCATGTTCGCGATGCCGACGACGAGGGTCGAAAACACGAGCGGCCCGATGATCATCTTGATCAGGCGCAGGAACGCGTCGGTGACGATGGCGAAGTAGCCGGCGAGGCGGGCGAGCGTCGCCGGATCGGTGATCCCGACATGGCACGCGTAGCCGACGGCCACACCGAGCACGAGCGCCACGACGAGCGCGATGGTAAATCCGCGGGACACGGTCACCCCCTGTTTCCGGGGCACTCTGGCGACATTCGCGCTCGCCCGCAAGGGCTCTCCGGTATCCTGTCGGCCCGTGCTGACTGTCCGCGAACTGCACAAGAAATTCGGTGCGCTCGAGGTCGTGCGCGGCGTCAGCTTCCATGTCGATGCGGGCGAGTGCTACGGCCTCCTCGGGCCGAACGGCGCCGGCAAGACAACGACGCTGCGCTGCTGCCTCGGCCTCACCGCACCCGACGCCGGCGAGATCACGCTCGATTCGCTGCCGGTGCCGGCGCGCGCCCGCGAGGCGCGGGCGCGGATCGGTGTGGTGCCGCAGTTCGACAACCTCGACCCCGATTTCACGGTGCGCGAGAACCTCGAGATGTTCGGCCGCTACTTCGGCCTGCCGCGTGCCGCCGTCGCCGCGCGCGTTCCGTGGCTGCTCGATTACGCCGGACTCACCGACAAGGCCGATGCGCCGATCGAGGCGCTGTCGGGAGGCATGAAGCGGCGGCTCACGATCGCGCGCGCGCTCGTCAACGACCCGCGCGTGCTCTTCCTCGACGAGCCGACCACCGGGCTCGATCCGCAGGCGCGGCATCTCGTCTGGCAGCGCCTGAAGCGCCTGCTCGGCGAGGGACGCACGATCATCCTGACGACGCACTTCATGGACGAGGCGCAGCGCCTCTGCGATCGCGTCGCGATCATGGACCGTGGCGCGTTCATCGCGGAAGCGCCGCCGCACGTGCTGATCGACCGCGAGATCGAACCGGCCGTGATCGAAGTCTACGGCGACCGTGTGGGCGCCTGGTTCGAGGCGCACGCGAAACGGCTCGCCGAACGCGCCGAGCTCACCGGCGAGACGGCGTTCTGCTACTGCCGCGACCCCGAGCCGCTGCTCGCGACGCTCGCCGCCGAGCCGGAGTTGCGCGTGCTGCGCCGCTCGGCGAATCTCGAGGACGTGTTCCTGAAGCTCACCGGGCGTGACCTCCGTGACTGACACGCTGCGCTTCCGCCACGTCGTCTTTCGCAACTATCGCGTGTGGCGCAAGCTGCTCGCGGCCTCGCTCGTCGGCAATCTCGTCGACCCGCTCTTCTGGCTCGTCGGCCTCGGCTTCGGGCTCGGCAGCCTCCTGCCGACGGTCAGCGGCCTGCCGTACCTCGAGTTCCTCGGCTCCGGCATGATCTGCTACGGCGTGATGTATTCGGCGAGCTTCGAGGCGCTGTGGTCGGCGTTCGCCCGCCTGAAGCAGCAACGCACCTGGGAAGGCATCCTGCACGCGCCGATGACCGTGACCGACATCGTCGTCGGCGAGTGGGTGTGGGCGGCGCTCAAGGGCACGTTGTCGGGCGTCGCGATCTTCATCGTGATGGCGGCGCTCGGGCTCGTGCGCAGCCCGAGCGCGCTCTGGGCCTTCCCGCTCATGCTCCTGACCGGCCTCGCGTTCTCGGGCATCGCGCTCGTGGTGACCGCGGTCGCGAAGACCTACGACCACTTCGTCTATTACTTCACGCTGTTCATCACGCCGATGGTGCTGGTCTCGGGCGTGTTCTTCCCGACCGCGCAGGTGCCGCCCGCCGTGCAGGTCATCGCGCAACTGCTGCCGCTCTCGCACGCGACGCAACTGATGCGCGCAATCGTTCTCGGGCAACCGCTGGCGGGCGCCGCAGGCCACCTCTTCGCGCTCGCTGCCATCGCTGCCGTGGGCGTCACGGTTGCAAGGGCGCTGGTCGCGAGGAGGTTGCGCTAAGCTTCGCCGATGCTTCCGCCGACGCTCCTGCACCTGCGGGCCCGCGCTTCGAGTGGCGACCTCGATGCGCTGACTGCGCTCGGGCGCAGGCTGCTGCTCGGCGACGGCGTGCCGGCAGCGCCGCAGGAAGGGGTCGCGTGCCTGAACCAGGCGGCGTCGCGCGGGCATCCGGAAGCGACGGCCCTGCATGCACTGCTCGCGGCCTTCGGCGTGCTGCGCCCGCGCAGTCTCGCGGATGCGGTGACCTGCCTGCGGCGCGCCGCGGCGCTCGGCTGGACGCCGGCGCGCGAGGAACTGCAGCTGCTGCTGCGCGGCGGCACCGACGTCAATGTCGCCGGGCTGACCGCGGCGCCGGCACCGCGCATCGTGTCCGAATCGCCGCGGATCCGCGTGTTCGAGCGCTTCGCGACAGCGGCCGAATGCGACTGGTTGATCGAGCGCGGCCGGCACAACCTGCGCCGCGCGCTCGTCTATCGCCGCGATGCCGACGGCCACGAGGCGAGCGAGTCGCGTACCAACACGGAGTCCGACTACACGTTCGGCAACGCGAGCGTGCTGCTCGCGCTGCTGCGCGACCGCATCGCCGCGGCTGCGGACATCGCGACCGATCACTTCGAAGTCGCGAAGCTGCTGCACTACGAGCCGGGGCAGGAGTTCAAGCCGCACGGCGACTTTCAGGAAACGACGACGCCGACGCTCGCGCGGGAAGTCGAGCGGCGCGGCCAGCGCGTCGCGACGTTCCTCGTCTACCTCAACGACGACTACGAAGGCGGCGAGACCGACTTTCCGCGCATCCACTTCCGTTACAAGGGTGCGCGCGGCGATGCGCTGCTCTTCTTCAATGTCGACGCCGCCGGCCGGCCCGACTTCAACACGATCCATGCCGGCGCGCCGACGACGCGCGGCGAGAAGTGGCTCTTCTCGCAATGGGTGCGCGGCCGACCGGTCTGAATAGCGCCTATTTCGCCTGCGCCTCGATCCGCCGGTTGATGTTCCACTGCTGCGCGATCGAGAGGATCGTGTTCGTCACCCAGTAGAGCACGAGGCCCGCGGGGAAGAACGCGAACATCACCGACATCGCAAACGGCATGATCATGAACACCTTGGCCTGCACCGGGTCGGGCGGCGCGGGGTTCAGCTTGTACTGCGCGAACATCGCGGCGGCCATGATCGCGGGCAGCACGAAGTACGGATCGCGCGACGACAGGTCGTTGATCCAGAGCATGAACGGCGCCTGGCGCATCTCGACGCTCTCGAGCAGCACCCAGTAGAACGCGAGGAACACCGGCATCTGGATCAGGATCGGCAGGCAGCCGGCCACCGGATTGATCTTCTCGCGCTGGTAGAGCTCCATCATCGCCTTGCCGAGCTTCTCGCGGTCGTCCTTGTACAGCTCCTGCAGGTTCTTGATGCGCGGCGTCAGCGTCTTCATTTTCGCCATCGACTTGCCGGCCTTCTCCGACAGCGGATAGAAAACCGCCTTCAGGATGCAGGTCGCGAGCACGATCGCCCAGCCCCAGTTGCCGACCAGCCGGTGCAACCACTTGAGCAGGATGAAGAGCGGTTTCGCGAGCGGCGTCAGGAGCCCGTAGTCCGCAACGCGCTCGAGCTCGGGGCCGGTCGTCTCGAGCTGCGACTGCAGTTTCGGACCGACGAACAGCGTCTCCTTGAACGTCGCATCCGCACCCGGCGCCACGGTCTGCGCACGGCCGACCGTCGACAGCAGGTATTTGTTGCCGTCCACCTTGAGCGCGACATGGGTCGTCGCCGCCACCGGCGGGACCACCGCAGTGACGAAATGGTGCTGCATGCCCGCGATCCAGCCGCCCGTGACGTCGAGGGACAGGTGCTGGTTCTCTTCCTTGTCGAGCTTCAGCTTCTGGTACTTCGTGCCGTCGTAGTACGCGGGGCCCTTGAAGGCGTAGCTGTCGGGCGAGAACATCGAGCGCTCGACCGGGATGTTGTCGCGCAGGATCTGCGCATAGGGCGCGGCCGACCAGGGCGCAGCGCCCGCATTCTTCACATCGTATTCGAGCCCGATGTTGTAACGACCGCGCTCGAAGACGAAGACCTTCGTCACGGTGACGCCCTGCCCGTCGGTCCAGGTGAGCGGCACGCGCAATTCCTTTGCGCCCGGCGCGAGGCGGTATTCGCTCGCCGCCGACGTGAAAGTCGCGAGATGCGTCGGGTGCGGCACGCCGCTCGCCCCGCCGGTGAGCCCCGTCTGCAGCACGTAGAAGCCATGTGCGCTGTCGCGATTGAAGAGGCGCACCCGCGTCGCCTGCCCCTTCACCAGCGGATAGGCGAGCAGGTCCGCGCGCCGCAGCTCGCCGCCGGTGAGCCCGATGTCGAGATCGAGCACGTCGGTGACGACATGGACGACCGCGGAACTGGCGGGCGCCGGTTCCGGCGCACCCGCGACATCGACGGGCGCGGCCGCCGGGACTTCACCCCCCGCGGCGCCGGCCGCCGGCGTCGTGGCCGGCGCAGGCACCGTCGCCTGCGGCACATTTTCCTCGAGTTGCGCGCGGCGCTGCGCCACCGCCTGCGCTTCCTGCGCGATCTCGGCGGGCGACTTCGGCTTCGGCGCGTAGTCGCGCGTCCACGTCTCGTAGTTGATCCAGGCGAGCAGGACGAGGCCGAGCCAGAGGAAAACGCGGGGATTAGTGGTCATGGTGCAGGTGCGGTACCGGATCGAAGCCGCCCGGATGCCAGGGATGGCAGCGGCCGATGCGCCGCGCGGCGAGCCAGCCGCCGCGGAGCACGCCGAACCGGTCCACGGCCTCGAGCGCATAGTGGGAACAGGAGGGATAGAAGCGGCACCGCGGCCCGAGGAGCGGGCTCAAGGTCCACTGATAGAGGCGGATCAGACCGCGGACGAGCTGGCGCATCGCGATGCGACCTTGTTCCAGAGTGTCGCGAGGCTCGCGCGCAAGTCGCGGGACACCGCGCCCTTCACGCGCGCGCGCGCCGCCACGACGATGTCGACGGCCGGCAGCGCGTGCTGCGCGAGGCGAAAGGATTCCTTGACGATCCGCCGTACGCGATTGCGTGCCACGGCCGTGCCGACGGTGCGGATCGCGACGGCGAGCCCGAGACGCGGGACGCCGAGGTCGTTCGGCCGGAAGGTCATGCTGAAGTAGCTGTCCGCAATACGCTGCCCCCCGCCCTGGACTCGCTCGAAGTCCGCTTTCAGGCGCAAACGCCGTTGCGCGGGGAACGTGTGGCGGATCAGGGACTGAGCTTCTTGCGGCCCTTGGAACGACGCCGGGAGAGGACCTTCTGGCCGCCCTTCGTCGCCATGCGCGCGCGGAACCCGTGCGTGCGCTTGCGCCGGACCTTGCTCGGCTGATAGGTGCGTTTACTCATGATGCATGGGCTCCGAGCGCCGTGAAATGTGGCCGAAAAAAGGCTCGGAAGGGTAAGCACGTCAGCAGGGAGTGTCAATACGCCCGGCCCTGTTAAACTCCGCGACCCCGCCGCGTCCGGCGGCGGGTTCCATGACACTGGGGTCTCGATTTGGAAGCTGGGCTCTGGGCACGTTGCATGCGCGCTCTCGAGGATGAACTGCCGGAGCAGCAGTTCAATACCTGGGTGCGGCCGCTGCAGGCGGTCCAGGGCGACGGTGCGCTGAAGCTGCTCGCACCGAACCGCTTCGTCGTCGACTGGGTCAACACGCACATCCTCGCGCGCATCGGCGACCTGCTGCGCGATGGCTCGACCGGGGACGCCCCGATCATCACCGTGGAAGTCGGCAGCCGCCGCGCCAGTGCGCCGGGGCCAGACGCCTCCGGGCCCGTCGCGGCCGCAGGAGCCGCGGGCCGCCGCTCCGAAGGCCTCGTCGTCGGCGCGCGCCTCAATCCCGATTTCACGTTCGCGGGTTTCGTCGAGGGCAAGAGCAACCAGCTGGCGCGGGCCGCGGCGCTCCAGGTCGGCGAGAACCCCGGCAAAGCCTACAACCCGCTCTTCGTCTACGGCGGCGTCGGTCTCGGCAAGACCCACCTGATGCACGCCGCCGGCCACCTGATCCGCGAGCGCGATCCGGACGCGCGCATCGCCTACGTGCATTCCGAGCGCTTCGTCAGCGACATGGTCAAGGCGCTCCAGCACAACAAGATGAACGAGTTCAAGACGGCGTATCGCTCGCTCGATGCGCTGCTGATCGACGACATCCAGTTCTTTGCCGGCAAGGACCGCTCGCAGGAGGAGTTTTTCCACACGTTCAACGCGCTGCTCGAGGGCCAGCAGCAGGTGATCGTGACCTGCGACCGCTACCCGAAGGAAGTCGACGGCCTCGAGGAGCGGCTGAAATCCCGCTTCGGCTGGGGGCTCACCGTCGCGATCGAGCCGCCCGAACTCGAAACCTGCGTCGCGATCCTGATGAGCAAGGGCCAGGCATCCGGCGTGGCGCTGCCCGAGGAAGTGGCGTTCTTCATAGCCAAACGCATCCGTTCGAACGTGCGCGAGCTCGAGGGCGCGCTGCGCCGCGTGGTCGCGAACTCCCGCTTCACGGGCCGGCCGATCACGCTCGAATTCGCGAAGGATGCGCTCAAGGACCTCTTGTCGCTGCAGGCGAAACTCGTGACGGTCGAGAACATCCAGAAGACCGTGGCGGATTACTACAAGGTGCGCGTGGCGGACCTGCTGTCAAAGCGCCGCAGCCGTTCGATCGCGCGGCCGCGCCAGGTCGCGATGGCGCTCGCGAAGGAACTCACGAGCCACAGCTTGCCGGAGATCGGCGATGCCTTCGGGGGCCGTGACCACACGACCGTGCTGCATGCGTGCAAACGAATCCGCGAGTTTCGCGACAGCGACCAGCGCATCGGCGAGGATTATTCGAACCTGTTGAGAACACTCACCGGATGACTGTGGGCACACTGTGGATGAAAGTGTGCGTAACTTTGCGCACAATTGATCAACAGGAATTGGCGCAGCCCCTCACAGGGCTTCGCGGCGGGCAGCTGACCGCAAGCAGCTGACAGCCAAACCGTTTTTCCGGTTGTTCCGTTATGCACAGTGTCTACAGTTGCTACTGCTGACTTTCATACAAGATTCAAGAATCCAGGAAGGCCCGGCACATGAAGATTTCGGCCACGCGCGCGGAGGTCCTGAACCCGCTCCAGAGCGTCATTGGCGTCGTCGAGCGGCGGCAGACCATGCCGATCCTCGCGAACGTCCTCCTCGCTGCACGTAACAACCGGCTCTCGATCACGGGCACGGACCTCGAAGTCGAGCTCGTGGCATCGAGCGAAGCCAATGTGCAGCAGGCCGGTGACGTGACGGTGCCGGGACGGAAGCTCCTCGATATCTTCCGCGCGCTGCCGGAGGACGCGAAGGTCACGCTGACGACGGAAGGTGATCGTGTCGTCGTGCGCGCGGGCCGCAGCCGTTTCACGCTGTCGAGCCTGCCGGCGGCCGAGTATCCAGTCGTCGAGGAAATCCACGCGCAGCAGACCCTGAGCGTGCCGCAGCCCGAGTTTCGACGCCTGATCGAGAAGACGCATTTCTCGATGGCGCAGCAGGACGTGCGCTATTACTTGAATGGGCTCCTGATTGAAGCCGAGGGACCGAGCCTGCGGGCTGTCGCGACCGACGGCCATCGGCTCGCCATTTGCGAGTGCACGCTGGAGCAGCCGGCCAAGAACCCCCAGCAGGTCATCGTGCCGCGCAAGGGCGTGCTCGAGCTGCAGCGCCTGCTCGGAACGGACGGCGCCATCGAGGTGGCCATCGGTACGAATCACATTCGCGCACAGATCGGCGACGTTCGCTTCACTTCGAAGCTTATTGACGGCAGGTTCCCGGAATATAGCCGTGTGATCCCTAGCAGCCCGAGCCGGCTCATCGAGGGGGATCGGGAAGCCCTGCGGCACGCCCTGCAGCGCACCGCGATCCTGTCGAACGAGAAATATCGCGGCGTGCGCCTGTCCGTGAAGCCGGACCTGCTCACGGTCCAGGCCCACAATCCGGAACAGGAAGAGGCCGAGGATCAGGTCGAAGTGAATTATCAGGGTGACGAGGTCGAAATCGGCTTCAACGTGACCTACCTGCTCGATGCACTGGCCGCCGTCGATGGCGAGAAGGTCCAGATTGGCCTGGGCGATGCCAACAGCAGTTGCCTGATCCGGGCCGATGCCGGCGCGCGCGCGCGCTACGTCGTCATGCCGATGCGACTCTGACGCCTCCGGCGATGGCCCTCGCCGAACTGCTCGTCGAGGATCTGCGCTGTATTGAGCGATCCGAGGTTTCGCTCCACCCGGGCCTCAACCTCGTTTCGGGCTCGAACGGAGCCGGCAAGACCTCCTTGCTCGAGGCCATCTTCCTTCTGGGTCGGGGCCGATCCTTTCGCACGCGCAGCTCGGACCGGCTGATCCGTCAGGGGTGCGAACGACTGATTGCCTTTGGGCGTACCGATCGGCACAGCATCGGCGTGGAAGTCGTGCGAGGCGAGGGAACCAGCGGAGGCACCACGACGCGCGCGAAGGTCGATGGATCGTTTACCGCGTCGCTCGCGGAACTGACCCAGGCGTATCCGGTGCAGGTGATCGATCCCGACATCCAGCACCTGGTCGAGGGTGGGCCGACTGGGCGGCGACGCTGGTTCGACTGGAGTGTGTTCCACGTGGAACCGTCCTTCGGAGGCTACTGGGCGCGCTACGCTCGCGCCCTCAGGCAGCGGAATGCCGCTCTCCGGGCCGGCGCGACGTGTGATGCGCTCGTAGCCTGGGACCGGGAGCTCGTAGCCGCCGGTGTGCCGATGGCGGAGGCGAGGGCGGCCCACTACGTGGCTCTCGAGCCGGTGTGGCAGACCGTCCAGCAGCAGCTGTTGGGCTTCACGATCGACGCGACCTGGAGTTCGGGATGGGAGCGTGAGCGTGGTCTCGCGGAGGTCCTGCAGGCGGCCATTGACCACGATGTTTCACGTGGAACCACCAGCGTCGGACCCCACCGTGCCGACTTGCGGCTGCGCGTCGGTCATCGCGCCGCCCGGGAAGTTCTGTCGCGCGGTCAGCAGAAACTCCTGGCGCTGTCGATGGTGCTGGCCCAGCTGCAGTTGCTGCAGGAGACCCTGCAAATTCGCCCGACCCTGCTGATCGACGATCCGGCCGCAGAACTGGATAACTTTCGGCTCCTCACACTGATCGAGCGAATCCGGGCGCTCGAAACGCAGCTCGTTGTGACGACCCTGGCGCCCGACGCAAGCCTCTTCGGGCGGCCCGATCGCGCCTTCGAAGTAAGACAGGGCAGGGTGCAGACGCTATAATGCTGCACCCCGCAAACCGAGTGGTTCATGACCGATAAAGACGTTTACGATTCGAGCAAAATCAAGGTCTTGAAGGGGCTCGATGCGGTGCGAAAACGCCCGGGCATGTACATCGGGGACACCGATGACGGTACGGGCCTGCATCACATGGTGTTCGAGGCGGTCGACAATTCGGTCGACGAAGCGCTGGCGGGATTCTGCAATCGGGTCGTCGTCACGATCCACGCCGACGAGTCGGTGACCGTGGCCGACAACGGCCGTGGAATTCCTGTGGATATCCATCCGGAGGAAGGGCGTTCGGCCGCCGAAGTCATCATGACCGTGCTGCACTCGGGCGGCAAATTCGACGACAGTTCCTACAAGGTTTCAGGCGGGCTGCACGGTGTCGGCGTATCGGTCGTGAATGCGCTGTCGGATTACCTGCTGCTCACGATCTGCCGCGACGGCAAGATGCATCGCCAGGAATACCGGCTCGGCGAACCCGTGGCGCCGCTCGCCGTGGTGGGCGAAACGAGCGAACGCGGGACGACCATCCGCTTCAAGCCGAGCGCCCAGATCTTCACGAACATTGCGTTCAACTACGAGGTGCTGGCGAAGCGCCTGCGCGAGCTGTCGTTCCTGAACTCGGGCGTCCGGATCGAGCTCGTCGACGAGCGGGACGACAAGTCGGACGTGTTCCAGCACGAAGGCGGACTGCAGGCCTTCGTGAAACACCTGAACCGGACACGCACCCCCATCCACGACTCAGTGTTCTGGTTTCGAACACAAGAAGGGCCAATTCAGGTCGAAGTGGCTCTCCAGTGGAACGATTCCTATCAGGAGTCGATGTACTGCTACACCAACAACATTCCCCAGAAAGACGGCGGCACGCACCTGTCCGGCTTTCGGGCGGCGCTGACTCGCACCCTGAACGATTACATCGAGCAGGAGGGCGTCGCGAAGCGGGAGAAAGTGCCGACCACCGGTGACGACGCCCGAGAAGGGCTCACGGCGATCCTGTCAGTGAAATTGCCCGATCCCAAGTTCTCCTCGCAGACGAAGGACAAGCTCGTCTCCTCCGAGGTCAAGGGCATCGTCGAAACGGCCGTGGGCACCAAACTCTCCGAGTTCCTGCTGGAACATCCGACCGAGGCGAAGTCGATCGTCGGCAAGATCATCGAGGCAGCGCGCGCGCGCGAGGCGGCGCGCAAGGCGCGCGAGATGACCCGCCGCAAGGGCGCGCTCGACATCGCCGGTCTGCCGGGCAAGCTCGCCGACTGCCAGGAGAAGGACCCCGCGCTCTCCGAGATCTTCATCGTCGAAGGCGATTCGGCCGGCGGCTCGGCCAAGCAGGGGCGCGATCGACGCACGCAGGCGATCCTGCCGCTCAAGGGCAAGATCCTGAACGTCGAGAAGGCGCGCTTCGACAAGATGCTCTCGTCGGCCGAAGTGGGCACGCTGATCACCGCGCTCGGCTGCGGCATCGGGCGCGACGATTTCGACATCGAGAAACTGCGCTATCACCGCGTGTTGCTGATGACTGATGCCGATGTCGACGGCAGCCACATCCGTACGCTCCTGCTGACGTTCTTCTACCGGCAGATTCCGCTGCTGATCGAGCGCGGGCATGTCTACATCGCGCAGCCTCCGCTCTACAAGGTGAAGCGCGGCAAGCAGGAGATGTACGTCAAGGACGACAACGAACTGAACGCGCTGCTCCTGAACTCGGCACTCGACGACGCCGCGCTGCACGTCAATGCGTCGGCACCGCCGCTGCGGGGTTCCGGGCTCGAAATGCTCGCACGCAAGTACATGGAAGTGCAGGCCATCATCCAGCGCTGGTCAAAGCGCTACGACGAGCGACTGCTCGAGCAGCTGATCTACCTGCCGGAAGTCACCGCGGAGGCCTTCGGCAATCCCGAGTGGCTGCGCGGCTGGGCACACGACCTCGGCGAGCGGCTGAATGCGCTGCACGACGGGACGCGCAGCTTCGAGATCGGCGTGCGCGAGGCGGCCGATGGGCACGGGGCCCGCATCCACGTGCACAAGGTGGAACACGGCACCGCGACCGACAAGTTCCTGCCGCGCGAGTTCTTCGAATCGGCCGAGTACCAGCGGATCGCCGATCTGGGCCGCACGCTCGCCGGGCTCGTCGGCGACGGCGCGTTCGTCACGCGCGGCAAGGATCGCCACGACATCGGCTCGTTCAAGGACGCGATGCGGTGGCTCTTCGCCGAGGCGCGCAAGGGCCAGTCGATCCAGCGCTACAAGGGCCTCGGCGAGATGAACCCCGAGCAGCTCTGGGAGACGACGATCAACCCCGAAACGCGTCGCGTGCTGCAGGTACGTATCGAGGACGCGGTCGCGGCCGACGAGATCTTCACGACGCTGATGGGCGACCAGGTCGAACCGCGCCGCGAGTTCATCGAGAAGAACGCGCTCGCGGTCGCAAACCTCGACATCTAGGCAGCTCCGGGCGGATCCACGGCACGCGGGTTCGTGAATTCGAATTCCATGCGGACTACGCGGCCGCGCCAGTAGGGGCGACAGTTGCCCCGCACCACCCACGCGACTTCGCCATCGACGGGCACCTGCAGCCCGTGCCGGCGCTCGTAGCCCCAGAATCGCCCCTGCCACGGTGTCGCATGGACTGCGCCGCGCACCCTGCGGCCGCGGGCCTCGGTACTCACGGACCGAACGAGGTCATCCGGGCCGAATGAAAACACGAGGCTCGCAGCGACATCTCCGTCCGTGAGAGTGGCCTCGGCCGACTGTTCGTCGATGGCCTTCCACGTGACGCCCTGGCCCGGCAGCAAAACCGTTGGGTACCACACAGACTCCGCGAGGAAGCGAAGGAGCTCGTCGCGCGCAAGGTCGCCGCGATCGCACAGTCGTGCCACCGGCACGAGGCCCATCAGCGAGGCGTGCAGGATGCCTTCGCCGGCGATGTAGGCGTCGTGCACATGAACGGCGACGCCAGGGCAGTACTCGATCGTCCCATACCAGTCGAACCCGGGTCGCCGGGTCACGACCTGCTGGTCGGATTCAAAGGGTTTCCACCGCGATGTCTCCTCGGCCAGGTTGAACGTGCCGCGATGCTCGATGCACACGCCACGGATCATCGGCTGGCCGTCGCTGAGCGCGGCGCCGAGATAGCGCCGCACCGGCGCCGGCAATCCGACGAGCCTCGACAGATCGACCTCATGCGGTGTGACTGGTGCTGCGGCTGACTCGAGATTCCTGCGAAGCTGCGTGGTCCGCTTCCGGGACGCTCGCCGGCCGGCGAAGGAAGCGACGGCGAGTGCAAGTCCACACACCACGGGAAAGGCGAGCAAGGCGATCAGCCCGAGTCCCGTGCCCGCCACTTCGATGACGCCGCGCCGGTCCGCGGTCACCCGATCGCCCCTCACGAGAAACCGGCCGTCAAAGGACATCGGCACGGGTTGGCCGCTCATCGGGGCATCGGCCGTGCCCGGCAGCTGCGCGTGCACGTGCAGGTGCGCTTCATCGCTGACACCGGAGTTGCCTGCGATTCCCAGTATCTCGCCGCTGCGCACGGCCTGGCCGACAACCACGCGGACGCTGCGCGGCTGCAAATGCGCGAGTACCACCTGGATGCCGCCACACGCCAGCAGCACGTAGTTGCCGGCGAGGTGCGCGCGATCGTCGACCGCGGGCGGCGTCCTGTCGGGACGGTCATCGACCACATGCAGGACCTCACCGGTGCACGGCGACGCAACGAGCCAGCCATACGTGCGGTAGGCGAGGTTGTCGCGCGGCTGAATGCCCTGTGCACGGCGACCGAGCCGATCGATCGCGACGATGTCCAGCGCGTAGCCGTTGCCGCGCCAGCGGGCAAATCGCGGTTCATCTGCCTCGCGGGTCTTCAGATGGGCGTTGATCCGGATGTCACTACCGCCGTTCACGATCAGGAACGCGCCGCCCCGCAGCGGCCATTCGAGTGCCAGTGGCGGCATCGGCGGCGGCTTGCGTCCGTGCGCTGCAAGGACCATCTGCAGCGCCGCGTATCCCCCGAGCACGGCGAGCAGGCCGACCAGAACGGCCTCCCGGCGCATCGTGGGCCAGCACGCGATGCCGCGATGACGGATGAGTGTGCCCGCAGCCATCAGCGCGAAGGCGGCGGCGCAGGCCCACGGAAACCACCATGGGGGAAAGAGCCACAGGCCTCGAAGACCGATGGCCCCGAGCGCGAGGCCGATCGTCACGATCCGTGTCCATAGCGCGAGCTTGCTGTGCGCGGCCAGGACGAACAGCCATGCGACCAGGACCAGGGGCACGATGAGCTGCAACAGGTAGACGGTGCGCATGCGCGCGAGATCCTGCGCGATACGCTCAGACGAGCACGGCGCTCACCGGGCGCCTCAGGGACGCGGGCATGGCCGGACCGCGTCCGATGCGAACGACGAGGTCGGGCCGGCGCGCGCCGATGCCGAGGAAGGACGCGAACTGCGGCCGCAGGGCAGCCACCTCGACCGGCTGATTGATGAACGCGGTGCAGAGACCCATGGCGGTGGCCTGGAGAGCCAGGCGCTGGTAGCAGCGCCCGGCCTCGACCCAATGGACGCGATCATTCGCGTCCGAATGAATGATGGCGATGGCCGACGAGCCAAGGATATGCGCGACGTCCTTGCGGTTCTGCTTTCGCGCGGAGAACGCCACGCGCATCGCCAGCCGGCCGAGCCAGCGCGGCACATCGGGGCTGCCCATGACGGGGCCGTACAGCCCGTCGCCGCTGCGGATGGCTTCCTTCGCATTGAAGCGGATCCACGACCGGAGTTCATCGGCCCAGGCACGATCCGGAAACTGTGCGTCATTGCCCGCTGCCACGTAGTCGGCGATCGACTGCCTGCGCCCGGCGTCGGTAATCATCAGGACCGAGACGCCGTTTCCTGCGGCGGCACCTTCCAGCGAACGAAGTTCGCCGGTCGAGAGCGCCTTGCCGTCAAACAACGAGCGTGTGCATTGGCGCAGTGGTATGGCATCGAACAGCGCGGAACGCGTCGCGGGCCCGGAGGCGAAGTCAATCCGGATGCGGGACGTCGCCGCGTCCCAAGCGCATGTTCCGCCATACCCGAAGGCCTGCGCGGCCAGCAACAGGTTCTCGGTCGCGCAGCCGAGGCTCGCGAACAGGTGGTGATCGTCGGGATCCACCGCAGGACAACGACGCGAGAAATCCGCACTCACCCAGACGCAATCCGCGCCCGCTTCGAACGTCCACGGTTGCGTGTTGTGGCTCGAGGCGGCGAGTGTCGCGTAATGCACCAGTGTCACGATGTCGGGCCGCCCGTCCGCGGGCGTGCGGTGGCGCCGCAGCGCCGCGGCCGCAGCGGCATGGACGCTACGGGACATGGTTCTCCTGCTTGCCGCGGCGAAGATCAGCAATCGTCGCCTCGATCCAGCGCTGCGCCTCGTCGTTGACGTCGCGTGGATCGCGCCCCGTGGGATCGATCGGCCGGCCGATCACGACATCGACGGTGCCACGCCGCTTGAGCAGTCCGCGCCGCGGCCAGTAATAACCCGCGTCGTGCGCAATCGGCACGACGAGGCAGCCGGCCTCGCGCGCAAGCAGCGCGCCGCTCGTGCCGTACTTGCGTGTTTCGCCCGCGGCCATGCGGGTGCCTTCCGGAAAGACCATGACCCAGATGCCGCGCTCGATGTAGCGGCGGCCCTTCTCGACGACCTGCCTGACCGCGGACGGCCCGCTGCCGCGATCGATCGCGATCGCGTGCATCTGCCGGATGCCCCAGCCGACGAACGGAATCCACAGCAGCTCACGCTTGAGCACCCACACCTGCGCCGGGCACACGATCACCATCGCGAACGTTTCCCACGATGAGGAGTGCTTCCACAGCGCCACGTGGCCGCCCGCGGGCAGGTGCTCCCGGCCCGTGATTCGGTAGTCGAGACCGCAGAAGACCCGGACTCCGCCGAGGATGACGTGCGCCCAGATGCGCGCCAGCCTGTATCGCGCGGAGAGGGGCACGACGAGGCTCGCGACGTTGAAGAACATCGCGAACAGCAGCACCCAGGCGAAGAGCAGCGTCGTGTAGACGACCGAGGCGATCCACTGCATAGGCTGCGTCAGTGTAACCGCCTCACCGGTACTTGAGCCCCGTGCCGGTGTTGAACACGACGACTCGGTCGCTGTCCCGCACCTGGCCGCCTGCGCGGAAACGCTCGAGCGCGGCCCAGGCCGCGCCGCCCTCGGGGCAGACATCGATGCCGCTCGAGGCCGCGAGCGCCGCGGCGGCACGGCCGAGTTCCCCTTCGTCGACGGCGACCGCCGTGCCGCGCGATTCGCGCAGCGCGCGCAGGCACAGGAAGCCGCCGAGCGGTGCGGGCACTCGCAGGCCATAGGCGCGCGTTTCAGGGTCGACCCACGGCGCGGTGCGCTCCTCGCCCCGTTCGAATGCGCGGACTACGGGTGCACAGCCCGCGGCCTGCACGGCGACGAACCGCGGCATCGCGCCGGCCGGAATCCAGCCGAGCGCGGCCATTTCATGGAACGCCTTCCACATGCCGATGAGGCCGGTGCCGCCGCCCGTCGGGTACAGCACGACGTCCGGTACCTCGCCGGCCATCTGCTCGACGAGTTCGTAGGCCATCGTCTTCTTGCCCTCGATGCGGTAGGGCTCACGCAGGGTCGACACGTCGAACGCATCGCGGGGACCGTGCTCGCGCAGGAACCGGCCCGCGTCCGAGATCGTGCCGGGCACCGCCTGTACGGTGGCTCCATAGTGGCGGCACTCCTCGAAAAACACGCGCGGCGTGTCCTCGGGCATCGCCACCGTGACGGGCAGTGCGGCCCGCGCGCCATAGGCTGCGAGGGCGCCGGCGGCATTGCCGGCCGACGGCGCGGCGAGCGCGCGGGCGCCGAGATGTTTCGCCATCGACACGGCCACGGCCATGCCCCTGGCCTTGAACGAGCCGGTCGGATTGCGCGCTTCGTCCTTGACCCACACGTTGCGCGCCACCGGGACGAGCGGCGTGCAGCCCTCGGTGAGCGTTACCTCGTCGCCCTCGACGAGCGGCAGCACTTCGCGATAGCGCCACAACGATGGCGTGCGCCCGCCGAGCGCCCCGCGGTGCAGGCGGATCGCCGCGAGGTCGTAGTCGACGCGCAGCGGCATGCCGCACGCCGTGCAGACACCGAGGAGCGTGCGCGGATCGTGCGCGAGCCCGCAGGCAAAGCAGCGAACTCCGTCGAGGTGTGGCGATAGGCGCAGCATCCCTCATCGAGCCCCGTCGTCGGCAGCCGTTGCAACGGAACGGCCGCGCCATCGTGACCCAAACTGCAACATCGCGCACGGCTGAATCGGCTGGATCCGCGACGCAGCCACGCGACCGTGCGCACTGCGCCCGAGTGTGATCAACTGCACCGATCATGATCGATCTCCATTACTGGCCGACGCCCAACGGGCACAAGATCACGCTCTTCCTCGAGGAGGCAGAGCTTCCCTACCGGATCGTCCCGGTCGATATCGGCGCGGGCGACCAGTTCAAGGCGGAATTCCTTGCGCTGTCGCCGAACAACCGCATGCCGGCCATCCTCGATCGCGCACCGGCCGACGGCGGCGAACCGGTCAGCGTGTTCGAGTCGGGCGCGATCCTGCTGTACCTCGCCGAGAAGACCGGGCGTTTCATCCCGGCCGATCTGCGCGGCCGCAAGGCCGTGCTCGAGTGGCTCTTCTGGCAGATGGCGGGCCTTGGGCCGATGTCGGGCCAGGCCGGGCATTTCCTCAACTACGCGCCCGAGCAGGTGCCCTACGCGCAGAACCGCTACCGCAACGAGGTGAACCGCCTCTACGGCGTGCTCGACCGGCAACTCGCGACGCATCGCTTCGTCGCGGGCGAGTCCTATTCGATCGCCGACATGGCGATCTACCCCTGGGCGATCTACTGGGACCGGCTGCAGCAGTCGCTCGACGACTTTCCGGCGATGGCGCGCTGGCTCGAAGCGGTGAAAGCGCGGCCGGCCACGGCGCGCGCCTACGCGCGCGGCGAGGGTGACAGTTACAAGAAGCCGATCAGCGACGAGGAGCGCAAGGTCCTTTTCGGCCAGACCGCCGCGAGCACCGCCAAAGCGCGCAAATAGCGCCCGAATGCGGCGTGCCGTCGCGGTCGCGCCGACTTACACTCGCGCCGATGGGACTCGTCACGGCAACATTCTCGGTGAGCAATCCGCGCGATTCCGCGATACCGGCGATCGCGGTCGATGCGCTGGTCGACACCGGGGCGATGAACCTGTGCCTGCCGGCACGGATCGTGGCGCAACTGAAACTCGAGGAGCTCGAACAGCGCGAGGTCACACTGGCCGATGGAGGCCGCCATCGTGTGCCCTATGTCGGGCCGGTGAAGGTCGGCTTCGGCCAGCGCGGCTGCTTCACCGGTGCGTTCGTGCTCGGCGAGCGGGTACTCGTTGGCGCCATTCCGCTCGAAGACATGGATCTCGTCATCGATCCTGCGCGGCGGCGCGTCACCGTGAATCCTGCGAGCCCGGAGATTCCCTCCGCGATCGTGATGCACGCCGGCGCCCGGCGCGTGTCAGCCGGGCAGGCGCGAGAGATCGGCAATCCCGCCGAACAGCGCGCGCAGCTCGGCGAGCAGCGACAGCCGGTTTGTGCGCAGCGCCGCGTCGGGGTCGTTGACCATCACGTCGTCGAAGAAGCGGTCGACCGCGCCCCGTAGCGCCGCGAGCGCGCCGAATGCGCCCGCATAGTCGCGCTGCGCAATGGCGGCAGGCACGCGCGCGCGCAGCTGCGCCAGCGCAGCGTGCAGTGCCTGCTCGGCCGGGTCGCGCAGCAGGCCTGCGTCGACGGCGCCGGGCACGAAGCCCTCGGCCTTCTTCAGGATGTTCGCGATGCGCTTGTTCGCCGCAGCGAGGCTCGCCGCTTCGGGCCGCGCGAGGAATCCCGCGAGCGCCGAGAGGCGGGCGTCGAAGTCGAGCGGCGAGCGCGGTGCCGCCGCGAGCACGGCATCGATCATCTCGGTCGTGTACGCGGTGCCCGGCTGCTCGAGGTAGTACGCGCGCAAGCGATCCGTGACATAGCCATACACATCGTCCGCCGCCGCAGCGTTCTTCACCGGCTGCAGGGCGACCGCGGCGTCGATGAGCGCGCGCAGGTCGAGGTCGATGCGCTTCTCGATGAGGATGCGCAGCACGCCGATGGCCGCGCGTCGCAGTCCGAAGGGATCCTTCGCGCCGGTCGGTTTCTGGCCGATCGCGAAGATGCCCGCGAGGGTGTCGATCCGGTCGGCGAGCGCCACGGCTGTACCCGGCTCCGACTCGGGGAGTTGATCGCCCGCGCCGCGCGGCAGGTAGTGCTCGCGGATCGCCGCGGCGACGGGCGCCGGCTCGCCGTCCGCCGATGCGTAGTACGACCCCATGATGCCCTGCAGTTCGGGGAACTCGCCGACGACAGAGGTGAGCAAGTCGCACTTGGCGAGCAAGGCAGATCGCTGCGCATGCGCAACATTCCAGCCTAATTGCACGCTGATTGTTGTCACCAACGACTCAATGCGCGCCACCTTCGAGCCGATCGACCCGAGCTTCGCCTGGAAGGTCACACGGTCGAGCGCCGGGAGGCGGGCCGCGAGCGGCTCGCGGCGATCCTGTTCCCAGAAGAACGCGGCATCGGCGAGGCGTGGGCGCACGACGCGCTCGTTGCCCTTGCGCACCTGGGCCGGCTCGCGGCTTTCGATGTTGGCCACCGTGATGAACCACGCCATGAGTGCGCCCGAAGGACCCTCGACCGCGAAGTAGCGCTGATGGTCCTGCAGCGTCGCGACGAGCACCTCGCGCGGCAGCGACAGGAAGCGCTCATCGAACCGGCCGGCGATCGGCACGGGCCACTCGACGAGTGCCGTCACTTCATCGAGCAAGGCGTCGCTCACGATCGCGCGGCCACCGAGCGCCTGCGCAGCCGCCTCGACTTCTTTGCGTATCCGCGCACGTCTGTCGGCGAAGCTCGCCAGCACCTTGCCGTGCCGTTCGAGCACCATCGCGTAGTCGGCGGGCGCCGGGATCGCCAGCGGTGCGGGCGCGTGGAAGCGGTGACCCCGGGTTGCATTGCCGGCGCGTGTGTCGAGCAGCGTCGCAGGCAGCGTCTCGCCGCCATAGAGCAGCACGATCCAGTGCACGGGGCGCACGAACTCGGCCTCGCCTGCGCCCCAGCGCATCCGTTTCGGAATCGGCAACTGGTCGAGCGACGCCTGCACGATGCCCGGAAGCAGCGTGCCGGTGTCAGCGCCCCGCTTGCGGCCCGAATAGAACAGGAACTCGCCCTTGCCTTCCTTCACGCGCGTCAGCTCGCCGAGCGTCACGCCGCAACTCTCGGCGAACGCACTGGCCGCGCGCGTCGGCTGGCCCGATGCATCGAACGCCGCGCTCACCGGCGGCCCGCGCCGGCGGATCTCCTGCTCGCCCTGGCGCGCGGCGAGCGTGCGCACGAGGACCGCGAGCCGCCGCGGCGCCGCGTACGACACGACTTCGCCATGTGCGAGGCCCGCCGATGCGAGGCCCGTGACGACGCCGTCGCGAAACGCGCGCTCGAGGTCCGGCAGCGCCTTCGGCGGCAGCTCCTCGGTGCCGATCTCGACGAGGAAATCCTGCGCGCTCACGCGGCGCCCCGTTCGCCGCCGCCCGCGGCCATCGGAAAGCCGAGCGCCTCGCGACTGTCGAAGTAGGCCTGCGCGACACCGCGCGCCAGCGTGCGCACGCGCAGGATGAAGCGCTGGCGCTCGGTGACCGAGATCGCCTTGCGCGCATCGAGCAGGTTGAACGTGTGCGATGCGCCGAGCACCTGCTCGTAGGCGGGCAATGCGAGTTTCGCCCCGAGCAGCGCGTTGCACTCGGCCTCGTGTTCATCGAAGCGGCGAAAGAGCACGGCCGTGTCGGCGAGCTCGAAGTTGTACTTCGATTGCTCGACCTCGTTCTGATGGAACACATCGCCGTAGGTCACGCGGCCGAGCGGGCCGTCGGTCCACACGAGATCGAACACGCTCTCGACGCCCTGCAGGTACATCGCGAGGCGTTCGAGCCCGTAGGTGATCTCGCCGGTCACGGGGCGGCAATCGAGCCCGCCGACCTGCTGGAAGTACGTGAACTGCGTGACTTCCATGCCGTTCAGCCACACTTCCCAGCCGAGCCCCCATGCACCGAGCGTCGGCGATTCCCAGTTGTCCTCGACGAAGCGGATGTCGTGCACGAGCGGGTCGAAGCCGAGCATGCGCAGGCTGCCGAGGTAGCGGTCGAGGATGTCGAGCGGCGAGGGCTTGATGACGACCTGGAACTGGTAATAGTGCTGCAGGCGAAAGGGGTTCTCGCCGTATCGCCCGTCGGTCGGGCGGCGCGAGGGCTGCACGTAGGCCGCGCTCCACGGCTCGGGGCCGATCGAGCGCAGGAAGGTCGCGGTGTGGAAGGTGCCGGCGCCGACCGGCATGTCGTAAGGCTGCAGCACGACGCAACCCTGCCCGGCCCAGTAGCGCTCGAGGGCGAAGATCAGGTCCTGGAAGGTGCGCGGCGGCGTGCCAATGGGATCGGTCATGAATGGCCGCGAAGTATAGCGGCCGGATGAGGTAAGTTGCCGCGAATGAGCCCCGCCCCCGCACACTGGCCGCACCTGCTCGCCCCGCTCGACCTCGGCTTTGCGCGCCTGCGGAGCCGGGTGCTGATGGGCTCGATGCACACGGGTCTCGAAGACAGGGCCGGGGACTACCCGCGCCTCGCCGCCTATTTCGCCGAGCGTGCGCGCGGGGGCGCGGGGCTCATCGTCACCGGCGGCATTGCACCGAACCGCGCCGGGTGGGTTGCGCCGTTCTCCGGCAAGTTGAGCACGCGTGGCGAGGTCGCCCGTCATCGGCTCGTCACCGGGGCCGTGCACGCCGAAGGCGGCCACGTGTGCATGCAGATCCTGCACACGGGTCGCTATGCATATCACCCGCTCGCAGTCGCGCCGAGCCGCCTGCGCGCGCCGATCACGCCGTTCACGCCGTGGGCGCTGTCCCCGCGCGGCGTCGAGCGACAGATCGATGCCTTCGTGCGCTGTGCGGTGCTCGCGCGCGAGGCGGGTTACGACGGCGTCGAGATCATGGGCAGCGAGGGCTACCTGATCAACCAATTCATTGCTGCACGCACCAATCACCGGACCGACGAATGGGGCGGCGCGTACGTCAATCGCATCCGCTTCGCGGTCGAGATCGTGCGGCGCACGCGCGCCGCCGTGGGGCGCGACTTCATCCTGATCTTTCGCCTCTCGATGCTCGATCTCGTCAGTGAAGGCAGCAGCTTCGACGAAGTCGTGCATCTCGCGCGCGAGATCGAGGCCGCGGGCGCCACGATGATCAACACCGGCATCGGCTGGCACGAGGCCCGCGTGCCGACGATCGCGACCATGGTGCCGCGCGGCGCGTTCGCATGGGTCACGGCGCGGTTGCGGCCGCATGTCGCACTGCCGCTCGTCACGACGAATCGCATCAACGACCCGGCCGTCGCCGAGCGCATTCTCGCCACCGGCGGCGCGGACATGGTGTCGATGGCGCGGCCGCTGCTCGCGGACCTCGAGTTCGTGCGCAAGTGTGCCGAGGGCCGCGCCGACGAGATCAATACCTGCATCGCGTGCAACCAGGCCTGCCTCGACCACGTGTTCGAGAAAAAGACCGCGACCTGCCTCGTCAATCCGCGCGCCGCGCGCGAGACCGAGCTCGTCTACCGGCCCGCGGCGCACCGCCGTCGCATCGCGGTCGTCGGCGCCGGTCCCGCGGGACTCAGCTGTGCGACGGTCGCGGCGGAGCGCGGCCACGATGTCGTGCTCTTCGAGCGTGCCGCCGACATCGGCGGGCAGTTCAACATGGCGAGGCGCATTCCGGGCAAGGAAGAGTTCAACGAAACGCTACGGTACTTTCGCCGCCGCCTCGCGATCACGCAGGTCGACGTGCGTCTCGGGACGGCCGGCACCGCGGAGTCGCTCGCGCAGGGATTCGATGCGGTCGTCCTCGCGACCGGCGTGTCACCGCGGCGCCCGTCGATTCCCGGGCTCGATCACCCGAAGGTGCTGAGCTATGTCGACGTCCTGCTGCACGGCGCGCCGGTCGGGCGGCGCGTCGCGCTGATCGGCGCCGGCGGCATCGGATTCGACGTCGCAGAATTCCTCGGTCACCCACGGGAAATCCGCCCGAGTCTCGATGTCGACGACTTCCTTGCTGAGTGGGGCATCGACCGGCAGCTCGCGGGCCGCGGCGGACTCGCGAACGCGTCACCCCGCAAGGAAACGAGCCCGCGCGAGATCTGGCTCCTGCAGCGCAAAGTCTCGAAGCCGGGCGAGGGCCTCGGCAAGACTACCGGCTGGATCCATCGCACGACGCTGAAGCGCCGCGGCGTGCACATGCTCGCGGGCGTGACCTACGAACGCATCGACGACGCGGGCCTGCACATCACGAACGGCTCGGAACGCCGCGTGCTCGAGATCGATCACGTCGTGATCTGCGCGGGCCAGGAGCCGCAACGCGAGCTCGCCGCACCGCTCGGGGAGCGGGGTGTCGACGTGCACCTGATCGGCGGTGCCGATGTCGCGACCGAGCTCGATGCGCAGCGCGCGATCGATCAGGGTGCGCGGCTCGCCGCGATGCTCTAGTTCGTCGCAGGCAGCGGCGCGCGCTGCGGGAACGCGAGCCAGGCCTTGGCCTCGTAGTCGTACAGCGCGCACTTGCGGGACAGTTCGCGCAGGTACTTCCAGCCTGCGACGGTTGCCCGGGCGCTCGCCACGCCGTGGGCCAGCAGGCGCTGCGTCGCGGCCTTCAACCGGTAGTTCGGGATGTACGGGTCGTAGTGATGCGCCCGGTGCAGCATGATGCCGTGCAGGAGCTTCTCGAGGCGCAGCGGGAAGTGGATGTCGCGCGTCAGGTCGTCGACCTTGCGCAGGCGCATCCATTCGGAGCGCTTGTCGAACCACACCATGTCGGGTCCCGTGTGGTGGACGAAGATCACGGTGCCCATGATGTAGTTCCACAGCAGGAACGGAATCACGGCGCCGAAGAGCGCGAGGAGCCACCACGGCTGCTCCGTGACATACGCGATCGCGACGAGGAACGCGAGGTAGGCGACGCCAAAGGCGACCGCGAGGATCGAGTCGGCGATGAACACCTTGCGGCGCGAACCGACATGCTTGCGTGTCGGGAACACGAGCTTGTTCCACCACAGCTCGACGAGATAGTAGAGCCCGAATCCCCACACCGAGCGATAGAGGCGCTCGAGCCGCTGGCGCCACTTCGGCAGGGCGGCGAACTCGCCGGGGCTGAACGGTACCCAGACCTGGTCGCGACCCTTGAGGTTCGCAAAGCCGTGGTGCGCGACGTTGTGGCCGACATGCCAGAGGCTGAAGGTCGTGAGTGTGGGCAGGAACACGAGGCGCCCGACCCACGCATTCACTTTCCCGCTCTTGAATAGGCTGCCGTGGCACGCGTCGTGCCCGAGGACGAAGAGGCGCGCGAGGATGACCGCGAGGGCGAACGTGCACGCGACCTTGGCCCACAGGGGCAGCAGGATCACGCCGGCGATGCTCGCCGCGAGCAGCACGAGATCGATCGATACCTGCACGGTCGAACGCACCGCGCAAGGAGCGCGCTCGGGGGCGGTGATGCCTGCGGCCACGTGTCAGATGCTCCAGGGTCGGGTGCGACGGCGGCCGATCATACAGATTCCGGACCCCGGAGGAAGAGCGTGATTCCCGGTATTTCGAGCCCGAAGGGCGGCTCAGGCACGCATGGCCGACGGGCGGCGGCGGTAGCGCGGCTTCGGGGCATCCCCATACTGCGTCACCGCCTCTTCCACCGTGAGCCTGAACGGATCGCGGACCGTCACGCCGCCGTAGACGGCGCCGTCCTGCAGGTCTTCGGTCAGCAGGAGAACGCAGTGCTGTGCCTGTGCGGCGGCGACGATCAGGCTGTCCCACCAGTCCAGCCGATACCGGTCTTCGAGTCGCCGCGCGCCTTCGAGGACCGCCCTGTCGATCGCCTGGGGTTCCCAGACCAGGAGCGACGCCACGTAATCCCAGGCTTCATCCCGCGCCATGGGCCTTCGGACCTTGCGCGTGACGGTTGTGTAGAACTCCGACAGCGCCTGGGTGCTGGTACGCCCGACCCCGCTTGCCCACAGCTGCTCGAGCCAGTTGCCGGCTCTCGCGTGCTTGACCGGATCCGTGGGATCGCAGTCGTAGACGAACACGCTAGCGTCGACGAAGTACGTGCCGATCATGGAGTTCTTCCCGCTCGGGATAGCGATCGCCGGGATTCGAGAGCGGCGCAGGCGCCTTTCTCGCGAGGAACCGTCGCATCGCGGCCTGGTAAGACTCCGACGACTGCCGCTTCTCCGCGATCAACTCAGCGACAAGGGCAGAGAGGCTCGTATCCCGCTCGGCCGCCAGCCGGCGAGCCCATGCAGCCGTGTCGTCGTCGAGGCTGATCGTCACGTTGCGCACGCCGTGACTCTATCACGGAATCCGTGATTCAGATGTGCCCTACTGCAGTGCAACCGAGGCCCGCTGCCCGGAAATGGGGCGCCCGTCCGTGCCACCTGCACTATAATCGGGCATTGCCCATTGGCCCATATCGCGTAACTGATTGATTGGACGAGTGCAGCAGTGATGGCACGCGCCATGCACTGTTTCAGCGCCTCACAACCCCTGGTTCCGGAGACCTGCATGACTCCCAGCGACGTTCTCAAACTCATCAAGGACAAGGAAGTCCGCTACGCCGACCTGCGCTTCACGGATACGCGCGGCAAGGAACAGCACGTGACGATCCCCGCCAAACTGGTGGACGAGGATCTGTTCCGCGACGGCAAGATGTTCGACGGCTCTTCGATCGCCGGATGGAAGGGCATCAACGAGTCCGACATGATCCTGCTGCCCGAGGCCGGCACGGCGGTCATCGATCCCTTCTACGAGGAAGCGACGGTGAACCTGCGCTGCGACGTGATCGAGCCCGCGACGATGCAGGGCTACGAGCGCGATCCGCGCTCCCTCGGCAAGCGCGCCGAGGCGTATCTCAAGTCGACCGGCATCGCCGACAAGGCGCTGTTCGGGCCCGAGAACGAATTCTTCATTTTCGACAGCGTGCGGTATCGCAACGAGCTGCACGGCTGTTCGTACGAGATCGATTCCGTGCAGGGCGCATGGAACACCAACACCGCCTACCCCGAGGGCAACAAGGGCCACCGCCCCGGCATCAAGGGCGGTTACTTCCCGGTGCCGCCGGTCGACGCGTTCCAGGACATCAGGAACGCGATGTGCAACGCGCTCGAGGAACTCGGCCAGACCGTCGAAGTGCATCACCACGAAGTCGCAACCGGCGGCCAGTGCGAAATCGGCGTGGGTGCGGGCGCGCTCGTCGCCAAGGCCGATGCCGTGCAGATCCTGAAGTACGCCGTGCTCAATGTCGCGCACGCCTACGGCAAGTCGGCCACGTTCATGCCGAAGCCGCTCGTCGGCGACAACGGGTCGGGCATGCACGTGCACCAGTCGCTGTCGAAGGACGGCAAGGCACTGTTTGCCGGCGACAAGTACGGCGGCCTGTCCGATCTCGCGCTCTACTACATCGGCGGCATCATCAAGCACGCGAAGGCGATCAACGCGTTCACGAACGCGGGCACGAACAGCTACAAGCGCCTCGTGCCGGGCTTCGAGGCGCCGGTGATGCTCGCGTACTCCGCGCGCAACCGTTCGGCCTCGATCCGCATTCCCTGGGTGTCGAACCCGAAGGCGCGCCGCATCGAAGTGCGTTTCCCCGATTCGTCGGCGAACCCGTACTTCGCGTTCGCTGCGATGATGATGGCGGGCCTCGACGGCATCCAGAACAAGATCCACCCGGGCGACCCGGCCGACAAGGATCTCTACGACCTCGAGCCGGAAGAGGCGAAGGGCATCCCGACCGTGTGCCACTCGCTCGACATGGCGCTCGAGCATCTCGACAAGGACCGGGAGTTCCTGACGCGCGGCGGAGTGTTCACGAACGACCTGATCGATGCGTACATCGCGTTGAAGAACCAGGAAGTCACGCGCTTTCGCATGTCGACGCACCCGATCGAGCTCGACATGTACTACAGCTGCTGATGGCGGGGCACGAGGGGTGTCCCGGTTGACGGGACAGAGGCGGCAGGCGGCGGCGCTCGCAGGGGCGCCGCCGCCGATGCTGCAGTCTGTGACCGCGGTTTGGTGCCCGGCGTCGCCGCGGGCTATGCTGGCTCCCTATGCGACGCCTCGCATTTACCTTAATGCTGCTGGCGGCCGACGCGGCCTCGTCCGGCACGATCTACAAGTGGGTGGATGCGCAGGGCACGATCCACTACTCGAGCCAGCCGACACCGGGCGCCACGGAGCTGCAGATCGATTCGGCCCCGCCGCAGGGCGCCTCGCCTGCGAGTGTGCCCGTTCCTGCGACGGCGAGCGCCGCGGCAGCGGCCGAGCCGTTCAAGTACACGAGTTGCGCGCTGACGAAGCCGACGAACGACGAGGCACTGCCGAACGCCTTCTCGGTCTCGGTCGCCTGGCGGGTGGAGCCGGCCCTGCGGCCGGGCGATCGCGTGACCCTCGCGCTCGACGGCAAACTGCAGACCGGCGTTTCGCCGACCGCGACGAGCCACACGATCACGCCGATCGACCGTGGCACGCATACGCTGATGGTGAGCGTCGTCGATGCCAACGGGCGCGGCCTGTGCCAGTCGTCGGCGGTTACGTTCCACGTCATGCAGCCATCGCTGCTGTCGCCCACGCGACGGGTGCCGCCACCGCGGCGCTGACGAGTTGCGGCGGGCGCCGCCCCCGGGGGAGACCCGATGGCGGCTGAATTCTCGCCACTCGCGCATTTCGATCCCGCCGACCTGCTCGATGCGCTCGCCACCGGCATCGTCGTGCTCGACCGGCAGCTGTGCGTCACTTACGCGAACGTCGCCGCGCAGGACCTCCTCGGCGTGGGTTTCGCGCGGGCGCGGGGCCGCCCTTTCATTGCGCTCCTCGCCGGACCGAACGGCCTCGATGAACTCCTGCGCCGTGCGGTGGCGCACGGCGAGGCGATCGCCGACCGCGAACTCGCGCTCCGCCCGGCGGGCGCCGGCCGCGAAGCGCGCATCGTCGATCTGACCGTCACGCCGCTCGAGGGCACGGTCACGGGCTCGCACCTGCTGCTCGAGCTCGCCGACGCGACGCAGCGGCTGCGCATCTCGCGCGAAGCCGACCTGCTTGCGCGGCTCGAGGGCAGTCGCCTGATGGTCCGGCAGCTCGCACACGAGATCAAAAATCCGCTCGGCGGCCTGCGAGGCGCCGCCCAGCTGCTCGAGCGCGAACTCGAGCAGCCCGCACAGCGCGAGTACACCGGCGTCATCATTCGCGAGGCCGACCGGCTGACGGCGCTCGTCGACTCGATGTCGGGGTCGATGCGGCCGCCGCAGAAGGCACTCTCGAATGTGCACGAACTGTGCGAACACGTGTTCACGCTGCTGCGCAGCGAGGCACGCTCCGCGGTGCTGCTCGAACGCGATTACGATCCGAGCCTTCCCGACGCGGTGCTCGACCGCAACCAGGTGATCCAGGCGCTGCTGAACCTCGGGCGCAATGCACTGCAGGCGGTCGGGGACCGCGGCCGCGTCCTGCTGCGCTCGCGGGCCCTGATGGGCGTGAGCATCGGCGCGACGCGCCATCGCCTCGTCGCGTCGCTGCAGGTCGAGGACAACGGCCCGGGCGTGCCGGATGCGCTGCGCGAAACGCTGTTTCTTCCGCTCGTCACCGGACGCCCGACCGGCACGGGCCTCGGCCTCGCGGTGGCGCAGGAGATCGCGACGCGCCATGGCGGCATCGTCGAGTTCGACAGCGAGCCCGGGCGCACCGTGTTCACGCTGCTGCTGCCGATCGTGGAGGCGGCATGAGCGAGCGCCTTCCCGACGTGTGGGTCGTCGACGACGACGCCTCGATCCGCTGGGTGCTCGAGCGGGCGCTGCGTGCCGGCGGCATGGCACCGCGCCTGTTCGAATCGGCCGACGAGGCGCTGGCCGCACTGCGCACCGCGGCGCCCGATGTGCTGATCACCGACATCCGCATGCCGGGGTCGAGCGGCCTCGACCTGCTGCAGAAGGTCCAGGCCGAGTGGCCGACGCTCTCGGTGATCGTCATGACGGCGCACGCCGATCTCGGCAGCGCGGTATCGGCGTACGAGAGCGGGGCGTTCGAGTACCTGCCGAAGCCGTTCGATGTCGATCACGCCGTCGAACTCGTGCGGCGCGCCGTGCGCTCGCGCGAGGCCCGCGAGGCCGGCGCGACGAGCGTGCCACGCATCCCGGAACTGCTCGGGCGCGCGCCGGCGATGCAGCAGGTGTTCCGCGCGATCGGGCGGCTGTCGCGCTCGAGCGTCAGCGTGCTGATCACCGGCGAGTCGGGCACCGGCAAGGAACTCGTCGCGCGCGCGCTGCACGAGCACAGTCCGCGTGCGGCGCGGCCGTTCATCGCGCTCAACACAGCGGCGATCCCGTCGGAACTGCTCGAATCGGAACTTTTCGGCCACGAGAAGGGCTCGTTCACCGGCGCCGACGCGCAGCGCCGCGGGCGCTTCGAGCAGGCCGACGGCGGCACGTTGTTCCTCGACGAAATCGGTGACATGTCGACGCCGCTGCAGACACGGCTGCTGCGCGTGCTCGCCGAGGGCGAGTTCTATCGCGTCGGCGGCCAGGCGCCGGTGCGGATCGACGTCCGGGTGATCGCCGCGACGCATCAGGACCTCGAGGCGCGCGTACGCTCCGGCCAGTTCCGCGAAGACCTTTACCACCGGCTCAACGTGATCCGGATCGAGCTGCCGCCGCTGCGCGCGCGACGCGACGACGTGCCGACGCTGCTCGCCCACTACCTGCAGGTCGCCGCGCAGGAACTCGGCGTGGATCCGAAGGCGCTGTCGGCCGACGCGACGGCGAGGCTCGTCGCCTGGGACTGGCCCGGCAATGTGCGCGAACTCGTGAACCTCTGCCGGCGCCTCACCGTGCTCGCGCCCGGCGCCGAGATCCACGGCGACGACCTGCCGGTCGAGATGCGCGGTGCCACTGCCGCGGCGCGCGACGATCAATGGATCACGGCGCTCACCGCGTGGGCCGGCCAGCAGCCGGCGACGGGCGGCGATCCGTGGCTCGACTCCGCGTTGCCCGCCTTCGAGCGTGCACTGATCCAGGTCGCGCTGCAGAAAACGGGCGGACATCGGCAGCAGGCCGCCAGGCTGCTCGGCTGGGGTCGCAACACGCTGACGCGCAAGCTCCGGGAGCTCGGCCTGGGGGACGACGAGGGCTGACTATAATGCGGCCGCATGGAACATCTGCTCGCCTTGCTCCACCAGGTCGTCCTCGGTAACACGCTGCGCGCGTGGGGTCTCGCCGCGCTCGCCTTCGCGTTCACGTTCATCGTCGTGCCGGGGCTGCGCCGCATCGTCGAGCGTCGGCAACGGGCCCGCATGGAGTCGTACCGCTCTCGCGGCGAGAGCGTGCCGGCGGGCATCGAGGTGCCGTCGCGGCTGCTGCGCCAGACATCGCGCCTATTCCTGTGGACGCTCGCCCTGTGGTTCGCGACCCGCATCCTCACGCTGCCGTCGGCGGTCGATCACGCCTTCACGTTCATCATCGTCGTGACCTTCTGGCTGCAGGCGGCGCGCTGGGGCGTCGAAGCCGTCCGCATCTGGCTCGACCGGCAACTGCACGAAGGCGGCACCGCCGACAGCGCGCGCGCCGGCTCGTTCGAAGTGCTGCTGTTCGTCTCCCGCATCGCGGTCTACTCCTTTGCACTGCTGCTCGCGCTCGACAACCTCGGTGTGCAGATCAAGCCGCTGCTCGCCGGCCTCGGCATCGGCGGCATCGCGATCGCGCTCGCGGTGCAGACCGTGCTCGGGGACCTCTTCGCGTCGCTGTCGATCACGCTCGACAAGCCCTTCGAGGTCGGCGATGCACTGTCGATCGACGACGTGAACGGCACCGTGGAGCGCATCGGCATCAAGAGCACGCGGCTGCGCAGCCTGAGTGGCGAGCAGATCGTCATCTCGAACGCCGACCTGCTGAAATCGCGCGTGCGCAACTTCAAGCGCATGAACGAACGACGCTACGTGTTCACGGTCGGCGTCACCTACGAGACGCCGCGCGAGCGCCTGGCGGAGATTCCTTCGATCATCGAAGCCGCAGTGCGCGCGCAGCCGAAGACCCGGTTCGATCGCAGCCACCTGCTCACGTTCGGCGACTCCGCGCTCAACTACGAAACCGTGTACTTCGTGACCGACGCCGATTACCTGCTGTTCGCGAACACGCAGCAGGCGATCAATCTCGCACTCCTCGAGGCTTTCGCGAAGCGCGGCATCGAGTTCGCCTACCCGACACAGCGCCAGATCGTCAGCGCCCCGTCTTGAAGCGGGTCCACATCCGCAGCCGCGCGCGCATGTACGCGTCGGATTTCATCGGGTCCGGGAAGAGCCGCGCACGTGCCGCGCGCGGCGGGAATACGATCGGGTCGGCGAGCAGCGCCGCGTCGATGTAGGGCCGCGCGGCGGCATTGGCGGTCGCAAACCCGGTCGCATTCGTCATGGCGGCCGCCACCTCCGGCTCGAGCAGGTAGTCGATGAACCGGTGGGCGTTCCTCGCGTGCGGCGCATCGGCGGGGATCGCGAGCATGTCGAACCAGACCTGTGCACCCTCGCGCGGCACCGAGTAGCCGATGTCGACGCCGGTGTGCGCGCGCCGCGCCTGCGCGCGCGCCTGGAACGCGTCTCCGCTGCCCGAGAGCGCGAGGCACACGCTGCCGTTCGGCAGGTCGGTGAACTGCCGCAGGTTCGACAGGTAGCGGATGTACGGCCGGATCGCCGCGAGTGCTTCGCCGGCTGCCGCGAGGTCGCCGAGGTCCTCGCTGTTCGGGTTACGCCCGAGCCACGCGAGCACCTGCGGCACGACCGCGACCGGCGTATCGAACAGCACGACGCCACAATCGGCGAAGTGCGCGACGATGCGCGGGTCGAACACCATGGCCCAGCTGTCGAGCGGCGCATCGGCGAGCCGGGCGCGGATCTTCGTGCGATCGTACATGAAGCCGTTCGTGCCCCAGACGTACGGCACGCCGTCGTCGGCGCCGCCGCGCGCGAGGGCGCGCGCCGCGGCGACGATATCCGGGTCTAGGTTTGCGAGATTCGGCAGCAGGCCGCGGTCGATCCGGCGCAAGGCACCGGCGCGGGCGAGCCGTTCGACCGACCCCGCGCCCGGAACCACGACGTCATAGCCCGAGCCGCCCGCGAGCAGCTTCGTCTCGAGCAGCTGGTTCGAGTCGAAGACGCCGTAGTTCACCTTGATGTGGTAGCGCGCCTCGAAGTTCGCGAGTGTGTCGGCCGCGAGGTAGCCGGGCGAACTGTAGACATTGACGACCGCGCCATCGCGCGCGGCCGGCGGCGAGGGTGTGCAGGCGATGAGCAGCGCGAGCGCGCCGGCAAGCGGTGGCAGGACCGCGGCGCGGCGCACGGCGCTACCCCGATACCGGCGTATCCACGATGTCGCGCCCGGTGCGCAGCGTGCCGACGAGGTCGCGCACGCTCGCAATGCCGTGCGATTGCAGGTAGGCGGCGATGCCCGCATTCACTTTCCTGCACGTCATCGGATCGTAGAAGAGCGCGGTGCCGATGCCGACTGCCGTGGCACCGGCCACGAGGAATTCGATCGCGTCCGTCGCGTTCACGATGCCGCCCTGGCCGATGATCGGGATGCGGTGCGGCGCGGCCACTTCGTACACCTGGCGCACCTTGAGGAGCGCAATGGGCTTGATCGCGGGACCCGACAGGCCGCCCTGCACGTTGCCGAGCACCGGGCGACGCGTCGCGACGTCGATCGCCATGCCCATCACGGTGTTGATCACGGCGAGCGCATCGGTGCCGGCGTCGATGCAGCGACGGGCGTTCTCGCGGATGTCGGTCTGGTTCGGCGACAACTTCGTGATCAGCGGCTTGCGTGTGACCGCGCGGCAGGCCGCAACGACGCGCGCGGACATCTCCGGCGAATTGCCGAACACGACGCCGCCTTCCTTGACGTTCGGGCAGGAGATGTTGATCTCGATGGCATCGATCGGCGAGTCGTCGAACTTGCGCGTGACCTCGACATACTCGTCGAGGGTCGAGCCCGACACGTTGGCGATGAACCGCGTTTCCGAGAAGTCGAGCCCGGGGAGGATCCGCGCGACGACGTGGTCGACGCCCGGGTTCTGCAGCCCGATCGCGTTCAGCATGCCCATCGGCGTCTCGTAGACGCGATGCGGCGGGTTGCCGAGCCGCGCCTTGCCGGTCGTGCCCTTCAGCACGATTGCACCGGCGTCGCGGTTCGAGAACCCCTCGACCCGCGTGTATTCCTCGCCGAAGCCGACGCAGCCGGAAAGCAGTACGATCGGCGAGGCGAAGGCGAGGCCGCAGAACTCGAGGGTCAGCGAGCTCGCGGGCGTCGTGGCGGCGGAGGGCATCGGTCGATTATGAGCTATAAGCTGTCTCGATGTTCCACGTGGTGCTGCATCAGCCCGAAATCCCGCCGAACACGGGCAACATCATCCGCCTGTGCGCGAACACGGGAGCGCAACTGCATCTCGTGCGCCCGCTCGGCTTCACGCTCGACAAGCGCTCGCTGCGGCGCGCAGGGCTCGACTACGACGATCTCGCGACCGTGACGGTGCATGCGGATTTCGCCGCCTGTCGGGCCGCACTGGCCGGGGCGCGCTGGTTCGCGATCGAAACGAGCGGCGACCGACCGCACAGCGACGCGGCCTTTGCGCCGGGGGATGCGCTGCTGTTCGGTTCCGAGCGCACGGGACTGCCGGCGAGCGTACTCACGGCAATCGCGCCCGGGCATCACCTGTCGCTGCCGATGCGGCCGGGCAACCGCAGCCTCAATCTGTCGAATGCGGTTGCGGTGGTCGTCTACGAAGCCTGGAGGCAGTGTGGCTATGCGTGACGGGCGAATGAACGGCAGCTGGATCGTGCTCGCGCTGCTCGTCGGCATGGCGTGCGGTGTCGCCATTGCCGCGTCCGGCGCCGCGACGCCCGTGCGGATCGTGGCGGCGCTCGAGCCGATCGGCACGCTCTGGCTCAATGCACTGCGCATGACCGTGATACCGCTGGTCGTCGCGCTGCTCGTCACCGGGATCGCATCCGCGGTCGAAACCGCGGCGACAGGGCGGCTCGCCGGCCGCGCCATCGCGCTCTTCGCCGCGGGCTATGTGCTGTCGGTCGTGATCGGCGCCGCCTTCATGCAGGGGGCGCTCGCGCTGTGGCCGCTCGACGCCGCCGCGCGCATCGCATTGCGCGCCGGTGCCCATGCCGACATGACGGTCGTACCGGCGATGCCGCCGCCCGGCGAGTGGCTCACGGGTCTGATCCCCGTCAACCCGATCGCGAGCGCCGTCTCCGGGACGATGCTGCCGCTCGTCGTGTTCGCCGTGTTTTTCGGCTTTGCGGCCGCGAAGCTTGCGCCTGCGCAGCGCGCGCCGCTGGTCGGGTTCTTCCGGGCGGTCGGCGAGGCGATGCTCGTGATCGTGCACTGGGTGCTGTGGGCGGCGCCGGTCGGCGTCTTCGTGCTGGCGCTCGGCGTCGGCCTGCGCGGCGGCCTCACCGCCGCGGGCGGCATCGTGTACTACCTCGTGCTGCTGTGCGCCGTCGGTCTGCTGCTGACCGTCCTGGCATACCCCTGCGCAGTCGCCTTCGGCCGCGTGTCGCTCGTGCGCTTCGCGCGCGCGGCGGCGCCCGCCCAGGTGGTCGCTTTCAGCACGCAGTCCTCGCTCGCATCGCTCCCGGCGATGCTCACCGGTGCGCGCGAGACGCTCGGGGTGTCGGAGCGTGTCTCGTCGATCACGCTGCCGCTTGCGGTGACGCTGTTTCGCGTGAGCAGTCCGTCGATGAATCTCGCGGTGGTGCTGTTCGTCGCGCACGTGCACGGCATCGCGGTCGGCGCGACGGTACTCGCGGCCGGCATGCTGGTCGCGGCGGTGAACAGCCTGAGTTCGGTCGGCCTGCCCGGACAGACGTCGTTCTTCACCGGTACGGTGCCCATCGCGCTCGCCATGGGCATGCCGCTCGAGTTGCTGCCGGTCCTGCTCGCGGTGGAAGTGGTGCCCGACATCTTCCGCACGGTCTCGAACGTCACGGCCGACCTCGCGGTTGCCGCCATCGTCGAGCGCAGCGAGCGGCCCGCCCTTGCGTCAGGTCAAGGCGAGATTCAGGTGGAACAGGATCGCCCGGCTAACCTATGATGTCGCTGCGTGCGGCGGCAGCGTCCGTCGCCGCTCCCCCGTTTACCCACAGCAGCACGAGGAATCCGTCCATGGCCTTACGCGTCGAAGCCACGCTCTTCGGACCCGACACACAGCAATATGCCGCCCAGGGTCAGGAGCGGATCACCCTCGAGCAGATCGCGCAGCGCGCGCGGCTCCTGGAGGACCTCGGTTTTGACGGTGTCACGACCGCCGAGGCAGGCCACGATGCGTTCCTGCCCGTCATGATCGCCGCGGCGAACACGAAGAAAATCACCATGGGTACGAACGTCGCGGTGTCGTTTCCGCGCAGCCCGATGGTGACCGCACAGATGGCCTGGGACCTGCAGCATTTCTCGGGCGGGCGCTTCAACCTCGGACTCGGCACGCAGGTGAAGGGCCACAACGAGCGGCGTTACTCCACGCCCTGGACGAGCGCGCCGGGGCCGCGCATGCGCGAGTATTTCCAGTGCCTGAAAGCGATCTTCGCGAGCTTCCAGAACCCGCAGAAGCCCACCTACTTCGAGGGCGAGCATTACCAGTTCACGATGCTGCCGCCGTTTTTCAACCCGGGGCCCATCGACTACCCGCACGTGCCGCTGTATGTCGCCGCCGTCAATCCGTTCATGGCGCGCCTGTCGGGCGAGCTGCTGGACGGGTTGCGCCTGCACCCGATCGCGACCTTCCGCTATACGCGCGACGTCATCCGCCCGGCCATCGCCGAAGGCGCGGCCAAGGCCGGCCGCTCGCTCGAGAACTTCGATTTCGTCGGCGCGCCCTTCATGGCGCTCGGGCGCGATGCCGCGGAGGTGACGAAGGCGAAGGAGAAGCTGCGCCGGCAGATTTCCTTCTACGGGTCCACGCGTTCCTATCACGGCGTGTTCGCGCACCACGGCTGGGAGGCGGTCGGCGCGAAGCTGCACGAGCTCTCGGTGGCCGGCAAGTGGGCCGACATGCCGGCGCTCATCACCGACGAGATGCTGGAGGAATGGGCCGTCATTTCCACGTTCGACGGGCTCGCCGACGCGATCCGCGCCAAGGCGGACGGCCTCTATCGCACGATCACCCTCGTGCTGGTCGACGAGGCGCGGCGCGATCCGGACCGGGCGCGCATCGCCGTCGATCGCCTGCACCAGAAGTGAGCCGCCATGAGTGAGGTGACCAGCGAGCGTGACGGCCACGTGGCGACGATCACGCTGAACCGCCCGGAGCGCATGAACACGATCTCGCAGCCGATGCTGCGCGCGCTGTCCGAGGCGCTCGTGGCGGCGGGGCGCGACCGGCAGGTGCGTGCAGTGATCATCACGGGCGCCGGTCGCGCCTTCTGCGCCGGACTCGACCTGCAGGACGCCGCGAGCGAGGAAGGCGTCGCGCGCGGCGGCTTCGAGATGGCGCCGTCGCTCGACCTCAGGGATTTCCCGCCCATCGTGCTGCACGAGATCGACAAGCCGGTGATCGGCGCGATCAACGGCGGCGCGGCCGGATTCGGCCTCGATCTCGCGCTCGGCTGCGACGTGCGCATCTGCGCGAGCCACGCCCGGCTCGCGGCCGCGTTCACGAGGCGCGGCATCCTGCCCGAGACCGGCGGCACCTGGTACCTGCCGCGGCTCATCGGCTGGTCGAAATCCGCCGAACTCATCTTCTCGGGCCGGACGCTCACGGCCGCCGAGGCACTCGAACTCGGCCTCGTGAGTCGTGTCGTCGAGGCGGGCGATCTCATGGCGACGGCACACGCGCTCGCCGCGGAATTCGCCGCCAGCGCGCCGCTCGCCGTGCAGGCCGCCAAGCGCATGATGCGCGCGGCGCTCACCGAGGGATTCGCGACGCACGTCGAACGTGTCTACCTGCAGACGCTGCCGCTGCTGAAGACGAACGACTTCCGCGAGGGCTTCAGCGCGTTCCTCGAAAAGCGACCGCCGAAGTTCGAAGGCAGGTAGCGGGCAGGCGCGGTCAGGCGGACCGGGCGCCGTCGGTTTCCGCGCGCACCGGGCGCGTCATCAGCTCGCGCACGACGTCGGCCGCCGGCACGCCGTCGTAGAGCGTGCGATGGATGCCCTCGACGATCGGCATCGAGACGCCCTCGCGCTGCGCGACCGCGCGCACAGCACGCGCAGCCGGATAGCCTTCGACCACCTGGCCGATCGTGCGCAGCGCGTCCGGTGCACTCGCGCCTCCCGCGAGCAGCAGGCCGAAGCGCCGGTTGCGCGACTGGTTGTCGGTGCAGGTCAGCACGAGGTCGCCGAGGCCCGCGAGGCCCATGAACGTCTCGCCGCGCGCGCCGAGCGCCACGCCGAGGCGCATCATCTCCGCGAGCCCCCGCGTGATGAGTGCGATGCGCGTGTTCGCGCCGAACCCGAGACCATCGGCGAGCCCGGCGCCGACCGCGAGCACGTTCTTGACCGCGCCGCCGGTCTCGACGCCGACGATGTCGGTGGACGTGTAGGCGCGGAACGTGTCCGAGGAAATATCCTCTGCGAGCCGGTGCGCGAACGCTTCGTCGGGTGATGCGATGGTCATCGCCGTCGGCAACCCTGCGCCCACTTCCTTTGCGAAAGTCGGACCGGACAACACCGCGAAATTCGTGCGCGTACCGAGCAGTTCCCGCGCGACCTGGTGCGGCAGCAGCCCGCTCGAGAGTTCGAAGCCCTTGGTGGCCCACGCGAGGCCTGTGGCCGGGTCCGCGAGCTGCGCGACGCGCGCGAGCAGCGCGCGAAAGGCGTGGCTCGGGACGGCGATGACCGCGTCGCGCGCGCCGTCGAGCGCGCGGGCGAGATCGGGCTCGACAGCCAGTGCAGCAGGCAGCGGCACATCCGGCAGGTAGCGCGTGTTCGCGCGCTCGCCCGCGATGCGCGCGAGCTGCGCCGCGTCGCGGCTCCAGAGCCGCACACCGTGTCCCGCGCGCGCGAACTGGATCGCGAGCGCGGTGCCCCAGGATCCTGCGCCGAGAACTGCGACCGGCGCGCGCGGCGTGGCGGCCGCCGTCACGTCAGTTCTTCGTCGCGTTCTGCCCGTCCGCGACCGAGCGGGCGTACAGTGCTTCGAAGTTCACGGGCGGCAGCAGGAACTGCGGAAAACCGCCCTGGGTCACGAGCCCGGACACCGCGGCGCGCGCGTACGGAAACAGCACGCCGGGGCACACGCTCGACAGCGCGCGTTTCATCTCCTCGTCCGACAGGTTGCGCATCACGAAGGCGCCGGCCTGCTTCACCTCGACGAGGAACATGGTCTTGTCGTCCTGCTTCGCCGACACCGTGACGGTGAGCAGCACTTCGCGCAGGTCGTCGCCGAGCGCGGTGACCGTCGTGTTCAGGTCGAGATTGATCTGCGGGTTCCAGTTCTCCGCGACGCGCGGCCCCTGCGGGGCCTCGAACGAGCAGTCCTTCAGGTAGACGATCTGCAGCGCGAGCTGCGGCGCGGTGCCGTCGCCGGGGGCCGCGGGGGTTTCAGTGTTCACGATGGGGATCTCCCGAGCAAGGTATCCAGTTGGCCGGCGGCGTCGAGTGCATGCAGGTCGTCGGATCCGCCGACATGCTTGCCGTCGATGAAAATCTGCGGCACCGTGCTGCGGCCGCTGCGACGGATCATCTCCTCGCGGCCCGTCGCGTCGACGTCGATCTCCTCGAACGCCACGCCCTTTGCGGCCAGCAGCTGGCGCGCCCGCGCACAGTAGGGGCACCACCCAGCCGCGTACATCACGACTTTCGGTGCCGTCACTTCGCGCCCCGCGTGACCGGCAGGTTCTCGGCGCGCCAGGCGGCGAGGCCGCCCCGCAGGTTCACGGCCTTCGTGAAGCCCTGTGCCGCGAGCTGGCGAGCCGCCGCGGCACCGAGGCCGCCGCTCTCGTCGTACACCACGATCGGCTTTCCGAGGTGCTTCTTCAGCGTGTCGGCCGCCTTCAGGATGTCGGCCGAGGGCAGGTGCCGCGCGCCGCCGACGTGGCCCGCCGCGTATTGTTCGGGTGAGCGGATGTCGAGCACGAGCGCGTGCTGGTTCATCAGCCGGATCGCTTCCTGCGGCGACACGGCGGCGTAAGCATGGGAGCGGGCGCGCAGTTCATAGACGAGCACCATCACGAACGCCAGCCCGGTCGCACTCACGAGCCACGGGTGCCGGGTGGCGTACTCGAGCAGTTGTTGCATGGCCGGCGGGAACCTCGGAGAAGGGCCGCGAATTATAGCGGGGACGCTGCGCTAGACTAGCCTCGATGCGAGTTGCCCGGGTTCTTGCGCCAATCTGCCTGTCGATGCTCGCGCTCCTCGCCGCTGCAGCCGCGGGGGCGCAGACTGCCCGCGAGGCGGCACGGGCCGAATCCGACCTCAAGGCCGTGAAGTCGGAGATCGCGAAAATCGCCGACCAGGTGAAGCGCGACTCGGTCGATCGCAACAAGCTGACACGCAACCTGCGGGCTGCCGAGGTGTCGGTGGCGGATGCGCGCACCGAGCTCGCGCGCCTGCGGCGCGAGCGTGCCGCGCGCGCCGACAAGCGGGCGGCGCTCGCCCGCGACCGGGCCGGGCGCGTCGCCGCGCTCGAGGCCGAACAGAAGGCGCTGGGCGCCGAGCTGCGGCGCGCCTACCTGATCGGGCGCGAGGAGCCGCTCAAGCTGCTGCTGAACCAGGAGGATCCGGCGCGCGCGGGGCGCATGTTCGCTTATTACAGTTACTTCGGCCGGGCGCGCGCCGAACGGATCGCGAGCATCGAGACGCGCGTCGCCGAGATCGCGGCGCTCGATGCGCAGCTCGGCGCGGAGGAGACGCGGCTCACGGAGCTCGAATCGGAGCAGCAGTCGCAGGTGCAGCGGCTCGAAGCGGCGCGCACCGACCGCAGCCGCGCGCTCGCGGCGCTCGAGGCCGAGGCGCGCTCGCGCAAGGCGACGCTCACGCAGCTGCGTGCGGAACAGGACGCCCTCGAGAAGCTGGTGCGCGACCTGCGGCGCGCGCTCGAGCAGTATCCCGTCGATGCGAAGGCCGCATTCGCGAAGCTGCGCGGCAAGCTCCAGTGGCCCGCGGCCGGCAGGATCGTCGCAAACTTCGGTGCCGTGCGCGCCGGCGCGATCAAGTGGGACGGCGTCCTGATCGCCACCGAGCGCGGCGCGCCGGTGCGCAGCGTCGCGAGCGGCCGCATCGCCTACGCCGACTGGCTGCCGGGCCTCGGGCTCCTCGCGATCGTCGATCACGGCGGCGGTTACCTCAGCCTCTACGGCCACAACGACCAGCTGTACAAGGCCGTGGGCGAACGCGTCGCGCCCGGCGACACGATCGCGGCCGCGGGCGACAGCGGCGGGCGCAGCCGGCCGGAGCTCTACTTCGAGATCCGGCGCGGCGGCAAACCGATCGACCCGCGCCCGTGGTTCAGGTCGGCCGCGCCGCCCTGAGGCGGTGGGGTACGCTCGCGACTCAGCACTCTGCATGACCCTTCCCCGGGCGCGCGTCAACGCGCGGACAGATCCGGCGTTCTTGTCCGCCCATTGACGTGCGCGGCGGCACCATGGTGCAGAACCTCATCCACATGAATGGGCTGGTGCAGGATCCACGCATGGAATCAGTACGGTTACGGCGGCAACAACCCGCTGACATTCGCCGATCCGAGCGGGTTTGATACTGAGGTTGTCGGAGGAGTCGAGGAGGGGCGCCAGCCGGCCAGGCGCCCACGACCCATTGCCGGGAATGGCGTCAGGACCGCGGCTGTCGTGCAAGCAGGAGTATCGCCGCGGCAAAGTACCCTCGCTGAAACGATCGGGCTGCCGGCCAATGTGCAGCGCGTCACACATTTCCGCCCGTTTTCCACCGATTTGCGGCTTCGGGTCGGCGCGGCCGGACGATGACAATGCGACGCGATCCGGACTCCGCGAAACGCCAACTTGATCAACCTCCCCACGTGGCCCGATGTGACATCGTGCAGTCTCCGCCAGGGAGGCGGCCGGATGCCTTCGCTCGCCGAATACCCTCAATCGGGCCAGTGGTCGTCACTCGAGCCCTATGCGCAGCTCGTGCGCTCGCTGATGCCGCGTACCTCGAGCATCGCGGTGTTCGACGCCCGCGCGCAGCTGCGCTGGTCGAACGAGTCGGCGACCTGGCCCGAGCTCGTGCACGCCGTCGAGGCGTCCATCGCCGATGCCGCGGCCGATGCCGCCGGTGCGGGCCAGCTGCGCGTGCTCGAGGGCGACGTGCCGCTCTACCTTTGCTGGCTGCGGGACGACACGACCCGCGAACTGCTCGCCCTTGTGGCGATCCAGGGGCGAGGAAGCCGTGACGCCGAGCAGCGCACATTCTCGTTCGTGCACGCGCTCGTGCGCCCTGCCCTCGAGTGCCTGCGCCGTGAGCTCGTCTCGCGGCACAGCATCGAGCTGCTGTCGGAAAACCTGAGCGCCCGCGATCGCGACCTCGAGCTCGTGCTCGCGGTGTCGGGGCGCGAGGGCGCGCGGGCCGGCGACGACGCATCGGTGCTGCGCGTGATCCTCGAGAACGCGGTCGAGCACCTCGATTGCGCGCTCGCCGCGGTGCTCGTGCCGGAGAAGAGCCTCGTGCTCTTTCGGATGCCGCAGGAAAACCCGGCGGATGGGCGCCTCCTCGCGCAGACGCATCGCCACCTGCTGTCGCTCGCCCAGGTGCGCCGCGATCCGATGATCATGAACCGCCTGGCGCAGAACTCCGCGTTCGGCGCGCTGCCCTACAAGATCCTCTCGTGCCCGCTCAACAACGCGTCGGGCCGGCCGATCGGCATCTTCGCGCTCTACCGGCACGAGGCTGCGCCCGATTTCGCCGACCGCGAGGCCCGTCTCGCCGATGTGCTGTCGCGCAAGGCATCGGCGGTCATCGAGTCGAGCTACGATGCGATGACGGGCCTGCTGAATCGCCCGGCCTTCGAGCAGCGTGTCGGCGACCTCCTTGCGCAGAAGGACAAATCGACGCCGCTCGCCGTGCTGTACATCGATGTCGACCAGCTGCATCTCGTCAACGAGAACTTCGGCATGCACGTCGGCGACCTCACGCTCTCGATGCTCGCCGACATGATGCGCCGGCGCCTGCCGGCGGGCGGGGTTGCGGCGCGCATCTCCGGCGATCGCTTTGCCGTCGCGATGCCGGGCAGCATCGAGGCGGCACTCGAACTCGCGACCTCATGGTGCGAGTCCGCCGTGCAGCTCGCGGCGGTGCAGGGTGACGAGCGTTCGCGCGCGTCGCTCAGCATCGGGGTCGCCGAACTCGACCGGGCGGGGGGCGAGCTGACCCACGCCCTCGCCGCCGCGGAAACCGCCTGCAAGGCCGCCAAGGATCGCGGGCGCAATCGCGCGGAGGCCTACCAGGCGACCGACGAGAGCGTCGTGCGGCGCTTCACCGACATCACGATCGCCGCATCGCTGCGCGCGGCGGTGGCCGAAGACCGCCTGCGCCTCGACGCGCAGTTCATCCAGCCGCTCGACCTCGCTGCCGGCCATCCGCCGCACTTCGAGCTCCTGCTGCGGATGATCGACGACGACGGCGAGACCGTCGGCCCGGACCGCTTCCTGTCGGCGGCGAACCGCTATCAGCTGATGCCGACCATCGATCGCTGGGTCATGGACCACGCGCTCGCGCAGCTGCGCCCGCACGTCGACACGATCGCCGCGACCCGCGCCGTGTTCGCGATCAACTTCTCCGGCCAGTCGCTGAACGACATCGAGTTCGCCGACGAACTGATCCGGCGAATCGAGGCGAGCGGCCTGCCACCCGCGTCGCTGTGCTTCGAACTCACCGAGAGCGCGACCATCGCGAACCTCGCGCGCGCCGAGGTCCTGATGCGCCGCCTGCGCAAGCTCGGTTGCGGTGTCGCGCTCGACGACTTCGGCACGGGGCTGTCCTCGCTCGCGTATCTCAGGCAGCTGCCCGTGTCGATGCTCAAGATCGACGGCAGCTTCGTGCGCGACATCCTGCACGATGCCCGCTCGGAATCGCTGGTGCAGGCTGTCGCGCAGCTCGCCCGCTCGATGCAGATGCTGACGGTCGCGGAATATGTGGAGACCGACCCGATCCGCGAGCGCATCGCGGGGCTCGGCGTCGACTACGGGCAGGGGTTTTCGATCGGCCGCCCCGTTCCGCTGACGGACGTGCTCGCGGACCTACCGGCCGCGCTGGCCCGGGTCCCCGGGACCGCCCGCGAGGTGGTCCCGGAGCCCGCTCCGGGGCTCCACTAGGGAATCTCTGCACAGGTAGCCATGGCTGACGGATACTGCGTGCAGGGGACAGCAGCCATCAGGGAGCGGGGTTCCGGATGAAGCAGACGACGTTTGCGTCGGTGGCCTGGGACAGGAAGGGTA
>JABAQU010000004.1 GCA_019187185.1 Steroidobacteraceae bacterium | reverse complement strand
CACGTACATCCCATCCCGGTCCGTCACTTTGTACGGCTTTTCCCGGGGTTTGAGCTTCTTCAGGGCGATGTCGGTAAGCATGGCGGGCCCCCGTTTTGGCGCGACCCCGATTTTACCGTCAGAACCCCATTCCTCTCAATCCGTGCCGCGAAAACCAGGGGTTTCTGCCATTTTTCCCCTGAAATTATGCGGTTTCTTTGTTCGCCTTACCGTCGACCATGTGACGGTAAAAATCAGGTCATTTTGGCGTGCCAGAAACCCTTACCGTCAGTTTTACCGTCAGAGTGTTCCGCTTGGTGCCGATAGATGGCGAACGATCCGGAGAGCTTATTTGTTCTTATTCAGTGAGTTAGGTTCACATTTCGCGTGATGCCGATAGGCCGCGAAAGGCACCTAATCACTCCCACTCGATCGTCGCTGGTGGCTTCCCTGAAATGTCATAGACGACACGCGAGATGCCGCGCACTTCATTGACGATGCGGCGCGAGACGAGGTCGAGGAAATCGTACGGCAGATGCGCCCAGTGCGCCGTCATGAAGTCGACCGTCTCGACCGCGCGCAGCGCGATCACGTAGTCGTAACGGCGCCCGTCGCCCATCACGCCGACCGAGCGCACCGGCAGGAACACCGCAAACGCCTGGCTCGTCCTGTCGTACCAGTCGTGGCGGCGCAGCTCTTCGATGAAGATCGCGTCGGCGCGTTGCAGGAGTGCCGCGTACTCGGCTTTCACTTCGCCGAGGATGCGCACGCCGAGGCCCGGGCCCGGGAACGGATGGCGATACACCATCTCGCGCGGCAGGCCGAGTTCTACGCCGAGCCGGCGCACTTCGTCCTTGAACAGCTCGCGCAGCGGCTCGACGAGCTGCATGCGCATGTTCTCGGGCAGCCCGCCGACATTGTGGTGCGACTTGATCACGTGCGCCTTGCCGGTGCGCGCGCCGGCCGACTCGATCACGTCGGGGTAGATCGTGCCCTGCGCGAGAAAGCCCACGCCCTCGAGCTTGTGCGCCTCCTCGTCGAACACCTCGATGAAGAGCCGGCCGATGATCTTGCGCTTCTGCTCGGGGTCGGTGACTCCGGCGAGCGCGGCGAAGAAGCGCGGCGCCGCGTCGACGCGAGTGACGCGCACGCCGAGGTTTTCGCCGAAAGTGTGCATGACCTGGTCGCCCTCATCGAGCCGCAGCAGGCCATGGTCGACGAACACGCACACGAGCTGATCGCCGATCGCCTGGTGCAGCAGCGCGGCGACGACCGACGAATCGACGCCGCCCGAGAGGCCGAGCAGCACCCTGCCCTTGCCGACCTGCGCGCGCACGCGCGCGATGGCATCCTCGATGATGTTGCCGACGGTCCAGAGCGCCTGCGCACCGCAGATCTCGCGCACGAAGCGCTCGAGCAGGCGCGCGCCCTGCTTCGTGTGGGTCACTTCCGGATGGAACTGCACGCCGTAGTAGCGGCGTGTGTCGTCCGCCATCGCCGCGAGCGGCGCGTTGGCGCTCGCCCCCACTGCGGTGAAGCCCTGCGGCAACGCCTCGACACGATCGCCGTGGCTCATCCAGACATCGAGCACGGCACGATGCTGCGTGTCCTCGCGATCGGCAATGCCGTCGAGCAGGCGGCACGCGGCCGTCGCAGTCACTTCGGCATAGCCGAACTCGCGGGTGTCGCTCGTCGCGACGCGCCCGCCGAGCTGCATCGCCATCGTCTGCATGCCGTAGCAGATGCCGAGTACCGGCACGCCGAGCTCGAAAACGGCGGCGGGCGCGCGCGGCGCCTGTGTCTCGGTGGTCGATTCGGGACCGCCCGAAAGGATCACGCCCTTCGGGCGAAAGCGCCGTACGTCCTCGTCCGCGATGTCCCACGGGTGGATCTCGCAATAGACGCCGATTTCGCGCACGCGGCGCGCGATGAGCTGCGTGTACTGCGCGCCGAAATCGAGGATCAGGATGCGATCCTCGTGCAGGTCCTGCGCCGGCGAGGGCCTAGCGGACGCGGTAATTGGGCGCTTCCTTGGTGATCGTGACATCGTGCACGTGGCTCTCGCGCACGCCCGCAGTCGTGATGCGCACGAACTTCGGGCGCGTGCGCATCTCGGTGATGTTGCCGCTGCCGGTGTAACCCATCGCCGCGCGCAGGCCGCCGGCGAGCTGGTGCAGGATCGCGACGAGGCTGCCCTTGTAAGGCACGCGCCCCTCGATGCCCTCCGGCACGAGCTTCTCGAGTTCGGTGGTCGTGTCCTGGAAATAGCGGTCGCTCGAGCCGTGGCGCTCGGCCATGGCGCCGAGCGAGCCCATGCCGCGGTACGACTTGTACGAACCACCCTGGTAAAGCTCGACCTCGCCGGGCGATTCCTCGGTGCCGGCGAAGAGGCCGCCGATCATCACGGCATGCGCGCCCGCGACAATGGCCTTCGCGACATCGCCGCTGTAGCGGATGCCGCCGTCGGCGATCAGCGGCACGCCCTGCTTCGCGAGCGATGCGGCGACATTCGCGACGGCCGAGATCTGCGGCACGCCGACGCCGGCGACGACGCGGGTGGTGCAGATGGAGCCGGGACCGATACCGACCTTGACCGCGTCGGCGCCCGCCTTGACGAGATCGGCCGCGGCCTCGGGCGTGACGATGTTGCCCGCGATGACCTGCAGGTCGGGCCACTTCGCCTTGATCCGCTTCACCATCTCGAGCACGCCGCGCGAGTGGCCGTGCGAGGTATCGACGACGACCACATCGACATGCGCCTCGCCGAGCGCGGCGACGCGATCCATGGTGTCGGGCGACGTGCCGACCGCCGCACCGACACGCAGCCGCCCGCCGTCGTCCTTGCAGGCGCGCGGGAACTCGCGTGCCTTCTGGAAATCCTTCACGGTGATCATGCCGCGCAGCTCGAAGTCGGCGTTGACGACGAGCACCTTCTCGATGCGATGCCGGTGCAGGAGCAGCAGCACGTCTTCCTTCGGCGCGTTCTCGCGCACGGTGATCAGCCGCTCCTGCGGGGTCATCACGCTGGAGACCGGCGCATCGAGCTTCTCCTCGAAGCGCAGGTCGCGGTGCGTGACGATGCCGACGACCTTCTTGCCCTTGACCACCGGGACGCCGGAGATGCCGCGCGCGCGCGTCAGTTCGATCACCTGGCTGATGGTCATCTCGGGCGGGACCGTGATCGGATCGCGGATCACGCCGCTCTCGTACTTCTTGACGCGGGCCACTTCGCGCGCCTGCGCCTCGACCGTCATGCTCTTGTGGATGATGCCGATGCCGCCTTCCTGCGCCATCGTGATCGCGAGGCGCGCTTCGGTCACTGTGTCCATGGCGGCCGACATCAACGGCAGATTCAGGCGAATGGCGCGCGTCAGCTGGGTCGAGAGATCGACTTCGCGCGGCAGCACTTCCGAGTAGGCGGGAACTAACAGGACATCGTCGAAGGTCAGGGCTTCTTCGAGAATACGCATCGCGGGGGAATGTCCAATGGAATTGGACGCCGCATTGTACGCATCGCCCCCGAACCCGTAAAGCGTACGGCAACCGGGCTGCCGCCCCTGCGGCGGCCCGGCTGCCGTTACAATTCGACTCGACGATGGCCGCCGAACGCACTGTCTACACCGTCAGCCGCCTGAACCGCGAAGTGCGCCTGCTGCTCGAGCAGGGCCTGCCGGGCGTGTGGGTCGAGGGCGAGATCTCGAATTTCGCCCGGCCGGGCTCCGGTCACTGGTATTTCTCGCTGAAGGACCGCGACGCGCAGATCCGCTGCGCGATGTTCCGGCAGAAAAACAGCGCCGTGAGGTTCGTGCCGAAGGACGGCATGGCGGTTGTCGCGCGCGGCCGGGTGAGCCTCTATGAGCCGCGCGGCGACTTCCAGCTGATCGTCGAGCATCTGGAAGAGGCAGGCCTCGGCGCGTTGCAGCGCGAGTTCGCGCGCCTGCGCGACCAGCTGAAGGCGGAGGGCCTCTTCGACGAGGCGCGCAAGCGCTCGCTGCCGCCCGTGCCGCGCCGCATCGGCATCGTCACCTCGCCCACCGGGGCGGCGGTGCGAGACATCCTGCATGTCCTCGCGCGCCGCTTCGCGGCGGTTCCGGTGCTGATCTACCCGACTCCGGTGCAGGGTGCGGCCGCGGTGCCCGGCCTCCTCGCCGCGCTCGAGCTCGCCGCGCAGCGCGCGGAGTGCGACGTGCTGATCGTCGCGCGCGGCGGCGGCTCGCTCGAGGACCTGTGGGCGTTCAACGATGAGCGCGTCGCGCGTGCGATCCGCGCCATGCCGATGCCGGTCGTGACGGGCATCGGGCACGAGGTCGATTTCACGATCGCGGATTTCGTCGCCGACCTGCGCGCCCCGACGCCGTCAGCGGCCGCGCAGCTCGCCGTGCCCGACGCCCGCACGTGGCTGCAGGCGCTGGCACGGTTCGAATCACGCCTGCAGGCGGGCGCCGCGCGCATGCTGCGCGATGCGAACGCCGCGCTCGACCGGCTCGGGCACCGCATGCACCTCGCCTCGCCCGCGGTGCGCGTGGCGCAGGCCGCGCAGCGTCTCGACGAACTCGATCAGCGGCTCGTCCGCGCGGCGCGATCGTCGCTGCTGGCCGGGCGACATCGTGCCTCGGAACTCGGGCGGCGCCTCGCGGCCAGCTCGCCGGTGGCGCATGTGCAGGGCGCCGCCGCCGTGAGCGCCGCCCTCGCAGACCGCCTCGAGCGCGCGATGCGCACGGAACTCGCGCGCGGCGCGCACCGGCTCGACCTCGCGAGCCGCACGCTCGATGCAGTGAGCCCGCTCGCGACCCTGCGTCGCGGCTTCGCGGTCGTGACGCAGGCCACGACCGGCGCGCTCGTCACGGACGCCGCAAGCGTTGCGCGCGGCGATACACTCGTGACGCGCGTCGCGTCCGGACATTTCCGCTCGCGCGTCGTGGAGGACTGATGCTGCCCGAACTCTTCAGCGCTGCGCTCGTCGCGCTTGCACCAGCGGCCCAGGCTGACCCATCGGCGCCGGCGCTGCCGCGTGAGAGCGCCGTGCCGGGCGGCGTGCTGCTCGTCGAGGTCGGCGCGATCGAGCCCGCCGTCCCCGCTCCGGTCGTCACGTTCGACGGCGCGCGCACGATGGTCGTGCGCGCGGACGGGCACTGGACGGCCGTCGTCGGCGTGCCGCTCTCGCAGGCGGTCGGCGCCGTGCAGGTGCGCGTGACGACGCGCGAGGGTGCGCGACGCGATATCCCGATCGACATCCACGGGAAGAAATATGCGACCCAGCGCCTGCAGGTGAAGCCGGGCCAGGTGGATCTCTCGGCGGCCGACCTCGAGCGGGTCACGAGGGAGCGCGAGAAAATGCGCGCCGCGATCGCGACATTCTCGCCGGAGGCGCCCGCCACGCTCTTGCTCGCGGCTCCCGTACCGGGACAGCGCTCGAGCTCGTATGGCCTGCGGCGCTTCTTCAACGGCCAGGCGCGCCAGCCGCACACCGGCATGGATATCGCCGCCGCCACGGGCACGCCGGTCATTGCGCCCGCCGACGGCCGCGTGATCGACACGGGCGACTACTTCTTCAACGGCAACACGATCCTGCTCGACCACGGCCAGGGCCTCGTCACGATGTATTGCCACCTGTCCGCGATCGATGTCGCAGTGGGCCAGGTCGTCAAGGCCGGCGAACCGATCGGCAAGGTCGGCGCGACGGGCCGCGTGACGGGACCACACCTGCACTGGGGCGTGATGCTGAACCGGGTGTCGGTCGATCCGGCGCTATTTCTTCCCGCCTCGCCGGACGGGGCGAGACGCTGAGCGGTCGTACGGATTCGCGTCGGTACGGAATTCGATCGCGACCGGCGAGGCATGGAGGTCGAACGTCTCGCGAAACACGTTCGCGAGATAGCGCCGGTAGGCGTCCGGCACGTGCTTCGTCTGGTTGCCGTGGATCACGATGCGCGGCGGATTGCGCCCGCCCTGGTGTGCGTAGCGCAGCTTGATGCGCCGTCCCCGCACGAGCGGCGGCTGGTGCTGCGCCATCGCGCGCTCGAGCGTGCGCGTGAGCTCGGGCGTGCGCATCTCGCGCATCGCGCCCTCGTAAGCGCGGATCGCGGCCTGCACGAGTTCGCCCACACCGGTTCCGTGGCGCGCCGAAATGTAGTGCACGGGCACGAACGGCGCGAAATCGAGTTTCAGTGCGATTCTGCCCCGGATCTCCTCGCGCTGCTCCATCGGGATGTGGTCCCACTTGTTGACCGCGATCAGCAGCGCGCGCCCTTCCTCGAGCGCGAGCCCGAGCACGCTCGCGTCCTGCTCGCCGACCGTATCGTGCGCGTCGAGCACGACGACGACGACATGCGCTTCGGCAATCGCCTGCAGCGTCTTGGCGACGCTCGCGCGCTCGACCGCATCCTCGATCTTCGCGCGCCGCCGCACGCCCGCGGTATCGATCAGCAGGAAGTCGCGTTCGTCGCGCCGGAACGGCACGAAGATGCTGTCGCGCGTCGTGCCCGGCAGGTCGCTCGCGATCACGCGCTCCTCGCCGAGGAGGCGGTTCACGAGCGTCGACTTGCCGACATTCGGACGACCGATCACGGCGATGCGGATCGCACCCCGCACGCCCTCGCCGGCCGCTGCGTCGCCTGAACCTGGCGCGCCGCCCGCGGCCACGGCATCGGCCAGCACGACGTCCATCAATTCGCGCGCGCCCTGTCCGTGGGCCGCCGACACCGGCACGGGTTCGCCGAAGCCGAGCGCATGAAAGTCGGCGGTGGCGATGTCCGTGTCGAGACCTTCGGCCTTGTTCGCCGCGAGCACCACGCGCTTGCCCGCGCGGCGCAGGCGCCGCGCGATGAATTCGTCCTGCGGCGTGACACCCGATCGCGCATCGACGATGAACACGAGATGGTCGGCTTCGTCGACCGCGCGATCGGTCTGCGTGCGCATCGGCGCCTCGATGCCCGCCGGCTGCTCGACGATGCCGCCGGTGTCGATCACCACATACGGCACGGGCCCGACCTTGCCGTAGCCGTACTGGCGATCGCGCGTGACGCCCGGCTCGTCGGCGACGATGGCGTCGCGCGTACGCGTCAGCGCGTTGAACAGCGTCGACTTGCCGACATTCGGCCGGCCGACCAGCGCAACGACGGGCAGCATGAGCCGGCCGTGGCCGGGCGCCTCAGGCCTTCGGCCGAAAGGCGCTGATGCGCCCGTCGTCGTTGATCACGATCACGGTATCTCCCGCCACGACCGGCGGGTTCGAGACGCGGGTGCCGCCCGACTTCACCCGCGCGACGATCTCGCCGTTCGACTTGTCGAGGAAATGAACGTAGCCCTGGTAATCGGCGACGACGACGTGGTTGCCGATGACGACCGGCGCGGACAGACCGCGCCAGGCGAGCGCCTTCTGGCGCCAGGACTCGGCGCCGGTGCGACTCACGAGTGCGACGACGTCGCCTTCCGCGGTCGCGACATACAGGTGCTCGCCGTCCAGCGCCAGACCGCGGTAGCTCGACAGGTCGTGCGCCCACCAGATCTGCCCGTTGTCGAGCGCGAGCATCGCGAGGCGCCCCTGGAAGCCGATCGCGAAGACATTGTCACCGTCGATCCACACGCGCGAGTCGATGTCGTTCAGCCGTTCGAGCTCGGTGCGGCCGTGTGCCGGCGCGACCGGCGTTTCCCACAGCACCGATCCGTCGTGCAGGCTGGCGCCGACCACCTTGCCGTTGTCGAAGCCGCAGACGACGACATCGCCGGCGAATGCCGGGACCGCGACGCCGCGCAGCGTGAGGCGCGGGACCTGCTGCTCGACGCTCCACAGTTCCTTGCCGTTGTCGCGGGCGAGAGCGACGAGCCGCCCGTCGACGGTACGCACGACGACCGCCGCGGGCGCCACGAGCGGCGCGGAGAGCACCTCGCCGTGCACCCACACGCGCCACAGCACCTGCCCGTCGGCAGCGGACAGCGCAATGACTTCGCCCTTGCTCGATCCGACGGCCACGAGAGACGCATCGGCGCCGGTGCCACCGGCGAGCGGGGCCTTCGTCTTTGCCTGCCAGAGTGCGCGGCCGTTCGCGAGCGCGAGCGCCACCACTTCTCCGCCGTGGCCGGCCGCGTAAACGGTGTCACCGACGACGGACACGCCGAGACCGAGCCGCAGCGGCGCGTCCCCTCCGCCGACACCTGCATCCCACGCGCGCTCGACATCGAGCGTCTGCCGGAAGTCGACGAGTTCGGCCGGCGGATTGACCTCCTTGTCCTTCGAGCACGCCACAAGGGCGAGGAGCAGCGCGGCACAGGCGAGGCGACGCATGGCTCAGTCCGCCTTCGCAGGTGCAGGCTGCGTTGCGGGCGCAGGCTGCGTGGCAGTGGCCGGCTCGAGCGCGACCATCTTCAGTTCGAGCAGGCCCGGATCGGCGATGCCGTCGGTCGCGCCGGCACGCGCCGCGCGATACGCGGTCAGCGCACCCTCGCGATCGCCCTTCGCGACGAGTGCGTCACCGCGAATTTCATCGAACTGCGGCGCAAATGCGCCGCCCTCGTGGCCCTTCAGCAGCGCGAGCGCCTCGTCCGGCTTGCCCTCCTCGAGCCGCACGCGCGCGAGGCGGCCGCACGCGACAGTCGCGAGTTCCGCATCGTGCGACTTTGTCATGACCCGGTTCAGCCGCTCTCCCGCCTTGTCGTACTCGCCCGCGTCGACATGGATGCGCGCCGCGAGCAGATCACCCTGGTCGGCGTAGGGCGAGCCGTCGTGGTCGCGCCGCAGTTCGTCGACGATCGTGTACCCGCGGGTGCGGTCGCCGCGCGAGAATGCGTCGAGCGCCTGCTCATAGCGGCCGCTCGCCTCCATGGCGAGCCGGTCCACGCGCTCGAGCCACATCCGCCAGCCGGCGAGCCCGGCGACGCCGAGCACGACGCCGCCGACGATCCACAGCGCGTTCTCGCGCAACCAGCGCTTGACGAGCTCCCATTGCTCGCTTTCCGACATGAACTCGTCCACTGCCTACTCCTCCAGGACTGCCGCGAGCCGGGCATGCGCCTCGGCCACCGGGCATTCGATCTGTTCTGCATCCCGCCGCAGGTGCTTGATCGCCACCACGCCGCGGTCCATCTCGCTGTCGCCGAGCACCAGCGCGAGCCGCGCGCCGCTGCGATCCGCGCGCCGGAACTGCGCCTTGAAATTGCCGCCCCCGAGCCCGAATGCGATGCGCCGCTGCGGCAACGCCTCCCGCAGCCGCTCGGCGAGCGCGAGTCCCGCCGCTGCTGCGCGCTCGCCCGGCGCGACGATGTAGACATCGGGCGCGCGCGCCACAGGAACGACCCCCGCCCCGCGCAGGAGTTCCACCACGCGCTCGATACCCATCGCGAAGCCGATCGCAGGGGTCGACTCGCCGCCGAGCTGCGCGATGAGACCGTCATAGCGCCCGCCCGAGCAGACCGCATCCTGTGCACCGAGGGCATCGGTCGTCCACTCGAACACGGTGCGCGAATAGTAATCGAGGCCGCGCACGAGCCGCGGGTTCACCGTGTAGTCGATGCCGGTGGCCCGCAAGGCCGACTTCAGCGCCGCGAAGTGCGCCCGGGATTCCGGGTCGAGATGATCGAGGATCAGCGGCGCACCGGCGACGATCGCCTGCATGTCCGGGTTCTTGCTGTCGAGGATGCGCAGCGGGTTGCCGCCGAGCCGCCGGCGGCTGTCGGCGTCGAGGGCGGCCTCGTGGCCGCGAAAATAGCGCACGAGCTCCTCGCGATAGGCCGCGCGCGAAGCCGGCGTGCCGAGGGAGTTCACCTGCAGGCGCACGCGCGTCACGCCGAGCATGCGCCACAGCCGGCCGATCATCACGATCATCTCGGCGTCGACGTCCGGCCCCTCGTAGCCGAGCGCCTCGACGTCGAACTGGTGGAACTGCCGGTAGCGCCCCTTCTGCGGCCGCTCATGGCGGAACATCGGCCCGATGCACCACAGCTTGTGCTTCTGCCCGCGCAGCAGGCCGTTCGAGATCGCGGCGCGCGCGATGCCTGCCGTCGCCTCGGGCCGCAGCGTCAGGCTGTCGCCGCCCTGATCGCTGAAGGTGTACATCTCCTTCTCGACGATGTCCGTGTACTCGCCGATCGAGCGCTTGAACAGTTCCGTGTGCTCGACGACAGGTACGCGGATTTCGTCGTAGCCATACATCGCGACGAGTTCGCGCAGCGTCGCCTCGAGGTGCTGCCAGAGCCCGATGTCGGCGGGCAGCACGTCGTTCATGCCGCGAATGGGTTGCACGCCGCTCGTCATGGTACGGGCGACAGCGTGCCGTCGGCGGCGACGATGAAACGGGCACTGCGCCCGCGTCTTGCAGTGGCGGGCAGCGTCAGTGCGTGCCCGTCGACCTCGACGGCGACACCCTCGGCGTAGCCGAGGAGCACGCGCAGCGGGGCGACACCGCTGCGCGACACCGTGGTCGGCGCATGAGCCAGGCCGAAATAGAGTCGCGCATCGCGCGCGTCGTACACCTCGACCCACGAATCGCTCCGCACCGCGAGCCGCAACCGGACCTCGCCCGCCGGTGGCGCGACCGCCGCATCCACCGCCGCCGCAGCGGGGGCCTCGAGGAGCGCGGCCGCCGGCGCGCCGGCGTTCGTGTCTTCAGTGGTGGGCGGCGAGGCGGCAGGCGGCGCCACGGCAGGTCGCGTCGCCTCAGGCGTCACGTTGCCAGGCAGCGTGGCGGTCGGCAAACCCTTGAGCGCCAGCCAGATCCCGGCGATCACCGTGCCCGCGACGATCACGGCGACCACCGGCCCAGCGAGCTGGCGTGGCCCCGCCATCGGCTTTGCCGGGGTGAGTTGCGCGAGATCGGGTGGTGCAGCCTCGGCGATGGCGGCCGCATACCGGGCGAGAAGCGTCTCGACCGGCGCATCGAGCAATTCGGCATAGCGGCGCAAGTGGCCACGCACGTACACCGGGGCCCCGAGCGCCGCGAAGTCGTCGCTTTCCAGCGCCTCGATCATGCGGGGTTCGAGATGCAGCTTGGCGGCCGCCTGCAACGATGTGAGGCCCGCGCGCTCGCGCGCGGCGCGCAGTTGCGCGCCGATGCCCTGCTCCGCGCTCGCGCCTGGGGCGGTCGTCATCCGGGGTTGCGCGCCGCGCCGCCGAGCGCGCGCGCCTGCTCGGAATCAGGGAAGTCCATGCGCAGGCGGCGCGAAAACTTCTCTTCCGCCACCCGATCGCCGGCCGCTCGGGCGATGCGTACGCGCAGCATCAGCAGATCGGGCGTGGCACGGAACGCATCGAGATACCGGTCGACGTCGGCGCGCGCCTCGGCGGTCTTGCCCTGCGCGAGCCGCAGGTCGCCGAGCTGGTATACGGCCTCCGCGTAATTGGGCTTCACCGTGAGCGCGCGGACGAAGTTCTTCTCGGCCGGCTCGAGCTGGCCCGCGCCGCGCTGGCACACGCCCGCGTTCGTGTAGGCCGCCTCCGGTGTGCGGTACAGCGGATTGCGCGCTGCCGATTCGAAGCGCGTGACGCCCTCGTCGACCCGCCCGTTGCGGCACAGGTAGATCGCGTAGTTGTTCTCGATCTCCGGGTCCTTCGGTGCGAGGCGCAGCGCCGTCGCATATTCGCGGTCGGCGGCCTTTGGCTGCCCGAGCCGCTCGTACAGCAGCCCGAGCGCGCTGCGCACGGCCGGGTTCGCCGGATCCTGCTTCACCGCGCGTTCGAGCTTGTCCTTCGCGAGCGCGAGATTGCCCTGCTGCAGGTAGGCGTAACCGAGCTGCACGTTGTACTCGGCGGCGCTCGTGGTCGACTTCTTCGGGCCCGTGCTGGTGGTCGTGCACGCCGCGAGCAGCAGCATCGCCACGGCCCCGATGATCGCCCCCCGACTACGCATTGCCATCATGTCTGCACCGCCACGCCGATCATCTTGCTGCCGAGACGCACTGTCGTGCGGTTTTCCACGCGGCCGGCGAGCTGGCCGCACGCCGCATCGATGTCCTCGCCGCGCGTGCGACGGACCGTCGCGAGCACCCCGCGCGACAGCAGTTCGTCGCGGAAGCGCTGGATTGCCGCCGGGCTCGAACGCCGGTAGCGCGTGCCCGGGAACGGATTGAACGGAATGAGGTTCAGCTTGGCCGGATGCCCCTTCAGCAACCGCACGAGGCCGCGCGCGTGCTCGGGCTGGTCGTTCACGCCGTCCAGCATCACGTACTCGAACGTGACGCTGCGGCCGTTCTGCTCGTCGAGGTAGTGCCAGCACGCCTCGAGCAGCTCTGCGATCGGGTGCTTGCGGTTGATCGGCACGAGAACACTCCGCAACTCGTCGGTCGGTGCGTGCAGCGACACCGCGAGCGCCACGTTCACTTCCTCGGCGAGTTTGTAGATCTGCGGCACGAGCCCCGAGGTCGACAGCGTGACGCGCCGGCGCGAGAGGTCGAAGCCGAAATCGTCCGTGAAAATGCGCAGCGCCGGCACCACATTGCGGAAGTTAGCGAGCGGCTCGCCCATGCCCATCAGCACGACATTGGTGATGGCGCGCTGGCCGGGCGAGGCGCCAGGCGGCGGCACGAAATCACGTTCGAGTTCGCGTGCCGCGAGCCAGACCTGGCCGACGATCTCGGCGGTCGAAAGATTCCGGTTGAAGCCCTGCTGCGCCGTCGAGCAGAACGAGCAATCGAGCGCGCAGCCGACCTGCGAGGAAATGCACAGCGTGCCGCGGCCCTCCTCCGGGATGAAGACCATCTCGATCGCCTGGACCGCATCGGCGCGCAGCAGCCACTTGCGTGTACCGTCCGCCGAGCGCTGCGTCGTCACGATCGCGGGTGCGCGCACTTCGGCGCAGTCCGCCAGCCGCGCGCGAAAGTCCTTGGCAAGATCGGTCATCGCCGCAAAGCGCGACTCGCCGCGCCCGTAGATCCACTGCATCAGCTGGCGCGCGCGAAACGGCTTGCTGCCGATCGAGCCGACAAACGCCTCGAGCGCGGGCCGCTCGAGCCCGAGCAGGTTGACGCGTTCCTGATCCACGGACACCACGGAACTTCCCTTCTGGCTAGGCGCGCCGAGCCGTCAGCTCCTGGCGCACAGCTCGGAGTCCTTGAAGAAATAGGCGATCTCGACCTTCGCGTTTTCGACGGAATCGGAGCCGTGCACGGTATTGGCCTCGATGCTCTCGGCGAGGTCGGCGCGGATCGTGCCCGGCGCCGCCTTCTTCGGGTCGGTGGCGCCCATCACCTCGCGATTCTTCGCGACGGCGTTCTCGCCCTCGAGCACCTGCACGACCACGGGGCCCGACGTCATGTACGTGACGAGATCCCTGAAGAACGGCCGCTCGCGGTGCACGGCATAGAAACCCTCGGCCTGCGCCGTGGTGAGCCGCAGCATGCGGCTGCCGACGACCCGGAGCCCGGACTTTTCGAGGCGGCGGATCACTTCGCCGATGAGATTGCGCGTCACGCCGTCCGGCTTGACGATGGAAAGGGTGCGCTCGAGCGCCATGCGGAATCCTCGGGTTTGGCCTGCAAACCCGCTAGTTTACACGCTGAAGCTCTCGCCGCAGCCGCATTCGCCCCGTGTGTTCGGGTTCGAGAACCGGAAGGCCTCGTTGAGCCCCTGGCGGACGAAATCGACGGTGGTGCCCTCGACGAGCGGCAGGCTCTCGGGGTCGACGTAGACCTTGACGCCGAGGTCCTCGAAGACCCGGTCGTCGGCCCGGGCTTCGTCCGCGTAATTCACGACATAGGCAAAGCCCGAGCAGCCGGTCTTGCGCACGCCGAGCCGCAGGCCGAGCCCCTTGCCGCGCGCGGCGATGAAACTCTTGACGCGCTCGGCCGCCGCCGGGGTCAGATGGATGCTCATGGCCCCATTGTACGGCGCTTCGCCGGGCCGCGCGCAGCGGGTCCGTTCACACCCTGATCAGGCCATTTTGCGACGCAGTCCCGCAACGCGTCTTCGATCACGAGGAGCCGGCCGAACTTCTCGATCGGCACATCGAAGTGTCGGGCCCAGTCGGCGGGCGTACCGGGTGACAGGTCCGCCCGCAGCCTCCCCGGCAGCGCGCCGGCAATCCAGCTGGCCACGGCGAGGGTATGGGGACAGCCGTAGGCCTGGAATCGCGCCTCGACGACCTGGTCCTGCGCCACGCGCAGGGAAAAGCGTACACGCGTGCCGGTGGCCTCGCGGCCGGCTTCTCCTCGCACGACGCCCGCCCCATCGGGCAGGGAACCCGCATGGGCGAGCGCCTCGAACGCCTCGCGCGTCGCGCCGCTCAGGGTATCCCCGAGCTGGTCGACGCTCGCGCGCGGCCCGCTCACGGCGCCACCTCGCGCAGGCGTGTCACGGCGCGCCGCACGGCCGCCGCCGCAATATCGACGTCGGCAGCGCTCGTCGTGCGGCCGAAGCTGAAGCGCAGCGAGCTCTGCGCCAGCTCGGTACTGCGCCCGAGGGCGCGCAGCACGTAGGACGGTTCGGCCGTCGCGGAACTGCAGGCGGATCCGGTCGAGACGGCAATCCCGCCCAGTGCCGCGACGAGGCTTTCGCCCTCGACGCCCTCGAAGGACACGTTGAGGATCGCGGGCGATCCGCCTGCGAGCGGGCTGTTCAGGTGCACACAGGGCAACGCGCCGAGGGACTCCCACAGCGTCGCGCGCAGCGTGCCCATCCGCGCGGCGTCGGCAGCACCCTCGCTCGCGACAAGCGCGGCGGCGCGGCCGAAGCCGACGATCTGATGGGTCGGCAGCGTGCCCGAGCGCAGTCCCCGCTCCTGTCCGCCCCCGAAGACGATCGGCTCGAGCCATGGCCGCGCACCTTCCGCGACGTAGAGCGCACCGACTCCCTTCGGGCCGTGGATCTTGTGCGCGGTCAGCGAAGCGAAGTCGACCAGCCGGGCGAGGCCCGCCGTCGGCACCTTGCCGACCGACTGCGCGAGATCGCAGTGAAACAGCACGCCCGCGGCGCGGCACACCGCGCCGATCGCCGCGACATCCTGCACGACCCCCGTCTCGTTGTTGACCTGCATGACCGACACGAGCAGCGTGTCGGCGCGCAGCGCCTCGCGCACCGCCTCGGGCGACACACGACCTTCCGCGTCCGGCGCGAGGCGGGTCACCGACCAGCCCTCGCGCTCGAGCCGGCGCAGCGGATCGAGGGTCGCACGGTGTTCGGTACGCGCCGTCACGAGGTGGCGCCGCCGGTCGGCGTTGGCGCGCGCCGAGCCGAGCAGCGCGAGGTTCGACGCTTCGGTGGCTCCCGATGTGAACACGATCTCGGTGCCCTGCGCTCCGATCAGTGCGGCCACGTCGCCCCGCGCCGCCTCGATGAGCCGCGCCGCCTCGCGTCCAAAGCGATGCGTCGATGCGGCATTGCCGAAGGCGCCGTCGGCGGTCAGGCATTCGGCCATCGCAGCGGCCACACGCGGGTCGACCGGGGTCGTCGCGGCATTGTCGAGATAGACCGGCCGCGCACCCATCACGTGCCCCGTGCCGGGTCCTGGCCGCCCGCGCGCTTGCTGCCCGCGATCCTGCGCTTGCCCTGGACCGCAGCGAGCACGCCGCGCAGGATGTTGACCTCGTTCTGGTCCATCTCCGCGCGCTGAAACAGCCGCCTCAGGCGCTGCTTCAGGTGCGTGCCGCTCGTGGTGCGATCGCGAAAGTCGATCTCGGCGAGCACGGCGTCGAGATGCTCGAAAAAGCGCTCCATTTCCTCGACCGTCGCGAGGGGCACACTGCCCGGCGCGGGTTCGACGCGTGCACCTCGCGCGCGGTGGATCTCGTAGGCGGTGAGCTGCGCCGCCATCGCGATGTTGAGCGAGGTGTAGGCCGGATTGGCGGGAATGCGGGCGAGCAGGTGTGCCGCATCGATCTCCTCGTTCGAGAGCCCCGTGCGCTCGGCGCCGAACAGTACCGCCACCGGCCCACGCGCCGCCTCCGCGACGATGCGCGCCGCGGCCTCGCGCACGTCGACGACGCGGTGGTTGTACTCGCGCTCGCGCGCGGTCGTTGCCACCACGAGGCCGCAATCGCCGATCGCCGCGTCGAGGCGGTCGACCACCTGGGCGCGCGCGAGCACGTCGTCGGCGCCCGAGGCGCGCGCCGAGGCTTCCGGGTGCGGGAATTCCCGCGGTCGCACGAGCACGAGCCGCTCGAGCGCCATGTTCTTCATCGCGCGCGCCACGGCACCGATATTGCCCGGATGCTGGGTGCCGACCAGCACGAACCTCAAGTCCGCTGCGTGCATCGTGATATTGTAGTGCCATCCCCGCCCGTTCCCGGTGCCCATGCAACCAGCAGTCAACATCGCGGTCCGCGCCGCGCGCCGCGCCGGCGAGATCATCGTGCGCAGCATCAACCGGCTCGACAGCATCGAGGTCACGGCCAAGGGCCGCAACGACTTCGCGACCGAGGTCGATCGCGCCGCCGAGCAGGAGATCATCGGGATCCTTTCGAAGGCGTATCCGCAGCACGCGTTCCTCGCAGAGGAGAGCGGCCGCACGGGCGATTCGGAGACGGTGTGGATCATCGACCCGCTCGACGGCACCACCAACTACCTGCACGGCTTTCCGACCTACGCCGTCTCGATCGCCTGCCAGCATCGCGGGCGGCTCGAGCACGCGGTGATCTACGACCCGATGCGCCAGGAACTGTTCACCGCGAGCCGCGGCGACGGCGCGCGGCTCGAGAACCGGCGCCTGCGTGTCAGCAATCGCCCGGGGCTCGAGGGCGCGTTGATCGCGACCGGCTTTCCGTTTCGCGCCCATGCGGACTACGTGGACGCGTATCTCGCACAGCTGAAAGGCGTGATGCAGGCGACCGCCGGCGTGCGTCGCCCCGGCGCCGCGGCGCTCGACCTCGCCTATGTCGCGGCCGGCCGGGTGGACGGTTTCTGGGAATTCGGCCTGAATCCGTGGGACACGGCCGCCGGCGCGCTGCTCATCCAGGAAGCGGGCGGTCGCATCGGCACGCTCACGGGCGAGCCGTACAGGCTCTCGCCGCATATCGTGGCCGGCACGCCGCGTGTCTACGAGGCGCTGCTCGAGCTGATCGCGCCGCACGTCCCGCAGGCGCTGCGCAACACCTGAGCCCGCGCCCGCGTCAGGTGCTTTCCGGCGCGCGGTCGCGCATCGGGCTCGCCCAGTAGCCGTACACGAAGTACATGATCACGGTGCCCGCGAGGAACCACTCGAAGAAGCGCAGCACCCGCGGCTCGACGCTGAAGATCAGCGCGAGGCACGAAATGATGCCGAGGATCGGGGTGACCGGGAAGAACGGCGTCTTGAACTGGCGCGGCAGGTCGGGGCGCGCGCGGCGCAACCACATCACCGCAACGCACACCATCGCGAACGCCGCGAGCGTGCCGACCGAGGTCAGGTCGCCGAGTGTGTTGATGTCGAACACGGCCGCCGCGAGCATCACGACCACGCCGACGATCAGCGTGTTGATCCACGGTGTCTTGAAGCGCGGATGCACCTTCGCGAGCGCCTTCGGCAGCAGTCCGTCGCGCGACATCGTGTAGAAGACGCGTGTCTGGCCGAACATCAGCACCAGGATCACGGAGGTCAGCCCCGCGATCGCACCGATCTTGATCGCCTTCGCGAGCCACGCCCACTGCGGCCCGAGCGTGTCGGCCGCGAGCGCGACGGGCGCGGCGGTATTGAGCTTGGTGAAGGACGTGACGCCGGTCAGCACGGCCGAAGTGGCCATGTAGAGGATCGTGCAGATGATCAGCGACCCGAGGATGCCGATCGGCATGTCGCGCCGCGGATTCTTCGCCTCCTGCCCGGCCGTCGAGACCGCCTCGAAGCCGATGTAGGCGAAGAACACGATCGTCGCGGCACGCATGACGCCACCCCAGCCGAATTCTCCGGGCTGACCCGTGGGCTCCGGGATGAATGGCTGCCAGTTGGCGGTGTTCACATAGAACGCGCCGACCGCAATGAACGCGACGATCACCGTGACCTTGATCGCGACGATGATGTTGTTGACGGTCGCGGATTCCGACACGCCGAGGACGAGGAGCAGCGTCACCGCGGCCACGATCGCGACGGCCGGCAGGTTGAACAGCGACGTGACGATGTGCGAGGCGAGCACCGGCACAACCGTGCCCGCAGGCAGTTGCACCGCCGAACCGGCGGGCGCGATCACCGTGGCCCCGGCGGCGAGGTCGCGCAGGTGCCCGGTCGCGGGATCGAGCACCTTCACCGCGCTCGCGAGCACCGCCTGCGTGTCCTGCGACAGGTGGATATCGGCGGCGTTCGTCAGCGTGAACCCGCTGCCGGCGCTGCCGCCGACGACGTCGTAAAGCGCGAGTGCCGCCTGGTGCACGCCCGGGATGTGCGCGCTGCTCGAGGAGAGGAACTGCGCGACCGAGCCGTCGGCGAGATGGGCGGTGACGCCGTTCAGGCTCACGAGCGGATCGGTCACCGAGAACGTGGAAGCCTGTGCGACGACGTACTTGCCCACGGCCTGGGTGAACTCGGCCGGGATGCCGAGGCCGAGGTCGTGCAGCAGGCTCATCATGTAACCCGACCAGCCGACCGCGACCACCGACGCTGCGAGCCCGTATTCGAGCAGCAGCAGCGCGCCCATGATCCAGGCGCCGAACTCGCCGATCGTGGTGTAGGTGTACGTGTAGGCCGAGCCGGAGACCGGCAGCACCGACGCGAGCTCGGCGTAGCACAGCCCGGCAAACGCGCAGACCACGCCTGCGATCACGAACGAGATCATCACCGCCGGACCCGCGTGCAGCGCCGCGGCATTGCCGGTGCGGACGAAAATGCCCGCGCCGATGATGCAGCCGATACCGAGCAGAACGAGATGCCAGGCGTTCAGCGAACGCTTCAGTTCGCCGTGTTCGTATTCAGCCTGGACCTGATCGACCGACTTGGTACGCCATTTCATCATTCGACCCCGTCGTTGTTACCGACTTTCGGCGCATGATAGGCACATCGGCCCGCGGCGTCACGCGGCCCGCCTCAGGGCATGTCGTCGACCGCCGACTTCTTCACGGTCGGAAACACGTGTTCCGCCGTCAGGCCGGCATCGAGCGCGATGGCCGAGGAAATGTAGATCGACGAGTAGGTGCCGGCGAGGATGCCGATCGCGAGCGCCTCGGAAAAGCCGCGCAGCACCGGGCCGCCGAGGAACAGCAGTGCGACCACGACGATCATCGTGACGACCTTGGTCATGATCGTGCGCGACAGCGTCTGGTTGATCGCCTGGTCGAGCACGGTGACCGGCGCGAGGCGCCGGTTGTGCTCGAAGCGCTCGCGGATGCGGTCGAAGATCACGACCGTGTCGTTCAGCGAGTAGCCGATCACCGCGAGGATCGCCGCGACCACCGCGAGATCGAACGGCGTCTGCGAGATCGAGAAGATGCCGAGCACGAGGATCGGGTCGTGCATCACGGCGACGATGGCGCCGGCCGACAGCCGCCACGTGTGGAAGCGGAATGCGATGTAGATGAAGATCAGCAGCAGCGTGAAGCTGAGCGCCCAGATCGCGCTCGTGCGCAGCTCGTCGCCGACCTGCGGGCCGACCACGTCGAGCTTGCGCACCTCGGCACCGGGGGCGACCGCGAGCAGCGCGGCCTCCACCTGCGCGCGGATCTGCGCCACCGAGCTCGCGGGATCGGGCGGCAGGCGGATCGCGACCTCGCGCGAGGAACCGAAGATCCCGACCTGCGGTTCATGGAAGCCCGCGCGTTCGAGCTGCGTGCGGATCGCATCGACGTTGGCTGCGGTCGGCAGCGCGGCCTCGACCGACACGCCGCCCGTGAAATCGATCGCGAAGTTGAGACCCCGGGTCGCGAGCGCACCGAGCGACACGATCATCATCACGATCGACAGCCCGTACCACACCTTGCGGGTGGCCATGAAGCCGATGTTCGTCTGCTTGTGGAAGAACTCCATGGATAGGTTCCTGCCTCGTGGGCTCAGCCGATCGCGAGCTTGCGGACTTTGGCGCGGCCGCCGTACATCAGCGTGAGCAGCGCCCTGCTGCCCATCAGCGCCGTGAACATCGAGGTCGCGATGCCGAGCGACAGCACGACCGCGAAGCCGCGGATCGCGCCGGTACCGAACACCCACAGCACGAGGCCCGCGATCAAGGTCGTGACGTTCGAGTCGGCGATCGCGGAGAACGCCTTGTCGAAGCCGGCGCGGATCGCGGCCTGCGGCGACACGCCGTTCCTCAGTTCCTCGCGGATGCGCTCGTAGATCAGCACGTTCGCATCGACCGCCATGCCGACCGTGAGGATGATGCCCGCGATGCCGGGCAGCGACAGCGCGGCGCCCATCATCGACAGCAGCGCCGCGAGCAGCAGCACGTTCGCGAGCAGCACGAGGTCGGCGACGATGCCGAACACGTGGTAATAGATGACCATGAACACGAACACGCCGAGCATGCCGACCAGCAGCGCCCGCACGCCCTGCTCGATGTTCTTCGCGCCGAGGCTCGGGCCGATCGCGCGCTCCTCGGCGAGGAAGATCGGCGCCGCGAGCGAACCGGCGCGCAGCAGCAGCGCGAGCTCGCGTGCTTCGGACTGGGTGAGCCCGGTGATCTGGAACTGGTTGCTGAACACGCCGCGGATCGTCGCGACGCTGATCACGCGGTGGTCGGTCACCTCGCGCTCCACCTTGCGCCCGCCGACCTCGACCGTCTCGCGCGACTTCTCGATGAACACGACGGCCATCGGCTTGCCGAGGTTCGCCTGCGTCGTCTTCAGCATCTGCGCGCCGCCGCGCGCATCGAGCTTGACCGACACGCCGGGTCCGTCCTGCGTCGCGGCGGTCATTGCGTCGGTCAACTGGTCGCCGGTGACGATCACCTCGCGCTTCAGCAGCACCGGCTGGCCGTTTTTGTCCTTGTAGAGCTTGGAACCGAGCGGCGCGCGACCGCTCTGCACGGCCTCGGCGAGGTTGCCCTGCGTGTCGACGAGGCGGAACTCGAGCGTCGCGACCTTGCCGAGGATGTCCTTGACGTCCGCCGAGTTCTGCACGCCCGGCAGCTCCACGATGATCCGGTCGAAGCCCTGGCGCTGCACGATCGGCTCGGACACGCCGAGTTCATTGACGCGGTTGCGCAGCGTCGTGAGGTTCTGCTGGATCGCGTAGTCCTGCCGCTGGCGGATCTGCGCGGTCGTGAGCACGGCCTGCACGGCCGGGCCGCTCGGCAGGTTCACCGCCTTGACGTCGAGGTCGGACTGCACTTCCTTCAGCGCCGCGCGCACCGGCTCGGCATCGGTGCCGGGTGCGAGCAGCACGCGCACGCCGTTCGGGATGTCGGCGTCCTGCGTGATCGAGACGACATCGAGGAAGGGCAGCTTTTTCTCGGCGAGCGTGCGGCGAAAGTCCTGCTCGTAACTCTCGAGCAGCTGGCCCACGGCGCCGTTGACGTCGACCTGGTACAGCAGGTGCAGCCCGCCGCGCAGATCGAGGCCGAGCGGCATGGGCCGCAGGCCCACGCGGGACAACCACGCCGGCGCGCGCGACGCGAACGACAGCGCGGTCACGTATTCGTCGCTCAGGCCCTCGTTGACGGCGTCGCGCGCCGCGAGCTGCGTCGCGACGTTGCCGAAGCGCACCATCAGGCGGCCGGAGTCGATGTAGGTCGACGTGAAGGCGACCTTGCGTTCGTGCAGGAAGGCCGCGACACGCTGCTCGGCAGCGGAGTCCATCGCCACGCGGTCCTTGCGCACGACCTGCAGCGCCGGATCCTCGCCGAAGAAGTTCGGCAGCGCGAAGAAGAACGCGCCGACGAGGATCACGCAGACGACGACGTACTTCCAGCGGGCGTACTCGAGCATCGCCGGCCCTTTCTCAGGCGCTCTTCACCGTGCCTTTCGGCACGAGCGAGGTGATCTGGAATTTCTGCACCTTGACGCGCACGCCGTCGGCGATTTCGATCGTCGTGAACGTCTCGCCCACCTCCACCACCTTGCCGAGGAGACCACCGGCCGTCACGACCTCGTCGCCGGCGGCGATCTTCGCGAGCATCGCCTGGTGCTCCTTCGCCTTCTTCTGCTGCGGCCGGATCAGCAGGAAATAGAAGATGACGATGAACACCACCATCATCAGCAGCGGCGCGAACGAGCCGCCCGGGGACGCGCCGGCGGCCTGCGCGTAGGCTTCAGGAATCAGAGCGTTCATCGAAAGACCCCTCGGAGGAAAGCGGGCTGATAAAGCGTGGCATTATGCCACAGGCGCAGCGGGCGCCGCCCGGTCCGCCAGATAGCCGCGGGCAAATGCGGCGAAATCGCCCGCCGCGATGTGCGCACGGATCCGCGCCATCAGGTCGAGATAGAAATGCAGGTTGTGGATCGTCGCGAGGCGTGAGCCCAGGATCTCGTTGCAGCGGTCGAGGTGGCGCAGATAGGCCCGCGACCAGTTGCGGCAGGTGTAGCAGGCGCAGGACGGATCCACCGGGGAGGTGTCTTCCTGGTGCACGGCGTTCCTGATGTTGATGACACCGCCCGAGGTGAAGAGGTGGCCGTTGCGCGCGTGCCGGGTGGGCATCACGCAATCGAACAGGTCGATGCCGCGCAGCACCGCCTGCACGATGTCCTCGGGCCGCCCGACACCCATCAGGTAGCGGGGCCGCGCGGCCGGCATCGCGGGCACGAGTTCCTCGAGCACGCGCAGGCGCTCGGCTTCCGGTTCGCCGACCGCGAGCCCGCCGACCGCGAGCCCCGGCAGCTCGAGCGCGAGCAGCGCCTCGAGCGACGCGCGCCGCAGGTCGCCGTACATGCCGCCCTGCACGATGCCGAAGAGCACGCCCGGCGCCGCGCCGTTCGCGTAATGATCCCGGCAACGCAGGGCCCAGCGCATCGAGCGCTCCATCGATTCGCGCGCCGCGGCGTGCGTCGACGGGTACGCCGTGCAGTCGTCGAAGGCCATCGCGATGTCGGAGCCGAGCGTGCGCTGCACGTCCATCGAGATCTCGGGTGTGAGCCGCACTTCGGCGCCGTCGATCGGCGAGCGGAAGCGCACACCGGCCTCGTCGATGCGCCGCAGCTTCGCGAGGCTGAATACCTGAAAGCCGCCCGAGTCGGTGAGAATCGGCCGCCGCCAGTGCATGAAGCGGTGCAGGTCGCCGTGCGCGGCGATCACCTTCGTGCCGGGACGCAGCATCAGGTGAAACGTGTTGCCGAGCACGATCTCGGCGCCGAGCGCCTCGAGTTCCTCCGGTGTCATGGCCTTGACCGTGCCGTACGTGCCGACCGGCATGAAGGCGGGCGTCTCGACGACACCGTGCGCGAGCGTCAGCCGTCCGCGCCGCGCCGCGCCGTCGGTCGCGAGGACGTCGAACAGCGCCGTCATGCGACCTCGCGCCGCGCGAGCGCATCGTGCGCGGGAGTCACGAACATCGCATCGCCGTAGCTGAAAAAGCGGTAGCGGGCCGCCACCGCGTGTGCGTAGGCCGCGAGCACGTGGTCGCGGCCCGCGAAGGCGCTCACCATCATGAGGAGCGTCGATTCGGGCAGGTGGAAGTTCGTCACGAGCGCATCGATCGTCCGGAACCGGTATCCCGGGTGGATGAACAGCCGTGTCTCGCCGTCGAACGGCGCGAGTTCCCCATCCGCGGCGGCCGTCTCGAGGGCGCGTGCGACAGTCGTGCCGACCGCGACGACGCGCCGGCCCGCCGCGCGGGCGCGTGCGACGCCGTCGCAGACCGCCTGCGCCACCGTCACGCGCTCGGCATGCATGCGGTGCGCATCGAGCGTCGCGGCGCGCACCGGCTGGAAGGTTCCCGCACCGACATGCAGCGTCACGAAACCGCGCGCGACGCCACGCGCCTCGAGGGCGGCGAGCAGCGCCGAGTCGAAATGCAGGCTCGCGGTCGGCGCGGCCACCGCGCCGCGCTCGCGCGCAAACACCGACTGGTAGCGCTCGCGGTCCGCGGCATCGGGCGTGCGCGCGATATAGGGCGGCAGCGGGGTTTCACCGTGCTGCTCGAAGAATGCGAGCGGCTCGACCGGCAAGGCGACGCGCCACAGGTCGTCGTCGCGCCCGAGGATCCGCACCGCGCCGCCGGCCGTGCGAAAGGCCGTGCCCTCGCGAAAGCCCTTGCTCGCGCGCAGCTGCACCCACGCCTCGCGAGCGCCGGCAGCACGTTCGAGCAGCATCTCGACGCGCCCGCCCGTCGGCTTCACGCCATAGACGCGTGCCGGTACCACGCGCGTATCGTTGAACACGAGGAGATCGCCCGGTTCGAGCAGCGCGGGCAGGTCCTGCATCCAGCGGTCCGCCCACGCACCCGTGGCGCCATCGAGCGTCAGCAGGCGGCTCGCGGAACGGCGGGACAGTGGAACCTGCGCGATCAGGCCGGGCGGCAGATCGTAGCGAAAATCCTCGGGCAGCACGCGCGCATGGTAGCAGGCGTCCCGCTCGAGTCGCGGCGAGCCTCCCTACTTCGGCAGGCTGGCCGTCAGCACGAGCGCCTTGTGCTTGCGCAGTCCCCTGATCGGCACGGTCTCGCCCGCCTGGTACGACGCGAGGATGCGCGTCGCATGCGCGGCACTCGTCGGCTCCCGGCCACCGATCGACTCGATGACGTCGCCTTCGCGCAGGCCGAGCGCACCGGACTTCGGCACGCGCACGACCAGCACGCCCTTATCGGTGCCGAAATACTCACCGAGCTCCGGCGTCAGCGTCGCGAACTCGAGTCCGCCGAGGCGGCCCGCGAGGCTGCCCTGCCAGGCGAATACCCCCGGCGGGATCGGCGGTGCGGGCGGCATGGGCATCGTGGCGGCGACCGGTTCCGGCAGCGCCAGATCGATCATCGTGTCGCCGAGCGGTCGCGGCGTCAGTGCCATCTCGAGAGGCTTGCCGTCGCGCATCACGCGCAGCTTCAACGGCTGTCCCGCCGGCGCGCCGCGCAGTGCCGCCGTCGCATCGCGCGCGGGATCCTTGCGACCCACCATCGACTCGCCGTTCACGGCAACGATCAGGTCGTGCGGCCGTACGCCACCGTCCGCCGCGGGTCCGCCCGGGCTGACGCTCAGCACGCGTACGCCGTCCGCACCGCTCGCGGGATCGAACTGCACGCCGATCAGCGGCCGTGGCACGGCCCGGGCATGCATGATCATCGGCCGCATCACCGGTTCGCCGAGCCGCGTCGAGATCTCCGCGATCTCGTTGGCTGCCTGCTCCAGTCGCGCCTGCGCGGCCGCGAGCCTCGCCTCCAGGTCCGGCGCGCCATCCGCGGCGACTGCGACACCGGCAGGCACGGCGAGCCCGATGATCAGCAGGGTCCGGAAACACTCTCTCATGGTTCGCTCCATCGTCGTCATGGCAGGTTCGCGGCAAGCGACTGCGCATAGCGCACGCTCACCAGCGCGTTCACGAGCCGGGCGCGCTCGCGCCGCAGGTTCGCGATCTCGGCGACCGGATCGCCGTCGAGCCGGCTGTCGTTCAGGTGGTCGTCGATGAGCGCGATGCGGTCCTCGAGAGCCGCGACCGTTGCATACCGGCCAACCCTGACGACGGCGGGGTCGCCCGACTGCGGCGCGAGCCAGGCGGCGCCGCTGTCGCGCACGGCGGGTGCACGGGACGTTGCCGCCGTCGCCGGGACCTGCGAGCCGGTGCCGCGCACCGGCGCGCGCATCGCCACGTACAGCAGCGTGCCCGCGAGCGCGAAGACAATCACCGCGGCGGCGCTCGCGGCCAGGCGGGTCTCCCGGCGGCGGGCGCGCACGCGCGCGCGCTCTGCGCGCCGCTCGAACTCCCCGTAGGCGTACGGCGCTGCGCGCGTGGCGTCGAGAGCGGCTAGCGCCCGCAGTCCATCGTCGGCATGCATGCCGCTTCCTCCAGGTCGTGTGCTTCGACCGCGCCGCTGCCGCGCACCCTGGACTGGGCACGCGCAAGCTGGGACTTCGAGAAACTCACGCTGCGCCCGAAGGCCCGGGCGATCTCCTCGTGCGTGCAACCTTCCACCGCATGCATCCAGAGCACTGCGCGCGCGACGGCAGGCAGCGAATCGAGGGCTCTTTGCAGGTCGAGCAGGTCACCGACCGGCGCGCCGGGCGCCGCGTCCTCGGCCACCGCCCTGCCCGGCACGATCCGCAGACGCTGCCAGGGCGAGCGCAAGTGCATCAGGCAGCGCGTCAGGGCGATGCGGCGCACCCAGAGCCCGAACGGGCAGTCGCCGCGAAACCCGGGGAGATGCTCGAAGAGTGCCATCAAGGTGTCCTGCATGATGTCATCGGCCGCCGTGCGTGAAACGATCCGCCGCGCAAAGCCGTGGACGGCCGGCGCGACCAGCAGGTAGAGCCGTTCGCGCGCCGCGCGGTCACCGCGTGCGGCCGCCGCGAGCAGCTCTGCATCGGGTTGGATGTTTCCGAGTCCAGCCACGGACAGATAGATGCGCCTGCGCGGAAAAAGGTCGCAGCGGCAGCGGCGATCTGGCAAAGTTTTCCCTCGGCCGGCCGGGATGGCGGAACTGGTAGACGCGCCGGACTCAAAATCCGGTTCTGGCGACAGAGTGTGGGTTCGATTCCCTCTCCCGGCACCAGACCCATTGGCCCACGAGGACTGTCGCATGCGCAAACCGGGAGTATTCATCGGCGCCGCCGGCATGGCGCTGCTGCTCGCATCGTGCGCCACCGCGCCGCCGCCGGCCCGGACCTGGGACGGGCTCGAGCTGTACCCGCAGAAGAAGTTCGACGCGGTGTACGTCAAGCCGGGGGCGAGCCTCGCGCGCTACACGGAGATCATGCTCGATCCGCTCGAGGTATCGTTCGACAGGAACTGGGACCCGAATGCCGGGTCGGTGGCCTTCCGGCGCGTCGACACCGATCGCATCAGGCAGGTGCTCGCCGCCGAATTCCGCAAGGTCTTCACCGAGACACTCGCCGCCGACGGCAAGTACCGGATCGTCGCCGAATCGGGCCCGGACACGCTGCACATCACGCCGCGGATCGTCGATCTGTACATCAATGCGCCCGACACGAGCCTCACGACCGCAGGCATCGTGCGCACCTATACGGTCGATCCGGGCCGCATGACGCTCGCTGCGGAGTTTCGCGACGGCGACAGCGGCACGCTGCTCGCGCGCGTCGTCGACCGCCGGGAAGGCATGGACCATGGCGAGTTCCGGATCACGAATGCCGTAACCAACCTCGCCGATGCGCGGCGCGTGATGACGCAGTGGGCGAAGGCGATCCGCGAGGGTCTCGACGCGGCGCGCGCGCTCGCCGGCGCCGCAGCGCACTGATGAATTTCTGCAGTCATTGCGGGGCGCCGGTCGTGCGGCAGGTGCCGCCGGGCGATCACCTGCCGCGCTACGTCTGCGAACGCTGCGGCACGATCCACTACCAGAACCCGAAGCTCGTGGTCGGCTGCGTGCCGGAAGACGGCGGCCGCATCCTGCTGTGCAAGCGCGCCATCGAACCGCGACGCGGCTTCTGGACCGTGCCGGCCGGCTTCATGGAAAACGACGAGACACTGCAACAGGCCGCCGAGCGCGAATCCCACGAAGAAGCGCTCGCGAGTGTCGAGATCGGCTCGCTCGTGTCGATCGTGCACGTCATGCACGCGCACCAGGTGCACGTGTTCTTCCGTGCGCGTCTCGCCGCGCCCGAGTTCGGCGTCGGGCCGGAGAGTCTCGAGTCGAAACTCGTCACCGAGGCCGAGATCCCGTGGGACGACCTCGCGTTCCCGAGCATCACGTTCACTCTGCGGCGGTATTTCGCCGATCGCGCCGCGGGCAGCGAGCGCTACCACTACGCGACGTTCGACTATCGGTCACGCTGACGCACCGTACGCTACGCTCGCCGTGCCCTGCATGGCAAAATGGGCGGCCCCGGCTTCAGGAATGGTCATGGCCTTCGTCGTCACCGAGAACTGCATCAAGTGCAAGTACATGGACTGCGTGGAAGTCTGCCCCGTCGACTGCTTCCACGAGGGCCCGAACTTCCTGGTGATCGACCCCGACGAATGCATCGACTGCACGCTGTGCGAGCCGGAATGCCCGGTCGAGGCGATCTTCTCCGAAGAGGAACTGCCGGCGGACCAGGTCGAGTACAAGCCGCTGAACGCCGAGCTGGCGCGCAAGTGGCCGGTGATCACCGAGAAAGGCGAGCCGCCTGCGGATGCCAAGGAGTGGGAAGGCAAGCCCGGCAAGCGCGACCTGCTCGAACGCTAGGCGCTTGCCCTGCGCCCGCGCTAGCGGGTGATCGACTTGAGGTGATCGACCAGGATCGCCGGCGGCACGTAGCCCGGCAGCATCTCGCCGTTGGCGAGCACGATGGCCGGCGTGCCCTGGATCCCGAGATCCTCGCCCAGCTGGTATTCCTTCGCGACCGGCGTCGTCCCGCAGGGCTTCGACTTGATGGCCTCGCCGCGCTTGGCGCGGGTCAGCGCGTCGTTGCGGTCGGCCGCGCACCAGACACTCTCGGCCTTGTGCCACGACTCGGTGTCGGGACCGCTGCGCGGGAAGAACAGGTACCGCACGCGCACGCCGAGCCGGTTGTACTCGGCGATCTGGCTGTGGAGCTTGCGGCAGTAGGCGCAATCGACGTCGGTGAAGACGTCGATCGTGTACTTCGGGTCCTTCGGCGAGAACACGAGCGTCTGGCTGTCCGGCACGGCCGCGAGCAGGGTCTTGCGCAGCCCGCGCCGGCGCGTTTCGGTGAGGTTGCTGTTCGAATTGAGGTCGTACAGGTCGCCCATCAGCGCGTAGCGACCGTCGGCGCTCACATACACGACGTCGCCGCCACGGCGCAGCTCGTAGAGGCCCTGCATCGGCGTCGTGCGGATGTCGGCTTCGGTCGTGCCCGGGAACTTCTTTGCGATGTCCGCGCGGACATCGGCGCGCACACCGGTCGCGAACAGGGCGAGGGACAGGACGAGAATGGTGGATCGCAGCATGGTGGTGGGTTCGACCCGCCGGACCCGGATTGGTTCGGTCGGCTCCGCAGGGGCCGTGTAGTCTACCTCAGCCGCGCGGATGGTGCTGCGCGTGCAGTTCCTTCATCCGCTCGCGCGCCACGTGCGTGTAGATCTGCGTCGTCGAGAGGTCCGAATGGCCGAGCAGCATCTGCACGACCCGCAAGTCGGCGCCGTGGTTCAGCAGGTGGGTCGCGAAAGCGTGCCGCAACGTGTGCGGCGACAGGTCGCGCTCGACGCCGGCCTTGCGCGCATAGCGCTTGATGATGTGCCAGAACGCCTGGCGCGTCATGCGGTCGCCGCGCCGGGTCGGAAACAGGTAGTCGGTCGTGCGATCGAGCAGGATCTCGTTGCGCGGGCCGCGCACGAATTCGCCGAGCCAGCGCACGGCCTCCTCGCCGAGCGGGATCAGGCGCTCGCGGTTGCCCTTGCCGACGACGCGCAGCACGCCCTGGTTCAGGTTCACCTGGCTGTGCTTCAGGCTCACGAGTTCGGAAACGCGCAGGCCCGTGGCATACAGCACTTCGAGCATCGCGCGGTCGCGGTTGCCGAGCGGATCGCCGATCACCGGCGCATTCAGCAGCGACTCCACTTCCTCCTCGCTGAGCGAGCGCGGCAGCGAGCGGCCGATCTTCGGCATCGCGATCTGCGCGGTGGGGTCCTCGCGCAGCACGCCTTCACGGACGAGGTGGCGGAAGAAGCGCCGGAACGACGACAACTGGCGCGCGGTCGAGCGCGGGCGCGCACCGGCCTGCACGCGAAACGCAATGAAATCCATCAGGTCGGCGCGGGTGGTCGCCGAGATCTCGCGACCGTGCTCGGCGAGCCAGCGCGCGAGCGCGGTCAGGTCCGCGCGATAGGCGGCGAGCGTGTTCGACGACAGTCCGCGCTCCATCCACACGGCGTCGATGAAACGGGAGACCGCCGGGTCGGTCTCGCCGGCGCTCTTGCGCAATTCGGGTGCAGTTGCGGGACGTGCCATCGGAACCGAGTGTGGGGGACCCCTCCGGGAGGGGGCGTGATCACCTTCACATATGCCCGGAAGCATTAACATAAAGAGAACCAGTTCACACCGCCATGCCCCGGAAAGCGCGATACCGCACACCATGAATTCCACGTACCGCCTGCCGGTGCCGCTCCGCGTCGCCTACACGATCTACGCAGGCCTCGCATTCCTGCCGGTGGCACTCGGCGTGCTCGCGTGCGTCCTGCTGCTGCCGACCCTGCGACTGCGGCGCAGCGCGGCGCGCTTTGCGGCCCGCGGCTGGCTCGTCGTGGTCGGCCTGCGGCTCGCGGTCCGACATCCCGCGCGCCTGCCCGCCGGGCAGTGTGTCGTCGTCGCGAACCACGCGAGTTACCTCGATGGCCTCGTGCTCACGGCCGTGCTGCCGCCGCGCTTCGGCTTCGTGATCAAGCGCGAAATGTCCGCAGTGCCGCTCGCGAGCTTCCTGCTGGCACGCATCGGGTCGGAGTTCGTCGAGCGATTCGACCGGCACAAGGGGGCGAGCGATGCGCGCCGGGTGCTGCGCAACGCGACGAACGGCCACTCGCTCGTGTTCTTCCCCGAGGGCACCTTTGCGAAGCGCCCCGGGCTGCTGAAATTTCATTCGGGCGCCTTCCATACCGCGGCCCGTGCCGGCTGCCCGGTGATGCCGTGCGTGATCCGCGGATCGCGCACCGCGCTGCCTGCGCCGAGCCTGCTCCTATCGCCAGGGCTCATCGATGTCGAATTCCTGCCGGCGCTGCCCGCGGCCGCGGCGGGGGACGAACAGTCGACCGCCGCGCTGCGCGATCGCGCGCGGCGCGAAATCCTCGCTGCGCTCGGCGAGCCCGACCTGTCGCAGGCCGCGTAGCATCAGTCCGGCGGATAAAGCGCCAGCAACCGCCGCAGCACGCCATTCGTCCAGCCGAAGCCGTCCTGCGCCGGATACTCGCCGCCGCCCGCGCCACCGCCGCCACCGACGTCGTACTTTTCGACGAGCTTGCCGGTCGTGCGGTACACGGCAAGGTTCTCGTGGATCCAGCGGCGGGCAATCTCGGCAGCGAGGTCCTGCTGGCCGTAGCGCCGCAGCCCCTCGACCGCGAGCCATTGCAGCGGCGCCCAGCCGTTCGGCGCATCCCACTGCTCGCCCGAGGCCACCGTGGTGGTCTCGAGGCCGCCCGACGCGAGAAGATCCCGGCGAACCGTCGCAGCCACGCCGTCGGCCTCGCGGCGCGTCGCGACGCCGAAGTAGAGCGGATAGAGCATTGCCGCGCTCACCGACGACGTGAACCGGCCCTCGCGCCACGCGAGGTCGCCGAAGATCTGGCGCACCGGGTCCCAGAGATGGCGGTGGATCGCCTCGCGGCGCGCCCACGCGCGCGCGCCGATGCGGCGCGCGTCGGCCTCGCGCCCGGCCGCGCGATAAGCGCGCGCGAGCGTCTGCTCGAGATGATAGAGAAGGCTGTTGAGGTCGACCGGAATGATGTCGACGGTGCGGATCGTCGCGAGCGTGTGTCCGTCGGCGAGCCAGCGCGAACTGAAATCCCAGCCGCTCTCGGCCGCTGCGCGCAGATTGCGGTACACCTCGGCCGCCGGCCGGGGAGGCACGAGGCGCGCCGCCTCGCGCGCCGTGGCGACATCCTCCCGCCAGCTCTCCTCGCGCGGCACGTCGCGGTCGTCCCAGTAGCGATTGAGGAGGCTGCCGTCCGCGAGCCGCACGACGCGGCGATGTGCCGCGCCGCGCGCGAGGCCCGCGGCGCCTGCCATCCAGAACGCATGCTCGCGCTCGAGCTGTGGCAGATACTGCACAAGTACCGCCTCGCCGTCGTGCCGCGCGATCAACCCGACCATCGCGGCAAAAAACGGCGGCTGCGAGCGCGACAGGTAATAGCTGCGGTTGCCGTTCGGAACATGGCCGCAGGCATCGATCAGGTACGCGAAGTTCCGCAACAGGTCGCGCGCGAGATCGTGGCGGCCGCTCTCCTCGAGCCCGAGCATCGTGAAATAGGAATCCCAGTAATAGATCTTGCGAAACCGTCCGCCCGGCACGACATACCGGTACGGCAGCGGCAGCAGCGACGAGCCGGCGACCGCGACGTCGGGCGGGCGCGTGAGGACCGACCACAACCGGTCGATGTGCGTCGTGACGTCCGCATCGCCGGTGCGGTAACGACTCGCGGCGTCGGACGGCGCGACGAAGTGCGCCGCAACGAAGGCGCGCAGGTCGAAGCCGGGCGCGGCGGCCTGGCGCCGGTATGCGGCGAGCACGGCCTGCGGCGATTCACGCGGCACGGCATCGACGAATGTCTTGCCGTCAGGGAACACCTGCTCCATCTGCACGCGTTCGAACAAGCCGGGATAGAGCTCGAGCGGTGTGGCGACCGTTGCGACCGGATGGGCCGCGACGGTCTGCGCCGGCGACGGTGTCGGCAGCGCCGGCGCGAGCGCGAGCGCGACCAAACACGGCAGCAGCATCAATCCTCGTTTCATCGGCAGGCACGCCGTCGCAACATCGGAGGCACGGTGTTATCGCCTGCCCTGGGGCGCTGTCAATTCCGCCGCGAAATACCGGACAATGCGCGCACAGCCGCAGCGAACCCGGCAACGGAGCTCACAGTGAAGATCGCGGTCCTGGGCGGAGGCGTCATCGGCGTCACATCGGCGTGGTATCTCGCGCAGGCGGGCGCCGAGGTGACCGTGATCGAGCGCCGCAAGGGCGTCGCGCTCGAAACGAGCTTCGCGAACGCCGGTGAGATTTCTCCGGGCTACGCCTCGCCGTGGGCCGGACCCGGCATGCCGTGGAAGGCGGTGAAGTGGCTCTTCACGCCGCACGCGCCGCTCGTGCTGCGCCCGCAGTGGGACCCGGCCATGTGGGCGTGGATCCTGCGCATGCTGCGCAACTGCACGAAGGCGCGCTACGCGGTGAACAAGAGTCGCATGGTGCCGATCGCCGAGTACAGCCGCGACGTGCTGCGCCGGCTGCGTGCCGACACGGGCATCGCGTACGACGAGCGCTCGCGCGGCACGTTGCAGCTGTTTCGCACGCAAAGGCAGCTCGACGGCGCCGCAGGCGACATCGCGGTCCTGCGCGAACTCGGCGTGCCTTACGAGCTGCTCGATCCGGATGGCTGCATTGCGGCCGAGCCGGGCCTCGCCGATGTGCGAACGCTGATCGTCGGCGGCCTGCGCCTGCCGGGCGATGAAACCGGCGACTGTCATCTGTTCACCGAACGCCTCGCGGCCCTGGCGCGCGCGCGCGGCGTGCAGTTCAGGTTCGATACGACCCTGCGCGGATTCGTGCACGCGGGCGATCGCATCGAGTCCGCCATGACAGACGCCGGGCCCGTGTCCGCCGACGCCTGGGTGCTCGCGCTCGGCAGCTACTCGACGCCGATGGCGCGCTCGCTCGGGCTGCGCCTGCCGATCTACCCCGTCAAGGGCTACTCGATCACGGTCCCGGTCACGGACGAGGCGAAGGCGCCCGTGTCGACCGTGATGGACGAGACCTACAAGGTGGCCATCACACGCCTCGGAGAACGCATCCGCGTGGGCGGCACCGCGGAACTGTCCGGCTACAACGACCGCCTGCACGCGGCGCGCCAGGCGACGCTCGAGCGCTCGGCACGGAGCCTTTTCGGCGCGGGCGGAGACTACTCGAGTCCCGTGTTCTGGACCGGCCTGCGCCCGATGACGCCGGATGGCACGCCAATCGTCGGCGCCACGCGCTGGCGCAACCTGTGGCTCAATACCGGGCACGGCACGCTCGGCTGGACCATGGCCTGCGGCTCGGGACGCGTGATCGCCGACCTGGTCACGGGTCGACAACCCGAAATCGACACGCGCGGCCTCGCGCTCGCACGCTACCAGTAACCCGCCGCGTTCGACCTACACGTTGCGGCGGTACTGGCCACCGACCTGGTACAGCGCGCGCGAGATCTGCCCGAGCGAACACACTCTCACGGCCTCCATCAACTCGGCAAACACGTTGCCGCCGCTCGCCGCGACCTGCTGCAGCCGCGCGAGCGCGGCAGGCGCCGCGGCCGCGTGACGCTGCTGGAACGCACGCACCGCCGCGACCTGGTCCTGCTTCTCCTCCTCCGTCGAGCGGATGAGCGCCACGTTCGCGTGCGCTGCCGACGCGTCGTGGCCCGACAGGAACGTGTTCACGCCGATCAGCGGCAGCGAGCCGTCGTGCTTCTTCGTCTCGTAGTAGAGGCTCTCCTCCTGGATCTTGCCGCGCTGGTACATCGTCTCCATCGCGCCGAGCACGCCGCCGCGGTTCGAGATCGACTCGAATTCGCGATACACGGCCTCCTCGACGAGATCGGTGAGGTACGCGATCGCAAACGACCCCTGCCAGGGATTCTGGACCTTGTTGAGCCCGAGCTCGCGGTTGATGATCAGCTGGATCGCGACGGCGCGGCGCACACTGTCCTCGGTCGGGGTCGTCAGCGCCTCGTCGAACGCATTGGTGTGCAGCGAGTTGCAGTTGTCGAACAGGGCATACATCGCCTGCAGCGTCGTGCGGATATCGTTGAACTGGATTTCCTGCGCGTGCAGCGAGCGGCCCGAGGTCTGCACGTGGTATTTCAGCATCTGGCTGCGCGCGTCGCCGCCGTAGCGTTCGCGCAGCGCCCGCGCCCAGATGCGGCGCGCGACGCGGCCGATCACCGCATACTCCGGGTCCATGCCGTTCGAGAAGAAGAACGACAGGTTCGGCGCGAAGTCGTCGATCTTCATGCCGCGTGCGAGGTAGTACTCGAGGATCGTGAAGCCGTTCGCCAGCGTGAAGGCGAGCTGGCTCACCGGGTTCGCACCGGCTTCGGCGATGTGGTAACCGGAGATCGACACCGAATAGAAATTGCGCACCTTGTGGTCGATGAAGTACTGCTGCACGTCGCCCATCATGCGCAGCGCGAACTCGGTCGAGAAAATGCATGTGTTCTGCGCCTGGTCTTCCTTCAGGATGTCGGCCTGCACGGTGCCGCGCACCAGCGCGAGCGCCTCGGCGCGCAGCCGCAGGTAGGTCTCGCGGTCGAGCACGCCGGGTGCAACCAGCTGCTCGCCACTGATGCCGAGGAGCGCGAGCCCGGCGCTGTCGTGGCCATCGGGCAGCGCGCCCTTGTAGGCCGGCAGCGGCGCGCCGGTCGCGAGGATCGCGCGGTGCAGTTCCGCGATGCGCGCCTCGGCCGCCGCCCAGCGGCCCTCCGCGCGCAGCCAGCGCTCGATGCGCTGGTCGATCGCGGTGTTCATGAACATCGCGAGGATCATCGGCGCCGGCCCGTTGATCGTCATCGACACCGAGGTCGACGGCCGGCACAGGTCGAAGCCCGAGTAGAGCTTCTTCATGTCGTCGAGCGTCGCGATCGACACGCCCGAATTGCCGGTGCGGCCGTAGATGTCGGGCCGCGTGTCGGGGTCCTCGCCGTAGAGCGTCGTCGAATCGAACGCGGTCGACAGGCGCGTCGCCTCGTGACCCGATGCGAGCAGGTGGAAGCGGCGATTCGTGCGCTCCGGCGGCCCTTCGCCCGCGAACATGCGGGTGGGATCCTCGGCCTCGCGCCGGTACGGATACACGCCGCCCGTGTACGGATACGCCCCAGGCAGGTTCTCCTTTCCGATGAACTCCAGGATCTCGCCCCAGTCGGCAAAGCGCGGCACCGCGAGCTTCGGCACGCGATTGCGGCTCAGCGTTTCGGTGTAGTTCTCGCCCGTGACGGGACGGCCCCGCACCTCATAGGTGTAGGTCTCGTCGGTAACCGCCGCGAGGCGCGCGGGCCACGCCTTGAGATCGGCGATGCCGGCGGCGCCGATCTCATCGAGCGCCGTGTTGTAGGCGGCTCGCAGTTCGCGCCGCGTGGCATCGCCCTCGTCGAGGGCCGACTGCGGATAGCGGTCGAGGGGCGCGGGGAGCGCGGGATCGCGCAGCGCGCGCAGCGATTCGTGGTGCGCATGCGCCGCACGCGCGGCGCTGACCTGGCGGTCGACCGCAGCATTCGCCGCGCGCCCGCCCTCGGCGATCTCGGCGAGGTAGCGCACGCGCCCCGCCGGAATCAGCGCCGCGTGGGACTTGAACACGGTCGGGCCGACACCCTCGACCGGCCAGCCGAGACGCGCGCAGACGGCCGCGAACAGGTGATTGACGCCCGGGTCGTTGAAGCGGCTCGCGATCGTCGGAAAAACCGGCACCTCGGCGTCGGCGATCTTCAGCCGATCCGGATGGTTGCGCCGCCACTGCTTGCGCACATCGCGCAGCGCATCCTCGGCGCCGCGCTTCTCGAACTTGTTGAGCACGACCATGTCGGCGTAGTCGAGCATGTCGATCTTCTCGAGCTGGCTCGCGGCGCCGTACTCGCTGGTCATCACGTAGAGCGACAGGTCGACGTGATCGACGATCCCGGTATCGCTCTGGCCGATGCCCGCGGTCTCGACGACGATCAGGTCGTAGCCCGCGAGCTGATAGAGCGCAATCACGTCGGCGAGCGCCTCGCTCGTCGCGCTGTCGCGGCGCCGCGTCGCGAGCGAGCGCATGAAGAGGCGCTCGGAGGCGAGGCTGTTCATGCGGATGCGGTCGCCGAGCAGCGCGCCCCCCGATCGTCGCCGCGTCGGGTCGATCGCGACCACCGCGATGTTGCGGTCGGGGAAGAAGCGCACGAAGCGTGCGAGCAGTTCGTCGTTCAGGCTCGACTTGCCGGCGCCGCCGGTCCCGGTGATGCCGATCACCGGGGCATGGCGCTCGTTGCGCGCAATCGCACGCGCGATCTGCGCGCGCGCCGTGTCGCTGCCGAGCGCCCCTTCGAGACAGGAGATGGTCCGGGCGATGTGCTGCGGATCCGCCGGATTCAGCGGCGCGAACTCGTAAGCCGGCTTGCGCGCACGGCGCACGCGCGCCAGCACGTCGTCGATCATGCCGTCGAGCCCGAGCCGGCGGCCATCTTCCGGCGTGTAGATCTTCTCGACACCGTGCGCCTCGAGCGCCGCGATCTCGGCCGGCGCGATCGTGCCGCCGCCGCCGACGACGACCCGGATGTGCGACGCGCCGAGTTCGCGCAACATGTCGACCATGTAAGCGAAGTACTCGTTGTGCCCGCCCTGGTAGGAACTGACCGCGATCGCGTCGGCGTCCTCCTGGATCGCCGCGCGCACGATGTCGGCGACGCTGCGGTTGTGGCCGAGGTGCACGACCTCCGCGCCGTGCGCCTGCAGCAGGCGACGGATCAGGTTGATGGCGGCATCGTGGCCGTCGAACAGCGATGCGGCGCTGACGAATCGCAGCGGCAGCTGCTGGACACCCGTTTCGACGACCGGCGGACGACCCTGTTGCGCGCTGCGGCTGCTCATGGGTAATGTTACCGACTAGTAGGATTTCTACCCGCTAGTATAGACTCCACGGCATGGTGAGGCCAGTTTCGCCTTGGCAGGTTCCCGGCAACCGTGCGCGCCAGCGGGAGCTGAAGCGCGACGCGGTGATCCGGGCGGCCGCGCGCGCCTTTCGCGAGCGCGGCTACCACCACACCTCGCTCGACGACATCGCCGCGGTGCTGCATGTCACGAAGCCGACGCTCTACTACTACGTCGCGAGCAAGGAGGAAATGCTGTTCGAGTGCTTCCGGGCGGGCCTCGACCGCATTGCGGCAGCGTGCAGTCAGGCACGGTCCGGCACGTCGAGCGGCCGCGAACGATTGATCGAAGTCGTGCGCAGCTACGTCGAGGCGATCACGTCGGACTTCGGCTGGTGTATGGTGCGCGCTGAGGATCAGGATCTCGGCCCCGAGCTGGGCGCGCGCATCCGGCAGCTCAAGTCGGGAATCGACCAGGAGATCCGCCGCTTGCTGCGGGCCGGCATCGGCGACGGTTCGATCGGCGACTGCGACCCGAAAATGGCGGCATTCGCGCTTGCCGGTGCGCTCAACTGGATTCCGCACTGGTACCGCGACGATGCCACATTGTCGGCCGATGCGATCGCGGATCGATTCATCGAGATTTTCGTCCAGGGTCTCGCACCGCGCCCCGAGGGCGCTTCATCAGGAAACGTGTCATGAGTCAGAAATCCCCGCTCTCTCCCACCGTCCTCATCGCTGCCGCACAGCGCACGCCGATCGGGGCCCTGCAGGGCGCGCTGGCCGGTGCCAGCGCACCGCAGCTCGCCGCCGCCGCCGCGCGTGGTGCGATCGCCGCGGCCGGCATCGCGCCCGGCGACATCGGGGAGGCGATATTCGGCTGCGTACTGCCCGCGGGAGTCGGCCAGGCGCCGGCGCGACAGGCGGCGCTCGCCGCCGGCCTGCCGCAATCGGTGCCCGCGACCACCATCAACAAGGTCTGCGGCTCGGGCATGAAGGCCATCATGCTGGCCGCCGCCCAGATCCGTACCGGCGAGGCCGACGTGGTGCTCGCCGGCGGCATGGAATCGATGACCAATGCGCCGTATCTGCTGCTGAAGGCGCGCGGTGGCTATCGTCTGGGACATGGTGAACTCCTCGATCACATGTTCTACGACGGCCTGCAGAACCCGTACGACGGCAGGATGATGGGCTACTTCGCGGAGGCGACCGCCACGAAGTACGGCTTCACGCGCGCCGAGCAGGATGCCTTCGCCGCCGAATCGGTGCGCCGTGCGCAGGCCGCGGTCGCGAACGGCGCGTTCGCCGCCGAGATATCGCCGGTGACCGTCAAGGGTCGCAAGGGTGATGCCGTCGTCGCGACGGATGAAACACCTGCGAACTGCAGCATCGAGAAGATCCCGACGCTGAAGCCCGCCTTCAGCAAGGACGGCACGGTCACCGCCGCGTCCTCGTCGTCGATCGCGGATGGCGCCGCAGCTGCCGTCGTGATGAGCGAGGCCGCCGCGCAACGTCTCGGCGCCAGGCCGCTCGCGCGCATCCTCGCGTACGCGAGCCATGCACACGAACCGGAATGGTTCACGACCGCACCGGTCGGGGCGATCCGCAAAGTGCTCGCGGTGCTCGGCTGGCAGGTCGGCGACGTCGACCTCTACGAGATCAACGAAGCGTTCGCCGCCGTGACGATGGCGGCGATCCGCGACCTCGGGCTCGATCCGGCGCGGGTGAACGTCAACGGCGGCGCATGCGCGCTCGGGCATCCGATCGGGGCGACCGGCGCACGCATCGTCACGACGCTCGTGCACGCCCTGAAGCGTACGGGCAAGCGGCGCGGCATTGCGTCACTGTGCATCGGCGGCGGCGAGGCGACGGCCATCGCGATCGAGCTGCTGTAAGCTGCCGCGCCATGGCGCGACTCGGCACCGCGATCGATCCGGCGAGCGGGGCATTCCGCACCAACCGCGCCCACATGGAGCGGTTGGTCGCGGACCTGCGCCGGGAGCTCGCGCGCGCCGCTCGCGGCGGCAGTGACGAGGCCCGCGCGCGGCACACCGCGCGCGGCAAGCTCTTGCCGCGCGAACGCGTGACCGCCCTCCTCGATCCGGGCAGCCCCTTTCTCGAGATCGCGCCGCTCGCCGCGCTCGGGCTCTACGACGGCGAGGCGCCGGCCGCCGGGCTCGTCGCCGGCATCGGCCGCATCCACGACCGCGAAGTGCTCGTGATCGCCAACGACGCCACGGTCAAGGGCGGTACCTACTTCCCGCTCACCGTGAAAAAGCACCTGCGTGCACAGCAGGTCGCGCTCGAGAACGCATTGCCCTGCGTGTATCTCGTCGATTCCGGCGGCGCCTTCCTGCCGCTGCAGGACGAGGTGTTCCCCGACCGCGACCACTTCGGCCGCATTTTCTACAACCAGGCGCAGATGTCCGCGCTCGGCCACGCGCAGGTGGCCGTCGTGATGGGCAGCTGCACGGCCGGTGGCGCCTACGTACCGGCGATGTCGGACGAGACGATCATCGTGCAGAAGCAGGGCACGATCTTCCTCGGCGGCCCGCCGCTCGTGAAGGCCGCGACCGGCGAGGAAATCGATGCGGAATCGCTCGGCGGCGGCGACGTGCACGCGCGACGCTCCGGCGTCGCCGATCATCTGGCGGAGAACGACGCCCACGCGCTCGCGCTCGCGCGCTCCGTGATCGCGACGCTGCGGCCGCGCCCGGCGGCATGGCTCGATCTCGCGCCGGAAGTGGCGCCCGCACTCGACCCGCGCGAAATCCACGGCATCGTCCCGCAGGACACCCGCCAGCCCTACGACGTGCGCGAGATCATCGGCCGCATCGTCGATGCATCCGATTTCCACGAGTTCAAGCCCGAATACGGCACGACGATCGTCTGCGGCTTCGCGCGCATCCACGGCTGCCCCGTCGCGATCGTCGCGAACAACGGTGTACTGTTCTCCGAGTCGGCGCTAAAGGCCGCCCACTTCGTGCAGCTCGCGAACCGCCGCGGCACGCCGCTCGTCTTCCTGCAGAACATCACCGGCTTCATGGTCGGCTCGAAGTACGAGCAGGCGGGCATCGCCAAGGACGGTGCGAAAATGGTCACCGCGGTCGCGTGCGCGACGGTGCCGAAGTTCACCGTGGTGATCGGCGGCTCGTTCGGCGCGGGCAACTACGCGATGTGCGGCCGCGCCTACGGCGCGCGCTTCCTGTGGATGTGGCCCAACGCGCGCATATCGGTGATGGGCGGCGAACAGGCGGCGCAGGTACTCGCGACCGTGCGCCGGGACGGCTTGCGCGGCGCCGCGTGGCCGCAGCCCGCGCAGCAGCAGTTCATGGACGAGATCCGCGAGCGGTACGAGCAGCAGGGACACCCCTACTACGCCACCGCGCGGCTGTGGGACGACGGCGTCATCGACCCGCTCGACACGCGGCGCGTGCTCGCGCTCGCGCTGCACGTGGCGGCGCGCGGCCCGCGGCCGGCCGACGAGCGTTACGGCATTTTCAGGATGTGAGACCGGCATGAGCCAGGCAGTCGACGCCGACCGGATGATCGCCTACATGCGCGAGCGCGCCGGCGCATTCATGCGCATCCTCGACGGCACGGTCGAGGCGATCGACCAGCAGCGCGGCTGGGCGCGACTGCGCTGGCATCCGACCGAGGCCTGCTGCCACTCGGGCACGATCGTGCAGGGCGGGTTCGTGACCTCGATGCTCGACGCGGCCATGGCCCACGCGATCACCGCGCGCGTCGGAGTCGGAATGATGGCGCCCACGCTCGAGCTGAAGGTCTCGTTCTTTCGCGTGTGCAATCCGGGCGTGTACTTCAGCGAAGGCACCGTCGTGCACTGCACGCGCTCGGTCGCCTATGCCGAGGGCCAGCTCACGGATGCCGGCGGCACGCCGATCGCGCGCGCGTCCTGCACCTGCAAGATCGCGCCGCTGAAGGGTTGAACGGCAGCCGGGCGGCGGCCGCGATTTGCGGGACGCCGCCCGGCGACGATACCCTGAGGGCCAGCATGACCGAACTCCTCGCAATCGATCGCGGCCGGGACGGCGTCGCGCGTCTCACGCTGAACCGGCCCGACCGGCACAATGCGTTCGACGGTGAATTGATCGCCGCGCTGCACGCGACGATCGGCACGCTCGGGCGGGACCCGGCGGTACGCGTCATCGTCGTCACGGGAGCAGGCCGCAGTTTTTGCGCAGGCGCCGACCTCGGCCACATGCGCGCGATGGCGGATGCCGACGAGGCCGCCAACTACGCCGATGCGCTGGCGCTCGCCGACATGCTCGCGGCGCTCGACGAATGCCCGAAGCCGCTCGTCGCGCGGGTCAACGGCGATGCGTTCGGCGGCGGCGTCGGCCTGATCGCCTGTTGCGACATCGCCGTGGGCCTGGCGGCGGCGCGATTCGCGCTCTCCGAAGTGCGCCTCGGGCTCGTGCCCGCGACCATCTCGCCTCACGTCGTGGCGGCCATGGGCGAACGCGCGATGCGTCGTTACGCGCTCAGCGGCGAGCGCTTCGACGGCGTGCGGGCACGCGAGCTCGGCTTGTTGCACGAGGCGGTCGCCGACGAGGCGGCGCTCGACGGCGAGGTGCACCGGATCGTCGCGGAGCTGCTGCAGGGTGGCCCGCAGGCGCAGGTCGAGGTGAAATCGCTCGTGCACGAGGTATCCGCAGCACCGCGCGATGCGGCGCTGCGGCGCTCGACCAGCCATCGGCTCGCGCGCCTGCGCATGTCGCAGGAAGGCCGCGCGCGCGTGCGGGATTTTCTCGCGCGCCGCAAATGATTGTGCTTTACTGAGAGGTCCCATATGAAGATGAAAGAAGCACGCGCCGTCGTGACGGGCGCGGCATCAGGGCTCGGCAACGCCGTCGCGCGCCACATCGCCGCGCAGGGCGGCAAGGTGACGCTGCTCGACGTGCAGGAAGGCCCCGGTCAGGCTGCCGCCGCGGAACTCGGCGCCGGCGCACGGTTCGTCAAGTGCGACGTGACCTCGGAGGCCGAAGTCAATGCGGCCATGGAAAGCGCCCGCGCGTTCATGGGTGGTGTCAACCTGCTGGTGAACTGTGCCGGCGTGATCGGCGCGGGGCGTGTGCTCGGCCGCAGCGGCCCGATGGCCGGCGATTTCTTCACCAAGGTGATCCACATCAATCTGATCGGCACGTTCCTGTGCGATAAGGCGGCGGCGGCCGTCATGCAGGGAAATGCGCCGACGGAGGACGGCGAGCGCGGCGTCCTGATCCATACCTCGTCGGTCGCGGCCTTCGAGGGCCAGATCGGCCAGGCCGCGTACTCGGCGACCAAGGCCGCGGTGATGGGAATGACGATGCCGATCGCGCGCGAACTCGCGGCGTTCGGCATCCGCTGCGTGTCGATCGCGCCGGGCATTTTCCGCACTCCGATGGTCGCGGGCATGCCGCAGGACGTGCAGGATTCGCTCGGCAGGCAGGCGCCCTTTCCCCCGCGCCTCGGCAAGCCGGAGGAATTCGCCGCGCTCGTGCAGTCGATCTTCGAGATTCCGATGATCAACGGCGAGACGATCCGCATCGACGGGGCGATCAGGATGCAACCGAAGTAAGGGGAGCCGACAGCGAATGGCGCAGCGCGCTGCAGTGTGGGAGTAACGGCCTTGGCAGACTCGACAAACAGCACCATTGAACGTGACGTCATGGAATATGACGTCGTGATCGTCGGCGCGGGCCCGGCGGGGCTCGCATGCGCGATCCGCCTGAAGCAGCTGAAGCCGGACCTCACGGTCTGCGTGCTCGAGAAGGGCTCGGCGGTCGGCGCGCATTCGCTGTCGGGCGCGGTCATGGAGCCCGGGCCGCTCGACGAGCTCGTGCCGCAATGGCGCGACGCGCAGCTCGGCGTGTGCGTGCCCGCGACCCACGACGAACTCCGGATCCTCACCCGCAAGGGCGCGCACCGGCTCCCGGTGCCGCCGCAACAGCGCAATCACGGCAATTTCATCATTTCGCTCGGCCTGCTGACGCCGTGGCTCGCGCAACAGGCGGAGGGCCTCGGGGTCGACGTATTCGCCGGTTTCGCGGCGGCCGCGCCGCTGTTCGACGCGGCAGGCGCCGTCGCCGGCGTGCAGATCGGCGACATGGGGATCACGAAGGACGGCGAGCCCGGCCCGAACTTCGCGCCCGGACCGGAAGTGCGCGCGCGCACGACCGTGCTCGCCGAAGGCTGCCGTGGCAGTGTCACGAAGCGACTCATTGCCCGCTACGCACTCGATGCGGCGAGCAACCCGCAGACCTATGGCCTCGGCTTCAAGGAGCTGTGGCAGCTGCCGCCCGGCCGCGCCACGGCGGGCCTGATCCAGCACAGCGTCGGCTGGCCGCTCGACAACGCCACGTACGGCGGCAGCTTCATTTATCACCTCGGCAACGACCGCGTGTACGTCGGCTTCGTCGTCGGCCTCGACTACATCGACGCGGAGCTGAAGCCGTTCGAGGTGTTCCAGCAATTCAAGCACCACCCTGCCGTGCGGCCGCTGCTGGAAGGTGGCGAGATCGTCTCGGCGGGCGCACGCACGATCGCAGCGGGAGGCTGGCAATCACTGCCGAAGATCGAAATGCCCGGCGCGCTGATCGTCGGGGATGCCGGCGGCACGCTCAATTTCCCGAAGATCAAGGGCATCCACCAGGCGATACGCTCCGGTGCGCTCGCCGCCGCGCACCTCGCGGCGAACGGCTCGCCGGCCGGCTTCGACGCCGCGTGGCGCGCCTCACCCGGCGGACAGGAGCTGCGCAAGGTGCGCAACTTCAAGCCGGGCTTCAAGCGCGGGCTCTGGTTCGGCCTCGCCAACTCGGCGCTCGAGGTCGTGACCGGCGGACACACGCCGTGGACATTGCGCAATACCGACAACGCGGCGGCCCTGCGCCGGCTGGACGAATACACGTCGCCCGAGCGCGGCTGGGTCGAGCGCACGCTGCCGCCTCGCGACCGGCTCGCATCGGCGTACTTTGCCGCGACCACGCACGACGAGGCGCAGCCTGCCCACCTCAAGGTTGCCGATACGCACCTGTGCGCCACCCGCTGCCGGGAGGAGTTCGACAATCCGTGCACGCGCTTCTGCCCGGTGGGTGTCTACGAAATGGTCGACGACGGGGCCGGCGGCAAACGCCTGCAGATCAACGCGGCCAACTGCGTGCACTGCAAGGCCTGCGACATCAAGGACCCCTACGGCAACATCACATGGACGACGCCGGAAGGCGGGTCCGGACCGAACTACCAGACCCTCTGACGCGACGATGACGACACCGATCTGGACGCCCTCCCGCGAGAGAGTCGATCAGGCGGCCGTCACCCGGTTCCGCACTTGCGTCAATGCGCGGCGCCAGCTCGCGCTGGCGGATTACGCCGCCCTCGAGGCCTGGTCGCTCGAGCACCCCGCCGACTTCTGGATGGAACTCGCGCGCTTCAGCGACACGCGCGCCGACTGGGGCGACGGCCCCGTCCTCGAGAACGCGAACCGCATGCCGGGCGCGCGCTGGTTCCCGGCCGCACGGCTCAATTTCGCCGAGAATCTGCTGCGCCACCGCGACGGGCAGGCGGCCATCGTTTTCGCGAACGAGCGGGGCACGCGCCGCGAAATCGCGCGCCGTGAACTGGCCGACGAGGTCGCGCGCATCGCCGACGGCCTGCGCGAACTCGGTGTCGGCCCGGGCGATCGCGTCGCGGGCTTCATGCCGAATGTGCCGGAAGCCATCGTCGCGATGCTCGCGACGACGAGCCTCGGCGCGATCTGGTCCTCGTGCTCGCCCGATTTCGGCGTGAACGGCGTGCTCGACCGCTTCGGGCAGATCACGCCGAAGGTGCTGTTCACGGCGGACGGTTACTTCTACGCCGGCAAGACGCTCGACTCCCTCGCCGCGATGGCGCAGGTTGCGCCGCAGTTGCCGGGGCTCCTGCGTGTCGTGGTCGTGCCGTACGTGAGCGCGAGGCCCGCGATCGACGCGCTGCCGGATGCGGTCCACTACGGCGATTTCGGTCGTGCGGGCGCCACGCTGCGCTTCACGCGCCTGCCGTTCGATCATCCCGTGTACATCCTCTATTCCTCGGGCACCACCGGCAAACCGAAGTGCATCGTGCACGGTGCGGGCGGCACGCTGCTGCAGCACCAGAAGGAACACCTGCTCCACGTCGACCTGCGCGAAGGCGACCGGCTCTTCTATTTCACGACCTGCGGCTGGATGATGTGGAACTGGCTCGTGAGCGGCCTCGCGAGCGGCGCCACGCTCATCCTCTACGAGGGCTCGCCGTTTCATCCGGGGCCGCGGGTCCTTTGGGACATCGCCGCGCGCGAGCGCGTCGCGATCTTCGGCACGAGTGCGAAATACCTCGCTGCACTCGACAAGGCGGGCTTCGAGCCGGGCAAGACGGTCGATCTCGCGGCGCTGCGCACGGTACTGTCGACAGGCTCGCCCCTCCTGCCCGAGACCTACGATTTCGTCTACCGGGCCGTGAAAGACGATCTGCAGCTGTCATCCATTTCGGGCGGCACCGACATCGTCTCGTGCTTCTGCCTCGGCAGCCCGGTGCTGCCCGTGCGCAAGGGCGAGATCCAGTGCCGCGGTCTCGGCATGCGCACGGAAGTCTTCGACGACACGGGCAGGCGGGTCGTCGGGGCGCGCGGCGAGCTCGTGTGCGCGGCGCCCTTTCCGTCGATGCCGGTCGGCTTCTGGAACGACCCCCAGGGCACGCGCTACCACGACGCGTATTTCGCGCGCTTCCCCGACACCTGGCATCACGGCGACGATGCGCTCGAGACGGAGCACGGCGGCTTCGTGATCTACGGCCGCTCCGATGCGGTGCTGAACCCGGGCGGCGTGCGCATCGGCACCGCGGAGATCTACCGGCAGGTCGAGCAGCTGCCTGAGGTGCTCGAAGCGCTCGCGATCGGCCAGGAATGGGACGGCGACGTGCGGGTCGTGCTGTTCGTGCGCCTGCGCGAGGGCATCGCGCTCGACGACGCGCTGCGCGCCCGCATCCGCGATGCGATCCGCCGCAATACGACACCGCGGCACGTGCCGGCGAAGATCATCGCGGCACCCGACCTGCCGCGCACATTGAGCGGCAAGCTCGTCGAACTCGCCGTGCGCAACATCGTGCACGGTCGCCCGGTCGCGAATCGCGATGCGCTCGCCAACCCCGCGGCCCTCGATTTCTTCCGCGACCTGCCCGAGCTCACGACCTGACGATGCGCTCGCCCGTACTCGCGCGCGAGTTCGAGCGGCGCGGCATCGTGCCCGACGCCTCGCAGCTCGCCGCCATCGCCCGTCTCGAGAGCCTGCGGTCGCGCCTCGCCGTCGCGGCGCACGAGGCGCAGAAGCCCCTGACGCGCGTGCGTCGCCTGCTGCGCAGGCGGGCACACGCCGCGGAGCGCGGCATCTACCTGTGGGGTGGCGTCGGCCGCGGCAAGACACTGCTGATGGACGCCTTCTACGCGAGCCTGCCGTTCGACGCGAAGCGCCGCCGCCATTTCTACCGCTTCATGCACGACGTGCAGGCGCAGCTGAAAACCCTCGCGAACGTCGAGTCGCCGCTCCTCACGGTCGCCGACCGGTTCGCCGCCGAGGCGCGTGTCCTGTGCCTCGACGAACTGCAGGTCACCGACATCGCCGATGCGATGATCCTCGCGCGGCTGTTCGACGCGCTGCTCGAGCGGGGTGTCACGCTCGTCTGCACGTCGAACATCCCGCCGAAGGGGCTCTATCGCGACGGTCTGCAGCGCAAGCGCTTTCTGCCCGCTATCGCGCTGCTCGAGAAGTACACCGAGGTGATTGCGGTGGATGCCGGCACCGACTATCGCCTGCGTGAACTCGCGAAGGTTTCGCTGTACCTCGACTCTGCGGCGGCGGATACCCCGGCGGGGATGGCGCACCTGTTCGAGTTCTTCGCGGGCGGCCCGGGCACGGCGGGCGGCCAGATCACGATCGCCGAGCGCGCGATCGACGTCGTGCGCGACAGCGACAATGCCGTGTGGTTCGAGTTCAGGGCGCTCTGCGAGGGCCCGCGCGGCAAGGACGATTACGCCGAGATCGCGGGCGATTATCCGGCCGTGCTCGTCTCGAACGTGCCGGTGTTCGACGAAACGCGCGACAACGCCGCGCGCCGCTTCATTTCGCTGATCGACGAGTTCTACGACCGCGGCGTCAATATCGCGGTGAGCGCGGCCGCACCGCCCGCGGCGCTCTATCGCGGCATGCGCCTCGCGTTCGAATTCCAGCGCACGGCGAGCCGGCTCGTCGAGATGCAGACGGAAAAGTACCTGACACGCGCCCACGGCTGAGACGCGCGGACGGGCCGGACATAGCGCCACCGCTGGCGAAACTACCGGGCGCGGACCCAGACCCCCGCGACGAACACCCAGCGCCCGCGCCGCTCCTCCCAATGCGCCGGCGCCCAGGTCCAGCCGGGACGTGCGCGCATCCAGTACCCGTCCACCCAGACATGGCGGTGGCCATTCCAGCGCCAGTAGCCGCCCGCCCAGACGTAGCCGCGCCGCGGTGCCGGCACGACGACGACGCGCGGCGGTGGCGGGCGCACGCCGACTTCCACGACCGCAGCGCGCCGTGGGGGCGCGGTCGTGACACAGGCGACCGGAACGAGGGCGATCATCGCCGCAAGGAGCGCGCTGGGCAGTTTCATCGTGGTACCTCCTGCCCGCTCAACGCGCGACCCGGGTGCCGGATGACATGCGGGCGGCGCCCCCGTGCGTCAGATCACGCCGCGCCGCACCTGGTCCAGCTCGATCGATTCGAACAGTGCGCGGAAATTGCCCTCGCCGAACCCTTCGTTGCCCTTGCGCTGGATCACTTCGAAGAAGATCGGGCCGATCACGTTCTGCGTGAAAATCTGCAGCAGCGTGCCCTCGCCGCGGTCGGGGTTGCCGTCGATCAGGATGCGCCGCTTCCTGAGCGCCGCCACGTCCTCGCCGTGGTGCGGCACGCGCGCGTCGACGCCTTCGTAGTACGTGTCCGGCGTGTCCTGGAACTCGACGCCGCGACCGCGCAGCAGGTCGACGGTGCGCACGATGTCGTCGGTCGCGAGTGCAATGTGCTGGATGCCCTCGCCGTGATAGAGCCTGAGGTACTCCTCGATCTGCGACTTGTCGTCCTGCGATTCGTTGATCGGGATGCGGATCTTGCCGCAGGGACTCGTCATCGCGCGGCTGAAAAGCCCCGTGTGCCGGCCTTCGATGTCGAAGTAGCGGATCTCGCGGAAGTTGAACAGCCGCTCGTAGAAACCTGCCCAGCGGTCCATCGCGCCGCGGCGCACGTTGTGCGTCAGGTGATCGATGTGCGTGAAACCGACGCCCGCCGAGGCGCCCCCCCCGGCCGGTTCCGGGCGGAAATCGACGTCGTAGATCGACGATTCGCCGTAGCGGTCGACGAGGTACAGGAGCGATCCGCCGATGCCCTCGATCGCGGGGATATTGAGCTCCATCGGGCCGACACGGCCGACATGCGGCGAGGCGCCGAGTGCAATGGCCCGTTCGAAGGCGCGAGCAGCGTCGCGCACGCGAAACGCCATCGCGCAGACGGACGGCCCGTGCTTTGCAGCGAATGCCTGGCCGAACGAATCGGGCTCGGCGTTGATCAGGAAATTGACGTCGCCCTGCCGGTGCAGCGTGACGTCCTTGCTGCGGTGGCGTGCGGTGACCGGAAACCCCATGCGCGCAAACAGCGTGCGCAGCAGCTGCGGGTCCGGCGCAGTGTACTCGACGAATTCGAAGCCGTCCGTCCCCATCGGATTGTCGAAACTGGCAACCATCGTGGCGGTCCTGCAATTGGTTTCAGTTGCAACTATTATACGCGACCATGCCGCCCGCACCCAGCCTGCGCCTCGACCGCTTCATTCCGTATCGCCTCTCCGTGCTGACGAACCGCGTGAGCAGCGCCATCGCACAAGCCTATGCGGAGCGCTTCGGGCTCAGCATTCCGGAATGGCGCGTGATCGCCACGCTCGGCGAGCGGCCGGGCATGAGCGCCGCCGAGGTCGCGGCGCGCACGGCGATGGACAAGGTCGCGGTCAGCCGTGCAGTCGCTTCGCTCGCACGCGCCGGCCGGCTCGCGCGCACGCGCTCGACCGATGACCGGCGCCGTTCGAAGCTGCGCCTGTCGGGCGCGGGTCGCGCCGTGTACGCGAAGGTGGCACCCTACGCGCTCGCCTACGAGGCGGCGCTGCTCGCCTCGCTCGACCACCGTGAGCGCGAAACGCTCGATCGCCTGCTCGACAAGCTGTCGCGGCGCGCGATCGATCTGGCGCCATGTATAATTTCCCGCGCCGCACAAGTGCCCCGATGAAAGCTGTCACCGACCTGGTCGGACCGACTCGAGAGTAAGGGAAGCCTCATCGTGAAAGACAACGTCCCCGCCACCCGCCTCGCCCTCATCGAACGGATCGTGAAGGCGGCGCCGGCGCAGGGCGGCGCCCGCCGGCGCGCCGCCGAAGCCGCGTTCCTCCGTGTCTATTTCCGCGGCGTCGCCGACGAGGATCTGCGTGCACGTCCGGCAGCCGAGCTCGCGGCGATCGCGCTCAGCCATTGCGCGCTCGGGCAGCGCCGCGCGGCGGCGCGCAGCTGCGTGCGCGTGTTCAACCCCGACCCGGTGCGCGACGGCTTTCAGTCGCCGCACACGATCGTGCAGATCGTCACCGACGACATGCCGTTCCTCGTCGACTCGGTCGGCATCGTGTTTGCGCGCCACCAGGTCGCGATGCACCTGATCGTCCATCCCGTCGTTGCGCTGCGCCGCGATGCACGCGGCCTGATGCGCGGTGTCACCGCGGGCGACGCTCCGGGCGCGCGCAGCGAATCGTGGCAGTACTACGAGGTCGATCGACAGAACGACCCGCGGGCGCTCGCGCAGATCGAGCAGGACCTGCGCGCGGCGATCGTCGACGTGCAGGCGGCGGTCGAGGACTGGATGCCGATCCGCGACCGCATCCGCGGGATCGCCGCCGGCCTTGCGGACGCGGCGCCGCTCGCCGCCGGCGAGATCTCCGAGGCACGCGAACTGCTCGAGTGGATGGAGGCGCAGCATTTCGTGTTCCTCGGCTACCGCCGCTACCGTCTGGTGCGCGGCACACACGAGGACAAGCTTGTTCCGGTGCCGCGCACCGGTCTCGGCATCCTGCGCGACGGCCACGGAGGCCACCGGCCGCACACGGTGCGCCTGCGGGGGGAATTGCGCCAGCGTGCCCGCGAGCCGCAATTGCTGATCCTGACGAAGGCGAACACGCTCGCGACGGTGCATCGCGGCACGTATCTCGATTACGTCGGCGTCAAGACGTTCGACGCCAGGGGCCGCGTCGACGGCGAGCACCGGATCCTCGGCCTGTGGACCTCGACGGTCTACTACCGCAGCGCGCGCGCCATCCCGGTGCTGCGGCACAAGGTCGCGAGCGTCATCGACGCCTTCGGACTCGCGCCGCAGAGCCACGACGCGAAGGCGGTCGTGAATGTCCTCGAGACCTATCCCCGCGACGAACTGTTCCAGGCGAGCGTCGCCGAGCTGATCCATATCGTGCGCGAGGTCGTGAACCTCTACGACCGCCGCACCGTGCGGCTGCTCGCGCGCCGCGACCCCTACGGACGCTTCTACTCCTGCCTCGTCTATGTGCCGCGCGACCGTTACAGCACCGACGTGCGCCGCGAGATCGAACGCATCCTGCTCGCGGGCTTTCACGGCCAGGCGTTCGAATCGCAGGTGCAGATCTCCGACTCGCGCCACGCGCGGGTCCACGTCGTCGTGCGGATCGACCGCGAACATCGCGCCGCCCCCGACATCGCCCGGCTGCAACGCGAAATCGCGGCGGCGGCGACCAACTGGCTCGACCACCTGTCCGTCGCACTGAAGTCGCGATACGACGAGGCGACTTCGCTCGCGCTTCTCGAGCGCTACGCCCGCGCGTTCCCGACCGCCTACGAGGAGGAAGTGGCCGCCGCGGACATGCTCGAGGACATCGCCGACCTCGAGGCACTGCGCGGCGATCCGGGCGCGCTGCGCATCAACCTGCATCGCCCTGCCGGGCTCCCGGCCAACCGCGTGCACCTGAAGTTCGCCAAGCTCGGCGCCACGATACCGATCTCGGACATGCTGCCGCTGCTCGAGAACTTCGGCCTGCGCGTGATCACCGAGCATCCGTACGAACTCGCCTGGCCGGAAGGCGGCGAAGCGTGGATCCAGGACTTCGAACTCGAGCAGCGTGACGGCCACGCGATCGACATCGCGCGCGTGGAGGATCTCTTCCGGGAAGGCATCGACGCCGCGTGGCGTGGCGCCATCGAGAACGACGGCTTCAACCGGCTCGTGCTGCTCGCGAACATGCCGTCGCGCGACGTGACGGCGCTGCGGCTGATCGCCAAGTACCTGCTCCAGACCGGCGTGCCGTTCAGCCAGGCCGCGATGGAGCGCGCACTGTCGCGTCACGTCGGCATCGCGGGCCATCTCGTCGCACTGCTGCACGCCCGCTTCGATCCCGCGATCGGCGCGACCGCGCGCAACCGCCAGTCCGAGCGCTGCATCCAGTCGATCACCGCGGCGCTCGCCCACGTGACGAGCCTCGACGAGGACCGCATCCTGCGCGCCTACCTCGCTGTGATACGCGCGACGCTGCGCACGAATTTCTACCAGCGCGATGCCGCGGGCCGGTTGAAGGATTACGTGTCGATCAAGCTCGACCCGGCGAAGATCCCGGACCTGCCGCTGCCACGGCCGAAGTACGAGATTTTCGTCTACAGCCCGCGCGTCGAGGGCGTGCACCTGCGCATGGCCGCGGTCGCGCGCGGCGGGCTGCGCTGGTCGGACCGGCGCGAGGACTTCCGCACCGAAGTGCTCGGGCTGATGAAGGCGCAGAACGTCAAGAACACCGTGATCGTGCCGGCCGGCGCCAAGGGCGGTTTCGTGCCGAAGCAGCTGCCGCAGGGCGGCTCGCGCGACGACGTCCAGAAAGAGGCGATTGCGTGCTACCGCATCTTCATACGCGGCCTGCTCGACATCACCGACAACCTGGTGGGCGCGAAGATCGTGCCGCCCGCCGATGTCGTGCGGCACGACGGCGACGATCCCTACCTCGTCGTCGCGGCCGACAAGGGCACGGCCACGTTCTCCGACATCGCCAACGCGATTTCGGCCGATTACGGCTTCTGGCTCGGCGATGCGTTCGCGTCCGGCGGCTCGGCGGGCTATGACCACAAGAAGATGGGCATCACCGCGCGCGGCGCGTGGGAGTGCGTCAGGCGCCACCTGCGCGAGATCGGCATCGATTCGCAGTCGCAGGATTTCACTGTCGCGGGCATCGGCGACATGGCGGGCGATGTGTTCGGCAACGGCATGCTGCTGTCGCGGCACATCCGGCTGGTCGCGGCGTTCAACCACATGCACGTGTTCCTCGACCCGGAACCCGACGCCGCGCGCAGCTTCGCCGAGCGCGAGCGCCTCTTCCACCTGCCGCGCTCGAGCTGGGACGACTACGATCGCAAGCTGATTTCGCGGGGCGGCGGCGTGTACCTGCGCAGCGCGAAGTCGATTCCGCTGTCGGCCGAGGCACGCCGCGTGCTCGGCGTCGATGCACCGTCGGCGACACCGCAGGATGTCATCCGTGCGATCCTGCGCATGCGCGTCGACCTCCTGTGGAACGGCGGCATCGGCACGTATGTCAAGGCGTCGGCCGAGCGCCACGCGGAAGTGGGTGACCGCGCCAACGACGCCGTGCGCGTCGACGGCCGGGAACTGCGCGCCCGCATCGTGGGCGAAGGCGGCAACCTCGGCTGCACGCAGCGCGGCCGCATCGAGTACGCCGCCAACGGCGGGCGCATCAATACGGACTTCATCGACAACTCCGCGGGCGTCAACACCTCGGACCTCGAGGTGAACATCAAGATCCTGCTGTCGGCACCCGAGCGCAGCGGCCGGCTGACACGTCCGGCGCGCAACAAGCTGCTCGCCGGCATGTCGCGGGAGGTCGCGGCGCACGTCCTGCGCAACAACTACCTGCAGGGCCAGGCGCTCTCGACGCTCGAGCTCAACGCACCGGCACGCCTGAGCGAGTATCGCGGCCTCGTCCGCGCGCTCGAGCGCGCCGGCGACCTGAACCGCGCCATCGAATTCCTGCCGGGCGAAGACGAGTTCGCGGACCGGGCCAAGCGCGGCGTCGGGCTCACCCGGCCCGAACTCGCCGTCTTGCTCGCGTACAGCAAGATCTGGTTGTCGGGCGAACTGCTCGATTCCGACGTGCCGGAAGACCCCTATCTCTCCGAGGAACTGCGCCGCTACTTCCCCGAGGCACTGCGCCGGCGATTCGCGCGTGACATCGAGCACCATCGCCTGCGGCGCGAGATCATCGTCACGGCCACCACCAACAGCCTCGTGAACCGCATGGGCCCGGTGTTCGCGTGGCGCGCCGCCGAGGAAACCGGCGCCTCGATCGCACAGATCGCGCGCGCGTACACGATTGCGCGCGAGGCGTTTGCGATGCGCGACACCTGGACCGCGGTCGAGGCGCTCGACAGCAAGGTGCCTGCCCGCGCGCAGTACCTCGCCTGCGACCAGACCGCGCGCAGCCTGCGCCACATGAGCTACTGGCTGCTCGCGCACCGCCGGCGCAACCTGCACGTCGAACGCACTGTCGCCGAACTGCGGCCCGGCGTGCTCGAGCTGCGCAGCGCGCTGCCGGAAGTCACGACCGGGCTCGCACACGAGTACCACGCGCGGCACATTGCGCAGCTGCACGAGGCGGGCCTGCCGCAGTCTCTCGCCGAGCGCGTCGGCGTGCTCGAGTCGATGGAGCCCGCCTTCGACCTCGTCGAACTCGCGGCCGAACACCGCATCGCCGTGCGCGACACCGCGCGCGCCTATTTCGCGGTGGGCGCCGCGGTGGGCCTCGACTGGATCCGGGTGCAGATCGGCACGCTCGCGGTATCGGGCGCATGGCAGGCGAGCGCGCGCTCGGCGCTGCGCGCGAGCGCCGCCCGGGCGCACCGCAGGCTCGCCGCGCAGGTCCTGCGCGCGGGCGGGCGGCGTGGCGTGCCGCGCGACCCGATCACTTCATGGATCGCCTCGAAGGGCGACGAGTACGCGCAGTGGGCGCGCATGCTCACCGACCTCAGGGCGATCGACCATCCGGACTTCGCGACGCTGTCGGTCGGTGTCGAGGCGATTCGCAAGCTCGCAGATGGCTAGCACGCGCGCGTCCTGATGCGCGTCTCGCTGGTCGTCACGACGTACGAGCGTCCTGATGCGCTCGCCGCGGTGCTCGCGACCGTCGCCGCCCAGCGCCGCGCGCCCGACGAAATCGTCGTCGCCGACGACGGGTCCGGCCCCGCGACACGCAGTGTGGTCGACGCGTTCGCCGCGCGGGCCCGCGTGCCGGTCGCGCATGTCCGCCAGGAGCACGCCGGCTTTCGCGCCGCGCGCCTGCGCAATCTCGCGATCGCCGCGTGCCGCGGCGAGTATGTGGTCTTCATCGACGGCGACATGTGGCTGCATGCGGAATTCATCGGGGATCATGCGGCGGCGGCGCGGCCCGGCGCGTTCGTGCAGGGCATGCGCATCCCGCTCGACGAGGACGCCACGCGCGCGGCACTCGCGCTGTCGCGCACGCAGGGGGACCGTGAGCCGCCTCGCACGCGCGGCCTGCGCAGGCTCTACGCCGTCCACGTTCCCGCGCTCGCCCGCGCGAGCCTGCGCATCGCGGGTGGCGTCGTCGCGACCAAGAGCTGCAATCTCGCGGCCTGGCGCGCCGATCTCCTCGCCGTGAACGGCTTCGACGAGGCTTTCGTGGGCTGGGGCCCGGAGGACAAGGAACTCGTCGCGCGACTCGTGCACCTCGGGCGCAGGCGCCACACGCTGGTCTTCGGCGGCATCGCGTGGCACCTGCATCACCCGCCGGTCGCGCGTGACCGTCGCACCGCGAACGAAGCCATCCTGCGCGATACCCTCGCCCGCCGTACGGTTCGCTGTCGGCAGGGCCTCGACCGGCATCTGGCTGCCGGCTCTCCGCCGACCGCTCACAGCTGACAGCAGATAGCTGATAGCTTATGGCGGTCAGCCAGATCATCTGTTCGACCCTTGGAGTCCTGCATGCCCGGTAATCTCGTCCTCATTCGTCATGGCCAGAGCACCTGGAACCTCGAGAACCTGTTCACCGGCTGGACCGACGTGGATCTCACCGAACAGGGCCGTGCGGAGGCGAAGCAGGCCGGCATCGAGATCCGGCGCGCGGGCATCGAGATCGACCTCGCGTTCACCTCGGTGCTGAAGCGCGCGATACGCACGCTGTGGTGCGTGCTCGACGAGACGGATCGCATGTGGATCCCCGTCGAGCGCAGCTGGCGGCTGAACGAGCGGCACTATGGCGCGCTGCAGGGGCTCGACAAGGCGCAGACCGTCGAGCGCCACGGCGAGGCGCAAGTGAAGATCTGGCGCCGCAGTTACGACATCCCCCCGCCGCCGCTCGCGCCCGACGACAAGCGCCACCCGCGCTTCGATCCGCGCTACGCGGAAGTCGACCCTGCCCTGCTGCCTGCGACCGAATCGCTGAAAGACACACTCGCGCGCGTGCTGCCGTACTGGAACGAGCGCATCGCACCGGCGCTGCGCTCGGGGCGGAGCGTCGCCGTCGTCGCGCATGGCAACAGCCTCCGCGCCATGGTCAAGATGCTCGAGAACGTGTCGGAGGCGGACATCGTCGAACTCAATATCCCGACCGGTGTGCCGCGCGTGTACGAACTCGACGACGCCCTGCGCCCGACATCGAGCCGCTACCTCGGCGACGCCGCCGCGATCGCTGCCGCGGCCGAGGCCGTCAAGCGCCAGGCATCGGCGACGAGGTGAGCGTCGGGATCGCGGCGGAATGCACCGGACCCGTGTGCGGTGCCTGCTCGCGCCAGGACTGACGTATTTTCGCCACAAACTCGGGGCCGAGTCCGGGCCCATTGCCCCTCAAAGGCGCTACTCACTGCCCTTTGACAGCCACAATAAGTAAGCAGAAGATGTTGCGATGCCCCCACAAGTGGGGCACATAACATACAGGGGAGCATGTCAAGGATGAGTACCAACTACTCACGCGCTCGCGCGCGGGCGATCGCGCGCGGCGGCCTCATGGCGCTCGTGGCGGTTGCGACAGCCACCGCGGGCTACGCACAGGGCGGCGGCGAAGAAGAAGTCGTCGTCACCGGTTCGCGCATCGCACGCGGTTCGGATTTCGAGAACCCCTCGCCCGTCACTACGGTGAGCCGCGAGGACATCGAGAACTCCGGTTACAGCAACCTGCAGCAATTGATGGAAAAGCTGCCCGCGAACGGCGCCGGCGCCTTCTCGACCCGCGGCAACAACCAGGACTCGACCGCGAACGGCGCGGCCTCGATCAGCCTGCGCGGCCTCGGCGCCGACGCGACGCTCGTGCTGGTGAACGGCCGGCGTGTCGGGATCAGTTCGTTCGCCGAGAACATCACGACGAACTTCGTCGACATCAACTCGATCCCCGTGGCGGCGATCGAGCGCATCGAGGTGCTGAAGGACGGCGCCTCGGCGATCTACGGCTCCGATGCGGTCGCAGGCGTGATCAACATCATCCTGCGCAAGGACTACCAGGGCCTCGAGGTCTCGGGCGGCTACGGCAGCGTCACGAGCGGCCCCTATGACGAGTCGACCGCCTCGGCGATCTGGGGCATCGGAGACGACGACTCGAACCTCACGCTGATCTTCGATTACTTCAAGAACACGACCCTCTACAACAAGGACCGCGGTTCGCTCGGCACCGCCGACCAGACCGCCCGCGGCGGCCAGGACTTCCGTTCGTCGCGCGGCTATCCCGGACGCTTCGTCGTCGACGGCGTGACGACCATCGACCCGGCCTGCCCACCGGCCAGCACGGCGGGCCAGACGTGTCTCTACGACTACGGTCCGTGGAACCTCCTGATCCCGAAGGCTGAACGCACGGGCCTCATGCTGCTCGGCCACCAGGCACTCGGCGGCGGCGTCGAGTTCTTCACGGAAATCGGCGTGCAGCACAACAACTCGTTCGCGCAGGGCGCGCCGACGCCCCTCGACGAATCGGCCAATCTCTCCGTGCCGGTCACGCATCCGAACAACCCGTTCCCGGGTGCGACGACGATCCTCCTCGGACGCTACCGGACAGTCGATGCGGGTCCCCGCCAGTGGGACATCGAGACCGACAATCTGCGGGCCGTCGCGGGCCTGCGTGGCAAGTTCGGCGCGGGCTGGGACTGGGAAGTGTCCGCGCAGCGCGCCCGCAGCAAGTCCGAGCAGTCGGGCGACAAGTCCATGGGCTGGGTGCGCACGGACTTCCTGCAGCAGGAAATCAATGCGGGCCGATACAATCCGTTCGGCGGGGTGCAGAATCCTGCGTCGGTGATCGATGCGATCACGACCAATCTCGTCCGCCGCGGCAAGTCCGAGCTGACGATGTACGACGGCCAGCTCACCGGCGAACTGTTCGACATGCCGGCCGGCAAGGTCCGCATGGCCGCCGGCATCGAGTACCGCGACGAAAGCATCAGCGACGTGCCGGACGACCAGTTCCAGCGCGGCCTCATTTTCGGCACCGAGGCGGTGAGCGCTGCAGGGTCGCGTGACAGCTGGGCCGCGTACGTCGAACTCGCGGTGCCGCTCTACACGGGACTCGAACTGTCGCTCGCCGGCCGCTTCGACGACTACAGCGACTTCGGCGACACGACCAACCCGAAGATCGCCGTGCGCTGGGCCCCGATCGACTCGCTCGCCTTCCGCGCGTCCTGGGGCACGGGCTTCCGCGCGCCCTCGCTCGCGCAGATCGGCCTCGGGCCGTCGCAGGAATCGCAGTTCTTCGTCGACACGTACGGCTGTGCAGCCGGAGTGCCGGGCGCCTGCATTCCGCTCGATTACAACATCATCTTCTCCGGCAATCCGGATCTCGATGCCGAGGAATCAGAGTCGTACAACATCGGCGTCGCGTGGAAACCGACCCCGTCGGCCGAGCTCTCGCTCGACTACTGGGATATCAAGCAGAAGCACAAGATCGAGGAGGCGCCGTTCGGCTTCATCTACCAGACGTATTGCGGCACGCAGTCGAGCACGGTGTGCGTGCGCAGCGCGCCGCTGCCGGGCCAGACGCTCGGCACGCTGCAGTCGATCAACAGCGGCTTCCAGAACATCGGCGAACAGACGGCGAGCGGGCTCGACTTCAGCGGTTCGTTCCGCTTCGACCTCGCCGGTGGCACGCTTTCCACGGGACTCATCTACACGCACCTCCTGAAGTTCGAGAAGGTCGAGCTGAATCTCGCCGGCACGGCGTTCGTGACGCGGCCGCTCGAGGGGGAATACGAGTACCCGGAGGATCGCGCGACGCTGTCGGGCGACTGGAGCAACGAGCGCTGGGGCGTCTACGCGGCGCTCAACTACATCGGACCCTTCCAGGACGCGCCGGACGCCGACTTCGACGGCGTCCTCGACTACGACACCGTGAAGACGCGCGACGTGGGCTCGTTCACGACACTGAACCTGCAGGCGCGCTACACCGCGTTCGATCACCTGAAGCTGGTGCTCGGCGTCGACAACGCACTCGACGAAAAGCCGCCGTTCGCGATCGGCGACGGCGACGCCGACCTCTACGGGTACGTGCAGAACGTGCACAACCCGCGCGGCCGGTTCTGGAACTTCAAGGCCGTCTACACGTTTTGACGGGGGGAAGCGGTGGCGGCGGCGGCGCAAGCCGCCGCCGCTACTCGCGGCTCGCCGGCTCCTGCGGCCCCGGGCGCTTGTTGTGGGCCGCGGCCCAACCGTCGTAGCGGCCGTGGAACTCGTCCGCCATCGCGTTGAACCTGCGGCTCGTCGCCTGCATGTCGGACACCGAGAGGCGGATGGAGCGCTGTGCATGGACCGCGTAGCACAGCTCCGACTGGTCCGGCACGTGCTTGTACTCGGCCTCGTAGCCGTCGCGCACGAGCCGCTCCACGACCCGCCGCGCCGCCTCTTCGCTCGGCAGGCCGAAGAAGAACACGACGTCGTGCGGCTGGAAGGGATCCGAGCCCTCCGCCCGCAGCTTTTCGATCAGCTTCGCATCCCAGCTGTGGGCGGGCCGGTCGCGGGCTTTCTTGATGCTCATCCAGATGCGGGCGAGCGCGATGCCCCCACCGAGCAGCAGGACCAGCAGATAGGCGATCTTCATCGGTTACACACGCCGGCGGCGCGCCCGCAACAACAACCTACTTCGGAAACTGGGGTTTGCGCTTCTCGAGGAACGCCGAGATGCCTTCGCGCCCCTCCGCACCCGCGGCCTGTGCGGCAATCGACTCGCTCTCGAGGCTCATCTGCGTCTCGAGCGCGCCGAGCGCCGCCGCATGCAGCCGCTTCGCCTTGCCGAAGGCGCCGCGCGGCCCGGCTGCGAGCTTGCGCGCAAGCTCGCGCGCCCTTGTGAACACTTCCGCATCGGGCACGACCTGGTTCACGAGGCCCCAGTCGAGCGCTTCGGCCGCGCTCAGTGCACGATTGGTCAGGATCAGTTCCATCGCGCGCTTTGCGCCGACCGTGCGCGGCAGCAGGAACGAAGTGCCGCCGTCCGGCGTGAGGCCGACACCTGTATAGGCCAGCGAGATCTTCGCGCCCTCCGCGAGGATCGCGAGGTCGGCCATCGCGACGAGCCCGACTCCCGCGCCGGCCGCGGTGCCGTTCACCGCCACCACGACGGGTGCGTCCATGCGCATGAAGCGTGCGACCGCGGCATGCAGGTGGGTCGTCAGTTCCTTCAGGTACGGCTCGGCCGGCATCCCGCCCGCGATCATGCCGCGCAGGTCGCCGCCGAAGCAGAACGCCTTGCCGGCGCCCGTCAACACGACCGCGCGCACGGCCGGATCGGCCTCGCAGCGCAGTGCCGCCGCCAGGAGGTCGCGTCCCATTGCGAGATCGAGCGTGTTGGCGGTATCGGGCCGGTTGAGAGTGACGACAGCGACATGGTCGCTGACTTCGACGAGCACGGTTTCGGTCATGGCATCCTCATTCGTCGGGTGCGATGGTGACCTTGAGGCCGTCCAGCGCAGGTGTGAAGTCCATCTGGCACGAGAGGCGCGAACGCCCCTCGAAATGGGTGAGTTCGGACAGCAGGTCCTTCTCGTCCGACATCGGCGCCGGCAGCTTGCCGGCCCACTCGGGGTCCACGTAGACGTGGCAGGTGGCGCACGAGCACATGCCGCCGCAGATGGCCGCGACGCCATACTCGAGTTCACGCAGGACTTCCATCACCTTGAGCCCCGGCTGCGCCTCGACCTCGTGCTCGATCCCGTCACGGTCGACGACCTTCAACACTGCCATCCACACTCCCCTCGGTCAAAGATTTCTATTATGCACGAGGGCGCGTGCGGCGCCTTGCTCCGCGGCAAGGTCGGCCGCCGACGGCTCGACCGCCACGCGGCGCGCGCGGTACCAGAGATGGACGAGGAGCTGAAAGAGCCACAGCGCGGCCGCCAGCGCACGGGGCTCGGCCGCGAGCCCGAGGGCCGCGAGCAGCCGCGGCGCGAATGGCGCGGCCTGCGGATGGTACGCGAGGACGGATGCGACGTCGTGCAACGGGTCGGCGAGTGCGGCGTATTCCCAGTCGATCAGCCACAGCGCCCGGCCATCGACGAGATTCGAACCATGCAGGTCGCTGTGCACGAGGCAGGGCGCCCGTGTCCCGCCACCGGATTCGTCCCGGTGCCTCTCCGCCTCCACCAGCAGGCGCTCGAGCGCCGCGCGCTCGTCCGGCGCCGCCGCCACGATCTGCGCGACATACTCGCGTGCACGGGCGACGGGATCGAGATCGACGAGGCCGCCGGCTGCTTCGGTCTCGAGCGCGTGCAGCTGTCGCAGCCGTTCGCCGAGCCGGTCGATCTGGGCAGCCGCAGCGAAGTCGGCCGGTGTCCAGCCGCGCCCCTCGACATAGTGGGTGATCAGGAGCCCGCTCGCCGCATCGGCATATTCGATCGCCGGCGCGATTCCGGCCGCCGCCGCGAGCCGCTGCGCCGCGGTTTCGGCCGAGCGGTCGATCGCGAGCAGTGTGTCGAACGCGGTCCCGAGGCGCACGACGTAGCGCCCCGCCGTCGTCGTGACGACAAAGCTGCGGTTGGTGAGCCCGCCGTGCAGCGGCCGTGTGTCGAGGTGCGCATCGATGCGGCCGCGCACGAGCGCACCGGGCACGTGCACCAGCGCGTCGCGCCCCGGTCCGGCGATCATGTCGCGCCCGGCTGCGGCAGGCGCCGCCACCAGCTCGCGAACCCGACGCCTGCAATGCCGAGATAAACGAAGTACAGCAGCGCCACGAGCGCGAGCGCCTGCGAGGCGAACAGCACGCCGAGCGCCGCATCGATGGCGATCCAGTAGACCCAGTTCTCGATGCGCGCGCGCGCGGCGAGCCACGTGGCGTAGAGGCTCCCCCAGGTGCAGGCGGCATCGAGCAGCGGTCGCGCCGCATGCGTATGGCGCGCGAGCGCCTGCGCACTGATCAGCGTCAGCCCCGCGATGGCGATCCATGCGACGACGTGCCGCCGCGCCGGCCACCAGCCGACGACAACGTGTCCGCCCGCGTCGCGCTCGGCGCTCCAGCGCACGAAACCATACACCGCCATCGCGACATAGAACGCCTGCAGCGCCGCCTGCATGGGCAGTGCGGCCTGTGCCGCGAGCCAGGCGAGGCCGGCCGAGGACAGCCCGCCGTACACCCAGCACCAGCGGCTGCGCCGCACCGCGAGCACGACGTAGACGAGCCCGAGCGCCACCGTCGCGCCCTCGAGCGGCGAGGTCGCGCGCAGGTCGACGAGCAGCTGCTCGACGAACGGTGTCAAGCGTGCCTACCCACCCGCATACGGCCCGATCACCTTCATCACGAAGACGGCCTTCGCGCCCGACTCGAACGTCGGACGAATCTCCGCCTGCAACACGCGCATCACCGCCTCGTAGGGACCGAAAATCTGCGTGCTCAGGCTGTTCGTGACGACCTTGAGACCGGCGTGCCGGTTGACACGGGCGATGAAATCCGCGATCGGCGGGATGAAATCCGCCGTGAGCGGATAGAGACTCACTTCGACTCCGATATCCATGGGCCCTCCATTCACCTGAACCGGTAATCGAGCGTCACGCCGATCAACCGGCCATCCGCGAGCTGCACGTAGCGCCGGTCGCGAAAGTCCGGCGGCTCGACTCCGAAGTAGAACCCGCGCATCGCGTAGCGCTCGTCGAACAGGTTGCGCGCGAAGGCCGCGACCGACCAGTGTGCGCGCGCGTAGCCGATGCGCAGGTTCACGACCGTATAGGGATTCGAGCGCTGGTCGTGGCTGGTATCGAAATAGAAATCGTCGACTCCCTGGATATCCGCGCGTGCGAAGGGTCCCGCCGGATCGCGATACTGGAGCGCGAGCGAATACTGGTAGCGCGGTGCATGGGCCTGGTCGCGGCCGTCGAGCGCCGCATCGCGCGCGGGATCGCCCGTGCGATAGCCGAGATACTCGCTGCCGAGCAGCCCGAGCGTCGCGGCGAGATCGAATCGCGAAGACAACGCCCACTGCGCGCTCGCTTCGAGGCCGAAGTTGCGGCCGCGTGCGGCATTGTCCGTGAAGAATACGTAGGAAAGCGGGTCGCCGGGCACGAGCTGCTGCGACGTCGACACCTGCTGCGACTCGCGGCGCATGTAGAAGAGCGACGTGCGCGACGCCCAGCGGCCGTTCGCGGCGCGCCACGCGAGCCCGGCCTCGATGTTCCACAACGATTCGGGATCGAACTGGCGCCGGTCCGCCGGGACGGCACTGCCGATGTTGAAGCCGCCCGCCTTGTAGCCGCGCGACAGCGTCGCATACCAGGTACGCAATGCATCCTGCTCGAAGGTGACGCTCAGGTTGCCACCCCACATCGTGTCGATCGGCGCAAATGCGCTCGTCTCGCCCGACAGCGCTTCGAGGTCGTGATACCGCGCATCGCGCCGCTCGGCGCGCGCGCCGAGCGACAGGACCGTCCGCGCGAGCACGCGCCAGTCGACTTCGCCGTAGAGCGCGAGGTTCGTGGCGCGATAGCGGCTCGCGAGGGCGCGGAAATCGGCGCCGCTCGCTGCGTCGTGCTGATCGTTGTCTTCCTCGAGATCGAGCGCGTAAGCACCGGCAATCCAGCCGAGCCGGCCGGAGTCCCGTACCGTGCGTGCCGACACGAGCCGCAGGTCCTGGCTCGCGGTGCGCCGATGGCGCGCGTAGCGGCTCGTGTAGTCGTACGGAGCATAGACGCCCCAGCCGGCATCGTTGCCCCAGTCGCCGTCGAAGCCGTAGGTGATCTTCGAATCGGCCCAGGTCGTCACGCTGCGCACCTCGAAGGGCGCCCATCTTCGCCAGTTCACGTGCACGGCACCCGCCGCCGAGCGCTGCCGGTCGACACCCGGGTGATCGGATTGCGTGACGCGTGAATTGTCGATCGAGAACGCGTCGTAGCCGTCGTCGATGTCGACGAGCATCGCCGTGGCATCGACATAGAGCGTGTCGGTCGCTCGCCAGCGCGCACGCGCGCGCAGCGTGTCCTCGTCGTACCCGTTCGTGTCGTCGCGTCCGAGGAACGCATTCCTGCGAAAGCCGTCGCTGCCGTAGTGCTGCGCGACGAGGCGCAGCGCAAGGCGACCGGCGTGGTCCGGCGCGCCGCCGATCACGACGCCGGCGCCGGCGGTGCCATGGTCGCCGGCCGTCGCTTCGCCCCGCAGCTCGAACCCGGGCTGCGCATCGCGGGTGCGCACGCTCACGAGCCCGGCGAGCGCATTGGCGCCATAGGCCGTGCCCTGCGGGCCACGCAGCACCTCGATCTGCTCGACATCGAACGTCGTCGCCGGCACGCCGACGCCCGAGAAGTCGATGTCGTCGATCAGGAAGCCGACCGACGGATTCGGCGCACCCTGGTACTGGTCCAGTTCGCCGATGCCGCGCAACTGGAAATAGCGCGGCCGGGCCGTGCCCGCCGACCAGTTGAGGTTCGGCACGAGCGCCATGACGTCTGCGAAATGTTGCAGGCCCGCCGACGCGATGGTCTCGCGCGGCAGCACGGTGACGCTCGCCGGCAGCGTGTCGGCCGTGCTCTCGCGCAGGCGCGAGGTCACGATGAGCACTTCGTCGAGTTCCTGTGCGGCTGCAACGGATATCGACAGTACGCACGCGGCGCCGAACAGGCGCCCCCACCAGCCGCTGCGAGTTTTCATGCCTGCTCCCTACGCCGGTACTAGCCGGATCAGGTTCAACGGGTTCGCCCAACGGCGTCTCAGGCCCCGCGAGCGGGCCACCCCAAGGATGTGGCGTTCATGTTAGTCATCGTGCGCGGCAATGCAAGCGATTAGAATCGCCGTCATGAGCCGCACCCTCGCCGTCTTCCAGGTCGATGCCTTCACGCGCCACCGGTTCACGGGCAATCCCGCCGGCGTCGTGCTGGGCGCCGATTTGTTGTCAGATGAAGACATGCTCGCGATCGCGCGCGAGCTGAACAACGCCGACACCGCCTTCGTGCTCTCGCCCGACGGCACCGACCACGACCTGCGCATGCGTTTTTTCACGCCGCGCACCGAGGCTGCGTTCGTCGCGCACGCCACGATAGCCGCGCACTACGTGATGTCGCGCCGCCCGGGCCCGCGACGGCTGCGGCAGAAGCAGAAGGCGGGAATCATCGACGTCGAGGTGCGCGGCGAGGGCGATGCGCGGCGCATCGCGATTCACCAGCAGCCGCCCGCGGTCGGCCGCGAGTTGTCCGCGCGCGAGCGCCTCGCAGTGCTCGACGCGCTCGCGCTGTCGAGCGGCGATCTCGACAACCGCTGTCCACTGATCGTGTGCGGCACCGCCAGCACCCGGCTGATGGTCGGCGTACGGGGTCCCGAGCAGCTGCGCCAGCTGAAACCGGACGCCGCGCGCCTCACCACCCTCTCCGCACAGCTCGGCGCCGCCGGCTATTTCGTCTTCACGCTCGAACCTCAGGTGGCGGACGTACTGGCCGAGGCGCGCATGTTCTGTCCTGCCATCGGCATACCCGAAGACCCCGTGAGCGGCAACGCGTACGGCATGCTCGGCGTCTATCTCGCCTCGCGCGACCTCGTGCCACGCGACGGCGACCTCGCCCGCTTCACGGGCGCGCAGGGCCATTACCTGAATCGCCCGGGCCAGGTGGACATCGAACTCGAATATCAGGACGGCGTCGTGCGCTCGCTGCGGATCGTCGGCGATGCGGCGCTCGTGTTCGAGACGAGCCTGTCGTTCTAGCGGTTCATGACGGACCTGCGGTTCGTGCCTCTCCTGCCCGACTCCGAACTGCCGACCGGCAGGATGCGGGCCTGCACGGTCGACGGCCGCGAAGTACTGCTGTGCCGCGCGCGGGACGGACTGCACGCCGTCGACAACATCTGCACGCACGCGTTTGCGCGCCTCGACGAGGGCCGGATCCGGGGCACGAAACTCCAGTGCCCGCTGCACGGCGCCGTCTTCGATGTGCGTGACGGGCGCGTATTGAAGGGCCCGGCGACGGAGCCGCTGCCGGTGCACCATGTCCGGGTCGTGGCCGGCCAGGTGGAGATCGCGCTCGACCCGGCGGCGCCCCCTCCCCCGAAGGCCGGTTGAACGCAACGCTGGCGGGGCTACTCGCCCCGTCTGCTGCGCGGATCGACGCCGAGGCCGGTGCGATACTTCACGGCACGCGCACGATAGTGCGCGGCGCTCGCCGCGATCAGCGCGAGCTCGCGCTCGCCTGCCTGCCGCACGATCCTGCCGGGAGCACCCATCACGACACTGCCGTCCGGGATGTCACGGCCGGGCGGCACCAGCGCGCCTGCGGCGATCACGCAATGGCGGCCGATGCGCGCGTTGTCGAGCACCATCGCGCCGTTGCCGATCAGCGAATCGTCGGCGACCGTGCAGCCGTGCAGCAGCGCGCGATGACCGACCGTGACGTGGGCGCCGATGTGCGTCGGCTCGCCTTCGTCGGTGTGGATGATCGTGCCGTCCTGCACGTTCGTGCCGGCACCGATCGCTATCCAGTCGCTGTCGCCGCGCAGCACGGCCCCAAACCACACGCTCGCGCCCGCCCCCAGGCGCACACTGCCGATGACCTGCGCGCCCGGCGCGACATACCAGTCGTCGCCCTCGGTCTCCATCCGCCGATCACCGATGACATATATCAAGGCACGCTCCCGGATTGTGTATCGGCGCGGGATGATGAATCCCGGTCCGGCGGCTTTTTCCGCACCCTTCGCCAAAGGCACACTGATCCGCGTCACGAGGAGCAGATCGTGTTCACCTATCGCAACCGCCCGGCATTTCCAGTCATCGTCGCGCTCTGCGTCGCCCTTGCCTGCGCGTTGTTCGGCTGACTTTCTTTTTCGCGGTCGGCTTGCGCCGCACGGCAGCCTTGTGCCGCGCCACCGGCTTTTTCTTCTTCGGCTTCTTCTGCGGCACGAGCTTCCTCTGGCTGGCCGCCGGGCGCGCTTTCCTGCCGGTCGCACGTGACCGGCCGGCATACACCGCAATGCCCGCCAGCGCGCGCACCTGTCCCGTCTGCACCCTGCCGACGACGCCTCCCGACGCGAGCGACACCTTGGCGACCTCACCCGAGAAGAAGCTGCCGACATACGCATGGCGCGCGTCGCCCGAGAGCGCGATGGTCGCCCAGCCGAACCCCTCGAGCGGTATCGAGCGCACGGTTTCGCCGTGGTCGTTCACTGCATCGATCCGCGCGCCGCGCAGCACGTACAGCATCCCGTCCGGGGCATAGGCCATCCCGAAGAACATCTCGGGCGGGCCCTGGAACGGGGGCTGGAACGATTGCAGGTCGGGCAACTGGCGATCGTTCACGAGGTCGTAGCGCAGCAGCCGTGGTCCGGTTTCGGAGCAGTACACGATCGTGCGCCCATCGGGCGCGAGCGCCGAGCCGGTGATGCCGAGAAACCCTCCCATGCCACCGTGGGTCTGCGTCGCAAATTCGCGCAGCAGGGCGCCGTCCGCGGCAAAGTGCCACAGGTGGCCGTCGCCGAAGCGATCGCCGCCCGGAAAGAACGGCAGCTTCGTCTTCATGCGTGCGGCGATTTCGGGGCGGACCGCGTCGCCGACGAGGTGCTCGCCGAGGTAGAACGAGCCGTCCTTCGCGAAATTGACGTGCGAGAACGCGCGCGTCGGCAGTTCGTCACGGATCTGCACGCGACCGTCCGGGTGGATGTTCAGCACGACGAATGCGTGGGAATCGAACGCCCACAGCACCCCGCGGGCATCGAAATTCAGGCCCCCGACGAGATGCGTCGTGGCGCCGAGCCACAGGACGCCCTTGGGTCTGAGGTTCGCGTCGTACTGGATAATGCGGCCGCGGCCGGCATGATCATCGAGCGGGTCGTTGAGCTCGGTGACGCCGACAAACACGTCGCCCCTGGCAAACGGCTTCATGTGATCGCCCATGTGCCGAGCATAGCGGGTCCCGAGTCTGACAGGCGGACTCGATCGCACGACGACCACAGGCGGCACGGCCGGTCGTGTTCAATAGGCTGCCACCTCAGCCACGGAGCCCGGCAACGTGCCGAAACCGCACGCAATGGTCCTCTTTGCGCTCGCGCCCGCCTGTGCGGCGGCGGGACCGTCGGAATCGCCCTGGTCGTGGGACATCGCCTACACGGGCGAATGGTGGAGCAACCGGGACGGTGGCCGGGAACGGGGCACGCGCTACCTCGACAACCTCGACGTGACGCTCGCGATCGATGCCGAGCGCGCCTTCGGCCTGCCGGGCGTCGAGTTTTTCCTCTACGGGCTCTACAACAACGGCCACACGTTCGGCGGCGAACTGACCGGCGACGTGCACGGCGTATCGAACATCGAAACCGGGGTGCAGGCCGTACGCCTGTACGAAGCGTGGGCGGACTGGCGTTTCGGGCGGGACCGGCGCCATTCGCTGCGCATCGGGCTCTACGACCTGAACTCCGAGTTCGACAACACCGACAGCGGGAGCCTGTTCATCAACTCCGCGCACGGTGTGGGCTCCGACCTCGCGGATTCGGGCCGCAACGGGCCGTCGATCTTTCCCGTCACGAGCCTCGCTCTCCGGTGGCGCGGAACGTTCGATGAGTGGACGGCCCAGGCCGCCGTTTTCGACGGCGTGCCGGGGGACGCCGCGCATCCGAAGCGCACGGCCATTCGGTTCGACCACGGCGACGGCGCGCTGCTCATCGGCGAGGTCCATCGTTCGGGTGCGCGGGTGCGCAAGGCGGGCATCGGCGCGTGGTACTACACGTCCCGCTTTCCGGATCTGCAGGCGCGCGATACGAACGGCGCTCCCGTCATGCGTCGAGGCAGCCACGGTGTCTACGGCCTGATCGACGTCCGCCTGGCCGGTGACGGCAGCGCGCCGGAACGGCAGCTGACCGGTTTCCTGCGCATCGGCACGGCCGACAGTGCCGTCAACGAGATCAACCGGTATGTCGGCGCGGGACTCGCGTGGCGCGGCATCGGGCTCGCCTACGCGCATGCCCATGCCGTTGCACCGCATCGCGGGGTCGAGGAGAACATCGAACTCACGTGGCGCGTCGCCGTGACCGACTGGCTGACGCTGCAGCCGGACATCCAGTACATCCTGAATCCCGGCCTCGAGCCGGGCACGGACCACGCGCTCGCGGTCGGCCTGCGATTCGTGCTCAGCGACTGACGGCGCTGCGCTTCGACAGGACGATCGCGAGCGCTGCCGGCGCGGCGATCAGCGCACCGAGCAGCAGCGGTGAGCCCACACCGAAGCGGGCGAACACGGCGCCCGAAACGAATGGTCCGATCACGCGACCGAGACTGCTGCTCGTCTGATAGGTGCCGAGCACGCTGCCGCGATTGGCGCTGCTCGCTTCCTTCGACGCGAGGGCCGAACCCGACGGATTGAACGCGCCCGAGCCCGCGCCGGCGATCGCAAGACCGACGAGGGCCACGCCGATGCCGGGTGCCGCGGCGGCGATCATCATGCCGACGACGAACGCAGCGACCCCGGCGATGGCGAGCCGGTGCTCGCCGAAGCGCGGCGCCAGCACGCGCACGAGCGCGCCCTGCATCGTCACGGGCACGATCGCGAGCGCGAACATGAGGAGGCCCACGGTGCGCGGTCCGTAGCCGAAGCGCGCGAGCGCCCAGAGCGCGAAGATCGACTCGAAGATCGCCTGCGCAATCGCGATGCAGAGCGCGGCCAGCGTCACATAGCGCAGCCCGGGCAGGCGTCGCAGCAATGCGAGCGGCGTGCGGCGTCCGTCGGCCGCGCTCGCCACGCGCGCGCGATGCTCGGCGGTGTGGCTTTCCGGCAGGAACGACGCGACGAGGGCGATCGCGAGCAGGCTGAGCGCCATCGCGACGAGCGCCGGGCGCACGAAACTCGCCGTCGCGAGATTGTCCCCCGCGAGTACGCCACCGATCGCCGGCCCGAGCATGAAGCCGATGCCGATGGCGGCCCCGACCGTGCCGAGCGCCTTGGCGCGCTCCTCCGGCGTGCTGATGTCCGACGCGTAGGCCATCGCCGCGGAAATGTTGCCGGCCATCAGCCCGCCGAGCACGCGCGACGCGAGCACCCAGGCGATATTCGGCGCAAAACCGAGCATCGCGTAGGACACGCAGGCGCCGGTGAGGGAAAACATCAGGATCGGGCGACGACCGTAGCGATCGCTGAGCCGGCCCCAGACGGGCGCCGCGATCAGCTGGCACAGCGCGTGGACGCCGAGGATCGCAGTAATCAGCGCGGCCGACGCCTCGAAACGCGAGCCGATGTACGGGATCAACGGCACGATGACGCCGAAGCCGAGCACGTCGATCACACACACGATGAACAGCGTCAGCAGCGGCTTCAAGCGGGGCTCCCTCGCAGTCTCAATGCGCCGGCACGAGTGTCGCCGGGTCCGGCAGGCCTTCGCCCGGCGGGCGCGCGCCGGGACGATCGGTGAGGCCGCGCAGTATCGCATCGACCATTCTCGCATCGGTGGCGTCGCGCGTCGGGCCCGGCGCACCACCCGTCCGCAGGATGACGAGCCGAAGCGAGGGCGCGACCCAGAGGCTCGCCGCATTCGCCCCGGGCAGGCGGCAGAGGTCGGGGGCCAACCCGGGCGTTGCGTCCTCGGCCGCGCACCCATGACGCGCCAGGACGCGGGCCACCCAGCCCGGCCGCACGAGCTCCTCGCCGAGATAGACGCCATCGTTCGCGAGCAACTCGCCGAGGCGGATCCAGTCGCCCTGCGCCGCACGCAGGTCCGGCGCGAGCGTGGCGTCGTAGGCGCCGAGCGGGCGCCACAGGCGCTTCGACAGGTAGGACTCGTAGGCCACACCTGCGGCTGCGGCAATCTGCGCGCGCCCCGGAGTCGAGTCCGCATGGAGCGGCTTGCGATCGTCTGCGAGTGCCCCGGCCAGAAGATCGTCGATCACGCCTTGCCAGGCACCGGCCTCGATCGGGCTCCTGAATGCCGTGCCGTGCCAGTAATGCTCGTAGACGATATGCCCGTTGCGCGCGACGAGCAGCGCCGTGGCACCGTCGCGCTCCGCGAGGAGCCCTGCGGCTGTCAGCGCCGTGGGGTCGATATGGGCCTCCGCGGCAGGCAGCGGCGGCATGGGCGGCGAATTGCCGCCTGCGACCGGCACAGCCACAACGGCCGCACCGTTGCGCGGTGCACAGGCCGTGATCGTGGCGGCAAGCAGGCCGGCCGCGACGAGTGCCCATGCACGGGCCCACGCCCGCTCTCTCGGGACAGGTGCGTCGCTCACGGGCGCACCGGCCCGCGATGGTGCACGGTACCCCGCCGCAGTTCGATCTCGTGCGTCGTGAAACACGGCCATTCCTCGCGATGATGGGTCGCCATGACGATCGCCGTACCCCGCGCCGCCCGACGCCCGAGCCGACGCATGAGATCGGCGCGGGTCGGCGGATCGAGTCCGGCGAAGGGCTCGTCGAGCAGCAGCAGGTCGGGCCCTCCCATCGCCGCGCGGGCGAAGAGCACGCGCCGCGTCTCGCCGTAGGACAGCTCAGCGAGCGTGCGCGTGGCGAAGCGCTGCACGCCGAACTCGCGCATCACGGCCTTCGCAGCCGCGCGTTCGCGCGGTGTCGCGGGCCCGGCGAGCCCGATGCTCGCGCGCGCGCCGGACTGCACGACCTCAGCGACGGACAGATGCAGCGGGTGATCGGTCTGCAGATGCGGGGCGACGAGGCCGACGCGCAGCTTGAAGGCTTCGAGCGCCACGCCGGGCTCGACGCCGTCGCGATATGCAGTGCCGCCGCTCGCCACGCCGTGGTCGCCATACAGGGTGCGCAGCAGGGTCGTCTTGCCGGATCCATTGCCACCGTGCACGACCCAGCATTCGCCGGCATGCAGTTCGAAATCGATCCCGCGCAACACCGGCGTGCCATCGAGATAGACGTCGGCGCGCGCGAGGCGCACGAGCAGGCGGCCGGCGGGCCGGGGACGCGTGCCCTGTCGTCGCGCCGGGCGGGCGGCCTGCCCGTGACCGAACCACGCGGCGAGCGGAGCGCGCCCGATGCGCCCCCGGTACACGACACGCCCGCGCTCGAGCACGAGCGCGTGTGTCGCGGCGCGCGGCACGTCGCTCGCGCGATGCGCTGCGAGTACCCACGGCCGCTGCGAGCGCGTCGTGCCTTCGAGCCACGCGGCCACGCGCTCCCGGTACGCCGCATCGAGGCCCGTGAACAGCTCGTCGAGGAGCAGCAGCTTCGGTCGTGTGGCGAGTGCGCGTGCGATCAGCACGAGCCGACGCTCGCCAAACGACAGCGAGAGAAAGCGCCGGCGCGCGAGTCTGCCGATGTCGAGCGCCGCGAGTGCGCGACGCACCGCACGGCGGGCTGCCGCATCGAGCGGATCGAGGAGGATGTCCGTGCGGAAGTGGCCGGTCGCGACGATCCGCTCGACGGAGGCATTCCAGCCGTAGCGCTGATAGCGGTCCTGCCGCTCGGGACCGAGATAGGCGACCTCGCCGAGCGCCTCCTGCGGCGTCGCGTGCCACTCGCGGCCGAGCCGATAGCGCCTGAGTCCCCGCCCGGTCGGCTTCGGCCACACCGCGCCCGCCACGAGCTTGAGCAACTGTGTCTTGCCGGCGCCGTTGGCGCCAAAGAGCAGCCAGCGCTCGCCCGGCTGCACGGTCCAGTCGATGCCGCGCAGTACCGCGCGCCCTCCCCGATCGAGGTCGATCCCTGCGAGCTCCACGGCGAGATGGCGCGAGGTGCGCGCGTCAGACGGCATGCCACCTCGTCCCGTCGCGCATCGCGCGCCCGTCGCGCTCGAGCTTGATGAGATGCGCTTCGAGCGTCAGTCGCGCGAGCATGTGGCGGTCGCGCGGCACGTCCGCATAGACCGGCACCAGCAGCTCCTCGAGCGTGGCCTCGCGGAGGTCTTCGAGCGCCGCGACGATCTTCGCCTCGCGGTGCAACCGGTGCGCGATCACGCGATCGATCTCGCCGTACGCATCGGGAATGACCCGCCCGTGCCCGGGGGCGATGGCGCGCAGCGGATAGGACTTCAGGCGCGTGAGCGCCTCGAGGTAGGCGCCCAGGTCGCCGTCGGGGATGGGGATCACCGGCGTGACGCCCTCGAGGATGTGATCGCCGGAGAACAGGCACGCTGCGCCCTCGAGCAGCCAGCACACGTGGTTCGAGGCGTGGCCCGGCGTGTCGATCGCGCGCAGCCGCAGCTCGCCGGCGTGGAAAATCTCGTCGCGCGACGGCACGACATCCGGCACGAACGTGTCGTCCTGTCGTCCGTCCGCGGGTGGCGCGCGGCCCACGAGCCGAGCGCCCGTTCGCGCCTGCAACACGGCGGCCGCGGGCGAGTGATCCGGATGCGTGTGCGTGACGAAGATGGTCTCGAGGCGGGGCGCGGCCGCGAGTATCGCCTCGACATGCGAGGCGATCGCCGGGCCGGGGTCGAGCACGGCGACGGGCGGCTCGCCGAGCAGCCACGTATTGGTGCCTGGACCCGTCATCATCGAGGCGTTCGGGGCGAGCAGGCGCTGCACGCCGGGTGCGATGGACATCACCGCCAAGGATAGTGGCTGCCGCGGCGCAGGTGGTAGGTTTGCGGCATGGATTTCCACGGCAGGACGATCCTGATCACCGGCGCCTCGGAAGGCATCGGCCGCGCGCTCGCGCTGTCGCTCGCGGCGGAGCAGCCGAACCTGGTGCTCGCCGCACGCGCCGCGCCGCGGCTCGCCACGCTCGCGGCGGAATGCCGCGCGCGCGGTGCCCACGCGCTGCCCGTCGCGGCCGATGTCACGGACCGCGCCGCCTGCGAGGCCCTCGTCGCAACGGCGGTCGCGCAGTTCGGCCGCCTCGACGTGCTCGTCGCGAACGCCGGCCGCACGATGTGGAGCCGCTTCGACGAGCTGCAGGATCTCGGGATCTTCGAGCTGCTGATGCGGCTCAACTTCCTGGCCAACGTGTGGCTCACGGCGGCCGCGCTGCCGCATCTGAAGCGCGCACGCGGATTGATCGTGCCCGTCGCCAGCGTCGCCGGCCTCACCGGCGTACCCGAGCGCACGGCCTACGCCGCATCCAAGCACGCGCTCGTCGGCTTCTACGACTCGCTGCGCATCGAGATCGCGGATGATGGCGTCGACGTGACACTCGTGGCGCCCGATTTCGTGCGGAGCGAGATCCACAAGCGCGCCATTGGCCCGGATGGCCGTGCCCTCGGCGCGAGCCCGCTCGATGCGAGGCACATCATGACCGCAGAGGAATGCGCGCGCCGCATCCACCGCGCGATGGCGCGGCGACAGCGGCTGCTGGTGACCTCGCTACGCGGTCGGGCGGGCCGCGTCCTGAAGGTCATTGCCCCGCGCGCCGTCGATCGCATCGTGCGACGCGCCATGCGCCGCCGCCGCTGACGGCGCGCTCGCTGGCGCGCACACGCGCACCGCATTGCGCCCGGCACGTTTCGCCGCGTACAGCGCCTCGTCGGCCCGCTGCAGCATCGAACTCGGCGTATCGCTGCGCCTGGACACTGTGACACCGACGCTGACAGTGATCCTGCGGCCCACCGGGCAGATGTGCGACAGGTCGATTGCCTCGATGCTTGCGCGCAGGCGCTCGGCCGTCGCGCGCCCCTCGTCGAGCGCCGTTTCGGGCAACACGACCAGGAATTCCTCCCCGCCGAGGCGCCCGAAGAACGCCGGCTCCCGCAGGGCATCGCGCAGCGCCTGCGCCACGATCTTCAGCACTTCGTCGCCGATCGGATGCCCGTAGCGGTCGTTGATGCCCTTGAAGTGATCGATGTCCGTGATCAGCGCCGAGCACGGGCCGGCGCCCTCGCCCGTGAGGATCACCGCGAGACGCCCGAGCACGGCGCGCCGATTCGGCGCGGCCGTCAGCTCGTCGGTATGCGCGAGATTGCGCATCCGCCTGTTGGTGCGTCGCTGGTGCACCGCGAGGGTCGCGAGCAGCGCGACGAGCAGCGCCGCGAGTGCGATCGCGACCCCCTGCAGCCGGCGCACCGAGCGGCTCTGCGCCAGCGCCCGCTCGTTCTCGCGGATGTCCCGTTGCAGCAGCGCATTCTCGGCTTCCTTCGATGCCGTATCGAACTCGACGCGCAGCGTCGCGAAGCGCTGGTCGATCTGGTTGCGCAGCAGCCGCTCGCTGACCTGCTTCGCGAGCGAGAGCTGCGTGTAGCCGGAGCGCCAGTCGCCGCGCGCCGCTTCCACCGCCGCGAGCTCCGCGTAGCTCGCCGCGAGCTCGCCGCGTGCCTCGCCGCTGCGGAATACATCGATCGCGGCGCGCAGCGCCGCGGCGCTCGCATCGAGCTCGCCGACCCCGTGCAGCGCGATGCCGCGCGCGAGATCGATCTGCGCGCGCAGGCGTGCATCCGGAGTGGAACGCAGCAGCGCCGTCGCCTGCCCGAGCAGGTCGAGCGCGCCGCGCCAGTTGCCGAGACCGTTCTCGACGGCCGCAAGGCCACGCAGCGCATAGGCTTCGCCGCGTCCGTAGTGGATCTCGCGATTGATCGCGAGCGATTCGGTGAACGAGCGGCGCGCATCGGACCACTCGCCGAGGTATTCGTGTGCCCGGCCGAGGTTGTGCAGCGTGACCGCCTGCTCGCGCAGCATCTTCGCCTCGCGTTGCAGTGCGAGCGCGGAGGTATAGATGTCGCGCGCCTGCGCGTAGTCCCCCATGCGGTTGTAGAGGATCGCGATGCCGTTCATCGCCGTGAGCGCATGCGCGGACATGTCGAGCGTCTCGTAAATGCCCTGTGCGCGGCGCAGGTCCGCGAGGCCGAGCGCGTACTCGCCCTGCAGGCCGAGCACGTAGCCGCGCGAATACAGCGCGTTCGCGATCATCTCGTCGTCGCGCGCGTCGGAGGCGACGCGCACGGCCTGCTCGAAGAACGCGAGCGCCTGCGAATTGTCGCCGAGCGTCTCGCGCATCTCGCCCTGGCAGGTGAGCAGTCCCGCCCGCAGTCCCGGCCGGTGTGCGCGCGGCAGCAGTGCTTCGATCGCCGCGACCTGCTTTTCCATCGCGGCCTGGTCGCGCTCCGACTGGTAGTCGCACAGCAGGAGCCGCGCGCGGATCTCGAGGTCGGCATCGGGTCGGGTGCGCAGCAGTGCAAGCGCCGCGTCGGCATCGCGGCGACTCGCGTCCGGGTCCGAACGCATCGCGATGGAACCGCGCTCGATCAGCGCCGCCGCCGGATGCGGCACGTTCGCCGCTGCCGTGGTGCCGGCGGCGTGCGCCGCAGGCACGCGGCCGGCCATCACCGCAATCGCGAGCAGCGCCGCTGCCGACGCGGTCACCTGCAGTACCGACCGCCTTGTGCCCCGTGTTTCCAAGAGTGCCAATCTAGCGTATGTCGCGCCGTCGCGTCGGTATTGTGCGACACCGGATTTTATGGCAAATGGCGATCAGGCCCACTCCAGGGAGAAGGGGTATGCCGCCAACCGTGCTCGATTCACAAGTGAGCGAGCTGATCCGCGACCTCAACGCGAGCCTCGAGCGGATCTTCAGGAACCGGCTCGATCCGACCGTCGCGCCGCGCGTCTATTACGAGGTGAATGCCGCGCTGATCGCGCGAACCGACGAATTCGCCGCGATCAACGGCGTCGGTCCGGGAATACCCCCGCGGCCGCGGCTCGTCGCGAGCCTCGCGGGCTACCAGCTCGAGCGCCAGGCCGACGCCTGACGATGCGCCCGGGGCCGGCGATCCGGTCTCGATGCGCACCCGCATGGCGTCGTTCATCCGCTGCACGCGCTCGACGAGGGCGCGATAGTCGGCATGCGTGCGCAGCGCGGCGAAATGCGGCGCACTCTCGGCCCACACGATATCACGCCAACCACGATCGACCGCGACGGCGAGCGATGCCACCGCCGCCTCGGGTTTGCCTTCGAGCGCCTCGACTTCGGCGCGCACGACGCGCAGGCCGAATCCCGCCTCGCCGTTGGCCTCCATGCGCGCGACCGCCGCGAGGAGCGTGGCACGCAGCTGCCTCGCGCGCACGGCTTGCCCGCGATTCGCCTCGACCCAGGCGACGACCGGTCCCCCGGAGGTCGCCCAGCGCAGGTAGTCCGGCCCCGTGAGCATCGCGGCCGAGAAATCCGGCGCAGCGAGCGCGCGATCTACGAATGCGGCGGCGCGCCCCTGATCGCCGCCGAGCAGCGCAAACTGCGCCAACGTGAGGAGCACCTCCGCGCGCGACGATTGCGCGAGCGTCGTGCGAGCGAGGTAGTCCCGCAATGCGCCGGGCCCTTGCTCGAGGTAAGTCGCCGCGGCGATGCCGAGTTCGGTGCGCTCGGGATCGCTGCTCGTCGCACGCATGCCCTCGAGCAGCGCCCGCGCGCGTCCCGGCAAGCCGACCATGCCGAGCACCTTCGCGCGCAGATCGGCGAGCAGCGCGTCGTTGCCACGATCGACGCTGCCGAGTTGCAACCAGTGCCACGCCTCGGCGAGCCGGCCCTGCGCGTATTCGAGGTAAGCCATCTCGAGCAGGGCCCAGGGTCCGTTCGGCTCGAGGCTGCGGGCCTTCAGGCACGCCGTTCGGGCCGCGTCGTAGCGGCCGAGGTCGCGCAGGTCACTGCAGAGGTCCGCATGACGCGCGAAATCGAGCGGGTCGAGCACCGCGGCCCGCTCGAGATCCGGCAGCGCGTCGAGCGGGCGGCCGAGCGTGCGGTAGTTGCGCGCGCGCTCCGCACGCGCATCGACACTGTTCGGGTTGGCCGCGAGCGCCCGGTCGAGGTCGGCGATCGCGGCATCGTATCGGCCTTCTTCGTTGCGTACTGCGGCGCGGGCTGCGAGCGCCTCGGGCAAATCGGGGGCGAGTTCGAGTGCGCGGGCGGCGAACACGCCCGCATCGTTCGCGGCTACCGTCCGTGGCGCCGCCGACAGATAAATGTCGTTGAGGCGCGCCATGGCCTTCCCTGCATAGGCGAGCGCGAACTTCGGATCGAGCGCAATCGCCTCGTCGTAAAGGACCATGGCCCTGGCGTTGTCGTCGGCCGTGCGACGCCGCCAGGCCTCGCGCGCGAGCAGGTAGCGCTCGTAGGCGCGCGCATTCGCGGGGTTGCGTGCACCGAGGCGACGCGCAAAGGCCGGTGACAGCCGCAACTCGAGTGCCGTGCCCACCGCGCGCGCAATGTCGTCCTGGATCGAGATCACGTCGACGAACGGCCGGTCGATCGATTGCGACCACACCTCGTAGCCCGTGCGCGTGTCGACGAGCTGCGCGGTGACGCGGACCCGGTCGCGGCTGCGCCGGACCGTACCTTCGAGGAGATGCGATGCGGACAGCTCGCGGCCGATCCGGCGCACGTCCTCGTTGCGGCCCCTGAAGGCGAACGCGGACGTACGCGCAACCACACGCACCTCCGGCACCTGCGCAAGCCAGATCGACACCTCGTCGGCGAGCCCGTCGCAGAAGGTCTGCTGGCCTCCCTCGGCGCTCATGTCGACGAATGGCAGCACGGCAATGGTCGGCGATTGCGCACGCGGCCACAGCCACCACGCCAGCGCAGCGATCGTCGCCCCGAGCACCGCAACCAGTGCCGCACGGCGCAGGCGCGCACGGCGCAGATCCGCCTGTCGCCGCGCCGGATGGTCGCCGCGCCGCCGCGCGAAACTGCCCGTATCGTCCAGGGCCACCGCGGGCGCGGCGACCGGGGCCGTGGGCGTCAGCGCGGGGCCGATCGTGGCGGCGCCCGGTGCGGCCGGTGTCGACAGCCATTCGACCGGGGCGACCAGGCGATAGCCCTTGCGCGGCACCGTGGCGATGTAGCGCGGCGATGCATCGCTGTCGCCGAGCACCTTGCGCAGGTGCGACACGGATTGGTAGACCGACGCCGGCCCGACGACGACGCCGGCCCACACCTCTTCCAGCAGTTGCTCGCCGCTCACCACCTCGCCGCCCGCCTGCGCGAGCCTGACGAGCACGCGCATCGTGCGTGGCTCGAGCTTGTGCGTGCGGCTGCCGGTCGCGATCTCGTCGATCGACGGATCGATCATCCAGTCGCCGATGCGAAAACGCCCGGTTGGCAGCCCGCGGTCCATCGCGGCACCGAGTATAGGCCGCTGCCCGGGCGGCGTAAGCCATTGATTGGCAGACGATCAGAAAAACATTCGACAACGATCAGCAAAGGTTTCCGGAACCGTCAGGACTTGCGGGCGAGGGGCGCCTGAAAGTGCAGCCGTGATCGATGTCCGGCGACTTTCCACAACCCATCGAGGAGACTGACATGACGACACGAACCCTGACCGGCCCCTTTGCACTGGCGGCCTTCCTCTGCTTCACGGCCTTCGCAGCGGGTGCGGCGGAGCTGCCTGCGAAGACGGTGTTCTACGGCGACCTGAACCTGTCCTCCCCCGCGGGCGCAGGCGTGCTCTATGCAAGGATCAAGGCGGCGGCGAAGCAGGTCTGTCCCGGCTACGGCGAGCGCACGATCAGCGCCCGCGACGCCCGCAACGCGTGCATCGCGCAGACGGTCGACAAGGCCGTGGCCGATGTGAACCGCCCGCTGCTGAGCGCACTCCACAAGAGCTCGTCGACCATCCGCACGGCGTCCCGCTGACGCATCGCGGCGCACCCTGCGCGGCCACTGCCGCCCTCGCGGGCGTCGGTGGCCGCGTTTTGCGCCGCGTGGGTTACCATCGGGCAATGCACCTCGGACTGATCGGCCTCGGGCGCATGGGCGCCAACATGGCGCAGCGCCTCGCGCACCACGGCATCGACGTCACCGGCTACGGCCGCCCCCCCTTGCCGATGCTGCCCGACGAGCCACGCATACGCATCGTGCCGTCGCTCGACGAGCTGCTCGCGGCCCTGCCTTCGCCACGCATCGTCTGGCTGATGGTGCCCGCGGGCGACGCGACCGAGGAAAACGTCACGGCCCTCGCGGCACGTCTCGGCGCCGGCGATCTCGTCATCGACGGTGGCAATGCGTTCTATCGCGACTCGCAGCGCCGGGCGCAGTACCTTGCCGAACGTGGCGTCGGCTTCCTCGATGCCGGCGTGTCGGGGGGCGTCTGGGGGCTCACCGAAGGCTATGGGCTCATGGTCGGCGGCGAGCGCGCGCAGTTCGAACGCATCCTGCCGATCGTGCAGGCCCTCGCGCCGGCGCCCGACAAGGGATGGGTGTACTGCGGCCCCGTGGGAGCCGGGCACTTCACGAAGATGGTCCACAACGGCATCGAATATGGGCTGATGCAGGCCTACGCGGAAGGTTTCGCGCTGCTCGATGCGCGCAAGGACCTGAAGCTGCCGCTCGGCGAGATCGCCGAGGCGTGGCGTCACGGCACCGTGATCCGCTCGTGGCTGCTCGATCTCGCGGCGGGCGCGCTCGCGGACCCTGCCGCCCTCGCGCAGGTCGGCGCGCGCATCGCCGATTCGGGCGAAGGGCGCTGGACCGCGCGGGAGGCGATCGATCTTGGCATTCCCGCGCCCGTCATCAGCGCGGCCCTGATGACCCGATTCGCCTCACAGGGTGCCGACGATTTCGGCGCGCGTCTCCTCGCGATCGTGCGCAATGCGTTCGGCGGGCATGCGTTGCCGCCTAGGGAGCCGCCGCCGGGTCGGTGAACACGGTGGCCTGACCGCGCGCGACCCGGCTCGCGGCGATCGAGCGGTCCCCGGCGTACAAGCGGCGTATCGCTTCCCGGCGGGCCGCACCGAGCGCGAGCCACACGATGGACCGCGCGCGTGCGAGCGCCGGCAGGGTCAGCGTCAGGCGCCGCAGCCCGAAGCGCGGCGCGCTCACGCCGACATCGCGCGCCACCTCGGCGATCAGCCGGTCGCCGACGAACAGCGATGCCGTGTGACCGTCGTCGCCGATGCCGAGATGCACCACATCGAGGACCGGCGGGTCGCCGCAGTGCGCGCGCAGCGTCTCCTCGTAGCGCCTCGCCGGATCGTCGAGCTCGACCGGCATCGGATGCTGCATCGACGCCGGGATGCGCTGCGCCAGCGGCGTGGCGCACCACTGCTTCCAGTTGCGCTCGTCACTGTCCGCCGCGACGATGCGCTCGTCGACCTGGAACACGCGCACCTGCGGCCACGCGACCCCGAGTGTCGCGAGGCGCCCGAACATGTTCCACGGCGTGCGCCCACCGCTCATCGCGAAGCTGGCCACGCCGCGCGCCGCGATCGCGTCGCCGAGGCGCGCGGCGATGAACTCCGCCGCCGCCATCTCGGTCGTCGCCACGTCCTCGCCGGTCACCCAGCGCATGCGCTCAGCACCCCGTGCCGGGGTCGACCCAGCCACCGAGGTCGGCCGCCAGCGTGTCCGCGGCCCGCGGGCCCCAGCTGCCGGCCGCGTACTCGTACGGCGTCGGCGCCGCGGCTCCGCTCGCGACGCCGTCGACGATGCGCCAGGCGGTCTCGATCGAGTCCTGCCGCGCGAAGAGTGAGGGATCCCCGCGCAACGCATCGCCGATCAGCCGTTCGTAGGCGCTCGCGCTGCCGGTGTCCTCGTCGCACATCAGGAGCTCGGTGTCGCGACCCCGCATCGCCTCGCCGGGCGCCTTCGTGCGCACGCCGAGGCCGATCGAGACGCGGTCGGGGCCGAGCCGGAAGCGCACGTAGTTCGGATCGTCGGGCGTACCGTCGAACAGCGCCGGCGCCGCGGCCTTGAGCCGCACGGTCACCTGCGTGGCGGTCACCGCGAGCGCCTTGCCGGTGCGCACGAGGAACGGCACGCCGGCCCAGCGCGCCGTATCGATGCCGAAGCGCAGCGCGACGAACGTCTCCACGCGTGATTCGGGATCGACACCGCCTTCCGCGCGATAGCCGGCATACTGCCCGCGCACGACCTGCCGCGCGCCGAGCGGCGCGATCGCATCGAGCACGCGCACTTTCTCGTCGCGCAGTGCATCGCTCGTGTAGGCGCCCGGCCGTTCCATCGCGAGCAGGCTCACGACCTGCAGCAGGTGGTTCTGCACGACGTCGCGCACCGCACCGAGTTCCTCGTACAGCTTGCCGCGGCCCTCCACACCAAACGCCTCCGCCATCGTCAGCTGCACGCTCGCGACGTGCGCGCGGTTCCACAGCGGCTCGAGGAAGGTGTTCGCGAAGCGGAAATACAGCAGGTTCTGCACCGGCTCCTTGCCGAGGAAATGATCGATGCGGAAGATGCGCGCCTCGTCGAAGACCTGCGCGAGGTGCGCATTCAGCACGCGCGCCGAGGCGCGGTCGCGCCCGAGCGGCTTCTCGACGACCACGCGCGCGTGTTCGCCTGCGCATCCCGACGCACCGAGTTGCGCGACGACCTCGCCGAACAGGCTCGGCGGAATGGCGAGATAGTGCAGCGGCGCGTGCGCGTCGCCGAGGGCCTGCTTCAACCGCCGGAAAGTCTCCGCATCACGATAGTCGCCGGTGACGAGCCGCATGCGCGCGGCGAGCGCACGGGCCGCGGACTCGTCGAGCTGCGGCGCGTGCGCCCGCAGGCTCGCGCACACCCGCTCGGTGAGCTGCGCGGCGCTCCACGTGTCGCGTGCCACGCCGAGAACCGGCATCTCCAGCCGGTCGCGGCTCGCGAGCCCGGCCAGCGCCGGGATGATCTTCTTGTAGGCGAGGTCGCCGGTGATGCCGAAGACGACGAGTGCGTCGGAATCGGAAGCCTGCATGTCGTGCGCACGCCTGACGGTTGTATCGGACCTTACGATAGCACTCCGCGCGCCGCGTCACGCTTGCGGTGGATCGCCCGTTCGGCCGACACTGCGACGGGGCGTACGCTCGCAACGAGGCACCATGGACAGGCGGACATTCCTCAGGCAATCCTCGGGCTCGATCGCGACCACGCTGATGGCGGCACGGTCGGCATGGGCCGCGGATCCAGCCGCATTGCCGGCCGGTGCGCGCTCATCGAGCCTGCTCGCCTCGCTTCCGGGCAAACAGCCGCTCATCAAGCGCAGCTTCCGGCCGCCCAACTACGAGATGCCGCTCGACGGATTTCGCCACGCGTACACGCCGGCCGACACCTTCTACGTGCGCTGGCACGACAATGTCCCCGACGTGTCGCTCGCCGACTGGCGCCTGCGCATCTCGGGCCCCGGCGTGCAACGCCCGCGCGAGTTCACCTACGCGGAACTCATCCACGGCTTCGAGCACGTCGAGGTTGCTGCCGTCAACCAGTGCTCCGGCAATCGGCGCGGCCTTTTCTCGCCGCACGTGCCCGGCGTGCAGTGGGGCTACGGCGCGATGGGCAACGCGATCTGGCGCGGCGTGCGATTGAAGCAGGTGCTCGAGAGCGCCGGCCTCGGCGCAGCTGCACTCGAGGTCGTCGCCAACGGCGCCGACACCCTGCTGCTCACCGGCCCCGACTTCGCGAAGAGTGTGCCACTGTGGAAGGCGCTCGATCCGGACACGATCATCGCGTTCGAACTGAACGGCACACGCCTGCCCGTGTGGAACGGCTTCCCGGCGCGGCTGATCGTGCCGGGTTGGACCGCGACGTACTGGGTGAAGGCGCTCGTGGACCTGCAGGTCGTCGATCGCCCCTTCGAGGGGTACTGGATGAAGAGCGCCTATCGTGTGCCGAAGGGACTGTTCGGCCCGAGCGGCTTCGACTCGCAGGACACTGCACAGACCTCGCCCATCACATCGATCAGGATCAATTCCCTGATCGTCGATCCACCGCCCGGCGCGCGGCTCGAGCGCGGCCGTCGCGTCGACATCCGGGGCATCGCCTGGGACGGCGGCGCGGGTGTGCGCCGGGTCGAGGTCTCCCTCGACGAGGGCGCCCACTGGCACGAGGCAGTGCTCGGCCCCGACCTCGGCCGCTACGCGTGGCGACAGTGGCGCTTTGGCTTCACGCCATCCGGCCCCGGCCTGCAATCCGTGAGTGTGCGGGCGATCGCGCGGGACGGCGCCACGCAGCCAGGCGCGCTGATTCAGAACCCTGCAGGCTATCACCACAACATCGTGCAGAAGGCCGATTACCATGTCACGTGAATCGATGATCGCGTGCGCCCTCCTCGCTGCCTGCTGCGCGGCGTTGCCGCTCCACGCTGCCGACGAGTCGGACATCCGGCTCGCCCCGGGTGCCGGGCTCGTCGAGACGCAATCGAGCTGCGCGATCTGCCACAGCCTCGACTACATCGTGATGAATTCGCCGTTCCTCGACGCGGCGGGCTGGCAGAAAGTGGTGACGAAAATGATCACCGTGATGGGCGCCCCCATCACGCCGGACAATGCCGCGATCATCGCGCGCTATCTCGCGACGAATTACGGCAGGGACCCTGCCCCGTCCGCAACGACTCCACCTTAGAGTGTGCGCGGCAATTGCGCTGCCACGGCGTCGCGGCCCGACGTCACGCACGCCGCGCGACGGTGGCGCGCCCTGACGGAGAAGCTTCGAACGCGCTTTTGGTCACTTTGGCCGACTGTAATTCCTACCTTGAAGCGCACGCGCCTTCCTACCGGGAGACGCGGAGATGGGGCACTTAGGAGGCAATCTTGGAGTTCCCAGGATTTAGTGGACACATGAGAATTTTCAGTTCCACAGTCCTGGGAGAAGGCGATGCCCAAGCGAATGAGTGCCGGAAGGGTACGACGTGCCTACCAGTTCATTGAAGCACACCGACACGAATATCCTGTCCAAGTGATGTGCGAGGTGCTCGAGGTCGCGCCGAGTGGCTACTACGAGTGGCTTCAGCATCCGATTTCGAATCGAGCCAAAGAGGATGCGCGATTGCTGCGTTTGATTCGTGCCTCGTTCACCGCCAGTCACGGCATTTACGGAGCGCCCCGCGTATTTCTGGATCTGCGCGAGGCCGGCGAGACTTGCAGCAAGCATCGAGTCGCGCGGCTGATGCGGCAGAACGGTTTGCGTGCGTTGCATGGCTATCGAACGCGCCGGATATCTGTTGGCAAGCCTTCGGTCTTGATTCCAAATGTCCTGAAGCGCCAGTTCACCGTAACTCGGCCGAACCGCGCTTGGGTCACGGATATAACCTACATTCGCACATGGCAAGGCTGGCTGTACTTGGCCGTTGTGATGGATCTCTACTCGCGTCGGATCGTGGGTTGGGCGACCCGCGCGACGATTCACCGCGAGCTCGTGCTTGATGCGGTTCTGATCGCCGTGCGTCGCAGGCGTCCGCGCAATACGTTGATTCACTCGGATCAGGGTACTCAGTACGGCAGCTATGCTTGGCGGCGCTTCTGCAAGACCAACCACTTGCAGCCCAGCATGAGCCGGCGAGGCAACTGCTGGGATAATGCGGTGGCGGAGTCGTTCTTCAGCAGCCTCAAGAAGGAGCGGATCAAAAGGCGCATCTACAAAGATCGAGACGAGGCAACAAGGGAAATCGCCGACTACATCGAATCGTTCTACAATCGCACGCGCCGTCACAGTTACCTTGGCGGCGTCAGCCCGGAGGCGTTTGAAGTGGTCAATCGGCGGCGACGAAGGAGTGTCCACTAAATCCTGGGAACTCCAAGCCATGCGATTGACGAGTCGCTTCTTATCGCAGGCGCTCGATCTTGATCCAGAAGCGATCGAAGTCCTCGACTGCCTTCCAGACGGGCAGCCCCGGATGATACTTGTCGATTAGTGCGAACAACGCGGTCTGGTCCGGCTCGGGCATCCACATGCCGATCGTGACGCCGGTCAGCACATCGCGATCGATATCCAGATACCGACCATTGAGTGTGGCGCCCCAATCGACGCCGACATCACCAACAATTCGATACTCGTGCTCGTAGCTCCAAAAGTCTGCCTTCACGAGGATCAGCCGCTCGACGATTTCGTCGGGTGACTGTCGTTCGAGCGGCAACAAGATCGGCTCTCTATCCGTTCGATACGCGACCCTTCGTGCGAGTCCAAGTGGCTCGCCCGCCGCACAACGAAAGTGAAGACACAGGCCACGGTGCCGATCCGCGTAGTGTGACCACTGCAGCGGGTGGCACTGCTCGGCGCTCATGCAGAAAATTCGCGTGTCCCTTCGCATCTTAAGGCGTAGATCGTCGCGCGCTCCCGCCGAGAGCTGCGAAGTATCCGTGCCGCTTGCCTTTCGATACGCCTCTATCTGGGCATCGTTGAGACCGCGTCGCTTCAGACTGGCAAGTTCTTTCGCTTCTAGCTCGGCGAGGAAAGCGGGGTCTTTCGGATCTCCACCGAGTGCGATCACGGGCGCTACGTCGTACGGATCGTTGAACTGGTCTGGGACCGAGAAGTAGAGCCGCGAATGTTCGAGTAGGTCTGTCACGTGATCACGCTGATCGCCTGTGAAGCCTTTGAACTTGTAGAGCTTGTCGATGCCCAGCGCCCAGGCGAAACCCATCCGGCGCGCGAGGTCGTCACGTCGTGCACTCAAGATTGCTCTCCGGATAAAGTCCCTGAGCATGGCGAGTACCAGCGTTGTGCCCTCGTCACTGGTCTGGCGACGGATTCGTGGCGAGTGTGATCTGCTCACCGACCGACACGCCCGCTGTTGCTGCCCCAGCGCGGCGCACGATCAGCTCGAGTACTCGCAGCAGCCAATCGCGCTCCGCCCGCGAGAGCGGCAACCGCTGCACGCGGGCATCGAACTTGCGGACCTCAGCACCGACGCCGCGCGAGTTCGCAAGCTCGTTGATCTTGTGTAGTACGCTGTTTGAGATCCCGAGCCACGCCGCCGCTTCGGTCAGGCTCCCGAGGTAGTGCTCTAGGCACGTCGTCATGCTGTATGAGACGTAGAGCAGCGTGAGTGGCGTTCCGCGCGCCAGCAGGAACAGCTCGCCGAGCGTCTCCACGCATTCGTCGACAGCGAAGGCCTGCGGCGGTGCCGGGTGGGTGTTGTGCGTGACGGTGAGCGTTGCCCGCATTCCCGCGAGGGACATCGAGGCAACTCCGATCGCCTCGATAATTCCCGGCCGCGGAGGATTTTTCTGAACATGCGCGCTTAGGAATTTGAACCCCATCGTTCCAGCGCCGTGCGTTAGCACCGCGTCAAGTTCCCAGGCTCGCAGCTGAGGCTCAAGGGCAGCGCGCGCGGCCTCCTCGGTGCCGAAGTGCACGAGCGGGGTAAATACGGCCTGACGATGCCGAAGTCGCACATCGAAAGCGCGTATCGCGCCGTCGAAAGCGGCTTCCTTCGCGTAGTCGTGCGTCTCGTCGGAGACGATGCGGTAGGTGAGCGAGGCGACGCGTGGATACTCGTCTGGCATCTGCGAGGCTCCCGAACGACGTGGTGACGGCGAATGAAACGGTGGCATCATCCGATGCAGCCGCTCGGCAAGGCAAGATCAGGCGTATTCGGTCCAGCGGTGACGGTCGAGCGTTACGCAACGTACTGGTGGATCGGGCGGCAGTTACATCAGGCAGGTAAACGTACTCAGGCAGCTGCCACCAGAGCGTACTCGTCCGATAGCCAAAGAACCCGGCGGTATTGGCATCTGCCGGGATCGGGACTACCGCGCCGCGTACGAAAGAAAATTTGGGACCGTCAATTTGCGCATCTGCCGGATATGTTGCTGGCTGTACGGAAGCGAAACCACTAGCGAGAATCCGTTCGTCGAAACTCAAGATCGGAATGCCCGATGCCAAACATAACCGTCATCCCCATTGGCAAGCAGGTAATCGCCTTCGATCGCGTTGACCTCGATGCGTGGGCTGATGACTATGTCCGGCGCAACGGTCGTCCCGCGGCTCAATCCGAAAGGTGCAGGCCATGGGAAACCGAAGAACGTCAGGTCTCATCAGGCGTGGTGGGGTCTGGCATATCGACAAGCAGATCGGAGGAACGCGAGTTCGCGAAAGCACTGGAACGCGTGACTTCGGCAAGGCGTTCGAGCAGCTCGCGCGGCGGGTCGATCAGATCCGTGAAGCTCGGCTGTACGGACTCCGACCCCATCGCACGTTCCGAGCTGCGGCGACGAAGTACCTGACGGAGAACACCCACAAGCGGAGCATCCAGAACGATGGTCTGCACCTGAAGCAGCTCGACCCGTTCATCGGAAGCCTGATGCTGCGGCAAGTGCACATGGGAACCCTGCAGGGATTCATCGCGCCGCGCCGCCGGCATCAATACGAAGACAATCAACGGGCGTCTCGAGACCGTCCGGCGGATCCTGAATCTGGCAGCATCGGAATGGATGGACGAGCGAGGTCTCACGTGGCTGGAGCACGCACCGAAGATCAAGCTGTTTCCGGTCACGGACGCCCGCAAGCCCTACCCGCTCTCCGCCGAAGAGCAGGCGATCCTGTTCCAGGAGCTGCCCGATCACCTCGCGCGGATGGCGCTGTTCAAGGGCAATTCCGGTTGTCGCGAGCAAGAGGTGTGCGGTCTCAAGTGGGATTTCGAGATCAAGGTGCCAGAGCTCGACACGTCCGTCTTCATCATTCCGGGCGACCGGGTGAAGAACGGCGAGGAACGCCTCGTCGTCCTGAGCCGCGTCGCCCGGTCAGTGATCGAGAGCGTGCGTGGCATACATCCTGAGTACGTCTTCGCGCACGAAACGAAGGGCGAGTGGAAACCCGTGGGCAAGATGAATAACACGGCGTGGAAGGCCGCCCGAGAGCGTGCAGCGGACCGGTGGCAGGAGCTGAAGGGAACGCCGACGCCCGAGGGATTCAGGCGTATAGGCGTCCACGATCTGAAACACAAGTGGGGTCGGAGGCTGCGCGCCGCCGGCGTGTCGTTCGAGGATCGCCAGGACCTGCTCGGTCACGAGAGCGGTCGCATCACGACGCACAACTCTCGAGCCGAGCTCGCGAGCCTGATCGCCGCCGCGGAGAAGGTTTGCGGGACCGATCCCCACAAAAGTCCCACAATCACGTGGCTTCGGCGCCAAAACACCTGATGGTTGGGCGCCAACTGCCTGTCAGAAATCAAGAATTTGGCGCGCCCGGAGAGATTCGAACTCCCGACCCTCAGGTTCGAAGCCTGATGCTCTATCCAGCTGAGCTACGGGCGCGTGGGGGGCGACTATACCCGGTCGGGGCGGGGGACATCACGCGGGCGGCAGGAAGCGGAACCGGCACACGTGCCCGCCCCTCGCCATGCATTCGTGCAACTCGACCTTGCTGCCCGTGTAGCTTCTCATCAGCGCGAGGTCGAACTGGCAGATCGCGTTGTTCCTCATTGCGAGCTCGTGAAAGACGCAGTTGTCGGCTTCGATGGTCGGCGCGCCGCCGACGTCCTTCACCTTGCGCGCGTCGTAGCCGAGCTGGTCCATCAGTTCCGACAGGGCCGCCACTTTCTCGCGCCGGCTCGCCGTCGCGGGTGCGCGCTGCGGGAGCTGCGCAACCACGGCCGCGGCGATACGCCCGAAGCGCGTGCGCAGACCGGCCGCACCGTGCTCCTGCGTCATCGCCTCGACGAGCAGGCGCGCAAACCAGGAATAGCGGCGAGGGAATATTTCGCGCCCCTTCTCCGTGAGCGCATAGAGCCGCCCGGGCCGCCCGCCCGAGGCCCGCTCGGCGCCGGTTGCGACGAGGCCGTCGTGCATCAGCGCCGCGAGATGCTGTCGCACGGCGGTGCGCGTGATGCCGAGCGCCAGCACCAGTTCCTCGACCGTCGCGCCCGACTTGTGCCGCAGCAGATGCCGCAGCAGGCCCTTGCGTCGCTCGCCGTAGAGTGCCCCCATAGTTTCGGCATATTAGTATTTCGTTAGTGTTTTTACCAGCGTATAACGGATGCCATTCACCAGACATCGAGGAGATCACGATGAAGAGATTGTTGCCCGTTCTCGCCGCTGCCGCGCTGGTCGCGGCGCTGCCCGGAGCGGCCCTGTCCGCCACGCACCACGAGGCCGCCGGCGAGGCAGCCCCCGCCCCGGCGACCGTCCCGGCAAAACTCGCCGACACGAAGGACGCCCTGAGGGGGCTGTGGTTCGAACACATCTTCTGGGTGCGCAACGTCGTCGTCGCGCGCCTCGCGGGCAACCAGGGCGCCGCCAAGGCTGCCGAAGCCGAGGTCGTCGCCAATGCGAAGGCGATTGCCGGCGCCGTCGAGCCGTTCTACGGCAAGGCGGCATCCGACCAGCTGTTTAAGCTGCTCGCCGGTCACTGGGGCGCCATCAGCGAGTATCTCGATGCCACGCGTGCGGGATCGCAGGCACAGCAGAGCGCCGCATTCACTAAGCTCAATGCGAACGCCAACGACATCGCGACATTCCTCGCCGGTGCCAATCCGCACTGGCCGGTCGCGACGCTGCGCGGGCTCCTGACCGCACACGCCGCGCACCACGTGCAGCAGATCCAGGAACTGCACGCCGGGCAGTACGACGCGGAAGCGCGCACCTGGGCCGCCATGGCGAGCCACATGAACGTCATCGCCGACGCCCTGGCGAGCGGGCTCGCGGCGCAGTTCCCGGCAAAATTCCGGTAGGGCCGGCATGGCTCACGGGCGGGCGGCGAGCGGCTTTCGGCTGTTCGCCGCCCGCTGATCGCTGTTGGCCTTTGGTGTAGGATCATCCGCTCCCTACACCTACCCGAGGCTCACATGAAGCTGTTCATTCCTGCCGCAGCGCTCGCGCTCGTGGTCGTCGGCGGACCGACCTACGCGGCATGTACCTACCCGACCGCGCCCGAGAAGTTGCCGGACGGCTCGGTTGCGACGAAGGAGGAAATGCTCGCGGGCAAGCAACTGGTGCAGCAGTACAACAAGGACATGGAGGCCTACCTCGCGTGCATCAAGCTCGAGTACGACGCGCAGCTCGCGGCCGACGCCGCGACGCTCACGCCCGAGCAGAAAGCCGAGCTCGAGAAGCGCCAGACGCAGAAGCACAACGCCGCCGTCGACGAGCTCGACGCCGTCGCGAATCGCTTCAACGAGCAGATCAGGGTGTTCAACAAGGCCCACCAGAAGTAGGAGCGCCGGCGGCATGCTCACGCCGTCGGATGCCGAGGCGCTGATCAGGGAACGCCTCGCCTGCCTGCCGATCGAATCCCTGCCCCTCGCGCAGTGCGCAGGCGCGGTGCTGCGCGAGAACATCTACGCCGAGCGCGATGCGCCGCCATTCGATCGCGTCGCGATGGACGGCATCGCCTGCGCGAGCGAACCGTTGCGACAAGGCAGGCGCGAGTTCCGCGTGCAGGGCGCGCAACCCGCAGGCGATCCGCCGCACACGCTGGAGGCCCCGGGCGCCTGCATCGAGGTCATGACCGGCGCGATGCTGCCCGCCGGCTGCGACGTGGTCGTGCCGATCGAGCAGGTGGAAGTCGCGGAGGGCCGTGCGCGCATCACGTCCGCTGCACCGCCCGGCGCAGGTGCCAACATCCATCGCCGCGGATCCGATGCGCGCCAGGGAGCCCTGCTGCTGTCTGCCGGTGCACGCCTCGGCGCGCCGGAGAGCGCGATCGCGGCCTCGGCAGGGATGGCGCGCGTGCGCGTCAGTGCGCAGCCGCGCATCGCCGTGATCTCCACCGGCAACGAGCTCGTCGAACCGGGCGAACCGATCGAGCCATGGCAGGTGCGCCGCTCGAACTCCTACGGCGTCGTCGCGGCGCTGCGCGCGCACGCCTTCCAGCGGGTCGTCGACGATCACGTGCCCGACGATGCGGAGGCCCTCGCCGCGCGCCTGCGGTTTCACCTCGACACGCACGATGTGCTGATCCTGTCCGGCGGCGTGTCGATGGGGCGGCTCGATCTCGTGCCGCAGACGCTCGCGCGGCTCGGTGTCGAGCAGGTGTTCCACCGCATTGCGCAGCGCCCCGGCAAGCCGATGTGGTTCGGCACGACACAGGCGGGGCGCGCGGTCTTCGCATTGCCGGGCAATCCGGTGTCCACGCTCGTGTGCCTCGCGCGTTACGTGATCCCCGCGCTCGCCGTGGCGATGGGGGGTGCGGCCGCCGCGGCCGCACGCCTGCCGCTCGCGGCGGATGTCGAGGTGACGACGCCCCTCACCACCTTCCTCCCCGTCCGCATCGCGCACGACGACTGGGGACGCGGCTGGGCGTACCCGCAGCCAACCAACGGCTCGGGCGATTTCACCTCGCTCGCGGGCACACACGGCTTCGTCGAGCTGCCCGGCGGGCCGCATCGCTTTGCGCGAGGCCACATCTCGCGGCTCTTCGGCTGGTAATCACTGTACCCGCGCGCCGTTCGGCGCGACAATGCGCACATGCCGTCGAATGAAGCCGTAGTGCCGCTCGGGCGTGCGCGCGATCCGCGCGACACGCTCGGTCGCCCGATGCGCGACCTGCGCATCTCGGTCATGGACCGCTGCAATTTCCGCTGTCCGTATTGCATGCCGCGCGAGACCTTCCACGACAGCTACCGCTTCCTGAAGAGCGCCGAACGGCTGTCGTTCGACGAGATCGTGCGACTTGCACGCCTGTTCGTGTCGCTCGGCGTGCAGAAGCTGCGCATCACGGGCGGCGAGCCGCTGCTGCGCGCCAATCTCGCGGATCTCGTCGGCGACCTCACGGCGATCGCGGGCATACGCGATGTCGCGCTCACCACCAACGGCGTGCTGCTCTCGAAGTACGCGAGCGAGCTCAAGGCGGCCGGGCTCGCGCGCGTCACCGTGAGCCTCGACAGCCTCGACCCGGAGACCTTCCGGCGCCTCTGCGGCGGCTTCGACGAGCTCGGCGCGGTGCTCGAAGGCATTGCCGATGCGGAACGGGCCGGTCTCGTGCCGCTCAAGATCAACACCGTGATCCAGCGCGGCGTGAACGACGAGGGTGCGCTCGATCTCGCGGCACGCTTTCGCGGCACGGGCATCGTCGTGCGCTTCATCGAGTACATGGATGTCGGCAACCGCAACCAGTGGCAGCAGGAGCTCGTCGTGCCGTCCGCCGAACTGCACGCGCGCATCCATGCTCGCTGGCCGCTCGTGCCGCTCGACCGCAACTATGTCGGCGAAGTCGCGACCCGTTATGCCTACGCCGACGGCAGCGGCGAGATCGGCTTCATTTCCTCCGTGTCGCAGCCGTTCTGCGGCGATTGCTCGCGCGCGCGCCTGTCGTCGGACGGCGGCCTCTACACCTGCCTCTTCGCGACGCACGGGCTCGACCTGCGCGCGCCGCTGCGCGCCGGCGCGAGTGATGAGGAGCTTCTCTCCCTCATCCGCACCCGCTGGACGGCGCGCGCAGACCGCTACAGCGAACTGCGCGCCACATTGCGGGCCGGCGTCGCGCAGGAGCCCAAGATCGAGATGAATTACATCGGTGGCTAGGCACGCCGGTTCACGAATGGCGAAACGCGGCCGCGCCCGCACGCTGACGCATGTCGATGCGGCGCGCCGCCCGACCATGGTCGATGTCGGCGCCAAGGAGGTCACCTTGCGCGTCGCCACGGCGGAGGCCGTGGTCACGCTGCCGCGCGCCGCGGCGCTCGTGCTGCGACGTGCGGGCGAACGCACGAAAAAGGGCCCGGTGATCGATACGGCGATCGTCGCCGGCGTGATGGCCGCCAAGCGCACGCACGAGCTGATTCCCTTCTGCCATCCGCTCGCGCTCGAGCGCTGCAAGGTGACAGTCACCACGGCCCGCGCAGGCCGCTTCGTGATCCGCTGCGAGGTCGCCCTCCATGGACGCACGGGCGTCGAAATGGAAGCGCTGACGGGCGCCACGGTCGCCGCGCTCACGATCTACGACATGACGAAGGCGCTGTCGCACGACATCGCGATCGGCCCGGTACGCCTGCTCGCCAAATCCGGCGGCAAGCGCGACTATCGCCGGAGCGGGCGATGAGCGTCGCCCCGCTCCACGGCCTCGTGCTCGCAGGCGGTCGCAGCACGCGGATGAAGCGCGACAAGGCCGCTCTCGCCTACCGGGGCGCAGCGCAGCTCGAGCGCGCGTGGCAACTGCTCGAGCCGTGGACCGCTCGGCGTTTCGTCTCGATTCGCGCCGACCAGGCGGGCGAGCCGCTGCGCGCCCGCTACCCGCAGATCCACGACACGCTGGCCGACGCCGGGCCGGCCGCGGGCATCCTTGCCGCGCTCGAAGCGCACCCGCACGCCGCCTGGCTCGTCCTTGCCTGCGACCTGCCCTTCCTCGGGCCCGGGACCATCGCCGACCTCGTTGCGCGACGTGATCCGGCACGCATCGCGACGGCGTTCCGCAGTGCCCACGACGGCCTGCCGGAGCCCCTGTGCGCGATCTGGGAGCCTGCGAGCCGCGCGCCGCTGGCCGCGGCGGTCGCGGCAGGCCGGAGTTGCCCGCGCAAGTTCCTGATCAACGCCGATCCGTTGCTGCTCGACCCTCCCGATCCGGCGGCGCTCGACAACATCAACGCGACGCACGAGTATTGGGCCACCATGAATGCGCTCGACGAGGCCCCCGGGCCGTTGCACATCCGCGTGCAGTACTACGCACTGCTGCGCGAGCAGGCAGGCCGCAGCGAGGAAGCGATCGAAACGCGCGCACGCACGCCGCGCGACCTGTACGACGAACTGCGCAGCCGCCATCCGTTCACGCTCGCGCCGGAACTCCTGCGGGTGGCCGTGAACACCGAGTTCGGCGACTGGACGCAACCGCTCGCCGACGGCGATGCCGTCGTCTTCATTCCGCCGGTCGCAGGCGGCTGACGGGCGTGCGGCATGGCACGGTTCGACTTCACGACCTCGCCGATTGACGTCGCGCGCGCACGCGCGGCGCTCGCGGATCCCGCCTCCGGCGGCTACGCCGCCTTCGAAGGCTGGGTGCGGGACCTGAACGACGGCCAGCGCGTCGAGCATCTCGAATACGAGGCCTTCGAGGCGCTCGGGCGCATCGAGGGCGAGCGCATCCTCGCCGAGGCGTGCGCGAAGTTCGGCGTCACGCGCGTCGCCTGCGTGCACCGGCTCGGTGACCTCGGCATCGGTGAACTCGCGGTGTGGGTGGGCGTCAGCGCACCGCATCGCGACGAGGCCTTTCGCGCCTGCCGCTACATCATCGACGAAGTGAAGCACCGGCTGCCGATCTGGAAGAAGGAGCATTACGTCGACGGCGACTCCGGCTGGGTGAACTGCGAGCGCTGCGCCGCGGCGCCGCGCGCGGACGACCTCGCGCCCACGCATCACACGCCCACGCATCACGCGCATGCGCATGCGCAGTCACGGCACGCGCGCGTGCATGCGCCTCACGCGCACGCCCCCACCGTCGCTTCGACGCCGGACTATTCGCGCCAGATGGCGCTGCGCGAAGTGGGCGCGGCAGGCCAGGCGAAGCTGCGATCGACCTCGGTGCTGGTCGTCGGCGCCGGCGGCCTCGGTGTGCCCGTGCTGCAGTTCCTCGCCGCTGCCGGCATCGGACGGCTCGGCATCGCCGACCACGACCGGCTCGAGCCCTCGAACCTGCATCGCCAGACGATGTACGCGCTCGCCGACTGCGGCTCGCCGAAGGCCGAACTCGCCGCCGCGCGCGTCGCAGCGCTCAATCCCGACGTGCGTGTCGACACGCATGCGGTGCGGGTCGACGCGGGGAACGTCGCAGCGCTCCTCGCCCCGTACGACATTGTCGTCGACTGCACGGACAACTTCGCGACGAAGTTCCTGCTGAACGATGCCGCGCTCGCGCTCGGGCGCATCGCGGTGTTCGCGAGCGTCTACCAGTACGAGGGACAGTTGCAGGTCGTCGACCCGCAACGTGGCACGGCCTGCCTGCGATGCGTGTGGCCCGCCGCCACGCGCGACGGGCTCGTCGGCAACTGCGCCGAGGCCGGTGTCCTCGGCCCGGTGCCCGGCACGCTCGGCACGCTGCAGGCGCTCGAAGTGCTGAAGATCGTGCTCGGCCTGCCCGGCCGGCTCGGCGACGACGTCCTGATGCTCGACCTGCTGTCGCTTTCGACGACGCGCCTGCGCGCACGGCCTGCGCCTGAACATGCGGCGCACGGGCGTTCGACCATGGAGACCCCGGTGGACGACATCGACCTCGCGTTCGACACGCTCGCCGCTGCGGAAGCGGCGGGCTTCACGATCGTCGATATCCGCGAGCCTGCCGAATGGATGCGCAGCCCGCTGCCGGTGCCGCGTGCCCAGCAGTTGCCGCTCGCCCGCCTGCTCGCCGGCGAGCCGCTCGCGCCGGGCGAGCGCCACCTGCTCGTCTGCGCACACGGTGTACGCAGCCACGCAGCAGCCGAGATGCTTCGTGCGCGCGGGGTGACCCGCGTGTATTCGCTCTCGGGCGGCATCGCGGCGTTCGCCGCGCACACTCAGGCGCGGGTCTGACCCGCGCCGCGCACCACGTACTTGTAGCTCGTCAACTGCTCCACGCCGACCGGGCCGCGTGCGTGGAAGCGATCGGTCGAAATGCCGATCTCGGCACCCATGCCGAACTCGCCGCCGTCCGCGAACTGGGTCGAGGCGTTGTGCAGCACGATCGCGCTGTCGACCCGCGCGAGGAACCGCTCGGCCGTGGCGACGTTCGCGGTGACGATCGCCTCTGTATGTGCCGAACCATACCGTGCAATGTGCTCGATCGCCGCATCGACGCCGTCGACGACCCGCGCGGCGATCACGGCATCGAGGTACTCGGTGTGCCAGTCCTCCTCGCTCGCCGCACGCACGCGCGGATCGACGGCACGCACGTCGGCGTCGCCGCGCACCTCGCAGCCCGCGTCGAGGAGATCGCGCACGATCGGCGCGAGCAGTGCCGGGGCACCCCGGTCGACGAGCAGCGTTTCCGCGGCACCGCAGATGCCGGTACGCCGCAGCTTCGCGTTGTGCACGATGGCGCGTGCCATGGCGAGGTCTGCGTCCCGGTCCACGTACACATGGCACACTCCCTCGAGGTGCCCGATCACGGGTACGCGCGCCTCGGCCTGCACGCGCGCCACGAGCGCCTTGCCGCCGCGCGGCACGAGGACATCGAGATACGCGCGCATCGAGGCGAGCATGTAGCCGACGGCATCGCGATCGGTGGTCGGCACGAGCTGAATGGCTGTCGACGGCAGGCCTGCCGCCTCGAGGCCGGAGACCAGCGCGGCATGAATGGCGCAGCTCGAAGCGATACTCTCCGATCCGCCGCGCAGGATCACCGGATTGCCGGATTTCAGGCACAGCGCGCCGGCGTCCGCAGTGACGTTCGGGCGGCTCTCGTAGATGATGCCGATCACGCCGAGCGGTACCCGCACGCGCTGGATGCGCAGGCCGTTCGGCCGCTGCCATTCCGCGACGACCGTCCCGACGGGATCCGGCAACGCGGCCACCGCCTCGACACCGCGCGCCATCGCCTCGATGCGCGCGGCGTCGAGGCGCAGGCGATCGAGCATCGCGGCGCCGAGGCCCTTCGCGCGTGCGCGCACCATGTCCTCGTCGTTGGCCGCGAGAATCGCCGCGGACTGTGCGCGCAGTGCACGCGCGGCCTCCGCCAGGGCCATGTCCTTTTGCGCGCTCGCCGCTGCCGCGAGCACCGGCGCGGCAGCGCGCGCCGCGCGCCCGAGTTGCGTCATCAGGCCGGCAACATCGACGCCGCTGTCAGTCATGGCCGGCCTGCTCCACCATCACGAGATCGTCGCGGTGGATCATCTCGTCGCGTCCGCTGTAGCCGAGAAGCGCGGCGACCTCCCGGGTCCGCAGGCCCTTGATGCGCGCCACATCGCCATCGCCGTAGGCGACGATGCCGCGCGCGATCTCACGGCCGTCCGGAGCGAGCACGCTCACGGTGTCACCCCGGTCGAACCGCCCGCGCGCCCCGGTGATGCCGGCCGGCAGGAGGCTCTTGCCGGCGCGCAGCGCGCGCAGCGCGCCGTCGTCGACGGTGATCGCACCGCTCGGCCGCAGCGTGCCGGCAATCCACTGCTTGCGCGAAGACGCGGGATTGCCCTGCGGCACGAACCATGTACAGCGCGCACCCTGCTCGATGCGACGCACCGGGTGCTTGTGCGCCCCCGCCGCGATGCACAGGTGCGCGCCGGCCGACAGTGCGATCTTCGCCGCCGCGATCTTCGTGGCCATGCCGCCCGTACCGACATCCGACACGGCCGAGCCGGCCATGGCTTCGATCTCCGGCGTCACGCGCAGCACCCGTTCGATGAACCGCGCATCGGCGTCCCGGTTCGGGTCGGCCGTGTACAGGCCGTCGACATCCGACAGCAGCAGCACGCAATCGGCCGATGCCATCTGCGCGACCCGTGCCGCGAGGCGGTCGTTGTCTCCATAGCGGATCTCGGTGGTCGCAACGGTATCGTTCTCGTTGACGACCGGCAGCGCGCCGAGCGCGATCAGCCCGTTGAGAGTGGCCCGCCCGTTGAGATAGCGCCGTCGTCGTTCGCTGTCCTCGAGCGTGAGCAACACCTGCGCCACCGTGACGTCGTGCGCCTCGAACAGTTCCTTGTAGGCATGCGCGAGGCGGATCTGGCCGACGGCCGCGGCCGCCTGGCTTTCCTCGAGCCGCAGGGCTCCCCTCGCCAGGCCGAGATGGCGCCGACCGAGCGCAATGGCGCCGGAGGAAACGAGGATCACCTCCTGCCCGCGCCGGCGCAATCGCACGAGGTCTTCGGCCAGCGTCTCGAGCCAGGCCCGGTTCACGCGCCCGGTCGCCCCGTCGACGAGCAGCGCCGAGCCGACCTTGACGACAATGCGTCGGGCGCTGTCGAGCGGCGAGGCCGGCGCGGCCGGTCGTCTGTTCTGCATGGCGAGGCTGGACGGGATGGCGATGAACCGCTCGAGTATACGACAGCGCCGCGTTGCCTCGGCTCCGGGCGCACCGCATACTAGCCGCATGAGCAGAGACTACGAGCCGTCCCCTGGGCAATGGTACGAGAACGCCGAGGAAGAAGAGACCTTCCGCGTACTGACCGTGGACGAGGATTCCGAACTGATCGAGATCGAATACCTCGATGGCGAGATCGAGGAAATCGACCTCGAGACCTGGCACGAGATGGATCTCGAGCGCGTCAGCGAGCCCGAGGGCTGGGTCGATGGCGACGACGACGATGATGACGACGAAGACGATGATGATGATGACGACGACGATTGGGATGAAGACGACGAGGACGACGACGACTGGGACGACGACGACGAGGACGAGGACGACGACGACCGCTGAGCCTCCTGCCGCGGTCGCGGCCCCGCCGGGCAGGCCTTGAAGGCCGCCTGCCGGCCCCCACATTCCCGTAACCCTGGGTTCAAAGACGCCAACATGAAGCGAATCTTCCTCTTTCTGGTGACCAACCTCGCCGTCGTGCTCGTGCTATCGGTCGTCGCGCGCCTCCTCGGCATCGACCAGTACCTGGCCGCACAGGGCGGCAACCTCGGCGGCCTGCTCGTCTTTGCGGCGCTCTTTGGCTTCGGCGGTGCCATCGTTTCACTGCTGATGTCCAAGTGGATGGCCAAGCGCTCGATGGGCGTGCGCGTGATCACGCAACCTGCGAACGCCACCGAGCAGTGGCTCGTCGCCACGGTACGCGCCCAGGCCGAGCAGGCCGGTATCGGCATGCCCGAGGTGGGGATCTTCGATTCGCCGCAGCCGAACGCATTCGCCACCGGCGCGCGGCGGGACGCCGCGCTCGTGGCCGTGAGCAGTGGCCTCCTGCGCGCGATGAACCAGAAGGAAGCCGAGGCGGTACTGGGCCACGAGATCAGCCACGTCGCCAATGGCGACATGGTCACGCTGACCCTGATCCAGGGCGTCGTGAACACCTTCGTGATCTTCCTCGCGCGCGTGATCGGCGGGCTGGTCGACCGCCGCGAGGACGGACGCGGCGGCATGGCCTATTTCGCCACCGTCATGATCGCGCAGCTCGTGCTCGGCATCTTCGCGAGCATGATCGTGATGTGGTTCTCGCGACAGCGCGAGTTCCGCGCGGACGCGGGCGGCGCGCATCTCGCCGGCACGACCAGCATGATCAGCGCGCTCGAGCGCCTGAAGGAAGCGCACCCGCAGCCGCTGCCGTCGCAGATGGCGGCCTTCGGCATCGCGGGCGGTGTGGGCGCCGGCCTGAGGCGCCTGTTCATGAGCCACCCGCCGCTCGACGAGCGCATCGCCGCGCTGCGCAGCGCGCGCCTCTGATCCGATGAGCGAAGCCGCCACCGCGCCCGCGAGCGCAATCGCCGCGCCGCGTGGCGTGGCGCGCACATTCCGTGCCTTGGCGCGCTGGTTCGATTCGGGACAGGGCCCGGCGTCGGCCGCGGATCAGGCAGGCGACGATCGCATCGATCTCGCGCGGATTGTGCCGTTCATCGCCATGCACCTCGCCTGCCTGCTTGCATTCGTCGTCGGCGTGAGTCCCGTTGCGGTGACGGTCGCGGTGATCGCCTACCTCGTGCGCATGTTCGCGATCACCGGCTTCTATCACCGCTACTTCTCGCACCGTTCGTTCAAGACCTCGCGCGTCGGCCAGTTCGTGTTCGGCGTGCTCGGCGCCTCCGCCGTGCAGCGCGGGCCGCTGTGGTGGGCGGCCCATCACCGGCATCACCATGCGTGGTCCGACCGCAGGGAAGATGCGCATTCGCCGGTCCAGCACGGCTTCCTGCGCTCGCACATGGGATGGTTCCTGTCGCGGCGCGGCTTCGTGCCCGACCTGAAGCGCGTGCGCGACCTGCTGCAGTTCCCCGAACTGCGCTGGCTCGACCGCTTCGACATCGTCGTGCCCGTGCTGCTCGCTGTCGGCATGTTCGCGCTCGGCGTCCTGCTCGAAGACGTGGCGCCGCATCTCGGCACGAACGGCTGGCAGATGCTCACCTGGGGATTCTTCATCTCGACGGTCGCGGGTTACCACGGCACCTACACGATCAATTCCCTGTCACATGTGTTCGGGCGCCAGCGCTATCGCACCGGCGATTCGAGCCGCAACAACTGGCTGCTCGCGCTCGTCACGCTCGGCGAGGGCTGGCACAACAACCACCATCACTACCCGAGCGCCGTGCGCCAGGGCTTTTACTGGTGGGAGATCGATATCACCTATTACGTGTTGAAGGTCCTGTCGTGGCTTGGCGTCATCTGGGACCTGAAGCCGGTGCCGGTCTCGGCGCGCGACCACTCGGCCCGGCGCATACGCCGCCTCGGCTAGCGCCACGCGATGTCTGCCGCGGTAACCGACAAGGTCGCGCTGGCGGGTTTCCGTCGCATCGTCGGGCCCGATGCCGTCCTCACGGCGCCCGACGCGATGGCACCGTTCCTCTCCGACCACCGCAAACTCTATGAGGGCGCCGCGCTCGCGGTGCTGCGCCCCGGCTCCGTCGAGGAAGTGTCGCAATTGCTCGCGTTCTGCAACGGCACGCAGATCGGCGTCGTGCCGCAGGGCGGCAACACGGGCTATTGTGGCGGCGCCACGCCCGACGAGTCGGGCCGGCAGGTCGTCCTGTCGCTCGCGCGGCTCGCTCGGCTGCGCTCGATCGACGCCACCAACAACTCGATGGTCGCCGAGGCGGGCTGTCTCCTCGCCAACCTGCAACGCGAAGCCGAAGCCGTCGACCGTTACTTTCCGCTGAGCCTCGGCTCGGAGGGCAGTTGCCAGATCGGTGGCAACCTCGGCACGAACGCCGGCGGGCTCAACGTCGTCCGCTACGGCATGACACGCGATCTCGTGCTCGGCCTCGAGGTGGTCCTCGCCGACGGCCGCGTGCTCTCGTCCCTCGGCGAGCTGCGCAAGGACAACACGGGCTACGACCTGAAGGCGCTGTTCGTCGGCGCCGAAGGTACGCTCGGGGTAATCACGGCGGCGAGCCTCAAGCTCTTTCCGAGGCCGCGCGCGATCGCCACGGCCTTCGTCGCCGTGCGCAGCGTCGCCGCTGCGGTCGACCTGCTGAACCTGCTGCGCGAGGCGAGCGGCGACCGCGTGAGTTCGTTCGAGCTCGTGCCGCAGGTGGCGATCGAGCTGACGACGCGGCACATCTCCGGCGTCTCGCAGCCCCTCGCGGGCGAATACCCGTGGTGCGTGCTGTGCGAACTCACTTCCGCGCGTGCCGCCGACGATCTCGACGCGATGCTCGAGAACGCGCTGCGCGAAGCGATGGACGGCGGGCTGCTCGACGATGCCGCGCTCGCGCAGAACGAACGCCAGCGCGCAGCATTCTGGCGCCTGCGCGAGTCCATCCCGGAGGCCCAGCGACGCGAGGGCGCGAGCCTCAAGCACGACATCGCGCTGCCGATCGGCGCGCTGGCACGCTTCGTTGCCGAGGCCTCGGGGTGGATCGCGGCCCACCTGCCCGAGGCCGTGCTGGTCGCGTACGGCCACGTCGGCGACGGCAACCTGCATTTCAACGTCAATGCGCGCGCCGGCACCGACCCGTTGCATCTCGTCTCGCGCGCCGACGAGGTGCAGCGTGTGGTCCACGACCTCGTGGCGGCGAACGGCGGCAGCATCAGCGCCGAGCACGGCATCGGCCGGCTCAAGGTCGACGAGCTCGCGCGCTACGCGCCGCCGGTCAAGCTCGAACTGATGCGCGCGATCAAGCGCGCGCTCGACCCGAATGGCATCATGAACCCCGGCAAGGTACTGCACAGCGCATGAATGCAAGGGACAGACGCGCCCGGCCCGGTATTGCACTCTCGCTGCCGGCTCTTCTCCTCGCGGTGGCTGGCTGCAGCCGTCACACGGAGTCGCCGGTGAATGCGCCCGCACTGCCGCCTGCGGCCCCCGTGGCGGAAGGCGCACCCCGCATCGCCTTCGCGCCGGACGGCGTGCACATCGACTATCGGGTCTATGGCCACGGCCAGCCGCTGATCGTTCTGATCCATGGCTGGTCCTGCGACGCCAACTATTGGCGGGCACAGATCGAGGATCTCAAGGCGAGCTACACGGTCGTCGCCATCAACCTCGCGGGCCACGGCGCGTCGGGTCGCAATCGCGCGCATTGGACGATACCGGCGTTCGGGGCCGACGTCGCAGCCGTGCTCGCGGCCCTGCCCGAAGGCAAGGTCGTGCTCGTCGGTCACTCGATGGGCGGCCCGGTGGCGCTCGAAGCGGCACGACTGATCCCCGATCGCCTGCTCGGGATCATCGGCGTCGACACGTTCAACTCGCTCGGCGCCGCGCCGCAGCCGAATCCGGTGTTCGATGCGCTGATCGATCGACTGAAGGCCGACTTCATCGGTGCGACGCGCGAGTTCGTCACGACCAGCCTCTTTCCGTCGACGGCCGATCCCGTGCTCGTGCGTCGCGTCGCCGACGACATGGCGCTCGCGCCACCGGAGGTCGCTATACCTTCCATGATTGCGCTCTCGCAGTACGACACGCGGCCGGCCCTCGCGGCGATCCACGTGCCGATCGTCGACATCCGTTCGGACATGTGGCCGATCGACGTCGCAGGCATTCAGCGCACCGTGCCGGGCTTTCACGCGGATACGATGCAGGGGCTGGGCCACTTCCCGATGATGGAGGACCCAGCCGGTTTCAACGTGCTGCTGCGCCGGGAGATCGCGGCGCTCGCCACGGGCGGCCGGTGACGGGAGGAACGGCGCACTACGAGCGCTATGCGCGGCTCGCCACGCTGCTCGACAGCGCGTTTGGGGTGCCGGGAACGCGGCTGCGGTTCGGTATCGACGCCCTGATCGGGCTCGTACCCGGATTCGGCGACTTCGTGGGTGCCGTGTTCGGTGCCTATGGGGTGCTCGTCGCACGGCAGCTCGGCGCCCCGCTCGTGCTGCAGACCAGGATGCTCGGCAATGTCCTGCTCGACGCGACGCTCGGCGCGATTCCGGTCGCGGGCGATCTGTTCGACTTCGCGTTCAAGCCGCACCTGCGCAATCTCGCGCTGCTCGATCGCTGGCGACGCGATCCGGCCCGCATCGAGCGGCACTCGCGCGCGATGCTGATCGTCGTGCCCGTCGCGATTCTCGCGGTCGCGATCGTGTCACTCGCGCTCGCAATCGCCGGCCTGATCGTCCTCGTGCGGGCGCTCGCCTGATCGGCGGCAGGTCGCTATTTCTTCTTCGGCGCAGTCTCGGCCGCGAGCCACGCGATCACGGCCGCGCGATCCTCGGCCTTGGGCAGCCCTGCAAAGGCCATCGTGTTGCCGGGCACCAGGGTCGACGGACGGGCGAGCCACTTGTCGAGCGTGGCGACGTTCCAAGTGAGACCCGATTTCGCGAGCGCAGACGAGTACTTGAACCCGGGCGCCGAGGCCGCCTTGCGGCCCATGATCCCAGCGAGGTTCGGGCCGAGGAGCGAAGGTGCACCCGGCTTCACCTGATGGCACGCCTGGCACTGCGTGAAGAGCAGCCTGCCGCGCTTCAGCTGCGCCTCGGTCGTTGCCGCGTCCGCAGCAAAGACCTGGCCCACGAGCAGGATCGACAGGGTGACAGCAGACGACAGCGCACGCAGCATCGGGAACCCTCCGGACTCTCGGAACGCCGATACTACCGGTCGAAGCTGAACGGCACCTTAAGGGTAATTACGCAGCCGACAGCAGCGGCGGCCATCCTCATGTCCTGCGCACCGGCCGATCCGGCACCACCGCCGCGCAGCGCACCGCGAGCCAGCCGAGATCGAGCGTGATCGCGTCGCGACCGATCGGGGTCCACGTGGTCGCGAGCGGATCGTTCGCGCCCGCTTCGTCGAGGATCAGGATCAGCGAGTCGCGGCCCGCCGCGAACGGCCAGTCCTCGGCGTGCAATTCGATCTCGAGGCGGCGGCCGTCCGGTGTCGTGAAGTTCGCGCGTCCCCCCTGGTCGTGCACGTCGACCGCGAGCAGGTCGCGCAGGTCGGCGCGGCGGCCGCTCGGCGACCAGCGCACGCGGCACGAAAACAGGCGCGCCGCGTACAGCTGGAACCACGTGTAGCCCGCGATCTCGTCCTCGAGCACGTTGTCCGCGACGCGAAAGTGGCGCTTGCGATACCAGTACAGGTCCTGACCGACGAGCAGGCGATAGTCCAGGTAGCGAGCCTCGTTCGGCGCATCGTCGCGGCACGCGTTGCCTTCGGTGCCACCGATGAACTGCGTGACCTCGCGCCGCAGGACGAGATCGCAGCCGGGATCCGCTTCGAGGTCGTCGACCGTGAGGCTCGCGATCAGGCGCGGGGAGCGGTGCAGGTGGCGAAAGTGTGCGGGATTGCGCAGCGTGTACTGGCGTACGCGCACGCCGCCGTTCGCCTGCTCGAGCCGCAGCAGTACCTGCCGCCGCAGATTCTCTGGATCGTCGTGCAGGAATTCCTCGACATAGAGCACGTAGCGGCCGAGCCACGGCACCGCAATGCGCGAGACGATCGTGCGCACGCGCAGTTCGGAGCCTTCGGCGCGGCCCGCCACGCCGTGGGTCGAGAACACCAGTTGTTCGGCCGTGTCGTAAATGCCCGGCCACCATGCGGCGAGCGTTGCGACATCATCGGCGGGCGCGGCGGCTGCGGTCCCGGGCGCGCCGGCCAGGGCGGCGGCGACAGCGAGGGCGCGCGCGGCGTTCATCCCGGCGGCTTGACGATCCGGATCAATCCTTCCTGCGCAGTGCTCGCGACGAGGCGACCGTCGCGGGCGTGCAGCATGCCGCGCGCGAAGCCGCGTGCGCCCGAGGCGCTCGGGCTGTCCATCGTGCAAAGGAGCCATTCGTCGAGGCGCACCGGGCGATGAAACCACATCGCGTGATCGATGCTCGCGAGGATGAGATTGCCCGCATGCCACGATGCGCCATGCGGGCGCAGCGACGTGTCGAGCAGGTTGTAGTCGGACACGTAGGCGAGGAGGCAGCGGTGCAGCCGGTCGTCGTCGGGCAAGGGCCCCACGGCGCGCAGCCACACGTGCTGGCGCGGCGGTAGCTTGCGCGGGTGCAGGTAATCGGTCGGTTCCACCGACCGGAACTCGAACGGCCGCTTCTGCGCAAAGAGTCGCTGGAGCTTCTCCGGCAGCTTCTCGAGCACTTCGAGCGGCGGCTCGTCGCTCTCCGGCAGCGCTTCCGGCGGCGGCACGTCGGGCATCGGCATCTGGTGGTCGAGGCCCGTCTCGCGCAGCTGGAAGGAGGCGGCCATGTTGAATATCTGCTCGCCGTGCTGGATCGCGACGACCCGCCGCGCGGAGAAGCTGTGCCCGTCGCGTGCGCGATCGACGTGGTAGACGATCGGCGCCTTGAAGTCGCCGCGGCGCAGGAAATAGGCGTGCAGCGAATGCACGTCGTGCGACTCGATCGTCGCGTAGGCCGCCATCAGCGCCTGGCCGAGCACCTGGCCGCCGAACACCTGCGGCGAGCCGATATCCCGGCTCTGGCCGCGAAAGAGGTTCACCTCGAGGCGCTCGAGGTCGAACTGGCGCAGGAGGTCCGCGAGACGGGTATCCATCGCGGTCACGCCCCGCTGACGCCGAGGCGCTTGTGCATCACGGGACTCGTCGTCGTGTATTGCAGGAACTGCTTTTTCTGCGGATACAGGTGATGCTGGATCGCGAACGCCGCGAGCGCGGCCTCGTGGAAGCCGGAGAGGATCAGCTTCTTCTTGCCCGGATAGGTGTTGATGTCGCCGACGGCGAAGATGCCCGGCACCGACGTCTGGAATTTCTCCGTGTCGACGCGCAGCGCCTTCTTGTCGAGTTCGAGGCCCCACTCGGCGATCGGACCGAGCTTCGGATGCAGGCCGAAGAAGGCGAACAGGTGGTCGGCCTCGAGCGCGTGCATCGTGCCGTCCGCGGCTTTCACCTGGACGCCGCGCAGCTCGGCCGCATCGCCCGCACCATCGACGGTGAGCGCGTGTGCGAGACCCGTGATGTGCCGCACGCGCCCGGCGGCCTCGAGTTCGCGCATGCGCGCCACCGACGCCGGTGCCGCGCGGAACTCCGTGCGCCGGTGCACGTGCGTCACGGGCGTGCCCTTGCCGGCAAACTCGTTGACCCAGTCGAGCGCGGAGTCGCCCCCGCCGAAGATCACGAGGCGCCGGCCGAGGAAATCCGCCGCGTTCTTCACGCGGTAGTGGATATGCCGGCCCTCGAAGGCATCCGCACCGTCGACACCGATGCGACGCGGCTGGAAGGACCCCACTCCCGCGGCAATCACGACGGCACCGGCGTCGAACGTGGTGCCGGCGCTGTTGGCCACATGGAAGCGGCCGGATTCGAGCACGCGGAGTTCCGTGACCTCGGCACCCAGGTGAAACTGCGGGTTGAAGGGATGCGCCTGCTGCATGAGGCGATCGACCAGTTCCTGCGCGCCGCAGACCGGCAGCGCGGGGATGTCGTAGATCGGCTTGTCCGGATACAGCTCCGTACACTGGCCGCCGGGCGCCTGCAGCGAGTCGAGCACATGCGCGGAGATGCCGAGCAGCCCGAGTTCGAAAACCTGAAACAGCCCGCAAGGACCTGCGCCGATGATGACGACTTCCGCCGCAATTGCGTTCAAACGTGACTCCCTGCAATCAGCCTGAAATTCTATCAGCCCGTTGGCCGCGGGCCATCGCGGGGGGCTATATTAGGCGTTGCCTGGCGGCCGCTCGCGGAGAGAACGCATGCTGACGATCAACGTCAATGGCACCGATCGCACGGTGGACGCGGAAGCGGATACGCCGCTCCTCTGGGTCCTGCGCGACATCATCGGGCTGACGGGCACCAAGTACGGCTGCGGCGCCGCGCTGTGCGGCGCCTGCACGGTCCACCTCGACGGCCAGCCGGTCCGCGCCTGCGTCACGCCGGCAAGCGCGGTGGGTACGGCGAAGGTGGTCACGATCGAGGGCCTCTCGAGCGACCGCAGCCACCCCGTGCAGCGGGCCTGGATCGAACTCGATGTCCCGCAGTGCGGGTACTGCCAGTCGGGGCAGATCATGTCGGCGACCGCGCTGCTCGCGCAGACGCCGAAGCCCACCGACGCCGACATCGATGCCGCCATGGCCGGCAACCTGTGCCGCTGCGGCACCTACCAGCGCATTCGCGCGGCCATTCACCGCGCGGCCGAGATCATGGGGGAGAAGTCGTGAGCGCCCTGCCGGCGAGCTTGGTGACGCGGCGCGACGTATTGAAAGCCGGTGCGGCAGGTGCCGGGCTCGTGCTCGCGATCAGCCTCGCGGGCTGCAGCAAGCCGGGTGCCGGGGCCGTGTCGGGCGAGCGCAGACAGTTCGCCACCAATGCCTGGCTGCGCATCGGTACGGACGACTCGATCACGTTCCTCTGCGACCGCTCGGAAATGGGCCAGGGTGTCTACACGGCGTTGCCGACGCTGCTCGCCGAAGAACTCGAGATCGACCCGCATCGGCTCACGATCGAGTTTGCCCCGGTCGGCGACGCCTACAAGAACGCCGCGATCGGCGCCCAGGTGACCGGTGGCAGCACCAGCGTGCGCGACGCATGGACGAAGCTGCGCACCGCGGGCGCGCAGGCGCGCGAAATGCTGAAGGCAGCCGCCGCGAAGGAGTGGGATACGGCCGCGAGCGCGTGCCGCGTCGAGAACGGCGAGATCATCTCGCCCTACGGCAAGCGCCTGCGCTACGGCGCGGTCGCCGCGGCCGCCGCGTCGATGCCCGTTCCGGCCAAGGTCGAGCTCAAGGACCCGCAGAAATTCCGCTGGATCGGCACGGCCATGCCCCGTCTCGACACGCCGGCCAAGGTCGACGGCTCCGCGACCTACGGCATCGACGTGCGCCTGCCGGGCATGCTGCATGCCGCGCTCGCGCAGCCCCCGATGGTCGGCGGCAAGGTGAAGACCCTGGACGACAGCGCGGCGAAGGCGATGCCGGGCGTGCGGCAGATCGTCACGACGAGCTCGGGCGTCGCCGTCGTTGCCGACACTTGGTGGCAGGCCCGCAAGGCGCGCGACGCGCTGAAGATCGATTGGGACGGCTCCGCTTCGGCCGGCCTCAATGACGGTTCGATCCTGCGTGGGCTGCGCCAGGCGTCCGCGAAGGCGGGCATCGTTGCGCGCACGACGGGCGACGCCGAGACGGCGCTGAAATCGGCCGCACGGGTCGTGCGGGCCGAGTATGAGCTGCCCCTGCTCGCCCATGCGACGCTCGAGCCGCAGGTCTGCACGGCCGATGTGCGCGCCGACGGCTGCGACATCTACGTGCCCACGCAATCGCAGGCGGTGGCACAGGCGGCGGCGGCGGCCGCGGGCCTGAAGCCCGCGCAGGTCGATGTGCACACCACGTTCCTCGGCGGCGGCTTCGGTCGGCGGATCGACGTCGATTTCATCCCGGCCGCCGTCGAAGCGTCGAAAGCGGTCGGCAAGCCCGTGAAACTCTTGTGGACGCGCGAGGACGACACGACACACGATGTCTATCGCCCGCCGGCCTACGACACCGTGGCGGGCGGCTTCGATCGCGACGGCAAGCTGATCGCGTGGAAACTGCATCTGACCGGGCCGTCGATCACCGCGCGTGTGTTTCCCGGCGTCGTTCCCGCGGGCGCCGTCGATCCGTTTGCGGTCGAGGCGGCGGCCAACTACCCCTACGATGTCCCGAACGTGCTCGTCGACTGGGTACCGCACGACATCGGGCTCAACGTGGGCTACTGGCGCTCCGTGAGTCATTCGCTCAATTGCTTCGTCGCCGAGAGCTTCATGGACGAACTCGCGCTCGCCGCCGGCCAGGACCCCGCGGCATTCCGGCGCTCGCTGCTCGCGAAGCAGCCCCGCTATCTCGAGGTGCTCGAGGTCGCATTGCGCCGCGCGGGCTACGACAAGCCGTCCCCGGGCCGTCACTTCGGTGTCGCCGCGATGGAAGGCTATGACACCTACATGGCACAGGTCGCCGAGATCTCGCTCGCCGGCGGCAAGATCAAGGTCGAGAAGATCATCTGCGCACTCGACTGCGGCCGGACAGTCAATCCGGGCATCGTCACCGCGCAGGTCGAGAGCTCGATACTTTTCGGCCTCTCCGCGGCGCTCTGGGGCGAGATCAACGTCCAGGCCGGGCGCGTGCAGCAGAGCAATTTCCACGACTACCGCCTCGTGCGCATGAACGAAGTGCCGAAGATCGAGACTTACCAGGTCTCGTCCGATGCGCCACCGGGCGGCATCGGCGAGCCGGCCACTGCGCTCGTCGCACCGGCGGTCTGCAACGCCATCTTCGCAGCCACCCGGCGGCGGCTGCGTTCCCTGCCCATCGCGAGGCACAAACTGGCATGAACAGCAATTCCGACCTGCACAAGCGGCGCGAGGCTGCGGTTCCGCGCGGCGTCAGCAACAACTACGCGATCTATGCCGAGCGCGCGCGCAACGCCGAGCTGTGGGACATCGAGGGCCGTCGCTACATCGACTTCGCGAGCGGCATCGCGGTGCTCAATACGGGCCACGTCCATCCGGCGGTCGAGGCGGCGCTCGCGGCGCAGGTCGGGCGCTTCACGCATGCCTGCTTCCAGGTCACGCCGTACGAGAGCTACATCGCGCTCGCGGAGGCGCTGAACGCACTGGCGCCGGGCGGCACGCCGAAGAAGACAATCTTCCTGTCGACCGGTGCCGAGGCGGTGGAAAATGCGATCAAGATCGCGCGCTTTCACACGAAGCGCTCCGGCGTGATCGCCTTTTCGGGCGGCTTTCACGGCCGCACGCTCGCGTGCAGCGCCCTCACCGGCAAGGTCGTGCCGTACAAGGCGGGCTTCGGCCCGATGCTGCCCGAGGTGTACCACCTGCCCTATCCGATCGCGTACCACGGGATCAGCGTCGACGATTCGTTCGCCGCGCTCGAGCAGCTGTTCAAGGCCGACATCGATCCGGCGCGCGTCGCCGCGATGATCATCGAACCGGTGCTCGGCGAGGGCGGCTTCTACGCCGCGCCGCCGGAGTTCCTGCGCCGGCTGCGTGCCGTCTGCGACCAGCACGGCATCGTGCTCATCGTCGACGAAATCCAGACAGGGTTCGCGCGCACCGGGCGCATGTTCGCGGTCGAGTACGCGGGCATCGAGCCCGACCTGATGACCGTCGCGAAGAGCCTCGCCGGCGGCGTGCCGATCTCGGCGGTCATCGGCAAGGCGCAGATCATGGACTCGCCCGTGCCGGGCGGCCTCGGTGGCACCTACGCCGGCTCACCGCTCGGCTGCGCCGCGGGTCTCGCAGTGCTCGGGGTGATCGAGCGCGAGCAGCTCGCCGCGCGAGCCGCCACGCTCGGCGAACGCCTGGTGTCGCGCCTGAAGGCACTGCAGGCGCGCTTCCCCTGCATCGGCGACGTGCGCGGCCTCGGCATGATGGTCGCGATGGAACTCGTGAAAAACCGCAAGGCCGACGCGCCCGATGCGGACCTCGCGAAGCAGCTCGTGCAGGCGGCGGGCCGGCACGGCCTCATCCTGCTCTCGTGCGGCATTTACGCGAACGTCATCCGTTTCCTCGCGCCGCTCACGATCGAGGAGCGGCTGCTGGACGAGGGCCTTGGGCTGCTCGAGGCGGCGCTGGAGGAGGTCGCCGGCGCGGGCGCGCTGGAAAAGCGCGCATAGCCCCCGCGAAAGGGCGCGTCAAGCCCGTCCGGCGTTCGAATCCGTCGGCGTATGGAAGTACTCGCTTTCGCTCGCGAGCTCTTCCATCAGGCGCTTGAGCTCGGCCATGCGGCCGGCCGCGGTGCTGATCGGCATGCAGTCCTGGCAGCGCGGATCGCCGCAGGGCTGGCGGGAGTAGAGCCAGTACTGCACCGCGCCCGCGAGCAGGCCGTCGGCGATGTCCCACAGGTCCGCGTCCTTGTCCTTGTCGGCGATCTTGTTGCCGAGATCGACGGCCTTGCTGAACGCCGCATCGAAGCTGTTGCCGAGGTCACTCATGGCGGCATTGTAAGCTACCGGGCCGCCCTTCGCCGCCCCGACCGGCAGGCGCCGTGCTACGGCCGGACCCGCAGCACGATCTTGCCGCGCGTATGGCCTTCCCGGTTCAGCTCCTGCGCCCGGGCGGCCTGCTCGAGCGGAAACACGCGGTCGACATGTACCGCCAGCCGGCCCGCATCGGCCAGCGCGACGATTTCGCGCAGCGCGTCGCCAAAGGGCCCCTGCGACGCCACGGCGCCCGCACACACGATGCCGGCTGTCTCACAGGCCTGCAGGTCGGGGCGTCCCGCGATCGTGACGAGGCGTCCACCGCGCCTGACCACGGCCAGCGAGCGCGCGAGGGTTTCGCCACCGACCGTATCGAACACGAGATCGACATCGGCCACGCGTTCCTCGAACCGCACCGCGCGATAGTCGATGACCTCGTCCGCGCCGATGGACTCGACATAGGCCCGGTTGCGCGCCGAGGCCGTTGCCTTCACATGGGCGCCGCGCGCCTTCGCGACCTGGACCGCGATGCTGCCGACGCCACCGGCACCGCCCTGCACCAGCACCCGCTCATCGCGGGCCACCGCACCCGTGACGACGAGGTAACGCCACACCGTGATTCCCGCCGTCGGCAGGCCTGCCGCGGACTCGAAGCTCCACGCAACCGGCTTCGGCGCGACATCGTCCGCCGATGCGATCGCATACTCCGCGTAGCCCCCTTGCGCCGAGCGCTGCAGCGCTGCGACGACCGCATCGCCGCGCCGCCATGTCGTCACGCCCTCGCCGACTGCATCGATCGTGCCCGCGACGTCGAAGCCCGGGATCCACGGCGCGGCCGCGTCTATCTTGCGCCCATAGCCGGTTTCGCGGATTTTCCAGTCGACGGGATTGACACCGGCGGCCCGCACCCTGATCCGCACCTCGCCGGCGCGCGGCACGGGCACGGCGACGCGCTCCACTCTCAGTACATCAGGGCCCCCTGTCGTCGCCATGCGTACCGCACGCATGTCTGCCGGGACCGCGAGGTTGGCGCAACCCACGGTCGTGGCCGCGACCAGCAGCGCGAGCCCGAGGCCCGCGGCAGGGCACCTCTCCTCGCGCGACATTCGCCGCTCGCTCATTGCCACCCGCTCTCCGTGCAGGTGCCGGCTCAGAACGTCTTCATGCCGATCCACCATGCGATGGCGGCGAAGAATGCCGACGCGGGAATCGTGACGATCCACGCGAGCACGATATTGCCGGCTATGCCCCAGCGCACGGCGGAGGCGCGCTGCGCCGTGCCGACGCCGACGATCGCCCCCGTGATGGTGTGGGTGGTCGAGACCGGGATGCCGAACGTCGAGGCGCCGAACAGGGTCAGCGCGCCCGCGGATTCCGCCGCAAAGCCGCCGACCGGTCGCAGCTTCGTGATCCGCTGGCCCATCGTCTTCACGATCCGCCAGCCCCCGAACAACGTGCCGATCGAGATCGCGGCATAGCAGCTGATGATCACCCACACCGGCAGATGATCGCGCGTCGTCGCGCCGGCCGCGATCAGCAGCAGCCAGATGATGCCCATCGTCTTCTGGGCATCGTTGCTGCCGTGGCCGATGCTGTAGAGGGCCGACGACACGAGCTGCAGGCGCCTGAATATCCGGTCGACCCGGTGCGGCGAGACGCGCAGGAAAACCCACGAGACCGCCACCATCCACAGCGCGCCGAGCGCGAGCCCGAGCATCGGCGCCACGACGATGAACAGCGACACCTTGATGATGCCCGGCGCGAGCAGCGGCGCCGTGCCCGCCTTCGCCATCGCCGCGCCGATCATGCCGCCGATCAGCGCGTGCGAGGAACTCGACGGGATCCCGTAGTACCAGGTGATCACGTTCCACGTGATCGCGCCGATGAGCGCGCCGAAGATCACGTGGTAGTCGACGAAGGCGGGATCGATGATGCCCTTGCCGACCGTCGACGCGACCTTCAGGTGGAAGATGCCGATCGCGACGAAATTGAACATCGCGGCCCACACGACCGCCTGGTACGGCTTCAGCACGCCGGTCGAAACCACCGTCGCGATCGAATTCGCGGCATCGTGGAAGCCGTTCATGAAATCAAACAGCAGCGCGAGCACGACGAGCATCGCGAGCGTCGTCAGGACGATTTCGCCGCTCATCGTCAGCCGTTCTCGAGCACGACGCCTTCGATCACGTTCGCGACGTCCTGGCATTTGTCGGTGGTCGCCTCGAGCAGTTCGTACACTGCCTTCAGCTTGATCAGCTGGCGATCGTCGCGCTCGTCGCGGAACAGCTTCGAGATCGCGCCGCGCATCACGCGGTCGGCGTCGGATTCGAGTCCGTCGATGTCGAGACTGATCTTCATGATCTCGCTGGCGTTCTTCATCGAGGACAGCAGCACCACCGCCGCCTCGACGCGCTCGCAGCAGATCTGCACGAGATTCGCGAGATGGATCGCCTCGGCCGTGAGATGCTGGATGTCGTAGAGGACGAGCGATTCCGCGGTGTCCTGGATCAGGTCGAGGATGTCGTCCATGCGCGAAATGAGGCGATGGATCACGTCGCGGTCGAAAGGCGTGACGAAGGACCGGTGCAGCAGCTCGACCGCCTCGCGCGTGATCCGGTCGGCTTCGTGTTCGACCTCCTCGATGCGGGCGATGCGCGCGGCGCGGCCGTCCACGTTGCCGTAGTCCTGCAGCAGCTCGAAGAGCTCCCGCCCGCCCTTGACGACCAGCGCGGCGTGATCGTTGAACAGCGTGAAAAACTGGCCCTCGCGAGGCATCAGGGCGGAAAACAGGTTCATCTCGGGCTCCGGTCGCGCAGCGGCAGAACGTTCGTGGGGCTTTTGGCCGGCGATTATTACACAGCCCGGACGGCGCGCGCGGCGCGCGTTATCGTGTGCGGATGACCCGTATTGCACTGCTCGATGCCCACCTCGCCTTCGGCCTGCTGCCGCTGCTCGACGACGCGAGCCTCAACGTCGCGGCCGGCGAGCGCATCGGCCTCATCGGGCGCAACGGCACCGGCAAGTCCTCGCTGCTCGCGGTGCTCGCGGGGCGCCAGGGGCTGGACGAAGGCGAAGTGCAGCGTCGCGACAACCTGTCCATCGCACTCGTCGAGCAGGAGCCCGACCTGCCCGCCGCGCCCACGCTCGGCGCGAGCCTCGCGCTGCGCGGCGGTGCCGATCGCTTCGAGGACACGGCGCGCGCGGCTTTCACGGTACGTCTCACCGCACTGCTCGACCGCTTCGGCCTCGCGGCCGGGCAGGCGTCGGGCAATCTCTCGGGTGGCGAGCGCAAGCGCGCTGCACTCGCGCTGGCGTTTGCACTCGAGCCCGAGCTGCTGCTGCTCGATGAACCGACCAACCACCTCGACATCGCCGGCATCGAGCAACTGGAAGCGCTCGCGGCCGGCGCCGCGGCGCTCGTCGTCGTGACCCACGATCGACGCTTCCTCGATCGCGTCGCTACGCGCATCGTCGAGCTCGATCGCGGCGTGCTGCGCTCCTACCCGGGAAACTTCGCGGCGTACGAGCGCGCAAAGGCGCAGGAGCTCGCGGCCGAGACCGTCGCCAACCGTCGCTTCGACAAGTTCTGGAAGCAGGAGGAGGCGTGGATCAGGCGCGGCGTCGAGGCGCGCCGCACACGCAACGAAGGGCGTGTGCGCCGGCTCGAGAGGCTGCGCGTCGAGCGCACCGAACGCCGCGAGCGCGCCGGAGACGTGCGCTTCACGCTCGACGCGGGCGATCGCTCCGGCAAGCTCGTCGTCGAACTCGACCACGTGGGCGTCGGCTTCGGGGCGCGGCCGATCGTGCGGGACCTGTCGCTGCGCATCCTGCGTGGCGATCGCATCGGGATCATCGGCCCGAACGGCGCCGGCAAGACAACGCTGCTGCGGCTGATGCTCGGTGAACTGCCGCCCGACACCGGCACCGTGCGCACCGGCACGCAACTTCGCGTCGCCTACTTCGACCAGTTGCGCGCGCAGCTCGATCCCGATCGCACGGTCGCGGATAGCGTCAGCCCGGGTTCCGACTGGATCGGGACGGGCGATCGTCGCCGGCACGTGACCTCGTATCTGGAGGACTTCCTGTTCCCGGCCCGACGCGCCCGCTCCCCTGTGCGCATGCTCTCGGGCGGCGAGCGCCACCGGTTGCTGCTCGCGCGCCTGTTCGCGCAGCCCGCGAACCTGCTCGTGCTCGATGAGCCGACGAACGACCTCGACATGGAATCGCTCGAACTGCTCGAGCAGACGCTGCAGGAATACCCGGGCACGCTGCTGCTTGTGAGCCACGACCGCGCATTTCTCGACAATGTCGTGACACAGACGCTCGCCGCGGAAGGCGACGGACGCTGGCGCGAGTACGTCGGTGGCTACAGCGACTGGCTCGCGCAGCGCCCCGCCCCTGCCGGTCGGGCCCCGGCCGCACGCACGACTGCCTCGCCGGCTGCCTCGCCGGCTGTCGCGCGCGAGCGCATCCGCCAGCGCCTTGGCTACCGCGAGCAGCGCGAACTCGACGGCCTGCCGGCGGCCATCGACGCACTCGAGCAGGAAAAGGCGACGCTCACGGCGGCCATGTGCGCGCCGGACTACCACCGCTCGAAACCGGAGCGCCTGCGCGCCGACCGCGAGCGCATCGGTGCGATCGACGGCGAGATCGAGTCCGCGATGGCGCGCTGGGAAGAACTCGAGGCGCGCCGCTCGCAGTAAACCCGGCATGACGTTCAGATTGACGACCCGTGCACGGCGCGCGCAGCAGGGCACGACCGGCAGCGGCCCCAGTCAATTGCTCTGCGTCTACAGCGGTTGCGCCGTTCACGAGCAAAAGCCGAACGCCCGAGCTCAACACATCCGGATGGGCGTAGTCCGCGCGCGGCCCGTATGTCGCCGGGTCGAATACCAGGACGTCGGCAAAATGGCCTTTGCGAAGGTAGCCACGCTTCTCGAGCCTGTATATGTCCGCAGTCAGTCCTGTCGAACGCCGGATGAAGCTTGCGAGGTCGATGACGTGCTCTTGCCGGACATAGACCGCATACTTTGTCGGAAAGGTCGCAAACTGGCGGGGATGTCCATCGGATCCGTCCGAGCCCGTCACGACCCAGGGTTGCTGCATGATGGCCTCGACATCGTCTTCGCTCATGTTGAACGAGGCGACCCCGGTACCCTGCGCCGCATCTCCCTCCGCGAAGCGGGTGCGCACGATGCGCAATGCCGCATCGATCGGCTCGACGTCACCCCAGTCGTGCGCAACCTGTTCGAGCGTCTTGCCTGTGAGTGGCCCGCCGGGGCTCGTCAGGAGCAATGCCGCGGGTCCGCCGCGTCGTCGCAGGTTCTCGCGCATCTCCGTCCGGATGCGTGTCAACAAGGCCGGATTGTCCAAGCGGTGAAGCAGCGCATCGCGACCGCCGTCGACCGCCCAATGTGGAATCAACGCGGCTTCGAGGCTGGTTCCCGAGGCCAGCCAGGGATACTGATCCGCCGTGACATCGATGCCTTGCCGGCGCGCCTTGGCAATCAGTGCGATGACCTGCGGCGCCAGACCCTGCACATCCACGCCGAGCGCCTTCAAATGCGCGAAATGGACGGGAATACTCGCCTCACGCCCGATACGCAGGGCCTCCATCACCGAGGCGAGCAGCCCGATCGAATAGCTGGACTCGTCACGCTGGTGTGTATCGTAGATTCCTCCCAGGCGCCCCGCTTCCCTGGCGAGCGCTATCACCTCCCCTGTCTCGGCAAAGCTTTGCGGTGCATAGAAGAGGCCGGTCGACAGGCCCGCCGCCCCCTCGCACATGGCCTGCACCACCAGTCCCTTCATGCGGTCAAGTTCCTCGGCCGTGGGCGCACGCGAGTCCTTGCCCAGCACGCGCGATCGAACAGCGCCAAAGCCGACGAACGGCACGATGTTCGTCCCGATCCGTGCCGCGATCAGCGCGCCCGTATCTGCCTTGATATCCGGCGTGCCCGCACCATCGACGCCGATGACGACCGTACTGACGCCCTGCATCAGCCAGGGGGCATTGAGCCGCTGGACCGCATCGGGCGAGCGAATATAGGTGTCCGGATGCGCGTGAGCATCGATGAAGCCCGGCGCGACGATCATGCCGCGCGCATCGATCACACGTGCCGCCTTGAACGCGCGGCGCGTGCCGACATGAACGATCCGATCTCCACGAATGGCGACGTCGCCGACAATAGGCAGCTCTCCCTCCGCACCGGAATAAATGGTTCCGCCGGTGATCACCAGGTCGACTGAATCCGTCGGATCCGATTCCGCCTGTGCACCGGTGACACAACCCGCGAAAAGGGATGCCGCTGCCGCAACTACGACCCACCGGGGTTGTTTGCCTGTCACGGACCAGCGCTCGCCGGTGGCGACAGACGGACTCGATCCAGCCCCAGTGGCCAGGCACGGGTGTAGAAGCCAGCCATCAGCCGCCCTGCGACAAGGTCCTCATGCTGGCGTGGCGTAAGATATCTTCTTCCGCGCTTCGCGAACTGGCCCGAGCGCGACAGCACGGCAATGATTGACCCCGGCTTGCCATCCTCGCTGCGCTGCAGGGTCACCGCCACCGGCACGTCGCTTCCCAAGCGGGAAATGCGCACATCATAGGTGAGCAACGCAGTCACAGGATCATAGGTAAAGCTGATGTCGGCGCCGCCGGCTTGCGGACGCCTCGCGAGCCGGACACTGAACCGGAAATCTGCGGGCGCCTTGCCGTGAACCAGCGGCGGCGTGCTGAACGGCGCTTCGCGGGGCTTCGCCAGGCTTTCCCAGTCATAGGCCAGGTTCAGAAGGCGCATCTCCTCGAACGGTTTGCCAAGGATGTCCAGGCCGACCGGAAGCCGCTCTGAGCTCAGGCCAAGCGGCAGAGCGAGCGCCGGCAAGCCGGTTGCGGCGCTGAGCCCGCAAGTCGCGACCCCCGACAGTTCTGCGCCCCAGATCGGCGGCGGCTGCGTGATTGTCGGATACACGAGCACGTCGACATCCGCCCGCGCCATGGCATCCATGACCATGCGGCGCGCTTCATCACGCTTGCTCAGCGCCTCGGCAATGGCCTTGTCATCACGCGTCGGCGACGCAGACCGGCGCTTCAGTCGATCGTCGATCGCCGCATGGACCAGGCCACCTCCGACCAGTTCCGCGACCGACGTGATCGGCGCCTCCGGATGACGACGCAGGAACTCGGTGAAATCAGCGCGGAATTCCTGGGTAACGATGTTGCTGGCGGCATTGAGCACGAGATCCAGGTCCGGGACTGCGACGTCGACCAGGACAGCTCCTCGTGCCTCCATCAGGTCGAGCGCCGCCGACATCTTGTCGCGCATGACACCGTTCAACTGACGTGGCGTCATGTAATCGCGCATGACGCCGATCCGCGCTCCTTTCAGTGCACCCGGCTCGAGATGCACTCGATACTGCGGATCGGCGCGATGCTTCATGACGGCAGTCGACGGATCGGCCGGATCATATCCGACGGTTGCGTCCATCATGATCGCAAGGTCGGTCACAGTGCGCGTCAGCGGCCCGGCCATGTCCTCTGTCGAGGACAGTGGAATGATCCCGGCGCGGCTCGAGAGCCCGTATGTCGCTCGCATCGCGAACAGATTCTGATAAGCCGCGGGCACGCGGATTGATCCGCAGGTGTCGGTCCCCATGCCTGCGGCCGCAAAACTCGCACCGACACTCGCACCCGTTCCCCCGCTCGATCCTCCGGGTGAGCGGCGCGGATCGTAGGGATTTCGCGTTTCCCCGGTTAGGGAAGATACCGTGAGGACGTTCATGGCCAGTTCGTGCATCGCTGTCTTGCCCAGGATGATCGCACCGGCCGCCTTCAGTCGCCCGACTTGCGCAGCGTCCTCGTTGGTCATGAAAGTCGCCAAGGCGAGCGTACCGTCCGAGGTCGGCATGTCCAGAGTGCCGAAGTTGTCCTTCACCAGGATCGGAATGCCGTGCAGCGGCCCGCGTGGCCCCCTGACGGTGCGTTCCGCGTCCAGCATGTCCGCCTGTTCCAGCGCGGCGGGATTGAGCGAGACGATCGCGTTCAGGTCTGGTCCGCTGCGATCATAGGCACGGATCCGTTCGAGATATGCCTGAACCAGTTGGCGCGATGTCACTTGATGATCGGCAAGCGCCTGCTGCAACTCGGTTATCGACTTGTCGTGGACCTCAAACGGCACCGCGGCGCGCGCGTGCCCATGCAGGACGAGGTTCGCTGCCGCAAGCGCGAGGACTGCACAGAGCGACACGGCGCGACGCGATGGGGCACCACGCACCGTCAGGGTTCTCGCGACTCGCGCTTGAAGTGGATCAAGCCTGCCCGGCCGCGGATATCACCGAGGGTGAAGCCGTTCTGGTCATCGTCGGCCACGATCCTGAATCCCTCGCCCGCGAAGCTGCCGTCTGCGCCCCTGGTGAGTCGAATCATGCGATCGCGTCCCAGTCCTGCAGATCGCCGCGTGATGATGACGTCCAGCTTTGCGTCGTCGACAGGCTCCAGTGTGTAGATGACCGGCAGGTCGAGGCTCGAGTACCGCCCAGCCATGGACGGCATCCTGGGTTGCAGCGACGGGTAGGATGACAGCACATCGACGACCTGCCCGGCGATTTTCGCGGGATCGACTGCGCCACTATTGCAGAGCACATGAACACTGAGCCGCCCGTCTGGCAGCCATGCAACCATATTCTTGAAACCTTCGCCTGCCCCGCTGTGCTGCACCCAAGGTCCGTTGAGGCCGAGACCCGCGGCATAAATCACGCCGCGTCTGGCGGCAGGCGAGCCATCGGCGAGCTTGCCCGGATCGAGCATGATCTCTGCAATCGCTGGCGTCCAGACCTCGTGATTTACCTGGATGTCGCGGTCATACATGGCGAGATCGCGCAGAGAGAGGACCATACCTCCCGCGCCTCCATAGTACGGATGCGTGTCGGCGATCTTGAGCGTCGCACCATCGACCGCGTAGCCGTGTGCCGCATTTGCCTCATTGGTCCGTGCACCTTCGAGAACCCAAGTGCGCGTCATGCCGAGCGGCTGGAAGATCTGGGCGCGCATGTAGTCTGCAAAGGAAACACCTGAAGCGCGGGCGACGATCTCCGAAAGCAGAAGATATCCGCTGTTCGAATAGCGGTGCTGGCTACCTGGCGGAAAGACTGTCTCTGTCTGCGCGTAGACCAGACGCAATGCCTCTTTGCGCGAGACGTCCGACGACTCGGGATAGCCGGCGAACTCACCGAGCGTCAGCATGTCGCGGATGCCGCCGGTATGATGCAGCAGCATGTACACCGTGACCGTCGACTGATACCGCGGCATCTCGGGCAGATACTTGCGGATGTCGTCATTGAGGCTGATCTTGCCGGCGACCACCAGTCGCGCGACTGCGAGCGCCGTGAACTGCTTGGCGATCGACGCCGAATAGAACTGTGTGTCGGCGTCAATCTGTCGGTGAGTCGACAGATCCGCCTTCCCGTCCACCACGGTCAGGAATGGCTTCCCCCGCTTCAGGATACCGATCGCGCAGCCCGGTCCATCCGCTCCGGCGCTCGCGTGGATGATCGAGCGAATCTGCTCCGCCGTTGAGTTGCCCGTGGCGAGAGCGGGCCCAGCCAGGGCCATCGCCAGAACCGCGCCGAGAATCCTGCTGGTGGGTGGGTTCCAGTACACCGCTGATTCCTGACGACGCCCTCGGCCAATGCTTCCAGTTACAGCCTGTGGTCGAACTGCAGGCCGATTGTGCGCGGCCTGATCCTGTTCGACCCCGATGGGCTAATGAACCAGTCGGGGATCGGCGTCTTGTTGTAGTTGTTGAGATTGTCCACGTACAGCGATACACCCCAGCCGCTCGGTGAAGTCAGACCAAGGCTGAGCCGTGAAGTGAGAGTTTCATCGCTCGTCGTCAGGACGCGGACACCGTTGACAAGACCGCGAGCCTCGCGCTCGGAGATGTAGCTGAGCGATGCCGAAATGTGTCCGTCATACGCACCGATCGAAAATTGCTGGTCGAACCATGCAGAGAACGTATGTTCGGGCGAGTTCGTCGGCCGATCGCCCTTGAAATACAACGGCCCGCCGGTCGCCGGCACGATGTCCGCATCGAGCTGCAAGTCGTTCCAGGAATAGTTCGCGCCGAACGAGATATTCCGCGTCGGCCGGACCGAAATGCCGAGATCCGTGCCGACGCCGCTGGCGGATTCGCCGTTGATCACCGCGGCGACCCGGACAGGTGCACCTGCACCGTTCACTGCGTTGACGGACAGCGACTGCTGGATGTCCTCGCGCTTGATATAAAACACTGCAACATCATAGCCGATGAGACCGCCCGCGATGGTTCCCTTCGAGCCGATTTCATAGTTCAACAGATTGTCGGGTGCAACCGCAGGAAACTCGGGTGCCACTGCCTTGACCGTCGGGCTCTGTGGAAAGCCGCCGCGAAAGCCTTCCGAATAGGAAGCGTAAAAGGTCAGGTCGCGGCTGGGCAGCCAGGTCAGCACGACGCGCGGCGACACCTTGCTCGATGTCGCGCGCGACTCGATCAGTACGGCGTTCGCATTGTTCAGGATGGAGAACGGCCTGGTCCGGGTCCGATCATGAAAATAGCGCGCACCGCCCGTCAATTCCAGCCTGTTGCCCGCCATCAGCCTGGTGATCTCTGCGAAGCCGGCATAGGAAGCAGAATAGTCGTTGTATTGCGTGCCGCGCGGATTCACGTAGCGTGGCGACAACTGCGTGAACTCGTCCTTCACGTCACGGTATATGGCGCCCGCAGTCCAGCGCCACTGCCCATCCAGTGTCGACGCCACGTTTATCTCCTGCGCAACGACCCGCGACCTGAAGTCGCTCGATGTCAGATTGGTGCCGGGACCATAGGAAGTGTCGGTGACGCTGTAGCTCGCATAGTCCATCCAGCTGGTAACGCTGGTGAGCGATGCGCTGCCCAGGTCATAGCCGACCTGGAGCGCATAGATGTCGTAATCCTCGCTCATCGGCTCGTCGACGACGACGGGCGTGGTGTTGTCCGCAAATCCCGTCGGACGCGCGTGCGAGTCCATGCCCGAGTGCCAATATGACATTCCTAGCGTCAGGTCGTCGGACGGCCGCGCCTTGAGTTTCGCCCGCAGAGTCAGGCGCCGCATGTCGTTTGCATCCTTGCGGTTGGGCCGGTCTATCCAGCCGTCGAAATCTTCATAGCCCGCGACGAGACGCATGCCGAGCTTGTCGTCGATGAGCGGGACATTCAGCGCCGCGTCACCGCGATAGTTGAAGCCGCCGTCCCGGGTGCCCGAACCCGCGACGCGATATTTGACTGCGAAGCTGTCCAGTTCGACGTCATGGGTGAGAACGCGGATGACGCCGTTCTGGGAGTTGACGCCGTAGAGTGTGCCTTGCGGCCCGCGCAGCACTTCGACGCGCTCCAGATCGTACGCACTTGCATTCGGGGTCAGCGCATTGCGAACGAAGCCGAACGGTACGGAGTCCAGATAGTAGCCGACCGTGTTGGTGCCGGCGAAGTTGGTGCCTGTCGATCCGACACCCCGCAACGAGATGAACGAGCCGCCCAGGTTCGAGTCGACCATGGCAATACCGGGAACACGGCCGATCTCTTCGGTCAGCGACTGGGTAGATTGATCGAGTGACGCACCCGTCAATACCGTGATCGAGATCGGCACATCCTGCAGCTGCTCCTCGCGCCGTTGGGCCGTCACCACCACTTCGCTCAGGGGTACTTCGTCCGCTGGCCTCGCGCCGTCACCGGCGGCAGGCGTGGACCGACCCGACTGGGCCCAGGCGGAAGCAGCGAAAATGGCGAGCGCGCAGGTGCCGCCGCCATATCGGACGAGCGTTCCCACGAAATCCGACAGCACTGTTTTGATTTCAGACATTTCCATACCCCCACTCGGAATCTGAGTCTCCGCTATCGGCATGCCCCGGTACTGCCACCCTGTTGGGCGGAATACTGCAGCGCCAGCCGGACAAATTTCTCGTCGAGGCCGATGTTCGACGCCTTCGGCGGCGTGGCCCCCGCATGCATTCCGCTGCCGTTTCCGAGCACCGCGACGATCGCATCGCTGTCCGCTGCCCACCACAGCACGGCGCTGAACCCGAGCACTCCCCCGGTATGGCCGACCAGCGACAGGTCGCCGACCCGGATGCGAAAAAGCCCGTGGCCATGGTCCATGCGGCCGAAGGCCGGGCTCCACTGCTCCATGAACGCTAGACTCTCCGGCTTCAGTAGACGACCGTCGCGCAGCGCGCGGGCGAACAGCACGAGTTCACGAGGCGAAGAGATGATGCCGCCCGCCGCCCATTCATCGGACAGATTGGTGTTGCCCGTATCGAGCAGACCCGGCCGAATTTCGCTGAACACTGCAGCGATACCCGCGTCCCTGCTGAATTTTTCAGTCATGAATTGATATCGTCGCGGTACGCGCGCGTCTTGGCCCGGTTCGAAGCCTTCCATGTACGTATCGCCCAGCCCCAACGGGACGAGCACTCGTCGCCGGATCTCGGCCTCTGCGGTACGTCCGGTGATCTTCTCGACCATCAAGCCGAGCAATGTGTAGCCGCTGTTGGAGTAGGCGAAGTTGCTGCCCGCCGGCCCCGTCGCAGGCGCTCCGCGGATATAGCCGAGCGCCTCCGCCTTGCCCCAGATGTGCGCAGCGTCAATATCCGCTCCGCGCCCCCGGCGAATCCAGCGCGTATCGTCTTCCCAGCTCGGCACCCCGCCCCGGTGGCCGAGCAGATCCGCGACGGTCGCGGAACTCGCGTTGGCAATGTGGCGAACCGCGCCCGCACCGAGGACGCCCTGCGGCGTACTGCGCAGGTCCAGGCGCCGTTCCTCGACCAACTGCAGAACTGCAACGGCCAGGAACACCTTGGTGATGCTGCCGATGCCGAACAAACTGGCTTCGTCGACTGGACGAAGCTTGCCGATGTCGGCCATACCCGCGACCCCCGTCCAGATGACGCCGCGGCAGTTGGCGATTGCCGCCGAAAGACCGGGCGAACCTTGCTCCACCGCGTGTTGCAGCATCGCCTGAAGCTGCGCCGGTGCCACCTGATCTGCACCCGGCAGGAGCGATGCCGCGTCCGACAGCATCGCGAACGGCAGCAGGAGCAGGCAGGCGGCGCGCCTCATTGACCCGCCACGACCCGCACGAATTCGTCCTCGGGCATCTGCGAGCCACCCGTCGCCCAATACAGATGCGTCGCCCCGCTTAGCGACGGCCAACCCTGCTGATGGGGTGCGACCGCGAGCAAGTGCTCGCCGGCGGCGAACGCCGCGGCTGCCGAAGGCTCCAGTCGTAACCGGCCCGCATCCCAGAGTCGAGCCATCCAACGCGTCATCGCAGCGTCGGGGACCGCGATGGCAGCGTCGATCGCGTCACCGACTGCGTCGAGTACGAGCCCCGAGGCGAGCGGTACGGCCAACCCGTCGGCAATGGTGCGGTTGTCGCAACCCAGGTCATAAACCGAAACGGGAGTCCCGCCCCCAAAGGCGAGCGCTGCGAGCATGCAGGGCGCTGCGACCGGCTCGACGAACACCGTCACGACGTTGCACCCGAAGCGACTCTTCAAGCCATGAGTGATCCCGCCCGGCGCACCCCCCACCCCGCAGGGCAGATACACGACCAGCGGGTGTGCGGTATCGACGAGCACACCCCGTGCCTCCAGCTGCTGGATCACTTCGTCAGCGGCGACTGCGTAGCCGGTCAGAAGATCGCGGCTGCGCTCGTCGTCGACGAGCCAGCTACCCTCCGCGCGAGCCGCCTTGCGAGCGCGCACCAGAGTTTCCGCATAGTCGCAATCGTGTTCGACAACCCGCGCGCCAATCTCCCTCAGGCGATCCTTCTTCCAGCCACGCGCGTCGGTGGACATATGTACTTCCGCCTGCAGGCCGAAGGCACGCGCAAAAATGCCGACGCTGTAGCCGAGATTGCCGGTGCTCGCGACGACGATCGTGTGGCGAACGAGCAAGGCACGGCCTTGTTCAGCAGTCAGCCGGTCGTGCGCGAGATTGTTTCGGTCCGATATCTGCTCGATGATGGCCAGCACGGCATGGATGCCTCCTCGAGCCTTGATCGAGCCCGTAATGGGGAGCTCATGGTCGCACTTCACGAATCCGCCGATACCCACCGGAAATTCGATCAGCGCAGAGCGAATCAGGCCATCCCAGCCCTCGCGTGCAAACAGTGCGGCAAGCACCTGCTGGAAGCGCGCGAAGCGCTGCGCAGCGGCGGCAATCTCCGACGCGGGAATCGCGGTGCCGATCGCAGACTTGTCGGAAACCGCATCACGCAACCAGACGGCCTCGCGACCGTTGCGCAAGGCCTCGCGCAACCGATCCCTTCGATCAAAGTGACTGAGGCCCTGAACGCCCAACGAACTTCCCCGAATTTCGTCGTTCTCGAGGATTGTTTCCTGTGGGTCCGTGCTGCGTAAATGCGGCTTTTCCTAATGCTGACCATAGCAGCGCTGGCTTCACGACTCCGAGATTGCGGCCAGTGTCTGTCTCTGACTCTCTTCCATTTCGGTGTAGAGCCATGAGGCGAAGCGCCGGACGGGCGAAAAAGCGGCCCCGGGGCGGTGCGTCACTATGCGGTAGCTCGCCCCGCGAACCGGCGCCAGAGGCGTCGCCGGGATCAGCTCACCACGGCCGAGCAGGCGGTTGATCAGGACAACCCGACCCATCGCGACGCCCTGCCCGCAAAGCGCCGCGTGATAAGCGAGATGCGCGAGATTGTAGTGCCGTTCACTGACGATGCGGCACGCCCATTCGGGATTCCGCGTCGTCCATGCATCCCACTCGAACTCACGCGGCCCACCCGGCCACGGCACGTCGTCGTGCAGCCTCGTGATCGGCGGCGGGCCGTCTGCGGCCTGCATCCCGCGCAGGTAGTCGCGCGAGCAGACCGGAACGATCATCTCGTCGAGCACCGCAAGTTCCTGCAGGTCGGTCACGGGTTCCGTCTGATAGCAGATTGCAACGTCGATGCCCTCGTCCTCCATGCGCTCCACCGACGCAGCGAACAATTCTGCGCGAATGAACAGCTCGACGTCCGGATGTGCGGCATAGAAGCCGTCGATATGAGGCACGAGCCACTCGGTGGCCAGTGACGGCAAGCAGCTGATCACGAGCGAACGACGCTGAACCCGGTCGAACCGCGAAAGCGAGCGATTCAAAGTCGCCGCCACACCGTTCATCGCCTGGTACACCTCGGCCCCTGCCTCGGTCAACGTCAGGCCACGCCGCGTCCGGTGGAACAACAGGGTGCCGAGCCTGCCTTCGAGCCGACTCATCCGCTGGCTCACTGCACCCTGGGTGACGTGGAGGCGATCGGCGGCACCCGTGAATGAGCCAAACCGCGCCGCCCATCGAAAGATCCACAAGTCCGAAATCAACTGTGCATCCAGGCGATACGATTCGGCTTTCAGCTCATCAATGTCATCCACCGCCATGGGTTCCTGCGAGTCCTTCGTAGTCACGTATCAGCTCTCACGCGGAAAAGAGCATGGCATTCGCTGCAGCAGACTCAGACCGCCCCTTCGACGAAGTCGGCCACCGTTGCGCTGAACCCGCCGCATGTGTCCAACCGGGCGCGCCTTGCCCCGTATTGGGAAAACTGCCGGGGCGCGATCGCGTGTGTGACCGGCAGCATGTCTGGCTTCACCGGACCCAGCCCTGCCCGCGTCAGTTCGACTGCATCATAGTCAGCCGCGTTGGGCAATACACGGCGCCTGCGCCGATCATGATTGCGGCCTGATGCACTGCCGCCACGCCTTGCGTGGATCGGCCAGCGAATCAGGCACCCATGCCGTTCCGTGCCTCGTCCATCGCGGCGATCGCCGCGTTCAATGACAGTGAGGGGACGAGGTCCTATCCCATGGATGCGCGCGAAGACCCGCTTTCAGAAAGCCGCCCCGGCGGATTGCTCCGCCGGGGCGTATTCAAACGTCGCCGATCGACGCCCTGCCGATCAGCGCTGCTCCACCGCCATCGCGTCGGCCTCGAGGCCCTGGTTCGCGCTGCGATAGAAGAACAGCAGCCCGCTCTGCGACGGGGAAGCGGTATCGCCTCCCGGCACCGACATCACGGTCAACGTCTCGACACTCAGCGGATTGACTCCGCCTGCTGCCGGCGCCGACACGTCGAACTTCGGCAGTGACGGCGTGAAGATCCTGCCGTCGATGGAGTCCGTGAGGTTGCCGGTGAAGTAGTTGTCGAACGCCAGCACCGAGATGCCGAGCGTCGCCGTCGGGCTGATGCCGAACGGCGCGAGCGGCAGCGTCATGATCACGTTGCCCGTCTCGAGATCGGTGTCGGCGTAGAAGTACGCCGCTCCGGTGCCCGTGGCGAGGTTGATCGTCGTCACGATGGTCTGGCCGGTCGCGGCGAACCCGCCGGACTCGGAGGTATAGACCACGAAGTCATCCGTCCCGTCGGCATCGACGTCGAGATAGACGTCGAACTCCGCCGGATATGCGGGATGCGCCCTCACTCCGTGGGTCGCAACCGCGATCTGCAGTCCGTAACCGCCGAGCGACGCCGGTATGCCGACGAGGCGGGCGCCTACCGCCTGCAGGTCGACCACGGCGAAGTTGTCGCCCGGGCCCGGCAGTTGCGATGCCGGAATGCGCGGGCTCGTGCCGAGCAGCGCAAACGGCTCGACCACACCCGCCTTGGCATACGCGAGGTTGATCAGCCGCAGCGGCGCCGTCGAACTGCCCGCCGGGATCACCACCTTGTTGCCGAGCGCCTGCACGAGCGCCGCCTTCTTCGGCAGCACCTGCCACGGCACATGGATCTCGTCGGTCGCGTCCTTCAGCGTGATGTAGCCGTCGTACTCGACCGACTGCAACAGCGAACCATTGCCCCCCTGCGAGCCGCCCGACCCGTTGGCCCACGGCCAATCGCCGAGCTTCGCCGGGTTGATCGACATGAACACGCGGAAGCTCGCCGTACCGTTACCCGGCACGAGGACCGAGCCCGGCGCGCTCAGCGTCACCGCGCCGCTCGCGGCATCGTCATCGTAGCGGAACGACTTCTTTACCGAGTAGCGCCGCGGTTTCGACGTGAAGTTGCGCACCTTCACCGTGCGACTCAGCACGACCGGATAACTGACACTGTGATAGCCGAACGACAGCGCCGGCGTCTTCGTGTCCGCATCCCACATCGCGGTCTTCGATGCGAGCGCACGATTGACGCGCACTTCGCCGCCACCGATGCGGGTGATCGGCACGAGCACCTGCCCTTCGCCCACCAGCGCGCGCTGGTAGATCTCCGGGTCCGCGGTGTTCGCGAGCAGTGCGCGCACGAGCGTCGGCGTGAGCGACGGGTTCTTCGACAGCAGCAACGCGGCCGAACCCGAGACCATGGGCGCCGCACCCGAGGTACCGCCGAACGCTTCCTCACCCGTGCCCGTGCCGGCAATCGCCGAGACGGACGCGCCCGGGGCGCCGATTTCGGGCTTGATCGCGGCAAAGCTCGTGGACGGCCCGCGCGAGGAGGTGCCGACGATCCAGCCCTTGCGGGACTGGGCCGCAGCGTCCGAGATCGTCACATTCACGGTCGAGCCGGCCGCCATCTGCGCACGGATCGAGTTCGCGACCGCCTGCGTCACGACGAGTGTCGGCGCGCAGTTGCTGCCATCCGGATTGCACTCGCCGCCGTTCGAGAACGACACCGCGTCACCGGCGGCTACGAGGCCGAGTATCACGGCCGTCGCGCCGGCCGCCGTTGCATTGCTCACCTTCTGGCTGATCGCGCAGCTGCCGCGATTGATCAGCGCGACATTGCCGGCGAGGTTGGCCGGCAGGGCCTGGCCGTTGCAGGCGAGCGTCGTCACCGACACGACGTCGCCCGTCACGCTGCGGCCCTCGACCGGCGCCCATTCCACGGTCGCGGTGTTGGTGTACGAGCCGGCGATGGCGGCGGGTGCATTGACGATGAGCGGATACGCCTTGGCGCTCGGCACTTCCGTCTGCGCCACGCTCAGCACTTCCGGCGTCGAAGCCGGCGAGCCCGTGATGAACGGCCGGTCGGCACTATTGCCGGCCGAGGCGACCACGACGATGCCTGCATCCACCGCGTTTGCGCTGGCGAGCGACAGGTCGTCCTGGATCTGGCCGTAGCTCGACCCGAGCGACATGTTGATCACGTCGACCGCGTCGTCCATCGAACCGTCGCCGTTCGGATCCATCATGTAGTCCATGGCTTGCAGCAGCGCGACGCCGTTGCACGACGTGGCAACCGAGCTGCAAACCTTGGCGACGATCAGCTTCGCGTCCGGCGCGACGCCCTTGTGGACGCCGTCGGCCGAATGGCCGGCGATGATGTCCGATACGTGCGTGCCGTGACCCTGGATGTCGATCGGATCGTCGTCCTCGACAGCCGCGGAATTCGGCCACTGCTCACCGATGAAATCGTGGCCCTCGATGACCTTGGCGGTCGGAAAGAGGCCATCGCGCGTCGTATTGCGCGGATCGGTGATCGCGGTTCCGTACGCGGCCTCATAGGCCGCATCGGTGCCGGCGCCACCGAGGTTGTAGTGCGTGTAATCGACGCCCGAATCGATCACGCCGACCGTGACCCCGGCACCGGTGACACCCTGCGCCTGCGCGATCGCCGCGCCGATGTAGGGTACGGTCTCCGAGAGGTCCATGCCGTACTCGCGCGTCGGGCGTACCGACACGACGTCGCGGTAACTCGCGATCGCATACAGCTGTTGGGCGTCGATGCGCACGATCACGGAGTTGTACGCGATGCGCGTACGCGCGATCTCGCGACCGCCGAGCGCCAGCAGGCGCGCGAGCATCGCGTCCTGGCTGCGCGACAGGGTCCCGCTGTGCGCGCGCTGCTGCGCCTTCGACAGGAGGCCACCGATGGTCTTCGCATTGCGGCCGTTCGCGACGGCGAGCGGCGCGCCGGCGAGCTGCACGACGACATCGACTTCGCCCTTGGCATTCGCCAGGGCAGGATCGACCTTGCGCGACCCTTGCACCGGCGCCGCGAGCGCCAGTGACGTGGCGTCGGGCAGCGCGCGATTTCCCGCGACGGGTGCCGCAGTGCTGTATGCGGCGAGCACGGCAAGTGCTGCCGTGGTCGCCAGCACGGAATACTGACGTTTCATGATCTTCCCCCTGGATATCGTTGTTGCTGTACCGGTCGCCCGGAACTGCTTGCGGCGGAGCATAGCAGAGCGCGTCGCCGGCGAAACATGCCGGCGGGCGCCGGTGCGCCGCCCGCATTAAGTTAAACGCCGTCGAAGGCAACTCCTCTATCTGTAGCCCCTCGCCTGCAAGGCGAACAGGTGGGCATATCGCCCGCCGAGCGCGACCAGCGTGTCGTGCGAGCCGTGTTCGACGATGCGCCCGCGCTCGAGCACGACGATCTGGTCCGCCATGCGAACGGTCGAGAAGCGATGCGAAATGAGGATCGTGATGCGGCCCTCGGCGAGACGGCGAAAATGCTCGAACACGTCGGCCTCAGCCTGAGCGTCCATGGCCGCGGTCGGCTCGTCGAGCACGAGGATGTCGGCGCGCGTGCGCATGAATGCCCGCGACAGCGCGATCTTCTGCCATTGCCCGCCCGAGAGTTCGAGCCCCTTGCGGAACCACTTGCCGAGTTGCGTGTGATAGCCGGACGGCAGAGTCTCGATGAATTCGTCGGCCTGGCCGCGCCCGGCCGCCGCACGCCAGCGTGGCTCGTCCTCGAAGAAGCGTTCGTCGCCGGCGCCGATGTTCTCGCCCACCTGCATCTGGTAGCGCGCGAAATCCTGGAAGATGACACCAATGCGCTCGCGCAGCGTGACAGCGTCCCACTCGCCGAGATCGAGGCCGTCGAGCAGGATCCGCCCGCGGGTCGGCCGGTAGAGGCGCGTCAGCAGCTTGATCAGCGTGGTCTTGCCCGAGCCGTTCTCGCCGACGAGCGCAACGCTGGCGCCCGGCGGCAGGTGCAGGTCGATATCCTCGAGTGCCGGCTCGCTCGCGCCCGGATACGAGAACGACACGGACTCGAACCGCACGCCGTCCTCGGGCCTCGGCCCGTGCATCATCGCTCCGCCCGGCGACAGCACCTCGGTTTCCAGGTACTCGTAGAGCGTGGAGAGGTACAGGTTGTCCTCGTACATGCCGCCGATCGCGGCGAGGCTCGCCGACACCGCCGACTGGCCCTGGCGGAACAGCATCAGGTACATCGTCATCTCGCCGAGCGTGATGACGCCCTGCACCGCCTCGATCGCGATCCACGCGTACGCGCCGTACAGCGTCACGGTCGCGATGAGGCCGAGGCCGAGACCCCAGGAGTCGCGCCGGATAGCGAGCGCGCGGTCCTCACGGTAAAGGCGGCGGAAAATGTCCCGGTACCGCTCGAGAAAACGCTGGCCGAGGCCGTAGAGCTGTACTTCCTTCGCATGATCCTCGCGCGCCAGCACCGTCTCGAGGTACAGCTGCATGCGCGTTTCGGGCGAGCGCCAGCGAAAGAGCCGGAACGCATCGCCCGAGAACTTCGCCTCCGCGACGAATGCCGGCAACCCCGCGGCGATCAGCACGACGACCGCCCACGGCGAGAACTGCGCGAGCAGCACCGCGAAGCTCACGATCGACACCGCGTTCTGCACGAGCCCGAACGTGCGCAGCACGAGCGACAGCGGCCGGCTCGACGCCTCGCGCCTGGCGCGTGTCAGCTTGTCGTAGAAATCCGCATCCTCGAAGTGGGCGAGCTCGAGCGTGATCGCCTTCTCGAGAATCATCACGTTGACGCGCTGCCCGAGCTGCGCCCGCAGCAGGGATTGCGCCAGCGTCAGCAAGCGCTGGGCGACGGCCATCGATGCGACCAGCACGCCCTCGATGAGCACATAGCGCAGCGCCGCACGGGGGTCGTGCGTCGTCGCGACGGCTGTCACGACAGCGTCGACGATGCGTGCGCCGACCCAGGCGATGCCGGCCGGCAGCACGCCGGCGAACGCAGTCAGGGCACCGAGTGCGACGGTGAGCCGCGGATTCGTGGTCCAGACGAGCGCCAGGGCGCGGCGGCTGTAACCGAAGACCGCGAGGAAACCGGGCCGATCGGGCGCATGCATGGCGCAGAGTGTGACGCAAACCGCTACGCTTGGCGCAGTGAATCGCTGCACTCGACCGTTCATCCTGTTCGCCCTGCTGGCCTCCTGCGCGGACGCGACGTTCGCACAGCACGACGATCGCGCCGAACAGGCATTCGCGAACTACTCTTTTGCCCACGAGCTCGGCTCGGGCGTCTACGAGCAGGACGGAAGGCTGCTGCAGATCTATCGCCTGCCGTTCGAATGGCGCTATCGCGAGCCGTCGGCGGACCGCCCCGGCATCACGCTGCTGCTGCCCGCGACGCTCGGCTTCCTCGATTTCGATCCGTTCGACGTCGTCGACGCGCAGGTGCCCGACCGGATCGACTCGCTGAGTTTCGTCCCCGGCATCGGACTCGAGATCGAGCGCGGGACACAGCTGCGCATCAGGCCCTTTGCCAAGGTCGGTGTGGCGCTCGCGAACCACGCCGACGTGAGCGGAACGCTCTACAGCTTCGGCGTATACAACGAGTATCGGCCCGTGCCCCGGCGTGCGTGGCAGGCGCGCCTGCGCAGCGACCTGCTCTACTCGGGCGTCAACTACCGCGGTTCCCTGCCGAGCGACCGGTTCGTGCGCTGGCGCCAGGGCGCCGAGGGCGTGCACGGACTCGGCTACCGCGTCGGCAGCCATGAGTTCGAGGGTGGCCTGTTCGGCGTGCTCGACTGGTATATCGACCCGCCCACGGGCCCCATCACCGGCGTCGACATACCACCGCTGCAAATCGAGGCGGGCGTGATCTTCGGCTTGCGCCCGACGTTCAGGTGGAGGCGTGTGCCGTTGCCACGCGTGGGCCTGAGCTACCGTTTTGCCGGCGATGTGTCGGCCTGGCGCCTCGTGTTCGGGGCCCCGTTCTGAGGCGAATGTGAACTGCAGTCCTTGCACGGGAATCCGCGTCCGCATATGTCAAACGTCGGGGAGCGCCACCGGGACTGCCGCAGTAAAGTGCGCGCATGACTGACTCCGCCTCGCGCGACGGGCGTTGGCGCCTCGGCATCGCGACGCGCCTCGCCCTCGGTTTCGGCGCGATCGCACTCGTGCTGCTTGCAGGGAACTGGTACGCGGCGCGCAGCGCAAAGTTCGCGATCGACACGCTGCACGATACGGCGGCCGAACGCATTCCGTTTGCGCGTACCGCAGCGGGTATCACTGACCAGCTGCTGGCCTACGACCGCGCGGTATTCGACCAGTTGCGCGCGAACGACGCCACCACGAGCGAGGCGACCGCACAGGCCGAGCGTCGCCTCAGTGCCGCGGTGAACGAGTACGTGGCCCAGCGCCCGGCCGATGCGACCGGCAGTGATCGGCTGCTCGACGACCTGCGCACCCACGCCGACCTCGGCAACCGGCTCACCGAAGCGGCACACGAGCGCGAACGTGCACTGACGCGCTATGGCGAGGTCCTCGACGCGCTCGCGCGCCGCGTCTCCACGACCTGGGACGCCAATGCACGCCTCGAGGCTGCGGGCAGCGCGCGCCGCTCGTTCGCGGAACTCGAGCTCGCGGCGGGCAGCCTGCGCACCGCATTCAACGGCTATCTGATCAATGGCAGCGCGGCGGCTGCGCTGCGCATGCGCGGCGCGCAGCGCAACCTGCGGCGCACGCTCGACGAGCACCGCTCCGAGCTCAGCAGCTCACCCGGCCGTGCATGGGTCGACCTGATGGACGACGATCTCGCGGCCCTCACCCGCCTGCTCTCGGAGTTCACCGCACGCGACGCGCAGGTCGATTCGATACGCGCGCAGTTCGCCGCCTCGAGCGCCGCGGTGCCGACCCGGCTCAATGAACGCATTGCGCTGCCCGCAAGCGCCGCCGTCGTGAGCTCGGCAGGTGCCGCCGCCGAGGCCACGCACGATGCACGGCAGACCTACCGCAACATCACGCTCGTCGTGATCGCGCTGGCGCTCGCCGTATCGCTCATCGCCACACTGTCGGTCACCGCACCCGTCCGGCGCCTCACCCGTGCGACACGCTCGCTCGCCCGCGGCGCCTGGCGGACCCGGGCGCCGCGCGGCGGCCCCCGGGAGCTCGATGAACTCGCCGGCGCGTTCAACTCGATGGCTGCGCAGCTCGCGCAGGCGAACGAAGCCGTCGCGCAACACCAGCTGGAGCTCGAGGACCGGGTCCGCGCGCGCACCCGCAAGCTGAGCTACCTCGCGCACCACGATACCCTGACGGCATTGCCGAACCGCCGCTACGGATTCACCCACTTGCGCCGCATGGTGCGACGCGCGCTCGCCGAGCGCACGACCGTCGGAATGCTCGCGCTCGATGTCGACAACTTCAAGTCGATCAACGACCACCTCGGGCACGCGCTCGGTGACGAACTGCTGCGGGCGATCGCGGCGCGCCTGCGCAGCTGCATCGGTGAACGGCCGTTCGCCGCGCGCCTCGGTGGCGACGAATTCATCGTGCTGGTGGAACGGGCCGAGTCCGTCGCGCAACTCGAATCCTTTGCGGCACAGATCGTCGGCGCGTTCCGGCGCCCACTCGCCGTCGCCGACCGCGAATTGCTCGTCAGCGTCAGCGTGGGGGTCAGCGCATTGCCGCAGCACGCGGGCGATGCGGCCGCGTTGGCGCGCGCCGCCGACGCGGCGCTTTTCAACGCAAAGTCCCGCGGCCGCAATCGCGTCGGCGTCTTCACGCCCGAGCTGCTCGCCGGTTCCGCGTCGCGCTTCCGGATGGAGCAGGCGTTGCGCCGCGCGATCGAGGCGCGCGAACTCGTCCTCGTGTACCAGCCGCAGGTGGCGCTCGCGGACGGCGTGACCACGTCGGTCGAGGCGCTGGTGCGCTGGCGGCGCGACGACGGCACGCTGGTGCCGGCGGCCGATTTCATCGGCATCGCCGAACAATCGGGCCTGATCATCGCGCTGGGTGATTGGGTGCTCGAGTCGGCGGTCACCACCGCGAAGGGCTGGCGCGCGGCGGGCATCCCGCACCCGCGCATCGCGATCAACGTCTCGATGCCGCAACTGCTCGATCGCAGCTTCGTCGAACGCGCAGGACAACTGCTGGCGCGCCACGAGCTGCCGCCCGATACGCTCGAACTCGAACTGACCGAGACAGCGTTCCAGACGGGCGCCGCCACGATCGAAGCGCTGCAACGTGCCCGCGAGCTCGGCCTGCCGATCGCCCTCGATGATTTCGGCACGGGCTACTCGTCCCTGAATTCGCTGTCGCACCTGCCGCTCAGGCGCGTGAAACTCGATCGCAGCCTGATCGCGGATCTCGACACCAATCTGCGCTCCGCGGCGATCGCGCGCGCGATCATTTCGGTGTGCCACAGCCTCGGGCTCGAAGTGACGGTCGAGGGTATCGAGCGGGTCGAGCAGTTGCAGTTGCTCGCGCGCAGTGGCCCGATCGCTGCGCAAGGCCACCTCATCTCGCGCCCCCTCGCCGGCGCCGATGTGCCGACCTTCATCCGCGACAGCCGTGCAGTGCTCGCCGCTCTCCTGGAAGGACCCGGTGGCACCGAGCGGGACGCCGTCGTGCCGTTTCGAACACGCAGCTAGGATCGCGGCCCATATAATGGCGCCCCCGGGGAACGGAGGGTGCCCATGATCTTGCGCGTGGCCCAGGTCATCATGGTGGCGCTCGCGCCCACCCTCGTCGCGGCTTCGGACCCGCCGCGGACGATGAGCGAATTGCTCGCCCACTCGACGACTGCCGATTGGCGCCGGCTCGACCCTGCGAACACGCTCTACCTGCAACTCGACACGGGTCGCGTGATCATCGAACTCGCGCCCGAATTCGCGCCCCGCCATGTCGCGAATATCCGCGCGCTCACGCACGAGCACTTCTACGACGGCCTCGCCGTCGAACGGGTGCAGGACAACTTCGTCGTGCAATGGGGCGACCCGACGCAGAGGCGTCCCGTGGGGACCGCAGCTCGCACGTTGCCGGCCGAGTTCACGCAACCCGTCGGGCCGTCACTGCCATTCACGAGGCTGCCCGATGCGGATGGCTACGCGCCATCGGTCGGCTTCACGCTCGGCCTGCCAGCCGCGCGCGATGCGTCGGGCACCACGACCTGGCTCGTGCACTGTTACGGCGCCCTGGGCGTGGGTCGCGACAATGACGCGGATTCGGGTGGCGGCACCGAGCTTTACGTCGTGATCGGTCACGCGCCCCGCCAACTCGACCGCAATGCCACCGTCGTGGGCCGCGTCGTGAGTGGCATGGAACTGCTCGCCACGCTGCCGCGTGGCACGGGCCCGCTCGGCTTCTACGAGCGCCCGCAACAAGGTGCCGTGATCCGCAGCGTGCGCCTCGCCGCCGACTTGCCCGCCCCGGAACGCACGACCATCGAAGTCCTGCGCACCGACACGCCACTTTTTGCCCGGCTCGTGGCGGCGCGGCGCAACCGCACCGACGACTGGTACAAGGTTCCGGCGGGCTACATTGACCTGTGCAACGTCCCTCTGCCTGTGCGCATCAGCGCGCCTTCCCCTTCCGGATGAGGTTCACGATCGCGAGCAGAATCACCGCGCCGAGCAGCGACAGCACGAGGCCGCCGAGGCTGAAGTCGCCCGAGTTGATCGTGCCGACACCGAGACGTGGCGAGAGAAATCCCGCGATGAGTGCCCCGGCGACGCCCACGACGACATTGAGGAACAACCCCTGCTGCGCATCGGTCTTCATGATCTTGCTGGCGATCCAGCCGATGAGACCGCCCACGACGAGCCAGACGATGAAATTCATTGGACCTCCTCTTCATTGTTGGTGGGCGCCGGATCCTCCAGCAGCTGCTCGGTCCTGACTGCCACCGATTCAACGGCGGCTGTGCCGGCTTCGATACCCTGTTTGGCCACCTCTTCCACCTTGCGGGTCGCGGCCTGCATACCGCTCGAGGTCTTTTCAATGACAACCTTGGCGCGCTGGCGCACCTTCCGTGCCGCGCGGCGAGTCGCACCGGCCGCGCGACGCGCGGTCGACCTGGCCTTGCGTTTCAGGCGCGCGGAGCCGCGCCGCAGGCTGCGCTTCGCGGCCGCGACCTTGCGCTTCGCTGCAGCGACCTTCGATTTGCGGGCTGCGGGACGTCGCCTACGGGCAACTTTCTTCCTGGCGGCCTTGCGCTTGCGGGCGGGCTTCTTCTTTGCTGCCATGTCCGGTGCCTCCGTGGCGGGATTGCCTGACATTGCGATAACACACAGATCGCGTCAATGGCTCGGCTGGCGCGTGCGGGTGCAGGTCATGCATGGTGCTGTCGCGCGACGAAGCGGCGCGGATGACGAACTCGATGACCACGATGTCGGCGGGAGGGCCGGGCCCGAGGGGCAGCACTGGCGCAACGCGGCCGGCCACAATCCCTGTACGCGTGCCCATGCGCTTGTGGCGCCCGCCGCGGCAACCGCGCCGGCGGTCCGCATTTTTCTTTTTGTAATCACGAAGTTGGCGCGCCCGGAGAGATTCGAACTCCCGACCACCTGGTTCGTAGCCAGGTACTCTATCCAGCTGAGCTACGGGCGCGCCGAAACCGTCGTAAAATCAATCAGATGCGGCCTGAGGCCGCTCACACGAGGCGCGGGAGAATACAGGATCGACGGCCCGCCGCCAAGCGATTCGGCGTGGGTTCTCCCTCGCCTCCTCAGGCCTCGCTGGCCCGCCTGAAAATCGCGAAACTGCCGTTCGCCCGCGCAACCAGCACCGTGCCCAGAAAGATGCGCGCATCCAGGTTCGCCACCGCCCTGCCCCGATAAACGACCTCACCCTCGCACGAAACGGTGCCGGAAACCACGGGCTTGAAGTAACTGATCTTGATCTCGATGGTCGCGCACTGCTCGCCCGTCGCGAGGGAGGTATAGAGCGCCGCTCCCATCGCGGTGTCCGCGAGGGCGTACAGGACAGCGCCGTGGACGACGCCGTGCGGGTTCATGTGCCGCGGCGCGACCTCGAGCGATAGTGAACTCTTGCCCGCCGCCTGAGCATCGATGCGAAATCCGATGAGATCTGCAAACGGATGCATCTCCATCGTCCTGTCGACATTTGCCGAACGCCTGCAGGAGCACCACCAATCGTAGTGTCCTTCCGCCGCGCATGAGTCAGGCGCCGCTCTCCTCGGGAAGCCGCCACTCCCACACGTCGCCATCCTCAGGATGAACCATCGCCGCGAAGTACTCAAACCCCAGCTTCTCAAGGACCCTGTGGGAAGCGTTTCGCCGCGGAAGCGTTTGGGCGGCCACGATGACACGAAACGGCTTCGCGACGGCCAATAGCGCAGCAGCCATCGCGGTCGCGATTCCGCGACCCTCGGCATCAGGGAACGTGAAATAGGCAATCTCGACCCGGCCGTCGCGTGGCGGTGACTTGAACCCGCAAGTGCCGACGGGAGCCCCGCTTGCCAATGCCAGGTAGCAGATCCAGGGTTCCTCGAAGCCCGCAGTCCGGTAAAGACTGACGGTGCCCTGCAGCACCTCACCCATCACCTCCGGCAGCGCCCCGGTGTAGCCGCGCAGGGTGCCGTCGCAATCGATGGGAATGAGGGCAACGCTTTCGTTCACGGCCGGAGCCTGGGCCGCGACCAGCCGGGATGCAACAGATCTGTGTTCATGTCCACCTCCGTCGTCGATTGCGCAAAGTGATCAATGAGGGCGATGTCTTGCTCGGTACAAGCGCCGTTCCACTACACGCAGTGGGCGTCCGATCGTCAAGGCGCTGCATGACGTCCCGATCCGGAACGACACGGAGCCACTGTCACCCATGTCTTTGGACTAATCTGTCACCCATGTCGCTGGCCGCTCAGAGCCTCATTGAATCTGCATACCCATCTTTTCTTCGAGCATTGCCTCGTACGCTGGCGGAACACTGAACAACACCAACTGCTCGTGCGTACCGATCAGTTGCGTGTGAGCGGCGTCCGAGAACAATTCCAGTACCACCTTGTACTTGGTGTCGTGCGTTATGACCGTGATGAATGGCGACTGCAGCTGAAAGTCTCTCGCTCCGGGCTGCACTACGACTTCCGCTCGAAGCGGCACCGTCGCATCGGCCGGATTGTCGAAGGTGGCCACAATGTATAAGGGCTCGGCGAGCGACTTTCGGAGCTCGTAGTTCATTCCGTACTGCACACCGTTACCAGCACTCATCAGAAACCCTGCCCCGGTTGTCTTGAGGTACTTGGACTTCGCAGGTTTGGGCGGAGAGTCTGCTAGAACGGGTTGCGTGGCAAGAAGCAGGGCTGTGACAGCGACCAGGAAGCTGCGCATCGCTATTCCTCGGATGTCTAACACCTGAGTTAGGCCGAATTGCGCAGTGGCACCGGCTGCGTGCTAGCGTAGCGTAAGCACGCAGCCGGTGCCACGAAGCAATTTCGGCTTGAACGAATTGTTGTTAGACCTTACTCCAGTTGTTGTCGGTCAATAATTGCATCACGGATCAGGTCGCGGATTGCCGGATTGTTTGCGGCAGAGATTTCATAAATTTTGATGTGACGAAGTGCTTTACCTGAGCCAGATAGAATGCCTGTTGGGTCTTGAAGTGATGCGCCGTGATAAAACCCAAGATTGATGTGAGCTGCTTGTGCTGCAATATAAGCATAGTGTTGCGTCATTTTCTTTGGCCCGATGCCATAGCTGGCAATTCTGAGCTTTGGCCAAATTGATTCATAGAAGCTGCAATGTTCTGACGCGATCAGAAGCCGCAGTGATTCACAAATCGGGCGAAGTTCAGGCTTCGCGAGTGTTAGAAAATCATGGAAGGTGCTGGCTTTATCTTCACTCACCATGATGTCACCAGTAAGGTCTTGACAGTATGACTTCCGCGGTGTGAAGCGCTGACCTCCACGAAGGCCGATGCGCGGGTTAGCGTGACGCCAGAGCCGCAAGAGCGAGACGATGCTGCGCTCTGAGGGATCTCTTCAATGGAGGTCAGCATGCCCAACCATAGCACTGTCTTTGTCGCCTTGGACGTCCATCAGAAATCGATCGTGGCCGCCTACGCGGTGGGAATCGGGGAGGTACAGGATCTGGGCTGCATCGGCACGCGCCAGTGTGATCTCGATCGGCTGTGCGAGCGCATGCAGAGCAAAGGCTCGGCGGTGCGCTTCGTCTACGAGGCTGGGCCGTGCGGCTATGCGGTGTATCGCTATCTCACCGCCAAGGGCTTCGACTGCACGGTGTGTGCGCCGTCCAAAGTCGCCCGCCAGCCCGGCGATCGGGCCAAGACGGATCAGCGAGATGCTCGCAAACTGGTGCGGGCGCTGCGCATGAACGATCTGTCGGCGGTGCATGTGCCGGACACGTGTCATCTCTCACCGTAATGGAGCCATTGGGTTTTCGGCGTATAGGAGCCAGTCAGTTTTCGGCGTAATGGAGCCACCACTGGGCTAGAGCACGGACATCTCGGCCGGCGGCCGGCCGTCGCTACCCTCGGATCCGACAGGGGTTTTGGGGGATGCGCGATGGGTCGGCGGAGGTTTGAGATGTTTCAGTACCGACAGGTCCTGCTGCGACTGCGGCAGGGTGAGTCCGACCGCGATGTAGCGCGCTCGGGGCTGATGGGCCGGCCGAAGACAGCGGCGTTTCGCGCACTGGCCACGCGCCGGGGCTGGCTCGATCCGGCCAGCGCGCTGCCGAGCGACAGCGAGATCGCTCAGCAGCTCGGACGCGCGCGGCGTGCCCGCTCCTCGATCTCCTCGGTCGAGCCGTTTCGGGAGCTGGTGAGGCGCTGGGACGCCGACGGCGTCTCGGGCGTCGTGATCCATGCCGTGCTCGCACGTGAGCACGGTTACGAAGGCAGCTATTCGTCGGTGCACCGGCTGTTCGCGGCGATCCACGCGACTCGCCCGCCCGAGGCGACGGTGCCCCTGACGTTCGCGCCGGCCGAGGCCGCGCAGGTGGATTTCGGCGCCGGGCCGTTCCTCCTCGATCCGGCCAGCGGGCGCGTGCGGCGCAGCTGGGCCTTCGTGATGACGCTGGCGTTCTCGCGCCACCAGTACGTCGAGTTCGTCTGGGATCAGTGCGTGGCGAGCTGGCTCGGTTGTCACCGCCGCGCCTTCGAGTGGTTCGGCGCGGTACCGGGCCGGCTCATCATCGACAACCCCAAGTGCGCGATCACCCGCGCCTGCCACCGCGACCCCGTCGTGCAGCGCGCCTATGCCGAGTGCGCCGAGGGCTACGGCTTCAAGATCGATCCGTGTCCGCCGGCCGATCCGCAGAAGAAGGGCATCGTCGAGGCCGGCGTCAAGTACCTGAAGCGCAACTTCCTGCCGCTGCGCACGTTCCGCGATCTGGCCGACCTCAACGCGCAGGCGCGCCGCTGGGTGCTCGAGGAGGCCGGCGCGCGTATCCACGGCACGACGCGCGAGTGTCCACTTGCGCGCTTTGGGCGCGAACGACCCCTGATGCGCGCCTTGCCGGCGATCGCGCCCGATCTGGGCGTGTGGGCGCAAGCGAAGGTACACCGCGACTGTCACGTGCAGTTCGAGCGCTCGCTCTACTCGGTGCCGTTCACGCTCGTCGGCCGCGTGCTGTGGCTGCGTGCGACCGACACCTCGGTGACGGTCTACGAGGATCACCGGCTCGTCGCGCAGCATCTGCGCGCGCACCACGAGGGCACGCGGCGCACCGTGCGCGCGCACCTGCCACCCCAGGCCCAGGCGTTCTTCCTGCGCGATCGACACTGGTGCGAGGCGCAGGCGAGCCAGATCGGCCCTGCCGCCGCCGAGCTCGTCGCCACCCTGCTCGCCGATCGTATCGTCGAGCGGCTGCGTGCCGCGCAAGGCATCATCCATCTCGCCACGCGCTTCGATCCCGCGATCGTCGAAGCGGCCTGTCGGCGCGCCCTCGATCACGACTCGCCGCACTACCGCACCGTCAAGACGCTGCTCACCACGCGCCGGCCCTGGCGGGCGTCGTCGCCGACCGCGAGCGAGGGGATCTCCGGTCCGTACCTCGCCGGCGGCCGCTTCGTGCGGGCGGCGCGCTCGCTGTTCGCGCTCGATGCCGATCCCGCCATCGGCGTCGAGCCCTGGACCCTCCCCCCGCTTCCCACCCAAGGAGATCTCTCATGAACCCGATCCCCGAACTCGCTCCGCACCTCAAGCAGCTGCGCCTCTCCGGCATCCTCGACTCGCTCGAGGCGCGTAACCGCCAGGCGCTCGACGGCAAGCTCGCCTACACCGAGTTCCTGTCCCTGCTGATCCAGGACGAGGTTGCCCGGCGCGAGCAAAAGAAGTTCCAGATGCGCCTTCGCCGGGCAAGCTTCCGGACCGCAAAGACCCTCGAGCAGTTCGACTTCGAGCGCTTGCCGAAGCTCAACCGCACGCTCGTGCACGAACTCGCCACCGGACGCTATCTCACCGAGCGCGCCCCGGTCCTGATCGTCGGCCCCTGCGGCACCGGCAAAAGTCATCTCGCGCAGGCCCTCGGTCATTGCGCCATCCGCCAGGGCATCGATGTGCTGTTCACCACCTGCGCGCAATTGACCGCTAGCTTGAACGCCGCCCGCGCCACCGGCGGCTACGAGCGCAAGCTCGCCGCGCTCGCCCGCGTGTCACTCCTGATCATCGACGACTTCGGGCTCAAGCCCCTGCGACCGCCCGCCGACGAGGACCTGCATGACCTGATCGCCGAGCGTTACGAGCAAACCGCCACCCTCGTCACCAGCAACCTCGACTTTGCCGAGTGGGACCAGGCCTTCCCCGCCAACCGCCTGCTCGCCTCCGCCACGCTCGATCGGTTGCGTCACAACGCCTACTGCCTCGTGCTCGACGGCGAGTCGTTCCGCGCCCCCAGGCTCGCCCCGTCGATCACCCGATCAAAGCCCATTGCCAACGGCGCCAAGAGTCCGCAAGCTTGATCAACCCGCGATGTCCGTGCTCTCCACTGGCTTCATTACGCCGAAAAGAGCCGGCTCCACTACGCCAAAAAAATGACAACACGGCCGATGAAGCGTTTCGGGATCTGGTGCGACTGTGGGGCGCGGCACGCCAGGACCTGGCGAAGGCGAAGCAGCGCCTGAAGTCTTTCTTGCTGGTCCATGACGTGCGCTACGTCGGCAAGGCCAACTGGGGCGAGGCACGTCGGCGCTGGCTGGCAAGGTTCGTTTTCAAGGAAGCGAACTCCCAGCTTGCCTTTCAGGAACACTTGCGCGCGATCGACGATCGGCTCGCGCAATGCGAGCGTCTCCAGGCCCTGCTGCAGGAATCGGCGACTCGCTGGCGCTTCTATCCCCTCATCCGTGCGATCCAGGCGCTGCGCGGCGTGCAGTTCACCGTCGCCGTCGGTCTCATCGCCGAGATCGGGGAGCTGGCGCGCTTTGCGTCTGCGCCGCAGCTGATGGCCTGGTTGGGGATGACACCGAGTGAATACTCCACCGGCGAGCGCGGGCGGCGCGGCTCGATTACCAAGTGCGGCCATGCGCACGCACGCCGGCTGCTCGTCGAGGCGGCCTGGGACGCGCAGCTGCGCCTGTGCATGCGATTTCGCAAGCTTGCCGCCCGCGGCAAACCGCACAACGTGGCGCTGGTCGCCGTGGCACGCGAGCTCGCTGGCTTCATCCGGGACATCGCGCGCCTCAGTACCGCGGCACCGAACGCGCAGAGCTGAGGTCAACCCGAGACCACTGATCAGCTTCAGGAGATCGAGTCTGCTGTCGGCGGCGCAGCCCCGGTAAGGTGCGCGACCCGCCACGGCGTTACGCGACGGACGTGTTCCGACTCGCGCTTCTAGAGCGCGGCAGGCGCACAGACGGATCACAGCACTGCGGTAACCGACCCGCGAATATCAGCATGATCTACCGTCGACAGTGCTGGCTGCGCCGCCCACAGCAGACTCGCTGAACATCATGACGTGAAAAAACCCTCGATCCGCTCACCGCCAGACTTGACGGCGGAAGTCATATCAACAATTGAGCTGAGCGCGCCGCCCGCCGACGCGCAGTTTGGGTGCTTTATCGATCACGGCTGCGCTCCAGCGATTTGCTATGCGGCTCATCGATAGATATCCCTGCGATGACCTATCTTGTAGATGATCACTTCGCCAGCTTCGTCGTCGATCAAATAGACGACTCGGTAGTTGCCTTGACGTACTCGGTACCGATCCGAATAGCCTGCCAGCTTTTCGGAGCCCCGAGGTCGAGGATTCGAAGCCAGCCCCTGGATTCGAGCGACTATCCGTTGACGATCAGCCTTCGCACCTACGGCCTCAAGCTCCTTCCCCGCGGAAGGCTTGATAGAAAGACTATAAAAGGCCACGGCGCTTCATGCCCTGCACGAAGCTGTCGAAGGAAACACTGCGTTCGCGCTTCCGCTTGTCAAAGGCCGCCAGATCAGCCGCATCCTCAGCGAGGGAAGCTCGAACGGCAGCATTCACCATATCCGAGATGGATTGGTCACTTGCCGCAGCGCGTAGCCGCAAGGCCTTATGAACCTCTGGGTCGAAGTAGACGGTCGCACGCTTCGGGTTGCTCATACGCGAATGATGACGCTATGACGTTAAGACGTCAACAGATCGCCACCAGAGCCGCATAACGCTTGAGCTGAGCGCGCCGCGCGCTGAGCAATTGGGCTAGCACTTTATGCCGATCGCCGTCCACTGGAGCGATTTGTTAGACCCCTTAGCACTGCCGGCATCTCCTCGCGAATAACGTCCCGCAGCTCCTGTTGTGTCAGTGGCTTCGAAGACTGCGCAATGAACTGCCGCAACGCCTCGTTCATCATCGTTTGATATCCGATACCGAGCTTCTCCGCTCTGGTACGAAAAGCAGCAAGGACTGCGTTGTCGATATGGATAGAAATACGCGTCTTGCCACGGCTTGGCACGAGGGCGCCGCGCTTACCTTTAGAAAAATCGTACTCCGCTCTCATACTGCTTCCGTTCCTTGCGTGAGGCGCGGCGCGCGGAGATTGGTCGAATACAGTCACCGCGATAGGTGTAACAAACCACGAGCACCTGGCCGGCGCTGCCCATACCTACGGCCAGGAATCGCTGCTCTGCTGATGCGTCTGGGTCTTCCACATGGCTTGCGAAGACGTCGGAAAAGACCCCAAACGAATCAGCCAGAGAGACTTTGTGCTTCTTTAAGTTCTCAGCGGCCTTATCCGGATCGAACTCGAAGCGCATAACCAGACGGTATATACCTTATACATACAAGTCAAGGTGACCGTTCACGGGGGCTAACGTCTTCGCTGAGCGCGCCGCGCGTTGAGCTGTTGGGTTGGCACTTTATCGTTCACGGCCGCGCTCGAGCGAACGGTTAGACCGCACTCGTGTGACCCAACTGCTTGAGACCGGCCAAGTTGTCCCACTCTGCCCAAGCCTCGGCGATGCGCTGGTTCTCCACACGATAGATTGCGATGTACGTAGCTTCGAGGACCTTGCCACTAGGTGGAAAGCTCCCCATCGGCCCGAACTGCGTGCCCCGAAAGTGGTGCCGCGCGGCCACCTTGTTTCCCTCGGCCACGAGGTCGAGCAGCGTTTCGGAGGCATCTGGGAACGTGACGAACTCTGCCTGTAGGAACGCCACGAGGTCCTTAGCCGAATTGACCACGGGCTCTCCTGCGGCGGTGCTGTGGCGCTGAAAGTCGTTCGCAAGGAGACCAAGCACTCGCTGCCAGTCATGCGCGTTGATTGCATCGACGAATGCTCGGACGAGTGCCTTGTTTCGTTCGGACATGGCGGTTGCGGCGTGTAGTGTGCGGCCTAACGATTGAGCTGCGCGCGCCGCGCGCTGAGCTGTTGAGTTGGCACTTTATCGATCACGGCCGCGCTCGAGCGAAATGTTATGCAGCGGCGAGCACCGCACGGCGCAGTGACTGCGGGAGAGTAATCGGAGCAAAGTACGACTCGGGGTACAGGTAGTCCTCCCCGGACTCGTCAATGACGCGCAGTTGTTCGTGGCGTGCCGCCTCTGCGTCCGGTATGACTTGATAGATCTTGCGCGGCTCGAGCGCCACCTCATATCCCTTGTTCCGAATGCAAACGACGAACTTCTTGCGTGTCGTGGCCATGTGTCTAATCCAGATAGCGCTTGATTTTGAACTCTTTGCGACCGATGCCCGAAGCTTCATACCAGTGCAATTCCGCCAGGCGCAATGTGCCGTCGAGCAGCCGAACCGTGGCGTTTCCCTTCCTCTTCCGCCACCTACCGCGCCCATAGTACTTGCGCAAGCGCGCGATTTCACGAATCGCGCCGCCCACCGCAAACGTCTCGATGTCCGCGATCGGCCCGACAATCTGGAAGTGCATGGCTGAGTCTCGCGACACCCCGGAGGCTCGTCAAGCCGCTGCATAATGGTTGGCCGCTCAGCTGCGAGCCACAGCGCCTCCGGGGCTCGATCGGAGCGACGATGCTCGCCGCCAGACTCTATTGACGGTCGATTGGAACACGTTGTCGCTCGGCAGCTGCAGCGGCTTGTTGGGCGGCAGGCGCGACGCTCTCAACCGACGCTCCCTCCCCTGCCACGAATGCTTGCCAGCGTCGTGCAGCGCCAATATCCACCACGTTTTCGTCGAGGATGTTCTCGACAAACGAAGAGAAGCCTGAACTGAAAGGAGTTGGGCGGTGGCGCCACCAACTGTGGACGCCGGGGAAACTGAGCCACCACGCCACGGTGGACGACCAACGCGCCCACACGTCTTCGGGAAGTGCACGGATCTTGGCGGCATGGAACATGAACTCGAACGCTCCGAACACCTCATATAGCGCCCACGTGAACTGGAGCCGTTCCCGAGCTGTTAGTCGGGAAACGTCGGCTACCCCTTTCGAGAATATCCGTGAGAGTTCTGTGTCCCGGCTCGGCTGGGATTGTATGGCAGCGATCCGGTCCAGCGCACGTGCGTAGTTCTCCGTGCGAATGGACTGCGTGTTCTGGCGCACCTGGAGAGCCAAATACACGAGCGAGGCGATTACTGCCAAGCCGCCGAGAAACTGCCCCAGGTTCGCGAGAGTCTGTAGGTTCATCGCTTTCCCCCTGCCGCCCAACGTCGGCGTTCAGTTGCGCGGGCGGCTGGCGGCAAATTTGCGTAAGCAAATTTGGTGACGGCCGGTCGCGTCAACTGCAACGGCTGGTTAGACGGCGCAGCAAGCCTTGAGTGTTGTAATGAGCTCATCGTATTGCTTGGTTACGAGGCCTACGGTGGGGTGATAACGGAATCCCGAATGGTCGCGAGCTGCCGCATCGAGCGCCTGCTCCGCATGGGTCCGGGCAGTGTTCGAGTCCAGCAAGTCCCGATCAATGAGGGCATGCGTAGCGTGCCAGCGAAAGTGATCCACTGGAAACATTAGACGTGATTTGTGAGCGTCCAGTAGTTGGAGCGCTCGGGGATAGCGACTACGAACTCTACGTGTCGCAATGAGGTATGGCAGATCTAGATATGCCTGAGTGAGCAGATTCGGGAACACCGACTCGCGTTCGAGCGCCGACTCATACGAGCGAATAGCGTCATCGATGCGATTTAGCGCCAAAAAGGCTTTCGCTCGATCTACGTGCGCTTGCGCGTGATCGAAGTCTTCGGCCATCTCGAAATAGCGATCCAGTAGCCTTAGCGCAACCTCGGGATGGCTCTGAGCGATCGTGCTCGCTTGGATGCGCAAGTATTGCTCCTTTCTCCTAGCGCGCCGAAGCTTCTCATCGAACGCCTGTTCGATAGCCTCGCTCCACGACGTATTGCGAAACCAGTCGGTGGCCACTCGAGTCATCGCGCCGTCTAACGCTCCGGTTGAGCCGCGAGCAAAGGTGCACCGCCTTTGCGAGTCGGGCGCGCAGTGCGCGCGAACTCGAACCGGTTGTTAGATTTCTTCTTCGATCCAGGGTACACGGAAGATCTCCTTCCAGTCGTACTGCCATGTCGGAAGCAGCGTATCCATTCTGGACTGATGAAACAGTAAGAGATACCTGACGTACAGTTCGTCCAGCAGATCGACGCACCCGTCGACCTCGTTGTACGTTGGAATTTCTTTCGGGTCGCGCTTATCTCGATGAGCTACGCGCTTATCAGCGAAATCCTCGCATCGCTTGGTTGCTGCTTGCAGGCGGAGCAAGTCCGATTCGACGAGTTTTGGATCAATATGCGGAGAGCCGGGATTCGCGAATTTGTCGAAATCACTGTCCGCAAACTGTTCGACCACAGAACCTTTGTACTTATCCGTGTACCACCTTCTCGGCAAGACGTGCGGTGTCTCGATCATCTCACCGAAGAGGCGCGTAATAGAGATGCTCTGATCATCGCGCTTTATTTGGCGCCTGAGCCCGATCACCACGTGTGAGACATACGTTCGCGTGAAATGGTCGTAGAACGAGCTGTGCTTGTGAAGCTTCGGATTCGCCCGAATCATTCCTTGAACCTCGTGGAATGTGTGTTTGGCCACGACGAGATCCTGAATTTCGGCCTTGATCACGTCGAACCAACGAAGCCATTTGTCGAGCTTGGGATCCATTTTTTCTGAAATCTAACGTCTTCGCTGAGCGCGCCGCGCGCTGAGCTGTTGGATTGGCACTTTATCGTTCACGGCTGCGCTCGAGCGATTCGTTAGGCGACGAACCATTGCCGACCTTCGCCTCATTGGACTCACCGTAAAAAATGTAGCCGCGGCCACTCCGAAGAGATTCATACCATTTCGCCGGTCGAACTGCTTCCACATCAACTCGCGGCAAGCCATTTTCTGGCAGTGCCTGAAAGGCCAAGAACGAGGCTTCGCTACGCAGCGCCTCTAGCGCAACGGTGCACGCAGATGTCGCATTTTCTGCGGTGACAAAGCGTCGGGTATAGGCACCGTCCATGACTTCGGCATCCGTACCGTCCAGAAATGGACCACGGATGTGCATTGTGACCGAGAACCGCGGCATCAAAGTCGTCGCCTAACGTCCGCGTTGAGCGGCCGCGCGCCGGCAAATGCCAGGCGCCGCGGGCGCTAAGATTTCAAAGGCGCCCGCGGCGCCCAGCGCCAAACTTTTCGCGGCCCGCTCGAGTGATGGGATGGACTCCTCCCGGTCTGTTTTGGGCATCATCGTGCCAGCTGGCCTCATGTGGTGTGGGTGTCAGCGCAACCAACCGGAAGGAGTCCGAGATGCATGCTACGACCGTCGCCGTCGACTTGGCAAAGAACGTCTTCGAACTCGCGGTGGCCGACGAGCACTGGCGGGTCGTCGAACGCCATCGACTGTCGCGCGCGCAGTGCGAACGCTTCTTCGCCAACCGCTCCGTGCAGCTCGTCGTGATGGAAGCCTGTGGCTCGGCACACTTCTGGGCCCGACAGATCCGGGCGCTCGGCATCGACGTGAAGCTGCTGCCACCGCGCTACGTGCGCCCCTACGTCAAGCGCAACAAGACCGATGCGGCCGATGCCGCGGCCCTGCTCGAGGCGCTGCGCTGTGCCGACATCGTGCCGGTACGCATCAAGTCGATCGAGCAGCAGGCGCTGCAGGCCCTGCATCGCACCCGCTCGCTGTGGATGGCGACACGGACCGCGCGGATCAACGCCCTGCGCGGCTTCTGCCGGGAGTTCGGGATCACGATCGCATCCGGCGCGCGCCTCGGACTCGAGCAGATCGGCCGCGTGGCCGCCGACCCGCACAGCGCGATCCCGCCGTTGTTGCGCGAGACATTGTCGCTGCTGATCGAGGAGATTCGCCTCCTCGAAGCGCGCATCGCTCGCCTCGAGACGCAGCTCAGCGCCGCCGCCCGTGACTCTGCGGCCTGCACCACGCTGCTGTCGGTGCCGGGCGTGGGCCTGTTGACCGCCACCGCGATGCTGGCCGCCACGGGCGGCACGGTCAGTCACTTCCGGGACGCCCGTCACTTCGCCTCCTGGTTCGGCCTCACACCCAAGGAACGTTCCTCGGGACAGTCCCGCCACCTCGGACGCCTCAGCGAGCGCGCTCATCGACCGCTCGACCCCTTGCGACAATGAGCCCTCGCCCTGCAGGCCCGCTCCAATCACAACAAGGCCACCTGTGCGCTCGCCAACAAGCTCGCGCGCATCTGCTTCGCCGCGCTGCGCGATCAACAGCCGTTCGTGAGCGTACAGCCGCATCACA
>JABAQU010000009.1 GCA_019187185.1 Steroidobacteraceae bacterium | reverse complement strand
CAACCTGTACCTGGTCAGGCGCCGGCTGATACCGCGACAGGAGGCGTGCGCCCGGTGACCGCATCAAGGCGATCGAGCGGCGCGAAAAGTGCCGCCGAATGTTACTTCCGCCCATTGGAGCGCCCGAATCCGTGATCGCCGAACCATTCACCATCATCGCTCCCGTGCAGCGGATAGCCTGCGCAGAGCTTCCCTAGTTGTCAGGGCTACTTCGAGGTGCATAGAGCCCGATTTCCGAGGAGAGATCGGGCATGAAGAAGTCGAGGTTTACGGACGAGCAGATCATCGGGTTCCTGAAGCAGGTGGAGTCCGGCGTGGCGGTGAAGGACCTGGGGCGCAAGCACGGATTCAGCGATGCGGCGTTCTACAAGTGGCGCGGCAAGTTTGGCGGGATGGACGTGTCGGAAGCGTGCCGGCTTCGAGAGCTGGAGAGCGAGAACAGCAAGCTGAAGAAGCTGCTGGCCGAAGCGATGCTGGACATTGAAGCGCTGAAGGTGGTGGCGCGGGGAAAACGGTAAGCCCGCAGGCCAGGCGTGAAGCGGTGATGGCCATGCGGGCGAAGACGAAGATCTCGGAGCGGCGGGCCTGTCAGCTGATGGCGATCTCGCGCACGGTGTTGCACTACGCGCCCGGCCGGGAAGCTGACGGTGGGCAGCTGCGATGTCGCATCGTGGAACTGGCTGCGCAGCGGCGCCGGTTTGGCTACCGGCGCATTCACGCCCTGCTGCGCCGGGAAGGGGCTGAGGTCAACGTGAAGCGCGTGCATCGGCTGTATCGGCTGGAGAAGCTGCAGGTTCGGCGCCGCAAGCGCCGCGAAGGCGTGGCCGTAGAGCGTCGGCCGCTGCAGAGACCCACGGCGCCCAACCAGGTCTGGTCGATAGATTTTGTCAGTGACAGCCTGGAGTACGGCTGGCGGCTCAAATATCTGACCATTGTCGATGACTTCACGAAGGAGTCGCTCGACATCGTCGTAGACCACGCGATTGGCGGGGCGTACGTCACGCGAGTCCTGGATCGCGTCGGCCAGTTCCGTGGTCTGCCGAAGGTCAGCCGCACCGATCAGGGTCCTGAGTTCACCGGCCAGGCACTGGATCAGTGGGCGTGGCAGCGCGATGTGGCCTTACGGCTGATCGAGGCCGGCGAGCGCACACAGAACGCGTACATCGAGAGCTTCAACGGCAAGTTCCGCGACGAGTGCTTGAACGTGCACTGGATCGAGACGATTGACGAGGCCAAAGCGAAGATCGGAGCTTGGCGGGTCGAATACAACGAGAGTTGGCCTCACCAGGCTCTCAAAGAGCTAACGCCGGCAGAATTTGCGGGGAAAATGGCTGCGGAGGACTCAGGAAACAGGCCAATACACGCCGAAAACAAACCGTCAAACAGATCCGGGAAACGAAAGCAGTTAATTTTGTGGCGCCCACATGATGCATGAGGCGTGCCGCGTCACGATAGCGGGGCTACGCTATGTAGCAGAGTGCGCAATAGATCAGCCTGACGACTTACGCCGGTCTTCGCAAAGATGGCGCGAACTTGGCTGCGCACAGTATTGCGGCTCACGTTCAGCTCCATTGCGGCGTCGTCGATCGTACAACCATTGATCAGACGCTGCGCAATACTTGCCTCGGCAGAAGTAAGGCCATACAGGCGCTTCAAGTCCATTTGGGATACTTGCACAGTCGCTTCGGGATCGCGAATGATAACGAGCGCAGCAGGACGCGATGATGGCTCGCTCCATCGCGTTGGCGGCGCCGCACGCACCGCGACACCGAGATTCGATCGTCCGGGCGTCCGGCGAACTGCCATTCCAGCAAGCACACTCGGTACCCGCCTTCCACCTGCCTCCAAGGCGTGTTCAATTAACTTACGCAGATCTCGGTCATCGCGGCGCGTTCGAGCAGTAAGAAAGCCACTGGAGATAGACAGGCCGTCGCCCTTTGCCAAGATCGCGTCGGCGGCGTCGTTCACCTTCAGAACACGCCCCTCAGTGTCGAGAAACACTATACCCACCGACAAACGTCCTAGCATGCCGCTGTAGAAGCATTGTTCAACATCGGCAATGTCGAGACGTGAGCGCAACTGCACCGCAACCTCTAGATGAGGCAACAAGACGTTGCAGATAGCCCGTTCACGCGCACCGAATCTCTTGCCAGTGGGTGGACGCGTAATTCGCAGCCGGCACACCGGCTCCGAGGAATCTTCACCTACGTCGGCGGCCAAGTGGTAGCGTACATGCAGGGGTGCATAGAACTCCTGATAGCACGAGCTTGCCTGCCAAGTGGCATCGTCGATAAGCTCTTCGAGCGCGACCATGCGATTGCGTGGCAAATTGATGAACGGATCGAGTGCGATGAAGTCCGTGAATATGCGTGTTCCGAAAACGGGTCCTGCCTTGCCGGCATAGACTACCCGCAACGGCTGCTGGTCGTGCGGTAACCGAAGGATTAGAGAAACGTAATTCGCGTCGAGAAGCGCGCGCAAATAATTGAGCATACCGGTCCAAGGCACGTTTTCGTGGGTGCCCGAATAGACCAACCAGACTAGGTGGTCGAATTCCTCAAACGAGAGCCCTGTGTGCTTGAATTCGATGCACCGCGAAGTGGGCAACGTCGCCTGAAGAAGCTCTTTCTTTATCGGAGCACGCGCTCTGCCCTCCATTCGAGCAGATAAGTCCGCGCCCATCGCGTCACCCTCAAGACCTAGGTGGGGTATCAGTACACTTCATCAGCTATTGCATCGTCAAGTGATTGCCACCACTTGTACAGCAAGCCATATACACGGGAGACATATTGTTTTGTCTTGCAAGAACGACGAGTGGTAATAGCAGTTTCGCCGCATGTTCCGCAAGCAGCTGGGGGCCCTCGCCGACAATCAACCCGCCCGGTTGTCGAGGTCGTCAACTTATCAGGGGACCAACCACTTCGGATTTCACGACCCGTACACCAAATCGCGGGGCACGATATACACCCCATTGCCGTTCGCCTTCCAACTCTCGTGCCTCAGTAGTAGCCTGATCCTCAGGTATTCATATCGGATGCGGCGGTTTGCCAAATCCTGGATCTGGTTGGTGCAATGGCGGTACAGGCCCTGAGATATTCGGATTTGGGTGCATGCCCGCCGAAGACTCATGTCACATCGGCTCTAGAGATGGCGAGCCTTCGAGGGTACCTGACAGATCAGCCGTATACTGCTGTGGTCGCTTGTGACCGCCAGAGGAACTGCGGCATCGACGTCCATTGCCCGCTTATGGCAGAAAACTAGAACAGGTCCAACAAAGAACCGAAGGTTGGGAGTTCTCCAAAGTTGACGCATCATCAAGATTGATGACGCAGGCGGAGGGCGTTCGTCGTACAACTCGCCACGACACTCGAGTGAGCTCCGGGCGAATCGACGACACGCAGATGAAGCCAGCCGCGTTCGACTATCTCGCGCCATCCACACTTGCGGAGGCCGTCGCGTTGCTCGCGCGCTACGAGCGGGAAGGCACGGACGTGAAGATCATCGCCGGCGGCCAGAGCCTGATGCCGATGCTCGCCATGCGCGTCGCGCGACCGGAATTGCTCATCGACTTGCGGCGCATCCCGGGGCTCGACGCGCTGCACGAGGAGGCAGGCCAGATCGTCATCGGCGCCATGGTGAGCAAGCGCTGCGCCGAGGACTCGGCGCTGATCCGCGACCGGCAACCGCTGTTCCACGCAGCCACGCAGCTCGTCGCCCATCTGCAGATCCGCAACCGCGGCTCCGTCGGTGGGTCGTTCGCCCATGCCGATCCCGCCTCGGAGTATCCGGCCGTCGCCCTCGTGCTCGACATGGAAATGAAGGCCGTTGGTTCAGCGGGCGAACGCGTGATTCCCGCAGCCGATTTCTTTGTGACGTACATGACCACGAGCCTCGCACCGACGGAAATCCTGACCGAGGTCCGGATGCCCGTCATGCCGGCGGGTACCGGCTGGGCGATCAAGGAGATCTCCCGGCGCCGAGGCGACCTCGCCCTCGCCGGTGTCGCGGTCACACTGCGCCTCGGCGGCGGCGTCTGCCGCGAAACACGCATGGCCGCCTTCGGTGTGAACCCCACTGCGGTGCGACTGACGGCCGGCGAAGACGCACTGAACGGGCAACCACCCGATCCGGCAGTGTTCGCGCGCGCGGCAGCGGCGGCCGCAAACGCATTGCACGAACCGATGAGTTGCATCCACGCGTCGAGCGAATATCGTCGACATCTCGTGAAGACCCTGGCGGAGCGCTGCCTTGCACAGGCGGTCGAGCGCGCCGGGCGGAGCGCGGCATGAGCACGACGCAGCGGATCCGCGTGACCGTCAACGGCGAAGCGCACGAACGCGAGGTCGAGCCTCGCCTGACCCTGTCCGAATTCCTGCGGCACGAACTGCGCCTCGGTGGCACACACGTCGGCTGCGAGCATGGCATTTGCGGCGCCTGCAACGTCATGATCGACGGCCGCGTTGCGCGCTCCTGCCTCACGCTGGCGGTCCAGGTCGATGGTGCGCAGGTCACGACGGTCGAAGGACTGCGCGATCGGGAGACCGGTGCGCTGCATCCGATCCAGCAGGCCTTCATCGACGCGCACGGCCTGCAGTGCGGCTTCTGCACGCCGGGGTTCCTGATGAGTACCCTCGAGCTGCTGCGCGACAACCCGGCACCGAGCGACGACCAAATCCGGCATGCCCTCGGCGGCAACCTGTGCCGTTGCACCGGCTACCAGAGCATTCTCGCGGCGGTGCGTCTTGCGGCCGCAAGACTGCAGCCCCATTGATTTCCAACCATTGCGCAGCGACGATTTCGGTTTCACATCGACAGGGGGAACGGAGATGCTGAACATGACACTCATTCGCGGCACGCAGCTGGGCCTCGCAGCCGCGATTGCCTTTTCGATCTGCGTTCAGGACGCGAACGCGCAGCAGCCGGAGCAGTCCGAAGGCACGATCCAGGAAGTGGTCGTCACCGCACAGAAGCGTGAGGAGTCCCTGCAGGACACACCGATCGCGATCTCTGCCTTCTCGGCCGACACCCTCGCCAATCGGGGCATCACCGACTTCGACGGCGTGGCCAAGGCCACTCCGAGCATCTCGTTTGCGCCGTATCCGAGTTCCTCCAATACGCTCATCCTGTTCATCCGCGGCCAGGGCGTCGCCGACTCCGGGCAGATCACGCTCGACAGCGCCGTCGGTCTCTACCAGGACGGCTTCTACATTCCGCGCTCACAGATGGTCACGTTCGATCTCGCCGACATCGAGCGCGTGGAAGTGCTGCGCGGCCCGCAGGGCACCCTCTACGGGCGCAACACCACGGGCGGTGCGGTGAACCTCATCAGCAAGAAGCCGAGCGGCGAGTTCGGCTTCAAGCAAGAGTTGGGCTTCGGCAACAACGGGCGGCTCAGGAGCCTGACCGTGCTCGACCTGCCGAAGTGGGGTGGCCTGTCCGCCAAGTTCTCGTTCCTGAAGCGCCAGCAGGACGGCTACGTGAAGAATATAGGGCCGAGCCACGACTACGGCGAGGAAGAGCAGACCGCGGGCCGCGCCGCGCTGCGCTGGCAGCCGGGTGAGTCCTTCACGGCCGATTACTTCTATGAACGCGGCGATCTCGATTCGACGCCCATCTACTACACGAATCCCGCGCTCGTGGGACTCATTCCCGGCTACTCCAACAGCGGCCGGCCGGAAGATCGAACCTACCGGCCCATCGACCTGCCGGAAAGCCAGGGCGAGTACGAATCACACGGCCTCACGCTCGCGTGGAACGTGAACGATGCCCTGACGATCAGGTCCCTCACCGGCTACCGGGATGTCGGTACGATCTACTATCAGGACTATGCCGATTCGTTCTTCGTCGGCTTTCGCACGCACGACGACATCCAGTACCACGTCTTCTCCCAGGAACTGCAGGCGGTGGGCAGCCTGCTCGACGACCGCATCAAGTATGTCGCGGGGCTCTACTACGCGAAGGAAGACGCCCGGCACTTCGAAAACGTGACGATCACCAACCTCTTTCCGCCGCCGCTGCTGATGACGAAGGACCGCAATGTGGTCGCGGAATCGAAGTCGAAGGCAGTCTTTGCGCAGCTCACGTGGACGCCGCCCATCCTGGATGACCGGCTCGATCTCACGTTCGGCGGCCGCTACACGAAGGACGAGCGTCTCGCCACCCGCACATACCTGATCAGCTTCTTCGGCTTTCCGATCGCACAGGAGCCTGCACCCGGGCTCATCAATTCGAACAACGTGGAGTCGAGCCGCTTCAATCCGGCGTTCACGGCCGACTTCGCGTGGACCGACGACGTGAGCACCTACCTGCGTGTAGCCACAGGCTACAAGGCCGGCGGCTCCGCGGAAAGCACGGACATCGGCCAGTTCGGCAACACGTTCAAGCCCGAGGATGTCACGAGCTACGAACTCGGCCTCAAGAGCTACCTCTTCGATCGCCACGTGCGGCTGAACGCCGCAGCGTTCGTGAGCAAGTTCGATGACATGCAGATGTTCTTCGTCGCGAGCCCGACCGACAACTCGGTCGTGCTCGGGCTGAATGCCGGCAAGGCGTCGGTGCAGGGCCTCGAGCTCGAAACGCTCTGGCAGCCCCTCGATACCCTGAGCTTCAACCTCGATTACACCTATCTCGATACGAAGGACGACGAGGTCATCGCGCGCGCGGGCACGCTGTTCGATCCCGCCGTGAATCCCGCGTCACCGTACCAGGTCGGGGACAACATCAAGGATCTCTTCCGCATCTCCTATGTGGCCAAGAGCAGTGTCAGTGCCGGCGCCAACTGGACGTTTCTCAAGACGGCAGCGAGCGACTTCACCGCCATCGCGAATTATCGCTGGGACGATCGGGTGTACCTGACCGAGCCTTCCGGCAAGGGTGTGCCCGGCGCCGAGCTCTACTCGCGTCCGCCGGTCGGGCTGCTCGACGGGCGCCTGTCCTGGAAGACCCGGTTCACCAATGACAGCACGCTGCGCATCGACGTGTGGGGCAAGAACCTGACCGATCGCGCCTGGCTCACGCACCGCATCGGCCTCGGCGGACCCGTGGCGGTCCAGGATCCGCTCACGGGCACCGTGACACCCGCGGGGTTCACGACGAGCGCCGAAGCCTGGGCCGAGCGGCGCACCTATGGCGTGAACTTCATCTACGAATACTGAAACCGGCCTGAACGGCACCGGCGCGATCACGTCTCCTGTGGTCGCGCCGGCGCCCCTTCCGATGCGTTCATACGCAACGGGAGCAGGATCAGAAACGCGAGCGCCGCGACGCCCGCCATCGTGAGGAATGTGGCCCCGTAGCTGCCCGTGCGGTCGAACAGGTGGCCACTCAGCGGCATGGCCAGCATCACCATGATGATGGCGATCGGCTGCATGCGCCCCATGACCCGACCGAAAATGAACGGCCCGTAGAGGCGCGCGAGCAGCGCGCCCCACGCAGGCAGGAACGCGCCCGAGGCGAGCCCGACCAACCCGGCGGCCGTCAGCATGATCCAATGCGCGTGGAACCGGACCAGCAGCCCGAGCGACAGCGCGATGAGCGCCAGCGCGCCGAGCAATGCCCATTTCAGGTCGATGCGGTCCGCGAAGATGCTGAAGATGAGCTTGCCGCTGATGCCCGCGACGGAGACGGTCGAAATCAGGAATGCGGCTTGCCGAGCGGCAACGCCGTGACCAATGGCGTAGGGCACGAAGTTGGCCAGGATCACGGTGAAGGTGGCCATCAGCGCGCCCACGGCGATCGCGATGCGCCAGAACTCGACGCTCTTAAGCAAATCGGGCAATTGCGCCGCCGCCGCACCCGGGGCCGCGGCGCGCGCAGCGGCATCGCCCGGCCCGCCGTCGGGATGCAGGCCGAGATCCGACGGCCGATTGCGCACGATCAGCCACACGGGCGGCAGCAGGACGAGCAGCGCGATGGCCGCGAGCCACAGACAGGCTGTCCGCCAGCCATAGGCGTCGACGAGGGTCTGGACGATGAGCGGCATGGACAGGCCGCCGATCGAGGTACCGAGCGCCGTGATGCCGAGCGCGCGGCCCCGGTGCTTCGTGAACCAGCGGCTCACGAGCGTATTGGTGCCGATCTGGCCGAGGAGCGTGGCACCGATCGGCATCGGCAGCACAAAGGCCAGGACGAACTCCCACACATTGCGCGATACGGCGATCACCCCCATCGCAAGTGCGAGCGAGACGGCACCGACCGCAAACAGCATGCGGGCCGAGCGCCGGTCCATGAGCGACCCTGCGAACGGCGAAATCAGCACCGACGTTAGCGAGCCTGCCGTCAGGCCCCACATCATGTCCATGCGGCTCGCGCCGAACTCGGTGCCGACCGGCAGCACGAGCAGGCCATAGGAATAGCTGTTCAGGCCATTGCTCAGCCCCATTGCGAGCATGGCCACCACCACGATCCGCCAGCCGTAGAACATTGCCTCTCCCCGGTTTGGGCTGCCTCCGCCCTGCAGGCGGATAATGCCCGCTTTCGTTTGCTGCTACATTGTTGTCGTGGCGAAAACCCTCATCGACAAACTCTGGGACGAACACCTGGTCGCCGACCTGGGTGACGGCGGCAGCCTCCTCTACATCGATCGCATCTTCCTGCACGAACGCACCGGCAGCGTGGCCCTGAAGGAACTCGCCGCAGCGGGCCGCCGCGTGCGCAATCCCGAGCAGGTGTTCTGCACGATGGATCACATCGTCGATACCTTTCCGGGGCGCGGCGACACGACCCGCGTGCCCGGTGGCACCGACTTCATCACCCAGACGCGCGCCGCGGCGCGTGCGGCCGGCATCACGCTCTTCGACATCGGTGGCGACGACCAGGGCATCGTCCACGTCGTGTCGCCCGAACAGGGCATCGCCCTGCCCGGCGTGAGCCTCGTCTGCCCTGACAGCCACACGTGCACGCTGGGCGGCCTCGGCGCACTCGCCTGGGGTATCGGCTCGACCGAAGCCGAGCACGCACTCGCGACCAAGACGCTCGTGGTGCGCAAGCCGCGCAACATGCGCGTCCGCTTCGATGGGCGGCTCGCGCCGGGCGTGACGGCCAAGGACATGATCCTTGCGCTGATCGGCGCCCACACGGCAGGCGGTGGCGTCGGCTACGCGATCGAGTTCGCGGGCGAGGCTGTGCGCTCGCTGCCGGTGGAGGCGCGGCTCACGCTGTGCAACATGGGCGTCGAATTCGGCGCGTGGACCGTCGTCGTCCCACCGGACGACACGACGTTCGAATATGTCCGTGGCCGCCCCTATGCGCCCAGGGGCGAGACCTGGGACCGGGCGGTCGAGCGCTGGCGCGCACTGCGCAGCGACGACGATGCCCGCTTCGACGCGGAAATTTCGCTGGACTGTGCACACCTCGCGCCGCAGGTCACGTGGGGCACCAGCCCGCAGCACGAAGCCGGCATCGACGGCGTGGTACCGGACCCGGCCGGGCAGGCCGATGCCAACCGACGCCGATCCATGGAGCGTGCCCTGGAGTACATGGGGCTGCAGCCCGGTACGCGCCTGCGGGGCCTCCCGATCCAGGCGGCGTTCATCGGTTCCTGCACCAACAGCCGCCTGTCGGACCTGCGCGCAGCGGCCGCGATTCTCCAGGGCCGCAAGGTCGCCAGCGGCGTACGCGCGATCTGCGTGCCGGGCTCGACGCGGGTCAAGCGGGCGGCCGAGCAGGAAGGCATCGACCGCATTTTCCGGGAAGCCGGCTTCGAGTGGCGTGAATCCGGCTGCTCGATGTGCTTTTACGCCGGCGGCGAGAGTTTCGGATTCGAGGAGCGCGTCGTGTCGAGCACCAACCGCAACTTCGAGAACCGGCAGGGTCCGCGCACCCGCACTCATCTCGCGAGTCCGGCCACCGTGGCGGCTTCAGCCATCGCCGGGCATCTCGCGGATGTTCGTCAACTGGCGCGCTGAAAGCCGCGAGCCCGCCACCATGGAAAAATTCACCCGCATCACCGCCGTCGCCGCGCCTCTGCTGCGGATCAACATCGACACCGACGCCATCATCCCGAGCCGGGAGATGAAAACCGTGGGCAAGACCGGTCTCGCCGCAGGTCTCTTCGCCAACTGGCGCTACAGGACCCCCGGCAGCCGCGACGAGGCCCCCGACTTCGTGCTGAACCGCGAACCCTACCGGCACGCGCGCATCCTGCTCGCCGGCGCGAACTTCGGCTGCGGCTCGTCGCGTGAGCACGCGGTCTGGGCGCTGCACGAGTGGGGCATACGCGCGATCATCGCGCCGAGCTTCGGTGCCATCTTCGCCGGCAACTGCGTGCGCAACGGCATCCTGCCGGTCGTGCTCGACAATGCCGTGGTGGAGGACCTGGCGCGGCAGGTGGAAGGCGATGCCTCGAGCCCGCCGCTGACGGTGGATCTCGTCGAGCGCACGGTCACGGCGCCGGACGGCGCGCGCCACGCGTTCGCGATCAACGACACTGACCGGGAAATGTTGCTCGAAGGCCTCGACGGCATCGCGCACACGCTGAAGCGCGATGATGCGATCCTCGCCTTCCAGGCGCAGGACCGCCTGCGGCGGCCCTGGATCTACCTGTAGATTGCGCGCGAGCGGCTTCTCACTCCGCTCCGACGACACCGGCCCCGATCATCGCGTCGATCTCTGCAGCAGTGTAACCGGCCTCCGCCAGCACTTCCCGGCTGTGCTGGCCACGCCGCGGAAGATCGCGCTGGATGTCGAAGCGATGCCCGTCCATTTCGAGCGGCAACGCCGGCAGCCGCGTCTTCTCGCCCTTGCGCTCGCCGTCGGTGATGGTCACGGGCAGAAGTCCATCGCCCGCCATCAGGTGCGGATCCTCGAAGAGTTGCTCGGGGCGCGCGATGGGCGCAAACGGCAGGCCGGTCTTCTCGAGCTTGGCCATCAATTCCTGCTTGCGGTATTTCAGGAACGTCGCCTTGATCACCGGCAGCAGGCGGTCCTTGTGGGCCACGCGGTCGCTGTTGCTGTCGAGGCTGCGATCGGCGGCGAGTTCATGCAGGTCGAAGGCTTCGCAGAGCAGCTTCCACTGCTTGTCGCTCACCACGCCGACGAACACCTGTTCACCGTCGGCCGTATCGAACACCTGATAGATGGCCCAGGCCGACACTCGCACGGGCATGGGCGCCGCGGGCTTGCCCGTGACGGCGAACTGCGCCATGTGCTGCCCGACCAGGAACACCGTGCTCTCGTACAGCGAGGCGACGATGTACTGGCCGCGCCCGGTCGCCTCGCGCTGGTACAGCGCGGCGATGACGCCGAGCGCCCCGAACATCCCGCCCTGCACATCGATCACCGAGGTACCGGCGCGCAGCGGCTTGCCGGGAGGTCCGGTCATATAAGCGAGGCCGCCCATCATCTGCGCGACTTCATCGAGCGCCGTACGCTCTTCGTACGGCCCCTTGAGAAAACCCTTCTCCGAGCAATAAATGAGGCGCGGATTGCGCGCGCCCAGCGCCGCGTAGCCGAGGCCCAGGCGATCCATGGTGCCGGGGCGGAAGTTCTCGATCACCACGTCCGCCGAGTCGGTGAGTCGCAGTATTGCATCCCTGCCCGCGCTCGCCTTCAGATCGACGCACAAGCTGCGCTTGTTGCGGTTGTACATGGGGAAGTAGCCGGCCCCCGAGCCCGGCAGCGTGCGGGTGCTGTCGCCCTCGACGGGCTCGATCTTGATGACGTCGGCGCCGAGGTCCGCCAGCATCAGGCCGGCCGCAGGGCCCATCACCATATGGGTGAACTCGATGACGCGCACGCCGCCCAGCGGGTGCGTCTGCTTGCCGGACATGGAAATCCTCGCTTGCCGTGATATGGTCCGCGGGCCCTGCGGCACACCGCGGAATTGTGGATTATCGCCTACACGACCTCTTTAGGGTGAAGATTGGGAGCCATGCCGGAAAGCCGCGATATAGATGTGTTGGTCAGCGAGGTCGGACCCCGAGACGGTCTGCAGAGCATCAAGTCCATCATGCCGACGGCGGCCAAGAAGGCATGGATCGCCGCCGAGGCCGCGGCGGGTGTGCGCGAGATCGAGGTCGGCTCCTTCGTACCCGCAACGCTCCTGCCGCAGATGGCCGATGCAGCGGAAGTCGTTTCCTACGCCAGGACCCTTCCGGGCCTCACGGTGCTCGCCCTCGTACCGAATTTCAGGGGTGCCGAGACGGCCATCCGTGCCGGCGCCCACAAGATCGCCCTGCCTCTTTCCGCCAGCGAAACCCACAGCAAGGCGAACCTGCGCAAGACCCACGATGAAGTCCTCGCGGAGGTGCGTCGCATCGCCGCGCACATCCGCGAACTTCCCGAGGCTGAGCGTCCCGGCTTCGAAGGCAACGTGTCGACGGCTTTTGGCTGCACGCTGGAAGGCCCGGTGCCGGAAGGCAAGGTCGTGGAGCTGGCGCGGCGCCTGGTCGAAGCGGGCGTCGATGAAGTCGGACTCTCGGACACCACCGGCTACGCCAATCCCGCGCAGCTGCGCCGCCTCATCCGGCTCGTCCGGGCAGAGATAGGCCACGACCGGCTGTCCGGCATCCATCTGCACAACACGCGCGGCCTCGGCCTCGCGAACGCGCTCGCTGCACTCGACGAAGGCATCACCACGCTGGACAGCTCGCTCGGCGGTCTCGGCGGCTGCCCCTACGCGCCGGGCGCCAGCGGCAACATCGTCACGGAAGATCTGGTGTTCATGCTCGACTCGATGGGCCTGCGCACCGGCATCGATCTCGCCAAGCTGCTCGCGGTGCGCCGGATCCTCATCGAGGCGCTGCCGGGCGAAGAGATGTATGGTTTTACGCCGGACGCCGGCCTGCCGAAAGGCTATGCCGCCGGTGGCTGGGGCGTGCCTGCCGGCACATAGCGCACTGACCGCCCGATCTGGCGTCCGCATCAACTCCCGTCACGCGCCGCTAGCCTCTCCTCGCGCAGCGCCGAACGACGCACCTTGCCGGCCTCGTTGAACAGCGGCTCCGTCACGTACTCGAAGCTGTGCGGCCATTTGTAGCGCACGAGGCGTGGCTCGAGATGCGCACGCAGCGCCTCGTCCGTGACGGACGCGTCGCCCGTCTCGACGATCGCATGGATGCGCTGCCCGAGATCGTCGTCGGGCAGGCCGATCACCGCGCTGGCGCGCACGGTCGGGTGCGCGTTCAGTGCGGCCTCGATCTCGGCAGGATAGATGTTGCGGCCGCCGCAGAGGATCATGTCGGTGCGCCGGTCGGCGATGTAGAGATAACCGTCCTCGTCGAGCCAGCCCATGTCGCCGACCGACTCCCAGCCGTCAGCCGTCACGCGGCGCTGCGCGCCGCGATAGTGGAAGGTGCTCCCCGTGCCTCCTGCAGGCAACATGTAGATCTCGCCGATCTCGCGCGGCGGCAATTCCCGGCCTTCGCTGTCCAGGATCTGCACGCGACAGCCATCCATCGCGCGCCCGACCGAGCCCGGGCGCTGCAACCATTCGCGCCCGGTGATGAACGTGCGGCCGATGCGCTCGCTCGGCCCATACCCTTCGAACAGGCGATCGGGCCCGAGCCAGTCGATCCAGGCGCGGAAGAGCCACTGTGGGCACGGCGCGCCGCCCGTGCCGACGTACTCGAGCGACGAGACGTCGTAGCGATTGCGCACCGCCTCGGGCAGGCGCCAGATGCGGGCCAGCATCGTCGGCACGAAAAACACCTTGTCGATGCGATACCGCTCGATGAGCTGCAGGCAGCGTTCGGCATCGAAGCGGCGCATCACCACGCTCTGTCCGCCCGCAAAGAGGCCGCCCCACGCAGCGCTGAAGGGCCCGGCGTGATAGAGCGGCCCGGGAACCAGCATCGCGTTGCGCGGCTTGAACAGCGACATCGCCTTGTCCGGATCGTAGAGCGCGGGATTGGCCGGAATGATCAGCTTCGGCCGCCCCGTACTGCCACCGGACGCCATCGCGCGCTCGTGCGGCGCCACGCGTTCGGGCAGGGGTTCATCCGGAAACTGCGGGCCAGGCTCGAAGCCGGCGGGCAACGTCCGCCGCCCCGCCACGGGCTCGTCCACGCCGACGACGAGCACGGGGTCCGCTTCCGCGATGAGCGCAGCGCGCTCCAGGCGCGGCATTGTCGGCGCGAGCGGATTCGGCACGGCACCGAGCTTCCACGCCGCAATGCAGGCATCGAAGTACTCGGCACAGTTGGGCAAGCAGATCGAGACGAAGTCACCCTCGCGCACGCCCTGGGCGGCATAGGCACGCGCCAGGCGGTTCGAGCGCCGCTCGAGTTGCTCGCAGGTGATCGACTCGTCATCGAGCACGATCGCGACGCGCTCCGGCGTGCGCTCGGCGAACTCGCGGATCAGGCGGACGTAGGGGATCCTCGCCATGGTTGGTCGTGCAATGCCGAACTACCGTTCATGGTACATGGGATGCTGTCCGTTGCAGGTCTGCTGATCCGCGACAGCGGCCGGTGCAAGGTGCGCGCGGCACCGTCGGAGAACCCGGTCGCGTCGAATCCCGTTACTTGGCGAGCACGGTGCCTGCAATGACTCAGCGTCGGGCATGCGAGGACTCAACGCGCCGGCCGCGTAGGCGAGTTCGAGCGCGGAAATGAGCCACGCCAGCCGTTGATCCGGCGTGCGACGCCGGAACGACCATCGCCGCAGAGCCTCCGCGTCCTCCCATGTGCCCCAGCCGGACGGTTCACCCTTGTCGTCGAAGGTGAGCATCGCCGTGGTCACCCGTTGGTTGATTGCAGCCGCCCGACATCGGCGAGATCCTGCGGTCGGCCAGAGGCCGAAAGCCGATGGCCGTGAGCGCTGCGATCGCGGCAGGCACAGGGATTTGTGAAGATTGGTCGGAGCGCCGAGATTTGAACTCGGGACCCCTTGCACCCCATGCAAGTGCGCTACCAGGCTGCGCCACGCTCCGACACGATGATTGATTCCCGAGCGCGAATCATAACACTCGCCGCGCGGCCGCGAGTTGCCGCGATTGCGCCGCTCAGCGGCGCAGGATCTTCAGCATGTCCTCGAGTTCCATGCGCACCTGGCGCACGATCTGCTGGCTCTGCGTCGTATCCGTGCGTGCCTCTTCGCCCGCGAGCTTGTTGCGCGCGCCGCCGATCGTGAAACCCTGCTCGTAGAGGAGGCTGCGAATCTGGCGGATCACGATGACGTCCTGGCGCTGGTAATACCGGCGATTGCCGCGGCGCTTCACCGGCTTCAGCGACGGAAATTCCTGTTCCCAGTAACGCAGCACGTGCGGCTTCACGCCGCACAGGTCGCTCACTTCACCGATCGTGAAGTAGCGCTTGCCCGGGATGGCCGGCAGGACGTCGTTATTCTTTGGTTCCAGCATAGGCCTCGACGCGAGCCTTCAGCTTCTGCCCCGGACGGAATGTCACCACACGACGGGCCGTGATGGGAATCTCCTCGCCTGTCTTCGGATTGCGACCCGGGCGCTGGTTCTTGTCGCGCAGGTCGAAATTGCCGAAGCCGGACAGCTTGACCTGTTCGCCGTTCGAGAGCGCTGCACGCACTTCCTCGAAGAACAGGTCGACGAGTTCGCGCGCTTCGCGTTTGTTCAACCCGAGTTGATTGAACAGCGCTTCGGCCATTTCCGCCTTGGTCAGGGCCATCCCTACTCTCTGATTCTCGCGTTCAGCGCACCCGACAGATCAGCCACGACGGCCGCCACGGCACGGTCTGCGTCCTGATCGGTCAGGGTGCGAGATTTATCCTGAAAAATCAAGCCTAAAGCGACGCTTTTTCGTCCGGATTCTATGCCGGCCCCCCGGTAAACATCGAACACCACGAGATCGCGCAGCAGGCTCGATCCCGACAAGGTTACACGTTCGCGAATCGCGCTTAAAGGCGTCGCATCATCGACCACGATCGCGATGTCCCGCCTCACCTGCGGGAAGCGCGAAACCTCGCGAAATCGTGGTTTTTCCGCCGACAGGGCCGCGTACTCGAGTTCGAACAGCACAGGGACATATGTCAACTCGAGCACGCGCACGAGGTCGGGGTGCAACTCGCCGATCCAGCCGACATGGCGCTCCCCGCGCACGATGCGTGCCGCGCGTCCGGGATGCAGGCACGGCAGGCGATCGGCGACGAACGAGAATTCCCCACTGCCGGTCGTGGCGAGCAGCGCCTCGAGATCGCCCTTGACGTCGTGGAAGTCGACGGGCGCCTTTGCGGCGCCCCACTGTTCCGGCGCACGCGTGCCACATGCGACGCCTGCCATCATATCGACTTCGCGCGTGCTCGCGCCCTCCACGACGAACACGCTGCCGTGCTCGACGAGCCGCACGCGATCGTGTTGCCGGCGAAGATTTTCCCGCATCGCGCGCAACAACCCTGGCCACAGCGACACGCGCATCACTGCAAGATCACTCGCGATCGGATTGGCGAGCGTGAGCGCGGCGGCATCCGCAAAGAGTTGCTGCTGCAGGGTCGGATCCACGAATGCGTAGCTGATCGATTCGTGATAGCCGCGCGCGGCGAGCAACTCGAGTGCCCGCGCCTCATCCGGCACCACCGATGGCTCGGCGTCAATCCGCTGTGCGGCCGCGAGGCGGGCAGCCGGTATGGCCTCGAAACCGGCCAGACGAGCGACTTCCTCGATCAGGTCCGCTTCGATCGTCACGTCGAACCGGAACCCGGGCGGCGTTGCCTCCCAGCCATCGGGCGTCGCAACGACGGTCATCCCGAGCGCCCGCAGATGCCCCTCCACTGCTGCGTCCGGCGGTGCGACACCCAGCACGCGTGCGAGACGTGCTCTTCGCAATCGCACGGGGGCACGCTGTGGCAGGTGTTCGGCCGATGCGACCACCTGCGTGGGACCGGGCGTGCCGCCCGCCATTCCGATGAGCAGCGCGGTCGCGCGCTCGATCGCGCGCGCCTGGCCCTCGGGATCGACGCCGCGCTCGAAGCGCTGGCTCGCGTCAGTGTGCAGTCCGTGCCGGCGGCCGCGGCCCGCGAGCGCCTGCGGGCTGAACCACGCGCTTTCGAGGAACACGTCGGTGGTCGTCGCGGTGACGGCGGTGCGTGCCCCGCCCATGATGCCCGCGAGCCCGACTGCGCCCCCATCGTCGGCGATCACGAGTTCATCACCGGCGAGCGTAATCGCCCGGCCATCGAGCAATGTGAGCGGCTCGTCGGCGATGGCCGGGCGTGCGCGGACGTCACCACGCAGCGTTGCCAGATCGTAGGCATGCATCGGCTGGCCGAGTTCGAGCAGCACGAAGTTCGTCACGTCGACGACAGGGCTGATCGAGCGCTGGCCCGCGCGTCGCAGCCGCTCGCGCAGCCAGAGCGGCGTCGGCCGCCGGTTGTCGACGCCACGGATCACTCGCCCTGCGAAGCGCGGTGCCGCCTTCGGGGCTTCGAGACGCACCGTGCGACATTCGCCGCTGCCGGCGGCCACCGCGTGCAGCGAAGGGCCCGCTACCGCGCGCCCCTCACCGAGAATCGCAGCCACTTCGCGCGCCACGCCGAGTACCGACATCGCGTCGCCGCGATTCGGCGTGACATTCAGCTCGAGGACTTCATCATCGAGGTCGAGCCACTCGCGCAGGTTGCGTCCGACGGGGGCGTCCGCCGGGAGCTCGAGGATTCCTTCGGACGTTTCGGCGAGCCCCAGTTCCTTCGCGGAGCACAGCATGCCGGCGGATTCGATGCCGCGCAGCTTCGCGGCCTTGATGCGCAGGCCGCCCGGCAACTCGGCGCCGACGACGGCCAGCGCGGTCCTGAGACCGGAGCGGGCATTCGCCGCACCACAGACGATCTGCAGCGGCGCGCCGTCACCGGCCGAGACGCGGCACACCTGCAACTTGTCGGCCTGCGGGTGACGCTCGGCCGACAGGATCTCCGCGACGACGACACCCGAGAACGGCGGCGCCGCCGGTGCGATGGCCTCGAGCTCGAAGCCCGCGAGCGACAATCGATCGCCGAGCGCGCGCCCGTCGATGCCCACCGGCACCCACTCGGACAGCCAGGACAGCGGGACTCTCATCTAGGCGCTCGCGAACTGGCGCAGGAAGCGCAGGTCGTTCTCGAAAAAGAGGCGCAGGTCGTTCACGCCATAGCGCAGCATGGCGAGCCGGTCGATGCCGAAACCGAAGGCGTAGCCGGTCCAGCGCTCCGCGTCGATCCCGCATTCGCGAAACACATTCGGGTGCACCATGCCGCAGCCCGCGACCTCGAGCCACCCCGTGTGCTTGCACACGCGACATCCTTTGCCGTCGCAGAACACGCAGGTGATGTCGACCTCGGCCGAAGGTTCGGTGAACGGGAAGTACGACGGGCGCAGCCGCAGCGCGAGATCGCGCTCGAAGAAACCCCGCATGAAATCCTGCAGCGCGGCTTTCATGTTCGCGAAACTCACGCCCTCGTCGACCACCAGCCCCTCGAGCTGGTGAAACATCGGCGAATGCGTGAGATCGTGGTCGCAGCGATACACGCGCCCCGGCGCGATGAGCGCAAGCGGCGGCGGCCGCTCGAGCATCGTGCGCACCTGGACCGGCGATGTATGGGTACGCAGCAAGCGCGCGTCCGGAAAGTAGAACGTATCGTGCATCGCGCGCGCCGGATGATCGGCCGGAATGTTGAGCGCCGTGAAATTGTGGAAATCGTCCTCGATCTCCGGGCCCGTCTCGACCGTGAAGCCCGCGTGGCGAAAGAGCCGCTCGATGCGCAGCCGCGCGAGCGTGACCGGATGCAGGGTGCCGCGCGTCTCGCCGCGGCCCGGCAGCGTCACGTCGATGCGGCCGGCGACGAGCGCCTGTTCGACCGCCGCGCGCTCGAGCGCCGTGCGCCGCGCCTCGATGGCCTCCTGCACGCGCGCCTTCGCTTCGTTGATGCGCTGGCCCGCCGCCGGGCGCTCCGCGGCCGGGAGCGCGCCGAGCGCCTTCAGCTGCTCGGTGAGCACACCCTTCTTGCCGAGCCAGTGCACGCGCGCGGCGTCGAGCGACGACAGGTCGCCGCTCGCGCCGATGGCGGCGAGTGCCTCCTCGGTGAGACGGGCGAGTCCGGGCACAGCGACTTACGCCGCTGCGAGCGCCGCTTTGGCCTGCTTCGCGATCGCCTCGAAGGCCGACGCGTCGTGCACCGCGATTTCCGCCAGCACCTTGCGGTCGATCGTGATGCCGGCCTTGCGCAGGCCGTTCACGAGCTGACTGTACGAGATGTCGTACAGGCGCGCCGCCGCATTGATGCGCGTGATCCACAGCGCCCGGAACTCGCGCTTCTTCGCGCGACGATCGCGGTACGCATACTGGCCCGCCTTGATCACCGCCTGCTTGGCGGTGCGATAGACCTTGCGACGGGCGTTGTAGTAGCCCTTCGCCTTGCCCAGGACTTTCTTGTGACGGCGCCCGGCCGTCACGCCACGCTTGACTCGTGCCATGACTCGTTACCTCGTGCCGTTACTTGTGGTTGGGGAGCAGCTGCGCGAGACGACCGACGTCGCTCTCGTGCACGAGGCTGCTGCCGCCCGAACGGGCGTGGCGCTTGACCTTGGGGGCCTTGTGGCCGAGGTTGTGTCGACGACCGGCGGCGTAGCTCTTGAAGCCCTTCGCAGTCTTGCGAAAACGCTTCGCGGCCGCCCGGTTGGTTTTCAACTTGGGCATGTTCATCTCCATTTGTAGCCATGGCTCGCAGGCGGCGCTCGCGCGCTGCCGCTTGCCCGCGGATCCGGATCAGCGGTGCCCTTCGGGCGACCGCCGCGCGCGGATCACTTCTTTTTCGGCGCGAAGACCATCACCATCTGGCGCCCCTCCATGAGCGGGTTCTGCTCGACACTGCCGACACCGGCGAGGTCGACCACCACCCGATCGAGGAGCTTGCGCCCGATCTCCTGATGCGCCATCTCACGGCCGCGGAACCTCAGGGTCACCTTGGCCTTGTCACCTTCGGTCAGGAAGCGAATGAGGTTTCGCAACTTGACCTGGTAATCGTTCTCGTCCGTCCCGGGACGAAACTTCACTTCCTTGACCTGGATCTGCTTCTGCTTCTTCTTCGCGGAGTGCGCCTTCTTGTTCTGCTCGAACAGGAATTTGCCGTAGTCCATCACGCGCACCACCGGCGGTTCCGCCGTGGGCGACACTTCCACGAGATCGAGCCCGGCAGACGTGGCCATCTGCAGCGCGTCGTACCTGGACATGACTCCCGCCTGGGAGCCGTCGGCAGCAATCACCCGCACTTGCGGTGCGTTGATCTCGTCATTGCGCCGGACGCGCTTGCTTGCAATGGCTATAAATCAATCCTCCAAAGTTCGGCGCCCGCGGCTCTCGAGCTCGTCGCGGAGGCGCTTTGCAAACGTCTCCGGCGACATTGTGCCCAGATCCTTGCCGTTGCGGGAACGCACGGAAAGCAGGTTCGCAGCGACTTCCTTGTCACCGGCGACCAACATGTACGGCACACGCTGTAGCGTGTGGGCGCGAATCTTAAAGCCCACCTTTTCGTTCCGCAAGTCGTTTTCGACCCGAAATCCCTGATTTTTAAGCAAATCCGTGACTTTCCGGGCGTAGTCGTCCTGGCGGTCCGTGATCGTGCACACCACCGCCTGCACGGGCGCGAGCCAGGCCGGCAGACGCCCCGCATGGTGCTCGAGCAGGATGGCGAAAAACCGCTCCAGCGAGCCGAAGATCGCCCGGTGGAGCATCACGGGCGTGCGCTTTGCGCTGTGCTCATCGATGTAATGCGCGCCGAGGCGCCCCGGCAGGTTGAGGTCGACCTGCCAGGTACCGCACTGCCAGTCCCGGCCAATCGCATCCTGCAGCACGAATTCGAGCTTGGGGCCGTAGAACGCGCCCTCGCCCGGATTCAGCGTGTACTCGATGCCGGCGGCCTTCGTCGCTGCGATCAACGCCTGTTCGGACCGGTCCCAGACCTCGTCGCTCCCCACCCGCTTCTCGGGCCGGTCGGAGTACTTGACCTTCACGTCGTCGAAACCGAAGTCGCGGTAGATCGACAGCAGCAGCTCGATGCCGCGCACCGTTTCCTCGGTGATCATCTCCTCCGTGATGAAGATGTGCGCATCGTCCTGCGTGAAGGCGCGCACGCGCATCAGCCCGTGCAGTGCGCCCGAGGGTTCGTAGCGATGCACCTTGCCGAACTCCGCAAAGCGGATTGGCAGGTCGTGGTAACTGCGGATGCCCTGCCTGAAGATCTGCACGTGCCCCGGGCAGTTCATGGGCTTGATCGCGTACAGCCGCTCGTCCGGCGTCTGCGTCAGGAACATGTTCTCGCCGAACTTCTCGAGATGCCCGGACTGCTTCCACAGCGCCGCGTCCATGATCTCGGGCGCATTGACCTCTTCGTACCCCGCGGCGCGCTGCTTCTCGCGCATGTAGGCGATGAGCGACTGGAAAATCTGCCAGCCCTTCGGGTGCCAGAACACCGCGCCCGGCGCCTCTTCCTGCATGTGGAAGAGATCGAGCTCGCGGCCGATGCGCCGGTGATCGCGCTTCTCGGCTTCCTCGAGGCGGTGCAGGTAGGCGTCGAGTTCCTTCTTGTCGGCCCAGGCCGTGCCGTAGATGCGCTGGAGCATCTCGTTGCGGGAATCGCCGCGCCAGTAGGCGCCGGCGACCTTCATCAGCTTGAAGACCTTGAGCCTGCCGGTCGACGGCACGTGCGGGCCGCGACACAGGTCGACCCAGTCGCCCTGCCCGTAGAGGCTGATCTCCTCCTTCTCCGGGATGCTCGCGATGATCTCGGCCTTGTAGTGTTCGCCGAGCCCCTTGAAGAACGCGACGGCGTCGTCGCGCTTCATCACGCGCCGCGTGACTTTCTCGTCGGCCTTCGCGAGCTCTGCCATGCGCGTCTCGATCGCCGCGAGATCCTCCGGCGTGAACGGCCGCGAATACGCAAAGTCGTAGTAGAACCCGTCGTCGATCACGGGACCGATCGTGACCTGCGCATCCGGATAGAGCTGCTTGACGGCCTGCGCGAGCAGATGCGCCGTCGAATGACGCAGGATCTCGAGGCCGTCTGGATCCTTCGCCGTGACGATCGCGACGCTCGCATCCCGGTCGACCAGGTGGTTCGTATCGACGAGCCGGCCGTCCACACGACCGGCGAGCGCAGCCTTGCGCAGGCCGGCGCCGATGCTGCCCGCGATGTCGTCGACAGACACAGGCTGGTCGAACTTGCGCTGGCTGCCGTCCGGCAGCGTGATCACGGGCACGATGCGACTCAGTGGCCGGCGCAGGACTGGCAGCGGTCCGCGTACGGAATCGCCGTGAGCCGCGCGGCCTCGATGTCGTTGCCGCACCGGGTACACACACCGTACTCACCGCGCTCGAGGCGCGCGAGCGCCGCATCGATCTGCGCGAGTTCGCTGCGGGCCGCGGACTCGATGCCGCGCAGCACGTCGTCGTTCTGGCGCTCGGCGGCCTGCTCGGAGAAATCGGGGCTCACGGCTTCGCGGCGATGCGCGGCGTCGTCGCGCGCGCGGTCGGCGCGCTTCAGCAGCTCCTCGCGACGCAACTGCAGGGTCTCCCGGACGCCGGCGGCACCAATCATCACTCGCTACTCGATGCACCCAATGAAAAGATGGTAGGCGCGAGTGGGATCGAACCACCGACCACTTCCATGTCAAGGAAGTGCTCTACCACTGAGCTACGCGCCTGCGGGGGCGCGAAAGATACCGTAGAGCACGGCCCGGAAGCAACCGAATGCACGATATTTCAAGGTGTTACCGGCTGGCTTGCGGTCACCCTGCCCGGCTCTGCGGGAGCCCGAGTTCCGCCTGCTTCAGTTGCGCGATCTCGTCGCGCAGCCGGGCCGCCGCCTCGAACTCGAGGTTGCGCGCGCGTTTGAACATCTCCGTCTCGAGCGCCTTGATACGTCGCACGATCTGCTCCGGCCGCAGCGCCTTCACTTTCGGGTCGGCGGCGGCCCGGCCGCGTGGCCGCGGCACGTCCGGCCGGGCGCCTTCCATGATGTCGGCGACCGCCTTCTCGATGCCGCGCGGCGTGATGCCGTGTTCGGCATTGAAGGCGAGCTGCTTTGCACGTCGCCGGTTCGTCTCGTCGATCGCGCGCTGCATCGAGCCGGTGACACTGTCCGCATAGAGGATCGCGCGGCCGTGCAGGTTGCGCGCGGCGCGCCCGATCGTCTGGATCAGCGAATTGTCGGAGCGCAGGAAGCCTTCCTTGTCGGCATCGAGGATCGCTACCAGCGAGACTTCCGGCATGTCGAGCCCCTCGCGCAGCAGGTTGATCCCGACGAGCACGTCGAACCTGCCGAGCCGCAGGTCGCGGATGATCTCGGTGCGCTCGACGGTCTCGACGTCCGCGTGCAGGTAGCGCACGCGCACGTCGTGCTCGTGCAGGTACTCTGTCAGGTCCTCGGCCATGCGCTTGGTGAGCGTGGTGATCAACACACGCTCGCCCCGTTCGACACGCAGGTGGATTTCCGACAGCACGTCGTCGACCTGCGAGCGCACCGGGCGCACCTCGACTTCCGGGTCGACGAGCCCGGTCGGCCGCACGACCTGTTCGACCACCTGCGAGGCGTGCCGTTGCTCATACGGGCCGGGCGTCGCCGACACGAAGATCATCTGCGGCGCGAGCGCCTCCCACTCCTCGAACTTGAGCGGCCGATTGTCGAGCGCCGAGGGCAGGCGAAAGCCGTACTCGACGAGCGTCTCTTTGCGCGAGCGGTCACCGCGGTACATCGCGCCGAGCTGCGGGATCGTCTGGTGGCTCTCGTCGACGACGAGCAGCGCGCCTTCGGGCAGGTAGTCGTACAGGCAAGGCGGTGGCTCGCCGGGCGCGCGCCCCGAGAGGTAGCGAGAATAGTTCTCGATGCCCGCGCAGTAACCGACCTCCTTCATCATTTCCATGTCGAACATCGTGCGCTGCTCGAGTCGCTGAGCCTCGACCAGCTTGCCCGCATCCCGCAGTTCCGCGAGGCGCGCGCGCAGGTCGTCCCGGATCTGGTCGATCGCGGCGATGATCCGCTCGCGCGGCGTCACGTAGTGCGAGCCGGGATAAACCGTGTAGCGCGGCACTTTGCGTGTCACCTCGCCCGTCAGCGGATCGAACAGCGCGAGCGACTCGATCGTGTCGTCGAAGAGCTCGATGCGCACCGCCGCGCGGTCCGATTCGGCCGGGAACACGTCGATCACGTCACCGCGCACGCGGTAGGTGCCGGCACGCAGGTCGAGCTCGTTGCGTGTGTACTGCATGTCGGCAAGGCGGCGCAGCAGCCGGCGCTGGTCGAGGCGGTCGCCGCGCTTCAGGTGCAGCACCATCGCGAAATAGGCCTGCGGATCGCCGAGCCCGTAGATCGACGACACGGTGGCGACGATGATCGAGTCGCGCCGCTCGAGCAGCGCCTTCGTAGCCGAGAGCCGCATCTGCTCGATGTGCTCGTTGATCGAGGCATCTTTCTCGATGTAGGTGTCGCTCGAGGGGACGTAGGCCTCCGGCTGGTAATAGTCGTAGTACGACACGAAATACTCGACCGCGTTGTCCGGGAAAAATTCGCGGAACTCGCCGTAGAGCTGCGCGGCGAGCGTCTTGTTGTGGGCGATCACCAATGTCGGGCGCTGCACGCGCTCGATGACGTTCGCGATCGTGAACGTCTTGCCCGAGCCGGTCACGCCGAGCAATGTCTGGTGCGCGAGGCCGTCGCCGAGCCCCTCGGCCAGCCGGTCGATCGCCTGCGGCTGGTCGCCGGCCGGCGCGTAACCGGCGCGGAGGGTGAACGGCCCTGGGGTCGTCGGGTGGGTCTTTTCCATGGGGCGGCGATACGTACCTCGGAGGCGATCGGGTAATATAACGTGCTCGCCTCCCCCACTCACCCACTCGCAGGCCCGATCCGTGACACTACCCGTCTCCCGCCGCGTCCAGCGCGTCAAGCCCTCGCCCACCCTCGCCGTCACCGCGCGCGCCGCGAAACTGCGGGCCGAAGGCAAGGACATCGTGGCACTCGGCGCCGGCGAGCCCGATTTCGACACGCCGGCGCACATCGCCGCCGCGGGCGTGGACGCGATCAGGAGCGGCTTCACGCGCTACACCAATGTCGACGGCATCAACGAACTGAAGGACGCGATCATCGCGAAGTTCCGCCGCGACAACGGCATCGAGTACGAGCGCTCGCAGATCATCGTCTCGAGCGGCGCGAAGCAGACGATCTACAACCTCTGCATGGCCGTTCTCGACCCGGGCGACGAGGTCGTGATCCCGGCGCCCTACTGGGTGTCGTACCCCGACATGGTGCTGCTCGCCGACGGCCTGCCGGTAATGCCGTTTGCGGGCGCGAACCAGGGCTACAAGATCACGCCGCGCCAGCTCGAGGCGGCGATCACGCCGAAGACGCGCCTCGTGCTGCTGAACAGCCCCTGCAACCCGACCGGGGCCGCGTACACGCGCGCGGAACTGCGCGCGCTCGGCGAAGTGCTGATGGCGCACCCGCGCATCGTGATCGGCACGGACGACATGTACGAGAAGATCTACTGGGCGAGCGAGCCGTTCTGCAGCCTGCTGACCGCGGTGCCGGAGCTCTACGACCGCACCGTCACGATCAACGGCTGCTCGAAGGCCTACGCGATGACTGGCTGGCGCCTCGGCTACTGCGGCGGACCGAAGGAGCTCGTCACCGCGATGTCGACGATCCAGGGCCAGTCCACGTCGAACGCCTCGAGCATCACGCAGCGCGCGGCGGTCGTCGCGCTGAACGGCGACCAGACCTGCGTCGCCGAGATGAACGCGCAGTACCGCAAGCGCCACGACTACATCGTCGAGGGCCTCAATTCCCTGCCGGGCATCTCGTGCCTGCCGGGCGCGGGCACCTTTTACGCGTTTGCCGACGTGAGTGCCGCAATGCACGCGATGGGCTGCCGCGACGACAACGCATTCGCCGAACTGCTGCTGAACGAAGGCGGTGTGGCGGTCGTACCCGGCTCGGGCTTCGGTGCGCCGGGCCACATGCGCATCTCGTTTGCCTGCAGCATGGAAACGCTCGAGAAGGCAGTGGATCGCATGGCGCGCGTGCTCGGTTCGGGAGTGGCGGCCAAGACCGCCTGAGGGCGTGGTCGCGCGATTTCTCGCCGATCTCGTCGTCGCGCTGCACTTTGCTTTCATCGCCTACGTCGTCGCGGGCGGCTTCGTCGCGTGGCGATGGCCGCGCACGGCGTGGATACATGCGCTCGCGCTCGCGTGGGGCCTGTGGATCCTCGCGACAGGGGCCATCTGCCCGCTCACCCCGCTCGAGAACAGTCTGCGCCTGCGTGCGGGCGAGCTCGGCTACGAGGGCGGATTCATCGCACGGTACATCACGCCGGTGATCTATCCGGCGGGTCTCACGCGCGGCATGCAGCGGGCGCTCGGTGCCGGGCTTGCGCTGGTGAACCTCGTCGCCTACCTCGGCCTGTGGTGGCGCGCCCGAGCCAGGCGGCATGTCGTCCCTTGACGGGCCCGCGCCCGTCCACGAGAATTCGCCGCCTTTCTGCCCGCCCCTGTTCCCCGGTAGCTCAGCGGTAGAGCGTCGGACTGTTAATCCGTTGGTCGTTGGTTCGAGTCCAACCCGGGGAGCCACTCAGGAAATGGTGCCGGGTTTTCGGTTATTCGGTTATTGCCGCCGTTCGGCGCGGCAATAACCGAATAACCGAAAACCCGGCACCAAGCTGAACAGGGGCTACGCGAGCGGCACGATCCTCGATGCCAACAACTTGCGGTCGCGCGTGAGCAGCGGCACGTTGTGCACCAGGCTGGTCGCGGCGATGAGCTCGTCGGCTGGATCCGCGTGGATGTCGAGCCGAGTGCTGGAGCGCGTGACTTCTGCGGTGATTGGCCAGACGTGAACGGCTGCCAGGACGCGGACAACCTCTGAGTCGTCGAGATCGATCACGATCCGTCCGAGTTGCGCGAGTTTGGCGATTTCCCACAGCACGATTGCAGAGATGCTCCAGCGATCGGAGCGGAGCTTGCGTTCCTCCCGCGCGGTCAACTCGCCGCCGACCGCATGGAGAAACACGTGCGTATCAAGATTCAGCATGCCATTTGGCGTCGGTGGAAAGGATCTGACCGGTAATTTTCAACCGTCCCTCGAGAGCGCCGATCAGTGCGGCCGATTCGGCTCCGATCGGAATCAGCTTGGCCACCGGCTTGCCTCGTTTCGTGATGACAATGCCCTCCGCGCCCACGCTGTCGAGTAGCGCGAGGCATTGCTCCTTGAACTTCGCGGCAGCGATTTGCTTCATGGACACATTTTGCGACCAGATATTTCAGTTGTCCATTTGAGGCGGACCTCTGCCTGGCCGAGATCCGGTGCGTGGCCCTGCCCCGGCGGCATCTCTGCGATCCCTAGTCAAATTGCGGGATGCCAAGGCCGCCCTGCCGCGACACGCTGGACCACCGAATCCCCGGGAGGACGGGCATGACTGCACGACTGGCGCCCTGGTCGGAGTACATCGAGCTGCTGGCACCGGCCGCCGGGCTGCGCGACATCCTGCTCGATCCGGCGAGCGAGCAACTGTGCGCGGAACTCTACCGCCAGCTCGTCATGAATCTCTCGCTCGGCTATTTCCTGTACTTCCAGTCGAGTCCCGAGCATCCCGACTGGGCGCCGTTCCTGAACTCGGTGTTCCTGCTGCAGCCGAACCCCGACGACACCTACCTGCTCGCGCCGGTTCGCGGCGACGGCACCTACCGGATCAGCGGCACGCGCGGCACCGTGAAGCTGCTCACCTTCGGCACCGGCTGCAACATGATGGGCATGTCGGCGCAGCCCGGGCGCAACTTCGATTACTTCGATGCGGACGACCTCACGCTCGGCCCGAAGGGCGAACTCGACGTGATCCTGAGTGCGGAGCGACCGGCCGGCCACCGGGGCGACTGGTGGCCGCTGCACCGCGAAGCCGAGTTCATCCTCGTCCGCCAGCGCTCCTACGACTGGGGCGGCGAGCAGGATGCGCGCCTCGCGATCGAGCGGCTCGATCCTCAGCCACTCAAGCCCCACCAGACCATCGAGAACATCGACCGTCGCCTGCGTGCACTGCTCGGGGGCTTCGCGGCGCAGCTCTCGCGCCAGTGGCTCAGCTACCAGAAGAGCGCCCGCGATCGCGGCCTCGTGAATCGGCTCGAGCTGACGACGCTCGGCGGCTCGATCGCGGCCCAGTATTACTGGCAGGGCATTTTTGACGTCGCCCCGGATGAAGCGCTGGTGCTCGACACGGAGCTGCCGGCGACGCGGCCCTACTGGAACGTGCAACTGAACGACGAGCTCTGGAATGCGATCGAGTTCGTGTATCGCCAGAGCAGCCTGAACGGTCACCAGGCACGCATCGACAATGATGGCCGCTTTCGCGCGGTCGTCGCGCACGAGGATCCGGGTGTGCCGAACTGGCTCGATCCGGCCGGCTCGCGGCAAGGTATGCTGATCGGACGCTGGTACGGCTGCAGTTCGAACCCCATTCCGACGATCACCCGTGTACCGCTCGCCGAGCTGCGCCGCCACCTGCCTGCGGATACGCCGCATGTGTCGGCCACCGAGCGCGCCGCGCGACTGCGTGCACGGCGCATCGGGGCACAGCTGAGGAGACGCTGGTGATGCAGTTCCCGGACATCGCACAGCTCCTCGAACTGGCGTCGCAGGGCGCCGGCGGTCTCGACGATTTCGGCACGGGTTTCGAGGAGCCGCTCGGTCGCATCATCGAGGAGATCCGTCGCAGCGTGCCGGTCGGCGAGCACAACATCCAGCAGCTCACGGGCATCCTCGTCGGCATCCTCGTGAGCCGGTTGTACTCCGAGGCGGGCTGGAAGCGCCGGCCCGACTGCCTCGCGCAGCCGATCCGTGCGCCGCTCGTCGTCGTCGGCATTCCGCGCAGCGGCACCACGGCGCTGCACAAGCTCCTCTCGATGGACCCGCGCTTCCAGGGCCTCGAGCAGTGGCTCATCAACACCCCCATGCCTCGCCCGCCACGGGCCGACTGGGAGCAGGTGCCGGAATTTCGCGCCGCGGTCGAGCGGCAGAACGCTTTCCTCGAAGCCGTGCCTGCGATGCGGATCACCCACGAGGTCAACGCCGACGAAGTCGACGAATGCCTGAACCTGCTCGCGCAGAGCTTCGTCAGCCACTACTTCGCGAGCGCGATCGGCCTGCCGGATTTCGACCGCTGGCTGCGCACGCAGGATGAACGTGGGAGCTATCGCCGATACGCCGACAACCTGCGCCTCATCGGGGCGGATGCCGGCGATCAACGATGGCTCCTCAAGAACCCCGGCAGCGTCGGGCACCTCGATGCCCTGCTCGAGGTGTTTCCCGATGCCTGCATCATCCAGACGCACCGCGATCCCGTGCAGTGCGTGCCTTCGGTGTGCGGCGTGATCCACCCGGCGCGCACTTTCTTCCACGGCTGCGAGATCGATCCGCGGACGCTCGGGCCGCGCGAACGCGATCTCTGGGCCTGGTCGGTCGAGCGCGGCGAAGAGGTGCGCCGCCACCATGCCGATCGTTTCATCGACATCGACTTCCGCGCTTTCCGGCGCGAGCCGATGCGCGAGGTCGGGCGCATCTACGCGCAATTCGGACTCGACCTGGACCCTGCCGCGGAGCGCAGCATGCGCGCATGGCTCGCGGCGAACCCGCAGCACAAGCATGGCAAGCACGAATACACACCGGAGCAATACGGCGTCACGGCCGACGAACTGCGTCGGCACTTTGCGCCCTACATTGCGCGCCACGGCCTGCAGGTCCCTACCCCAGCGAGGCAGTCATGAAAGCCGCGATCTTCCAGGGAATCGGCAAACCCATGGTCGTCGAAGACCGGCCCGATCCGTCGCCCGGCCCGGGTGAAGTCGTAATCAGGGTCGGCCGCGCGGGCATCTGCGGCAGCGACCTGCACATGACGTCGGAGCCGGGCTCGTCCATCGCGGTGGGCACGATCATGGGCCACGAGTTTGCCGGAGAAATCGTCGCGCTCGGCAAGGATGTCACGCAACTGAAAATCGGCGATCGGGTTGCGCCGCTGCCCTTTGTCGGCTGCGGTCATTGCGCAGCCTGCGACGATGGCAGGCCGCATCATTGCCCGCGCGCGCGCATCGACGTCGTCACAGGGTTCTCGCAGTACTCGCGTGTCGGGGCCAACGACTGCGTCGTCCTGCCCCCCGCGCTCACGGATGAGGATGGCGCGCTCATCGAACCGATGGCCGTCGGACTGCAAGGCGTACGCAAGGCCGCACTGCAGGTCGGCTGCCGCGTGCTCGTGATGGGTGCCGGCCCGATCGGGCTCGCCTGCGCGTTCTGGGCGCGGCGCCTCGGCGCCTCGCGCGTGGCGCTGATGGCGAGCACGCGGCGTCGCGAGCGTTTCGCGCAGGCACTGGGCGCCACGCATTTCATCGCACAGGGCGAGGTGGACCAACCGGCCGCCGCCGTCAACGATGCCCTCGGCGGACCACCCGACGTCGTCTTCGAGGCCGTGGGCATCCCGGGCGCCATCGGCCAGGCGATGGAACATGTCGCGCCGCGCGGTCTCGTCGTCGGCCTCGGTTTCACGACGAAGCCCGACTCCTACGTGGGCACCGTGGCCCTGATGAAGGAACTCCGGCTCTGGTTCTCGGTGGTCTACGAGAAGCGCGACTTCCAGTACACGGCTGAGGTCATGGCAGCCGGTGAGCACGCACCCCGCGCGATGATCACCGATACGGTGTCGCTCGACGCCATGCCGGCGAAGTTCGAGAGCCTGCGTGGCCCGACAGCCGACTGCAAGGTCATGGTCGCACCCTGGGGCATTGGCTGAGGCTCGCCGCCGATGGCATACGTCCAGATCCGCTATGAATGCCGCGCGCCCGCGGGCCTCTCGCCGATGAGCCCGGAGGAGGTCTACGACACGACGCTCGAGCAGATTGCCTGGATCGACGCGCAGGGCTTTCCGGTCACGCTGAACTTCGGCGAGCATCACGGCACGGACGACGGTTACATGCCGAGCCCCCTGACGCTCGCGGCCGCCGCCGCGGCCATCACGCGTCATGTCCGCCTGCTCGTGAACGTCGTGCTGCCGTTCCGCAACCCGCTGCACGTCGCGGAGGATGCGGCGGTGCTCGATCACATCAGCAAGGGACGCGTCCAGCTGCTGCTGATGGGCGGGTTCGTGACCGAAGAATTCGCAACCTTCGGCGCCGATCCCGCCGAGCGCGGCGCATTGATGGAAGAAGGCGTGCGCGTGCTGCGCGACGCCTGGACGGGAGAGCCCTTCGAGTACCGCGGGCGCCGCTGCCGCGTCACGCCGCGCCCGCTGCAACGCCCTCACCCGCCGCTCTTCATGGGTGGCGCCACGCCCGCGGCCGCACGCCGCGCGGCACGCATCGGGGACGGGTTCATCGCCGTCTCGTCACTCAATCCGCACTATGTGGCCGAATGCGCCGCCGTCGGTCGCGCGCCGCGGTATCAGGGCGAGATGGCGTACTCCTATCTCTTCGTCTGCGAAGACCCGGACCGCACCTGGCAGCGGCTCGCCCCCTTTTGCCTCGGCGAGACGAACATGTACGCGCGCTGGCAGGCGGGCGCGAGCCAGGGCGGCATGTTCAAGCCCGCGACCGACGCGGACGCGCTGCGCGCGCTCGGGATCTACCAGCCATTGACGCCGGACGAAGTCCTCGCGCGCGCGCCGTCACTCGCGCCGAACGACGGCATCGTCCTGCATCCGCTGATCTCGGGTCTCGAGAAGGAGCTCAGCTGGGAGACGCTGCGCCTCTTCTTCCGCGAGGTCGCGCCGCGCATCGACATCCGGCATTTGTGACGCGCGGTTCAGCCCTGGACAATGCGCGGCGCACGATCGCTTGGGCCTCGCACAGCCTATCGTCTACAATCTGCGGATAAAGCCGCAGAATCCGACAAGACCTGCCAGACATATCGAACAATCGGATCTCCCGGGTGCGCGTCACTGTCAACGGTGCCGAAGCGCACATCGCTTGCTGTCTCGCGGGCGCCGGGCTCATCCAGGTGCCCGCCTACGATGTCCGTCCGCACCTCGAGTCGGGTGAGCTCGTCGAGGTCTTGCCGCAGTATCGTGCAGCGCCCATGACCATGGCGCTGCTCTTTCCGCAGCGCCCGCGACTTTCGCGACGCGTGCAGGTCTTCGCGGAATGGCTCGAGCAGCTGCTGCTGCAGCAGGTGTGCGAGGGAGTGACAGCGTGATCGCCATCGTCGAAGCGGCACGCGCCGGGCTCCTCGCGCGCGAGACCTGGGGGCGCAACCTCGTCGCGGGGCTCGTGGTCGGTGTGGTCGCGCTGCCGCTCGCGATGGCGTTTGCAATGGCGTCGGGCGTCAAGCCGGAACAGGGCATCTACACCTCGATCATCGCGGGCCTCGCCGTATCCCTCTTCGGCGGCAGCCGCATCCAGATCGCCGGGCCGACCGGCGCATTCGTGGTCATACTCGCGGCGATCGTCGCGCGCCATGGCGTCGACGGCCTGCTGCTCGCGACCCTGATGGCCGGCGTGATCCTGATCCTCTTCGGTGCCGCGAAATTCGGCGGCGTGCTGCGCTACATCCCAGACCCCGTGATCGTCGGCTTCACGGCCGGCATCGGCGTCGTGATCTGGGTCAGCCAGTGGAAGGACTTTTTCGGCCTGCCTGCGCCTGCCGGCGAGCACTTTCACGAGAAGCTGGTGCATCTGCTGCAGTCGTTGCCGCAACTGCATCCGGCGACGACCGGCCTTGCCGTGCTGAGCCTCCTGCTCGCGATCTACGCACCGCGTGTACCCGGATTGCAACGTGTCCCGGGTCCCCTCGTGGCGATGGTCGCCGCGACGATCCTGCAGGCGACCATCGGCTTCGAAGGCGTTGCGACGATCGCGAGTGCGTTCGGCGGCATCCCCCAGAGCCTGCCGCATTTCGTGTGGCCCGCCTTGTCGCTCGATCGGCTCGTGTCGCTCGTTCCTGCGGCATTCACGATTGCGATGCTCGGCGCCATCGAGTCGCTGCTGTCGGCCTCGGTCGCCGACGGCATGGCCGGCACGCGGCACGACTCGAACCAGGAGCTGATCGGTCAGGGCATTGCCAATGTGATCTCGCCGCTGTTCGGCGGCATCGCCGCGACCGGTGCGATCGCGCGCACCGCGACGAGTTTTCGCAACGGCGCGACGAACCCGCTCGCCGGCATCGTGCACTCGGTGCTGCTGCTCGCGATCCTGCTGCTCCTCGCACCACTCGCGGGTGCCGTGCCGCTCGCAGCCCTCGCGGCAATCCTGTTCCTCGTCGCGTGGAACATGAGCGAGGCAAGGCATTTCATGCGCATGGTGCGCACGGCGCCGCGCGCCGACGTCGCGATCCTGCTGATCACGTTCGTCCTGACCGTGATGGTCGACCTCGTCATCGCGGTGAACGTCGGCGTGATCCTTGCCATGCTCCTCTTCCTGCGCCGCATGTCGAATGCCGTCGAAGTGCTGCGGGTCGACGAGCGAGCGCTCGATGCGGAGCTGCGAGGCACCGGTCGCGAGACCCTGCCCCGCGGCGTGATCGTCTATTCGATCGAAGGCCCCTTCTTCTTCGGCGCCGTCGAGAGTCTCGAGCGCGTCCTCGGGCGGACGCACACCGATCCGCGCGCGATCGTGATCCGCCTCGGACGGGTACCGTTCATGGACGCGACGGGACTGCAGGCGATCGAAGAGGCGACCCGGAATCTCGAGCGGCGCGGCGTGCGGGTGCTGTATTGCGAGGCGCGCCCGAATGTGCTGCGCAAGCTCGTGCGGGTCGAGCTCGTCGGCAAGCAGGTCACGCCCGTGCGCTATTACAGCGACCTGCACGAGGCCCTGATCGCAATCGGGTAGTCGTTGTACACCTGCGACCCGGTACCGCGTTCTGTAACGCAACAGCCTTCATGATGGACCTTGCATGCGCATGCGCGGAAAACGGGCGGTACGCGTCTCATGGGCGGCCGTGCTGGGGCTCGCCCTGGCCGGGTGCGGCGGGGGCGATTCATCCCCGGCACCCCTGGCGCCACCGAGCGGGCTGTCTTACCCGACCATACCGGCACTCGTCGTCGGCGTCCCGATGGCCCCGGTCGTGCCGACCGTTTCGGGCACCGTAACGGGTTACAGCGTCTCGCCGGCGCTGCCTGCCGGTCTTGCGCTCGACAGCACGACCGGGGAAATCAGCGGCACCCCCGCGTCGCCCTCCCCCACCGCCGGCTACGTCCTGCGGGCGAGCAACAGCGCCGGGTCGGCGGTCTTCACGCTCGACATCACCGTCAACGCAGCCGGCGAGTTTCGCCTCGAGCCAGCGCCGGGCACGACGATCGGTGTTGGCCAGCAGATCGACCTCTTTGCCGCATACAAGGCGCACTCGACGGACCCCTACCCGCTGTATGTCGACTCCGCCCAAGTGACGTTCGCCTCGTCACAGCCTGGTGTCGCGCTGCCATCCGCCGACGGTGGCGTGCGCGGACTTGCCGTGGGCAGCGCGACGATCACGGCCACGTACGGATCGTGGTCGTCGCAAATCACGATCCGTGTGGCCGGCCGATTCGTCGATCGATCGATCGCCGTGCCGGGGCAAGGCACGCGCGGGTACTCGATCTACATTCCCGACGGAGTCAGCGGCCCGCGGCCGCTGCTCCTTGCGCTGCACGGCGGCGGCGGCAACGCGCGCATCAATGCATCGATGACGCTGCTCGATGCGCTCGGCGCAGACGAGGGCATATTCATCGTCTATCCGGAAGGCAGCGGCGCCCTCCAGACCTTCAATGCGGGCCTGTGCTGCGGCTCCGCGCAGACGCAGAACGTCGATGACGTGGCTTTTGTTTCGGCACTCCTCGACGACGTCGAGGCGAACTATCCGGTCGATGTGACCAGGGTGTTCTCGTCGGGCTTCTCCAATGGCGGGATGATGTCGTACCGCCTCGCCTGCGCGCTCGCCGATCGCATCTCGGGTATCGCGGCAGTGAGCGGCGCATCCGGCCAGTTCGATCGCGACGGCAATGCGTACTATGCCTGCAATCCGTCCCGTCCCATCCCGATACTGCACCTGCACGCCACCAACGATCGCAACTACCCGTTCGACGGCGGCTTCGGCGAGGGCCTGTCGGATCGCAACTTCCTGTCGGTCGACGCGACGATCTCGGACTGGCGCACCCGCAACAATGTCGCCGCGCAGGCGACCGAGGAATCGCTGTCCGCGTCGACCGTCTGTTATCACTATGACGTGCCGCTGGATCCGGGTCTGCCGAGCGCGCCCGTGACATTGTGCAAGTCGGATCCGGTGGATGTCTTCGATCCCGCCACCGGCATCGTGTACGGTGGTGGCCACTCGTGGCCGGGCGGCAATCGCTCGCCGGCCGCGGGCAGCGACCAACCCGCGACGGATTTCAGTGCAAACGACTATCTGTGGCGCTTCCTCGCTCGCTGAAAGGGCAAGTCGAGCGGCGCTGTCCGCAACGTGACACGAATCGTCGCGTCCGCCTCGATGCCTTCCCTCCGGCGCACATCGGCCTTGAGCGGCAGCAGATAGCACCCGCTCTTACTGTCCGGGAAAAGTGAGGTCTTCCACACGGTACTGCCGATCCTGGCGGTCACGCGAATCGAGCCCCAGGCGCTGCGTGGCGCGTCCCTCGCCATCCGGATCTGCATCGACGCCCGGCGGGGTACGCGCGCGAAATACCATGCGGCACTTCCCTGGTAACGCCATACCCTCGCACGCACCGCGAACACGCCGTTCGACACACCAGGCTCCCGTCAAGAGCGTCGCATTATGACTACAGACATTGCATTCCCGGTACAGGACGCTACCATCGCGCCGCCCGTGACTGCACGGGCGCTTGCTCAATACTCTGGAGTACATTGATGACAGCAATCAAGACCGGCGTGCTCGCGGCCCTCGCACTGGGCGCCGCAACGAGTGTCGCTGCCGCGGACTTCAGCTATTCGACGGTCGATGCCGGCTGGGCGCGCACCGACATCGACGACCTGAACGAAAACGGCGACGGGTTTTTCCTGCGCGGCTCCGTCGGCTTCGGGACGAACTGGTTCGCCGCCGCAGGCTATCGCCAGGTTTCGTTCGACGTCGGCGGCAATGACGTCGATTTCGACCTGATCGACGTCGGCTTCGGCGGCCACATTCCGCTCACCGACCGGATGGACGGCGTGGCGCGCATCAGTTACGTCGACGTGTCGGCCGACGGTCCGTTCGGCATTTCCGCCGACGACAATGGTTATGGCGTGAGCGTCGGCATCCGTGCGCTCGCGGCGCCTCAGCTCGAATTCGAGGCCGCGCTCGACTACACCGATCTCGACGATGCAGGCGACAGCACGGGCGCCAGGCTCGGCGCCCGCTATCACTTCACGAGCGCCTGGTCCGCCGGCCTCGAAGTGCTGCTCTCCGACGATCAGACGGATGTCGGCCTCTACGGCCGTTACTCGTTCTGAGGTGCCCCATGCTGCGCACGGCGGTCATCGCGATACTTGCCCTGAGCGGTTGCGCCAACGCGGCGCCTCCGGGCCAGCCGTCGAGCACTGCTGAGGCAGAGGCCTCGCAGCTTGCGCGCGAGGCACTCGCGCGCAAGCTGCATGTCGAGGTGGGCGACATCCGGGTCGAGAGTGTCACTGCGCGTACGTGGAGCGATTCGGGCATGGGCTGCGGCGCTCCCGGCACCGTTGCCGCGACCGTGATCACCGAAGGATACGCGGTCTCGGCGACCGCGCAGGGACGCACTCACCTCGTTCATGTGTCGGGCAGGAACGTCGTCGTCTGCAGCGATGCGAAGACCTTGCGCCGCCAATCGGCGTCGGCCGCGCGCGGCATCGACGAGATGTTCGAGCGTGCGCGCGAGGACCTCGCCCGGCGGCTCGGCGTCGAGCCCGTCAGGATCCGTCTTGGCGGTGTCAAGGGACAGCAGTGGCCGGACAGCAGCCTCGGTTGCCCGCAGCAGGGCGAGACCCCTGCAGCCGGGCCGGTCGATGGCCTGCTGCTGACGTTGCGCTACGCAGGTCGCGTGTATACCTATCACACCGACCGCATGACCGTGCGACCCTGCCCCGCGATCGAAGCGGAATAGAAGAGCCCGAATGAAAAGGGGCCGCCGCGTGGCGGCCCCTTCCGGAAGGGCCTGGAACGACGACCGCGTCAACGCCCGCGGCGGTGAGTCTTCCAGTCCACGTGAGGCGTGAGGCCGAGCTGCGATGCCGCCCGGTTGTTCTGCAACAACCACATCGACACGCCGGTCGGCCCAGTCAAACCGACTTCGACATTGTCGCGCGGATCGACACCGAAGCTGTTCACATCGGGCACGATCTCCTTCGCGAGGTCGATCGTGCCATGCTGCACGTCGCTCTCGCCGTCGCGCCCGGTCACGGTCAGCACGTAGCTGAATTTCTCCGGCACGAGACCGCCCGCGGTTGCGAACGTAAAGGGCAGGATCAAGGTGCGATCGTTGTAGTCCCACGAGTTCGCGAGCCAGTCGAGGAAGCCCGAACCCGTCGCATCGAACTGCGCGGTGACGAACTGTCCCGGATCGACATCCTGGAAGTTCGACAGGTCGGCGCCCACCAGCGTCGCGTCCGTCACGCCGTCGCCGTCCGCGTCGATCTCGAGCGTGAACTCGAGGTTCGAGAGATGCTCGAACGGCTGGTCGGTCGCGATGCCGAGTTCGAGCACATCGTAGCCGGCGTAGAAGTCGGGGTTCGCGCGCCTGAACCCGAGCGCCTGGATCGAGCTCGTCGTGCCATGTTGTCGCTCGCCACCGAGCTTCGCGAGCGTGAAGCCCTCGGCCCAGCCGATCGTCGGGCCGATGTTCAGCAGCTTCGCACCCGAGAGACCGCGGTCCGGCAGCGCGAACACGCCCGAGGCCGGATCGACCACCGCGACATAGCCGACCCGCAATGTGTCGGTGCCGTCGCTCAACACGCACCAGCCGTCGACTTCCGTCTGGCTGATGATCGCATTGTCGTAGACGCCGGCGTCCCACGCGGCGCGCGGATCGAAGCGCAGCGAAATGCGCATCTTCGCACTGCCCTTGCCGCCCACCCGCACGTCGCGCGGACAATTGACCTCGACACCCGGGTAGGTCTGGTTCGGCACGTGTTGCACGCTGAAGTGGCGATGCTTGCCGCTCAGGTCGCGCACCGTCACGTCTTCCTTCTCGAAGATCGGCGTGAGCGGATTCAGCCGGCCGAACGACACGCCGGCGGGCGCGGCATAGCTCTCGAGCGCCGCCGCACGATCGACGCGCAGTGCGCCGACACCCTGGCGCATCAGGTCGGTGTCACCCGACGCGCTCGAATCGACGGTCGAGTTTTGCAGCAGCGCCTTGATCGCGGCCGGCTTCAGGTCCGGATGTTCCTGGCGCAGCAGCGCGGCAGCGCCCGCCACGTGCGGCGACGCCATCGACGTGCCCTGGAGATTCGCCGATCCCGTGCCCGTGCCCACGCCGGCCGACACGATGGCGACGCCCGGCGCGGACAGGTCCGGCTTGAAGTGCGAGCCGCCGCCGCCGGGGCCGCGCGACGAGAACGTGGCGATCTGGTCGTCCTTCGATGCATCGGGTGCCGCCGACAACGTGACCGCGACGCCCGAGGTCGCGGCCAGCGCGTTGCCGACCGTGCTCGAGATCATGAGGCCGGGGATCGTCACGCGATCGTCGAGGCCGCCCATCACGATCGGGTCGATGCGGGTCGAGTTCGCGCCGTCATTGAACACGACGATGGCCGTTGCACCCGCCGCCTGCGCATTCAGGTACTTGTCGATGAAGCCGCAGGTGCCGCGACGGATGAACGCCACGTTGCCTGCGATCGTCGCCGCGTTGTTGAGCGGGCCGCAACCGATCACCGGATCTGCGAGCACGAGGCTGCCCGAGATCGGCCCGGCCTGCGCAAACGTCACAGGACCTGCGCCTTCGAGCGACGGGTAGGTCCCGGCCACGCTTGCGGGTGCGGTCACGTCGAACTTCGAGTACAGCCGCCCGCCCGGCGTATTGGCCGCCGTGGAAATCGCGGCACTCGCCACTCCCGGCGAGCCCGTGACGTACGGCGTGTCGCCTTCGTTGCCGGCGGACGTCGCGACGATGATGCCGACGGCCGCCGCGTTGTTCGACGAAATCGCCGACGGATCGTTCGGGTCGCCGAACGGCGAGCCCAGGCTCATGTTGATCACGTCGAGGTGATCGCTCATGTCGCCGTCGCCATTCGGGTCCATCGCCCATTCGATGGCGAGCGAGACGAGATCGGTGCTGCCACCGTCATCGCTGAACACCTTGAGCGCGTAGAGATCGGCACCGGGCGCGACGCCCTGGCCGACGCTGCCCGGCACGCCGATTCCCGCTGCGGTGCCTGATACGTGCGTGCCGTGCCCGTTGCCGTCCAGCGGATCGGGATCGGGCGTCGGAACGGACCCGGGGACATTCGCATCGTAGGTCGGGCCGGCAAAGTCGTAGCCACCCTTGACCTTCGCGGTGGGGAACGTGCCGGGCTCGATCACGGACTTGTCGTTCGCCTCATAGTCGGCCGGATTGCCGCTGCCGCCGAAATCCGCATGCGTGTAATCGATGCCGGTATCGATGATGCCGATCGATACACCCTTGCCGGTACCGACCGCGGCCCATACCGCCGGCGTGCCGATCCACGGCACGCTGTCGATGTTGTCGAGATACTGCCGCTGCACGCGGCCGACCGAACGCACGCCGGGCATGGCACGCAGCGCGGCGAGTTCCGCCCGGTTCACGTTGACGCGCATGCCGTTCGCGCCCACGCGCTGGGCGGACAGGACCTGCGCCCCGAGGCTGTCGAGTGTCCCGCGAAAGCGTGCCTGCTGTTGCGACACGCGCCGCGCCTGCTCGCGCTGTGCGGCCGGCGTCGCGAACTTGCCCGTGCTCGCGAGACTCGCTGCATTGAGCTCGGCCACCGCCGGCTCGTCGAGGCGCACGAACACCTGGACTCTTGCCTGTTCTGCCGACAGCCTGGTGCCGTGCAGATTGATCGACTGGCTCGCGTCGATCGTGCGCCGCTTGCCACCTGCACCCTCGGTGATGCCGGGAAGTGCAACCAGTGAACCAGCGAGCAGCATGACCGCGATCTTCGATCGCGAGACGAAAATTCCCTTGCCCATGTGTATCCCCGAATTGTTCTGGAATTGGCTGCCGCCGACCGTACTCCGGCTACACCATGAATTCAACCGTGTACCATGCGACATAACACGATTGCGAGTGTCCAGTCGATGCACACGCACTGCCCGCGATTCGCATACGTCGCACTGGCGATGATGGTCACCGCGTACGTGCGCAACGCCTGCGCCGTCACGCCGCTCCCCGATGCAGACGGCCAGTTCTGGGACATACAGGACACCTCGACATGGGCGCAGGACAGCGGCAGCATCGCGACCGGCGGCCGCGCCAATCCGTTCAACGGCTTCGGCTATCTGAAGCTGCGCGTCGTGGGTGCCGATGGGCGCGCAATCATCTCCAATCATGTACTGCGCGGCTTCGGACTCGCGCGCGACGGCGAACGATTCGATTCACTGACACCGGTGCTCGCGGGCGGAATCGTCGCATCGCGTTCGATCCATGCCCCACGGGACGCGATCTACCTTCGCTACGTCGATTCCTTCCGCAACGTAACGCCGAATCGGCTCACTGTGTCGGTTGCATGGGGCGGTGCCGCCGGAGCCTATGCCGAGGGCGGACTCGTCGCGATCGCCACGAGCGGCAACGGCGATCGCCATATCGACGCGAGCGACGGATTCGTCACGTTGATGCAGAACGCAGCGTCCGTGGCCAATCCCGAAGATGGTCCGTCGGGACATGGACCGTCGTCGCAGGTGCTCGGCACCCGCACTGCGATGCTGCAGCTGCGCGCGGGCGACATGTACGCCGACCCGTTCACGGATGCCTATCCGGGCTACGACCCGGCACATGTCGCCTACATTTTCACCTTCACGCTGACACCGGGTGAGACACAGGCCCTCATGACGTTCGTCGTCAAGGGGCTCAGCGAGGTCTATGATCCCCGCGGCGGGCCGCCGACGACGTTGAAGAACGCGATCGTCGCACCGTACTTCGATCCGGTGTACCGCGCCGGCGATGCGCGGGTGCCTGCGGCCGGAACCGAGATCGCGCGTGTCACCGCGGTCGCGCGCGCGCTGCTCGCGCACCCCGATCTGCGCGGACTGACACCCGCAATGCGCGCCTCGATCGTCAACTGGCAGATCCCCGGGGCACAGCCCCGCCGCCGGTTCGATGTGGCCGGCCGCAGCCTCGATGATCTGCAGCGTGCGCTCACGCAGGGTGAGACCACTTCCGAAGACCTGCTGCGCGAGTACCTGACGCGCCTCACGCTCTTCGACCGCAATGGTCCCGCCTTTCACGCGTTGCTCGCCCTCAATCCCGCGGTCTTCGCCGCAGCGCGGGCACTCGATGCAGAGCGCGCGGCCGGTGTGGTCCGCAGCCCCTTCCACGGCATACCGGTCCTTTTCAAGGACAACATCGACGTGGCTGGCATGCCGAGCACCGGTGGCACGTTCGCGCTCAGGGAGCATCGGCCACGACTCGACTCCAGGGTCGCGGCGGGCATGCGTCACGCGGGCGCCCTGCTCCTCGGCAAGACCAATCTCGACGAGTTTCCCTTCGGGGACTTCGGCATCAGCAGCGTCGGTGGCACGATCGGCAACGCCTTCGATCCCTCCCTCTCCACGGCAGGATCGAGCGGCGGCAGCGCGGTCGCGGTCGCTGGCGATTTAGCGGCGCTCGCCTTCGGCACCGACACCTGCAACTCGCTGTCGAACCCCGCGTCGTTCGCCTCGCTCGCAACGATCCGCACGACGCGCGGCCTGACGAGTCGCGCGGGCGTGCAACCGCTGCGGCCGTACAACGATGCCGTGGGGCCCATCGGCAAGTCCGTGCGCGACCTTGCGCTCGCCCTCGACCAGGTCGTCGGCCGCGATCCCGAGGACCCGGTCACCGACGGCGCTGACGCGCACATCGCGGGCTCGTTCGCAGCCTCGCTCGATGCGGCGACGCTCACGGGCGCGCGCATCGGACTCCTGCGCCAGCGCTACGTCGGCTTCACGGGAGAACGCGAGGTCGCAGGCCTGATGGATCGCGTCGAGGCGGAGTTGCGCGCCCATGGTGCGACCCTCGTCGAGGTCGGCATCGCCCACCTGGATGCGCTGTACGTCGCTGCCCGCGGCCGCGCGCCCGGCGCTCTCAAGGCGGCGTGGAACGCTTACCTCGCACGCGGCGCGGCCCCCGGCGAGCGCGTCCTCACGATCGACGACCTGCTCGCCTCGGGGCGCCTCGCACCGGAGGGCGAAGCGCGCTTGCGCGATGCCAACGGGCCGATGCCCGAAGGTCGCGATCTCGCGGCAGCCAACGACGCCTTCCACGCGGCTCGCGACGAGTTCCGCGCAGCGCTCGTCGGACTGATGGACCGGGAGCGGCTCGACGCCATCCTGTACCCGGCCAACCAGGCGCGACCCCACACGCACGAAGGTGGCCTCGTGCGCTACGGCTCCGAGCCGGGTACCTGCCAGGAAAGCGCGATGACGGGCCTGCCGCAGGTCACGGTGCCTGCCGGGTTCATCGGGGACCGCTATCCCGTCGGCATTTCGTTCCTCGGCCGACCGTGGGACGATCGTCGCCTGCTCGAACTGGGGTACGCCTACGAGCGCGCGACGCATCACCGCCGCGCTCCATCGTTGATGATGCCATGATCGAGGACCCTGCCCCGATGACGGACGGCGATGCCGATCTCGAGTTCTCGCCGCAGGTCATGCGCAGCATGGGCGAGGACGTCGTCAAGCGCGTGGTCGATCACCTCGCGACGATCGGCGAGCAGCCGGCACGCGGCAACGTCGACGCGGCCGACCTGTGTCGCGCGCTGCGCGAGCCCGCGCCGGAAGACGGAACCGACCTCGCACCGCTGCTCGACGCGCTGTTCGACGAATGGATCCCGCGCAGTTACAACACCGCGAGCCCCGGCTACCTCGCGTACATTCCGGGCGGTGGCGTATTTCCGGGCGCGCTCGCCGACCTGATCGCGGCGGGTATCAACCGCTATACGGGAGTGTGGCTCACCGCGCCCGCCCTCGTGCAGCTCGAAGCCAACGCGCTCGACTGGCTGCGCGAGTGGATGCGGTTTCCCGCGGGCTCGCGCGGCCTGTTCACGACCGGCGGCTCGACCGCCAATTTCTCGGCCATCGTCTGCGCGCGCGAGCGGCTGCTCGGTGCCGAGCTGCGCCGCGGCACGATGTATTTGTCGTCGGAGACGCATCACTCCGTCGGCAAGTCCGCGCGCCTCGCCGGCATCCTGCCCGACCGCGTGCGTTCGATCGCCGTCGATGCCCAATTCCGCATGCGGGTGGATGCGCTGCACGACGCGATCGAGCGCGATCGCGCGGCGGGCTTCCTGCCATTCCTCGTCGTGTCGTCCGCCGGCACGACGAACACCGGCGCGGTCGACCCGATGCGCGAGATCTCCGCCCTGTGCCGGGCCGGCGGCCTGTGGCATCACGTGGACGGTGCGTACGGAGCGAGTTTTCACCTGTGCCCCGAGCTGCGCCCACTGCTCGCGGGCCTGCCCGATGCCGATTCGCTGACGCTCGATCCGCACAAGGGGCTGTTCCTGCCGTACGGCAGCGGCGCGCTGCTCGTGCGCGATGGCGAGGCGCTGCGGGCCGCGCACTCCGAGACCGCGAGCTACATGCCGGAGAATCGCCAGGGCGACGAATTCTACGACCCGCACCAGTACGGGCCCGACCTGTCGCGCAATTTCCGGGGCCTGCGCGTCTGGCTCGCCTTCAAGCTCTACGGCGCCGCACGCTATCGCGCCGCGCTCGCCGAGAAGCGCCGTCTCGCACTCGACGCTGCGCAGCGCATCGCCGCGCTGCCGCACGTCGTCATGGATGCGCCTCCGCAACTGTCACTCTTCGCGTTTCACCTCGCGTGGCCGGGCTCGACGCTCGCCGACGAGGATGCCGCGACGCGCGAGCTCCTCGAGCGGGTCACGCGTCGCGGCAAGGTCATCATCACCGGCTGTCATGCGGGCGGGCGATTCCTCGCACGTGTCTGCGTGCTGAGCTTTCGCACGCACCAGGACCGCATCGACGATTGCGTCACGCACGTCGCCGAGGAGTCGGCAGCCATCGTCGCGCGTCACGCCGGCGCATGGCGCCCGGCGTGACGCGGCGCTCACGCGCGCTTTCGCGGCGACTCGGCGACCGGGCGCTCCCCGGTGAGATTTGCGTTCGCGAAGTCCCAGTTCACGAGGTGCGCAAGGAACGCCGTGACGTAGTCGAGCCGGCGATGCTGGTAGTCGAGGTAATACGCGTGCTCCCAGACGTCGAGTGTCAGCAGCGGCCGCTGGCTGCCGACGAGCGGTGTCGCGGCATTCGAGGTCGACGTGATCCGCAGCGTGTCGCCGTCGAGCACGAGCCAGGCCCAACCGCTGCCGAACTGCTCGGTGGCCGCCTTGATGAACTGCTGGCGGAACGCATTGTGGCTGCCGAAATCCTTCTCGATGCGCTTGGCGATCGGCCCGGTGGCATCCCCACCCCCGTTCGGGCGCATGCTCTGCCAGAGAAAGGCGTGGTTCCAGGCCTGTGCCGCGGCATTGAACAGCGGGCCCGGCTTGTCGCCGTGTGCGCGCACGATGTCCTCGAGCGACGCCGATTCGTACGGCGTGCGCTGGATCAATGCGCGGGTTCTCTCGACGTACGCGGCGTGGTGCTTGCCGTGGTGGACCGACAGGGTCTGGCGGGACACATGCGGTTCGAGCGCTTCGAGGGCGTATGGCAGGGCCGGCAATTCTATGGACATGGCGACAAGCTCCGTGTTGAACGAGCGCTGACCCTACGCGCACTGTTTACATTTGACAAACGACTAATATTGTCCATATACATCGGATATATCGATGGATACGGAGCTCGCACGTACCTTCCTGGCTGTCGTCGACACGGGCAGCTTCGGCGACGCCGCGGCCCGCCTGCACGTCACGCAGTCGACCGTGAGCAGCCGCATCCAGCGGCTCGAAGACACGCTCGGCGCGGCCCTCTTCGTGCGCAACAAGTCCGGTGCATCGCTGACCGCCGCGGGGCGCCAGTTCCAGCGCCACGCATCGCTCCTGACCCGCACGGTCGAGCAGGCCCGCCACGAGATCGGCGTCGCGAGCGGCTTTCGCGCGAGCCTCACGGTCGCAGCCCGCTTCGGCCTGTGGGAGGGACTGCTGCTCGACTGGATCGCGACATTTCGCGTCGTCGCGCCCGATGTCGGCGTGCGCGCCATCATGGGGTTCGGCGATGAACTGATGGCGGGGCTCGTCGACGGCCGCATCGATGTCGCCCTCCTCTATACACCGCAGGCGCGCCCCGGACTCACGATCGAACCGCTGCTCGAGGAGCGGCTCGTGATGGTCTCCTCGCGCAAGGATGTGCGCGCCGCTCCCGGCCGTGACTACGTGTACGTCGACTGGGGCCCGGAGTTTCACGCCCACCACAGCAAGGCATTTCCCGACTACGCCGGCTCGGGGCTCAGCGTGAACATGGGCTGGCTCGGCCTGCAGCACTTGCTGGCAGGCGGCGGTGCGGGCTATTTCCCCGCGCGCCTTACGCACGCGCTCGAACTCGCGGGCCGCCTGCACCGCGTGGCGGATGCGCCCGACTTTCGACTACCCGCCTACCTGTGCTTTGCGACGAAGATGCAGGCAGAACCGCTCGCCCTGGCGCTCGACACGATCCGGCGCGTCGCGGCGGACGCATGACATCCGGCACTGCGGGGGAAACTCGAATGCGTACATCCTGGCTCGTCGCACGCATGCTGGCGACAATCGTCGGGCTCTTGCCTGCCGCCGCGCCTCACGCAGCTGTCGCTGCAGCTCCGCCGGACCGCTATGTCGTCGTGCACGCCGGAATCTTGCTCGCCGTACCGGGCCGGCCGCCGGAACGGGAGATGTCGATCATCGTCAGGAACGATCGCATCCTGTCCGTCGACAAGGGGTACACCGATGCAGCTGTGCTGCAGACGTCCGCGGGCGCGATGGTCGAAGTGATCGACCTGCGCAACCGGTTCGTGCTGCCCGGCCTGATGGACGCCCATGTGCACCTCGCGATGGAACCGTCGTTCGGCCGGCACCGTACCGAGCGCGGCGACCGCAATCCGTCGACCGGAGCCGAGCGTGCCGTGAATGCGATGATCTACGCCCGGCGCAGCCTCGCCGCCGGCTTCACGACGCTGCGCGACCTCGGATCCGACGACTCGTCCGTGTTCGCCGTACGCAATGCGATACGGCAAGGCCGCATGATCGGTCCGCGCATCCTGGTCGCGGGTTCGGCGCTCGCGGTGACCGGCGGGCACGGCGACACGCTGCCGCTCGACGCGACAGGCGACCCGCAGGCACGCCTGCGCGATGGCACGTGTGACGGGCCATACGAGTGCCGCGAGGCAGTGCGCTTTCAGTACAAGCTCGGCGCCGACGTGATCAAGTTCACCTCGACCGGAGGCTTCAGCTCGAACACGGCGCTCGAGCCCGAGTTTTTCCCGGACGAGGTCGAGGCGATCGTCGCGACCGCGCACCTGCTCGGGCTGAAAGCCGCGGCCCACGCGTACTCCGCCCTCGCGATCCGCCAGGCGGTGCACGCCGGCGTCGATTCGATCGAGCACGGCTTTCTCGTCGACGACGAGGGCCTCGCGATGATGAAGAAAGCGGGCACCTATCTCGTGCCGACGTTGTCGGCGAGCTACCCACCGCCAATCTTCAAGGTCCCGAATCCTGAATCGGTTCGCATCCGGAACGAACACAAGGCCTTCGAACGTGCGTACGCCGCCGGCGTGAAAATCGCATTCGGCACCGACGCCGGCACGTTCGCGCACGGCGACAACGCCAAGGAATTCGGCCTGATGGTCCGCTTCGGGATGTCGCCGATGGATGCGCTGCGCAGCGCCACCGTCGCGACGGCCGACCTGTTCGGCATCGCAGGTGAGGTCGGCACGCTCGAGCCCGGCAAACTCGCGGACCTCATAGCGGTTGCCGGGAACCCGCTCGACGACGTCGGTACGCTCCTCGACGTCGATTTCGTGATGAAGAGCGGCCGTATCGCCAAGCGCGACGGCCGCATGGTCGAACCCTTCTCCTATCCGCCACCTTCGGCCACGTTCTGAGAGGAGCCGCCATGCGAGCGCGATTGCCTGCCGGCTGTCTACCCGCCCTTGTGTTCCTCGCCACGCTGCTGCCCGTTGGCGCGGCAGACGCACACGAAGGCGAAACGCATGCTGCCCCCGTCGCAACGCCGCTCGTCGGCCAGGCGCTCGCGGTTGCCGCGGTGCTGGACCGCTACGCCGCGGCACTCAGCGCGAACGACCTCGCAGCGGTACGCCCGCTGATCGCCGATGAGGACGCCTTCACGTACTTCGAGGGCAGCCACGTCGACCACGGATGGCAGAGCTTTCGCGACCATCTCGCACCCGAGATGGCGCTGTTCGAGGCGCCGTCGTATCGCATCAGCGATGTGCGCCCTCACGTCGTCGGCACGCTCGCCTACGCCACGTATGCCTGGTCGTTCGACGTGACCGTGCGCAGCGCACAGTTCGAGGATGGCCGGCATCGTGTATCGATGACCGGCACGGGTACGGCCGTGCTCAGCCTGGCCGCGGGGCAATGGCGCATCCGCCATCTGCACACCGCCATGGCGCCCGCACGCCAATCGGGCGCCGCCGCGCATTGACGCGTCAGCTCGTCGGTGCCGGCGCCGGTGAGGCCACGGAGCCCGGCGCGGCATCCAGGTTCCACATGTCGCGCACGATCAGCCACTTGCCATTCGCCCGGCGCCACACCTCGAGATACTTGCCGGTATTGACGGTCTCGCCCGCCGAGTTCTTCACCGAGAAGGCTCCTGCGTGCCAGCCGAGGTCACCCGAAACACCGGTCGCGCTGTCGCCGAGTTCGAAGGTCAGTCCGGCTGAGGTCGCGATGTCGGTCGTCAGGAAATCCCGCAGCGCCTCAGGCGTGGTGGCCGCATGCGCGCCTGGCGGCATGACGACCGCATCTTCGGTGTACAGCGCCATGATCGCGTCGACATCCCCCTTCGAATAGGCGCCAATCCACCTCTCGGTGCCGCGGCGCATCGTGTCTTCGTCCGCCTTGGTATTGCCGGCGTCTGGCCCGGATGGCGTGCATCCGACCACCGCCAGCAGGCCTGCTGCGACGAGTGCAGCTCTCGCAAGTCTGTGCATGGCAGTTCCCCTCGGGTTGCGACGCAGGACGTTGTACGCCGTTGTCACGTGAAAATACAGATTCGACACCCTGCGGCGCGGTGCCGCCTCGGAGGCCGGGCGCATGGGCGTGCGCCGCAGCATCGCCTCTCCGCGACTTGTGGCGGCCGCGCGCTTTTGCCTAGACTGCGCGGCGCGTTGTGCGCGTCCTTGCAAGGAGATCCCATGACCATGACTCTACGGCGCGGCATCGTCGCGGTGACCCTGGCTGCCTTTGTCGCCGGCGTCGTGCCTGCCCCCGCCCGCGCCGCAATGATCGACACCAGCGCCGCAGTGGCAGCGAGCGCGCGTAGCGCGAACCTCGCGCGCGTCGACAGCGTACTCGCGCGCGCCGATGTCCAGCAGCGCCTCACCGATCTCGGCGTCTCACCGCAGGCGGCCCGTGATCGGGCGGCTGCGCTGACCGACACGGAGCTCGCGTCCTTCGCGACCCGGCTCGAGCAGGCGCCGGCGGGCGGCGACGTCCTCGCCGTGATCGGCATCGTCTTCATCGTCCTGATGATTCTCGAGTTCACCGGCGTGATCGACATTTTCAAGAAGGTCTGACCCGGCGCCCGAGCCATGATGCGTATCGGTCGCACGGCGGTGCTCGCCGTTGCGCTGCTCGCGAGTGGCTGCGGCACGCTCCCCGGAAGATCCGGCGGGCCCGGCGCGACTGCGCCGTGGCCCGCCGACACTCCTCCGCAGGTCGATCTGTCGGCAACCCCGTTTTTTCCACAGGATGACCATCAGTGCGGCCCGGCCGCATTGGCCACCCTCCTCGGCGCGAGCGGTGCCCACGTGACGCCCGCGGAACTCGTCGGCGACGTCTATATTCCGGCGCGCAAAGGCAGCCTGCAGATCGAAATGCTGGCGGCAGCGCGGCAACGGCATCGCATTCCCTATGTCATCGAGCCCCGGTTCGAGACACTGGTACGATTGCTCGCCGAAGGGCGCCCCGTACTCGTGCTGCTGAATCTCGGCGTCGATGCCTGGCCGATCTGGCACTACGCGGTCGCGGTCGGCTACGAACGCGACGCGGGGCGCATGCTGCTGCGGTCGGGCAGAACGCAGCGCGCCCGCATGTCGCTGTGGCGCTTCAAGGGCGCCTGGGGGCGCGCGCATCGCTGGGGATTTGTCGTGCTGCGCCCGGGAGAGGTGCCGCAAGCAGCCACCGCGTCCGGCTTCGCGGCTGCAGTCGCCGACTTCGAGCACATCGACAAGGGCGCAGCCTTGCGCGCCTATGACGCGGGCATCACGCGCTGGCCCGATGCACCGCTGCTGCGGCTCGGCGCCGCGAACATGCGGCTCGCCGAGGGCGATCGCGCGGGCGCCGAGGAGGACTTGCGCGAACTGCTGCTGCGCGCCCCGAACGATGTCGCCGCACGCAACAACTATGCAGAGTTGCTGTCACTGCGCGGTTGTCGCGAGGCGGCGCTCGCCGAGATCGCCGTGGCGCGCGAGCATGCACGCGGGACTGCGCTCGCGGCGGCCGTCGATGCCACGGCCGGTGAAATCAGCGCACGCGCTCCCGCGGCCGGCGAGCCCTGCCCCTGACGCGCGGTCATGGAAGCGGACCGGTCAGGACGGCTGCTGTGCGGTCACCGCGGTCGCGGGCGTGAAGGTATCGGTGAAGCAGGCGTTCTCGCTGAGGCCACGCGACAGGAATGCGGGCACCGCGCCGCGGACGAGTTGCACCGAGCCGCAGACGTACACCTCGTAGCCCTGCAGGTTCGGGAAATCCTCGAGGATGGCGGTATCCACGTGGCCGGTGCGACCGGTCCAGCCGCTGCCCTCCGGCCGTGACAGCACGGGAATGAACTTGAAGTCTGCGTGTTCGCGCTCCCACCGAGCGCACACATCGAGCTGGTAAAGGTCGCTGCGATGGCGTACGCCCCAGTACAGGCGCATCGGGCGGCGCACGCCACGGTGCAGTGCGTCCTCGACGATGCTCTTGATCGGCGCAAAACCGGTGGACGTCGCGACGAGCAGGATCGGCCGTACGCCCGGTCGCAGCGTGAAGCGGCCGAATGGGCCTTCGATCTGGAGCGTGTCGCCGACCTTGAGCGACGTGAACACGCGTGGCGAGAAGCGGCCGCCCGGAATCAGCTTGACCTGCAGCTCTATGAATTCGTTGTCGTGCGGCGCGTTCGCGAACGAGTAGGCGCGTCGCTCGCCATCTTCCAGCACCACGTTGACGTACTGACCCGCGCCGAAATCCATCCGCTCACCGCCGGGCAGCGACAGCTTCATCTCCATCACGTCGTCGCTGAGGGGCCGCATCTGCTCGATGCGCGCCACCCGCTCGAGCACCGGTGCCATGCCGCCCGGGTCGATCGACTCGACGTCGATCTCGATCGCGACGTCGCCGAGCGCCGTCGCGCAGCACATCAGCGCCTTGCCGTTCGCGCGCATCGCATCCGTCAGGGCGTCGGGCTGGTACGCGCCGTGATCGACCTCGCCCTGCATGACCGTGCACACGCACACCTGGCAGCCGCCGTTGCGGCATTCGTACGGCAGCGCGAGCCCCGCACGCAGGCCCGCCTCGAGGAGCGTTTCACCCGGCAGCGCCGTCACGCGCCGCGGCCCCGGATGCATTTCGATGTGCACCTCGGGTTTGCGCCCGCCGCGCCGCAGGCGCAGCCAGGGCAGCATCGCGAGCAGCAGCGTGACACCGATGACGAGCATCCAGGTGTGCTGCAACGGCCAGGCGTAGACCAGCGGGAAGAGCGCGAGGTAGAACCAGTCGAGCGCAACGGCATTCACGGCGACGGCTAGGTCGGCCGGGCCGCCCTGGCTCAGTACCGGTTGCACGAGCGCGAGCAGCACGAGCGTCGCGAGGACGCCGATGGCGATCGGTCGCGGCGGCTGGGTATCGGCCTTCGGCACGCGCTGGACGTGTACCCACATCAGCAGCAGCGTCAGGAGCGGCGCGCCGATGTGCATGAAGGCGAGCAGCGAGAAGAAACGGTCGTTGACGCTCTCCGGATAGATGACATTGCGGATCAGGCTGCCGTCGATGCCGGGCAGCCAGTCGAGCCACTCGAAACTCGCAACCGTCACGAACTGCGCGAGCCGGTCCCAGGGCAGCATGTAGCCGCCGACTCCGCTGATGTACACGAACCAGATGAGGACGACACCCGTGACCCACGAGAACCAGCGAAAGCCGCGCAGGCGGTCGAATGCGAAGTACCGCAGCATGTGCACGAACATGAGGACCACCATGCCGTCGGAGGCATAGCGGTGCACGCTGCGCATGATGCCACCGACATACGGCTGCGCATGGGTCAGTGACTCGACCGAGTCGTAGGCGCCGGTGACCGCCGTATCGAAAAACGCGTACAGGTACAGGCCCGTGATGGCGACGACCCAGAACAGGAAGAAAGTGATCGCGCCCAGGTAGTACAGCGGGTTCAGCCGGTCGCCGAAGGCCCGGTTGAACACCGCCTCCGCATGCATGAACAACCAGCGGATCAGGCCCTGCAGAGCCCTGATCATCGTTGGGCCCCGACCTGCGGTCGCGCACGCATCGCCTGCACGACGACCACGACGAACAGCAGGCCGCCGATGATCGCGACAAGGCCCCCGAGTCCCATCAGGCCCATCCCCGCGACCTCGCCCGTGCTGCGCAACACCTGCTCGGCGCCCGCCACCTTGCGCTGCACGCCGTAGCCGCCCGACCATACGAGACCGATGATGTGCAGCAGCTGGCCCGCGCCGTACAGCACCGGCTGCCAGAACGCGAGACGGCTCGACGGCGCGCCGTAGCCGAGCCTCGGCAGCAGGAGATAGACCATGCCCATCAGCGCGAGGGTCACGCCGACGATGCAGCCGTGATAGTGCGCGGGTATGCGCACGTCGCTGCCGCCGATGAAGGCGCCGATCACGCCGCCTGCCCCGAAGAGCACGATCGATGCGACGAGCGCCGCGCGCAGCGGCGGTACGGTGGCGCGCCGCGCCGCGCCGGCGCCCAGCAGCCCCGCTGCGACCGCGAGCGCGATCGGCACGATCGCGATGCCCCCGCCGAGCCGCATCGCCCAGGTGTTGAGCAGGCGAAACTCGACCGACGTGACATCGGCAGCCACATAGGCATAGGGCGTGACGAACACGCTCGCGAGCGCCAGCGCGAGCAGCAGCACCGTGAGCCGCGGACTCAGCGACAGGCGCGCACCGCAGGCGCGCGCGAGCCACAGCCAGCCGACGAGCATCAGCAGCGTCCACACGAACTGCAGCGCGTGTCCGCCGCCCCAGAAGAGGATTTCGTAGTACGTCCGCGCATCGAGCGAACGTGGCACGAGCCACCACGACGCAGCGAATGCGAATACCGCGACGGCGGCGGCGACCAGGCTCGCGAGGAGTCCGAAGCGCATCGCGCCGTCCTCGGTCTGGGCCTGGCCGATGGGCTGCACCGCCATGAGGCCGCGCAGCACGAGCGCCGCACCGCCCAGCCCGAACACGGCGAGGCCGGTGAGGAACACGGGGCCGTCGAGCACCGGCACGTAGTTCGCGGCAATCGGCTGGCCGGAGCCCGTGAACGGCGCCAGCGCCATCATCACCGTGCCCACTGCGCAAAGACCAAGGGCCAGCCACGCAAGGCCCGGTGCGCGCGTCGAGCCGGTCATCGACCAGAGGATGCCGGCGAGCGCGACGAACCACACGAGCACCGAGAGATTCACGTGCACGATCAACGCAACGCGAAAGAACTCTGCGACCGGCAGCCACTCGTTGACCTGCGGTGTCCGCGACAGCACCAGCAGGACCGCGAAAACGCCCGAGCCGGCGAGCGACGAGAGGCCGAGCCACAGCCAGCCGCGGGTCAGGCGGCCGAGCCCCGCCGGCGGAATCACCTTCGCGAGGTCCGGGGCGCCAACCGCGTCGACGGCGAGTACGGCATCCGACCGCGTGCTCATCGGAACGTGATCTCGTGCCGCTCGGGCTGCAGGTCGATGACCAGGATCTGTGCCGGCTGCAAAGTGACTCTCTCCTCGCGCTGGTAGTCGAAGCCCGTGGTACGCGCGCTGTCGCGCACGCGGACCGCGATCTCGTGGCTGCCCGCCGTCGTGACCAGCCGATGACTGAGCAGCGCCCGGCCGTCGCGCGCGAGGCCGGAGGGCTGGGCGATCTGGCGAATCACGGGATGGCCGTCGACGTCCACCTCGGCCGTGAGCGGCGCGCGCTCGCGCGGGCAGTTCATCGGCGCCCGCATGTTCGGCGGCAACTTCGCGAGTTCCTCGGGTGTGCGTCGCTGGCAGGCCGTCACGTGCTGCGTCTCGTGCACGATGCTCAGCTTGATCAACGACTGGTCGGGCTCGAGCTGGTGGTAGACCGGCCAGCGCGAAAAGACCGCGATGGCGCCGGCCAGCGCCGCGTACAGCACGACCTGGCCGATCACGGCCGCTGCTCGCGGTTTGGGGCTGGCGGGAGGCCTCGGCATCGTCGGCTCAGTGCGCGGCGCGCCGGCGCGCCACGCGCGCGCGGCGCCACTCCGCCATGGCAAACCAGAGCATCGCGACGATGAACGTGAGACCGCCGGCAATCTCGATGTAGAGCGCGTAACTCACGCGGTACTGGCCGGTTTCCGGGTCGTAGACCGAACAGAGGATGCGCACGCGATCGAGCAGGTCGGTGAGGGTTGTCGTGTCCTTCAGGAGCCGGCCGGCAATCAATTGCCTGAGCGGCTCACCGAGCGATGCCGCGGTGAACGTGTCGCCGACCACCTGCCGCCGGATCCGGCCTTCCGCGTCGACGACGCTGACCTGCAGCGTGTGGTCGAACCCGCGCGGCGTCGCGATGAACGTGAAACCGAAGTCGCGCGCGAGCATCGCCACGTCCTCGCGCCGTGGGCTCAGGAACTCCCAGTTCGCATCGTCGATGCGTCGTTGCGCGGCGTAGCTGCGCATCGCCGCCGGCGAGTCGGTCGGCTGGTCGAACCCGATGCTGACCACGCGGAACTGATCGGTGCCGAAGCGGGCGCGCATCGCGTTCACGGCATTGCGCAGCGCGAGCGTGCTGTTCGGGCACACCTCGAAACACCCCGTGTAGACGAAGTTCACGAGCAGCGGCTTGCCCCGGAAGTCCGCGAGGCGCACCTCGCGCTCGCGGCGATCGCGCATGGGATAGTCGCCCGGGACGTTGCCGACCGCCGCGCGGCTCGTGTCGAGCACCACCTGCGGATCGAGCACGGCCGCCTGGTACGTCGCCTGCGGCTCCGCCCGTCCCACCGCAGCCACCGTCAGCAGGATGGCGATTGCGTGCAACCGCCATCGCATGGTCAGCTCATGCCCCACAATGTCGACAGATATTTCCAGTTCACGAAGTAGTACAGGACGAACGACACGAGGAACACCATCGCCAGCACGAAGGTGCCGGGGGCGGCAAATCCCAGTGAGCCATAACTCTGCGCCGCGAGTGTCGGCGCCGTCGGCGGAATCGGTGTCGGCTGCGCACTCGCCCCCGCCACCGCGACTTTCCTGCCCCAGAGGAGCGTGCCGACGGTGAGGTAGATGTAGAGCGCCCCGCCGATGATCGCGACGACACCCGAGATGCCGACGAGTCCCATCATCAGGTACGCCGCACCGGGCCACTCATAAGCACCGGGCATGCCGCCGAAGCCGAGGTCCCAATGCCGCCGCGGCACGCCGAGCGTCCCCGCGCCCATCATCACGAGGCAGAAGACATACATCGCGAGGCCGAACAGGTAGGGCTGCAGCTTCGCGAGGCCCGGATTGATGACCTCCCGCTTGAACAGCACCGGCAGCAGGTAGTAGGTCAGCGCCATGAAGGTCAGCGTGGTGCCGACCACGACCGTCGCATGGAAGTGTCCCGGCACGTAGATCGTGTTGTGGATGATCATGTTCAGCTGCTCAGTGCCCATCATCACGCCCGAGATGCCGCCGAGGAAGCCGAAGCCGATGATCGAGATGAACACGCCCGAGAAGGTCGGGTTGCCCCACGGGGCGCGCCGCAGCCACTCGAACAGCCCGCGGGTGAAGCCCTTCTGGCGCTGCGCCACTTCCATCGCGCCCGGCACGGTGAGCCCGTGGATCATCGACGCGAGCACCGCGAAGTACATGAAGTAGCTCGTGTTGAGCACCTTCCAGTTGGTCGAGACACCCGGGTCGGCCAGCAGGTGGTGGGCGCTCGCGAGTTGCAGGAAGAGGATGTAGAGGAGGAATGCCCCGCGGCTCACCCGCTCGGACATCGGCTTCGCGCCGAACGCGACTGCGGCGACGAGGTACCACACCGAGATCTGCGCGGCGACGTTGATCTGCTGCGAGGAATGGCCGAGGCCCCACCAGACGAGCCGGTAAATCAGCGGATCCACTTCCTTGACGACGCCGATCGACCACAGCCACGTCGGCACGAGGATGATGGCGCCGGATGCGATCGTGAATACGGCAATGATGGCCGCGGTGACCGCGCCGAAAGTGACGAGCGGGATGGATCCTTCGTAGGTCTTGTCGCGCTTGGCGACCACCAGGGTCCCGAAGAACACGAAGCAGCCGATCAGCGCGCCGACGGCAAACAGCACGAGGCCGAGATAGAAGGACGGCGTCGCCGGCATCGGCACGTACGACGTCATCATGACGCTCGAGGCGCCCTGGTACACGGCGACATTGTTCATCGCCGCGCCGACCAGCATCAGCGCAAAGGCGAGCCACGCGATTTTCGGCGTGGCGATCCGGCAGCGCAGCAGTGTCGAGGCACAGAAATACAGCAGGGCGATCTCGAAGAAGATCATCCAGAAGATCAGCATGTTCAGGCCGTGCGCCGTCAGCACCTGGTAGAACTTGTCGGCCTGCAGCCAGTGCACGGACGGCCAGCGCGTGAGCGCCACACCGAGCGCCAGCAGGCCGCCGATCAGCAGGAACACCACGCCGGCCACGGCGTTGGCGGCGATGAGTTTCTCCGCCCGGCTCTCGAACTGCAGCCCGGAGATCGAACAGGTACGGTAGCTTGTCGTGGTTGCCATCGTCGCGATCTCCGTCACTTCACGTAGAGGGTGCCGACCATCGTGTGATGGCCGATGCCGCAGAATTCGTTGCAGACCACCGAATAGGTGCCGCTCTGGTTCGGCGTCACCGTCACGACGTGCTCGTAGCCCGGAACGACCTGGATGTTGATGTTGGACGGCTGCAGCGAGAAGCCGTGGTTATAGTCCATCGAGTACAGGTGCAGCCGGTAGGTCTTGTCCTTCTCGAGCTCCAGCGTCGGCCAGAAGCTCCACAGGCGGGCGATGAGATAGGCATCGCCCCCGGCGGGTGGCGCCACGACCGGATTGCCGGTCGTCTCGTCGACACGCACGGTGTACTGGCTGGCCCAGGCCTCGGCCCTCGCCTGGTAAGCCTCCGGCGACGCCTTGTAGGTCTCGGTGGAGAGGTTCTGGCGGCCGTTGATGTGCCAGTAGATCATCATGAAGAACATGACCATGCACCAGACGAAAGCGATCGCGATCCAGGTGCCTTCCACCCGATCCAGCGGATGCTTCCACCACAGTCGTTCGGCAGGCGGCAGAATTGCAGTCATTTTTTTGTCCCCGAAGGAGATTACTTCGCGGCAGGAATGGTGAGGATGTCGATCACGCCCCACAGGATGTAGAGCACCATCGGGATCAGCACACCGAGGAACAGCAGCAGGAACGGATTGTCGAGCAGGCGCTGCATCAGCGGGATCTTGTCGTCGTCGTTCGGCTGGTCACTCATGTCGCCCCCCTGGACGCGCGGCTGCGCGCGTGCGGCAGTTTCCTACCACCGTCGCCGCCTTGTCCTTGACCTTGATCAAGCGTCGGGTGGTTTGCCACCCTTGTTGGCGGAACTATACGATAGCGGCGATTCGATGGACATCACCGCGCACCTGCCGCACATCAACGCGGCCCTCAATGCGGCGACCAGCGTGTTGCTGGTGGTGGGCCGCACGCACATCGCCCGCCGCCGGGTCGCCGCGCATCGCGCGACGATGATCGCGGCGGTCGGTGTCTCGGTGCTCTTCCTGGCCGGCTACATCACCTATCACCTGTCTGCGCCGATCTTCGTGTTCCGGGGCGAGGGATGGATCCGGCCGATGTACTACGCACTGCTCGTCAGCCATGTCGTGCTGGCCGCCATCGCGATCCCGCTCGTGCTCGCGACCTTCTGGCGCGGCCTGCGCCGCGAGGAAGCGCGCCACCGCCGCTGGGCCCGGTGGACCTGGCCGGTGTGGATCTACGTCTCAGTGTCGGGGGTCGTCGTGTACCTGATGCTGTACCACATCTATCGCTGACGAGCGACGCGCGATTTCGCGTGCGCGCAGCAGCCGGTACGCCGCCGGGATCACGAGCATCGACAGCAGCGGCGCACTCAGCATGCCGCCCACCATCGGCGCCGCGATACGCTGCATCACCTCCGACCCCGCGCCGCCGCCGAAGAGGATCGGCAGGAGCCCGGCAATGATGACAGCGACGGTCATGGCCTTCGGCCGCACACGCTGGACCGCCCCCTCCCGGATGGCCTCGTCGAGTTCCGCGAGGCCGGCATCGGCTCGCCTCGCGAGCGCGCGCTCCCAGGCCTGGCGCAGGTAGAGCAGCATGATGATGCCGAACTCGGCGGCCACGCCGGCGAGTGCGATGAAGCCGATCAGCGACGCCACGGATATCGCATGCCCGAGCAGCCACACGAGCCACAGGCCGCCCGCGAGCGCGAACGGCAACGACAGCATGATGATCGCGGCTTCGGAGACGCGACGAAACACGACGCAGATGAGGCCGAAGATGATCGCAAGCACCACCGGCACCACGAGCACGAGGCGCTGGCGGGTACGCGCGAGGTATTCGAACTGGCCCGACCACGCGATCGAGTAGCCCGGAGGCAGCGGCACGTCGCGGGCCGTCGCCACCTTGAGGTCGGCGACGACGGACCCGAGGTCACGGCCCGACACGTCGACATAGACGTAGCTCGCAAGCCGGCCGTTGTCGCTCCTGAACATCGGCGGGCCGGTGCTCTCGGCAACATCCGCGACCTGCGCGAGCGTCAGCTGCGCGCCGCCGGGCGCGACGAGCGGCAGGCGCCCGACGGCCTCGACCGAGTCGCGCACCGCGCGCGGGTAGCGCACGATCACCGGGTAGCGCTCCCGGCCCTCGATGGTCTGCGTCACGGCTTCCCCACCCATCGCCGTCGCGATGAACTGCTGCAGGTCGGCCTGCGACAGGCCGTACCGTGCGGCACGCACCGGATCGACATCGATGTCGAGATAGCGGCCGCCCTCGACGCGTTCGGCGAGCGCCGAGCTCACGCCGGGCACTGTGCGCGCGACCGCCTCGATCGCGTCGCCGAGGCGGGCCACTTCCGCGATGTCGGGCCCGGTGACCTTGATCCCGATCGGGCTCTTGATGCCGGTGGCGAGCATGTCGATGCGGTTGCGGATCGGCGGCACCCAGAGGTTCGTCAGCCCCGGCACGCGCACGGCCGCATCGAGTTCCTCGCGCAGTTTCGCGGGGGTCATGCCCGGACGCCACTCGCTGCGGGGCTTGAACGTCACCGTGGTCTCGAACATCTCGAGCGGGGCGGGATCGGTCGCGGTCTCCGCGCGACCGGCCTTGCCGAACACATGCGCCACTTCCGGCACGGAGCGAATCATCCGGTCGGTCTGGCCGAGCAGTTCCGCCGCCTTGCCGGCCGACAGGCCCGGAAGCGCCGTCGGCATGTAGAGCAGTGTGCCCTCATCGATCATCGGCAGGAACTCGCTGCCGAGGCGCGACAGCGGCACGAGGGACAGGAGCAGCACGCCCGCGGCGAGCGCGAGGGTCGTGCGCGGGCGGCGCAGCACCGCCTCGAGCACCGGCCGGTAGGCTGCGATCAGCCCGCGGTTCAGCGGATTGTCGCGCTCCGGACGGATGCAGCCGCGGATCAGCAACCCGATCAGCACCGGGATCAGCGTCACGGCGAGCACGGCGGCAGCGGCCATCGCCCAGGTCTTCGTGTACGCGAGCGGCGAGAAGAGCCGGCCTTCCTGCGCCTCGAGCGCGAACACCGGGATGAACGACAGCGTGATTACGAGCAGGCTCACGAACAGTGCCGGCCCGACCTCGCTCGCGGCGATGCGTGCGATCTCCAGGCGTTCGGCGTCCCGCGGCGCCCGTCCATGGCGCTCCCCGAACTGCTCGAGATGCTTGTGCGCGTTCTCGATCATCACGACGGCGGCGTCGACCATGGCTCCGATCGCGATCGCGATGCCGCCGAGCGAGAGCAGGTTCGCGCTGATGCCCTGGAAGTGCATCACGATGAACGCGGCGAGTATGCCGAGCGGCAGCGTGACGACCGCGACGAGCGCGGAGCGCGCATGCCAGAGGAACAGCGCGCAGACGAGCGCCACGACGAGAAATTCCTCCGCCAGCTTGCGCGCGAGGTTGCGCACCGCCTCGAGGATCAGCCCCGACCGGTCATAGACCGTCACGACTTCGACGCCCGCGGGCAGACTCGCCGCAAGGCTCGCGAGACGCGCCTTCACCGCCGCGATCGCATCGAGCGCATTCCTGCCCGAGCGCAGGACGACGATGCCGCCGACGACCTCGCCCTCGCCGTCGAGTTCGGCGATGCCCCGGCGCAGCACGGGGCCGCGATGCACGAGCGCGACGTCACGCAAGAGTATCGGTACATCGCCCTCGCCCTGCCCGACCGGCACACGTTCGAGATCCTCGCGGGTGCGCAGGTAGCCCTCGCTGCGCACCATGATCTCGGCCTCCGCCCGCTCGATCACCGATCCGCCCGTTGCGCCGTTCGCTGCGCGGATCGCACCGATCAACTGCGCCACGGTGACGCCGCGGCTCGCGAGCGCCACCGGATCCGGCACGACCTGCCAGCCCTGCACCATGCCCCCGACCGTCGCGACCTCGGCGACGTCCGGCACGGTCTTGAGCTCGTAGCGCAGGAACCAGTCCTGCAGCGCGCGCAACTGCCCGGGATCGTGGGCGCCGCTGCGATCGACCAGCGCGTATTCGTAGATCCAGCCGACACCCGTGGCATCGGGCCCGAGCGCGGGCGTCACTGCGGCCGGCAGCCGATCGCGCACCTGGCTCAGGTATTCGAGCGCCCGCGAGCGCGCCCAGTAAAGATCGGTGTCGTCATCGAAGAGGACGTACACGAAAGAATCGCCGAAGAACGAAAACCCGCGCACGGCCTTGACGCCGGGCACGGACAGCATCGTGGTCGACAGCGGATACGTCACCTGGTCCTCGACGATGCGCGGCGCCTGCCCCGGCCATTCCGTGCGTATCACGACCTGCGTATCGGACAGATCCGGCAGCGCATCGAGCGGCGCGCGCACGAGCGCCCAGATGCCCCACGCCGCCACAGCGAGGGCGGCGACGAGCACGACGACGCGATTCGCGATCGACGCGGCAATGATGCGGGCGATCACCGGTGCAACCCGTGGCTGCCGAGTCGATCGAGCGCGCCCGACAGGCTCGCTTCCGAATCGAGCAGGAACTGCCCGGACGCGACCACCTGCTCGCCGCCCTCGAGCCCGTGCAGGATTTCCGTCCGGCCACCACGGCTGCGGCCCGTGTGCACGGCCACCGGCATGAAGTGCGCGTCACCATGGCGCACGATCACGTGCGCGCGCCCTCCGCTGCCGATCACCGCGTCGGTCGGGACGAGCCAGTGCGCATCGCGCGCCCGTGCCGCAAGGCCGACGCGCGCGAGTTGTCCTGCGGCGAGCAGGCCGTCGGGATTGTCGAGCACCACCCGCGCGACCTGCGTGCGGCTCGAGGGATCGACCTGCGGCAGCAGGGATTCGACGCGTCCGTCGATACGCTTCGATACGCCCTCCACGTCGGCGATGACCGGCATGCCCGCCGCGACGTCCGCGGCATCGGCCTGCGGTATGGCGCCCTGCAGCCAGACGGTGCGCGTGCCGTTGATGCGAAAGAGGACCGCCTCGGGCGGCGCGGCCGCACCCTCCCGTATGCCGATCTCGCTGACGACGCCCGGTACCGGCGCGGTCAGCACGATGCGGCCGTCGGCACCGAGGCGCGTGCCGTCCGGCACGCCGAGTGCGCGCAGTCGTGCCGCCGCCGCAGCCTCGAGTTCGCGCTGACCCGCCGCGCCGGATTCCCTGATCGCCTGCGCTTCGGCCAGCGCACTGCTCCACGCCGGCGCGAACACCCGGGCCAGCGGCTCGCCTTGCTGCACCCTCGTGAACGGCGCCTTGACGTACAGCCGGTCGACGATCACATCGGTACGTGCACTGACGACCCGCTCGAGCCGCAGGTCCCAGGCAATCGTGCCGGCCACGGCGATCTCGCCATCGAGACGGCCCATTTCCGCCGCGACGGTCCGGATGCCGAGGCTGTCCTGCGTCACGGGCGATACGGCAACCCCGTCCGCCGCAGCCTCGTCCGCATACTTCGGCAGCAGCTGCATGTCCATGAACGGCGACTTGCCGGGGTGATCGAAATGCTGGTCGGGCACCATCGGGTCGTACCAGTAGAGAACCTTGCGCCCGCCCGTGGCCGCCACGCCGGGTGCGGGCGCCTCACGCGTATGGCTCCACCAGCCGAGGCCCGCTGCAGCGGCGACGAGCGCGAGCACGACCAGAATCACGAGATGTGATGAGCGGGTCTTCATGGGATCGGCTCCTCGAACAGATAGGCCAGGTCGACCCAGGCACGGCCGAGGTCAGCGAGATGGCCGGCATGGGTGCGATGCGCCGCCGCCTCGTCGCGGCGCGCGTCGAGCCATGCGCGCAGGTCGCCGCCCGCGCGATAAGAGGCGAGCGCCGCGGCACTGCGTGCGTGCAGCAGGCCGAGAGCCTGCACGTGTGCTGCCACCAGGCGCCGGAGAGCGTCCCACCGTGCGTACGTGGCCTCGACCTGCGCGGTCAGTTCGCGGCGCAGTGCCTCCTCGTCGGCAAGTGCCGCGCGTTGATCGGCGGTGCGCGCCGCGATGTCCGGCACCTGCCTGTTGCGTGCAAAGAGCGGCAGGCTGACACCGACTTCCAGCATCAGCATGTCGCTGAAGCCGGCACGCTGCCCGTAGCTCGCAGACACGTTCCAGTCGGGGTGGCGCCCGGCGCGCGCCACATCGACCGCCGCGGCAGCCGAAGCGACCCGTGCGGCCGCCGTTCGCAGCGCGGGATGCGCGTCGAGGGCCGCGAGGGCGGCGTCGACCGGACGCGGGGCTCGACCGAAATCCGGCGCCGACGGCGCGATGGCCCCGGAGCCGGGGCCGATCCACCGCGAGAACTCCGCGCGGGCCACACCTGCGGACCCTTCCGCGAGCGCCGCTTCACCGTCGAGGTCGAGGACCGCGGCTTCGGCCGCGAGCGCATCCACGACTGGTGCGCCACCTGCCACGCGTGCCCTTGCGAGCCGCGCTGCAAGGCGCGCCTGGTCGCGCAGCGCATCGAAGGCCTCGATCTCGCGCTGTGCGGCCCAGAGCGAGATCCACGCGTTGGCGGCCGACCGCGCGACAGCGAGCCGCCCGGCCGCGACCTCGGACCGCGCGAGTTCCACCGCGCGGGATGCTGCCGTTCGCTCGGCAATGCGCCGTGCACGCGCGGGCAAGTCCTGGCGCAAACCGAGGGTCTTCTCGGTCATGGAGTCCGCATCGGGGTCGAAGGCATCCGTGCCGGTCACCGGCAGGTTGTCGACACCGATCGCGAGCATCGGGTCCGGCAGGCGGCCTGCACGCCGCCACTCCTGCGTCGCGGCATCGACGGCGGCACGGCTCGCATCGAGCTGTGGTGCGCGCTCGACCGCGAGGCGTACCGCTTCAGCGAGCGTGAGTCCCGCGGGCGGTTCCGGGGGTGGCGCCGCGGCGGCGCACACGGCCGGCAGGGCAAGTCCTGCGAGAGCCGACGCGAGACACGCGGCACGCAGGAATCGGGGAACGGGGCAAGAAAGCATGCAGCCTCCACGGACTGGCACAACGGGCGCACCGCACGAGGCGGTCGCGGTGATGCACAGGTCCGCGGGCTAGATCAGGAGGCTGCAGTACCGGAAACGGGGTGGCAGGTCGGGAACCGGCGCGGTCGCGCCTGAGCGAACAGCCGCCTGCACGGGTTGCGCGGGCGGCAGGGTCGTGACGAATGCGGGGGCAGGCGCCCATACCGCGGTCGCGGCCTTCAACGATGCGTCGGAGGGTGCCGGCGTGTGGGCGGCGCAGTGCCCGGCGCACAGTGCAGGATTGTCCGACGCGAGATGCGCCGAATCACCCGTGCAATGCGCGCCCGCAGATGCAACTGCCACGGCGGCAGCCGCAGCCGGCTCCACGGGGCAACTGTAGGCCGTGAGCGCAATCTGCTGGAACAGCAGGCCGAGCACGGCTGCCAGTGCCACGCGCACACGCATTCTGGTGCGTCCGCTCATGGGCAACACCCTACTCCCTGCGCGTAACCGGCGGCCATGACACAGGTCAAATACTGCGCGCCCGGCGGCGCAGCCACTGGGCAAACGGGGCACCGAGTTCGCGATGTGCCAGTGCGTGCTCGACCGTCGCCTGCAGGTAACCGAGCTTGTTGCCGCAATCGTATCGCTCGCCCTCGAACCGGTACGCATAGACCGGCTCATCCTGCATCAGCCGCGCGATGCCGTCGGTCAGCTGGATCTCGCCACCCGAGCCGCGCCCGATGCGCTCGAGGTGCTCGAAAATGCGCGCGGTCAGCACATAGCGGCCGACGACCGCAAGGTTCGACGGCGCGGCGGCCGGCTTCGGCTTCTCGACGATGCTGCGGATCCGGCGCACGGCGCCGCTGCCGCGCTCGGTCGCGACGATGCCGTACTTGCCGGTGTCCCTCTTCGGTACCTCTTCGACGCCGAGCACGCTCGCATGCACCTCGGCATACACGTCGGCCATCTGGGCGAGGCACGGCGGCTCCGCGTCGATCAGGTCGTCGGCGAGGTGCACGAAGAACGGTTCGAATCCCACGGCCGGCGCCGCGCACAGGACGGCGTGGCCGAGGCCGAGCGGTGCGGGCTGGCGGATGTAGATGCACGAGGCATACGACGGCAGCACGCTGCGCAGCTGGCGCACGAGTTCATTCTTGCCCTGCGAGACCAGCAGCTTCTCGAGCTCCTGGTCGGAATCGAAATGGTCCTCGATCGCCCGCTTCGACGCGCCCGTGATGAACACCAGGCGGCGGGCGCCGGCCGAGAGCGCCTCCTCCACCGCGTACTGGATCAGCGGCTTGTCCACGACGGGCAACATCTCCTTCGGGCTCGCCTTGGTCGCGGGCAGGAACCGCGTGCCCCGGCCGGCGACCGGGAACACGGCGGTACGAATCGCTGCTTTCATGCGCATGCGCCAATACTAGCGTATCGGCGACATGCGCCGCCGTGTCAGCGCGCAGGTGCCGTCGGCGGCTTCTGCGGTGCAACGGGCCGCGCACCACGTGCTGCGCCCGGCTTCACGGCCGGCGTTGCGGCCGGCTTTGCCGCCGGCTTCGTGCCCGCGCCGACTCGCAACTGATCGCGGTTGTCATCGATGACTTTCTGGCCGATGCCTTCCACCAGCGCGAGTTCATCGATGCTCCGGAACGGGCCGTGGGCCGCGCGATACGCGACGATCGCCGCGGCGCGGGCCGGCCCGATGCCCTTCAACTCGCGGTCGAGCGTCGCGGCATCGGCCGAGTTGATGTTGACGGGATCGGCAAACGCGATGAACGGCAAGGCGAGAAGGCTCGACAGACAGGCATGAATCGGGCGCATGGGGGTTCTCCCGGTTGGGCGCGGCGAGGTGCCGCTGGAAGAACACGCTAGCGCCCTCGCGCGTGTGCGCCGACCCGCAAATGCGTGGCAAACAGCGGCTGCAGGCGCTTGACAGTGCCCGGACGATCGCCGGTCAGTCGCGGATCGGCTTGTCCGCGCCGTCGTTGACGCGTTCGCGCAGGTCCTTGCCCGGCTTGAAATGCGGCACGTACTTGCCGGCGAGCGCCACGGCTTCGCCGGTCTTCGGGTTGCGCCCCTGGCGCGGCGGGCGGAAATGCAGCGAAAAGCTGCCGAAGCCGCGGATTTCGATGCGATCGCCGGTCGCGAGCGCATCGCTCATGATCTCGAGGATCTGCTTCAGCGCGAGTTCGACGTCCTTGGCAGGCAGGTGCTTCTGCTTCGCAGTGATGATCTCGATGAGTTCCGATTTCGTCATGCGTCGCTCTGGCCCCCGGCTTGCGGCGCCCGGGGCCGCGAGGCCCGGGCGCCGCGCCTTTTCATTGTTGCGGGTCGATCAGGAACGGTCAGCCGAACCGATCTGTTCCTTCAGCAGGTCGCCGAGCGACGTACCGGAGGACGCGGGCCCCTGGTCGGAACGATAGCTCGACACGGCTTCGGCCTCTTCATGGGCTTCCTTTGCCTTGATCGACAGCGAAATCGTGCGGGTCTTGCGATCGACGCCGGTGAACTTCGCCTCGATTTCCTCGCCTTCCTTCAGCACCGTGCGCGCATCCTCGATGCGGTCGCGGCCGAGTTCGGAGGCCCGCAGTTGCCCTTCGATGCCATTGCCGAGATCGATCACGGCACCGCGCGCGTCCACTTCCTTGACGACGCCGCGCACGATCGTGCCGCGCGGGTTCTCGGCGATGTAGGCCGAGAACGGGTCCTTGGCGAGCTGCTTGATGCCGAGCGAGATGCGCTCGCGTTCCGGATCGATCGACAGCACCATCGCCTCGAGCAGCTGGCCCTTCTGGTAACTGCGCACCGCTTCCTCGCCGGGCACGTCCCAGGAAATGTCGGACAGGTGCACGAGACCGTCGATGCCGCCCGGCAGGCCGATGAAGATGCCGAAGTCGGTGATCGACTTGATCTGGCCCGACACGTGATCGCCGCGGTTGCTGTTCTCGGCGAATTCCTTCCACGGATTCGCCTGGCACTGCTTGAGACCGAGCGAGATGCGGCGCCGCTCCTCGTCGACGTCGAGCACCATGACCTCGACTTCCTGGCCCGTCTGCACGACCTTGGCCGGATTGACGTTCTTGTTGGTCCAGTCCATCTCCGAGACGTGCACGAGACCCTCGACCCCGTCCTCGATCTCGACGAACGCACCGTAGTCGGCGATGTTCGTGACCTTGCCGAACACGCGCGTGTTCGGCGGATAGCGGCGCGCAATGTTCTCCCACGGATCCGCGCCCAGCTGCTTCAGGCCGAGCGACACGCGCGAGCGCTCGCGGTCGAACTTCAGGATGCGCACCTCGATCTCGTCGCCCACCTTGACGACTTCCGACGGGTGCTTGACGCGCTTCCACGCCATGTCGGTGATGTGCAGCAGGCCGTCGATGCCGCCGAGGTCGACGAACGCGCCGTAGTCGGTCAGGTTCTTGACGGTGCCACGGACGACCGCGCCTTCCTGCAGGTTGTCCATCAGCGCGCTGCGCTCGGCGGAGAACTCCTGCTCGACGACTGCACGACGCGACACGACGACGTTGTTGCGCTTCTGGTCGAGCTTGATGACCTTGAACTCGAGCGGCTTGCCCTCGAGGTACGCGGTGTCGCGCACGGGCCGCACGTCGACGAGCGAGCCCGGCAGGAACGCGCGCACGGTTTCGATTTCGACCGTGAAGCCACCCTTGACGCGGCCGGTGATGACGCCGGTGACGATCTCGCTCGCCTCGAACGCCTTCTCGAGGCGGGTCCAGGTGCGGGCACGCTTGGCCTTCTCGCGCGACAGGCGCGTTTCGCCGGTGCCGTCCTCGACGGCGTCGAGCGCGACCTCGACCTGGTCGCCCGCCTTGACCTCGATCTCGCCGAGTTCGTTCTTGAACTGGTCGACACCGATCACGGCCTCGCTCTTGAGGCCCACGTTGACGATGACGACATCGTCGGTGACGCCGACGACGAGTCCGGTGAGGATCATCCCCGGACGGATGCGCTGATTGGCGAGACTCTGCTCGAACAGCTGGGCGAAACTTTCAGTCATTGAATTGATGTCCTTGCGGCGCGGACCTACCGCGCTGTCACACCCCGGTTCGTCCGTGAACCCTGGGGAAACCATGAAAAAGCACCGCGTCCCGCGATGCCGCTTGTAAATCCGCGTGCGATCAGCTCCACAGGCCCTGCGCCCGACCTGCCGCCAGCACCGCCTCGACGACCTGAGCAATGCTCATGCCGGTCGAATCGACGATGCGGGCGTCGTGCGCAGGCTTCAGCGGCGCGACCGCGCGGGTCGAATCACGCTGATCCCGTTCGGCTATCTCACGCGAAAGGGCGGCGAGGTTAGCACCAGACCCCTTTTCTTTCAACTGCTTATGCCGCCTCAGTGCCCGCTCCTCGGCCGTTGCCGTGAGGTAGATCTTGAGGCGGGCGGCCGGGAAGATCACCGTGCCCATGTCGCGACCGTCGGCGACGAGCCCCGGGGGACGGGCGAAGGCGCGCTGGCGCTCGACCAGGGCCTCCCGGACCGGCGCCCACGCGGCGACGCGTGAGGCCCCCTGCCCGGTCGCCTCCGAACGCACGTCGGCAGTCACGTCGGCTCCCCCGAGCCGGATCCGCTCGGCGCCCCCCGCGTCGGTTCCGAACTCGACGTCCATGGCCCGGGCGAGCGCCGCGTGTCCGGCCGTATCGTCCGGTGCAAGTCCGTGCAGCCGGCCGGACAGCGCGACCAGGCGGTACAGCGCCCCGCTGTCGAGCAGGTGCCAGCCGACCCGCCGCGCGACCTCGCGGCTCACCGTGCCCTTGCCCGAGCCGCTCGGGCCGTCGATCGTGACTACCGGAACGGTCTGCGTCGCATCCATGCGCCCATCCTACGAAATGGCGAGGCCGGCAGCGCGCGCCAGCGGCACGAAGTCCGGGAACGAGGTGGCGACGTTCGCGACGTCCAGGATCTCGAGCGGGCCCGCAGCCCGCAGGCTCGCAACCGCGAACGCCATCGCGATCCGGTGATCGCCACCGCTGTCGATCGTGCCGCCGCCGATCGGCCCACCCTCGATGCGGATGCCGTCGGGCAGCAATTCATGTCGCACGCCGAGCCGACCGAGCCCGTCCGCCATGACGGCGAGCCGATCGGTTTCCTTGACGCGCAGTTCTCCGGCCCCCCGCAGCTCCGTCGTGCCCTGCGCGGCTGCGGCGGCGATGAACAGCACCGGGAACTCGTCGATCGCGAGCGGCACGAGTGCCTCCGGAATGCGGATGCCGCGCAGCGTGCTCGCACGCACGACGAGATCCGCGCTCGGCTCGCCGCCGCTCTCGCGCGCATTCTCGATGCGGATGTCCGCGCCCATCAGGCGCAGGATGTCGAGGACGCCCGTACGGGTCGGATTCACGCCGACGTTGCGCAACACGAACGCACCGTCCGCCGCGAGACACGCGGCGACGAGGAAGAAAGCCGCCGAGGAAATGTCGCCCGGCACCTCGATGCGGGTCGCGGCGAGCCGCTGCCCGCCCTCGACCTGCGCGACCGGACCGTGTCTCTGCACCGCGACGCCGAATCCGCGCAGCATGCGTTCGGTGTGATCGCGCGTCGGCGCGGGCTCCGTGACACGGGTGGTTCCCGAGGCATACAGGCCGGCGAGCAGGATCGCCGATTTCACCTGCGCACTCGGCACCGGGAGCTCGTAGTCGATCGCGACGAGCGGTGCGCCGGTGATCGCGACCGGCGGCTTGCCGTCGCGCGTCGCGATGACCGCGCCCATCGCGCGCAGCGGCTGCGCCACGCGTTCCATCGGCCGGCGCGTGAGCGACGCATCTCCTGCCAGTGTTGCGCCGAACCGCTGCCCCGCGAGCAGTCCCATGAACAGGCGCATGGCGGTCCCGGAATTGCCCATGTCGAGCACCCGGGCAGGGGCGGACAGTCCCTGTGTGCCGACGCCGTGGACCGAGAGCCGTGTCGCGGTGTGCTGCTCGACCGTGACTCCCATCGCGCGCAGCGCACCGAGCGTCGCGTGGCAATCCTCGCCCGGCAGGAAGCCCGTGATCTCGGTGCGCCCCTCGGCGATGCCGCCGAGCATCAGCGCGCGGTGCGAGATCGACTTGTCGCCCGGCACCGCGATCTCCCCGGCCACCCGTCGCGCCGGCTCGAGCCGATAGCGCGCCGCCCCGCCGCTCAATGCGCGCCGCCCGCGAGCCAGGCGTCGATCGCGCCGAGGAGCCGCGTGTTCTCGGCCTCGAGCCCGACCGTGATGCGCAGGTACTGCGCAAGGCCGTAGTTGCCGACCGGCCGCACGATGACGCCCTGTCGCAGCAGGAAAGCGTGCAGCTTCGCCGCGCGCGCGGCATCGCCACAGTCGGCGAGCACGAAATTGCCCGCCGAGGGCAGCACCGCAAAGCCCCGCGCGGCGAGTCCGCGCGCGAGCCGCGGCCGCTCCACCGCAACGAGTGCGACGGAGCGGGCGACGTGCTCGCGGTCCGCGAGTGCCGCGCGCGCTCCTTCCAGCGCGAGCGAATTCACGTTGAACGGCTGGCGGATGCGGTTCAGCACGTCAGCGACTTCCCGGTGGCTCGCCGCAAAGCCGACGCGCAGCGCCGCGAGCCCGTACGCCTTCGAGAAAGTGCGTACCACGACGAGGTTCGGGTAGCGTTCGAGCCATGCGAGGCCATCGCCGCACCCGGCATCGCCCGCGTACTCGAAGTACGCCTCGTCGAGCACCACGAGCGCACTCGCCGGCACCTTCGCAATGAAGGCCTCGAGCGCCGCCGCGGACACCCAGGTTCCCGTCGGGTTGTTCGGGTTCGCGACGAACACGAGCCGCGTGGCCGGCGTCACGGCGGCGAGCATCGCATCGAGGTCGTGGCCGAGCGGCATCGACGCGTGCGAGGCGGGATGGGCCGGCACCACGACCTGGCGGGCCCCCGTCGCCTGCACCGCGAGCGGATAGACCGCGAAGCAGTACTGCGACAGCACGGCTTCCGTGCCCGGCACGAGGAACGCCTCCGCGAGCAGCACGAGCACATCGTTCGAACCGTTGCCGAGCGTCAGCTGCGCGGGCGCGACCCCGTAGTGCGCGGCGAGCGCCTGCTTCAGCGCATGCCCGCTGCCGTCCGGGTAGACCCAGGACTCTGCGAGCGCCGCCTGCATCGCCGCGAGCGCCGCCCGGCTCGCACCGAGCGGGTTCTCGTTCGAGGCGAGCTTGATGATGTCCTTGAGCCCGAGCTCGCGCGCGAGTTCGTCGACCGGTTTGCCGGGCGTGTACGGTGCGATGCTCCGCACGCTCGCGCTCGCGAATTCGGCGGGGTGCTCGCGGCTCATCGCGCGCTCACTGCACCGCCCGCGGATAGGCCCCGAGCACGCGATAGAGCGATGCGCGCTTCTTCAGGCTCGCGAGTGCCTTCGCGATGCGCGGCTCGGCGGCGTGACCTTCGATGTCGAGGAAGAAAACGTAGTCCCACTTGCGCTTGCCCGACGGGCGCGACTCGATGCGGGTGACGTTGATCCGGTGCTTCGCGAGCGGCTCGAGCAGGCGGTACAGCGCGCCCGGCGCGTCGGTGTGGCTGCCCGAGACGATGAGGCTCGTGCGATCCGCCCCACTCGGCGGAAAGAGCTTGCGCCCGATCACGAAGAAGCGCGTCGTGTTGTCGGGCCGGTCCTCGATGTCCGCGGCGAGCACCGTGAGGCCATAGACCTCGGCGGCCGTTTCCCCGGCGATCGCCGCGGTGTCCTTCTCGTCGCGTGCCCGCCGTGCGCCTTCGGCATTGCTCGACACCGGCACGAGTTCGACGTCCGGCAGGTTCTCCCGCAGCCATTCGCGGCACTGCGCGAGCGACTGCGGATGCGAGCAGATGCGCTTCACGCGCGGCAACCCCGTCATGCGCCCCATCAGGAACTGGCGGATGCGCAGTTCCACCTCGCCGCAGATGTGCAGCGGCGAGCCGAGGAAGCGGTCGAGCGTGTAACTGACGGTGCCTTCGCTCGAATTTTCGATCGGCACGACGCCGAAGTCGGCATTGCCGGCTTCGACCTCGTGGAACACCTCGTCGATCGAGGCGAGCGCGAGCGCGCGCACGGAATGCCCGAAATGCTTGAGCACCGCGGCCTGCGTGAACGTGCCTTCCGGCCCGAGGAAGGCCACCTTGAGCGGCTGCTGCTGCGCGAGGCAGGCCGACATGATCTCGCGGAAGAGTCGCAGGACCTCCTCGTCGCGCAGCGGCCCCTTGTTGCGCTCGAGCGCGCGGCGCAGCACCTGCGCCTCGCGTTCCGGCCGATAGAAGTCGACCGTGCGCCCTTCCTTGTGCTTCGAGATGCCGACCTGCTGCGCGAGCCCGGCCCGTTCGTTGATCAGCGCATGGATGCCCGCATCGATCGCGTCGATGCGGCGCCGAACCGCCTCGAGCGCCTCGTTGCCACCGCCCTTCGACTTCACGCCCCGAGCCATCCGGACCCCCTGCTTCAGATGACGCGCGCCGACAGGACTCCGTCGATCGCGCGGATGCGCGCGAGCACCTCGGCCGGCACCGATCCGTCGGCGTCGATCAGCGTGTAGGCGTACTCGCCGCGCGACTTGTTGAGCAGGTCGGCGATATTGAGCTTCGCCTCGGCGAGGCAGGTCGAGATCTGGCCGACCATGTTCGGCACGTTGCTGTTGGCGATCGCGAGGCGCGACGTGCCCGGCACGCGCGGCAACACCGATTCCGGAAAGTTGACGCAGTTGCGCAGGTTGCCGTTCTCGAGGAAATCGCGCACGGTGTCCGCGACCATCACCGCGCAGTTCTCCTCCGCCTCGCCGGTCGACGCGCCGAGATGCGGCAGCGTGACGACCCTCGCATGATCCTTGAGGGCGTTCTTCGGGAAATCGCACACGTAGGCGCGCAGGTGGTTCGCATCGAGCGAGGCGAGCACCGCGGCGTCGTCCACGATCGGTGCACGCGCGAAATTGAGCACCACACCGCCCGGCTTCATCAGCGCGAGACGCGATGCATTGACGAGGCCACGCGTGCCGTCGTTCAGCGGCACGTGCACGGTCACGAGGTCGGCGCGCGCGAAGAGATCGTCGAGCGACAGTGCCTGCTCGACGCTCGACGACAGCTGCCAGGCGCGTTGCACGGTGATCTGCGGGTCGTAGCCGAGCACGCGCATGCCGAGCGCGAGCGCCGTGTTGGCGACCTCGACGCCGATGGCTCCGAGTCCGACGACGCCGAGGGTGCGGCCCGGGAGTTCAAAGCCGACGAACTGCTTCTTGCCCTTCTCCACCGCCTCGTCGATCGCCTTGTCGTCGCCCTGCGTGCGGCGGGCGAAGTCCCACGCGGCGCACACATTGCGCGCCGCGATCAGCATGCCGGCAATCACGAGTTCCTTGACCGCGTTCGCGTTCGCGCCCGGCGCGTTGAACACCGGCACGCCGCGCCTGGCGAGCGCCGCCACCGGGATGTTGTTGACGCCGGCGCCGGCGCGGCCCACCGCGAGCACGCTGTCGGGAATCGCGAGCGAGTGCATGTCGGCCGAGCGCACGAGGATGGCGTCGGGCCGCGCGATGTCGGAGGCGATTTCGAAACGGTCGCGCGGCAGGCGCTCGAGGCCCTTCACGCTGATGTTGTTCAGTGTCTGGATCCGGAATGTCATGTACGTATCGCGCACGCCCTCAGCCGTGGCGCCGCTGGAACTCCTGCATGAAGGCGATGAGCGCATCGACGCCTTCGGCAGGCATCGCGTTGTAGATCGAGGCGCGGAAGCCGCCGACCGAGCGGTGGCCCTCGAGGTTCACGAGCCCCGCCGCGGCCGCCTCCGCGAGGAAAGTCTTCTCGAGCGCCGTGTCGGGGATCGTGAACGGCACGTTCATCCACGAGCGCGCGTCCTTCGCCACCGGGTTCGCGTAATAGCCCGACGCGTCGATCGCCGCGTAGAGCCGCGCCGCCTTCGCGCGGTTGCGCGCGGCGATCGCGTCGAGCCCGCCCTGCTTCAGCAGCCACTTGAACACGAGGCCGGCGAAGTACCAGCCGAAGGTCGGAGGCGTGTTCAGCATCGAGCCGTTGTCCGCCATCTCCTTGTAGTTCCACACCGACGGGGTGCCGGGCCGCGCCCGGCCGAGCAGGTCTTCGCGCACGATCACGACGACGAGCCCCGACGGCCCGATATTCTTCTGTGCGCCGGCGTAAATCAGCCCGAAGCGCGTGACATCGACCGGGCGCGACAGGATCGTCGAGGAGAAGTCGGCGACGAGCGGCACGCCCTGCGTATCGGGCACGTACGGGAACTCGACGCCGCCGATCGTCTCGTTCGGCGTGTAGTGCACGTACGCGGCCCCGGGCGTGAGCTTGAGCGCACCGGCCGCCGGCACGGTGCTGTAGTTGCTCGCCGCCTCGTCGGCCGCGACATTCACCTTCGCATAGCGTTTCGCCTCGCCGATCGCCTTTTTCGACCAGGCGCCCGTGTTCAGGTAATCGACGACCGAATCCGCCGCCGCGAGGTTCTGCGGAATCGCCGCGAACTGGCCGGTCGCGCCGCCCTGCAGGAAGAGCACCTTGTACTCCTGCGGGATGGCGAGGAGTTGGCGCAGATCCGCTTCGGCCTCCGTCGCCACCGCGATGAAAGCCTTGCTCCGATGGCTCACTTCCATCACCGACATGCCGCTGCCGCGCCAGTCGGTCAGTTCCGATCGGGCCTGTTCCAGGACTTCGAGGGGCAATGTGGCCGGCCCCGCGGCGAAATTGAATACGCGCACGAGCTCGCTTTCGGAGGTCAAAGAGATCGAAAGGATCGGGCCGATTTTATCAGGGCGGCGCGGGCCCGTCAGAACTTTCAGTGCTTGCATCCGCACCGGTTGCGGACTCTTCATCCCCGAAATTCTCGATGCGCTCGACGCCGGTGAGCCGCTCGCCCTCGTCGAGGCGGATCAGGCGCACGCCCTGCGTGTTCCTCCCGACGACCGACACGTCGGCGACCGGCGTGCGCACGAGCGTGCCGTTCGAGCTGATCAGCATCAATTCCTGGGACGCCTCGACCTGCAATGCCGCCACCGTCGCGCCGTTGCGCTCCGTCGTCTGCAGCGCGATCACGCCCTGCCCGCCGCGGCCGTGGATCGGGAACTCGACGAGCGGTGTCAGCTTGCCGAAGCCGTTCTCGGACGCGGTCAGCACCAGGCCCTCGCGCACGACGATCAGCGCAATCAGCTCCTGCCCGGTGTCGAGTTTCACGCCGCGCACGCCGGCGGCGTCGCGGCCCATCGCCCGCACTTCGCTCTCGTTGAAGCGGATCGCCTTGCCGCCGCTCGTGAACAGCATGATCTCGCGCGTGCCGTCGGTCAGGTCGACGCCGACCAGCCGGTCGCCACCTCGCAGGTCGACCCCGATGATGCCGTTGGTGCGCGGGCGGGAAAATGCCGACAGCGGCGTCTTTTTCACCGTGCCGTGGCTCGTCGCCATGAACACGTAATGCGTGTCGTCGAACTGCTTGACCGGCAGCACGGCGTTGATCTTCTCGCCTTCGCGCAGCGGCAGCAGGTTCACCATGGGCTTGCCGCGCGCATTGCGACCCGCCTGCGGCAGCTCGTAGACCTTCAGCCAGTAGACCTGGCCGCGGTTCGAGAAGCAGAGCAGCGTGTCGTGCGTGTGCGCGACGAACATCTGCTCGACGAAGTCCTCGTCCTTGACCGCCGTCGCCGACTTGCCGCGCCCGCCGCGGCGCTGCGTCTGGTACTCGGTGACGGGCTGCGACTTCGCGTAGCCCGCGTGCGACAGCGTGACGACCACATCCTGCGGCTCGATCAGGTCTTCCGTCGTGAGGTCGAGGTGGTCGCGGTTGATCTCGGTGCGGCGTGCATCGCCGTACTGCTCGCGCACCTCGACCAGTTCGCCGCGCACCACCGCGGTCAGCCGCTCGCGCCGCGCGAGGATGTCGGCGAGATCGCGCACGAGCGCGAGGATCTCCTGGTACTCGGCAACGATCCTGTCCTGTTCGAGCGCGGTGAGCCGGTGCAGCCGCATGTCGAGGATCGCCTGCGCCTGCACGTCGGACAGGCGGTACGCGCCGTCGACGAGGCCCGTGTCCGCGGGCGCGTCCGCGGGTCGCGTCGATGCGTCGCCCGCGCGATCGAGCATCGCGGCCACGGCACCCGGCGGCCAGCTGCGCGCGGTGAGCGCAACGCGCGCGTCGGCCGGCGACGCGGCGGCCTTGATCGTCGCAATCACCTCGTCGATGTTCGCGAGCGCGACCGCCAGCCCCTCGAGGACATGGGCCCGCTCGCGCGCCTTGCGCAGGTCGAAGATCGTGCGCCGCGTGACGACCTCGCGCCGATGACGCAGGAACGCCTCGAGCATTTCCTTCAGCGACAGCAGGCGCGGCTGGCCGTCGACCAGCGCCACCATGTTGATGCCGAACACCGTCTCCATCGGCGTCTGCGCGTAGAGGTTGTTGAGCACGACCTCGGCAACCTCGCCGCGCTTCAGCTCGATCACGACGCGCATGCCGTCCTTGTCGGACTCGTCGCGCAATTCCGAGATGCCCTCGATCGCCTTGTCGCGCACGAGGTCGGCGATGCGCTCGAGGAGCCGCGCCTTGTTCACCTGGTACGGCAGTTCGGTGACGATGATCGACTGGCGCCCGGCCTTGTCGAGTTCCTCGAAATGCGTGCGCGCGCGGATCGACAGCCGGCCGCGCCCACCCTTGTAGGCACTGACGATCTCCTGCGCGCCGTTGATGATGCCCGCCGTCGGGAAATCCGGGCCCGGCACGATCTGCATCAGGCCCGCGAGCGAGATCGCCGGGTCGTCGAGCACGGCGATGCAGGCGTCGACGATCTCGGTGAGGTTGTGCGGCGGGATGTTGGTTGCCATGCCGACCGCGATGCCCGACGAGCCGTTCAGCAGCAGGTTCGGCACGCGGGTCGGCAGCACCGTCGGCTCGAGTTCGGATTCGTCGTAGTTCGGCGCGAAGTCGACCGTTTCCTTGTCGATGTCGGCGAGCAGTTCGCCGGCGAAGCGCGACATGCGCACTTCGGTGTAGCGCATCGCCGCCGGCATGTCGCCGTCGACTGAGCCGAAGTTGCCCTGGCCGTCGACCTGCAGGTAGCGCATCGAGAACGGCTGGGCCATGCGCACGATCGCGTCGTACACCGACGCATCGCCGTGCGGGTGGTATTTGCCGATCACGTCGCCGACCACGCGCGCCGATTTCTTGTACGGCTTGTTCCACTCGTTGCCGAGCTCGCGCATCGCGTACAGCACCCGGCGGTGCACGGGCTTCAGGCCGTCACGGACATCCGGCAGCGCGCGCCCGACGATCACGCTCATCGCGTAATCGAGGTAGGAACGGCGCATCTCGTCTTCGAGATTGACGGGGAGGATTTCGCGGGCGATATCGGCCATAAAGGCGGAATTTTACCACAAGCAGGGCGTGCGCCGCGCGCCGACGGAGCGGCCGACCGACGCTCCCGATATACTTTTGCCGATGCAGCCGATCGACCTTTTCATCGAGTCACGCTGGGCCCTGCCGATGGACGATGCGCCCGTGCTCGAGCACGCCGCGATCGCGATCGACGCGGGGCGCATCGTTGAACTCGGCGCCGCGTCGGCGCTCGCCGCGCGCTACGCGCCGCGCGAACGGCTCATGCGGCCGCACCACGCGCTGCTGCCCGGCCTCGTCAACGCGCACACGCATGCGGCGATGAGCCTCATGCGTCACCTGCCGGTCCGGGGCCCGCTCATGCAGTGGCTCAACGAGACGATCTGGCCGCTCGAGCGGCGCTGCGTCAACGCGCAGTTCGTCAGGAGCGGCACGCAACTCGCGATGGCGGAGATGCTCGCCGCCGGCATCACCTGTTTCGCCGACATGTACTTTTTCCCCGAGGAAGTCGCGCGCCTCGCGCGCGCGCGCCACCTGCGTGTCGTCGTCGGCGCACCGATCGTCGATGCGCGCACGCCGTGGGCGGCGGATGCCGACGAGCACCTCGACAAGGCGGCCCGCCTGTGGGACGAGTACCGCGGCGATCCGTTGATCCTGCCCTGCTTCGCGCCCCACTCGCCGTATGCGGTCGGGCGCGAGACCTTCGTGCGGCTGCGCCGGCTGGTCGACCAGCTCGATGCGCCGCTCGCGATGCACCTGCACGAAACGCAGACCGAAGTGCAGGACAGCCTCGCGGCCCACGGCGCGCGCCCCCTCGCCTGGCTCGCCGACGAGGGGCTCCTGCGGCCGGGTTTCTCCGCCGTGCACATGAACTGGCTCACCGACGACGACATCGACCTCGCGATGCGCACCGGCATCTCGGTCGTGCACTGCCCGCAGTCGAACCAGCGGCTCGGCAGCGGCATCTGCCCGGTGGGCGACCTGCGCGCCGCGGGCGTCAATGTCGCGCTCGGCACCGACGGAGCGGCGAGCGTCGGCGCGCTCGACCTGCTCGCGGAAGCGCGATCTGCGTGCCTGCTCGCGAGCCTCGCCACGCACAACCCGCAGGCGCTCGGCGCGATCGATGCGCTCAGGATGGCGACGCTCGGCGGCGCGCAGGCGCTCGGGCTCGCGCACGAAATCGGCTCGCTCATGCCGGGCAAGGCGGCTGACCTCGTCTGCATCGACCTGTCGGCGCCCGCCTGCCTGCCGGTCGATGAGCCGTCCGACACGGTGGTGTTCGCCGCGGGGCGCGACGCCGTCACCGACGTCTGGGTGGGCGGCCGCGCGATGGTGCGCGACCGTCGGCTGCTCGCTTTCGATCCCGCCGAAATTGCCGCGATCGCCCTCGAGGCGCCCGCCCGCGCCGCCGTCGGAGCCGCCGCATGAGCCGCACGCCGGAGTACGCGCATTCGGCCGGCGCCGATGCGGCCGAACTCGCGAGGTTCGATGCGCTGGCGCACCGCTTCTGGGATCCCCGGGGCGAGTTCCGGCCGCTGCACCGGCTGAACCCCGTGCGCTTCGCGTTCGTGCGCGAGCGTGCGGCCCTCGCGGGGGCGCAGGTGCTCGACGTCGGCTGCGGCGGGGGGCTCCTCGCCGAAGCGCTCGCCGAGGCGGGCGCCCGTGTCACCGCGATCGATCTCGCGCCGTCGATGATCGAAGTGGCGCGGCTGCACGCACTCGAGCGGCGCCTCGCGATCGACTATCGGCTCGAGGGCGTGGATGCCCTCGCCGCCGCGGGCGCCGGCCCGTTCGATGTGATCACGTGCATGGAGATGCTCGAGCACGTGCCCGACCCGCGGGCATTCCTCGCGACATTCGCGCGCCTCGTGCGCCCCGGGGGCGCCGTGTTCGTCTCGACGATCAACCGCAGCGCGAAGGCCTTTGCGCTCGCGATCGTCGCCGCCGAGTACGTCCTGCGCCTGCTGCCACGCGGCACCCACGAATACGAGCGCTTCATCCGGCCGTCGGAGCTCGTGCGGATGGCGCGCGGTGCGGGCCTCTCCGCCGTCGAATTGGCGGGGATCGACTACGACCCGTTCAGCGAAGCGAGTACGCTCACCGCCGATACGGCCGTGAATTACCTCGCGCACCTGCGACGCGACGGGGGAGAGCCGTGAGCGCCCGGGGCCGCGGGTCGCCGGTGCGCGCAGTGCTCTTCGACCTCGACGGCACACTGCTCGACACGGCCCCGGACATGGTGGGCGCCATGAATGCGCTGCTTGCCGAAGAGTGCCTGCCGCCGGTGCGGTTCGATACGGCGCGCGCACAGGTGTCGCACGGTTCGAACGGGCTCATGCGCATCGCGTTCCCGGGGATCGAAGGCGAGGCGTTCGAGCGCCTGCGCGATCGCTTCCTCGCGCTCTACCGCGCGCGTCTCGTCGACGAGACGGACCTGTTTCCGGGCGGTGCGGAACTGCTCGAGTACCTCGAGGGCGCTGCGCTGCCGTGGGGCGTCGTCACGAACAAGCCCGGCTGGCTCGCCGAGCCGCTGCTCGCCGAACTCGGGCTCGCCGCGCGCATGGCCTGCCTCGTGAGCGGCGATACGTTGCCGATGCGCAAACCGAGCCCGGAGCCGCTGTTGCACGCCGCAGGCGCGATCGGCGTCCCGCCCGCCGAGTGCGTCTACGTCGGCGACGCGCTGCGCGACGTCGAGGCGGCGCGCGCCGCCGGCATGCGTGCGGTCGTCGCTTCGTTCGGCTATGTCAGCGCGGCGGACGAGCATCTCCTGTGGCCCGCCGAGGCGTGGATCGACTCGCCCGCTGCGCTCGTCCGCTGGCTCGAGGGCACATGAGCTCGAACATGACGCTCGCGATCGCGATCGCGTGCGGCGCGTTCGCATTCGGCGCGCTGCTCGGCTGGCTCGTCGCGCAGCTCCACGCGGCGCGGCGCGGTGCCGAACTCGGCGCCGCGCTCGAAGCGGCGAAGGCGCGGCTCGCGGCCGACGAGGAGCGTGCGCGCGAGCAGCTCGAGCTGCTCGCGCGGAGCGAAGTGCGGCTGCGCGCCGCGTTCGACGAACTCGCCGGGCAATCGCTGCGCGCGAACAGCGAAGTATTCCTCGCGCTCGCGCGCGAATCGCTCGGCCGGGAACAGGCGACCGTGCAGGGTGCGCTGAAGGAGCGGGAAGCCGCGTTCAACCAGCTGATCGAGCCGATCCGCGCCGCCCTCGCGCGCACCGAGGCGGAAGTGCAGACACTCGAGCGCGAGCGACGGGAGGCGTTCGTCACGCTGCGCACGCAGATCGAATCGCTGACCAGCGGCCAGGCACAGCTCGCCCGCGAGACGCGCAATCTCGTGACGGCGCTGCGGCGCCCCGAGGTGCGCGGGCGCTGGGGCGAACTCACGCTGCGCCGCGTGGTCGAGCTCGCCGGGCTCACCGAGCACGCGGATTTCACCGAACAGGCGCATGTCGCGACGGGCGAAGGGGCGCTGCGCCCCGATCTCGTCGTCCACATGCCGGACGAACGCGATCTCGTGATCGATGCCAAGACGCCGCTCGATGCCTACCTCGACGCGGTCGAGGCCGGGAGCGACGACGCCCGCGCGGTCGCGCTCGCGCGGCATGCGCAGCAGGTCGAGGCGCGGATCCGTGAACTCGCGGGCAAGGCCTACTGGGCGCAGTTTGCGCGCAGCCCCGAGTTCGCCGTGCTGTTCCTGCCTGGCGACCAGTTCCTCTCGGCGGCGCTCGCCGAGCGGCCCGACCTGATCGACAACGCGCTGAAGCAGAGCGTCGTGATCGCAACCCCCTCCACGCTCATGGGGCTGCTGAAGGCCGTCGCGTTCGGCTGGCGCCAGGCGCAGGTCGCCCAGCACGCCGCTGAAATCCAGGGCCTCGGCCAGGACCTCTACAAGCGCCTCGTGACGTTCACGAGCCATCTCGCACGCACGGGCCAGCGGCTCGGCGGCGCCGTCGAGGCCTACAACAGCGCGGTCGGATCGCTCGAGCGCCAGGTGCTGCCGGGCGCGCGCAAGTTCACCGAGCTCGGCGTCTCGACCGGTGCCGCGCTCACCGCCCCCGAGCCGATCGAGCGGCTGACGCGCGAGCCGGCTGCGCCGCCGGGCGCCTCCGGCAGCGAGTCGCCATGAGCGAGCCCGATGTCTCGCCGCCGCCGCGCAGCGCCGGCGCGCGCTATTTCGCGTGGCTCTACACGCCCGCCGAGGCGCGGGGTGGCACGGCCGCGCTGCTGACGCTCGAGCACGAAATCATGACGAGTGCGCTCGCCGCAATCGATCATGGCGTCGCCCACGTGCGGCTCGGCTGGTGGCAGGAGGAAGCGGAGCGGCTCGCAGCCGCGGTGCCCGTGCACCCGGCGGCACGCGCGGCGCGACAGGCGTTCCTCGCGGCGGGCCTGCCCGCTCCGGACCTGCAAGCGCTCACCGGCCTCGCCGCGCGCGTCCTCGCGCGTCAAGCCCTCGCGCGCGACATCTCGTCCGGCGATCTCGCGGGCGATGCGGCGCTGTGGTCCGACGGACTCGTGCAGCCACTGGCCACGCTCGCGACCGGCGCCACACGCGTGGCCGAAGCCGATCCGCGCGCAGTCGCGACGCTCGGCCACGCGCTGTATGTGCAGGAGCAGGCGCCGACGGACGACTCCGCAGCCGCGCTGCGCGAGGCCATCGCCACCGTTCCCGCAGCGCTCGCGACGCCGCTGCGCGGACTCGTCGTGTGGTCCACACTCGTGCTGCAGACGCGCGCACGTGGCGCTTTTGCCGAAAGCTGGGCTGCCTGGCGCGCCGCGCGGCGCGTCGAACGCAGCCGACTCCGGGGATGACATGACTTCCACGATCGAACCTCGCCTGTACCGTGCCGCACCCGGTGAACTCGCAGGTCGCCTCATCGCGATCACAGGTGCCGGGAGCGGCATAGGCCGAGCCGTTGCGCTCGCCTGCGCGACCCACGGCGCGGAAGTGGTACTGCTCGGCCGCACAGTCGCGAAGCTCGAGCGGGTTTACGACGAGATCGTCGCGGCGGGCGGCGCCGAGCCCGTGATCGCGCCGCTCGATCTCGAGAAGGCCACCGCGAAGGAATTCGACGCCATCGCTGCGGGGATCGGCACGCGCTACGGCCGCCTCGACGGGCTGCTGCACAATGCCGGCCTCCTCGGTGATCTCTCGCCGATCGAGCACTACGACGTACCGCTCTGGACGCGCGTCATGCACGTGAATGTCACGGCGGCCTTTGCGCTGACGCAGGTGATGCTGCCGCTGCTGCGCGCCGCGCCCGATGCGAGCGTGCTGTTCACCTCGAGCGGCGTCGGCCGGCGCGGCCGCGCGTACTGGGGCGCCTACGCGGTGTCGAAGTTCGCGATCGAGGGGCTGGTGCAGGTGCTCGCCGACGAGCTCTCCGGCACGACGTCGGTGCGGGTCAATGCGATCAATCCCGGCGGCACCCGCACCGCGATGCGGCGCGCGGCCTACCCGGCGGAAATGCCCGAAGCAGTACCGCCACCCGAGGCGATCACCGCGGCGTACCTGTGCCTCCTCGGGCCGGGCGGCCGCGGGACGACGGGCGCGACCGTGGACGCACAGGCGCCGGCCGCGGCGCGCGGGACCGTTTCGTAGGCGCGGGCGGCTCGGACCGTGGCACCGGCGTCCCCGCCACCGGTTCCGCGGCATCGAGCAATGCGGCGAGTTCGCTGTCGGTCAGCGCGCGGGAGCGCCCGCGCGGCAGCAGCGGATCGAGTACGAGGGTGCCGAAGCGCACACGCAGTACCCGGCTCACGGTGGCGCCCTGGCGTTCGAACAGTTGCCGGACAGACTTGCCGCTCGCGCCCCGCGTCGCGAGCGCGTACCAGCGATTGCTGCCCTCGCCGCCCGCGGCCTCGCAGCCGAGCACCGTCAGGCGCTCACCACTGTCGATTTCGCCGGCGAGCAGTTGCGCGAGCCGCTCGGCGGGCAGCTCACCGTGGAGACGCACGCGGAAGTCGACGTCGACGCGACGCGCCGCGCGCTGCAGTCGCAGCGCGAGCGCGCCGTCGGACGAGAACAGCTCGAGGCCGCCGTCGACGCGCGGCATCGGGCTCACGGCGATGAACCGCCGGCCCGCACGCTTCGGCATCCGCGCGAGCAGTGATGCGTGCCCGGATTCGTCCGGCGTCTGCAGCGATTCCCCGGGCGAGCGGTGCGCGAGAAACACGCTGGCGCCACCCGCCGCTGTGCGCCGCCGGATCGGTCGACCGTCGAGACGCACGTCGTCGCGCACCCCGACGCGAAGCCCAAGCGTCGCGACCTGTCCGTTCACGGTGAGGCGTCCGGCGCGGATCCAGGCCTCGGCCTCGCGACGCGAGGCGAGGCCCTGGCTCGCGAGCATCTTCTGCAGGCGCTCGCCGGGCGGGGCGTTCACAGCCCTGGATCGGGCGGCGCGGCGACCAGCCCCGGGGCCTCGCCCGCAGACGCCTCGAGTTCCTCGTCGTCGCCGTCGAGCGCGTCGGGCTCCGGCAGTTCGTCGTCGGCGCTCTCCACCGCGACGGCCTCGGTGGCGCCCGGAAACTCGAGCTGCGGATTGAGCTCGGGCATCGCCTTCAGCTCCGCGAGGGTCGGCAGCTCGTCGAGGCTCTTCAACCCGAAGTAGTCGAGAAACTCCCGCGTCGTACCGAGGAGCTCGGGGCGGCCCGGCACGTCACGGTGACCGACGACGCGCACCCAGTTGCGTTCCGTGAGCGTGCGCACGATGTTCGGGTTCACTGCGACGCCGCGCACGAGTTCGATCTCGGCGCGCGTGATCGGCTGCCGATAGGCGATCAGGGCCAGTGTCTCGAGCAGCGCACGCGAGTACTTCTGCGGCCGCTCGGGCCACAGGCGGGAGACGCGCGCGGCATATTCGGCGCGCACCTGCACGCGCCAGCCGCCGGCTGTCTCGAGCAATTGCAGCGCGCCGCCGGCGTAGGCGGCTGCGAGCTCGTCGAGCGCGCCGCGCAGCTCGCCGATCGCCGGGCGATCGCCGTCATCGAACAACGCCGCGAGGTCCGCGAGCGGCAGTGGCCGGCCTGCCGCGAGCAGCGCGGCCTCGACAATGTGACGCAGTTGCGTATCGCTCATGGGTTCGCCTCGTCGGTCGCGTTGTCCGCGACCAGATGCAAGCCATCGTGGGCAGGCGGCGCGGCGCGCACGTGCAGCGGCGCGTACGGCTCGGCCTGGACGAAATCGATGAGTCCCTCGCGCACGAGCTCGAGGATCGCGACGAAGGTGACCGTGATACCCATGCGGCCCTCTTCCGGGCGAAACAGCTGCCCGAACTCGACGAACCCCGGCCCCGCGAGCCGCGACAGGATATCGGCCATGCGTGCGCGTACCGACAGGCGCTCGCGTTGCACGTGGTGGTGTGCAAAGAGCGCCGCACGCTGCACGACTTCCTGGAAGGCGATCAGCATCTCCCGCAGCTGGACCTGCGGCAGCAGGCGCACGACCTTGCGGTCGGCGAAATCCGCGCTCGCGGCATAGACGTCGCGTTCGAGCCGCGGCAATGCGTCGATGCCCTCCGCCGCGCGCTTGTAGCGCTCGTATTCCTGCAAGCGCCGCACGAGATCGGCCCGCGGGTCGGCCTCCTCGTCGGCGGCGGCGTGCGCGCGGGGCAACAGCATGCGCGACTTGATCTCCGCGAGCGTCGCCGCCATCAGCAGATATTCGCCCGCGAGCTCGAGCTGCAGCTCCTGCATCAGCTCGATGTAGTTCATGTACTGGCGCGTGATGTCGGCGAGCGGTATGTCGAGGATGTCGAGGTTCTGCCGCCGGATGAGATACAGCAGCAGGTCGAGCGGGCCCTCGAACGCCTCGAGGAACACCTCGAGCGCCTGCGGCGGAATGTACAGGTCCTTCGGCACCTCGGTCACGGCCTCGCCGTGCACCATCGCGAAGGGCATCTCGGACTGCTGCGGGGCGAGCCCGGGTTCCGGCGCCGCAGCCGCGGGACCGGTGGTCACGACGAGCTTGAGTTCGGGCTTCACAGTTTGCCGCGCAGGTGCATCACGCGACGCACTTCGTCCATCGTGTCGCGCGCGGCCGCGCGCGCCTTCTCGCCGCCCTCGACGAGAATGCGCTGCACGAGTTCGGGGTTGTCCTCGAACTCCTGTGCGCGCCGGCGCATGCCCTCGACGAATTCGACCACCTTGTCGATCAGCGGCTTCTTGCACTCGAGGCAGCCGATGCTCGCCGTGCGGCAACCGTGCGCCGCCCACGCCTGGGTCGCCTCGTCGGAGTAGATGCGGTGCAGGTCGAACACCGGGCACTTGTCGGGGTCGCCCGGGTCGGAACGGCGCACGCGGGCCGGATCGGTCTGCATCGTCTTCAGCTTCTTCGCGACGCTGTCGGGGTCTTCGCGCAGCCCGATCGTGTTGCCGTACGACTTCGACATCTTGCGGCCGTCGGTGCCGGGCACCTTCGGCGATTTGGTGAGCAGCACCTGCGGCTCGGGCAGCACCGCGACGCCGCCGCCCTCGAGCCATCCGAGGAGACGTTCGCGGTCGGCGACCGTGATGCGGTTGTTGCCGAGCACGAGCGCCCGCGCCTTCTCGAGCGCGCCCTGGCTGCCCGCCTGCTGGAACTCGCGCCGCAGCTGGCGGTACTGTGTCGCCATCCGCCCGCCGAGGCTCTTCGTCGCCTTCTCGGCCTTCGCCTCGAAGTCGGGCTCCCGGCCGTAGATGTGGTTGAAGCGACGCGCGATCTCGCGCGTGATCTCGACGTGCGCCACCTGGTCTTCGCCGACCGGCACGTAGGCGGGGCGATAAATCAGGATGTCGGCCGATTGCAGCAGCGGATAGCCGAGGAACCCGTAGGTCGCGAGGTCCTTCTCCTTCAGCTCCGCCTGCTGGTCTTTGTAGGTCGGCACGCGCTCGAGCCAGCCGAGCGGCGTGATCATTGACAGCAGCAGGTGCAGCTCCGCGTGCTCGGGCACGTGCGATTGCACGAAGACGGTCGCGACGCCGGGATTGATGCCCGCCGCCAGCCAGTCGATCAGCATCTCGTGGATGTGTCCCGGCAGGCGGCTCGTGTCCTCGTAGTCGGTCGTCAGTGCATGCCAGTCGGCCACGAAGAAGTAGCATTCGTACTGGTACTGCAGTTCGATCCAGTTCGCGAGGGCACCGTGATAATTGCCGATGTGCAGGGCCCCCGTCGGCCGCATCCCCGAGAGCACGCGGCCGGCCGGCGCGTTGGCGCTCATGCGGGCCCCGCTAATGGAATTTCCGGTCGGGTCGGCACGGGACTCGGCACGTCGCAGTGGATCTTTGCTGATGGGGCGCGATGGGCGCCGATGGCCCGGGATTATAGCCCAGCGCCACGGCGCAAGCCCGCCGCCTCGCCGGCGAGCCCGAGGCGCGCGAGATCGCCCTTGCCCGCGCGCAGCACCACCGGCGGCTGCACCGACAGGTCGACGACCGTCGTCGGCTCGATGCCGCAGTGGCCCGTATCGAGCACGAGGTCGACCTTGTGCTCGAGCCGCGCCGCGATCTCGCGCCCGTCGGTGAGCGGCATCGCGTCTCCCGGGAGCAGCAGCGTCGAGGTCATCATCGGCTCGTCGAGTTCGGCGAGCAGCAGGCGCGGGACGACATGGCCCGGTACGCGTATGCCGATCGTGCGGCGCTTCTCGTGCTGCAGCCGCCGCGGCGTCTCGCGCGTCGCCGCCATCAGGAAGGTGTAGGGACCCGGGGTGCCGGCCTTCAGGATCCGGAACTGCCAGGTATCGATGCGCGCGAATCGGCCGACCTCGGTCAGGTCGCGGCACATCAGCGTGAAGTGGTGGTGGCGGTCGGCCTCGCGGATGCGCCGCACGCGCTCGAGCGCGTCCTTGTCGCCGATGTGGCAGCCGAGCGCGTAGCAGGAATCGGTGGGATAGGCGATCAGGCCCCCGCCGCGCACCACGTCGGCCGCGCGGCGGATCAGCCGTGGCTGCGGATCGACGGGATGCAACTCGAAATACAGGGCCATCCGGGTATCATATCGGCCCCCGCCGCCCCCCACAGGACCATGCAGCACCTACTCGATTTCGCGCCGCTCGTCGTCTTCCTCGTCGCGTTCAAGCTGCAGGGCCTCTATGTCGCCACCGGCGCGCTGATGATCGCGATGGTGCTGATGCTCGTCGCCGACCGCGTGCTGCTCGGGCGCATCCCGACGATGCACTGGATCTCGACCGCGCTCGTGATGCTGTTCGGCGCCGCGACGCTGCTGCTGCACGACAAGCGCTTCATCCAGTGGAAGCCGACCGTGTTCTTCTGGCTCGTGAGCGTCGCCCTCCTCGCGAGCCGCTGGATCGGGGACCGGCCGCTCGTCGAGCGCCTGCTCGCCCCGGCCCTCGGTCCCGATGCGCACCTGCCGCGCGCGAGCTGGCAGCGGATCAACCTCGTGTGGGCGGCGTTCTACGTCGTGCTCGGCGCGCTGAACATCGCGGTCGCGCGCGGTGCGAGCGAACAGGCGTGGGTGAATTTCAAGGTCTTCGGGCTCACCGCCCTCACCTTCGTGTTCATCGCCGCGCAGCTGCCGTGGATACTGAAGCGGGCGCGCACGCCATGACGGCCGAAACCCTGTCGAGCGGGCGTATCGCGCGCCTGCGTGCTGCGCTCGAGGCTGCGCTCGCGCCCGAGTCGCTCGAGATCCGCGACGACGGCGACCGGCACATCGGCCATCCCGGCGCGCGCGAAGGCGGCCACTTCCACGTGACGATCGTCGCGCGCGCATTCGACGGCCGCTCGACCCTCGAACGCCACCGTTTGGTCTATGCTGCGGTTTCTGCCCTGCCGCGGGGCGACATACATGCGCTGTCGATCAGCGCGCGTGGCACTTCTGAATGACTTGAGTTTTTATTCATAACTTACCGAGATATCTCATGAAATCAGTCCGTATTTCCGCGGTGCTGGCCGCCGCCCTGCTGCTCGTCGCCTGCAAGCCCGGCGCGAACGCACCCGCGGCCGGTGCCGCAACGAGCGCCGACGCAAAGCCGGTCGCCACCGTCGACGGCAAGGCGATCGCGAAGAGCCTGTTCGACACGTACGCGAAGGGCGTGTCCGGCAAGGAGAGCGCCGAGCTCACCGAGGAACAGCGCGGCCAGATCCTCGACAACCTGATCCGTGCCGAGCTCATCGCCTCGCAGGCCGAGAAGGACGGACTCGCCGCGAAGCCCGAGACCGCGTCGATGCTCGAACTGTCGCGTCTCAACATCCTGCAGCAGGAGATGATGCAGAAGTACCTCGCCGACAAGACACCGACCGAGCAGGAGCTGCGCGCGGAGTACGAGACACAGGTCAATGCACTCTCGAAGCAGGAATATCACGCGCGCCACATCCTCGTCGCGACGGAGGACTTCGCGAAGCGGCTGATCGCACAGCTCGACAAGGGCGCGAACTTCGAGCAGCTCGCCCGTCGCGAGTCGATCGACTCGTCGAAGGACAACGGTGGCGATCTCGGCTGGTTCACGCCCGACCGCATGGTGCCGCCGTTCTCGGCAGCGGTGGTCGCGCTGAAGAAGGGCGAGTACACGAAGGCGCCCGTCCAGACCCAGTACGGCTGGCACGTGATCCGCCTCGACGACGTGCGCGACGTGCAGCCGCCGCCGTTCGACAGTGTGAAGGATCGCCTCGTGCAGATCGTGCAGGCCAAGAAGTTCAAGGCCTATGCAGACGAACTCATGAAGACCGCGAAGGTGGTCAAGACACCGTGACGGATCTGGTGCCGGGTTTTCGGTTATTCGGTTATTGGGCGGCCGCCCAATAACCGAATAACCGAAAACCCGGCACCATTCCTCTCTTCAGGTACGCGGCCGTCGTCTGTCGGCGAGGATTTTCGTCAGCGCCGCCTCGTCGATCACTGCGACGCCGAGCGCCCGAGCCTTGTCGAGCTTGCCGCCCGCTTCCTCGCCCGCGACGACGAAGTTGGTCTTCTTCGACACCGAACCGGCGACCTTGGCGCCGAGCGCTGCGAGCGCTGCGCCCGCCTCCTCGCGCGTGACGGAAGCGAGCCTGCCGGTCAGCACGAACGTGAGGCCGGCGAGCGGCGCATCTGCGGCCCGCTCGACGACGACAGGCCAGTGCATGCCGTGCCGGCGCAGCGCATCGATGAGTTCACGGTTGGCGGAATCGGCGAAGAACTGCGCGACATGCGCGGCCACCACCGGTCCGACATCGGGCACCCCCCGGATCTGCGCCTCGTCCGCGTCCATCAGGGCCCCGATGTCGCCGAAATGCCGGGCGAGCGCCAGGGCAGTCGCCTCGCCGACTTCGCGGATGCCGAGCCCGAGGAGCAGTCGGGGCAGCGTCGTCTCGCGGCTCGCGGCGATCGCATCGACGAGATTCTGCGCCGACTTGTCGCCCATCCGTTCGAGCGCGGCGAGTTCGTCCTTCGTGAGCGTGTACAGATCCGCCGGGGATCGCACGCGATCGGCCGCGACGAGCTGATCGATGATGCGCTCGCCGAGCCCGTCGATGTCGAGCGCGCGTCGGCTCGCGAAATGCCTGAGCGCCTCGCGCCGCTGGGCCTGGCAACGAAAGCCACCCGTGCAGCGCGCGACGGCCTCGCCTTCCTCCCGCACGACGGGCGAGCCGCACACCGGGCAGTGGGTCGGCAGCGCCACGGGGTGCGTGCCGGGCGGGCGCAGTTCCGCGCGCACGCGCACGACCTCGGGGATGACGTCGCCGGCGCGCCGGATCACGACCGTGTCGCCGACGCGCACGTCCTTGCGCGCGACCTCGTCCATGTTGTGCAGCGTCGCATTGCTCACGGTCACGCCGCCGACGAACACCGGCCGGAGCCGCGCGACCGGCGTGACCGCGCCGGTGCGTCCGACCTGGAACTCGACCGCGGTGACGGCCGTCTCGACCTCGTCCGCCGGGAACTTGTGCGCGAGCGCCCACCGTGGCGCCCGCGCGGCAAACCCGAGCCGTTCCTGCCAGTCACGCCGGTCGACCTTGTACACGACGCCGTCGATCTGGTACGCGAGCTTCGCGCGCGCGTGGCCGATGCGCTCGTAGAAGGCGAGGCAGCCGTCCACGCCCGCGACCACCGTCGACTCCGGGCAGGTGCGCAGCCCGAGGTCGCGCAGGGATCCGAGCAGCTCGCTGTAGCGGCGCCATTGCGCGAGCGCGGAATCGGCGATGGTCCCGACGCCATAGCAGAAGAAGGCGAGCGGCCGCGAGGCCGTGACGCGCGGATCGAGCTGGCGCACGGCGCCGGCCGCGGCGTTGCGGGGATTGACGAAGGTCTTCTCGCCGCGCGCCGCGAGCGCCGCGTTCATGCGCTCGAAGCCCTTGACCGGCATGAACACCTCGCCGCGGACCTCGAGCAAGGCGGGCGCGGCGCCGCGCAGGCGCAGCGGCACGCCACGGATGGCGCGGATGTTCGCGGTCACGTCCTCGCCTCGCGTACCGTCACCGCGCGTCGAGGCCTGCGCGAGCACACCCTTCTCGTAGGTGATCGAAATGGCGAGCCCGTCGAGTTTCGGCTCGGCCGCGTAATCGATGGCGCCATCGACTTCGCCGAGCCGCTCGCGCGCCCGCCGGTCGAATGCGCGCGCATCGTCCGCCGAGAAGCCGTTGTCGAGCGACAGCATCGGCACGCGATGGACGACTTCGCCGAATGTATCGAGGGGCGCCGCACCGACCCGTTGCGTCGGTGAATCGGGCGTCACGAGCTCCGGGTGCCGCGCCTCGAGCTCGCGCAGCTCGACCATCAGCCTGTCGTACTCGGCGTCCGGAATCTCCGGGTCGTCGAGGACGTGGTAGCGGTAGTCGTGGTGTTCGATCGCGGCGCGCAGCGCGACAATGCGGCGCTGCGCGGCGTCGGTCACGCGGAAGTCCCCGCGTACTGTGCGCGCAGCGCGACGACCCGGGCCGTGGTGAGCGGCTCGCCGTGCTGGTCGCGCAGTTCGGCATTCAGGCGTGCCGCGAGGCCGCGGGTCGTTTCGATCAGCCGGTCGAATATCTCCTCGTCGGACAGTGCGCCCGGCAGGACCGCGAACACGTTGATGCCCGCGTAGCGTTCCGTGTCCATCGTCGCGACATGGAACACGCCCGGACGCGTGAGGCCCGCGGCGCTCAGCAGCACGCGCCCATCGTCGGCCGGCCAGTGGAAGATTTCCATCGGGCCGTGGATGAAGCCTTCCCCGGCGAGCGCCTGGCGCAGGGAACGGCCCGCGAAGCGCTCCGCGCCGCGCGGCAGCACCCGCAATGCCAGGATGCGGCGTTCGGATTCCGGCGGCCAGTCGAGGATGAGATCGGCGCCGCCGAGCGGCGCGCGCGACGCCGCCGGCCACGGCGTCGGCGCCGCGGGCCGCTCGACGACCGGCCCCAGCGCCTCGTCGCCGTCGATCTGCACGGCCTCGAGATCCGCGGACAGCGCCGTGACGACCGGGACAGCCTGCTCGTGCGGGTCCCGGGCGAACGACAGGTCGATGTCGACGGCGTCGCTCACTTCGATGACCGGCAGGTCCTGTGGCACATCGTGCGACGCGCGCAGCGGCGCATGCGCCGCCGCCGGGGACGGCGCGGAGGCGGCCGGTGCGATCGCCGACGATGTCGGCGGCGCCGTGGTCGCAACCTCGGATGCCGGGCGCCCGGAGCGGCTGCGACGGCGTTCGCGGATCACGAGCCCCGCGATCAGCGCCACGCCGAGGACCAGCAGAATCAGGCGCAGTTCAGGCATCGCCGTCGCTACGCCGTCGCGAGACGCAGCGCCTCGTCCACGTCGACCGCGACAAGGCGCGATACGCCGGGCTCGTTCATCGTGACGCCGAGGAGACTCGACGCGAGTTCCATCGTCACCTTGTTGTGCGTGATGAAGATGAACTGCACGCGTTGCGACATGTCGCGCACGATGTCGCAGAAGCGCCCGACGTTGTGCTCGTCGAGCGGCGCGTCGACCTCGTCGAGGAGACAGAACGGCGCCGGGTTCAGGTCGAAGATCGAGAAGACGAGCGCCACCGCGGTGAGGGCCTTCTCGCCGCCCGAAAGCTGCGAAATCGTGCTGTTCCGCTTGCCCGGCGGACGCGCCATGATCGCGACCCCCGCCGACAGCGGATCGTCGCCGACGAGCTCGAGATACGCGTGGCCACCGCCGAAGAGGCGCGGAAACTTCTCCTGCAGCCCCGCATTGATGCGGCCGAAGGTGTCCTCGAAGCGCGCGCGCGTCTCGCGGTCGATCTTGCGCATCGCCTGTTCGAGCGTTTCGAGCGCGGCGGTCAGGTCGGCGAACTGCCGGTCGAGATACTCCTTGCGCTCCGAGTTCTCCTTCAGTTCGTCGATCGCCGCGAGATTGACCTGGCCGAGCCGTTCGATGTCGGCGCGGGTCGCCGCGAGGCGCTCTTCCCATTGCGGCACGGCCGCATCCGCGGCGAGTGCGGCGAGCACCGCCGGCAGCTCGAAGCGTGTGGCGGCGAACTGCTCCGCGATGCTTTCGCGCCGCACCCGTGTTTCCTGCGCGGCGAGGCGCGCTTCGTCCATGGCCGCGCGCGCCGCATCGACCCGCTGTTCGGCGGCCGCGCGCCGCTCGTCGAGCTGGCGCAGGGCCGCGTCGGCGTCCTCGAGGCCGCGCCGGGCCGCAGCGAGTTCCGCTTCGATCGTGAGTCGCCGGGCGAGCGCCGCATCGAGCCGCTGCGCGAGATCGCGGATCGGTTCGTCGCCGCCCGCGAGCTCCTGCTCGAGTTCCGCTGCGCGCGCGTCGAGCTGCGCGCGCTGTTCGCCGAGGCGCGCGAGATTGACGCCCTTGCCGCTCTCGCTCGAACGGCGCGACTCGCTGCGGATCAGGAGGTCGCGTGCCACGAGCTGGGCGGCCTGCGCGCGCTCGCGCGCGACTGCGACCTGGTCACGGCGTTCCTCGCGCTCCGCCTCGAGGCGGGGCCGCCGCGCATCGAGCGCGGACAACGTATCGAGGCCCCGGTCGAGCGCGGTGCGCGCCCTCGCGAGCGCATCCTGGGTCACCCCGATCTCGCGCGCGGCATCGGCTGCCTCGCTCTCGAGCCGCTCGCGACGCAGCGCGGATTCCTGCGCGCGCGCGCGGCCCGCCTCGAGCTGGCCGAGAACGTCGGCGTGCTCGCGATGCGCGCTCTGGATGCGCGCCTGCGCCGAGTCGCGCGCCTGCTCGGCGGCCACCAGCGCCGCGCGCAGGGTCGCGATCTGCCCTTCGACCTCGCGCACGCGCGCGTCGGCCGTCTCGAACTCGCCGCGCACGCCCTTCAGTCGCTGCTCACGCTCGATGACGCCCGCATGATGGTCGACTCCGCGGCTGACCCGCAGCCAGCTGCGGCCGACCCATTCACCCTGGCGGGTGATGACCGACTGATCGGCGCCGAGTGCACCGCGCATGGCGAGTGCATCCGCGAGCGATGCCGCGGTCAGGACGCGCCCGAGGAGATCGACGAGCGCCTCGGGGCCACGCACGTGCTGCGCGAGCGAGTTGCCGCCGAGACCGGCGCCGGAGGCACGCGCAGGCTCGATCAGCGTGACACTCGCACCGGCCAGCGTTTCGACCACGCCCGCGACGTCATCGAGATCATCGACACAGACGGCCTCGAGGTAGTCGCCGAGCGCCGTCTCGACGGCGCGCTCCCAGCCATTGTCGACCGTCAGCAATTCGGCGAGCCGGCCGCGCCCGGCGAGGCCCGAGCCCGCGAGCCATGCGCCCGCGTGGCCATCGTCGCGGCCGAGCGCCGCCTTCTGCAGGGCCTCGAGCGACATCATCTCCCCGCGCAGGCGCTCGCGCTCGGCGCGCAGCGTTTCGAGGCGCATTTCACTCTGCAACTGGTGACCACGCGCCTGCTGGACATGCGCGAGCGCCGTGCTCAGCGCCGCGGCGAGCTCGTCGGCCGCGGCCCGCGCCGTGGATTCGCGCCCTGCGAGGTCGGCGATCTGCACCGTCGATTCCTGGGCGATCAGGGCGTCGCGTTCGACGGCCAGGCGATCGGCCTGGCCCGAGAGGCGCCGGAACTGGTTTTCGAGCTGCTCGATGCGCGCCCGCTCGACCTGGGTGGCCTGGTCGGCCGCACCGAACTCGCGATTGAAGTCTTCCCAGCTCGCCTGCCAGACGGCGAGCGCGCCCTCGACGTCGGCGAGCGTGGCCGCGGCCGCGCTCTCGGCGCGATGGGCATCCGCGAGTTGCGGCGCGAGCGCGGCGATCTCCTCGCGCAGCGCCGCGAGCTCCGCCGCATCTCGTTCGATCAGCAGCGCGACCTCGCCGAGCGAATTGCGCGTCGTCGCGAGATCGGCGGTGCGCCGCTCGCGCAGTTCGCGCGTGTGCTGGATCGTCTGCTCGGTGCGGGAAATCTCCGCACCGACCTCGTAATAGCGGCCCTGTACCTGCGAGACGAGCGTCGTCTGCTCGTCGTGGAACTCGCGTTGCCGGTCGATCGCGGCCTCCGCCGCGCGCTGGTCGGCGAGCGCGGCCTGCATTGCGAGGTCGCATTCGCGCATCGCGGAATCGTGCACTTCGACACCGCCGTCGAGATCGCGCAGGCGCAGCGCGAGCACCTCGGCGGTGAGCCGGCGCTCGTCTTCCTTCATCGCCTGGTAGCGGCGTGCGGTGGCCGCCTGGCGTTGCAGGTGGCGGATCTGCTTGTCCACCTCGTCACGCAGGTCCTGCAGGCGCTCGAGGTTCTCGCGCGTATCGGCGATGCGCCCTTCGGTCTCGCGCCGCCGCTCCTTGTAGCGGGAGATGCCGGCCGCCTCCTCGACGAAGGCCCGCATGTCCTCGGCCTTCGATTCGATCACGCGCGAGATCATGCCCTGCTCGATGATCGCGTAGCTGCGCGAGCCGAGGCCGGTGCCGAGGAACAGCTGCGTGATGTCGCGGCGGCGGCAGCGCGCGCCGTTGATGAAGTAGGTCGAAGTGCCGTCGCGCGACACCTGGCGCTTCAGCGAGACTTCACTGTAGCTCGCATAGGGCCCCGAGATCTTGCCGTCGGCATTGTCGAACACGAGTTCCACGTGCGCGGTACCCACCGGCTTGCGCGCGCTCGAACCGTTGAAGATCACGTCGGTCATCGAATCGCCGCGCAGGTGGCGCGCGGACAGCTCGCCCATGACCCAGCGCACGGCGTCGATGACATTCGACTTGCCGCAGCCGTTCGGGCCGACGACGCCCGTCAGGTTGTTCGGGAAGCTGACCGCAGTGGGATCGACGAAGGACTTGAAGCCCGCGAGCTTGATCTTGGTGAGTCGCATCAGGGCGGCTAGTGTAAATTAATCGTCATGCCTACACAGCCCTCGAGCAGCCTCGAAACATTCCCCAATCCGCAGCTCGACATCGACTACACGATCCGCATGTCGATCCCGGAATTCACGTGCCTGTGCCCGAAGACGGGCCAGCCGGATTTCGCGACGCTCGAGCTCGAATACGTCCCCGACAAACTCTGCGTCGAATTGAAATCGCTGAAGCTTTTCATCTGGTCGTTCCGCGATCGCGGCGCGTTCCACGAAGCCGTGACCAACGAGATCGCCGCCGCGATCGCGGCCGCGACCCGCCCGCGCTTCCTGCGCCTGACGGCGAAGTTCAATGTCCGCGGCGGCATCTGGACCACGGTCGTCGCCGAGCGGCGACAGTCCGGCTGGCAGCCGCAGGAGGCGGTCGTACTGCCGTGAAATCCGGGACTTACGAGGCCCTGTACACCTTGGAATACGCCAGTATAATCCCGCGTCCGCTAACGGGTCCGATGCCCTGAAGGAGCCCAGGATGCCTGCCAAGAAGGCGCCTGCGAAGAGCAGCAAGCCGAAGAAGACTTCCGTGAAGTCGCCTCCCCGCCCCGCAGTGAAAGCCGCCGTCCGCAAGTCGCCCGTGCGCGCGCGTATCGGTGCACCCAAATCCCCGAAGAAGGTTCCCGCAGCCGTGGCAAAGCCCGCGACACCGAAATCACCTGCGCCGGTGGAAGCCACGTTCGCGCGCCGCAGTCCCGAGCCTGACCTGTCGGTGATACGCACGGCCGCGCGCACGGTCGACGCCGACGACGCAGAAGCGCAGGAAGGCGTGCCGAACCTGCTGGCAGGTCCGCGCAATGTCCAGCCGTACATCGCGCGTCGCGGCGAGCAGTACATGGGCAAGGCGCAGCTGGAACATTTTCGCGACATCCTGCAAGGCTGGAAGCAGGACCTGATGATGGAAGTCGACCGTACCGTCTCGCACATGAAGGACGAGGCGGCGAACTTCCCCGACCCGAACGACCGCGCGACGCAGGAAGAGGAGTTCAGCCTCGAGCTGCGCACCCGCGACCGCGAGCGCAAGCTGATCCGCAAGATCGACGACGCGCTGAAGCGCATCGAGGACGGCTCGTACGGCTACTGCCTCGAAACCGGCGAAGAGATCGGCATCAAGCGTCTCGAGGCGCGCCCGGTCGCCACGCTGTCGCTCGAAGCGCAGGAGCGTCGCGAGCGCCGCGAGCGCCAGTACGGCGACCGCGACGACCGCTATCGCTGAGGCCGCGCGGCCGTCTTCGCCGGGTTGCGGGCGTTTTGCGCCCTCGCCCACCGGCGAGCTGCACGCCGGCTCGCTGCTCGCCGCCGCCGGCAGCTATCTCGATGCGCGCCACGCGGGCCAGCGCTGGCTGGTGCGCATAGAGGACCTCGATACGACCCGCATTCGCCGAGGCGCCGAATCGAGCATCCTCGCGACACTTGAAGCCTGCGGCTTCGAATGGGATGCGACACCGCTGCGCCAGAGCACGCGCATCGACGCGTACCGCGTGGCACTCGCGGCCCTCGATCGCGCGCAGCGCCTGTTTGCCTGCAGCTGCTCGCGCAAGACCCTCGAAGACGGCGCCGAGGGCGGGGGAGCCTATCCCGGCATCTGCCGCAATGGTCCCACGCGACCCGGTCCCACCGCGACGCGCTTTCGTGTCGACGAGGGCGACTATGCTTTCGACGATCGCATCCAGGGGCACGTGCACGGCCACTGGCGCCGCCGCGGCGACGTCATCGTGCGCCGGCGCGACGGCCTCGTCGCCTATCAGCTTGCCGTGGTCGTCGACGACGCCTGGCAGGGCGTCACCGATGTGGTTCGGGGCGCGGATCTCCTCGATTCGACACCCTGGCAGCGTGCCCTCGGCCAGGCGCTCGGCTACCCCGCCCTGCGCTACGCACATGTGCCGGTGCTCGTGGAACCCGACGGACGCAAGCTCGCCAAGGCACGCCGGGCCATTCCGGTCGACCGCCGGTGCGCCCGCGCGGCGCTTGCGCAGGCACTCACGCTGCTGGGACTCGCGCCACCGGCCGAACTCGCAGGCGCATCGCCTGCCGAACTCTGGGCATGGGCGATCCCGCGCTGGTCGCCCGCGCCCCTGCACGGCATACGCACGCTGCCGGCGCCGGAATGACATGGGGCACGCGCCCCGGTGGTACTATGGCAGGCGACCGCAGCTGGGGCCGACGAGGCGAGGAACTGCCATGAGCGAACCCAGAGTCATCAAGAAATACCCGAACCGCCGTCTCTACGACACGGTCGAGAGCCGCTACATCACGCTCGGCGACATCCGGCGGCTCGTCGTCGAACGCATCGACTTCGTGGTGATCGACAAAAAGACGCAGGCCGACATCACGCGCGCGATCCTGCTGCAGGTGATCGCCGAGCAGGAACACGCCGGCGAGCCGGTCATGAGCCGCGATTTCCTGTCGCAGATCATCCGCACCTACGGCGGGCAGATGCAGAATGTGGTCGGCAGCTATCTCGAGCAGAGCCTGAAGCTCTTCAATGCGCAGCAGCGGGAGATGCGCGATCGCGTACGCAGTGTCGTCGGCGTGGACCCCGTCGATGCCGTTTCGCAGGTTGCGCAGAAAAACTACCAGCGCTGGCGCTCGGTGCAGGACGACATCTTCCGTACGCTGCTCGGCGGAGCGTCGAACCGCCCGCGTGCGGACGAGGACAGCCCGCAGTAGGACCTGGTGCCGGGTTTTCGGTTATTCGGTTATTGGCCGAAGCCGCAATAACCGAATGACCGAAAACCCGGCACCATGCATCCTCAGGCGTCGACGTTCCTCATGGACAGGCGCACGCGGCCCTGACGGTCCACTTCGAGCACCTTGACGCGCACCGCGTCGCCTTCCTTCAGTTTGTCCGACACGCGCTCGACGCGCTCGTCGGAGATCTGCGAGATGTGCACGAGGCCGTCGCGGCCCGGCAGGATCGTCACGAACGCGCCGAAATCCATCAGCCGCGCGACGCGGCCTTCATAGATGCGCCCGACCTCGACGTCGGCGGTGATCAGCTCGATGCGGCGCTGCGCCTCGCGCCCCGCCTCGCCGTTGACCGAGGCGATCTTGACGGAACCGTCGTTCTCGATGTCGATCGTCGTGCCGGTCTCCTCGGTGATCTGGCGGATCACCGCGCCGCCCTTGCCGATCACGTCGCGGATCTTCTCCGGGTCGATCTTGATCGTGATGATCGACGGCGCGTACTCCGACATCTTCTCGCGCGAGCTCGACAGCACCTTCGCCATCTCGCCGAGGATGTGCAGGCGCCCCTGCAGGGCCTGGGCGAGCGCCACCTTCATGATCTCGGGCGTCACGCCCTCGACCTTGATGTCCATCTGCAGCGCCGTGACGCCGTCCTTCGTGCCGGCGACCTTGAAGTCCATGTCGCCGAGATGATCCTCGTCGCCGAGGATGTCGGTGATGACCTTGTAGCGCCCGCCGTCGAGCACGAGACCCATCGCGACGCCGGCGACGGGTGCCTTGAGCGGCACACCCGCGTCCATCAGCGACAGGCTCGCGCCGCAGACACTCGCCATCGACGAGGAGCCGTTCGACTCGAGGATTTCCGACACGACGCGCAGCGTGTACGGAAAGGTCGCCATGTCGGGCATGACCGCGGCGATGCCGCGGCGCGCGAGGTTGCCGTGGCCGATCTCGCGGCGCTTCGGCGAACCCATCATCCCGGTCTCGCCGACCGAGAACGGCGGGAAGTTGTAGTGGAACATGAACGGCTCGCGGCGTTCGCCCTCGAGCGCGTCGATCATCTGCGCGTCGCGCGTCGTGCCGAGCGTCGTGACGACGAGAGCCTGCGTCTCGCCGCGCGTGAAGAGCGCCGAGCCATGGGTGCGCGGCAGCACGCCGACCTTGACGCTGATCGGGCGGACCGTGAACGCGTCGCGGCCGTCGATGCGCGGCTCGCCGTTCAGGATGCGCACGCGCACGAGCTCGCTCTCGAGCTTGAACAGCGCGTTGTCGACCTGGTCCGCGGTCCACTTCGGCGTGTCGCCGGCCGTGAGCGTCGCGGTCGCGAGCGCCTTGGCCTCCGCAATCTTCGCGTAGCGCGCCTGCTTCTCGGTGATGCGATAGGCCTCGGCGAGGCTCGCCGCGGCCACGTGCTTCACCTGCGCCGCGAGCTCGTCGCTGTCGGCCTCCGGCTTCCAGTCCCAGCGCGGCTTGCCGGCTTCCTTGACGAGCGCATTGATCGCATCGATCGCGACCTGCATCTGCGTGTGGCCGAACACGACGGCACCGAGCATCACGTCCTCGGACAGCCCCTTGGCCTCGGACTCGACCATCAGGACAGCCTGCTTCGTGCCGGCGACGACGAGGTGAAGGTCGGATCCCTTCAGTTCCTTCGCGGTGGGGTTCAGCAGGTACTTGCCGTTCGCGTAGCCGACGCGCGCGGCGCCGATCGGGCCGTTGAACGGCACACCGGCAATCGCGAGAGCGGCGGACGCACCGAGGAGCGACGGAATGTCGGCATCGATTTCCGGGTCGAGCGACAGCACGGTCGCGACGACCTGCACGTCGTTGTAGAAACCGTCGGGGAAGAGCGGCCGGATCGGACGATCGATCAGGCGGGAGGTCAGGGTCTCCTTTTCGGAAGGCCGGCCCTCGCGACGGAAGAAGCCGCCGGGAATGCGTCCCGCCGCGTAGGTCTTCTCGACGTAGTTGACGGTCAGCGGAAAGAAGTCGCGACCCTTGGTCGGCTCCTTCGCCGCGACGGCGGTGACGAGCACACGGGTGTCACCCATCGAGGCGACGACGGCGCCGTTCGCCTGGCGCGCCAGTTCGCCGGTTTCCAGCGTCACCGTATGTGCGCCGAAGGGAAATGATTTCTTGAATGCGGTCACGCTGCGATCCTCGCGAAAAAAGGGGTACGGGAAAGCGAAAAGGCCGCGCGGGAGAGTGGCGCGGCCTTTCGTCGGGGTCCTTAGCGGCGGAGCCCCAGGCGCTCGACGAGCTCCTGGTACTTCTCGGGCTTCGTGGCCTTGAGGTAGTCGAGGAGTTTGCGGCGCTGGTTCACGAGCTTCACGAGCCCGCGTCGCGAGGAATGGTCGCGCTTGTGCGCGCTGAAATGCTCGCCGAGCCCGTTGATGCGTTCGGAGAGCAGAGCGACCTGCACTTCAGGCGAGCCGGTGTCTTGCGGACCGCGGCGGAACTGCGCGAGCACGCCGCTCTTTTTTTCCGTGGTTAGGGACATTAAGGGGAAATCCTTGAAATTACTGACTTTGTACCGTTTTGAAGGCGCGGCATTCTACTCGTCCGCACCGCCGCTCACAAGTTGAAGATCCGCCGGGGGCGAACGCCGCCGAAGGCGCTCACCTCGCCAAGGCCGACGAGCTGGCCCGCCTCGTCCCGCAGCCGCACGAGGGTGCCCGGCGGCGCGCCGGCGGGCGATGCCGGGCCGCCGGCCAGGTCGGCCGCGCCGAGGGTCTGCCCCTGGCGCACGCGGGCCACACTGCGGCCGCAGAGGGTGAGCGCCGGCCAGCCGGGGATTCCGCGATCGATCGGCAGGAGCGCGGGCGGTGTTCCGGCCCGGCAGGCCGCGAGCAACGGTTCGAGCGGCCACATCGCTTCGCCGGCAAACGGCTCGACCCACGCGCGATGCAGGCGGCTCACGTGGCCCACGGTGCCGAGTGCCCGTGCCAGGTCCTCGGCGAGCGTGCGCACGTACGTGCCCTTCGAGCATTCGACCGCGAGATCGATCGCGTCGGCCCGTCTGCCCGCGAGTGTCAACGCATGTATCGTGACTTCGCGCGGGGCGCGCTCGATTTCGACACCGCGACGTGCCAGCTCATAGAGGGGCCGGCCGCCCTGCTTGAGCGCCGAATACATCGGCGGCACCTGTCGCTGCACGCCAGTCAGCGTCGCGAGTACCGCCTCGATGTGCGCGGTGCCGAGGTTCGGCACGGGCGCCGACTCGACCACGTCACCTTCAGCGTCGCCGGTCGCGGTGCGCGCACCGAGCGCGATCGTGAATTCATAGCGCTTGCGCCCCGCGAGGATTTCGCCTGCGATCTTGGTCGCCTCGTCGAGGCAGATCGGCAGCATGCCGGTCGCGAGCGGATCGAGGCTGCCGACGTGCCCCGCCTTGCCCGCACCGAAGGCGTGCCTGACCCGCTGCAGCGCCGCATTCGACGACAGCCCCTGCGGCTTGTCGAGGAGCAGGATGCCGGAGGGCACGGCGGATCTCAGGCGACCGGTTTGGGGTCGTCTGCCCGGTCAGGGGCGTCAGCCGCACCCGGGGCGTCCGCCGGAGCGGTCGCCGACGCGGCCTCGTCGACGCCCTCGCCGCTGCGGGCGCGATCACCCGAAACGGCGCGATCGATCAGCGCCGTCAGTTGCGACGCCTCCTCGAGATGACGGTCCACGACGAATTCGAGGCGCGGCGCGTGCCGCAGCGACAACCTGCGACCCACCTCGCCGCGCAGGTATCCCGCCGCGCTCGCGAGCCCTGCCCGCACCTCGTCGGCCGGATGCTGCGCGCCGAAAGGCAGGAAGTACACGCGCGCGACCGACAGGTCCGGGGCGAGCTGCACGGCGGTGATGGTCACGTTGCCGACACGCGGGTCCCTGACCTCGCGCGCGACGAGCGCCGAGAGCACACGCTGCACCTCGCCCTCGATGCGCTCGCGGCGCGCGCTGCCGGCCATCGCTCACGCGTCCATCAGGCGATGGAGCGCGCCACCTCGACGCGTGCGAAGCACTCGATCTGGTCGCCGACGCGCACGTCCTGGTAGTTCTTCACGCCGATGCCGCATTCTGTGCCGGCACGCACCTCGCCCGCATCGTCCTTGAACCGCTTCAGCGATTCGAGCGCGCCCTCGAAAATCACGACGTTGTCGCGCAGCACGCGGATCGGGTTGTTGCGCTTGACGTAACCTTCCGTGACGAGGCACCCCGCGACGACGCCGAACTTGCTCGAGCGGAACACCTCGCGCACCTCGGCGACACCGACGATCTGCTCCTTGATCTCGGGCGCGAGCAGCCCCGACATCCGCTGCTTCACGTCGTCGATGGCCTCGTAGATGATGCTGTAGTAGCGCACCTCGACGCCCGAATCCTTGAGCGCATCGCGCGCAGCGGCATCGGCGCGCACGTTGAAGCCGATGATCAGAGCCCGCGAGGCCGCGGCGAGCTGCACGTCGGACGCCGTGATGCCGCCGACACCGCTCGCGATCACGTTCACCTTCACCTCGTCGGTCGACAGGCGCGTCAGCGCGTCGCGCAGCGCTTCGGCGCTGCCCTGCACGTCGGTCTTCAGCACCACCGCGACCGTACCGGCCTTCTCCTCGCCCATCTGCGAGAACACGTCCTCGCTGCGCGTCGCCTGGCGCGCGAGCTTGACGTCGCGGAACTTGCCCTGACGGTAGAGCGCCACTTCACGCGCCTTGCGCTCGCTCTCGACCACCAGCACTTCGTCGCCGGCGTTCGGTGCATCCGACAGCCCGAGCACGACGACCGGCATCGAGGGCCCCGCCTCGGCGACCGGCTTGCCGTTCTCGTCGAGCATCGCGCGCACCCGGCCGAATTCCTGGCCGGCGATGATCGGATCGCCCGTCTTCAGCGTGCCCTTCTTCACGAGCACGGTGGCCACGGCACCGCGGCCTTTCTCGATCGCGGATTCGACCACGACACCCGACGCCGGCCCCGTGCGGGGCGCCTTCAGCTCGAGCACTTCGGCCTGCAGCAGGATCGCGTCGAGCAACTGGTCGATGCCCGTGCCGGCCCGCGCCGACACATTCACGAAAATGTTCTGGCCACCCCAGTCCTCGGGAATCACCTCGTGCTTGGACAGCTCGGTGCGCACCCGGTCCGGGTCGGCATCGTTCTTGTCGATCTTGTTGACCGCAACGACGATCGGCACACCGGCCGCCCGCGCATGCTGGATCGCCTCGATCGTCTGCGGCATCACGCCGTCGTCCGCAGCCACCACGAGCACCACGACGTCGGTGGCCTTTGCGCCACGCGCACGCATGGCCGTGAAGGCCGCGTGGCCCGGCGTGTCGAGGAAGGTGATCACGCCCTTGTCGGTCTCGACGTGATACGCGCCGATGTGCTGCGTGATGCCGCCCGCCTCGCCGACCGCAACCTTGGTGCGGCGAATGTAGTCGAGCAGCGAAGTCTTGCCGTGATCGACATGACCCATGACCGTGACGACCGGCGGGCGCGGCAGCCAGTCGGCGACATTCGCCTCGGCGCCCTGCAGGTCCGCGTCGACCTGGTCGTCCTTCTGCGCCGTGGCGGTGTGGCCCATCTCCTCGACGACGAGCATGGCGGTATCCTGGTCGATCGGCTGATTGATCGTTGCCATGACCCCCATGTTCATCATCACCTTGATGACTTCGTTCGCCTTGACCGCCATCTTCTGCGCGAGCTCGGCGACCGTGATCGTCTCGCCGATCGAAACGTCGCGCTTGACCGGAGCAGTGGGCATCTCGAAGCCGTGACGCGCGCCCTCGCCGGCCGCCACCGACTGGCGTGACCGCAGCGGAGCCGCGCGCTTGCGCTTCTTCAGGCGCGACGCGGCATCGCCGGTCACGTGCAGCTTGTCACGCCCGTAACGGGTCGGCTGCGCTTCGGCCTGTCCCGTGCGCGCCGTTCGCTCGGGCTTCGGCGGCGGCGGTGGCGGCGGCTCGGGTTGCGCCTTGCGTTCGCGCTCGCGCTCCGCGTCGAGACGCGCCTGCTCCTCGGCGGCGCGGCGCGCCTCTTCCAGCTGGCGCTTGCGGTTCTGTTCGTCTTCGATGCGGCGCCGATTCTCCGCCTCGATGCGTTCGTGCTCGATGCGCGCCTGCTCGGCGCGCTCCTGTTCGGCACGCGCCGACTCGTCGGCTTCGCGCCTGCCTTTGTCGAGCTCCTCCTGCTGCTGGCGCGCCTGCTCCTGCAACACGTCGCGCTTGATGTAGGTCGCCTTGCGGCGGACCTCGACATTGACGGTGCGCGCGCGGCCCTGCGCGCTCGCGAGCTTGAGCTCGCTCTGCGTCTTCCTCTTCAACGTGATCTTGCGCGGGGCGCCGCCGGCTTCGCCCTCCTGCCCGTGGCTGCGGCGCAGGTGCGTCAGCAGCTCGAGTTTCGCCTCGTCGCTGATCCGGGCGTCCGGGCCGGAAACCTGGATGCCCGCCTGATCGAGCTGCACCAGCAGCCTGTCCACGGGCACCTTCAGGACCTCGGCAAACTGGGTGACGGTCACTTCAGCCATGGGTCGTTCCCTTCATCGATCAGCGACTCGCCTCGAACCAGTGTTCGCGCGCCTTCATGATGAGCTTGCCGGCTTCCTCGCTCGACAGCCCCTCGATGTCGAGGATGTCGTCGACCGCCTGGTCGGCGAGATCCTCTCGCGTGCGCACACCACGCCGGGCGAGCGCGAGTGCGAGATCGGGCTGCATGCCCTCGAGCAGCAGCAGGTCCTCGGCCGGCATGTGCTGGTCGAGCGACTCCTCGGAGGCGATCGCCTGCGTGAGCAGCACGTCGCGCGCACGGTTGCGCAGCTCGCGGATCATGTCCTCGTCGAATTCCTCGATGGATGCGATCTCGCCCTGCGGTACATAGGCAATCTCCTCGACGGACGAGAAGCCCTCCTGCACGAGGATCGCGGCCACGTCCTCGTCCACGTCGAGCTGCTTCATGAAGTTCTCGACGAGCACGCGCGCCTCGGACTCGCTCTTCGCCTCGGCGTCCGACTGCGTCATGACATTGAGGTCCCAGCCGGTCAGCTGGCTCGCGAGGCGGATGTTCTGCCCGCCGCGGCCGATCGCCTGCGACAGCTTGTCCTCGGCCACCGCGATGTCCATGCTGTGCGCATCCTCGTCCATCACGATCGACAGCACCTCGGCCGGCGACATCGCGTTGATGACGAACTGCGCCGGGTTGTCGTTGTACGGGATGATGTCGACGCGCTCGCCGGCGATCTCGTTCGACACGGCCTGCACGCGCGAACCGCGCATGCCGACGCAGGCGCCGACGGGGTCGATGCGCGGGTCGTTGCTGCGCACCGCGATCTTGGCGCGCACGCCGGGGTCGCGGGCCGCGCCGAGGATCTGGATCAGGCCCTGGCCGACTTCCGGCACTTCGAGCTTGAAGAGCTCGATCAGGAATTCAGGCGCGGTGCGCGACATGAACAGCTGCGGCCCGCGGGGCTCCGGGCGCACCTCGCGCAGCCATGCCTTGATGCGGTCCTGCGGCTTCGCCTGCTCGCGCGGGATCATGTCGCTGCGCGGCACGAAACCCTCGGCGTTGCCGCCGAGATCGATGTAGATGCCGTTCCTGTCCACGCGCTTGACGACGCCCGACAGCAGCGAGTTGACGCGGTCCTTGTACTGGTCGATGACCTGGGCGCGCTCGGCCTCGCGCACCTTCTGCACGATCACCTGCTTCGCCTGCTGCGCGGCGATGCGGCCGAACGCCACCGACTCCATCGGCTGCTCGACGAAACCGCCCACCTGCGCGTTCGCGTCGACGTCGAGCGCGTCCTCGAGGCGCAATTCGCGATCGGGCACTTCGAGTTCGGTGGAGTCGTCGGCGAACACTTTCCAGCGACGGAACGTGTCGTAGTCGCCCGTCTTGCGGTCGATCGCGACGCGCGCGTCCCACTCCTCGCCGTGCTTCTTGCGCGTCGCCGCGGCGAGCGCCGCCTCGAGCGCCTCGAAGATCACTTCCTTCTCGACGCCCTTCTCGTTCGAGACGGCGTCGACGACCATCAGAATTTCCTTGTTCATCCCGACTCCTCCATCACGCCGCGCCGCCTGCCTACAGGGGCGCGAGTCGCGCGCGGTCGATTGCCGCGAAATCCATTGCCACCGCCTCGCCGTCGACCTCGAGCGCGATGCCGCGCTCGTCCACCGCCACCAGCGTGCCGGTATAGCGGCGACGCCCGTCGCGCGGCTCGACGAGTTCCACTTTCACCCGCTCGCCGCGAAAACGCGCGAAATGCGCGGCGGTGCGCAGTACACGATCGGCACCCGGCGACGACACCTCGAGCGTGTAGGCGCCCGGCATCGGGTCCTCCACGTCGAGCAGTGCGGACACCTCGCGGCTCACGCGCTCGCAGTCGTCGACCCCGACGCCCGCCGGGCTGTCGAGGTAGACGCGAAGCATTCCCGGCCCGCGGCCCGCGTTCGCCTCGACATCGACGAGCTCGTAGCCGAGCTGTCCGATGAGCGGCTCGAGGAGGGCAATGAGCCGATCGCGAAGCGCCGTCGACGTCATCGAACCTCCCGCCCTTGCCGCCAGCCACGGCGAAAAAAAATGGGCCCGAAGGCCCACCCCGAACCCGTACAGCCGCGCCTCACCGCGCGTCCGGGACCCCGGCCAGGGGTCCGAAAAAACAAAAGCCCCTCGTGGGGCTTTCCAAATCAATCACTTGGCACCCAAAGCTCCAGAGGAGCCTGCAAAGGCGGGCCCATGTCCCCATGGGCCCGCCCCGCCGAGGGCGCGAATTGTAGCCGCCTCAGGCGCCCTGGTAAACCTGCTTTGCGAGGTTGCTCGAGAAGCGGGCGTACACGAGGTACACGACGAGCCCGATGCCGTTCCAGATGAAAAAGCGTGTACGCGTCGCGGGCGGAAGGCTCATGAACAGATAGATGCAGCCGAGGATCGCGACGGATCCGACGGCCCAAGGCCAGGGCGTCACGAACACGCGGGGACGGCCTGGCTCGCGCACCCGCAGGGCGAGCACGCAGGCGGCGACCGCGACGAAGGCGCACAGCGTACCGGCATTGGCGAGTTCGGCGATCTCGGCGAGCGGAAAGAGGCCCCCGATCAGCGACGTGACGATCGCGGTCATGAGGATCATCGTGACCGGCGTGCCGCGGTGCTCATTGATGCTGCCGAGCCGTCGCGGCAGGAGCCCATCGCGCGCCATCACGAAGAAAATGCGGCTCTGCCCGTACATGAACGCGAGGATCACGGTCGGCAGCGCGACCACGGCCGCCGCCGCGATCAGGTTCGCCGCGAGCGGACTGCCGAGCGTGCGCAGGATGTAGGCGAGCGGCTCCGGGCTCGCCGAGAAATCCTCGTACCGCACGGCGCCGAGCGCGGCCGCCGCGACCGCCATGTAGAGCAGCGTGCAGACGATCATCGAGCCGACGATGCCGCGCGCGAGGTCGCGCTTCGGGTCGATCGTTTCCTCGGCAGCCGTCGACACCGCATCGAACCCGTAGAACGCGAAGAATATGATCGCCGCGGCCGCCATGACGCCGCGCACCTCCGTCCCTTCGGCGTGCGCCGCGAAACCGTGCGGCATGAACGGCGTGAAATTCGCGCCGTTGAACGCCCGCATCGCGATCACGATGAACACGAGCAGCGCCGAGACCTTGAGCACGACGAGGATCGCATTGACCGTCGCGCTCTCGCGCGTGCCGAGCATCAGCAGGCCCGCCACCGCGAAGAGAATCACGACCGCGGGCAGATTGACGATGCCGCCTGCGTGCGGCCCGGCGGTGAGCCAGTGCGGCAGTCCGAGCCCGACCGATTCCAGGAATCCCGCCGCGTAGCCGGACCAGCCGACCGCCACGGCGCTGCACACCACCGAGTATTCGAGGATGAGACTCCAGCCGACGATCCACGCGAGGAGCTCGCCCCCCACCGCGTACGTGTACGTGTAGGCGCTGCCCGCGGCGGGCATCAGGGTGGCGAGTTCGGCGTAGCACAGTGCGGCGCAGGCGCAGACGACACCCGCGATCACGAACGCGAGGATGACCGCGGGGCCCGCGCGTCCGGCGCCGATGCCGATCAGCGTGTAGATGCCGGTGCCGACGATCGCGCCGACACCGAGCGCCACGAGGTGCGGCCAGCGCAGCGTGCGCTTCAGGCGATGCTTCTCATCGAGGTTGTTGAGCGCATCGATCGACGTGCGCCGGTTCCAGAATGCCATCGGCGGCCCCCCGCAGTTCAGAGTTTGCGCGATCCTAACATCGCCCGCGGGGGCGTTCGCCAGCGGCCGCGTTCAGCCGCCGCCCGCCTGCGCCGCCTTCGCAATCTCGTCGAGCGCGAGAGCCGAGTGCGCATAGGCGCCGCCCGCCCGCATTTCCGCCGCCACCCAGATCGCCTCCATCAGCTCCTGCGGGCTCGCGCCGTGGCGCAGGGCCGCCTTGGTGTGCCCCTTGATGCAGTAGGGGCACTGCGTGACATGCGCCACCGCCACGGCGATGAGCTGCTTCACCTTGACCGGCAGGGCGCCTTCCGCGAACACCTGCTTGCTGAAGGCCACGAACGCGGCTTCCGTGTCGGGGGTGAGTTCGCGGCGCTTCTTGCCGAACTCGGTGGTGGAGGCAGGGTACATTCCGTCAGACATCGATCGTTCTCCTCATGAACTCCGCGATCATTTTGGCAGCCGGCCACGGACGCTCGCGGCGTCGAAGGATCCGGGTGCCGCAATCAGGGCACGCGCGTTGTCGACCTGACCCCAGGTGTTCCACAGCAGCGCGCCGCGCACGCGTCCCGCATCGAGGTAGTAGACCACGCCCTCTCGAAACGGCGTGACCCACTGCTCGACCGTCTCGAGGCGCGAATCGAGCGTCCCGACCGCCTCGTAGCCGAGGTCGAACAGGTCGGAATAGAAGTACGGCAGCTCGCGGTACGGCGCATCGAGGCCCGCCATGCACTGGCCCGCACGCTGGCCCATCGTGACCGCTGCGTTCTCGTGCTCGACGCGCATCCTGCGCCCGAGCGCGGGCGCCGGGAACGCGGCGACATCGCCGGCGGCGTAGATGTCGGGATCGGAGGTGCGCAGATGATCGTCCACGACGATGCCGCCCAGTTCGAGCTGCAGCCCCGCCGCCTGCGCGAGCTGCACATTCGGCACGATGCCGAGGCCCGCCACGACCGCATCGGCCGTGAGCGTGCTTCCGTCGGACAACGCGAGCTCGGCGCCGTTTGCACCCGCCTCGCCGCCCGTCGCGGTGATGCCGCTGCGCACGTCGACGCCGCGTTCGCGATAGTAAGCCGTGACAGAATCGGCGAGCGCCACGGGAAAGACGCGCGCGCCGATGGCGGCCTCCGGAAACAGCATCGTGACCCTGCAGCCGACCATCGTCATCGCAGCCGCGATCTCGCTGCCGATGAAACCGCCGCCGATCACGGCGATGTGCGCACCCGGCCTCGCGCGCCGGCGCAGTTGCCTGTAGTCGTCGTACGTGCGGAAATAGGTGAACCCGCTGCCGAACGGCAGCGTGCGCGGTGCGCCGCCTGTCGCGAGCAGCAGCCTGCGGTACGTCCACGCATCGCCCGCGTCGTCCTGCACCCTGTGGGCCGTGCGATCGATCGTCAGTGCGCGGCGGCCCGTGTGCACGGTCGCGCGCGCCTTGTCGATCGGACGCCAGATATCGCCTTCCTTGCCGTCCTTCCACAGGCCCTTGCTGAGCGGCGGCCGATCGTAGGGTGGATGCGGCTCGTCGCCCAGCATCGCGATCGTCGCCTTGCCATCCGCCTCGCGCAGGGCCTGTGCCGCCGCCGCACCCGCCATGCCCGCACCGACGATCAGGTAATCGACTGTGTTCTGCATGTCTGCCTCCGCGCGTGGACCAGTATGTTTCGAGGATACGCGCGTGTTTCGCGCGTTCACAGCGCACGCTGCCGAAAGGCCACGCGCTGCCGCGGCGTGCGGCTGCCCGCGGCCCGCCGCGGTAACATGGATGCCATGTCGCAGGATGAGCGCTGGCCCGCCGATGCCGTGTTCACGGTCGGGCATTCGACGCGCCCGCTCGCGGAATTCACCGCGCTGTTGCACGCGTACGGCATCGCGCGGCTCGTCGATATCCGCACCGTACCGCGATCGAGGCACAATCCGCAATTCAACGCCGAGGCGCTCGCCGTGTCGCTCCCGGCCGCAGGCATCGAGTACGTGCCGATGCGCGCACTCGGCGGGCTGCGGCACGCACGCAAGGATTCGGCGAACACGGGCTGGCGCAACGCGAGCTTTCGCGGCTACGCGGACTACATGCAGACCCCGGCGTTCGATGCGGCAGTCGATGCGCTGATCGAGCTTGCGCGCACGCGGCGCGTCGCCCTCATGTGCGCCGAGGCTGTGCCGTGGCGCTGCCATCGCTCGCTCGTGGCCGATGCGCTCAATGCGCGCAACGTACCGGTTGTGGAAATCCTGTCGGCCGCCAAGCACCGGATGCACACGCTGACGCCCTTTGCGCGCATCGACGGTACACGCGTGACCTACCCGGCCCCGCCGGTCCCCTGAGCAGTCCGGATCAGTCCTTGATGCGCCTGAGCGCCGAGCCCTTGTGCAGGGCGATGTGGTCGGTCTTGTCGCTCCTGATCTCGTACTGCGGCTCGTCGGGGCGTGCGTGGTGCGTGTAGCCCTTGTAATCGACGTCGCGCGTATGGACCTTCACGATCCTCCCGCGGACCCGACCGGCCTCCGAGTTCCAGCTGACGTGGTCGCCGACCTTGAACCGTTGCCCCATCAGCCCACCCTCCCCGCTCCAGTCACGTCCAGGCGCTCATGCGCTAGGCCTGCGGCACTCGATATCCAGCATGTATGCGACCATTGCGCCGCTGTCCAGACGCGAGACAGGTTTCCAGGTATCGGCGTACTGTTCCCGGCGTGGCACTTGATGTGCAGAAGCGCATGCTCCAGCAATCGTCACGCGGTACGAGGCAATGGTCTCCTTGCTGCCATCCGGCCGTGGACTCGGGAAACATGACTCCCGCCGGCCCGGAGGCCAATCGGGCACAAAAGTGTTACCCACGTGCCCGCAATGAAACGTTACCGATGTGCTCGGTAAGGATCCCGAGAAGGTTGGTAGCGGGGGCGTGCTTTGCCCCGTCCCTACAGCCCACTACGTCCTCCGGGTAAAGTAGGATCCACAAGCAGAATAACAGGAAGGCACACGGCCGCCGCGCCGTAGCCGACGGGGTACCGCATGTCGATCGATTCCACCGAAGCCCTCATGGTCGCGCAGAGCCATTTGATCGCCGAATTCACGCGTCAGGTCGCTGAGGTGTGGCCGACCGCCACGGTGACTGACAATTGCCCCAGGGGCATCTACCGAACTTGGGAGGAGGCAGCTTGGTACGTGTGGGTGCCTCCGCAAGTCGACGGCGGGCCTTGGCCGGCGTTGCGATCATCGAAAGTAATCGTGGTGTCCAAGGCTAGCGGCCGCGTCATGACGATGACATCTGCGAACGATGAGGGGTAGCACGTGACCGCGCATACCGGCAGCATGCGCCTCCTGCCTCATCTCCTTTCCGCAAGCCTGATTGTCGCCATGAAGTACACCATGCCCGGAACGCGACCATGACTCTGTTCGTCAAACTGGATGTGAAATCGCTGGCCAGCTTCTTTCAGTCCGCTTCGGAATCGATCTGTTACGCCGGACCAGGGATACACCTCGAGCCTGCGCAAGCAATGGCGGAAGCGGCCAGGCGCCTGCATCCATCCATGATCACGGTATGTCTCGATTTTTCGGAACACGTTCAGCGTCTCGGGTTCGGGAGCATTGAAGCTGTGCAATTGCTCCGGCATGCCGGCATTGTTGTGAACTCTGCTCGCGGCTTGCGAACGGCCTTGGCGATCGCCGACGGCACGGGTTACATTTTCACTCCGACTGCACTGCTGCTCGAGGACAACTCGGGCGAAGCTTCGACTCTCAACGCCATGCGCCTGACCGACGAGCAAGTAGCGGAGGCCTTGGCACGCCTGTCGCCCGCAGCCAAGGCAATCGCCAAGGCAAAGGCCAGCTCCCCGGCAGAACGCGACCGGATCGATCGAATTCCGCTGGAGGTCAGCACGAGCGTGGTATCCGATCAAACGATCGATGACGTATCCAAGCGCCTCGCGGCCGCCCCGCCAGTCCCGTTCGATGTCGCGCGGCAGGTCCGGGTCTATAACCCATACTTGCAGTACGTCGAGACCAAGCTGACAGGCGCGGCCATTCAACGTCATCGACTCAAGATTCCGCCACAACTCTTGAAGCTTGGTGCAGGCCCTTCACTGGAAGGACGCCTTCATACTAGCGTTGACCTCATTTCGGGCGCAGCAGCGCTCTCGTCCGAGGGCCTCGAGACGACGCTGCGCCAGATTCGCAGTGAGTTCACCCGCTCCCTGGGCAAGGACAAAGGACGGGTCATCCTGAAATCCGCTAGACGGAAGTTTGAAGAGTGCATTGGCGAACTGCGCGAGGCGCTGAACTCGCACCGGGCTCGGGTGGCGGAGGGCCTTCAACAAGCTCTGAATGAATCGCGGCAATTGATCATCGACCACTATGTCCCTCTGGTACTTGCCCGACCGCCGAATGCCATTTATGGCCAGATCGCGCGAGGCGCACCAACTGAAGTAGACGCCAGAAAATGGTTGTCGCGCGAACTGGATTGCGTTTTCCCCAAGGCTGAGTCACTTCTTGGCGATATGAACCTGACAATTAGCTACAAGGACGTGACGTACGAGACGCTCACGGACCCTGACTTTCCACAGGCGATTCGCGCGGCATTCCCAGACGTAGATTGGAATCACGCCCATGAAGAATTTCTTGCTGCAAGCGAGATAGCTTCTCACGACCCCGGCGGACGTTCAGCAAACCTGCCATGACTGATTTCCGGCGAAGCGCAGGCTTACATACGCCTCATCAGGCTTTGGCCGTCTTGCAACCCGGTGGACCATGTCTCGCCGGACGATTGTCCGAGTTTCCCGACCCGTACACGGAGCAGGTTCTCATCGGCGCTGCACGCTTTGCACTGGAGAATGCCTCGGATCCTTGGCACGCGCCCCGTGCGGCTGTGATGCCAGACTATTGGCTCGTCATCTACGTGCGTGAATTCGCCCGCGAGCCAGTGCGGGTAACACATGCCGAAGCATTCCTCTGGGCAATCGCAGTCGAGTGGGAACCAGATCAGATCAGGAGATACATGGCCGGCGTCAATCGATGCAAGGAGGCTATGTCGTCGCGTCCGTGGTATGCGGCCCGCGCCGCCAGCAATCCGGCATACTGGATCACACTTTGCTCGAGCGAGGCCGGGAAGTGGGCGGAGCAGCACCCCACGGATCGCCCTCCCCCATTGCTCCGCGGCATTCCATTCCTGATGGAGCCCGGAGCTGCCACGTTGTCCCGGAAGGACGCGCAGCCCCGATAACGAGGGAGCGCTATGCGCTTGTCGCCGTCGTCGGCACGGAACCACGCGGCAGCGGTCACGTAGCTGTCTATCCAGAAGCCATCCGGCTGCTGCGATACCGACTGCAACGTCGCCATCTCGCCTGGGCTCCTGCCGCGCCACACCACGTGTTCGAAGAACGAATCTACGCGGTCCGGGTTACTGCAGCGTAAATACCCTGATCGCGTTCGGGATAGTTTTCATAGACGTGCTCGAAGACCGCGGCGCATTTCTGCTGATACATCGCCGGCGCGTAGGCCCGTGGCAAGCCGGCGTCGAGCGTGTCTTCGATAGCCAGCTTCAACGCGGCACGGGCGGCTGCCTTCTGCCTCCAGTTGAGCACCAGGAGCCCTTTCAACCGACCCAACAGGGCCTTGGCTATTTTCTTGACCTCGGCCCTTTCGTCGGCGCTCAGCTCAGGCGCGGGTCGGGTCAGAATATCGAAGACAACGAGCTCTTCTTCCGTGAGGTTCTCCCGGACGTGACGCTGCTGCTCCACGTCGAGGCTGTTCGAGAGCTTCAGCAGCTCCTCGAATAGCTGCTCGATGTTGCGGCTACCGTTGTTGTAGCTCTCGATCAGTGCCTCGAACTTCTCGGCGAAGTCGGCGCGCGTGCGGTTGAGGCGCACGAGCTTCGCAAGCCTCGCGGCGATCGCCGCCTTGAGCGCTTCGAGATCGGTATTCCGGTGCTGCGATTCCCTGAAGCGTTTCGCCAGCGCCTCGAAATTGATCTTCGAAAGGTCGATGGCCGGCAGACCCACATCGCGGATCTCGTGGCCGGTGATCGACTTATCGAGCAAGCCGGATATCTGCTGCAGGATACTGGCGATGTCCGGAGGATTGGGGCTGAGCTTTGCGCGGATCGCGGCGACGAGCGTGGCGATGCCGGCCACGCGCGCCGCGAACGCGATCGCCGCCGGGTCCGGCTTCACCGCCCTGAAGAGCGTGCCGACGAACTTTTCGTGGCCGAGGAAGTCGCGCCGGACGGAATCGGGGCCGATCAGGGCGTCGATGGCATTCTCGATGGCGGCCAGCCGCGCCATGCCACCCTGCGGCAGCGTCTCCATCGCCGCGAGGTCCACGCCCCGCGCGGCACAGAACGCCGTGGCCGCCGTGATCGCCTCGCGCAGCGCCGCGACGAGCTGCGCCTTGTCCTTCACCGGGCTGTCGCCGCCCTTGCCCGCACCGTAGATCGCCAGCGCCTTCTCCAGCGAGGCGAACACGTTGGCGTAGTCGACGATCATGCCGGAATGCTTGCCCGGGAACACGCGGTTGGCGCGGGCGATGGTCTGCATCAACGTGTGGTTGCGCATGGGCTTGTCGAGATAGATCGTCGAGCAGCTCGGTGCATCGAAGCCGGTGAGCCACATGGCGCAGACGAACACCAGCCGCAACGGGTCGGTCGTGTCCTTGAACTTCTCGTCGAGCCCCGGCTGGCTTTCGTTCATGCGCTTGCGGTGCGGCTCGATGTCGAGACCGAGTTTCTTCATCTGCTCGATCTCGTTCTGCCCCGGCGAGACGATCACCGCCATCTCGGTGGTGGTCAACACCGCGAGCCGCGCCTTCAGCTCCGCCCTGCGCGCGTCGCGCCGAGCCTGCTCCGGCGACATGCCGGCGCCGCGCTGATAGGACAGCTCGCCCAGTTCCTTCTGCACCCTCGCCGTTTCAGCGGCCCACAGCCTTTTCACCTTGTCGTACATCCTGAGCGCCGTGGCCTTGTCGATGGACACCACCATCGCCTTGCCCACGAACCCTCGCCCCAGGAAATGCCGCACGATGTCCCGCGCCACCGTCTCCAGCCGGTCGTCGCGGGTGATGAGGTGGTACTGCCGCCCCAGCACTTTCTCGAGCTTCTCTTCCTGCTCGGCGTCGAGGTCGGCGGCCTCGACCAGCGCGTAGATGTCGTCGTTGAGATCGGGGTTGACCAGTTGCAGTTCGGGCGTGCGGTTCTCGTAGAACAGCGGCACGGTGGCCCCGTCCTCGATCGACTGCTGGAAGTCGTAGATCGACACGTAGTCACCGAAGACTTCCCGGGTGCGCTCCTCCCCGGCGATCAGCGGCGTGCCGGTGAAGGCCAGGAACATCGCCTTCGGGAGGGCCGCGCGCATGTTGAGCGCCAGCGTGTCGTACTGGCTGCGATGCGCCTCGTCGGTCAGCACGATCACGTCGGCGCGATCGGTGAGCCTCTCCGGCGTCTGGAACTTGTGGATGAGCGTGAACACGTAGCGGTGGTTGCCGCGCAGCAGTTCGCGCAGATGCGCGCCGCTGCCGGCGTGGCACTTCTCGCCCTCGGCCTCGCTCACCGCGCCCACGGCCTTGAAGGTCCTGGCGATCTGCTCGTCCAGCTCCACCCGGTCGGTGACCACGACGAAGGTCCAGTTGCCGGCGAACTTGCGCAGCACCTTCTGCGCGAAGAACACCATCGAGAAGCTCTTGCCGCTGCCCTGCGTCTGCCAGAACACGCCGCCGCGGCCGTGGCCCAGCCTGCGTGCCTCCAGCATCGAGGCGATGGCGTTGTTCACGCCCAGGAACTGGTGATTCTGGCCGAGGATCTTCACCACCCCGGCCTTGTGCTCGGAGAATAGCGTGAAGTTCTCCACCAGGTCGAACAGGCGGGCGCGGTCGCAGGTGCCGCGCAGCATCACCTCCAGCGACACGCGGCGCGGCTCGTCCTCGCGCTCGATGCGCTTCCACTCGAAGAACCGCTCCCAGTCGGCGGTGAGCGAGCCCACGCGGCTGTCGGTGCCATTGCTGGCGATGAGCAGCGCGTTGAACCAGAAAAGCCGGGGAATCTCGCTCTTGTAGTGCGTCAGGTTTTCATCGAAGGCCGCCCGCGCCGGCACACCGGGCTTCTTCAGTTCGATCACCACCCAGGGCAGACCGTTGACGAAGCCCACCAGGTCGGGTCGGCAAGTGTAGAGGCTGCCCACGACGCTGAACTGGCTCACCAGCAGGAAGTCGTTGCGCTCCGGCTCGGTCCAGTCCACCACGCGCAGGCGTTCGGCCTTCTGCCCGCCGTGTTCGCGGTCGGGAATGGACACCGGAATGCCATCCTTCAGCAGCCGATAGACCTCGCGGTTGGCGGCCTCGAGGCTCATCGCCGAGCGATCGCGGGCGAGCTCGTCGATGGCGGTCTCAATCGCCTCGGTCGGCAGGCCGGGATTGAGCGCGGAGAGCGCGGCGCGCAGGCGGTCCACGAGCACCACCTCGCCCCTGGTCTCCCGGCCGAGCGTGCCGCCCGCGCCGAAGGTCTCCTCCATCGCCGATGCCGTCTGCCAGCCGAGCTCGGCAAACAGGCTGATGGCAGGCTGCTCGACGAGCTGGTCTTCGGTCCAGGCGTGAGGGCTCATGGCTTGCCCATGGCGGCCAGCGCCGCGATGCGCTGATGCACGCGCTCGAGCCGCTGCGCATGCAACTCGTCGAAGGCCACCAATCCAGGCAGCACATTGGCGAAATCCGCTGCGGCCGTTACATGCGCGAACTGGCTGCCGAGATAGGCGCGCAGCGCCTCCCGGCTGGCGCCTACCTCCTCGACGATGGCGAGGCGCCCCTCGACCACATTGATGATGTCCTCGAAATCATGGCTCTGCAGCACATCACCCTGGCCGCGGGTGCGAAACGCTTCGAATTTGGTGGCCAGAAAGGCCGGAGCGGCGATCAGGTTGATGGCCAGGCCGCCCGGCAATTCCTGGCGGCTGGCTGTGGCAGCCGCTACAGGGTACCAGCGGTTGGAAAACCCCAGCACCGACTCGTCGGTGGGCATCAAATCGACTTCGATGCCGCCGATCCGCCAACGGCAGATGGGCGCATCCGGCGCCATATCCCGCTGGAAGCCGCGTGCGGCAAATCGCTCTTCCAGCGTGTGGTAGGTGCGCAGCGCCGCCACCACCGCAATCAGATCCACGTCGTAGGTTACGCGGGGCAGAGGCGCTGTCGGTGCATCGATCAGCAGGCTGGCTGCGCAGCCGCCCACCAGCACCAGTTCGTCGCAGAGATCGCCCAAGGCGGCAGCCACCAACTCGACGCTGCGCACGTTGGGATCGCCCGCGATCACAACCTTTCCTCGAAAAACCGCTTCGCCAGGGTGCGCTCCCGTGCGTTGCCGGCGCGGATGGCATCGAACAAGGCGAGATTCTCGTAGAGCGCCGTGCTTCGCAGGGCGGCGGCTGGCGCCGAGGGATACAGCGGCAGCAAAGCCATGCCTCGCGTCGTGCCCGCAATGCTCGGCCACACCGGCGGCGGGTCGGCCGAGGGTGAAATGTGCGCACTCAGGGGCGCTGCCGCGTGCGCTGTCGGGACGCCGGCCACCATGCTGCCGCGCGTGGCGGGGAAGGCGTACTTGGCGCCATGGAACAGGAACTCCTTGAACGCCGGCAGCAGGATGCGTGGTCTCTTGATGTCGAAGATCAAGAGGCGCGCAGCTTCGGCCCGCTTCAACGCACCATGCACCTCGGACATCGACAATCCGGAAAATGCCGCCAGCTCGGGATAGGTCGTGCCTTGGTCGCGACAGGCAGCCAGGGCCAACAGGAGGTAGAAGTCCTGCGGCTTGAGCACCGGCTGGCGGTTGGGAAGGCGGGGCATGGAGAGGGTCCAGACTGTTCTTTCGTGTTTCGCGAAATGCGAAACTAACCGGGAAAGGCGCGCCGAATCAAGCGTCAAGTCGTGTGGTCCGCCACAAATTCGCTATTCGCGAACGGCGAATCCGGGTCAGCAGGAGCTGCGGCAGCAGGGCTGACCGGGCGTCAGCCACGAATCATCCGCCGCCGTGCTGCATCCGCTTGCGGCAAGTGAAAGCGGATCAGATCCCGGATCAGTTCGCTGTCATTGGCAAAACGTCCAGCTTCAATCTGGGCACGACTCCAATGATCCTGATGGTCAGTGACGGTGATTGTTTTACGGACCGTGCCCATCGGGGGCTACCTCGTGAAGGGCCGGTGTATGCAGGCGTGGGACATGCCTACTCCGTCACCCGCTCGTAAGCCTGCTGTACGACATGCATGGCGGCCGGCACCTGCGCCGTATCCCGCAGCGAGAACAGCACGTCCCCCGACTCGCTGGCATTCGCCACGAAAGCGTAGTCCGATGCATCGCGCGCCCGTCCCGATGGGTCATCGATGTCGTCGAAGTCCATGTTGACGAGCAACAGGATATGGCGGCTGCGCGGCAGCACCTCGACGAAATGATCGAAGACCCGATACACCACACTCTTCGCCCCGCACAGTTCCACCACGTCCTCGCCCAGCGCCAGCAGATGGGGCCGGATCGCGTCAAACAAAGCGCGGGCTTCCGGGTCGAAGCCGACCGACTCGATGCTGAACTGTGCTGCGGCCGCACGCCGCTCTTCCATTTCGGCACTGCGCACCGCGTCCATGTCCACAGACAAGCCAGGCCAGACCTTCACAGCCTGCCGGGCGAGCGCCTTGCCGCGCGCCTCGATCTCGGTCGCCGTCCAGCGGCTCTGCTCGCGGATGCTGCGGTTCAGCCGCAGCGGGCTGTCGTTGAAGCCCTTGGCCATGGACTTCTTCTCGTCGAAGGGGCGGTCGCTGTATTCGCTGTTGTAGCCGGTGAGCGTCAGATTGCCCAGGCGGTGCACCCAGGTTTCCTGAATCGATTTCCAGTCACGACCAAGCATCTCCCGCCACGCCGCGCCCAGGCTCTCGTTCTGCGGCAGCACGTGCTCGATGGTGAAGGCGCTGGTATCGATCTTCTCCTTGCTGTCGTTCTCCAGACGATCGAGCAGGTAGGCGCAACTGCGCATCGCATACACGTCGCGTGTCTCCAGCGCATCGCGGAACTCGATGTCGGAGGGGAAGCGTCGCTTGCGTCCTCCCCGGTACAGCGCCACCTTGAGGCTCTCGAGCGGCGCCGCGTCACGAACCTTGTAGGCGAGGCCCGCGAAGATCTGATACAGGCTGCGTGTCTGCATGTCGCAGGCGGAGCGGCGAAAGACATAGCTTTCGAGCAACGCGATGGCCTCGGCAAAGGCGCGGCTGTCGAAAGCACCGCTGCGCGCATGGCAGTCGTGCAGGCGAAGCATCAGGGGCGAGGCCACTTCCACCAGCGCGCGCAGCCGCCCGGACGCCGCGGCGAACTGCGGGTCCGCCTCGCGGCCCAGACTGAAGCGCACGTAGTAGCCGGCGAAGCGGCGCAACTCGGCGAGCATGTCTTCCACCGAGCGGGTCGCGAATTCGGCGTGGAAGTAGTTCCGGAAGTATTGGTAGATCGCATCGGCGCGCAGTTGCTTGCTCGGCCGCAGCTTCAGGACCAGAAAGTCACGGCAGAACTTGTCGAACTCGCTCCGATAGCGGTTGCCGAAGGCCACCTCGATGGGCCGCCAGTAGTCTTCGTAGAGGCGCGTTTGCAGTTCATCGTCGAGCCTCATCAGCACGAAGTTGCGGATCAGGTCGGCCTGCGTCAGGTCGAGGCCCGTGGAGTTGAGGCTCTCGAAGATCATCTGCGGGTCGTCATGCCCGCGCGTCAGGCTGACATCCACGATCACCAGCTTGGCGATGCCGGCATACACCTGCGCCAGATCGGTCTCGGCGAGCCGCTCCTGAAAGAAGGCATGGTTCTCGCGAATCGCCTCTGCCGCACCCGCCTGCAGCGCTTGCCCATCGAGCAGGGCCGTCAGGGTCTCGTTGTCCGCCCGTCGCAGCATCAGCTTGCCGCGGCGCTCTCCCCGCCCGTGGCGATTGCGCAGGAAACGGTCTTCGACTTCCTCTGCCGAGGGCAACGACTCGTCGTCATCGGGTCGGGCCTTCAATCGATCGCGCAGCGCGATGAGCAGCAAGCTCACGGTGGTCAGCCGCTGCTGGCCGTCGATCAGCAACCAGCGAGGAATCGCGGCCTGATTGTCTTCGGCTGCGATATAGACGACCGAACCGAGAAAGTGGGGGCGGGCGGCGGAGTCGGCGCCGACACGCAGAATGTCGTTCCAGAGCTGCTGGCAATGCCTGGTGCCCCAGGAATAGTCGCGCTGGAAGATCGGCACGATGAACTGCTTGGCGCCATCCAGCAGTTGGGTCAGCGGCAGGTCTTGTGCATTCATGCGGGCATCGTCTCCACGTCGATCTGGCCCGATAGCAGGCGCGGCAGCAGCAGGTCGCGGGTGCGGCGGAGGGTTTGGATTTGCTCTTCAAGAACTGCTATCTGCTCCAATGCGTCTGCCACAAAATCCGTGAAGCGTTTCATCGTGTCGCGATCAGGAATCACAAGCTCACGGCGCTCTGCGTCACCCTGCGAGATGAAAGGCTGTGCTGCGCCGCGACGCGGCCAAAAATTCTGCCCTGCGGTAGCTACAAACAAGAACTCAGTGCTTGTGCTTTCGTCCTTTGACCAAAATCGGATCGTGTTCTTGATACAGGACCACTTCCCACGCGCGAGCCATGTTCTGCCGCACTGTGCGCCAATTGCGCTCAGGACAACACCTATTCGCTCAAAGTCATAATGGTCTAGTTTGCCGTCGAGACCAGAGGCACTGTAGGCGGCATAGCCTTCCGTCACGTATGACGCTTTAGTCGTTGATGTATCTCCCCAGCTAATGTCCGCGAGGTTGCCCAGCTTCCTCACCTCCCACCCCTCCGGAATCTCGCCGAGGGGAGACGAAACACGGCGGACGGAGTCGTGCCCCGGGAAACGGAAGTGGACGAACCACTCGCGGTAGAGGGCGCGGGCCATCGTCTCCAGAATCTTGATGCGCCGCTGGCTGTTTTCGATCAGCTCGTCGTAAGCCGACAGGATGCTCGCTATGCGGCGCTGGATGCGGAGGGATGGGAGCGAGATTTCAACATTCCGCGCATCGGTCTGAGAGATGAAAGGTTGTGCCGCGCCGCGTTTCGGCCAAACCTCTGGGTCCGAGAGAGCATAGAACACATATTGGGTATCCACATCGGAATCCTTTGACTTGATATAGATAGTGTTCTTAATGCAAGACCATTTGCCCCTTGTGAACCAAGTCTTCCCACATTGCGCGCCGATGGCGCTAAGCACAACTCCTGGACCTTCATGATCAAAATATGGAAGGAACCCGTCACACCCCGAGGCGCTAAACGCCGGATAGCCCGCATCAACGTAGCTCGATTTGGTGACGGAAGTATCACCCCAGTTGACTTCGCAGACCTCCTTTAGTTGTGCTCGATCCATACTCACCCTTCCAAAATCCCCGCCACATTCGCAGCGATGGTGGCTTCCAGCGTGCGCGCCTGGGCGTTGAGGGTTTCCAGCTCCTCGTTCAGCATTTCGAGCTGCGCCTTGAAATCCTCGTCGCTCAGCTCCTCGCCCGGGGCCACGCCCACGTAGCGGCCGGGGTTGAGCGACCAGCCCTGCGCTTCGATCTCCTTGATCGTCGCCGCCTTGCACAGGCCTGGCACGTCGGCATAGGCGGGTTTCTTGCCAAACATTTCCTTCAGCTTGGCCACCGTTTCCTCGCCGCCCACGGTGAGGTCCGGCGCTTCGCCGCGATAGAGGCGCACCAGGTTGGCGATGAAGCCGATCTGCGCGGGCGTCCAGTCGCGGTGGGCGCGGTCCACCTGCCGATAGATGTGGCGGGCGTCGATGAACAGCACCGTGTCGGCGCGCTTCGTCTTGGCCTTGCCCCGGTCGAGGAACCACAGCGTGCACGGCAGCGTGACGGTGTAGAACATGTTGGGGCCGACGGCCACCATCACATCCACGGCGCGGGCCTCGATCAGCTTCTGCCGCAGCTCTTGCTCGCTGCTACGGGCATCGGAGGCGGAGTTGGCCATGACGAAGCCGGCGCGGCCCTTGGCATTGAGCGCCGAGTAGAAGAGCTGGATCCACAGGTAGTTCGCGTTGTCGGTGCGCGGCAGGCCGAAGGGGAAGCGGCGGCCGGTGCCCACCATGTCCTTGAGCCGCTCCTTGTCCACCGCGTTCACGTTGAAGGGCGGATTGGCGAGCACGAAGTCGAAGGCGCCGGTGGCCGCGTGCGGGTCGTCGTAGTAGCTGTTGACGTTGCCGCCGTGGCGGATGTCGCCCTCCAGCCCGTGTATGGCCAGGTTCAGGCGTGCGAGGCGGCCGGTTTCGTCGGTCTTCTCCACGCCGCAGATGGCCAGTTCGGCCGAAGGGTTCTTGTGGTGTTCGGCCACGAAACGCGCCGACTGCACGAACATGCCGCCCGAGCCGCAGGCGGGGTCGAGGATGCGGCCGTGGAAGGGCTCGATCACCTGCGCGAGCAACTGCACGATGCTGCTCGGGGTGTAGAACTCGCCGCCGCCCTGGCCCTCGCTCATGGCGAACTCGCCGAGGAAATATTCGTAGATGCGACCGAAGGCGTCGAAGTCGAGCGTGGCCGGGATCTCGGAGATCTTCTTCAGCAGCTCCTTGAGGAGCGTGCCGGTGAAAAGGTTGAAAGTCTTGGGCAGCACGCCGGCGAGCTGCGGATTGTGCTTCTCCACCTCGCGCATGGCAGCGTTGACCTTCGCGCCGACGTCGGCCGCCTCCGGCAGCTTCAGCAGGAAATCGAAGCGCGCCTCGGGGGCGAGGTAGAGGACGTTGTCGGCGTGGTAGGCGGCGGGCTCATCCACCCGGTTGCCACGGCGCGAGGAACCGCCCGCCTTTTCCAGCTTCGCCCGCTGGACGGCATGGCGCACCCCGGCGAAGCGCAGGAAGATCAGGCCGAGGATGGGGCCGGAGTATTCCTGGGCCTTCAGTCCGGAATTGGCGCGGAACTGGTCGGCCGCGTCCCACAGGCGCTTCTCGAGACTGGCTCTGTCACGGTCGGGCTCAGGGGGCGCAATCCATTTCATGGGTGACCTTCGTCATCGTTTGTTCGAGCGGTCGATTATTGCCGAGACGGCGCCGGATCAGGTCAGTTCAGATAATCTGGCCACTCACCCATGGCGCGTACGTCGACATTCACCGTCTCAGATTGGCGAACGGGAGGACTGCGTGGTGCTCCCGGAAGGCGTCGAGAAGCTCGCGTTCAACGGCTTGCGGCTCTTTGCCGCCCGGCACGGCCTTCCAGTGAACGAAACGATCCCGGGAGCCGGCGAATTGCCAGACGTGATCGCTTCTGCCGATGGTTCTCGATACGCATGGCATGAGTCCGGACATCCATCTGATCAGGGCCTCTGCAAAGCGTCCCGCGAGCCCGAAGGGAGGGGCCGCTCTCTGCCCCTGTCAGCGAAATGCAGGAGTGCTCGGCTGGCAAGCACCTTCCGGAATGGACACGGGAAGGTTGGTAGCGGGGGCAGGATTTGAACCTGCGACCTTCGGGTTATGAGCCCGACGAGCTGCCAGACTGCTCCACCCCGCACCAGTTGGGGCGCGCATCTTAGCGGGGCCCGCCCGCCAACACAACTCGCGCGCGGTGGGCGGGCGCGTCAGGCGAGCGCGTACAGGAAATTGACGAACGAGCGCACCGCCCCATCGATTCCCGCGAGCTTCGGGTTCGACGATTCGATCAGGTAGTACTCGTCCGGCGCGTGTGCGCGCTGCCCGTGGCCCAGGCCGAAATGGGCCGCGGGAAGCGACAGCGGCTTACCCGTGAACACGAAGCCGGGCCAGGATCCGCCGCGACGGGGCCAGAAGATCGGGTCGATGCCTTCCGCCTGGTACACGCGCATCATGGTGCGGATGAGCGCCGAGTCGGCGGCAGTGGTGGTCGGATCGTAGCCGCCGCTCACGTTGACTTCGATGTCGCCGTAACCGCGCTTCGCGAGATAGGCCTTCAGTTTCGCGACGGCGCCGTCGCGTGTCATGTCGGGCACGAGGCGGAAATCGAGCTTCGCGGTCGCGCGGTGCGGCAGCACCGTCTTGCCGCCCTCGCCCGTGTAGCCGCCGACGAGCCCTTCGATGTTCACGGTCGGTCGCGCGCACAGGTCTTCGAGCGCCTGGCGCCAGTCGGCGTTGCGCGCCCAATGGGTGACACCCATCGATTGCTTCGCGCTCGCCTCGCTCATGCGCGCCGCCGCGACATCGAGCATCTTCTCCTCGGCCGCCGACAGCGGCTTCACGTCGTCCCACCAGCCGTCGATTGCCGGGTCGCCCTTGTCGTCGATCAGCGTGCCGAGCGCCTGCACGAGATGGAACGCCGGGCTGTCGAGCCGCGCGCGGTTGCTCGAGTGCACGTCCCTCGAGGGGCCGCGGCCCCATTTCTCGCCGCTCGACACGAGTTCGAGCTCGACGACGCCCTTCGCACCGAGCGACACCTGCACGGTGCCGTCGAGCGACTGCGCGGCCTCGGGCATGAAGATGCCGACACACTTTTCGAGCGCTGCGCGCACCTGCGGCGCGAGTACGGCATCGGGGAAATGCGGCGAGCCGATCTCCTCCTCACTCTCGGCAATCAACACGAGGTTGACCGGCAGCTTGCGGCCGGCCGCGCGTATCGCATGCAACGCCGACAGGAACGACGCCTGCGGCCCCTTCTGGTTCACGGCGCCGCGGCCCATGACGCACTTGCCGGCCCCCGGCACATCGACGAGGCGCGCTTCCCACGGCGGCGAAGACCACTCGGATGGGTCGACCTGCTTGACGTCGTACATGAAGTAAATGCCGAGCGTGCGCTTCGCGCCCGCGTCGAGCGTCGCGAACACCGACGGGTAGCCGCGCGTCGGCACGCGCTCGACGTGCTGAAAGCCCGCATCGCGTGCGAGCTGCATCATGTAGCGGCAGCCCTCTTCCATGCCGCGGTCCTGTGCGGCGATCGTGATCACGCGAATCCAGTCCTGCAGGCGCGTGACGGCGGCGTCGTGCCCTTTCGTGACCTGCGCGTGAACATCGTCGAGCTTCTGCGCCGCGAACGCGACCGGCGCCGCCGCGAGCAGTGCGCCCGTACCGAGCGCGCCGTGAACGAACTCTCGCCTGTCGATGGGATTCATGGGCCGGTCCTCCAAAGGTTTACGCTATTTCAGCACAGGTTCGAGGAACTTGATTGCGGCTTCGACGTAACGCAGATTGTTTTCGGTCGACCATCCGCTGTGGCCTTCACCCGTCACCTCGATCAGCTGCACGGGCTTGCCGAGCCTGTCGAGGGCCGCTTTCATGAATCGCGACTGCTCGATCGGCACATTGTCGTCGTCGACACCGTGAATCAGCAGGACGGGGACCTTGATCTCCGCGGCGCGATGGCGCGGTGAGGCGGCCTTGATGGCCGCTGCGTCCTTCTTCGGGTCGCCGACGAGTTTGACCCAATAGCGGTAGGACTCCGAATCGGTACCGTCTTCACGCTTCCAGTCCAGGAACTCCCGGAGGTCGCTGACTCCCGCGAGCGAGACCGCCGCGCGGTACAGGTCCGGCGTCGCGACCACGCCTGCCAGGGCGGCGTAGCCGCCGTAACTCGCGCCGGAAATCGCAATCCGCCGCGGGTCGGCAATGCCACGCTTCACGACATCGCCCACTGCATCGGCCAGGTCGTCCTGCATGCGCAGCGACCATTGCCGGTAGCCCGCCTCGACAAATGCCTTGCCGTAGCCGCTCGAGCCACGAAAGTTCGTCCGCAATACGGCCCACCCCTGCGCGGCATAGGCCTGCACGATCCTGTCGTAGCCGAGGTGGTCGCGAAGTTCGGGCCCGCCGTGAGGCATCACGACGAGCGGCAGCGGAAGCGCTGCGTCGCGCGAACGTGTCAGGTACGAGCTGAGCACGAGACCATCCCGCGTGGTGGTGCGGATCACCTCGGTGACGGCCAGTCGCTCCGGTTCGATGCCGGGCCATGAGGCTCGCAGGAACTGCAGATGCTTGCGCGCCGTGTCGTACAGGTAATAGTCGACCGGCATCGTGGCGCCGTCTACCCTGAGGAGGATCCGCGACGCATTGCGGTCGAGGCCCACGATCCTCACATTCGCGACATCGCCGAAATAGCGGTTCACGCCGTCGACATGCCGCTGCAGGGCCTTGTTTTCGAGCTGATAGTGCAGGCGGTCGTCGACATACCAGGCCCCGTAGTAGCGCCCGCGGACCTTCAGCACTCCCTGCAGGTCGAAGTCCGCATGGCTCGCGACGCGCTCCCCGTATGTCTTGCGTGCGAGGTCGAACTGGTAGATGGACGCCTTGTCCTCGCCTCCGTGATGCGACAGGACATAGATCTCGCCCGGCAGGGACCCGTCTGCGACGTACTCCCACTCCGGCGCGCCGTCGCGCCTCGCATAACGCGTCAACGGCTGCCAGCTGTCCGCGGGAGTCGCGCGGCCGTACACGGAAATCACCGTGCCACGATAGTTCACGTCGAAACGCAGGACTGCCTGCCCTCTCTGGACACCCCACGTGAAGGTGCCCGTCCTCCCCTTTGCGATCGGCGTTGCCGCACCGGTGAAGATGTTCACGGAGTACAGCTGATTCACGCCGCCGACCCATGCGGGGATGGCCACGCGGCCCTCCTCGGCTTCGGAAAAGTCGAGAATCTGCCCGAGGTCGTACGACCGCCGCAGGATCGAATCGGAACCGGAGAAGAGCGCCGTGAACCCGGTGCCGTCTGCATTGATGGCATAGATGCGCCGTGTCGGGATCAGCGTCGGGTTGATCAGCACGGACATCAGAAGCCGGCGGTCGGTGGCCCAAGCCACCCACTCGACGATCGTGCGCTCGGCGCCGGGCAATGCAATGCGCCGGCTCCCCTCGACGTCACCGGCGCCCGTCAGTGAAATGACCGACAGTTCGTCGCTCGTCGTCTTGCCGGTCGCGGTGGCGATCGCGACGCGCTCCCCGTCGGGCGACAGGTCGGCATCGCGCACATCGCCCGCCGCCAGCAGTTCCGCGACAGTGTGCGGTTGTGGTGCCGCGGCTGCCGATGTGGCAGCAAGCACCATCATCGCGAGCAGCGGCACCGTGCGCACGGCCCCTCCCCGCTGTCAGCCGAGCACGGCCTTGCAGAGATCGAACAGGCTCGCCGGCACGACGCCGAGCGCGAGCGTCGCGAGCGCGTTCACGCCGAGCACGAGGCGCAGCGCGCCGCTCGCCTCGCCGCGCGGCGCGGACGGCGCGTCGTCGAAGTACATCAGCTTCACGACGCGGATGTAGTAGAAGGCGCCGACGACCGCCGCGAGCGCCCCGATCACGATGAGCCAGACGGCCCCCACCTGCCACAGCGCCTCGAAGATCGCGAGTTTCGCCCAGAAACCGACGAACGGCGGCACGCCGGCGGTGGAAAACATCATCATCATCATCCACAGCGCGAGCATCGGGTCGCGCGCCTGCAGGCCCTTGTAGTCCTCGAGTTCGTCGGCCTCGAAGCCGCGGCGGCTCGCGAGCAGGATCACGCCGAACGCGCCGAGCGTGGCCAGCACATAGACGATCGTGTAATAGAGCGCCGCGCTGTAGCCCGCTGCCGTGCCGGTCGTGAAGCCGAGCAGGATGAAGCCGACGTTGGCGATTGCCGAGTACGCAAGCATGCGCTTCAGGTTCGCCTGCGCGATCGCGAACACGTTGCCGACGATCAGCGACAGCACGCCGATGATCGCCAGCATCTGCGTCCACGTGGGCGAGATGCCGTCGAGGCCCTGCGACAGCAGCCGGTAGGCCAGCGCGAAATACGCGAACTTCGGCGCGGTCGACAAGAACAGCGTCACGGTCGTCGGGGCGCCGTGGTAGACGTCCGGCACCCACATGTGGAACGGCACGGCGCCGAACTTGAACGCGATCGCCACGACGACGAACGCGACGCCCGCCACCATGCCGAGGCTCGGCTCCGCCGTGAGTCGCAGCGCGACCTCGTCGAGCGCGAGGGTGCCGGTGAGGCCGTACACCAGCGAGATGCCGTAGAGCAGCATGCCCGAGGCGATCGAGCCGAGAACGAAGTATTTCATTGCCGCCTCGGCCGACACCGGCGATTCCCGGTCGAACGCGATCATCGCGTACAGCGACAGCGCCAGCAGTTCGACCCCGATATACAGCGACAGGAGATTGCCGGCGGACGCGAGCACGTAGATGCCGAGCAGCGCAGTCAGCGCGAGCACGTGGTACTCGCCGCCCGTCCCGCGCCGGGCGAGTGCCGGCCGCGAATAGAGCAGCGCGACCGCGACATAGAGCAGTGCCGAGAGCTTCAGCACGAGCGCCAGCGGATCGGCAATGTACAGGCCGCCGAAGAGCGGCGTGCGACCGCCGACGCTGCCGTATTCGAGCGTGACCCACGCACCGACCGCCAGCGCGATCAGTGTCAGGGTACCGGTCAGCCTCGGGCGCCGCGACCCGCCTGCGAACACGTCGATCAGCAGGATCACGCAGATCACCGTCGCGAGATACATCTCCGGCGCCGCGGGCGCGATTGTCGACCACCAGTTCTGCGTATCGGGCATCGGGCTCGGGCCTCAGAGGGGCAGCTTGCTCGTCGTCATCTGCTCGACGAGGTGGTGAATGGAGCTGTGCATGACATCGAGCAGCGGCGCGGGCCACACGCCGAGCAGCAGCACGAGGACGGCGAGCAGGCCGAGCGCCATCAGTTCGCGGCTGTCGAGATCCGGCATTTTCGCCACGTGGTCGTTGGCCACGGGCCCGTAGATCACGCGCTTCACGAGCCACAGCGTGTAGCCGGCGCCGAGCACGAGGATCGTCGCGACGAGGAACGCATACCAGAAGCTCGCCTTGTAGCTCGCGATGATCACGAGGAACTCGCCGACGAAGCCCGAGGTGCCCGGGAGGCCGACGTTCGCCATCGCGAACAGCACGATGAAGCCGCCGAATTTCGGCATCGTGTTGATCACGCCGCCGTAGGCCGAGATCTCGCGGCTGTGCACCCGGTCGTACATCACGCCGATGCACAGGAACATCGCGCCCGAGACGAGGCCGTGCGACACCATCTGCACCATGGCGCCGTCGAGGCCCATCGCGGCGCCGCGCAGCGTGCCGGTCGAATCGGCAATGTCCCAGGCGATGAACGTGCCGAGCGTGACGAAGCCCATGTGCGCCACCGACGAGTAGGCGATCAGCTTCTTCATGTCGGTCTGCACGAGCGCCACCAGGCTGATGTACACGACCGCGATCAGCGACAGCGCGATCATCAGCCAGTCGAACTCGCGGCTCGCATCGGGGGTCACCGGCAGGCTGAAGCGCAGGAAGCCGTAGCCGCCCATCTTCAGCAGGATCGCCGCAAGGATCACCGAGCCGCCGGTCGGCGCCTCGACGTGCGCGTCGGGCAACCACGTGTGCACCGGCCACATCGGCACCTTGACGGCGAACGCGGCGAGGAACGCGAGGAAGATCCAGCGCTGCTCGACGAGCGTGAGCGGCAGGTCCTGCAGCGCCCGTATCGAGTAGTCGCCGCCCTGCACGTAGAGATAGATCAGCGCCACCAGCATCAGCACCGAGCCGAGGAAGGTGTACAGGAAGAACTTGATCGTCGCGTAGACGCGCCGCGGCCCGCCCCATACCCCGATGATCAGGAACATCGGGATCAGCATCGCTTCCCAGAAGAAATAGAAGAGCAATCCGTCGATCGCCGCAAACACGCCGATCATCAGGCCCTCCATGATCAGGAAGGCCGCGTAGTACTGCGCGGGTCGCGCCTCGATCCGGGTCCACGCCGCGATGATCACCGGCACGGTCATCACGGCGGTCAGGACGATGAGCGGCAGGGAAATGCCGTCGATGCCGAGGTGGTACCAGGAATTGAACACCGGCAACCACCGCAGGCGCTCGACGAACTGGAATTCCGCGGTGCCACGATCGAAGCCTGCCCAGAGCGGCAGCGCGACGAGGATCGTGGCGAGCGCAACCGCGAGGGCGAGCCAGCGCCCGAGCGCGATGCGGCGATCGCCGAGCAGGAGCACCGCGATGCCGCCCGCTATCGGCAGCCACACGAGTACGGAAAGTATGCCGAAACCCTGCATGCGCTTGTGACCCCGTCAGGCGCCGATCAGGAACCAGCCCAGGAGGACCGCGAGCCCGATGACCATCCAGAACGCGTAGGTGTACAGATAGCCCGTCTGGATCCGGCGGCCCTTCGCCGCGGCCCAGCCGACGAATTTCGCCGACCCGTTCACGAATGCCCCGTCGATCAGCAGCTGGTCGCCGCCCTTCCACAGGACCTTGCCGACGAGCCGCGTGAACGGCGCGACCAGCGTCTCGTTGAACCAGTCGAAATAGAACTTGTTCACGAGCATTGAATACAGGCCCGCAAAGCGCGCCGCGATCCGCGCGGGCGTCCCGGGGCTCTTCAGATACAGGTACCAGGCGGTCACCACGCCGGCGAGCGCCAGCCAGAAGGTCGGTGCCGTGAGCCCGTGCAGCGCAAACGCCACGGGCCCGTGGTATTCGTGGCCGAGCTCGCCGATCACGTCGTTCGCCTCGCGCACGAATATCGCGTCCCCGAACGCGCCGCCGAACAGCAGCGGCCCGATCGTCAGATAGCCGATCACGATCGAGGGGATCGCGAGCGCGATGAGCGGCACCGTGACCACCCACGGGCTCTCGTGCGGCGCACCGCCGTGGCCATGACCGTGGGCGTGCTCGTCGCCGTGCGTCTCATCGTGGCCGAAGCGCTCCTTGCCGTGGAACGTCATGAACAGGAGCCGGAACGTATAGAGCGCCGTGACGAACACGCCCGCGGTCACGCACCAGTACGCATAGGTGGCGCCGGCGCGCTGCGATTCGCCGACCGCTTCGATCAGCGCGTCCTTCGAATAAAACCCCGAGAAGAACGGCGTGCCGATGAGGGCGAGCGCGCCGATCCAGCAGGTGACCGCGGTGACCGGCATGTACTTCGCGAGGCCGCCCATCTTGCGCATGTCCTGCTCGTGGTGCATGCCGATGATCACCGAACCCGCCGCGAGGAACAGCAGCGCCTTGAAGAACGCGTGTGTCATCAGGTGGAAGATCGCGGCACTGTAGGCCGACGCACCGAGCGCCACGGTCATGTAACCGAGCTGCGACAGCGTCGAGTAGGCGATCACCCGCTTGATGTCGTTGCTGACGACGCCGAGCAGGCCCATGAAGAAGGCCGTCGTGCCGCCGATCACGAGCACGAAGGTCAGCGCCGCGCCCGAAAACTCGTACAGCGGCGACATGCGCGCCACCATGAAGATGCCCGCCGTCACCATGGTCGCGGCGTGGATCAGCGCCGAGATCGGCGTGGGGCCTTCCATCGAATCGGGCAGCCAGACGTGCAGCGGCACCTGTGCCGATTTCGCCATGGCACCGACGAACAGGCACAGCGCGATCAGCGTGAGCGCCGGCACGGTCGTCCCGGCACTGAGTGCGAACGTCGCGGTCTCGAGCGACGGCGCCAGCGCGAAGAGATCCGCGTAGTCGAGCGAGTGCGTCCAGTACACGACCCCGGCAATGCCGAGCACGAAGGCAAAATCGCCGATGCGGTTGACGATGAAGGCCTTCAGGTTCGCGTGGATCGCGCTCGGTCGCGTGAACCAGAAGCCGATCAGCAGGTACGAGACGAGACCCACCGCCTCCCAGCCGAAAAACAGCTGCATGAAGTTGTTCGCCATCACGAGCATCAGCATCGAGAACGTGAACAGCGAGATGTAGCTGAAGAAGCGCTGGAAGCCGTCGTCGTCGCGCATGTAACCGATCGTGTAAACGTGCACGCAGAACGACACGAAATTCACGACGACCATCATCAGCGCAGTGAGCCGGTCGACGAGGAAACCGACCTGGAAACGGATGCCGTCCGAGACGAGCCAGGTGTAGACCGTGATGTCGGACGCGGGCACGCCGTCGAGGAAGATCAGCTTCGCGACGTACAGCGACAGGGCGCAGGAGATGCCGACCGCGAGTATCGTCACCCCTGCCGACGCGGCCCGCCCGATCCGGCGGCCCGCGAGGCCGGCGATGAGCGCCGCCACGAGCGGCAGCAGCGGGATCGCGATCAGCAGGTTCGGTGTCATCGCCGGTCAACCCTTCAATGTGTCGAGGTCGTCGACGTTGATGCTGTGCTTGTGACGGAACAGCACGACGAGGATCGCGAGCCCGATCGCCGCCTCCGCAGCCGCCACGGTCAGCACGAAGAACACGAACACCTGCCCCGAGAGGTCGCCGAGGTAGCGCGAGAACGAGATGAAGTTGAAGTTCGCGCCGAGCAGCAGCAGCTCGATGCACATCAGCAGCAGGATGACGTTCTTGCGGTTGAGGAAGATGCCGGCGACCGCGATAGCGAATAGCACGGCCGACAGGGTCAGGAGGTGGGCGAGGGTGATCATGGGCGCTTCTCCGGCTCGATGCGCACGAGCCGCACCCGGTCCTCGCGGCGCACCGCGACCTGCGCCGAGATGTCCTGGACCTTGAGGCCCTGGCGCCTGCGCATCGTGAGCGCGATCGCCGCGACGATCGCGACCAGCAGCAGCACCGCGGCGAGCTCGAACGCGTACACGTACTGCGTGTAGAGCACCGTGCCGAGCTCGTGCGTATTGCTGTAGTCCGCCGGCACCGGTACCGTCCCCTGCGTCGCGTCGACTCCGAGGCGGCGCGCGGCGAGCACGCCGACGAGTTCGAGGATCACGACGAACGCCGTGAGCCAGCCGAGCCACGCGTAGCGCGTGAAGCCGCTGCGCAGTTCCTCGACGTTGATGTCGAGCATCATCACGACGAACAGGAACAGCACCATCACGGCGCCCACGTAGACGAGCACCAGCACGATCGCGAGGAACTCGGCCTCGATCAGGATCCAGATGCAGGCGCTCGTGAAGAACGCGAGCACGAGGCACAGCGCCGAATACACGGGGTTGCGCGTCGTGATCACGCCGAGCGCCGCGGCGATCAGCACCGCCGAGAACGCGTAGAACAGGATCATCACCAGCATGCCGCCCTCCCCGTCCTCAACGCCACCTGGCGTCGGCGGCCTTGTCCGCCGCGATCATCGCTTCGTAGCGGTCGCCCACCGCGAGCAGCTTGTCCTTCGACATGATGTTCTCGCCGCGGTGCTCCATGTGGTACTCGTGGATGCGCGTCTCGACGATCGCGTCGACCGGGCAGGCCTCCTCGCAGAAACCGCAGTAGATGCACTTGAAGAGGTCGATGTCGTAGCGCGTCGTGCGGCGCGTGCCGTCCGGCGCGACGTCCGATTCGATGGTGATCGCGAGCGCCGGGCAGACCGCCTCGCAGAGCTTGCAGGCGATGCAGCGCTCCTCGCCGTTGGCGTAGCGGCGCTGCGCGTGCAGGCCGCGAAAGCGCGGCGACTGCGGGGTCTTCTCTTCCGGGTAGTTCACCGTGAATTTCTTGCGAAAGAGCGTACGCCACGTGAGCCCGAGCCCCTGCAGCAATTCCCAGAGGAGGAATGTCCTGACGAAGCTGCGCAGGCTCATCCTGCGGCCCTCCACGGCCCGACCCCGAAGTGCGCCATGACGCCCTCCACCGCGATCCAGACGAGCGTGATCGGGATCAGCACCTTCCAGCCGAGGCGCATGATCTGGTCGTAGCGGTAGCGCGGATAGGTCGCCCGCAGCCAGAAATAGAAGAACATGAAAGCCGAGATCTTGATGCCGAGCCACGGGAAGCCGGGCCGCGCGAGCCAGTTGTCCGCGGGCAGGTAGCCGTCGAACGGCGACAGCCAGCCGCCGAAGAAGAACACGGCCGTGAGCGCCGAGATCAGCAGCATGTTCGCGTACTCGGCGAGGAAGAACAGCGCGAACGCGATGCCCGAGTACTCGACATGGAAGCCCGCGACGATCTCCGACTCGCCCTCGGCGACGTCGAACGGCAGGCGATTGGTCTCCGCTACGCCCGAAATGATGTAGACGAGCGCGAGCGGGAACAGCCAGATGATGTTCCAGGTGAGCATGCCGCCCGCCTGCTGCTGCACGATCGCGCCGAGATTCAGGCTGCCGGACGCCATGACGACGCCGACGAGCGCAAAGCCCATCGCGATCTCGTAGGCCACCATCTGCGCCGCCGAGCGCATTGCGCCGAGCATCGCGTACTTCGAGTTCGCGGCCCAGCCGGCGATGATCACGCCGTAGATGCCTGTCGAGGTGAGCGCGAGCACGTAAAGGAGCCCGGCGTCGATGTTCGCGATCACGAGGTCGGGCGAGAGCGGCACGACCGCCCAGGTGGCGAGCGCCGGCACGAGCGCGATGATCGGCGCAAGCGCGAACATCACCTTGTTGGCCTGCGCCGGGACCACGACCTCCTTGATCAGGAGTTTCAGCACGTCCGCGAAGGCCTGGAACACGCCCGGCCAGAAGCCGAAGATGCTGCCGACGCGGTTCGGGCCCTTGCGCAACTGCATCCAGCCGATGATCTTGCGTTCGAACAGCACGGAGAAGGCGACCGCGAGGATCACGCTCACCGTGACGACGAGGATCCAGATCGTCGTCTGGACGACCGGAAGCGCGAGAAGATCGAAGATCGGCTGCATGCGGGGGCTCAGTAATTCACGGCGGCCACGCGCCCGTCACGCGTGCGTTGCAGGGACGGCGCGCGGCGCACGACCGCGTCGACCTGGTACATCGGCACATCGACGACCGCGGCCGGCGCGTTCGACGGCACGACGCGATGCGCACCGCGGTACGGGCCCGCCTCGAGATCCTCGCCGCAGATCTTGCGCAGTTCGTCGCGCAGCTCCTCCGACGACTGGTATTCGGAACCGGGGATGCCGAGCAGGTTGCAGAGCACCCGGTACACCTTCCAGCCCGGCCGCGCTTCACCGACCGGCCGCGCGGCGCCTGGCACGCTCTGCCAGCGGCCCTCGAAGTTCACATAGGTCCCCGACGTCTCGGCGAACGTGCCGATCGGCAGCAGCACGTGCGCGATCTCCTTCATCGTCCCGGACACATAGGGCGTCGCGGCGACGACGAAATCAGCCTCGGCGAGTGTCTGTTGCGCACGTTCGCACACGCTGTCGTGCCACGGTTCCACGCCTCCCGCGAGCAGGTAGGCCGACAGCGGTCGCTCGAGCATCTCCCGCGCGGTGAGCCCGGGAATCGACGGGACCTCCCCGCCTGCGTCACGATGCGGCACGGCGCCCGCGAGGTAGGCGCCGGCGGCATTCGCGCCCTCGGCCAGCACGCCGAGCGTTGCGCCGGTCGCGAGCGAGAGCGCCGCGGCGAGCGCGCGCAGATCGTCGTACGCCGGGTGGCGCAACGCGAGTGCACCGAGCCAGATCGCACGGGTCCTTCCCGCCGCAAGCTGCGCGGCGATGGCCTTGTGCGCGTCGGTGACGCGCGCTGCCGCCACGGCCGCCGCGCACTCGGCAGACGGCGCCGTACCGCTCGCCTGGAGCGCCGCCGCGAGCACGCCGGCCAGCTCTGACGTCTGCGCAGCGGGTGCCGCCTCGAGATAGTTCGCCACCGGGAAGAGGTATTCGAACCGCGCCGGATTCAGGAACGAAACGCGCGCCCCGCGGCGCGCCGCCTTGCGCACGCGATGCGCAAGGATCGGGATCTCGCGCCGCAGGTTGCTGCCGACCACGAGGAGCGCGTCGAGCTCGTCGACCGCCGCGAACGGCAGTCCAAGCGACGGAAAGAGCGGATCGGCCGCCTGGTCGCGGAAATCGCTCTGGCGCAGCCGGTGGTCGATGTTGTGCGACCCGAGCCCGCGCACGATGCGATTCAGCAGGTAGAACTCCTCGGTGGTGCACGAGGGACTCGCGAGCACACCCATGGAGTCCCGCGCCCGCTTCAGGCCGTTGGCGGTCGCCTCGAGCGCGGCTTCCCAGCTCACCTCGCGCCACACGCGGCCCTCGCGCAGCAGCGGCGTCGCGAGCCGTTCGCTGCTGTACACGCCCTCGTAGCCGAAGCGATCACGATCCGAGATCCAGTTCTCGTTGATCGCCTCGTTCGGGCGCGGAACGATGCGCATCAGCCGGCCGCGCAGCACGTGGGCGTAGAGGTTCGACCCCGCGCCATCATGCGGCGACACGAGCGGCGACTGCGTCATCTCCCACGCCCGGGCACGGAAGCGGAACGGCTTGCTGTTCAGCGCACCGACCGGGCACAGGTCGATGATGTTCCCCGACAGCTCGTGATCGACGCTGCGCTCGACCCAGGTGCCGATCTCCATCCATTCGCCGCGGCCCGGCGTGCCGAGTTCCTGGATGCCGGCAATGTCCTGCCCGAAGCGCACGCAGCGCGTGCAATGGATGCAGCGCGTCATGTCGGTCGAGATGAGCGGCCCGATGTTCTTGTCCTTGACGACACGCTTGCGTTCGGAGAAGCGCGCAATGTCGCGCCCGAAACCCATCGAGAGATCCTGCAGTTCGCACTCGCCGCCCTGGTCGCAGATCGGACAGTCGAGCGGGTGGTTGATCAGCAGGAATTCCATCGTCGCCTTCTGGGCGGCGAGCGCCTTCGGCGACTTGGTGAAGATCTTCATGCCCTCGGCGACGGGCGTCGCGCACGCCGGCATCGGCTTCGGCGCCTTCTCGACCTCGACGAGGCACATGCGGCAATTGGCCGCGATCGGCAGTTTCTCGTGGTAACAGAAGCGCGGCACGTACGCGTCGTGCGCGTCCGTGACCTGGATGATCATCGCACCCTTCTTCGCCTTGAGCGCGACGCCGTCGACTTCGACATTGACGAGATCGTCGGTCATCTCACGCTGCCTGCCTCTCGCCGCCGACGATGCTGCGTCCGCCGTGATCGACCATGTATTCGAACTCGTGCCGGAAGTGCTTGATGAAGCTCTGCACGGGCCACGCCGCCGCATCGCCGAATGCGCAGATCGTGTGGCCCTCGATGTTGTTCGCGACACTGACCAGCAGGTCGATGTCCTCGCGCCGGCCCTGGCCCGCGAGGATGCGCTTGACCATGCGGTTCAGCCAGCCCGTGCCCTCGCGGCACGGCGTGCACTGCCCGCAGGACTCGGCCATGTAGAAGCGCGACAGCCGCTCGAGGACCCTGACCATGCAGGTGGTCTCGTCCATCACGATCATGGCGCCGGTGCCGACCGCCGAGCCCACGGCGCGCAGCGAGTCGTAATCCATGTTGAGCCCGAGCATGACCGAGGCCGGGACGACCGGCACCGACGAGCCGCCCGGGATCACGGCCTTCAGATTGCGACCGCCTTTCATGCCGCCGGCGATGGCGAGCAGGTCACGGAACGGGATGCCGAGCGGCAACTCGTAGTTGCCGGGCTTCTCGACGTGGCCCGAGACCGAGAAAATGAGCGTACCGCCGGAGTTTGCAGGCCCGAGCGCGGCGAACCACTGGGGGCCCTTGCGCAGGATCGTCGGCACCGAGGCGTAGCTCTGCGTGTTGTTGATCGTCGTCGGTGCGCCAAACAGGCCGAAATTCGCCGGGAATGGCGGCTTGAAGCGCGGCTTGCCCTGCTTGCCTTCGAGTGATTCGAGCAGCGCGGTTTCCTCACCGCAGATGTAGGCGCCGGCGCCGACGAACGAGTAGAGGTCGAAGTCGATGCCGCTGCCGCGGACATTCCTGCCGAGGAGTCCCGCAGCGTAGGCTTCCGCGAGGGCCGCCTCGAAGCGCGGTACGGGTTCGCCGAGGAACTCGCCGCGGATGTAGTTGTAGCCGACCGTGGCGCCCATCGCGTAGCCGCCGATCGCCATGCCTTCGATCAGCGAATGCGGGTTGTAGCGCAGGATGTCGCGGTCGTGGCAGGTGCCGGGCTCGCTCTCGTCGGAGTTGCATACCGCGTACTTCTGCATCGGTGCATTGCGCGGCATGAAGCTCCACTTGACCCCGGTGGGAAAGCCAGCGCCGCCACGCCCGCGCAGTCCCGACGCCTTCACGGCATCGATGACCGTCTCGCGCGTCATCCCGCCCGCGAGGATCTTCTCCCAGACCGAGTAGCCGCCGATGCTGCGATAGGTGGCCAGGGTCCAGGGCTGTTCGAGGCCGAGCGGCTCGAACACCACGAGATTGTGCTTGTCGTCCCAGGCGCCCATCACTTCAGCTCGTCGAGGATCGCATCGATCCGCGCAGGGGTGAGGTTTTCGTGGAACTCGTGGTCCACCATCATCATCGGCGCGCCGGTGCAGGCCGCGAGGCACTCCTCTTCCTTCTTAAGGAAGATGCGCCCGTCCGGCGTGCTCTCGCCGAGGCGGATGCCGAGCTTCTTCTCGGCATGCGCGACGAGGTCGTCGGCACCGTTCAGCATGCAGCTCACGTTGGTGCAGATGCTCACGTGGTGGCGCCCGCAGGGGCGCGTCACGAACATCGAATAGAAGCTCGCGACCTCGTAGACCTGGATCGGCTGCAGCGCGAGATACTCGGCCACCGCGTCCATAAGCTCGACCGTGAGATACCCGTTGCCCTGCTCCTGCGCGCTGCGCAGTGCCGCGAGCGAGGCTGAACGCTGGCGCCCGGCGGGGAACTTGCCGATCTCGTGGTCGATCTCGGCGCGGGTATGCGCGCTCAGCAGCTGCGCCTTCGGCCCGAGTACGGGCTCGAATGTCCCGCCGTCGCTCGTCTTCACAGCCATCAGCGGTCGACCTCTCCGAACACGACATCCAGGGTGCCGATCATCGAGACCACGTCGGCGAGCATGTGGCCCTCCACCATCTCGGGCAGCGCCGCGAGGTGCGCGAAGCCCGGCGCGCGGCACTTGAGCCGGTAGGGCTTGTTCGCGCCGTCCGACACGAGGTACACGCCGAACTCGCCCTTCGGCGCCTCGACCGCCGCATAGGTCTCTCCCTCGGGCACGCAGTAGCCCTCGGTGAAGTGCTTGAAGTGATGGATCAGCGACTCCATGTCGCCCTTCATCTCTTCGCGACGCGGCGGGCGCACCTTGCGGCTGTCGATCATCACCGGCCCGGGGTTCGCGCGCAGCCAGGCGATGCACTGGCGGATGATGTGGTTCGACTGGCGCATCTCCTCGACACGCACGAGGTAGCGGTCGTAGCAGTCGCCGTTGACGCCGACCGGAATGTCGAACTCCATTCGGTCGTACACTTCGTACGGCTGCTTCCTGCGCAGGTCCCAGGCGATGCCGGAACCGCGCAGCATCGGTCCCGTGAAGCCGAGCTGCTTTGCGCGTTCCGGCGACACGACCCCGATGTTGACGGTACGCTGCTTCCAGATGCGGTTGTCGGTGAGCAGCGTCTCGTACTCGTCGACCGCCTTCGGGAAGCGGCGCGTGAAATCCTCGAGGAAATCGAGCAGCGATCCCGAGCGTGCCTCGTTCAGCCGGTCGGCATCCTTCCGCGAACGCCACTTCGACGCCTGGTACTTCGGCATCTCGGTCGGCAGGTCGCGATAGACGCCGCCCGGGCGGTAGTAGGTCGCGTGCATGCGGGTGCCCGAGACGGCTTCGTAGCAGTCCATCAGGTCCTCGCGCTCCTTGAAGCACAGCAGCAGCACGGTCATCGCCCCGATGTCCATGCCGTGGGCCCCGAGCCACATCAGGTGGTTCAGGATGCGCGTGACCTCATCGAACATCACGCGGATGTACTGTGCGCGCTCGGGCACCGTGATGCCGAGCAGGCGCTCGATCGCCATCACGTAGGCGTGCTCGTTGCACATCATCGACACGTAGTCGAGCCGGTCCATGTAGCCGATCGACTGGTTGAACGGCTTCGACTCGGCGAGCTTCTCGGTGCCGCGGTGCAGGAGCCCGATGTGCGGGTCGGCCTTGCAGATCACCTCGCCGTCCATCTCGAGCACGAGGCGCAGCACGCCGTGCGCCGCCGGGTGCTGCGGGCCGAAGTTGATCGTGAAGTTGCGGATCTCAGCCACTCAGCCGGTCTCCGCGTATCACGCGCGGCACGAGCGTGCGCGGCTCGATCGTCACGGGCTCGTAGACGACGCGCTGCTTCGCCTCGTCGTAGCGCACCTCGACGTTGCCGATCAGCGGGAAATCCTTGCGGAACGGATGGCCGATGAAGCCGTAGTCGGTGAGGATGCGGCGCAGGTCGGGGTGGCCGCCAAAGAGGACGCCGAAGAGATCGAAGGCTTCGCGCTCGAACCAGTTGGCCGCCGGCCAGATGCCGGTGACCGAGTCGATCATCGGATCGTCATTGCTCGTGCAGTGCACGCGCACGCGCACCCTGTGGTTCAGCGCGACCGACAGCAGGTGATAGACCACCGCGTAGCGCCCCTTCTCCTCCTGGGCACGCAGCGCATTGCGGTCGACGCCACGGCTGAATCCGCTGCGGGTCGCGGAATTGGTCTGCCATTCGTCGCGGCCGTAGTTGAGGTAGTCGACCCCGCAGATGTCGATCAGGGTGTCGAACTGCAGGCCCGGCGCATCGCGCAACGTCTTCGCGACCGACAGCAGGTCCGCCGGCGCAACCTCGAGCGTGAGCTCGCCGGGCAGCGACCCGACCCGGCGCGCGCGCGCCCCGAGTTGCGTGTCGATGTTCCCGGCCAGGGCTGCGATGTGCTCGGACAAAAGCGGTTCCCTTCAGCGCGCGCCCGCGCCGGCCTGGGCGATGCTGCTGCGTGCGATCTTCTTCTGCAGCTGCAGGATGCCGTACAGCAGCGCCTCGGCGGTCGGCGGGCATCCCGGCACATAGACGTCGACCGGCACGATGCGGTCGCAGCCGCGCACGACCGAATACGAATAGTGGTAGTAGCCGCCGCCGTTGGCGCACGACCCCATCGAGATCACCCAGCGCGGCTCGGCCATCTGGTCGTAAACCTTGCGCAGCGCGGGCGCCATCTTGTTCACGAGCGTACCCGCCACGATCATCACGTCCGACTGGCGCGGGCTCGGCCGGAACACGATGCCGAAACGGTCGAGGTCGTAGCGCGAGGCGGCCGTGTGCATCATCTCCACTGCACAGCAGGCGAGGCCGAAGGTCATCGGCCACAGCGACCCCGTGCGTGCCCAGCTGACGACACTGTCGACCGTGGTGGTCAGAAAGCCGCGCTGTGCATAGGTCTCCGCGGCTTCGGCAGCATCAGTGTCTAGTCCCACTCGAGCGCCCCTTTTTTCCACTCGTAGGCGAAGCCGACCACCAGGATCGCGAGGAAGATGCCCATCGCGACGAGGCCGGCCGAGCCGATCGCGTCGAGCGCGACGGCCCACGGAAACAGGAACGCGATCTCGAGGTCGAACACGATGAAGAGGATCGCGACGAGGTAGTAGCGGACATCGAACCTGCGGCGGCTGTCTTCGAACGCCTCGAAGCCGCATTCGTACGCCGAGCGCTTCTCCACGTCGTCGGGATAGCGGGTGAAATACCGGCCGATCAGTGCGCCGATGACGAGCAGCGCGACGCCGACGCCGGTCGCGACGGCGAGGTAGATCAGGATCGGGAGGTAGTTGCTGAGCATGTGGCGCCGACTGAAAAATCGGCGCGCATTGTATCAAAGGTGGTGCCGACGGGGAGATTCGAACTCCCACACCTTGCGGCGCTAGCCCCTCAAGCTAGTGTGTCTACCAATTCCACCACGTCGGCGAAAGTACCTATTGCTCCGCGGGTGCCGGCGATTGCGGCACCGGGGCCGCATCGGGCGTCGGCACGACCGGCTGCGCGGGTGTGCCGACCTCGTCGAGGATCGTGCGCGGCGGCGCCGCATTCTTCGTGCCGAGATACACGAGCGCGAGGCTGTTCAACATGAACACGGCCGCGAATATCGCGGTCGCGCGCGACAGCCCGGTGCGCGCACCGCGTGCGCCGAACACCGTGCCCGAGGCGCCCGCGCCGAAACCCGCGCCGGCGTCGGCGCCCTTGCCGCGCTGGATCAGCACGAGCGCGATGATCGCAACCGAGCTGAACACCTGGATGAACATCAAGACTGTACGAAGCACGCTCGTGAACCTTCGGTTATGGGCCCCGGCCCGCTGCCGCGACGATGGCGAGAAACTCGTCCGCCTTCAGCGATGCGCCACCGACCAGGCCGCCGTCGACGTCGGGCTGCGAGAACAGTTCGGCGGCATTGCCCGCCTTGACGCTCCCGCCGTAAAGGATCCTGACCTCGTCCGCGATTTTAGCATCGCGGCCCCGGATCCGCGCACGAATGAACGCGTGCACGTCCTCGGCCTCCGCGGGACTCGCGTTGTGTCCCGTGCCGATGGCCCAGACCGGCTCGTAGGCGATGATGGCAGCGCCGAACGCCGCGGCACCGGCGAGATCCATCACCGCATCGAGCTGCCGGGCAACGACCGCATGGGTCAGCCCCGCCTCGCGCTCCGCGAGCGTCTCGCCGACGCACAGGATCGGCGTGAGGTCGCGCGACTGCGCCGCCGCAAACTTGCGTGCGACGAGCGGGTCGTTTTCGCCGTAGAGCGTGCGACGCTCGGAATGCCCCACGATCGCCATCGTGCAGCCGACATCGCGCAGCATCGCGGCGGACACCTCGCCCGTGAAGGCGCCCTGCGCCTCCGCACCGACATCCTGGGCGCCGAGCGCCACGGTCGAGTCGCGCAGCATCCGCGCGACATCCGCGAGATACACGAACGGCGGGCACACGACGCAATCGGCGTCGCCCAGCCCGTGGCTCGAGACGATCGCCTCCACGAGGCTCGCGTTTTCGGTGCGCGAGCCGTGCATCTTCCAGTTTCCGGCTACGAGGGGTCTGCGGCTCATAAAAGGCGCGCGATGATAGCGGCGACCCCGCCGCTCCGCAATCTCGGGCCCCGGAAAATCAGGGTTTGACGGTAATCGTGATCTTTTTCGACACGAGCGGCGGGTCGTGCGGGATGTGCAGGTAATCGCCGAGCACGAGCTGCAGCGTGTGCCTGCCGGGCGGCAGCGTGATCGTCGTTTCGGTCTGGCCCTTGCCGAAATGCACGATCTTGTCCGTCGCCGGGAGCGGGACGGACAGGTCGGCGGGCACATCCGTGTCGATCAGCAGGTGGTGGTGACCCGTATTGTCGAACTTGATCCCCGCCGGCGCGACACCCATGCCCTTCAGGCCGAAACGCACGGTGACCGGTCCTTTCACGGTGGCGCCGTCGACCGGCGTCTGGATGTACACCTCGGCGCCTGTCGGCGACGGCGTACGCGGTTCCGCCGCGCAGACAGCGGCGGCGGCGAGCAGCATCAGGGTCGTGGTGAAGATACGCATGTCGGGCTCCTTACTTCACTTCCGTGGCGTCCTCTGCGACCGCCGCCTTGACGGCGGCAGCGATGTTCTCGGCGTGCGCGCGCGTGACCGCCTCTTCCCGGCCTTCGACCATCACGCGTATCACGGGTTCAGTGCCGGATGCGCGCAGCACCACGCGCCCCTCCCGGCCGAGACCCTGTTCGGCCTTCGCCACCGCTGCGTTCACTGCCGGCACGGTGGCCGGATCGAAGCGCTCCGCGACCCGCACATTGAGCAGCACCTGCGGGAAGCGCGATACCGCGGCCGCCAGCTCCGCGAGACTGCGCCCGGTGCGGCGCATCACTTCGATCACCTGCAGCGCCGCGACCAGCGCATCGCCCGTTGTCGTGCGATCGAGGCACAGTATATGGCCGGATGTCTCGCCGCCGATGATGCCGCCGGTCTCCTTCAACAGCGCGAGCACGTAGCGGTCGCCCACCTGCGCGCGGCGAAACGGAATGCCGCGTTCGGCGAGCGCGAGCTCGAGGCCGAGGTTGCTCATCTGGGTGCCGACCACGGGCCCGGTCAGCGTGCCGGCTTCCTGGCGCGCGCGTGCGATGATGTAGATCAGCTGGTCGCCGTCGACGATGCGCCCGAGGTGGTCGATCATCACGAGGCGGTCGCCGTCGCCATCGAGTGCGATGCCGATGTCCGCACGCACGCCCGGCACGGTCAGCTGCAGCAGCTCGGGAGCCGTCGAGCCGCAACCGTCGTTGATGTTGCGCCCGTTCGGCGCGCTGCCGACGGGAATGAGTTCGGCGCCGAGATCCGCGAACAGCCGCGGCCCGACCTTGTATGCGGCGCCGTTGGCGCAGTCGAGCACGATCTTCAGTCCCTCGAGCGTCGTGCCGGCGCCGAGCGTCGAGGCGCAGAAGCGCTGGTACTCGGTGCGCTGCTTGTCGACGCGCAGCGCGCGACCGAGCTCGCGCGAACTGCGCGTCACCGTGCCATTGCCGATTTCGCGCTCGATCTCCATCTCGAGCGCGTCCGACAGCTTGCCGCCCTCGCCGTCGAAGAACTTGATGCCGTTGTCCTCGTAGAGATTGTGCGACGCGCTGATCACGACACCGAAATTGCAGCGGAGAAAGCGTGTCATGTACGCGATCCCGGGAGTCGGCAGCGGGCCGATCAGCCGTACGTCGACGCCGGCCGCGACGAACCCGGCCTCGAGCGCCGACTCGAACATGTAGCCCGAGAGTCGCGTGTCCTTGCCGATCAGCACGGTGCCACCGCGCGGCGCGAGCACGCGCGCCGCGGCGCTCGCCAGCTTGAGCGCAAAATCCACGGTCATCGGCGGCTCCCCGACCCGCCCTCGCACGCCGTCCGTGCCGAAAAACTGCCTGCTCACCGCTCGTCTCCCCCATCGACCGCCGCGAGAATCCGCAGCGCGTCCACCGTTGCCGCGACGTCGTGGGCGCGCACGATACACGCTCCACGCTGCACCGCAATCACCGCAGCGGCGACGCTGCCCGCGAGACGCTCGCCGACAGCGCGGCCCGTAATGGCGCCGATCATCCGCTTGCGCGACAGGCCCGCGAGCACCGGCAGGCCCGTCGCCGCGAGCACATCGAGGCGCCGGAGCAATTCGACGTTGTGCGCGAGCGTCTTGCCGAACCCGAAGCCGGGGTCTATCGCGATCCGTTCACGCGCGATGCCCGCGCGCCCGCAGGCGGCAACCCGCGCGGCGAGGAAGGCCGCGACTTCGCCGACGACATCGTCGTAATGCGGGTCGTCCTGCATGTCCGCGGGGCTGCCCTGCATGTGCGTGAGGCATACCGCCACCTGCGAGGCTGCCACGGCCGCGACGGCGCCCGGCAGGCCGAGCGCGCGCACATCGTTCACCATGTGGACCCCCACCCGCGTCGCCGCGCGGATCACCTCGGGGCGGCTCGTGTCGACCGACACGACGACCGGTCGCCGCACGGCGTGCTCGATCACGGGCATCACCCGGTCGAGCTCCTCGGCCGGCGACACCGCGGCCGCGCCAGGGCGGGTCGATTCGCCGCCGATGTCGACGATGGCGGCGCCTTCCTCAATCACCTGCTCGACACGCGCGATCGCCGCGCGTGGATCTGCGCAGGCACCTCCGTCGGAGAAGGAGTCGGGGGTCACGTTGACGACCCCCATCACTTTCGGTGCCGAAAGGTCGAGTATCCGCGACCCGCAGGCGAGCTTCACCGGCTCACGGCGAGGGCGCGAGCGTTCCGCCCGCCGGCCCTTCGGCCGCAGGCTTCGACGGCGGCTTGCCGACCGGCGGCGTGTCGTCCCAGTCGGCGGGCGGCTTCGGTTCGCGGCCCGCCATGATGTCCTTCAATTGCTCTTCGTCGATCGTCTCGTACTTCATGAGCGCCGCGGCGAGCGCATCGAGCTTGTCACGGTGCGTGACGAGGATGCCCTTCGCCTTCTGGTACGCCTCGTCGATGACGCGCCGTACTTCGACGTCGATCACGTGCGCGGTCTCGTCCGAGACCTGCTTGTGCTGGGTGACCGAGCGGCCGAGGAACACCTCGCCCTGGTCTTCGGCGTAGGTGAGCGGACCCAGGCGGTCCGACAGCCCCCACTTGGTGACCATGTTGCGCGCGAGCGCCGTCGCACGCTCGATGTCGTTGGAGGCTCCCGTGGTCACGGCATCGGGGCCGAACGCGAGCTCTTCGGCGATGCGGCCGCCGAACAGGCTCGCGATCTGCGATTCGAGCCGCTGCTTGCTGTAGCTGTAGCGATCTTCCTCCGGCAGGAAGAACGTGACGCCGAGCGCCCGGCCGCGCGGAATGATCGTGACCTTGTACACCGGGTCGTGCTCGGGCAGGTTGATGCCGACCACCGCATGGCCCGCTTCGTGGTATGCGGTGTTGCGCTTCTCCTTCTCGCTCATGACCATCGAGCGCCGCTCGGTGCCCATCATGATCTTGTCCTTGGCGCGCTCGAGCTCGTCCATCGACACCGTGCGCCGGTTGGCGCGCGCGGCGAAGAGCGCCGCCTCGTTCACGAGATTCGCGAGATCGGCGCCGGAGAACCCCGGCGTGCCGCGCGCGATCAGCGCCGGCTTCACGTCATCGCCGAGCGGCACCTTGCGCATGTGCACCCGGAGGATCTGTTCGCGGCCGCGCACGTCCGGCAGCGGCACGACGACCTGGCGATCGAAGCGCCCCGGGCGCAGCAGCGCGGGATCGAGCACGTCGGGCCGGTTCGTCGCCGCGATGACGATGATGCCCTCGTTGCCCTCGAAGCCGTCCATTTCGACGAGCAGCTGGTTCAGCGTCTGTTCGCGCTCGTCGTGGCCACCGCCGAGGCCGGCGCCGCGATGGCGGCCGACCGCATCGATCTCGTCGATGAAAATGATGCACGGCGCGTGCTTCTTCGCCTGCTCGAACATGTCACGCACGCGCGAGGCGCCGACGCCGACGAACATCTCGACGAAATCCGAGCCGGAGATCGTGAAGAACGGCACCTTCGCTTCGCCCGCGATCGCGCGCGCGAGCAGCGTCTTGCCGGTGCCCGGCGAGCCCACCATCAGCACGCCCTTCGGGATCTTGCCGCCGAGCTTCTGGAACTTGCCCGGGTCCTTGAGGAAATCAACGATCTCGCCGACTTCCTGCTTCGCCTCGTCCACGCCCGCGACGTCGGCGAAGGTCACGTTGACCTGGTCTTCGCCGAGCAGCCGCGCACGGCTCTTGCCGAAGGACATGGCGCCCCGCCCTCCGGCCGAGCCCTGCATCTGGCGCAACATGTACACAAACACGAGGATCAGCAGAAGCGCCGGCGCGAGCTGCAGCAGCAGCTGCGCGAGGAAGTTCGGCTGGCGCGGCGCCCGGCCTTCGATGCCGACTCCCGCCTTGTCGAGTGCGCCGATCAGCGCCGAGTAGTCGGTTTCCGGGTTGATGGTCTTGAAATGCGATTTGTCCTTGCGCACGCCGACGATCGTGTCGCCCTGGATCACGACCGAATCGAGCTTGCCGGCCTTCATCTCGTCGAGGAACGTCGAATAGCGGACCGGCTCGGGTTCGCCGACCTGGGGCATGTAGCGGCTGAAGACCGCGAGCAGCACCACCACGATCACGACCCAGAGCAGGATGTTTTTCGTCAGATCGTTCAAGGAGTTGACCTCATTCCCGATAGAGCCACGCTACACGATCCGGTAGTCCCTCGCCAGAAGGTAAAGTTCCGGGCTGCGCGCGCGGGATGCCGCCGGCTTCGCGAACCTCACCTTGCCGAACCGGCGTCGCGCGGCCGCGACGAGCTCCTGGAATCCGGCGCCCTGGAACGTCTTGATGAGGGCACTGCCCCCCGGTTTCAAGACCCTGTCCGCCATGTCGAGGGCCAGTTCACAAAGATACATCGAGCGCGGCTGGTCGATCGCATCGGTGCCGCTCATGTTCGGCGCGATGTCCGACAGCACGACGTCGACGCCGCGACCCGGGACGAGCTCGAGCAACCGCGCGAACACCGCCTCGTCGCGAAAGTCGCCCTGCAGGAACTCGACCCCCTCGATGGGCTCCATCGCGAGGATGTCGGAAGCGATCACGCGCCCCTTGTGCCCGACCTTGCGCCGCGCGTACTGGCTCCAGGCGCCGGGGGCCGCCCCGAGGTCGAGAACCACCATGCCGGGCGCGAGGAGCTTCTCCCTGCGATCGATCTGCTCGAGCTTGAACACCGCGCGTGAGCGCCAGCCCTCCGCGTGCGCACGCTTCACGTACGGATCGGTGAAATGTTCCCGCAGCCAGCCCGCGCTGCTCTTCGACCGGCGCGCCATGCGTCTCCTGCCCTACAATCGGCCCGATGGACCTGACCGAAAAACAGCGCAAGCACCTGAAGGGGCTCGCGCACCCCTTGAACCCGGTGATCCTGGTCGGCAGCGGCGGCGTCACCGACGGGGTCGTCGCCGAGACTGTCCGTGCCTTGCACGACCATGAACTCATCAAGGTGCGCGTCCGCGGCGCCGACCGTGCCGAGCGCGACGCCATGCTGAGCCGGCTCGCCGCGGCCACGCACAGCGCGCTCGTCACGCGCATCGGCCATGTCGCGGTGCTCTACCGGCCACGCGCCGATCACCCGAAAATCGTGATCCCCGACGCCTGAACCGGCCCGCGCCTAGACGTAGCGGATCGCGACGATCTCGAACGAACGGTTGCCGCCCGGCGCGTTGACCTGCACGACATCGCCCTCGCTCCGGCCGACGAGCGCCCGCGCGATCGGCGAGGTGATCGAAATCCGCCCGGCGCGGATATCGGCCTCGTCTTCGCCGACGATCGCGTAGGTGACGCGCTTGCCGTCCTCTTCGGCCTCGAGGTCCACCGTCGCGCCGAACAGCACCTTGTCCTTGTCGGCGAGCGACCGCGGGTCGATGATTTCGCAGGACGACAGTTTCGCCTCGATTTCGCCGATGCGCCCTTCGATGAAGCCCTGCTGCTCGCGCGCCGCGTGATACTCGGCGTTCTCCGACAGGTCGCCATGGCTGCGCGCCTCGGCGATCGCCTTGATCACGCGCGGACGATCCTCGGACTTGAGCCGCTTCAGTTCCTCGCGGAGCAGTTCCGCGCCGCGGAGCGTCATTGGTGTACGTTTCATGCGTGCACTTCGCTGTGCAGTTCCTGCAGGCTGCGGACCTCGACCTCGTCGACGTGATCGAGCGCCTCGCAGGTCGCCATCGCGCCGTTCAGCGTAGTGTAATAGGTCACGCGGCGGTGCACCGCCTCGCGGCGGATCTCGTTCGACTCCCGGATCGCCTGCTTGCCCTCGGTCGTGTTGACGATCAGCACGATCTCGTCGTTCTTGATCATGTCGACGATGTGCGGCCGCCCCTCGCGCACCTTGTTGGCACGCCGGCAGGCGATGCCGGCCTCCTCGAGTGTCTTCGCGGTGCCCGAGGTCGCGACGATCTCGAAACCACGCGCGACGAGCCGGCGCGCGAGGTCGACGACGCGGGATTTGTCGCGTTCACGCACCGAGAGCAGGCACAGCCCGCTGCGCGGCAGCGTGACGCCCGAACCCGCCTGCGCCTTGGCGTAGGCCTCGCCGAAGGTGCGCCCCGTGCCCATCACCTCGCCGGTCGACTTCATCTCGGGCCCGAGGATCGGGTCGGACTCCGGAAACTTCGCGAACGGGAACACGGCCTCCTTCACGGAGAAATAGCTGTCCGGCTGCACTTCGACGACACCGAGCTCATCGAGCTTGCGGCCCGTCATCACGCGCGCGCCGATCTTCGCGAGCGGCATGCCGGTCGCCTTCGACACGAAGGGCGCCGTGCGCGACGCCCGCGGATTGACCTCGAGCACGTACACGACCCCGTTCTGGATCGCGAACTGGATGTTCATCAGGCCAACCACGTGCAGCGCGAGCGCGAGCTTCTCGGTCTGCGCCCGCAATTCGCGCTGCATCCCGGCCGACAGGCTGTTTGGCGGCAGGCTGCAGCCCGAATCCCCGGAATGCACGCCCGCCTGCTCGACGTGCTCCATGATGCCGCCGATCACGACGCGATCGCCGTCACAGACGGCATCGACATCCACCTCGATCGCGACATCCAGGAAGCGGTCGAGCAGCACCGGGCTGTCGTTCGACACCTTGACCGCGTCGGTCATGTAGGCCCGCAGGTCCTGTTCGGTGAACACGACCTCCATGGCGCGCCCGCCGAGTACATAGGACGGGCGGACGACCAGCGGAAAGCCCACTTCGCGCGCGAGCTGGACCGCCTGCTCCTCGGTGCGCGCCGTCGCGTTCGCCGGCTGCTTGAGGCCGAGGTGGCGCACGAGCTGCTGGAAGCGCTCGCGATCCTCCGCGACGTCGATCGCATCGGGGGTGGTGCCGATGATCGGCGCGCCCGCTTCTTCGAGCGCACGCGACAGCTTGAGCGGTGTCTGTCCGCCGTACTGTACGATCACGCCCTCGGGCTGCTCCTTCGCGATGACCTCGAGCACGTCCTCGAGCGTGAGCGGCTCGAAATACAACCGGTCCGAGGTGTCGTAGTCGGTCGACACGGTCTCCGGGTTGCAGTTGACCATGATCGTCTCGAACCCGTCTTCGCGCAGCGCGAGCGCCGCGTGAACGCAGCAGTAGTCGAACTCGATGCCCTGGCCGATGCGGTTCGGGCCGCCGCCGAGGATCATGATCTTGCGGCGCGACGTCGGCGCGGCCTCGCATTCCTCCTCGTAGGTCGAATACAGGTACGCCGTCGAGGTGGCGAACTCGGCCGCGCAGGTGTCGACGCGCTTGTAGACCGGCACCACGCCGAAGTCGCGCCGCCGGCCGCGCACGGCCTTCTCCTGGGTCGACGTCAGCGTGGCGAGTCGGCTGTCGGAGAAGCCCTTGCGCTTCAGCTCCCGCAGCCGCTCGGCGGTGAGCCCGTAGAAGCCATACTCCGCGACTCGCGCCTCCTCCCCGATCAGGTCCTCGATCTGTGCGAGGAACCAGCGGTCGATGCCGGTGAGCTCGTGGATCCGCTCCTGGGTCCAGCCCGCCCGGAACGCATCGGCGACATAGAGGATGCGCGAGGGCCCGGGCGAGCGCAGTTCATAGGCGAGCTGCGCGGCCGCCTCGTCCGCCAGCGGCATCGCGAGCTGCGGCGTGAAACCGTCGAGCCCGGTCTCGAGGCCGCGCAGGGCCTTCTGCATCGACTCCTGCAGTGTGCGGCCGATCGCCATCACTTCGCCGACCGATTTCATCTGTGTCGTCAGGCGCGTGTTGGCGTCGGGGAACTTCTCGAACGTGAAGCGCGGAATCTTCGTCACGACATAGTCGATCGACGGCTCGAACGAGGCCGGTGTCGCACCGCCGGTGATGTCGTTGCCGAGTTCGTCGAGCGTGTAGCCGACCGCGAGCTTGGCGGCGATCTTCGCGATCGGGAAACCGGTCGCCTTCGACGCGAGCGCGGACGAACGCGACACGCGCGGGTTCATCTCGATGATCAGCAACCGCCCGTCGGCCGGGTTCACCGCGAACTGCACGTTCGAGCCGCCCGTGTCGACGCCGATCTTGCGCAGCACCGCGATCGAGGCGTTGCGCATGCGCTGGTATTCCTTGTCGGTCAGCGTCTGCGCCGGCGCCACCGTGATCGAGTCCCCGGTGTGCACGCCCATCGGGTCGAAGTTCTCGATCGAGCAGACGATGATGCAGTTGTCCTTGCGGTCCCGCACCACCTCCATCTCGAATTCCTTCCACCCGATGACCGATTCCTCGATCAGCACCTCGGTGGTCGGCGAGGCCTCGAGACCGCGCGTGACGATGCCCTCGAACTCCTCGCGGTTGTAGGCGATGCCGCCGCCCGAGCCGCCAAGCGTGAACGAGGGGCGGATCACGCTCGGATAGCCGACCTCCGCGACCACCGCCAGCGCCTCCTCGAGGCTCTTGGCGATGTGCGAACGCGGCGACTCGAGGCCGATCTCCCGCATCGCGTTCCTGAAGCGCTCGCGGTCCTCCGCCATGTCGATGGCCTCGCGCGAGGCGGCGATCAGTTCCACGCCGTACTTCGCGAGCACACCCTCGCGGTCGAGATCGAGCGCGGTATTGAGCGCAGTCTGTCCGCCCATCGTGGGCAGCAGCGCATCGGGCCGCTCCTTCTCGATGATCCGCTCGATCGTGCGCCAGTTGACCGGTTCGATGTAGATCGCATCGGCCATGTCCGGGTCGGTCATGATCGTCGCGGGGTTCGAGTTCACGAGGATGACCCGGTAGCCCTCCTCGCGCAGCGCCTTGCAGGCCTGCGCGCCGGAGTAATCGAACTCGCAGGCCTGGCCGATCACGATCGGGCCGGCGCCGATGATCAGGATGCTCCGGATGTCGGTACGCTTCGGCATGCTACGACGCCCGCAGCTTCAGCTGGTTCTGCAGCCGGCGCACCATCAATGTCGCGAACTGCTGAAACAGCGGCCGCATGTCGTGCGGGCCTGGGCTCGCTTCCGGGTGGCCCTGAAAGCCGAACACGGGCTTGTCGGTGTACGCGAGGCCCTGCAGGGAACCGTCGAACAGCGAGCGGTGCGTCGCGCGCAGGCCCTGCGGCAGCGTCCGCTCGTCGACCGCGAAACCGTGGTTCTGGCTCGTGATCATCACGCGGCCCGTGTCGAGGTCCTGCACCGGATGGTTCGCGCCGCGATGACCGAACTTCATCTTCACCGTGCTCGCCCCGGCCGCGAGTCCGAGCAGCTGATGCCCGAGGCAGATGCCGAACACCGGCAGGTCGGTCGCGAGGAACTGGTGGATGGCCTCGATCGCGTAATCGCAGGGTTCCGGATCCCCCGGACCGTTCGACAGGAAGATGCCGTCGGGGCCGAGCGCGAGTGCCTCTTCGGCGGAGGTCTTCGCCGGCACGACAGTCATGCGGCAGCCGTGGTCGGCGAGCATGCGCAGGATGTTGCGCTTCACGCCGAAGTCGTAGGCGACGACGTGCAGGCGCTGGTGGGCGCGCATGTGCCGCGGAACCTCGTCGCCGGCCCACAGCGAGCCCTCGTTCCACTGGTAGGGTCGCTTGACGCTCACGACCTTGGCGAGGTCCATGCCCTTGAGGCCCGGGAATTTGCCCGCCGCACGCACGGCTGCGGCCGGGTCGATCTTCTCGCCGGTCATGATGCAGCCGGCCTGGGCGCCGCCATCGCGCAGGATGCGCGTCAGGCGACGCGTGTCGATGCCCGCGATCGCGACCGTCTTCGAACGTTCGAGGAATTCGCCGAGTGTCTCGACGGCGCGCCAGTTAGAGGCCGCAATCGGCAGGTCGCGGATGACGAGCCCCGACGCGTGCACCATCGCCGCCTCGAGATCCTCGGGCGTCGTGCCTGTATTGCCGATGTGGGGATAGGTGAAAGTGACGATCTGGCGCGAGTAGGACGGGTCGGTGAGGATCTCCTGGTAGCCCGTCATCGCGGTATTGAAAACGACTTCGCCGGTGGTATTGCCTTTGGCTCCGATCGACTGGCCGCGGAAGATCGTTCCATCCGCCAGCGCCAGTACTGCGGGTACGCTCACCAAATCTTTCCCCTGCTCACATGCACAAAGCGGGAGGAGTTCTTGCGAACATCCTCCCGCCTTGCACGGACTAACCCGACAATCGGATTACGCCCAAAGTGTACGGTCGACCGCCCGGGGTGTCCATGCGCAAAGACCCCGAAAAGTTCTCCACCGAAGCTCATAAGAGCCTGCGGTAAAGCGCCTAACACTATGATTTAATTCCAAGAACGTCGGTCATGGCGTACCGGCCCGGCGGCTGACCCGCGAGCCAGGCAGCCGCCCGGAGCGCCCCCCGGGCGAAGATTGCCCGGTCCGTGGCCCGGTGGGCGAGCGACACTTCCTCGCCCTGCCCGAGAAAGCGCACGTCGTGCTCGCCGACGACATCGCCACCGCGCACGACCGCGTAGTCGACCGGCCGGCGCCGCGCCTCCTGCACCGCGTGCCCGAGGGCAATGGCCGTGCCCGATGGTGCGTCCTTCTTGGCACGGTGATGCGATTCGACGATCGTGACGTCGAATTCGTCGGTCAGCGCGCGCGCCGCGCGTGCGACGAGATCGCGCAGCAGCGTGACCCCGAGACTCGTGTTCGGTGCGACGAGCAGCGCAATGCGCGCCGCGGCGCGGTCGAAGTCCGCCTCGATCCCGTCCGGCAGTCCGGTGGTGCCGAGCACGAGCGGCACCCGCGCCAGCGCGCACTGGTCGACATGGTCGCGCGCGACGTGCGGCTGCGAGAAATCGATGACGACGTCCGCCGCGGCGAGCGCCGCGCCGAGATCGGCAGTGATCGGCAGGCCGAGCCGGCGCACGCCCGCCATTTCGCCCGCATCCTGGCCGATGGCCGCACTGCGGGGCGAGGCAATCACCGCGCCCACCTCGACATCGAAATCGCGCGCCGCGGCGACGAGCGCGCGGCCCATGCGACCGGCGCCGCCGACGATCACGATGCGCGTCACGCATCCCCCATGAAAAAGCTCTTCACGCCCTCGAAGAACGACTTCTCCCGCGGCGTGTGCCGCGTCCCGCCCTTCTTCAGCGATTCCTCGAGCCGCTTCACGAGATCGCGTTGCTCGGCGGTCAGGTTCACGGGTGTCTCGACGACGACGCGGCAGAAAAGATCACCGCGCGCGCCGCCGCGCACCGGCTTCACGCCCTTGTCGCGCAGGCGGAACACGCGGCCCGACTGGGTTTCCGCGGGGATTTTCAGCGACACGTGCCCGTCGAGTGTCGGGACTTCGACCGCACCACCGAGCGCGGCGGTCGCGAAGCTGACCGGTACTTCGCAGGACAGATGTGCGCCGTCGCGCTCGAAGATCGGATGATCCTTGACGGTCACCTCGACATAGAGATCGCCCGGCGGTCCACCATTGCGCCCCGCCTCACCCTCGCCTGAAAGACGGATGCGATCGCCGGTGTCGACACCCGGCGGCACCTTCACCGAGAGCTTCTTCACGCGCCGCACGCGGCCCTGCCCGAGGCAGGTGTCGCACGGATTCTTGACGATCTTGCCCGTCCCGCGGCACTTGGGGCAGGTCTGCTGCAACTGGAAGAAGCCCTGCGAGATGCGCACCTGCCCGCTGCCGTGGCAGGTGTCGCATTCGACGGGGCTGGAGCCCTTTGCGGCCCCGCTGCCGTGGCAGGTCTCGCACTCGGAGAGTTTCGGGATGTCGATCTCGATCGACTTGCCGAAGACGGCATCGTGCAGGTCGAGTTCGAGCCCGTAACGCAGGTCGGCGCCGCGGAACACCTGCGAGCGCCCGCCGCCGCGGCGGCCGCCCCCGAAGATGTCGCCGAACACGTCGCCGAAGATGTCGCCGAACGCCTCGCCCGCATGGAAGCCGCCCGCACCCGCGCCGCCCTGGCGCGCGGCGTCTACGCCTGCGTGGCCGAACTGGTCGTAGGTCGCACGCTTCTGCGTGTCGGAGAGAACTTCGTAGGCTTCCTTCGCCTCCTTGAATTTCTCCTCCGCCTCCTTGTCACCCGGGTTGCGGTCCGGGTGGAACTTCATCGCGAGGCGGCGATACGCCTTCTTGATGTCGGCCTCGCCCGCGTTCTTCGCAACGCCGAGTACCTGGTAGTAATCGCGTTTCGACATGCGGTTACGAAGCCTTGCGACCCTTGTCCTTCACCTCTTCGAATTCGGCATCGACCACGTCGCCTTCCGCGGCCTTCGGGGCCTCCTCGCCCGCAGCACCACCCGCGGCAGCGCCGGCCGCACCCTCGGCGGCCGCATAGGCCTGCTGCGCGATCGCGGCCGACGCCTGGGCGAGGGCCTCGACCTTCTTGTCGATCGCGGCCTTGTCGTCGCCCTTCATCGCCGCGCGCAGGTCGGACAGTGCCGACTCGACCTTCGCGCGCTCGCCGGCGTCGACCTTCTCGCCGAGGTCGGCGAGCGACTTTTCGACGGCATGGATCATCTGGTCCGCACGATTGCGCGTCTCGACGAGCTCGCGGAACTTGCGGTCCTCCTCGGCGTGCGCCTCGGCGTCGCGCACCATGCGCTTGATCTCGTCCTCATTGAGGCCGCTCGAGGCCTTGATGACGATCTTCTGTTCCTTGCCCGTCGCCTTGTCCTTCGCGGACACGTGCAGGATGCCGTTCGCGTCGATGTCGAACGTGACCTCGACCTGCGGCATGCCGCGCGGGGCCGGCGGGATGTCGGACAGGTCGAACTTGCCGAGCGACTTGTTGTCGCCCGCGCGGTCGCGCTCGCCCTGCAGCACGTGGATCGTCACCGCCGTCTGGTTGTCGTCGGCGGTCGAGAACACCTGCGAGGTCTTGGTCGGGATCGTCGTGTTCTTCTCGATCAGCTTCGTCATGATGCCGCCGAGCGTCTCGATGCCGAGCGACAGCGGTGTGACGTCGAGCAGCAGCACGTCCTTGACTTCACCGGCGAGCACACCCGCCTGGATCGCCGCGCCGACCGCGACGGCCTCGTCGGGGTTCACGTCCTTGCGCGGCTCCTTGCCGAAGAAGTCCTTGACGTACTTCTGCACGAGCGGCATGCGGGTCTGGCCACCGACCAGGATCACCTCCGACACCTCGGACGGCGCGAGTCCCGCGTCCTTCAGCGCCACCTTGCAGGGCTCGATCGTGCGCTTGACGAGGTCCTCGACCAGCGATTCGAGCTTGGCGCGGGTGAGCTTGATGTTCAGGTGCTTCGGCCCCGAGGCATCCGCCGTGATGTACGGCAGGTTGATGTCGGTCTGCTGGCTCGAGGACAGCTCGATCTTGGCCTTCTCCGCCGCTTCCTTCAGGCGCTGCATCGCGAGCGGGTCCTTGCGCACGTCGACACCCGATTCCTTCAGGAACTCCTCCGCGAGGAAATGGATGATGCGGAGGTCGAAGTCCTCGCCGCCGAGGAAGGTGTCGCCGTTCGTCGAGAGCACCTCGAACTGGCGCTCGCCGTCGACCGCGGCCACCTCGATGATCGACACGTCGAACGTGCCGCCGCCGAGGTCGTAGACCGCGATCTTGCGATCGCCGCCGTCCTTGTCGAGCCCGTAGGCGAGCGCGGCCGCGGTCGGCTCGTTGATGATGCGCTTGACCGACAGACCCGCGATGCGCCCCGCGTCCTTGGTCGCCTGACGCTGCGAGTCGTTGAAATAGGCGGGCACCGTGATGACGGCCTCGGTCACTTCCTCACCGAGGTAGTCCTCGGCGGTCTTCTTCATCTTCATCAGCACGCGCGCGGAAATCTCCGGCGGCGCCATCTTCTTGCCGTTGATGTCGACCCAGGCGTCGCCGTTGTCCGCCTTGACGATCCGGTAGGGCACCATGCCGATGTCCTTGTTCACGACCGGGTCGTCGAACTTGCGCCCGATCAGGCGCTTCACGGCGAACAGCGTGTTGTGCGGATTCGTGACCGCCTGGCGCTTCGCGGACTGGCCGACGAGCACCTCGTCGTCCTTGCTGAACGCGACGATGGACGGCGTCGTGCGATCACCCTCGCTGTTTTCGATCACGCGCGCCTTGCCGCTTTCCATGACCGCCACGCACGAGTTGGTCGTGCCGAGGTCGATGCCGATTACCTTGCCCATTTCTGTCTCCGCAATCTCTTGAGCTGAAACCCTGCCCCCGAGATGGGGGTCCATTGCCGCCGATTCAAGCGCCGCCGGCCGCCTTGGCTGCGTCGGCTGCCTTGGCGACGATGACGCGGGCGGGCCGCAGCAGCCGCCCGTTCAGGACGTAGCCGCGCTGCACGACCGTCAGCACGGTGTCGGGCTCGGCCGTCTCCGAGGGCTGCACCATCATGGCCTCGTGCCGTGTCGGGTCGAACGGCTCGCCGAGCGGATTGACCTCGCTGATGCCGAGGCGCTCGAACGCCTTCGACAGCAGGTCGCGGGTCGCGAGCTGGCCGGCTGCGAGGCTGTCGCGATCGGCCTTGCCGGCATTCTCGACCGCGAGATCGAGCCCCTCCTTCACCGGCAGCAGCTCCTGCGCGAAGCGCTCGAGGCCGTAGCGGTTGGCCGCCTCGATGTCGCGCTGGGCGCGCTTCCTGACATTGTCGATCTCGGCCAGGCTGCGCAGGTACTGGTCCTGGCACTCCTTGACGCGCGCCTCGGCGGCGGCGAGTCGCGACGCAAGATCCTCCAGCGGCTCCACCGCTTCCGGGGTGCCGGTTTCCGCTTCGGCCATCAATATTCCTCAAATCAACGAGTTAGACTGCAGCGCCGGATATGGGGGCTCAGCGCCTCGAATTCAAGGCGGCACCCAGCAATTTCGCGGTGAGGTCGACGATCGGGATCACGCGTTCGTAGGCCATGCGCGTCGGACCGATGACGCCGAGCACGCCCACGACCTCGTTGTCGGTGGAGTAAGGCGCGGTGACGACGCTGCAGTCGTCCAGGATCTGGAACCCCGATTCGTGGCCGATGAAGATCTGCACGCCCTCGGCGCGCAGGCTCTGGTCGAGCAGGTGCAGGAAGTCGCGCTTTTCGTTGAACGCCTCGAACAGGCGCCGCAGCCGGTCGACGCTCGCGAGTTCGGCGACGCCCATCAGGTTCGTCTCGCCCGCGATCACGTACTCGAGCTGCCCGCTCTCGGACGCACTGAACACCTGCTGCGCCACCGAGATGGCGCTGCCCATCACCTCATTCAGGTGCTCACGGGTTTCCTTCAGCTGCCGCAGGATCTCCTGGCGCCCTTGTGACAGCGTGCGCCCGCGGAACTGCTCGGTGAGGTAGTTCGCCGCGCGCTTCAGTTCGTCGGGCGAATAGTGGCGCGCCGCCTGGATGATGCGGTTTTGCACCTCGCGGTCGTTGAACACGAGGATCACGAGGATGCGGTTCTCGGAAAGACCCACGAACTCGACCTGGGAGACGGCCTGCACCTGCGAGCGCGGCAGCGTGACGACGCCGGCGAGGTGGGTGACGCTCGATAGCAGGCGCGATGCGGCGCTGACGAGCGCCTTCGGGTCACCGGCGCCGGCCGACAACTCGCGCTTGAACTCCGCGACTTCCGCCGAATCGAGCGGCTGCACCTTCAGGAGCGAGTCGACGAAGAAGCGGTAGCCCTTGTCGGTGGGGATCCGGCCCGCCGAGGTGTGCGGCGAAGAGACGAAGCCGAGCGCCTCGAGATCGGCCATGACGTTGCGGATCGTCGCGGAACTCAACGCGAGCCCCGAATCGCGCGACAGGGTGCGCGACCCGACCGGCTGCCCCTCGCGGATGTAGCTCTCCACGAGCACGCGAAGCAGGTGCTGCGCGCGCTCGCCCAGCGGCTCTTCCCGATGCTCGTGCGCCATGTGGAACCACGCTAACGGAGATCGAGAATCAAGGCAATGCATGTTAGCTTTGCGTATGCCCAGCGCCCTGCGGAACGTCGCCCTGGTCGGTCGATTCTCGGACCCCCGCGTCGCCGAAAGCGCCCTCGCCGCCGCCCACCATCTCGCGCTGCGCGGCCTCGCGGCACTGGTCGCCGACGACCCCGAAGCGGCCGGCCTCGAGGTCGCCGGCGCGCGTGTCGTGCGAGTCGCTGCCGCCGAACTCACGGATCGCGCCGACCTCGTGCTCGCGATCGGCGGCGACGGCACGCTGCTGTACGCCGCACGGCTGGTCGCGCACCGTGGCGTACCGCTCCTCGGCGTGAACCGCGGCCGACTCGGCTTTCTCACCGACGTGCTGCCGCAGGAACTCGTCGCCTCGATCGACGCCGCGCTCGACGGCAACTGCGACATCGACGAGCGCCCGCTGCTCGAGGCGCGCCTCGAGCGCGCGCAGGGCGAGCGGCTGACCCAGTTCGCGCTCAATGACGTCGTGATGCAGAAGCACGAAACGGGGCGCATGCTCGATTTCGAATCCTGGATCGACGGCCGTCACGTCAACACGCACGGCGCCGACGGCCTCGTCGTTGCGAGCGCGACCGGGTCGACCGCCTACGCGCTCTCCTGCGGCGGGCCCATCATCGAGCCGCGGCTCGACGTCGTCGTCGTCGCGCCGATCTGCCCGCACACGCTCTCGGACCGGCCGATCGTCGTCTCGCGGCGTTCCACCGTGGAGATCGTGCTCGTCGATCGGCCGGGTACGCGGGCGCACGTCATGGCCGACGGCCTGCTGATGGCCGACGTCGTCGTCGGCGATCGCCTTGCGGTCGGACCGTCGAACCACGTGATCCGGCTGCTGCACCCGAGGGGTTACGATTACTACCGCCTGCTGCGCTCGAAGCTCCACTGGGGTCGCGGCGGCCGGGATCACGCGCGGTGACGCCATGCTGACGCACTTGCACATTCGGGACTTCGCGATCATCGACGAGGCCGAAATCGAATTCCGGCCGGGGCTCACGGTGCTCACCGGCGAGACCGGTGCCGGCAAGTCGATCATCGTCGAAGCTCTGCAGCTCCTCTGCGGCGGCCGAGCCGGCACCGAGGCGGTGCGCCACGGCGCCGATCGCGCGGAAGTGACGGCGAGCTTCGATCCCGGTGACCCGTCGGGGCCGCTCGCGAAACTGCTGCGCGAGCAGTCGATCGACAATGGCGATGAACTCACGATCCGGCGCGTGGTCACGGCCGACGGACGCAGCCGCGCCTACCTCAATGGCCAGTCGGTGCCCGTGCAGTTGCTGCGCGACGTGGGTGTCCTGCTGGTCGACATTCACGGCCAGCACGAATTCCAGTCGCTCGTGCGCCCCGCCGCGCAGCGCGAGCTCCTCGACGCCTCGGGCGGGCTCGATTCGCTCGCCGGCGAGGTCGGCGGCCTGCAGCGCGTGTGGCTCACCTTGCTGAATCGCGCCCTCGATCTCGAGAGCCGCGTTCGCGAACGCGATGCGCGCACCGACCTCCTCCAGTTCCAGGTGCGCGAACTGGAAGCGCTCGACATGAAGGACGGCGAACTCATGCAGCTGCTCGAGGAGCGCACGCGGCTCGCAAACCGCGGCAGGCTCGTCGAGGCGGCGCGGGAAGCCGGCGCGCTGCTCTACGAATCCGATGAGGGCAACGCCCACGCATCGACGAGTCGCGCCCTCGCGGCGCTGAAGGCGGCGGGGGCGCACGACCCGCGCCTCGCCGGCATCGCGCCGATGGTCGAGGAAGCGCTGATCAACCTGCACGAAGCCGCCCGCGAACTGGCGCATTACGCCGAGACGCTCGATCACGACACGAACCGCCAGGCCGAGGTCGAGCGCCGCCTCGCCGCCTTCGAGGAGCTCGCGCGCAAGCACCGGGTCGCGACGGCGGAGCTGCCGGCCCGCCTCGCGCAACTGAGGAGCGAGCTCGCGGGTCTCGAACACGCCGATACCCAGCTCGCGACCTTGCGAAAGGAACAGGCAGAAGCGCTCACGGCCTGGCGCACACGGGCGGCACAACTGTCGTCGCGCCGCACCGCCACCGCTAAGTCGCTGTCGAAGGAAATCACGCAGCGCATGCAGACGCTCGGCATGGCGGGCGGGCGGTTCCAGATCGACGTGTCGCCGCTCGAATCGCCGGAACCCGCGCCGCATGGTCTCGACCAGATCGAATTCCGCGTATCGGCGAACCCTGGCCAGCCGCTGCGGCCGCTCGCGAAAGTGGCCTCCGGCGGCGAACTCGCCCGGCTCTCGCTCGCGGTGCAGGTGTCGAGGGCGGGCCGCGAAGGCCGCTGCATGGTGTTCGACGAAGTCGATGCAGGAATCGGCGGCGCGGTCGCGGAAATCGTCGGCGCGGAACTGCGCGCGCTCGGCGACCGCAGCCAGGTGCTGTCGGTCACCCACCTGCCGCAGGTGGCCTCGCAAGGCCATCACCAGCTGCGCGTGAGCAAGCTCACCGACGGCAAGACGACGCGCACCCAGATCGTCCCGCTCGACGCCGACGCCCGCGTCGAGGAGATCGCGCGGATGCTCGGCGGCGTCGAGGTCACCGACAAGGCGCGCGCCCACGCGCGCGAGATGCTAGGACTTGCGCGACGGGCAGTCCGGCCGGCGGCAGTGCCCGTAAAGAATCAGTGAGTGATCGCGGATCTCGAACCCGAGCTTTCCCGCCGCCGCGATCTGACGCTTCTCGATGTCGCTGTCGACGAACTCTTCGACCCTGCCGCAGTCGATACAGACGATATGGTCGTGGTGCGCCCCCTCGTTCAACTCGAACACGGCCATACCGTTCTCGAAGTGATGGCGCACGACGAGACCGGCGGCCTCGAACTGCGTGAGCACGCGATATACCGTGGCGAGGCCGATGTCCTCGTTCAGTTCGATGAGACGCTTGTAGATCGCCTCGGCGCTCTGGTGTCGCACCTCCGCGGTCTCGAGGATCTCGAGGATCTTGAGGCGGGGCAACGTGACCTTGAGCCCCGCCTTGCGCAGATCTTTACCTTCCAAATCAGGCGCTCCCGGTTATGATTCGCCGATTATCCCCCCAAGACCCGACCATGCAACCATTCCCGAAACGATTCGCGCGGCTCGCCGTGCTCGCCTTCGCCGTGTCCGGCCTCGCCGGCGCGTGCGTCTACCGGATGAACATCCAGCAGGGCAACTACCTCGATCCGGCCGCCGTCGCGCAACTGCAGAACGGCATGACGCGCAGCCAGGTGCGCTTCCTGCTCGGCACGCCGATGGTGCCCGACGCGTTCGACGACAACCGCTGGGATTACCTGTATTACATGAAGCGCGGCCGGATTCACGCGCCCGAGCAGCGCCGCCTCACGGTCTGGTTCGAGAACGACAAGGTCGCACGATTCGAGAAGAACAACGTGCCCGCACCAAAGTCGGCGCCCGTCGCAGCGCCCGCCGAGCCGCCGCCCACGCCACCCGCGACGTAGGCGGGACACTTGCGTCGCCCGGCCCTGAACGCCGACAGCCGGACGACACCCTCTCCTCGCATCAACGCAGGCGCTTTCGCTCCCGCGCCACTCTCTCGCGTCGGCGCACGCGCGGATCCGCCGCGAGCGCACGGTAGATTTCCACGCGATCGCCATCGCCGGGCACATGCTCGCGCGCACAGGTGACCCCGAAGATGCCGACGGTGGCCGAGTCCCACGGCACGGCGGCCGCCGCGATCTCCCGCGCTGCGGGACTGCGTGCGGCAAGTTCCCGCGCCGCGACCAGCGCGTCGGCCACCGTCGCGTCGTCCGGCAGTTCGAGCGGCCAGAGCCATTGCGCCTCCGGCAGCGCGTAGGCAACGGTGCAGCGTTTCATGCCGATAGTGCCCGGGCGCGGGCGACAAACGCGTCGACCAGCGAACCGGCCGTGTGCTCGAACATCGGCTCGAAGACGGCGGCCGTCAGCGGGTTCGCGAACGCAAACCGCAGCTCGAGCTCGATGCGCGTGCCGGCGTCCCCGATCGGCGTGAGGGTCCACAGTCCGTGCAGCGTCTTGAACGGCCCGCGCACGTGCTCCATCGTCACGCTGCGCCCCGGCTCGAGCGTGTTGCGGGTCGTGAATTCGGTGCGCAGCGGGCCGCGGCGCACGCCGAGCGTCGCGACGATTTCGCGCTCGCTGCGCGATTCGACGACCGCGCGCGTACACCACGGCACGAACTGCGGATAGGCCTCGATGTCGTTGATCAGTGCGTAGAGGAAGGCGGCCGGTTTGCCGATGAGCGCCGAGCGTGTCAGTTCCCGCATGGGGCAATTGTCTACAATACGCCGTGGCAAAGGAAAAGACCGACAAGCCGATCGCCGAGAACCGCAAGGCGCGCTTCGATTATTTCATCGAAGACCGCTACGAGGCGGGGCTCGCGCTCGAGGGCTGGGAAGTGAAGGCGATGCGCGCCGGGCGAGCCAACCTCACCGAGGCCTACGTGTACCTGAGGGGCGGCGAGGCCTTCCTGATCGGTGCGCACGTGACGCCGCTCAACACGACTTCGACCCACGTGCACGCCGATCCCACGCGCACGCGGAAGCTGCTGCTCTCGCGCAGCGAGATCGATCACCTCATCGGCGCGGTCGAGCGGCGCGGCTACACGATCGTGCCGCTCGACCTGCACTGGAAGAACGGCCGCGCGAAGCTCGCGATCGGCCTCGCCAAGGGCAAGAAGCAGCACGACAAGCGGGCGACCGCGAAGGACCGCGACTGGCAGCGCGACCGGCAGCGCCTGCTGAAGCGGCACTGATCGTGGACCGCGCCGACTACGCCATCCTCGGCGCCGGTGCGCTCGGCTCGGTGCTCGGCGCGCATCTTGCCAACGCCGGACACGCCGTCGCGCTGCTCGCGCGCGGCGCGCGGGCCGTACAGGTCGAGCGCGACGGTATCACGCTCCGAGGTCTCTCCGGGTTCACTGCGCGCGTGCCCGTGCTGCGCGATCCATCGGCACTCCGTGCGGCGCGCGTGCTGATCGTCGCTACCAAGACCCCGGGCACGGCGCAGGCCCTGGCCGCACTGCGCCATGCGTCCTTCGACACGGCGTTCTCGATCCAGAATGGGCCCGGCAAGAACGAGCTGCTGGCCGAAGCCTTCGGACGCGAACGCGTGCTCGGGGCGCTGGCCGACACGAGCGCCGAGCTGCTCGACGGCGGCGAGGTGCTGTTCACGCGCAACGTCAACGTGTACATCGGCGAACTGCCGGCGGGCAGCAGCGAGCGCGTGCAGCGCATCACGCGCGAAATCGACGCAGCGGGCGTGCGCTGCACGGGTTCGACGCAGGTGCTGTCGCTCGAGTGGTCGAAGTTCTGCGCATGGACCGGACTTGCAGCCGTGGCGGTGACGACACGCCTGCCCACATGGAAATTCCTCGTCGATCCGGACTCGGCGCTCGTCATCGTGCGCCTCGTGCGCGAAACGGCACGGCTTGCGCAGGCGCTCGGCGTCGCCCTCACGGACGAATCGGTGCTGCCGGTTGCGAGCATCACGGCGGGCAGCGAAGACGACGCCGTCCAGCGGGTCACGGCGCTCGGCGAGCGCTACCGGTCGACGGCGCCCGACCATCGCATGTCGATCCTGCAGGACCTCGAGCGGGGCCGAGCGCTCGAGGTGCACGAAACACTGGGCCATGGCGTCGCGAAAGCGGCCGCGCTCGGACTCGAACTGCCGCAGCTCGACGCGTTCTATCACCTGGTCGCTGCGCTCAATCCGGCGCGGCAGGCCCGCGGGACTTGAATCGGGCCCGATCGGCTATACTTCACCGGTACCTGATTGGGGGCGACCGGTTTCGACGTGGGTTGCGAACCTTCAGGGGCGTACCGAGGCGCATGGCCCTCGTTAAACACTGTGCAAAAACTTAGTTGCCAACGACGACAACTACGCTCTGGCGGCTTAATCCCGCCTAACCTCTGACCACTCGGTGCCTGTGCCGGTGAACCAGGGGACGCGCTCACAGGATCGCGGGCCACCGTGCGACGGGGTGGTTCTGCTAAGAGACACCGTCCGCTGGCCGAGCGTCTTCCCTGCTCCTCGGGTAGCGTGAGGCGAGAAGCAATGAGAGAGCTACGTACGTAGATCCTGGAGTCTAGGACTTGCGGACGGGGGTTCGATTCCCCCCGCCTCCACCACATACAAGGGCTCGGATAGTCTCAGGGCCCTTTATCTTTTGGCGTTTCCACAGGGAAGTGCGCCGAAGTGCCGCCAATTTCCGCCGTCGATAGAGTGGCGGGCAATCTCAGATTCCGTGTCGTCGAATATTCGAACCTCTATGCCATCCGCCTCTGCCGCCCAAAGCTCAGATTCCAAGGCGGCGACGGAAAATCCGCTGACTTCCCCGCCCGTGGTGTACGAGAGAGCTGGTGAGCAGCGCTCACCATGACAACGCTGCTTGTCACCGAAGCCAGGGTCTGGCCATTCAAGGCATGGCGCTGCTCAGGCGCAGCATCAGCACCAAAGGATCGGCGGGAGATAACTGGAATCCGTAGTGCTCATAAAACGCCTTGGCGCGTTCGTGCAAGGCATGCACCAGCAGTGCACGCACGCCGGTGTTTTGCGCCACATTCACTGCGCGGCCAACGGCGTCCTGCAGCAATGCCCCGCCGAGATGAATGCCTTGTGCACGCCGATCAACCGCCAGTCTCGCCAGCACCATGACCGGCACCGGGTCCGGCATATTGCGTCGCACGCCGCCCGTGGCCAACTGCAGGGAAACCGCGCCCGCCGCCATCGCGTAGTAGCCGTAAACACTGCCGGCCCGATCAGTCACGACAAAGCTGCGGCTGGCACCTCGAAGCTGGTTGGCCATGGCTCTGCGCTTGAGCCACTCATCCAGCAGCGGTTCGCCACAGGAAAAGCCATCGAGCCGATACACCGTGGTCAGCGGCTGCGGCGCGCTGAGATCAAGACTTATGCCTTGTCCCACGGAGCCTTCAGCGCGAACAGGCGTTCAAGACCGGGATTGCGCTTGGGCGGCGCATCCAGCAGGTCGACAAACTGCTGGAACTTGTCCGCATCCAGGGTGAAGTGAACCTGATCCAGCACCACAGCCTGGGCGCGCTCGCAGGCGGCCTCCAGCATGAAGTCGGAGCGGTTCTTTCCTAACAGGCTAGCGGCGTGATCGATGAGGTCACGCTGCTCTGGCAGGGCGCGTAGATTGATGGCGGCAACACGCAAGGCGAGCCTCCTTGTGTAAATACATCAGATACACAAATGGTAGTGATACGTATAGCTGTTGTCAATACAATCAGAGCCGGCCGACATAGCTGCGGCAGAGCCTGGACGCGGGTTCAGTTCCGGGCTGCTGACCTGCTCCCAATTTTCAGTGCCGCGGCGAGGTGAGTAGAGTCCGATTTCCGAGGGGAGATCGGGCATGAAGAAGTCGAGGTTTACGGACGAGCAGATCATCGGGTTCCTGAAGCAGGTGGAGT
>JABAQU010000023.1 GCA_019187185.1 Steroidobacteraceae bacterium | reverse complement strand
TGTGATGCGGCTGTACGCTCACGAACGGCTGTTGATCGCGCAGCGCGGCGAAGCAGATGCGCGCGAGCTTGTTGGCGAGCGCACAGGTGGCCTTGTTGTGATTGGAGCGGGCCTGCAGGGCGAGGGCCCATTGTCGCAAGGGGTCGAGCGGTCGATGAGCGCGCTCGCTGACGGTGGCGGCGCGCAGCACGGCGCGCGCGCCGTGGGTGAGGAGCATGCGCAGGTAGCGATCACCGCGCTTGCTGAGGCGTCCGAGGTGGCGGGACTGTCCCGAGGAACGTTCCTTGGGTGTGAGGCCGAACCAGGAGGCGAAGTGACGGGCGTCCCGGAAGTGACTGACCGTGCCGCCCGTGGCGGCCAGCATCGCGGTGGCGGTCAACAGGCCCACGCCCGGCACCGACAGCAGCGTGGTGCAGGCCGCAGAGTCACGGGCGGCGGCGCTGAGCTGCGTCTCGAGGCGAGCGATGCGCGCTTCGAGGAGGCGAATCTCCTCGATCAGCAGCGACAATGTCTCGCGCAACAACGGCGGGATCGCGCTGTGCGGGTCGGCGGCCACGCGGCCGATCTGCTCGAGTCCGAGGCGCGCGCCGGATGCGATCGTGATCCCGAACTCCCGGCAGAAGCCGCGCAGGGCGTTGATCCGCGCGGTCCGTGTCGCCATCCACAGCGAGCGGGTGCGATGCAGGGCCTGCAGCGCCTGCTGCTCGATCGACTTGATGCGTACCGGCACGATGTCGGCACAGCGCAGCGCCTCGAGCAGGGCCGCGGCATCGGCCGCATCGGTCTTGTTGCGCTTGACGTAGGGGCGCACGTAGCGCGGTGGCAGCAGCTTCACGTCGATGCCGAGCGCCCGGATCTGTCGGGCCCAGAAGTGTGCCGAGCCACAGGCTTCCATCACGACGAGCTGCACGGAGCGGTTGGCGAAGAAGCGTTCGCACTGCGCGCGCGACAGTCGATGGCGTTCGACGACCCGCCAGTGCTCGTCGGCCACCGCGAGTTCGAAGACGTTCTTTGCCAAGTCGACGGCGACGGTCGTAGCATGCATCTCGGACTCCTTCCGGTTGGTTGCGCTGACACCCACACCACATGAGGCCAGCTGGCACGATGATGCCCAAAACAGACCGGGAGGAGTCCATCCCATCACTCGAGCGGACGCGTGAAAGATAAAGTGCCAAGATCAAACGCCGGCGTGCGCGCCGCTCAGCTCAATCGTTAGACAGCGCTCTACTAGCGAAACAGCAATCCATATCATCGTATGGCAATAGACCCATACGCTGTGTTAGACTCTCGCAATGTCGGCCACGTTCGACTGGGACCTGCGCAAGGATCGCGTCAACCAGATGAAGCATGGCGTGAGCTTCGCCGAGGCGCAGCTGACCTTCTTTGACCCGCGGCGCGTCATCGTCGAGGACGTCAAGCACAGCTCTCATCGTGAAACACGCTGGTTCTGCATCGGTCGTCTTGGCGACGGTGTACTTACGGTGCGATTCACGTATCGAGGCAGTGTCATCCGCATCTTTGATGCGGACTATTGGACTAAGGGCAAACGCATCTATGAACAAGCGAATCAAATACACAAAAGGTCCGATCGATGAAGTCCGGATCGTCGAGGACTTTCTCCCGCGCCCTTCGGAGCTGGTGCCAAAGGAAGACGTGGAGAAGGTGACGATCGCTCTCTCCCGGCGCAGTGTCGATTTCTTCCGCGCGGAGGCGAAGCGTCATGGCACCCAGTACCAGCGCATGATTCGTGCGCTCTTGGACCGATACGCTCAGCTGAACGCGCCGTCTAACAACAAATCACTGGAGCGCGGCCGTGAACGATAAAGTGCTAACCCAATTGCTCAGCGCGCGGCGCGCTCAGCGAAGACGTTAGCCACCTCAGAAACGACGCCATGTCCAACAAGATCCCCAGAGGAATTGCGTCGCAGCACATTGTTGCTGCCATCCGGGATCTCGACCGAGGCGTGCGCCATGGTTTCGGCGAGTCCACTGGGTATGACGTCTTGTTCGAGGGGCGTCGTTACGCCCCAAAGGCGGTCGTCGGCCTAGCCGCGAGGAAGCTAACGGGTGTGCTTCTCGGTCCCTACGATTTCAAAGGCGGGCTAAAGTCGGCCTGCTTCCGCGTCTTGGAGAACAATGGATTCACGATCATCACAAAGGGTGAAACTAGCCCCTTCCCTGATGAGGTAAGCGACAGCGATAGGCACGTTGAGGGCGCGGTTCAACGCATCTCGGTCAATCGCTTCGAGCGCGACCCAGAGGCGCGCGCCAGGGCCATCCGTCACTACGGCTCACGATGTTTGGCGTGCGGCTTTGATTTTCGGCTTGCCTACGGAACCCTCGGCGAGGGCTTCATTCACGTGCACCACACCGTGCCCTTGGCGCAGATCGGCAAATCTTACATAGTGGATCCGGTAGACGACCTCAGGCCCGTCTGCCCCAACTGCCACGCGATGCTTCACAAACGGACGCCTCCGTACACGATTGATGAGCTACGCGAGTTCATGGAGGCGGCTAACCCTGGCGTCCAGCGGACGCCCGCACGCGGGCGCCGCTGACGCCCAACGTTATGCAGCTCCTTAGATGCGTAGCGCCACTCTTCGGCTTGATCAGCGTTGTCCCGGCGTTGGCTGGCGAAAGCATTCCGCCATGCGAAAGGCCGCTTCACGCGTCCGAGTTCGGTGATCCAAGAATCATTGTCGAGCGATGTAGCCTTGTTGGTCGCGTGGTGGCGGCCTTTACAGTCGGTGTCGATGGGCGCACATCTGATATTTCTGTGATATCGGTGGAAACTCCACCCGACTCGAAACCGAACGCGGCGCAGTGTTTGTCTGAGTATGCGCGCTATCAGGTTCAAGCAGTGCGATACCCTGTTAGGGATGCTGCGTGCAGGACGCAGATTGCCTTCGTCTATAAAGATGAGCCTTGAAGGATCTGCATAACAAGTCGCTCGAAGGGACGGGAGGAGCGTTGTCCATGACGCGATCGGGCATCGCCATTCGTGTGGATAAGGTGCTAAGTGCGACATCCTGTCCCACCGCCGCTCAGCTCAATCGTTTGGCGTCATTGGCTATCTGGCATAGATTCGTTTGAGAGTCACCTGAATTTGACGTAGCAAGGCCATCACGATGAAGCTCAGCATCCAGTCCGAGCGTGAAGAGGACGGTCGCTGGTTGGCGGTAATTCCTGAGCTGCCTGGCGTGCCTGCCTTTGGGGCGCGCCGTGGCGAGGCGTTGGCACGCGCCCACGTGCTTGCCCTCCGCGTTCTCGCCGAGCGCATCGAGCACCTGGAGATCTCGCCCGAGCCGATCTCGATTTCTATTGCGGCATGAGCCAGCGGCCTTCCGCCAAGGTCCGTCGTGTACTGGCCGCTCTTCTTCGCATCGGCTGGAGCATCAAACGCCAGTCGGCCTCACACAAGACGCTTTCTCGTGAAGGCTGACCCGACGTCGTGTTTGCATTCGACGATAGTGATGAGATTGGTCCGCGCATGCTCGCTCGCTTGGCCAAGCACACCGGTCTAGAGCCCAGGAATCTCTAGGGTAAGGACTCTACGAACTGAAGCCCGGCGCCAAAGCTGGGGGCAGGTCAGGGAAGCTCTACTCCCGCCTGGCCCGGATCGTCAGGGAGCTACACACGTCCATACCTCACCGCGACGCAGGCGGTGAAGCTCACGGGTGGCGCGCCGCGATGTCTCGGAGACCCGAGATGTGCCGGCTTGTGAGGCGGCTGCGTTGCTCGTCGCGGCCGTTGAGACTACTCTCGTCGTCGAGCAACGAGGTCTGGGCCGGCGCACCGGAGATCTCAACAGCTCGCCGTTCAGGCTCAGCGTTGGGCTTGGAAACAAGGAGATGGGGATGAAGGTACTCATTAAGTGCATTGCTCCTGTTGCGTGCTTGATGCCAGGGATTGCAGCGGCGGCGGAAAACATGCGACAGGCGCCGCGATCGGTCGGAAATGTTGGTGTATCTGGACTTTGGGTTCTTGCGAACATCTGCTTTGCCGGAATGAGGGCGCAGAACAGCTCGAGCACGGGATGGCGCGTCGTGGCCTTCATCTTCGGGTTTCCTGGAACTCTCATTACCTACTTCGTCGTCAAGGAGGGTAGCGAACGTGCGTACGGCATTGAACTCCCCAGGAAGCGGTAGGATTCAAAGCCCGACAAGTTGCTGCACGCCACGTGCGCAGGTGAATGCGCGTGAGAAAAGGCGCTCACGCCCGGGGCGAGGCCCCGATATGACACGGTGCTTAAGGTGCTTTAGAGCCTCGGCGTTAAGGTCTCGGCTACCGCAGCCTAACAAATCGTTGCGGCGGACGGTCCGCTGTGCGGTCCGCCGCTGAACCCGAGCGTAAGGCATCACGACGATAGCCACGAAGGCGATCACCCGCTTGGCCTGCCTTGCATCCTTGGCGTAGTTTGCCGCGCACGGAGCCGAACCGATCAACGTCTACTTGGGACCGCCATCCGATGCGCCAAGAGCCGAACGATCCAAAGATACGCTAGAGGTGTACCTACCCGCTGCGAGGCGCGATGGGGATCGCGACCGCCTCGCAAGTCGCTTCTGCGACGTATGCAGAGTCGCTTGTGCCCTGTCAAAAGGGCATGCACGTTCCAAAGAGCGGGGACTTTTGCTGCATTCTCGCACCCACCGAACTATTTGCCCTCGTAGAGCGCGACGCTACTAGCGAGCCCGGTTGTCTGTGGACTACATTCAGTGCTGATCATGGAATTCCCGAGAGACTTCTCTTCGATTGTGCTGCTTGGGCCGATCAGGGACATCAACTGGTTGCATCAGACGCCAGTATGCCCAAATGATGCCCAACACATCACTCGAGCGCGGCCGTGATCGATACAGTGCCAACAAGCTGCGCTGGCAGGCGGCGCCCTCAGCGAAGACGTCAGGCCATACACCGAGAAAATGGAGGCTCGCATGAAAGTTCTCGACCATTTTGGGTTCGCTTCGGTCCTGCTCGTTTCTGCTTGTGCAAGCTCCCCGCTGGACAAGGAGGCCGGCCAAACGCCTGGGGCGACATCACCAGTGGCCTCCGCACACAACTATCGGTGCGAGAGCGGCGAGACGATTGTTGCAACTTACCCCTCCACCGACTCGGCCACGGTTCAATACAAGGGTAATAGCTACATCATGCTGATCGCGGTTTCCGGCAGCGGCTCCCGTTATATTGGTGACGAGCTGGAGTGGTGGACAAAGGGTTCTGGTACCGGTTCAGTGGGGACTCTCTTCCGCCACAATCCTGACGGCACTTCGGGTGAAAGCATTGAGCTTTGCAAGGAGTCGTAAGCGTGGCCAAACAATTGCTTTAGGTCGACGCCGCTTCGCGGTGCGGCCCAATTAAGGCGTTGATATGACTTCCGCCGTCAAGTCTGGCGGTGAGCGGATCGAGGGTTTTTTTGCGTCATGATGTTCAGCGAGTCTGCTGTGGGCGGCGCAGCCAGCACTGTCGACGGTAGATCATGCTGATAATCGCGGGTTGGTTACCGCAGTGCTGTGATCCGTCTGTGCGCCTGCCGCGCTCTAGAAGCGCGAGTCGGAACGCGTCCGTCGCGTAACGTCGTGGCGGGTTGCGCACCTTACCGGGGCTGCGCCGCCGACAGCAGACTCGATCTCCTGAAGCTGATCAGTGGTCTCGGGTTGACCTCAGCTCTGCGCGTTCGGTGCCGCGGTACTGAGGCGCGCGATGTCCCGGATGAAGCCAGCGAGCTCGCGTGCCACGGCGACCAGCGCCACGTTGTGCGGTTTGCCGCGGGCGGCAAGCTTGCGAAATCGCATGCACAGGCGCAGCTGCGCGTCCCAGGCCGCCTCGACGAGCAGCCGGCGTGCGTGCGCATGGCCGCACTTGGTAATCGAGCCGCGCCGCCCGCGCTCGCCGGTGGAGTATTCACTCGGTGTCATCCCCAACCAGGCCATCAGCTGCGGCGCAGACGCAAAGCGCGCCAGCTCCCCGATCTCGGCGATGAGACCGACGGCGACGGTGAACTGCACGCCGCGCAGCGCCTGGATCGCACGGATGAGGGGATAGAAGCGCCAGCGAGTCGCCGATTCCTGCAGCAGGGCCTGGAGACGCTCGCATTGCGCGAGCCGATCGTCGATCGCGCGCAAGTGTTCCTGAAAGGCAAGCTGTGAGTTCGCTTCCTTGAAAACGAACCTTGCCAGCCAACGCCGATGTGCCTCGCCCCAGTTGGCCTTGCCGACGTAGCGCACGTCATGGAACAGCAAGAAAGACTTCAGGCGCTGCTTCGCCTTCGCCAGGTCCTGGCGTGCCGCGCCCCACAGTCGCACCAGATCCCGAAACGCTTCATCGGCCGTGTCCGGCACATGCACCGCCGACAGATCGTTCATGCGCAGCGCCCGCACCAGTTTGCGAGCATCTCGCTGATCCGTCTTGGCCCGATCGCCGGGCTGGCGGGCGACTTTGGACGGCGCACACACCGTGCAGTCGAAGCCCTTGGCGGTGAGATAGCGATACACCGCATAGCCGCACGGCCCAGCCTCGTAGACGAATCGCACCGCCGAGCCTTTGCTCTGCATGCGCTCGCACAGCCGATCGAGATCACACTGGCGCGTGCCGATGCAGCCCAGATCCTGTACCTCCCCGGTTCCCACCGCGTAGGCGGCCACGATCGATTTCTGATGGACGTCCAAGGCGACAAAGACAGTGCTATGGTTGGGCATGCTGACCTCCATTGAAGAGACCCCTCAGAGCGCAGCATCGTCTCGCTCTTGCGGCTCTGGCGTCACGCTAACCCGCGCATCGGCCTTAGTCGTATCAAGCGACTGCGGGGGCTCTCACGACCCCAGTATCGACTGAGGGTCGATGAGTACCGGATTTACTACGATGTCATGTATGGCACTGTTGAGGTATTGGCCATAGTGCCCAAATCGGAGACTGAATTATGGCTCGCTCAGTTCGGAAAGCCGGCCCCAAAGTAGTCCCTCTCGCCGAGGCGAAGGACGATTTGTCGCGCTACCTGCGAGAGGCGGCGACGCAGGAGATCCTCATCACCCGTCACGGCAAGCCAGCAGGCGTACTTATTGGGTTTGAGTCGGAAGATGATTGGTTGGAGTACCGCCTTGAGAACGACCCTCGGTTTCTGAAGCGCATTGCAGGAGCTCGGGAGAGCCTTAAGGCTGGACGAGGCGTGCGCCTGGAAGATCTGGATCTTTAGTGCGTTCTAACAAATCGTATATGGACTCCTCCCGCAAGTAGGAGATCGGATCGGAGCTGATGGCTGTTGGGGAAGCGCCTGCAGTCGTATATCCGGCATCTTGAGTGGGAACGTGGTGTCCCGTGCCGAGATGGAATCTGCGTCACCGCGGTGCCAATCGCTGCAAGCGACGCAGCGAACTGCGTCAGAGTTGTTATCGGCATTGCGCGGTGTGGGGTGATCCCGTTTGGCCATGATGGGCGATCGATCTCGGTGCAAGCGGTGGGTAGGAGACGAGGGTCAGGCCGGCATCGGGTAGGCCTGGCGGGCGAGCTTGTGATGCGGCTGTACGCTCACGAACGGCTGCTGATCGCGCAGCGCGGCGAAGCAGATGCGCGCGACCTTGTTGGCGAGCGCACAGGTGGCTTTGTTGTGATTGGAGCGGGCCTGCAGGGCGAGGGCCCATTGTCGCAAGGGGTCGAGCGGTCGATGAGCGCGCTCGCTGAGGCGTCCGAGGTGGCGGGACTGTCCCGAGGAACGTTCCTTGGGTGTGAGGCCGAACCAGGAGGCGAAGAGACGGGCGTCCCGGTATGGGCAAGCGGGGTGAGCCCTGAGATGGCGCTGCGCCTATCGAAGTGCCTGGGGCGCACTTCGGAGTGCGGGCTGGCCATGCAGCGCGGACATGACTTCTGGTAGGCCAGGAAACGTGTCAACCTGAATGACGTCGAACACTTGAGGGTCACTGCGGCCTGATTCACGCCTGCGGGCCACATATGGCAAAGCGCCGAGACAAGCCTTTCAGGATCCTGCCGCCGGACAGGTTCAAGGGAAAGAAGATCATCCTTGCAGCGACCGACGAAGTCGAGGCCAACGACGTGGTCGCGTCCGAGTTCATGTCTGTCATCCTTGAACTTGATCCCGGTGACTACCTGATTACGGACGAGTCGGACGTCCTGGACTTTGTGCCTTTCGACTCCAAGGACGTCGCCGAGATCTGGGCCAGGATCGAGGCCGTGTATGGCATAAATCAGCTGGATGTTGGCTCGGGGAGGCTTGTCCGGATTTTTGAAATGATTTCAAAGCACCGGATTGTTCAATGACGCTCGTGACCTGGATACTTGGTTCGATCGCCGGGCTGGTGCTTGCCTGGTTCGCTGTCGCAACACTCCGCCACAACTTGCGGATCCGACGCCTTGCCCATGCGGTCGCGGCTCTTCCCGCCGCAGAGTACGACGCACTCCTGGCGCGAATCGACGACTTTTCGCCCCACGTCTCCACCGCCTGCCTGCTCATCGATACAAACCGCAGCGGTGCGCTGATAGACACACTGAATGCCACATCGCGTATCGGTGGCGTGCCCTATGTCGAGGACAGAGACGTCGACACCGTGCTCTCGCAAGGAACTCGCTTTCTCCTCCAGATAAGGATCCCGGAGCAAATGGGGCGCAGCCCATGGAAAGGCAATTTGCTCGTTCTCTTTGCGACGCGGGCGCGCGTTCACTGCTTTCGCTACCACGACCCTGACGATCGAAAGCTTTCGCTCCGAGCCAAGAGTCTGGCACAGGGCGAAGCGAGGCCACTTCGAGCGGTGCGGATTCCACGTGCACCGTATGGGGAGAAGCGCCATCGAAATCTGTTCGCCCCGGCGTTGCTTCTCCGGGAGATTCCAGGGTTGCGCGATTCCGTGGCGGCATTGACGTCCGAGCCAGAGGCCTTCCTGGCGATGGCACTCGCCCCAACGGCATGGAGCACCAATTTCGAGATGTTTGAGCGCATACAAGTCGGCGGTAGTCCGCAATGGGTGCAAACCCCGGAGACGCCTCATTGCCGAATCTGCGCTCGCAGCATGACGTTCATCGCCCAAGTCGGCTGCAGCGCCTCAAGGGCGCTCTCGTCGTACAATATCGGCGACGTCGTTTACATTTTCGGCTGCAGCCAACATCTCGACGAAATCACATGCCACCTGCAGTTCACCTGACGGCCGCTGCTCACCGCGAGCGTTAGACATCGCGATGCCTGGCATTGACACGGAAGCGATTGCTCGCGCGGCGTTTGGACAGATCCAGCAGCGCTTCCCGGCACTGCGAATGGTGGAAGAGCAGAATCCACATGTTGAAATCAGCATCACGTTGCCGATTCAACCGGGCCTCGAGCAACAGGTATGGTTGTGCCTGCAGAACAACGACGAACTCCACTTCTCGGTGGGCCACTTTTGGTGCGAGTGGTTTCCATGCACCATGCCAGAGAAGGTCGAGAGCTATGTTGCGGCAGTCTGCGGATATGTTTCCGGCGAGTACCGCATCATCGAAGGACGGCGCTTTGGTAGATGCATTCGAGCGAAGCTGCAACGGCCTTGCGGAGGCTCCTGGGAAACCATCGCGTCCTGGAGCCGATTGCACATCCCGGTACCCTGGCTGGTGCGTTGGGCCGAGCTTCGCAATGCGTGATCATTCGTTCGAGCGGCACGTTGGTGGTTGCCGAAGGCGCGACGCTGGCGCGCGGACCATGGCCGCGCCGGCGGCGCGCAGAAACGGTGTGGTATGGCCCGCTCATCGCGGACGTTGGGTGCCATCATGCTGAGCCCTGCCGATCTGATTCGAGACAACTACGGGCGCCTGGGCATTGTCCTCTGGGAGGCTTCGGCTCCGGACGAGTCATGGCTGAAGATCCAGAAGGACTCGCGCATCCGTAGTGTCGGTGCCTGCCGGTGGTGGACAGTCGCTCCACTCATCGGAGGTGGGGTTTGTGTGCCCGAGCCGCTGGCCGAGTACGTGCGCCCGGCCACGGTCGACGATGCCCTCCAGGTCGCCCGCGAACACAAGATGAGTTACTTCACTCTGGTGAAGGTGTTTCCACGACTTGCCGAGCTGATGTTGCCGCCAGCTCTCGAGTAGTCGGCAGGCGTGAAGCCCGTTGCATTGCTCCGGGCCGCGCGATCCTGCGCGGCAGTTGAAGGAATGCGCTAGCGCAGCACGACGGTGACCGCCGCCGCGAAACAGCCGACCCCGACCAGGCGTGGCAACCACGGTGCGCGGGGGACGAGCTTCTCCACGATCACGATCGCCGCGATCACGGCGACCCACGCGAGGTTCATCACGCCGCCGACGAAGAGCAGCAGCATCAGCGCCCAGCAGCAGCCGAGGCAATACAGGCCGTGGTGCAGGCCCATCACGAAGCCGCCGCGCAGGCCCGGCCGGTGCGCGCGCACGATGAACTCCGCCGGCGACTGGCACTGCGCGAGACAGGCGCGCTTGGCAGGCGTCCATTGGTACAGGCCTACCGCGATCAGCACCGCCGCCGTGCCGGTCGACCGGGCGCTGACACCCATCGCGTCGATCCAGCCCGTCGCGATCCACGCGATCTGCAGGACCGTCGCGAGCACCGAGAAGGCCAGCCATATGGCGAGGTAGCCGGTGACGAAGCACGCGGTTCGCCCTGCCGCCGCCGACGGGTTGCCGTGACGATTGACGCGCGCGAACAGCAGCGTCGCCGGCGTGACCGACGGCGTCATCATGCCGATCATCATCACGAACCACATCACGAGCGTGAGCGCGGCATAGCGGCCCGAATACAGGCCGCCCGCGGTCGCCGGCATCGGCATCGGCGACGCGACGAGGTAGACCCACGCGAGCGCGACGAGAATCGCGAGTGCGCCGAGGGTCGTGAGAGTCGGGCGGTCGATCACGCGCGGTGCGGGGCGGCGCACGGCAGCGTGCCAAGTGGCTCGCGGCAGCGTGTCAGGCAGCGCGACTGTGCGCGACACCCGCGCCGGTCATGTCGAGTCGGGCGATATGCGCGTGCCCGGTGTCCCAGGACAGCGGAATGGTCGCGTCCCGCGTGCGCACCTGGCTGGTCCCGAACTCGGCGCGGTCATACTCGAAGCCGGCCGGCAGCGCGACCTGCGCGCGCGCCGGTTGCCCTGTCACGGGATTGTGGATCGGCGTGACATGCGCCTCGAAAACCCCATCGATCTCGAGATGGGCGGTGCAGGCGTCGATGTCGACCTCGACGCGTATCGTCTTGAACTGGGGGTCGTGCACTTTCGAATAAGTGCTCGCGAACACGTTGAAGATCGTGGCGCCGGGCTCGGTTTCCTCACCCGACATGATCCTGAGCAGCGCTTCGCGTTGCGCGGCGCTTGCGCGGACATCGACGATCGGCTGCGCATGCCCGTCGCCCTGATGGATCGGACCGGGCCAGGCGAACAGCCCCCCGAAGGCGAGCCCGTCGAGCGTGGTCTTGCCGAAATGCCCGCGGTCGACCCGGATCACGACGCCTGCCCGGCAGTTGCCGTGGGTCGGCGGCGACATGAACTGGCACGGGCAGCCCCACGCGCAGTTGCAATTGGAGATATCGATACCCTGGATGCGCCAATCGACTCGAGCCATGGTCGTTCTCCTCGTCAGCCGTTTGCGACCTGCACCTCCGGCAAGGGCGCCACCGGCAGTTCGCTCGGCGCTATCGAGGGAATCGGGCCATCGCCGTGCAGGCGCTGCCGCGTGTTCTCGAGCCAGCGCTCGATATGACGGCGGAAGCGTGCGACGGCCTCGGCACGCAGTTGGGCGACGATGTCATCGCCGCCGAGCGCTTCCCGGGCCGATGGCACCTGCCACCACCATTGCAGGCGGTCGAGGCGGCTGCCGTCGAGATAGGGAAGCGTGATGGTGAATCGCCGGCCGACACGCGTTGGCGCCGTTTCGGCGTGGGCGAAATAGTCCTCGAGTGCGCGGGGCAGTTCGACGTGCGACATCCGATGTCCGGAAGGCAGCAGGATTGGCGACATCATAGCGCGTATTGCGCGAGTTCGAGCTTTCCGATCTGGTTTCGATGCACTTCGTCGGGCCCATCCGCGAGACGGAGCGTGCGCGCATGGGCGTAGGCATAGGCAAGCCCGAAATCGTCGCTGACCCCCCCGCCGCCATGGGCCTGGATCGCCCAGTCGATCACCTGGCAGGCCATCTGCGGCGCGGCAACCTTGATCATCGCAATCTCCTTCGCGGCGACCTTGTTGCCGACGGTGTCCATCTTGTGCGCCGCATTGAGGACCAGGAACCGCGCCTGGTCGATCAGGATGCGTGCCTCGGCGATCCGTTCGAGCGTCACGGTCCGGGACGCCACGGGCTTGCCGAACGCGACGCGGGCCGCGGAGCGGCGGCACATCTTCTCGAGCGCGCGCTCGGCGAGCCCGATCACCCGCATGCAGTGATGGATGCGCCCCGGCCCGAGTCGCCCCTGCGCGATCGCGAACCCGTCCCCCTCCCGTTGCAACAGGTTCGCGGCCGGCACGCGCACGTTCTCGAACAGCACCTCGCCGTGGCCATGCGGCGCGTCGTCGTAGCCGAAGACCGGCAGCGGGCGCAGCACGGTGATGCCAGGCGTATCGCGCGGCACGAGGATCATCGACTGCTGGCGGTGGCGCGCCGGGTTCGCGGGGTCGGTCTTGCCCATCACGATGAACAGCGCGCAGCGCGGGTCGGGCGCGCCGGATGCCCACCACTTGCGGCCGTTGATCACGTAGTCGGCGCCGTCGCGCACGATCGCGGTCCCGATGTTCGTCGCGTCGCTCGAGGCCACTGCAGGCTCGGTCATGGCGAAGCAGGAGCGGATTTCGCCGGCGAGCAGTGGTTCGAGCCAGCGGCGCTGCTGCTCGGGCGTGCCGTAGCGCTCGAGCACTTCCATGTTGCCGGTGTCGGGTGCAGAGCAATTGAACACTTCCGGCGCCCAGACGACGCGGCCCATGACCTCGCACAGCGGCGCATATTCGAGGTTCGTGAGGCCGGGGCCGCGCGAGGAATCCGGCAGGAAAAGGTTCCAGAGCCCCGCGGCGCGCGCCTTCGCCTTGAGCTCGTCGACGATGCGGGTCGGGCGCCAACGGTCGCCCTCGGCGACCTGGTCGAAGAACACCTGCTCGTTCGGGTAGACGTGTTCGTCCATGAACGCCGTGAGGCGCGCGAGCCATTCCTTCGTGCGCGTGCTGTACTCGAAGTCCACGGTCACTCCCCCGGCAGAATGACGAGCTTCCCCGAAACGCGCCGTTCCATCAATGCGCGCAGCGCCTCGCCGCCGCGCGCCAGTGGATAGGTGGCCGCGACGCGTGGTCGCAGCCGGCCCTCGCCGAGCCAGGTGAACAAGGTACGCAGGTCCTTCGCGATGTGGGCCGGCTCGCGACGCACGTAGTCGCCCCAGAACACGCCGACGATCGCAGCTCCCTTCAGCAGCGCGAGATTGGCGGGGATGCGCGGGATCTCGCCGTTCGCGAACCCGATGACGAGATGGCGGCCGCGCCACGCGATGCTGCGCAGCGCGGGCTCGGTGTACCCACCGCCGACCGGGTCGTAAATCACGTCGACGCCGCCCCCGCCGGTCAGCACCTTCACACGCTCGCGCAGGTCTTCGCGCGCATAGTCGACGAGCTCGTCCGCCCCGTGCTCGCGGCAGATGGCCAGTTTCTCCGCGCTCGATGCTGCCGCGATCACCCTGGCGCCGAGCGCCTTGCCGATCTCGATCGCCGCGAGCCCGACCCCGCCCGATGCACCGAGGACGAGCAGCGTCTCGCCGCGCGCGAGCGCGGCGCGGTCCGCGAGCGCGTGGTACGACGTGCCGTACGTCATCGTGAATGCCGCGGCGGTCGGAAAATCCAGCCCCGGGGGCATCGGCACGAGCGCGCCCGCATCCGCGAGCGCCTGCTCGGCGTAGGCGCCGGAGATCGTCATCGCGATCACGCGATCGCCGACCTCGACGTTCGTGACGCCCGGCCCGACCGAGCGCACCACGCCTGCGCACTCACCGCCCGGCGAGAAGGGCAGCGGCGGCTTGAACTGGTACTTGCCCTCGATGATCAGCGTATCGGGAAAGTTGACCCCGGCGGCGCGCACGTCGATGACGACGCGGCCCGCGCCCGGCACAAGGTCCGGCAGGTCCTCGACCACGAGGGACTCGGGCGGACCGTACTGCTTGCAGAGGAGGGCCTTCATGGCGGCCGGCCTTTCAGGAAATCAGGTAGCCGCCATCGACGTTGAGCGCAACGCCCGTCGTGTAGCTCGCGGCGGGCGAGACGAGGTAGAGCACGGCGCCCGCCATCTCATCCGGCTGCGCGACCCGGTTCATCGGCACGTGCGGGAGGAGCTTCTCCAGCACGACGGGATTGCGCGTGAGTGCTGAGGCGAACTTCGTGTCGGTGATGCCCGGCAGCAGGGCGTTCACACGTACGCCCTGCGGCGCGCATTCGCGCGCGAAGGCCCTGGTCATCGAGATCACCGCGGCCTTGGTGATCGAATAGACCCCCTGCAACGGTCCCGGAATCACGCCGTTCACCGAGGCGACATTGACGATGCTGCCGCCGCCGCCCCTGGCCATCAGTTTCGCGGCTCCCTGGGACATGAAGAAGTAGCCGCGGATGTTCACGTCGACGGTCTTCTGGAATGCGCCCGCGTCGATCGAGGTGATCGGGCCGAAATGCGGGTTCGTCGCCGCGTTGTTCACGAGGATGTCGAGTCGCCCGTGCGCGGCCTCGATCGCAGCGAAGGCCGCGTCGATCTCCGGGAGCTCGCCGATGTGGCACGCGAGCGCCGATGCCTTGCCGCCCGATGCGCGTATCGAGGCGGCCACGGCTTCGCAGGCTTCGAGCTTGCGGCTCGAGACCACGACGTGTGCGCCGGCCGCGGCGAGCGCACGCGCGATGGATTCGCCGATGCCGCGCGAGGCGCCGGTGACGAGGGCGACGCGACCTGTGAGGTCGAATGAAGGCAGGGTGTTCATGATGCCGGCATAGCCTAGGCTGCGCGGCGGAAGCGATCAACGGCGCGTCGGTGGGTCGTGCACGCGCACGTGCGTGGCCATCGGCCCGTGGCGTCAACAGGCGGACATGCTCCCATCCGCGGCGATGGTTGCGCCGTGGATCATGCGGGATGCGCAGGCCGCCCGCTGACGAACGATCACGGGCCCGGCAACGGGACCGCCGTGAGCTTGCGCGAGCGGAATCGCCACTGTCCGTGCTCCTTCACGTACTCGTCCGTATAAAAGCCCGCGTGCGTGACGCGGAGACTTTCCGAACCCAGCCTCAGCTCGAGATAGACGACGCCGCTGGCCCTGTCGGGCCCGTGCAACTCGATGTAGTGCTGGTGGATGAAAGGCCAGGGGTCGGCTCGCGGGAGGTCGATCGCCAGACTCGCGCGGATCGCATCCTGGCCGGAGCGCGTTCCAGCCTCCGTGCCCATGTTGCCGGGCACATCGAACACCGCGTCGCGCGAATACAGGGCCACGAGGCCATCGATGTTCCGGACCCTCGCGAAGTGGGCATAGGAGACAGCGAGCTCGCGGATGGCTTCACGGTCCAGCAGTCCGGAAAGTTGCGAACGCAGCTCCGCGAGCTCCCTGTCCATCGATGCGTGCCGTGACCCTCAGATGGGGCGCCAGTAATTGTTCGCTGCGGCGATCGTCTGGAAATTGATCGCGATCACCTGTGATGCCGCGGTGAGCCCTTCCGCGGATTCTGCATACGCCGGGCGCAGTCTTTTCAGCACCGCGGTGTCCGACTGCGTGTACTTCACGCCGCGGCGGCTCAGCGTGATTGCGAGTTCGAAGCCCGCCTGCGGCGTGTCGGTGATGAGCGAAGTGAGCCAGGTGTCGGCCATGATAGTTGCCTCCAATCGTTATTCCGCAGCACCTTAGCACGTACATCCTCGCGTCGCCGCGATGCGGCGCAGCACGCGGACTTCACGACGTTGCACCAGTCGCGCCGAGTATCCCGGCAATCGCCCCGATCGTGTTCCAGTTGCGCGTCGTGAGCGGCCCTTCGAAGCGGCGGTCCAGTTGGCCGAGACAAGTGATGGCCCGCATCTGTCTTCGATAGAGGCCGAGCACGAACGGTGCGTCGTACGCGAGCACTTTCACGAGCCAGTTGGCACGCGACGGGAGATACAACGGCAGCGGTGGCAACGCTCGGGGTCGGCGCGCGAGGACACTCACGAAGCGAACGATGTCCGGGCCGGATGGCTGGCCTGCGAACGGATTGTGGCGATGCAGGTCGGCGACGTCGCTACCCCGACAGATCATGATTCCGGTATCGAAGGGGAGCCGGCTTGCGATCTCCGTGCGCAGCTGCGCGCGGCTGATGCGTCGCCGTATCACGAGGGTGCCCGCCGCCCCGATATTGACGGCATCGAGATGTCGGAGGTCACTTGCGAGACGAGTCGGGCGGAACGATCGATGACCGCCGACGTTGACCCCCCTGAGGAATGCCACGAGCGCCATGTGCTACCACCCGTCATGCATCATGACAGGATTCCGTGCCCAACTCGCGCCGGTTCGACGTGGAGCGGGCGCGCGGCGACGGGGTGGACAAGCCCGAGCCGGCCTCGACTACAATCTGCTCCGCGCAGTGACCGAAAACACGTCAGTCAGGGGGTGGTCAATGCACTCTCACCATCTCGCGGCGGAAGATCACGCCTTCAGCGCGGCCTTCGAGAGCTTCCGCATTGCTCCGGCGCAGTTCAATCACGAAGCTCACGTGCGCATGGCTTACATCTACCTCGCGCAGTTCGACGTCGAGGCGGCTGTCCAGCGGATGCGCGGTGCACTACAGGCATTTCTGCAGCACAACGAAATTCCGCCCTCGAAGTTCCACGAAACGCTGACACGGGCGTGGATTCTTGCGGTACGCCACTTCATGGACAAGGGCTCGAGTGCGTCGGCTGCGGACTTCATCGCCCGGAACCCCGAGCTGCTCGATAGCAGGATCATGCTGACGCACTATTCCGCCCGCGTCCTTTTCTCGGCAGACGCACGGGCATCGTACGTCGAGCCGGATCTCGAGCCGATCCCACGGCCGCCCGGACTCGCACGGTAACGTGCAGGCCGAGTCCGGCGGCTTCCGGCGCGCGACGTCGCGGCCTACCCCCTCGGCTTGCGCGGCGCCGGCTGCAACGCGCTCGCTCGCCGGACACCCGCCGCGCCGAACCGCTCGCGGATCGCGTCGACTGTCGTGTCGAGCAGTGACGGCTGCGGCACAGCGCCGGCGGCAAAGAGATCGAACTGTGTCGCAGGCGCGAGCTGCGATACGCCGACGCCGAGCAGCCGCACCCGCGCGCCCGGGTACTCCGCGCGCCAGCGGTGCAGCAGGTCCGAGGCCGCGCGGCCGATCACGCGGCTGTCCTGCGTCGCGGGCTCGAGCTGCTGCTGGCGCGTGAAGGTCGAAAAGTCCGCGCGTCGCACCTTCACCGCAACGCAGCCGGCCGCGAGCTGCTTCGCACGCAAGCGCGCGCTCGTGCGGTCGGCGAGCGCGAGCAGCTCCGCCTCGAGCCGCGTGGCATCGGCAATGTCGGTGTCGAAGGTCTCCTCGGCGCTGATCGACAGGTCCTCGCGGTCCGCGACGACCGGGCGATCGTCGATGCCGGCGGCACGGTCGCGCATGCGCTGCGTGTCCCGCCCGAAGAGCGGGCGCAGCACCGAGTCCGGCGCGCGGCGCAACTCGCCGAGTGTCCTGAGGCCGGCGCGCTCCACTGCGTCGCCCTTCTTGCGGCCGAGTCCCGGCAGGCGGCGGATGGACAGTTCGTCGAGCCGCCCCGGCAGCGCCGCGGCGGGAATCACCGTGAGCCCGTCGGGCTTCTCGAGATCGGACGCGATCTTCGCGACGAGCTTGTTCGGCGCGACGCCGACCGAGGCTGCGAGCTGCGTGCGTGCGCGGATCGTCGACTTGATCCAGCGGGCGATGGTGATTTCGTCGCCGTGCAGCGCGCGGCTCGCCGTGACGTCGAGGAACGCTTCGTCGAGCGACAGCCCCTCGACGAGCGGCGTCACCTCCGCGAACACGGCGAACACTTCGCGCGACACGTCCTTGTAGTGCCCCATGCGCGGGTGGATGCACACGGCCTGCGGGCACAGCGCGAGCGCGCGGCTCATCGGCATCGCCGAATGCACGCCGTAACTACGCACCACGTAGTTGGCGGCGGCGACGACGCCGCGCGCACCCGTTCCGCCGACGATCACCGGCCGGCCGCGCAGCGCCGGGTCGTCACGCTCCTCGATCGACGCGTAGAACGCGTCCATGTCGACGTGCAGGATCGCGCGCTCGTGCGCGGCGCCCATCAGAGGGTCGCGACGCTGTAGAGCAGCGTGAAGATGAGCATGATGAAGCTCAGCACGAGGTACACGTTGCCCATGAACAGGAACTTGAAGAAGGTGCGGCGCCGGCTCTGGCCGTAGTAGACGCGCATCGCACGGAAGAGATACCAGAGGAGCCAGAGCGATACCGCGCCGGCGAGCAGTCCCGGAGCGACCGCGCCGGGCAACAGCCAGAACACGGGCACGAGCAGCGAGCCGAGCAGGAAGATCATCGCGTGGTTGTGGATGTAGAACAGCAGGTGCTCCACGTAGTACCGGCGCGGCCGCCAGTAGAGAAGCAGCATGAACGCGGCGATCAGCGGCAGCAGGAAGAACATCGCGCGCGGCACGTTGTGCAGGAATGCACGTCCGAGCGAGCCCTTGTCCGCCACCGACTTTTGGCAGCCGAGCCGGAGGCGCGGCTGCAGCCACGGCTCGCCGGGCCCCTGATAGCTGAGATCGTTGCAGTACATGTCCGAAAGGCCCTCCGGCTCCCGCGATGCGCCCCTTGCGGACTCCCGCGCCCGCATCGCTTCGAGCGAACGCCGTGCAACGGCGAGCGCCGCCTTGCGCTCCGGATCCTGGGCGGCGTTCTCCTCGGCCACGATCTTCGCGATGCGCTCGTCGACGCTCTGGGCTTCGTCCGGCGGCGTGGCAGCGACCTGGACGAGGCCTGAATCCGGCAGCAGCGCGAGTACGAGGAAGAAAACGAGGCTGACGACGATGTAGAGACGGAACGGTGGCAGGTAGCGCTGGCGACGGCCTGCAAAGAATTCGCGCGTCAGGAAGCCGGGGCGCACGAGCAGGGGCCAGAGCGTGCGCCACAGGCGCGAGTCGGCGTGCGTCAGCCCCTCGAAGGCCTCGGCGAGGAAGTGCCGCAGCGAGTGCAGGTGGCGGTCGTCCCGCTGGCCGCAGGCGGCGCAGTACGGGCCGGTCAGTACGGCGCCGCAGTTGAGGCAGCGCGCGACATCACCCCCGTGGGTCTCGTCGGTCACGCGATCCGCGCGTCGGTGGCGCTGTGCATGCTGCCCGCCGGCGCAGCCTGCACGCCGAGTTCATGCGGCTCGAAGTCGTCGACGTTGATCAGGTGCATTACCTTGCGGTCGTAGTCGCGGAGCATTGCCGCCTCGGTCTCGGAGAGGATGCCCGCCGCGAGGCCCTGCTGGATCTGGCCCGGCAGGTCGAGCGCAGTGACGCGCCCCGTCTTGACACCCTCGACCCGCAGCTTCTTCTCGAGCGGCTCGGCGGTCTGCGACAGCACGAGCGCTTCCTGCAGGAGGCCGAGTGCGTTGCCCGGCTGCACCGTGCGATAGATGAACTCGCAGATGCGGTCGCGCGACTCGGACGGCTGCGTGACGAGCTCGGCGATCTGGCGCCCGAGCCGGTCGCTCGGCGCGAAGTACGTGAGACCGCGCGGGAAAATCAGCGCGCGCATGCAGCCGGCGAGGAACGCGTTCGGGAAGTTGCGCAGGAAGCTGTGCAGTTGCTCCTGTGCGGTGTAGAGGAGATCGCGCAGCGCCCACTCGACGATCGGCAGGTCGGCCTCCGGCTTGCCCTGGTTCTCGTGGTGTTTCAGCACCATCGAGGCGAGGTACATGCAGGACAGTACGTCGCCGAGCCGCGCCGAGAGGCTTTCCTTCTTCTTCAGGTAGCCGCCGAGCGTCAGCATCGCGACATCGACCGCAAACGCGAACGACGCGCTGAAGCGCACGATGTGCTGGTAATAGCGCGCAGTCGGGCCCTGCACGGGCTTTCTCGTGAAGCGCGCGAGCGTGAGCGCCATCACGAGCGAGCGCACCGCGTTCGAGATCGCAAAGCCCATGTGGCCGAAAAGCGCGCGGTCAAACTCGTCCACTCCCGCCTTGCGATCGGGATTGCGCGCCGCGTTCATCTCGCGCATCACGAACGGATGGCAGCGGATCGCGCCCTGGCCGAAGATCATGAGATTGCGCGTCAGGATGTTCGCGCCCTCGACCGTGATCGCGATCGGCACGGCCTGGTAGCCGCGCGCGAGGTAGTTGTTGGGCCCGAGCATGATGCCCTTGCCGCCGTGCACGTCCATCGCGTCGTCGGCGACCTGCCGGCCCATCTCGGTCACGTGGTACTTCAGCATCGCAGCCGGCACCGACGGCTTCTCGCCGCCGTCGATGGCGCCGGTCGTGACCGAGCGCCCGGCATCCATGATGTAGGTGTAGCCGACCATGCGCGCGATCACGGCCTCGACGCCTTCGAACTTGCCGACCGGCATGTTGAACTGGCGGCGGATGCGCGCATAGGCGCCGGTCGCGAACACGCCCGCCTTCGCGCCGCCGGTGGCGTTCGAGGGCAGCGAGATGCAGCGCCCGACCGACAGCTGCTCGACGAGCATGCGCCAGCCCTGGCCGGCCATCTTCATGCCGCCGATGATGCTGTCGAGCGGCACGAACACGTCATGGCCCTGGATGGGGCCGTTCTGGAACGGGATGTTCACCGGGAAGTGGCGACGACCGATCGTGATGCCCGGCGTGTCGCGCGGGACGAGCGCGCAGGTGATGCCGATGTCCACCACGTCGCCGGCGAGCTTCTCCGGGTCGAACAGCCGGAACGCGAGGCCCACCACGGTCGCAATCGGCGCGAGCGTGATGTAGCGCTTCGAGAAGTTGAGGCGGATGCCGATGATCTCCTTGCCCTGCCATTGCCCGCGGCACACGATGCCCGTGTCGGGGATCGCTGCGGCGTCCGAGCCGACGCGCGGCCCGGTCAGCGCGAAACACGGTACTTCCTCGCCGCGCGCGAGGCGCGGCAGGTAGTAGTCCTTCTGCTCCTGGGTGCCGTAATGGTTCAGCAGCTCGGCCGGGCCGAGCGAGTTCGGCACCGCGACCGTGGACGATGCCGTCGTGCAGCGGCTCGCGAGTTTCGTCAGCACGCAGGAATGCGCGTACGCGGAGAACTCGAGGCCGCCGTACTTCTTCGGGATGATCATCGCGAAGAAGCCCTTCGATTTCAGGAACTCCCACACGGCGGGCGGCAGGTCGCCGCGCACATGCGTGATGTCCCAGTCGTCGAGCATGCGGCACAGCTCCTCGCAGGGGCCGGCGAGAAAGGCCTGCTCCTCGGCCGACAGCTGCGGCGGCTTCGTCGCGAAGAGCCTCTGCCAGTCCGGCGCACCCGTGAACAGCTCGCCGTCCCACCACACGGTGCCGGCCTCGAGCGCTTCGCGCTCGGTCTGCGACATGCGCGGCAGCATCCGCAGGTACGCCTTCATGAACGGGCGCGTGATGAGCGATTTGCGCAGCGGGCGGATCGTGAAGAGCCACAGCAGCGCGAGCATCACCCACAGCACGCCCTTCCAGAGCCCGGCCGGATGGCCGAGGACCGTGTACGCCGCGAGCAGCACGGTGAACGTCGCCGCGAACGCGATCAGCGACAGGCGCTTGTAGGCGAGGAAGAGGACCGCCGCGATGAACAGGAGCGTGATGACGCCGCCGACCTGGGTCACGGCGAAGGCCGCGGCCGCAACGAGCACGATCGTGATCAACACACCCAGCATGCGCGGCCTCCGGTCCTACTTGTCGAGCTTCGTGATCTTCGAACCCTCGAAGGTGAGGTTGTACATCAGCCCCTTGTTCGAAAAGATGAAGCCGATGATCGGCTTCCTCGCCGTGTCGGTATCGATCGTGCCGCCTGCGCCGAGGGTCGCGAGCGCGACGCTGCCGTCGACGCCCGCCTTCCAGCCGTCGCTGCCCTGAAATTTCCTGAGTGCGTCGGCGGTCATGAAGAGGATGACCTCGGTGCGCGCCTGCGCACCGAGTTGCAGTCCGATCGAGGCGGCCGCGATGTTGTAGTAGCCGACGGTCTTGCCGCCGACCTGCAGCGCGCCTTCGCCGTATTCGCCGCCGACGCCGAACCCCGCCTTGATCACGCGCGGGAAGATCAGCACGCCCTTTGCCTTCGACGCGAGTTCCGCGCCTGCCCTGGTGTGCTTCGCGAGTTCGGCGCGCGCTTCCTGCACTTTCGCATCGATCTCGACCTTCGAATCCGCCCACACCGGCGAGGCGGCGAGGGCGATGACACAAACGGCAGCGAATACGGGCTTCATCCGAGCAGCTCCTTGACACCGTCGCGCTCTTCGCGCAGTTCCGCGAGTGTAGCGTCCATGCGCTTGCGGCTGAACTCGTCGATCGACAGGCCCGGCACGATCTGGTACTCGCCGCCCTTGGTCGTGACCGGATACGAGTAGATGACGCCCTCCGGAATGCCGTAGCTGCCGTCGGACGGCACGGCCATGCTGAGCCAGTCGCCGGTGGCCGAGCCGCGGAACCAGTCGCGCACGTGATCGATGGCCGCCGACGCCGCCGAGGCCGCCGACGAAGCGCCGCGCGCCTTGATGATCGCCGCACCGCGCTGCTGCACGACCGGAATGAACGTGCCCTCGAGCCACGCCTGGTCCACCAGCGACTTCGCGCTCTTGCCGCCGACGAGTGCGTGCGAGACGTCGGGATACTGTGTCGCCGAGTGGTTGCCCCAGATGATCATGCGCTGGATCGCGGTGACGTGCGTGCCGGTCTTCTCCGCGAGCTGCGACAGCGCGCGATTGTGATCGAGGCGCGTCATCGCGGTGAAGTTGCGCGGGTTGAGATCCTTCGCGTTGGCGCGCGCGATCAGTGCGTTGGTGTTCGCGGGATTGCCGACGACGAGCACCTTCACGTTGCGGTCGGCGACCGCATTCAATGCCTTGCCCTGCGCCGAGAAAATCTGCGCGTTCGCGAGCAGCAGGTCTTTCCGCTCCATGCCCGGGCCGCGCGGGCGCGCACCGACGAGCAGCGCCGCGTGACAGTCGCGAAACGCCACCTTCGTATCGTCGGTCGCGACGATCTTCTGCAGCGTCGGGAACGCGCAGTCCGACAGCTCCATCAGGACGCCCTGCAGCTGCGGCAATGCCGGGGTGATCTCGAGGAGGTGCAGGTTGACCGGCTGGTCGGGGCCAAAAAGGGCGCCCGAGGCGACACGGAAAGCGAGGGCATAGCCGATCTGACCGGCGGCGCCGGTGATCGCGACATTCAGGGCAGTTTTCATGACGACTCCGTATGGGGGGGTGTGGATTCTACATAAATCAAGCAGTTACGGTAACTCCACGGTCTCGCCAGGCGACGATCGCTCCCCCGGCAAAAAATCCCTGGGCAGGTGTTGACACTGAACTAGTGTTGTAGTTATATATAACACCAAGACGAAGCCGCTTTGCAGGGTGCAGACGGCGAGACGGTAAACCCAAGGAGACTGACATGAGCAACTCAACCTACAACTTCACGGTGGCCCTCGGTGCAGCGGTCGTGGCGATCGTCCTGACGGTGGCCTCCAGCGTGGCCTTCGTGTCCTCGACGAGCGTGGCGCGGGTGGCGGTGGACGCACCCCAGTCCATTCACCTCGCCGCGGCGAAGTAAGGCGTTCTGCTAGATTAGCTCGCTAGAGCACGGCAACCGCCATGTCGCAGGAGTTCACGGGAAGCATGGATCCGCAGTGGGACGAGAGCCTGCCGATCTACCGCCAGCTGCGCGATCGCGTGGTGGCGATGATCCTGGAGGGCGTCCTGAAGGAGGGCGATCCGCTTCCCTCGGTGCGGAACGTGGCCGCGGAATTCCGCCTGAACCCGCTGACCGTGCTGAAGGGCTATCAGCAGCTCGTCGACGAGCAGCTGGTCGAGAAGCGCCGTGGCCGCGGCATGTACGTGAATGCCGGCGCGCGCAAGGCGTTGATGAAGGACGAGCGGCAGCGCTTCATCGAGGACGAGTGGCCCAGGGTCTACGCGACGATCCAGCGCCTCGGCCTCTCGACCGAGGAACTGTTCGCGAGGGCACCGGCCCCGACGCAGACGCTCTCGCCGGCAGGGAATGACGATGACAAGCACGAGTGACACGCCCGTGATCGTGGCGCAGGATCTCGCCAAGTCCTACGGCAAGCTGCACGCCCTGGATGGTGTCAGCTTCAAGGTCGGCGCGGGCCGCATCGTGGGTCTCATCGGCCCGAACGGCGCCGGCAAGACGACCGCGCTCAAGGCGATCCTCGGCCTGACGCCGTATGACGGCCGGCTTTCGGTTCTCGGCCACGATCCGACGCGCGAGCGCGACACGCTGATGCACGACGTCTGCTTCATCGCCGACGTCGCGGTGCTGCCCAAGTGGCTGCGCGTCAGCCAGGCGCTCGACTATGTCGCGGGCGTTCATCCCCGCTTCGACCGCACACGGGCCGAAGGCTTCCTCGCGACCACCGACATCCGGATGAAAAGCCGCGTGCGCGAGCTCTCGAAGGGCATGGTCACGCAGCTGCATCTCGCGCTGATCCTCGCGATCGATGCGCGCCTGCTGGTGCTCGACGAGCCGACGCTCGGCCTCGACCTGCTCTACCGGCGGCAGTTCTACGACACCTTGCTGAACGACTATTTCGACAAGGACCGCACGATCGTCCTGACGACCCACCAGGTCGAGGAGATCGAGAACCTGCTGACCGACGTGATTTTCATCCGGCACGGCAGGATCGTGCTGGACAGTGCCGTCGAGGACCTCGGCGGCCGCTACCAGCAGCTCGTCTGCGCGCCCGACCAGGTGGAGCGTGCGCGGGCGCTGAACCCGTTCTACTCGCGGGAGATCTTCGGCCGCGTCGCGCTCTTCTACGAGGGTCGCCCGGAGGCCGATCTCGCGCCGCTCGGTGAGCTGCGCACGCCGACAATCGCCGACCTCTTCGTCGCAAAGATGCAGATGGCGCCGGGCGCGCAGGGAGCGACACCATGAACGTGATGCCGACCCTCATCCGCCGCGAGTACCAGGAGCATCGCGCGCTTTGGCTCGCGCCGCTCGTCACCGCGCTGCTGCTCGTCGGCACGGCCGTGTTCGGGCATTTCGAGATGGCGACCATGAAGGCGCTCACGATCGACCAGGCGCGCGCCATCCTCGGCATCACCGTGTGGGCGATGAGCCTCGTGATCTTCATCGTCGCGGCCACCGTGATCTCGTTCTACCTGCTCGATTGCCTGTACTCGGAGCGGCGTGACCGTTCGATTCTCTTCTGGAAGTCGTTGCCGGTCTCCGACGCGGCCACCGTGCTGTCGAAGTTTCTCGTTGCGCTCGTCGTGACGCCGATCGGCGTGTTCCTGTTCGCGGTCGCCACCGATCTCGTCGTGCGCGGGATCCTGACCGCGCGCGCCGGTGCGGGGCTGATCGCCGACGAGTTTCCGCTGTGGGATACCGGCACCTGGTTCAAGTCGCAGGCGCTGCTCGGCATCTGGCTCTGTGCCTCGATCCTGTGGTACGCGCCGCTCGCGGCCTGGATGCTGCTGGTTTCGGCCTGGGCGCGCCGCAACGTGATGATGTGGGCGGTGCTGCCCCCGCTCGTGCTCGCGCTGATCGAGCGCTTCGTGCTCCACACCTCCTATGTGTGGAATTTCATCTCGGACCGCCTCGCACCCGCTTTCCCCGCGCTGAAGGGCATGGAGACGCAGCTCGCGACCCAGACCGTGACGATCAGCCGCGAAAAGGTCGTGTCGCTGCCGCGGCTGTTCGACAGCCTCGACATTTCGTCCGTCTTCTTCAACGCGCCGATGCTGCTCGGGCTCGTCGCTGCGGTGGCACTGCTCTATGTCACCGTGCGGCTGCGCCGCTATCGCGACGACGGCTGACCCTCCCGCGCGCGCGGCGCGGTCGTCAGCCGGGCCGTTTGCCGGTTAGACTTTTCGCATGCACCTGTCCGCCGAGGTCTCAGACGGACGACTGACGCTGCGCCTGCACGGCGACTGGCGGGCATCCGAGCTCCCGGCGATCCGCGCCGAGCTGGACCGCGTGTCACTCGAGGGGGTCCGCGAGGTCGCGGTCGATGCCGCGGGGGCGCCCCGCATCGACCTGTCCGGCGCCTGGCTGCTGCGCGAGTACCTCGATGCCGCGGCCGGCGGCGCGCGCCGGGTCGCGTTCGTCGGCGTACCGCCGGCGCAACTGGCCCTGATCGACCGCACGCGCGAGGAAGCCACCGCGGCCCCGCCGGCTCCGGCAGCGGGCGATGGCGTCGAGTCGCCGGTGGTTGCGGTCGGGCGCGCCGTCGTGAGCCAGTCGCGCGGCATGCGCGACGGCCTCGATTTCCTCGGCCGCGTCACCGTGCAGGCGGCACGCGCGTTCGGTAGCGCGCGGCGCCTGCGGATCACGTCGGTGGCGCGCTATGTCTACGACACCGGCATCACGGCGATCCCGATCGTGTCGCTGATCGCGTTCCTGATCAGCGTCATCATCGCGTACATGAGCGCGCAGCAACTGCTCAACTTCGGCGCCGAGGTCTATGTCGTCGATCTCGTGACGATCGGCGTGCTGCGCGAGCTCGGTGTGCTGCTCACGGCGATCATCGTCGCCGGCCGCTCGGGCAGCGCCTTCGCGGCCGAGATCGGCGCGATGAAGCTCAACGAGGAGGTCGATGCGCTCAACGCGACCGGCGTCGAGCCGATCGAGGTGCTCGTGCTGCCGCGCGTGCTCGGGCTCATGATCGCGCTGCCGCTCCTCACGATCATCGCCGACGGGGTCGGGCTCGCGGGCGGCGCACTGCTCTGCAAGTGGCTGCTCGACATGCCGATCATCCAGTACTTCGCGCGGGTGGATGACGCGATCTCCGCGACCACGTTCTGGGCGGGGCTCGTGAAGGCGCCGGTGTTCGCGATCCTGATCGCGACTGCTGGCACCTACCGCGGGCTGCAGGTGCGCGGCTCCTCGCGCGAGCTCGGGCGCCTGACGACCGTGGCGGTCGTGCAGGCGATCTTCCTCGTGATTCTCGCCGATGCGCTGTTCGCGGTGCTGTTCATGGAGATCGATTTCTGATGCGCCCGATGGTCGAAGTGCGCGGGATCGTCAACCGCTTCGGCGCGCAGGTCGTGCACGACGGGCTCGACATGGTCGCGTACGAGGGCGAGGTGTTCGGCATCGTCGGCGGGTCGGGGTCGGGCAAGTCCGTGCTGCTGCGCACGATCCTCGGCCTGCAGCGGCCCCAGGCCGGCGAGGTGATGCTCGAGGGGCGCAACATCACGCATCTGTCGTGGAACGAGCTGCGCGCCGCCAAGGCCGGCTACGGCGTGACCTTCCAGCAGGGCGCGCTCTACACCTCGCTGACCGTGCTGCAGAACATCCAGCTGCCGATGCTCGAGCACCTGTCACTGCCGCCGGATGCGCTCGACGCGCTCGCGCGCCTGAAGCTCGCGATCGTCGGCTTGCCGGCGAATGCGGCGGAAAAGTACCCCTCGCAGCTCTCGGGCGGCATGGTGAAGCGCGCGGCGCTGGCGCGCTCGCTCGCGCTCGATCCGCGCCTCCTCTTCCTCGACGAACCCACGTCGGGCCTCGATCCAATCAGCGCGGCGGCGTTCGATGCGCTCGTCATGGCGCTGCAGAAGGACCTCGCGCTCACGGTCGTCATGATCACGCACGATCTGGACACGATCTTCCGAACCTGCAATCGTGTCGGCGTGATCGTCGACCGGCGCATGGTGAGCGGCCCGCTCGCGGAAATCGTGGACCACCCGCATCCGTGGATCCGCGAGTATTTCCACGGCGAGCGCGCATTGCGGTTCGGAGCCCGGCATGGAGCGTGAAGCGAACTACGCGGCCGTCGGGGCCTTCGTGCTGCTCGTCGTCGCGATGGCGATCCTGTTCGTGTACTGGTACTCGGACAGCTCCGATCACCGCGACTACACGCGCTATGAAATCTACTTCGACGGCAGCGTGAGCGGGCTGTCGCGCGGCTCGCCGGTGCGCTATCTCGGGGTCGACGTCGGCCGGGTTGTGACGATGCGCGTCGACCGGCGCTCGAGCGCGCGCGTGCAGGTGATCGCCGACATCGACTCGGAGGCCCCCGTCTCGGGGCGCACCGTCGCGCAGTTGTCGCTGCAGGGCGTGACCGGGCTCCTGTACATCGACCTGATCGAGAACAACGGCAATCTCGCGACCATCGCGCCGGTGCCGAGCGAACGTTACCCGGTCATCGCCTCGTCGCGCTCGAGCTTCGACCTGTTCCTCGCGTCCCTGCCGGGTGTCGTCGCGAAGGCGAACGAGGTGCTGAGTCGCGTCAACCAGGTGCTGTCGGACGAGAACGTCGCCACGATCACGAAGACGCTGCAGGCGCTCGACCGCGCGGCATCGCACCTGCCGGGCACGATGGAGAACGCCGAAGCGGTGGTCGCGGACCTGCGCGGCTCGGCGCGGGATTTCAGTGCCACCATGGCGACGCTGCGCACGCTGTCGGCGCAGTCCGCGCCCGACATCGCCGACACGCTCGCGAAAATGCGCACCGCGTCGAACAACCTCGCGAGCGCCTCGGCCGGGCTCGACCGCTTCATCACCGAGAACGAGCGCGAACTGCGCAGCTTTGCGCGCGACGGCCTGCCCGAGATCGAACGGCTGCTGCAGGATGCGCGCTCGGCGGCGGGCGAGTTTCGCGACCTGTCGCGTCAGCTGCGCGAAGACCCGGGCCGGCTCGTCTACGAGAGCAACTACTTCGGCGTGGAGATACCGCAGTGATCCGAGCCCTTCGTCTCGCGGCGGCCTGCGCCGGCATGCTGGCTGTCACCGCCGGCTGCAGCGACCTGTTCACGTCGAAGGCACCGGTGTCACGCGCGTACATGCTGCGGCCGGCAGTCGTCGCGCCGGCGGCGGCCGAGGCGGCCGCAGGCGGGGCGCCCGCGACGAAGCCGCCGTTCACCGGCACGTTGCGCGTGCCGCGGCCGAATCCGGCGCCGGGCTTCGAGACCGACCGCATCCTGCTGCTGCGCGAGGGCCGCGAGCTCGACTATTACGCGACCGGGCACTGGGCGGGGCCCATCCCGGATCTCGTCGGCGCGCTCGCCGTCGAATCGCTGCGCCGCGCGCAGCTCTTCGACGGCGTCTACAGCGAGGGCGCGCCGATCCGCACGGACTACTTTCTGCAGATTGCGATCCGGGAATTCGTGGCCGACTATGGCGCCGGGGAGGGTGCGCCGGTCGCGCGCGTGGTGCTCGACTGCACGCTCGCCCGGCGGCTCGATCGCAGCGTGATCGCCGCCTTCACGGCCGAAGGAACGTCGCCCGCTGCCGCAAATCGCATGACGGAAGTGGTGGCTGCCTACGAAGCAGCGCTGCAGCAGGCGCTCGGGTCTGTGTCGGCGTCGCTGGCGGCGGCGGCGAAGTGACCGCCGCCGCCGCGCGTCCCGATTTCAGAAGTTGATATTGACGCTCACGCCGTACGTGCGCGGCACGTTCGTGAGATAGCCCACGCGCGCACTGCGGCCGCGCTCGCGGTCGATCGACAGGAACGCGCGCTCGTCCCACAGGTTGTTGACGAAGGCCGCGGCCTCCCAGCGTCCGCTCTTCAGGCCGAAGCGCAGGTTGCCGATTTCGTACGACGGCAGTTCGGCCGCGAACGCGAATGAGCTGATCGTCGGATTGCCGAACGGGATGAAGCGCGCCGATCCCGGCGGCCCGCCGGTCGCGATCAGGCCGAAGTTCGGCTCCTGGTCGGCGAGCTGCGTGAAGGACGAGCCGACGTGCTGGAACGTGAAGTTGACGTAGCTCTCCATCGCGTTCGCCCACGTCCACGAGTACGTGGCGCTCGCGGCCGCCTGGAACTCCGGCGAGGTCGGCAGCCGGTTGCCCTTGCGGATGCCCGCGATCGGATTGCCGCCGGCGAGCTGCGACTTCGTGATCTCGGCGTTCAGGTAGGTCGCGGAGACGCCAAAGTCCCAGTTCTCGTTCGGGCGCGCGAAGAGTTCCACCTCGCCGCCCACCGACTTCGCATCGGCGTTCAGGATGATGCGCGACGAGCACGACCCGGCATCCGCGATCACCTGCAGACCACTGATGTCGGTGTAGAAGGCCGCGGCATTGAATTGCACGCGGCCGTCGGCAAGCAGCGTCTTCAGGCCGAGCTCGTAGTTGGTCGTCTTCTCGTCATCCCACGTCGGGTGACCACCGTAGATGTTGATGTCGTTGCCCTGGCAGAGCGTGACGTTGAGCGGGTCGTTGATGCCGCCGAGGCGGAAGCCGCGCGACACCTGGGCTGTCAACATCACGTCCTTCGTCGGCCGGAACGCGAGGATCGCGCGCGGCGAGAGGCCGTCGGAGCTGGTCGAGCCGGGCTCGTCGGTGTAGCCCATGTCGGCAAACACGCCGGCGAAGGTCAGCAGGCGATCTTCGTCGAAGTCGTAGTAGCGCACGCCGCCCGTCAGGCTCCACTGGTCGGTGAAGTTCCACGTGCCCTCGCCGAAGAGGGCGAACTGCTTGAAGTCGTAGGTCAGGTGCGAGAAGTACGGCGTGTCGGGCGGCGCATTGAAATCGGCGCTCGTCGCGCCGAAGCGCCGCAGCAGGATCGCGTCGTAGCCGGGCGTCGGCAGGTCCTGTCCGTAGGTGCGGTCCACCTTCTGGAAGAAGCCGCCGACCAGCCACACGAATTGCCCCTCGCCGTTTGACGCGAGGCGCACCTCCTGGCTGAACGATTCGAGCTTGGTCGAATCGATCAGCGGCGAGTTGAGGCGCACTTCCGCCGGGAAATAGCCGCTCGGCTGGCCGAACGTCAGGTCGTAGGTGACGCTGCCCGTCAGCTGGCTCGCGTCGCGTGTCACGACGACCTTGCGGTCGGTGTAGGAGCTCACCGCGGTGAGCGTCGCCGCGCCGAAGTCGTAATTGATCGTGAGGTCGGCCAGCTTGAAGTCGTCGTCGATGCCTTCCCGCAACTGCGTCACCTGGCCGCGCTCGCCGGGCGTGACCGGCGGCTCGGTGGTCGTGTACGGGTTGCCGAGGATGCTGTAGACGTCGATGCGCGGAAAGCCGTCGGTCTCGAGCTTCTGGTACACGATGCGCGGCGTGATGGAAAGCTGCTCGTTCGGCTGGATCAGGAGTGCGACGCGCGCGCCCGACTTCTCGCCGCTGTTCACGTCTTCTCGCCTGGCGCGGCCCGGGTACACCGAATCGATGAAGCCCGCCATGTCGTTGTAGTAGCCGACGACACGCAGCGCGGTCGTCTCGCCGAGCGGCAGGTTCACGGCACCCTTCACGCTGCCGCCGAACTCGCTGTCGGTGCCCTCCTGGGCATTGAACTGCACCGAGCCTTCGTATTTGTCGAGCTTTGGCTGCGCGGTGATGTAGCGCACGGTGCCCGAGGACGAGCCCGCACCGAACAATGTGCCCTGGGGGCCGCGCAGCACCTCGAGGCGTTCGAGATCATACAAGTCGAGGTCCGGGGTGAAGAGGGCGACCGAGATCGGCGATTCGTCGAGGTAGATGCCCACGGATTCCTTGACGCCCGCCTGATCGCGCACGACCTGGCCTGCGCTGATGCCGCGGATCGCGACCTGGCTCTGTCCGGGACCTAAGTCGGTGATCGTGAGTCCCGCGACGTTGCGCGCGAGCTCGACGATGTTGTTCGCGCCGGCGCGCTGGATGCCTTCCTCGGTCATGGCGGCGACCGAGAACGGCACGTCTTGCGTCGACTCCGAGCGCTTCTGCGCCGTGACGAGGACTTCTTCCAGCGTCGCGGCGCGCGCGGGGGGCTCCTGGGCGTTGACGATGACCGGCAGCAGCGCTGCCAGCGAGGCAATGGCTGTGAGGCTTCGCGTCCGCATGTTCGACTCCCTGTCGCGGGTCGCGGGGCAACCCGCTGTTGTATTTACGCGTCGCGCGATACTGCGCCAAGACGCGTATCTTTGGAAGTCCCGCAACACTGGGTCGCCGGGAGGGCGGCATGCCGGGAGCCACCAGGGTCATGACGCGCCGCAAGGCGCTCGCGAGGCTTGCGGGTGCGTCCGCGGCGCTGGCCTCCGCCCCGCGAGGCCGTGCGACCGGCGCGCAAAGGGCGCCCCGCCGGGATGCAATCGTCGTCGGCGCCGGTGTCTTCGGCGCCTTTACGGCCTGGCACCTGCTGCGACAGGGCCGGCGCGTGCTGCTGCTCGATGCGTTCGGCGCCGCGAACAGCCGTGCTTCCTCGGGCGGCGAATCCAGGCTCACGCGCTCGATCTACGGCGCAGACGCCGTGTACACGAAGATGGCGGGCGAATCGCTGCCCGAGTGGCGCGCGCTGTCGGCGCGGTCGGGCCTGCCGGTGCTGCATGCCTGCGGCGTCCTGATGTTCTTTTCGAAGGAGGAATCGTTCGCGCGGCAGAGCATTGCGACGCATCGCGGGCTCGGCCTGCCGCTCGATGTGTTCGAACGCGCAGAACTCGAGCGCCGCTGGCCGCAGCTCGCGTGGGACGGCGTCGAGTTCGGCCTGCACCAGGCGGACTTCGGCGTGCTGATGGCGCGCCGCGCGGTGCAAATGCTCGTCGCCGAGTTCGTGGCGGCCGGCGGCGAGTACCGTGTCGTCGCAGTGACCGCGCCGGCTGCAGGCGCGGCAGCGCTCGCGAGCGTGCTCACGTCGGGCGGTGAGGAGCGCGCCGCGCAGTTCGTGTTCGCGTGCGGGCCATGGATGCCGAAGCTCTTTCCAGAGCTCCTCGGCACGCGCATCTTCCCGACGCGCCAGGAGGTCTTCTTCTTCGCGACCCCGCGCGGCGACGACCGCTTCCTGCCACAGCGCCTGCCGGGCTGGGCCGAGTTCACCGCGGGCGACATCTACTACGGCATGCCCGACCTCGAAAGCCGCGGCTTCAAGATCGCGCACGACGTGCACGGGCCTGCGTTCGATCCGGACACGGGAGACCGGCGCGCGAGCCGCGAGGGCGAGGCCGACGTGCGCCGCCATCTCGCGCGCCGCTTCCCGGCGCTCGCGGCACAGCCGCTCGTCGAGACGCGCGTGTGCCAGTACGAGAACAGCGCCAATGGGGACTTTCTGATCGACCGCCACCCCGCGTTCGAGAACGTGTGGCTCGTCGGCGGCGGCTCGGGCCACGGCTTCAAGCACGGGCCCGCGGTGGGGCGCTACGCCGCGCAGCTCGTCACGGGCCAGCTCGCGGCCGCCGAGCCGCGCTTCTCGCTCGCGAGCAAGGGCGCGGTGCAGCGGCGGGAGGTGCATTAGGCGACGGACTGCTCGTCCCAATCCGGGAAGACCAGAACCGCCGGATGGCATTTCAGCGCGCGAGCCATGGCTTTCGTGCGCCGCTTTGCGGGTCGGAGCGACGTCATGCGCATCTCATCCAATGGTGAAGCTCACGGTCTACGCCCCGGATGGCGGCGCATGTGAAGTACCGACAATACGACGACTTCATCGTCGACGATCCGATAGGCGATCGAATAGGGGAAGCGCCGGCTGAATGCGAGTCGCACATCCTCGTGGCGTGCCTGGTGGAGCAGCGCATCAGACTCCAGGGCCACGATGACGCGACGCATTTCGTCCAGAAATTCGTCGCCCAGGCCAGCGCGCTTCGACTCGTACCAACCCGCGGAGTACAAGAGATCCAGTTCGGCAGCAGGCCGAACCCGAACCCTGTATTTCACAGCCGCCGCTTCAGCTCCGCGAACACTTCATCAACGGGCCTGCCCCGATTGCCATCCTCGGCGAAGGTTGCCAGCCGCCGTTCGATCTCGGCCAGATGCCACTCCGGCAAGGGCAACGAATCTGCCATTGAAGCGAGGCTTTCCCAGATCCGGTCCATGAGATCCAACCGCTCAGCTACGCTTAACTGTGCGAAATCCGGGGCTTTGGGTTCAGATGCCATGCGCTCCACGCTAGTCCTCCGGGATTCATCTTGCAAATGGTGCCGGCGCATATTCTTGGCTGGATCGCGGTTGTCCCTCCATGCGCGAATGTCCCGTGTTTCCCGAGATTTGTGGCGCCGGACAGGCTGTAGGGGTCAGTGCTTCCAGCAGCGCAGGACATGCTGCTTCACGAGGCTGGCGGTCAGCGTGACGTCTTCGGCGGGGAGCCGCGTCGGCCCATTCGCGATCCACTTGCCCAGCGCCTCGTGGCGGAGTGGTCGACGAACCACCCCGGATGGACGACGATACCTCGAATCGGAAACTCTCTTCCAGTGAAGTCCGTCAAGAGTCAATGCAGCCATTGAGCGGATCGCTTCGCCTGTGCAATCGGATCCGGGGACGGATGCATCCCGCCGATCACGACCTGAGCGCCGTCATAGACGACCATCGGATTGTCGCGAGGTTTGGAAAGCGTCTTGATCTCGATGACGAAGATCCCGTGAGGCGATATCACGACGTGATCGAGGTTGAAGTGATCTGCCGGAACATCGTGGATCACTTCAGCGCCAAGTGCCCGCAGCGGCTCGAGCCGTTCGGCGACGACTTTCTCGCCCTCGCTACCGAGCTTCAGCCGCCGGCGGTACTCACCTATCCGACGCAGGCGTGGCGCCGCGAGCACAATCGCGGCCACCGCTGCGGCCGTGAACAGCCACGGCATCTGAGGCCCATTCGTCCAGATGCCGACCCATTCCATCGGCGCGAAGAAGGCTAAGCAGGCGGCGGCGAGACCGTAGCCCTCTGACCACTGGTCCAGCAGTTGGCCTCGGCGTTCGTCGAGCCACTGGCCTGGCGCGCGAAGCGGGCCCAGTTTGAGCGGCGAACGAGTCTCCGTGGATCTGGCGCTCATGAGGTAGGACCGTGGCTTCACCTCCGCTTCATGAGCGTGAAGCTCGTCACCGGATCGAGCGCGGGGTTCGCGCGTAAGTGCTCATTTCTGATACCTTTCCCGCTCGAAACGGAGGGGCGAATCCTGGAGGTCCGGCATTCCACCGGTGGCGGAGCTTTGCGTGCAGGGGCCTGAGCAGTGAACCCTGAAGCACTGGCTCGCCAAGAGATCGACCGTTTGCTCGCGCAGGCCGGCTGGCACGTGTGCGATTACAAGGCGGTCGACCTCCACGCCGCCACGGGCGTCGCCATCCGCGAATTTCCGCTCGTCGAGGGTCACGGCGACGCCGACTATCTGCTCTATGTCGACGGAAGGGCCGCCGGCATCATCGAAGCGAAGAGGCACGGCGCCACGCTCACGGGCGTCGAGCGCCAGTCCGCGCGCTATTCGCAGGGCCTGCCGGCCACGCTGCCCGCATGGGCACGCCCGCTGCCCTTCGCCTATGAATCCACTGGCGTCGAAACGCACTTCACCAACGGCCTCGACCCCGAGCCGCGGGCGCGCAGCGTGTTCGCCTTTCACCGCCCCGAGACGCTCGCCGGCTGGCTGGAACTGCTCGCCAACCGCGTGCGCGACGCCGAAAACCCCGATGGCCGCCCGCTCACCTTCCTGCACCGGCTGCAGCACATGCCGCCCCTCGTCACCGAGTGGGACGACTTCAAGCTCTGGCCCGCGCAGATCACCGCCATCCGGAACCTCGAGGCCAGCCTCGCGCAGAACAAGCCGCGCGCCCTCATCCAGATGGCCACCGGCTCCGGCAAGACCTTCACCGCCATCAGCTTCATCTACCGGCTGATCAAGTTCGCTGGCGCGCGGCCCGTGCTGTTCCTGGTGGACCGCGGCAATCTCGGCCGCCAGACGAAGAAGGAATTCGACCAGTACGTCTCGCCGGTGAACAACTATACGTTCGGCGAGGAGTACATCGTCCAGCACGTTACCAGCAACCAGCTCGACAAGACCGCGCGCGTCTGCATCTGCACCATCCAGCGCATGTACTCGATGCTGAAGGGCAGGGAGCTGTCGGAAGAGGAGGACGAAATCTCGACCGCGGGCGTCGAATCGCTGTTCAAGGACCAGCCGCCGCTCGACTACAACCCGAATTTCCCAATCGAGCTGTTCGACATCATCGTCACCGACGAAGCCCACCGCAGCATCTACAACCTGTGGCGCCAGGTGCTGGAGTACTTCGACGCCTACCTGATCGGCCTCACCGCCACGCCCAACAAGCAGACCTTCGGCTTCTTCAACCAGAACCTCGTGATGGAATACGGCCACCCGCAGGCGGTGGCCGACGGCGTGAACGTCAACTACGACGTCTACCGCATCAGGACCGAGGTCACCGAAGCCGGCAGCAAGGTCGAAGCCGGCTACTGGCTGCAGGTGCTCGACAAACCCACCCGCGCGCGACGCGACTGGCAGCTCGACGACGACTTCACGTACGCGCCGGAAGAGCTCGACCGCAACGTGCAGACGCCCGACCAGATCCGCACCATCGCCCGCACACTGCGCGACCGCTGGCAGACCGACCTCTTTCCGCAGCGCCAGGAGCTGCCCAAGACGTTGATCTTCGCCAAGGACGACAACCACGCCGAGACCAGCTTCGGGATACGGAGGATCATCAAATGTTCAATGTCCGCAAACTCTTACGGCAAACTCCATATTTCGGCACAACTTGATCAATCGAGTCATTGGACTCCACAAACATGAATCGACGTGCAGGTGTCGCCATCGAACTTTGCGCTGGTCTCGGCGGCATCGGGATTGGCCTCCGGGCGCTCGGGTTCAAGATCGCGAAGGCATACGACTCGTGGAATGAGGCCGTCGCGATCTACAACCACAACTTCGGTGACGAGGTCGCGGCAACCGCCAACCTCCTAAGCGAGAAAGGGCGCCGACTCGTAGAGGCCGACCGCCGGCGCATCGGCGACATCGAACTTGTCGCCGCGGGGCCGCCCTGCAAGGGCTTCAGCCAGCTGCGGAACGGTCACCATGACGGTCGCAATGGCCACAATCGTGTTCTTGCGGCGATGCCTGAATACGTTGCCATCCTTCGGCCGCGGCTCTTCCTGATCGAGAACGTGCCGGACCTCATCAGGCATCGCGACGGAAGGACATTCGCCGATGTCCTGGAGCGGCTCGAGCGGCCGGCGAAGCGCCTGCGCTACCGAGTCGAATACAAGGTGTACGACGCCGCGCTGTCTGGGACGCCGCAAGCTCGGCGCCGGATCTTGATCTTCGGGGTCCGGGGCGGCGGCAAGGAGCGACTGCCCGAGCCTGGCCCCGATCTCACACCGCTCTTCGCGGCTGTCCGTCACAAAGGCACGGTTCCAAAAGAGCTCGAGAAGTATCTCGCTGCCCTCACGGACCCGGAAAACACGATGCTCACGTCGGCGAGTCAGGCGCTCTCCGATTTGCCACTACTCGGCCCAGGAGAGCCAGAAGCCGAGAGGCCGTACGCCTCTGGAGCGAAGACCGCGTTTCAGAGATGGGTGCGCAAGGGCGCCACCGAGAAGCTACGCGATACCCGAACGCCTGCGGTGAACACTGAGACCGTCAAGCGCTTGCAGCACATCCCTCCTGGTGGCTGCGCGCGAGTAATCCCCAAGGAGCACCTCAACGGTCTATCGAGGCGCTACGACTCCGCGTACAGGCGCCTGCACCCCGACGCTCCCTCGACAGCGCTATCGACGAAGTACGACTGCGTCTACCACTACGATGAGGACCGTTCTCTGTCCGTGCGGGAGTACACCCGCATTCAAGGGATCCCAGACTACGTCACGTTTCCCTCCACCGTGGTCTGCCGGAGGAGCGCTTACGAGATGATCGGCAACTCGGTGCCGCCCCCGCTCATCGAACGGGTGCTCGGCGAGGCGATGGAAGACGGAACCGCGGGGACCGAGAGATGACGGCCGCCTCTCCGCTAAGGACCGGTGCGGCGAAGCGCCTTGCCCAGATCGATGCGGCGCTCGAGGCTGCCTACAGAAGTCCGGAGGCCGAACTCGGCAACAAGCCCGATCCACTGGACGAGGCCATCTACATCATTCTGAGCTTCCAGACCGATCTCGCGCGCTTCGGCTCGACATGGTCCAGACTGCGCGCTGCCTACCCATCGTGGGACGCGCTCGAGTGTGCCTCGGCCCGCGAAGTCGCACGCATTCTTCGCGATGGCGGCCTCCACAGACAGAAGACGAGGACCATCCGCCGTCTTCTCGCTGAGGTCCGCAACGTCGCAGGCGAGCATTCCCTCGATCTCTTGCGAGCAATGAACAACGACGAAGCGGAGAGACTGCTCACGCGCCTCCCCGGGCTATCGTGGAAGGCTGCCCGCTGCGTCCTTCTCTACAGCCTCGGGCGCGAGGTGTTGCCGATAGACAGCAATACGTTTCGCATCTTGAAGCGAACCGGTGTTCTCTCACGGCGAGCCGTCTATCGACGTCGCTCACTGCACGATGCGATTCAGGCTGCTGTGCCTCTGCCCCGCCGTCGAGCTCTACATGTAAACCTCGTCGTTCACGGGCAGCGCACGTGCCTTCCACGCGCTCCCCAGTGCGCGTGCTGCCCGCTGAACGCCGACTGCCCGAAGGTCGGTCTCCGTGTCAGCGCAGACAAGCATGTGCCGATGCCCATCGCGATCTCGGTGGGGGCACGCGCCGCGATCGCAGAGGGAGATGCCCGGCTGTAGACGGACAGATAAGGAGGGGAACTTCCCCGGTCGTGGAGATGCTTTTCGTCATCGGCGGGATTGGTCTTGCGTTCGCAACCGCGATCGTGGGAGTCGTCGTGCGCGCGCGACGCCGACGCACCGAGACCCAAGCCAGCGTTGCCGCAGAGCGAGAAGCACAGCGCCGCGAGGCAGAAGAGGTCCAACGCCGCGCCGATGAAGAAGAACGCGCGGCAGCGGAGCGGGAACGCGAACGGCAGGCGGAACAGGAAGCGCGTCGTGCCAAGGAGGAGGAAGCTCGCGTTGCAGTGGAGCGAGAGGCGCAGCGGCGTGCGGCCGAGGAGCGCACCGAGGAAGAGGCGCGCGCGGCAGCGGAGAGGAAGAGCCAGGCCGAGAAGGCAGCTCGCGCGGCGGCAGAGCGGGAGACGCAGCGACGTGCCGCCGAAGAAGCGCAACTCCGAGCCGAAGAAGAAGCACGCGTCAAAGCCGAGCGGGAGGCGCGACGCCGCGCTGAAGAGGAAGCTCGCGTTGCAGCGGAGCGAGAGGCGCAGCGCCGTGAGGCAGAGGCTCGCGCCGAGGAAGAAGCGCACGCCGCAGCGGAGAGGAAGAGCCATGCCGAAGTGGAAACGCGTGCGGCAGCGGAGCGGGAGACGCAGCGCCGGCCAGAGGAGACCCGCGCTGCGGCCCACCCGGAAGCCCCGCTCGAGCCGCCCCCCGTCCGAGAAGACTCATCAGCTTTGGGAGAGGACGCAGAAACTCGTCCGATCGAGGCGGCACGTGTGGGGGCGGCTGCGCGCGATGCCGGCTCAGGCGTCATGGGCACGCCGCTGCCACAAGTTGCGCCGCTCCCCGCACAACCACCCGCGCCAAAAACCCCAAGGCAGTACCGTCCGACGGCGCGCGCGCCCGCGCTGCGGCGCGCGCCTGCATCGCCGAGTCCAGAGCGAGAGACGCGCGATCGCGCGATGCCGATCGAGGTGCGGCTCATCTTCGAGAAGGCGGGCTTCTGCCGCGTTTCACTCCTGCCGCGCCGCGCTGCGGGAATGCCGATCGAGTTCGCCGTGGAGGGTTCAGGGTCTCCTCCCGAGCTTCAGGCACTGCAGGATGAGTGGTACCAAGACGTCATGCTGCCCGACATCGGACGCCTGCTCGGCGAGGGGATCGAGTGGGCTGGCGCCCTTCCCGGCGGCGCCGCTGGCAGGCTGTCCCTTAGCGGCCGAAGCATTTTCGTGTTGGCTCGCCATGAAGAGCTGAACGGCTTCGTGACGACACCGCGCCTGATCCTTGGCGAGGAGCACGTGGTGCTCTGCGTCGCTGAGCGTCTGGCCGACGTTCGCGCGGCGATCGCGCTCACCGAAAGCCCTGAGCCGGCGGTGCTGAACTCCGACAGCGGGATGCCGGCTGGCTGGGTTGGCTTGCGGGGCGTGCGCCCCAAGAAGCCTATCGCGCCAAGCCTAGATGGCGACATCATTGATGCGCTCAGGCCACTTCCAGATGTCGGGATCTCGTTGAGCGGCGGCATTCGGATTGATCGCCAGTCGTGGCTCAGCGGTTTTCCACCCACCATCGAGCTTCGCGGCGATGCCAGCACGCTCGGGGTCGTGACCATCGATGGGCAGGAGGCGACGCGATCCCCAGAAGGCGGGTACGTTGCACCCGGTTGGGACTCTGCCGGTGACCACACCGTTTGGTGCACGAGCGCTTCGCGCGGATACGCGATTCGAAGTGGGGCCGAGGTCTGGGAGCCGTGGGATGCCTACGCGTGGTCACTGGGAGAACCAACTGCCAGCGGGACGCAGTCGCGACCCGCGATTTGTGGAGTGCTCGTTCGCCCGCCACAAGTCGCACGATCCGACAGCCGTCCGACAGTTGTTGCCGCTTCGAATCCGATCTTGATCGGAGCGCGCCCAGGCGAGATTGCAGTCTGCGCGCCTCGTAGTGACGTTCGCGCGGGGCTCTGCGTTGGGTTCCCTTGGTTCAAACCCATCTGGGCGATTCCCGCTGACGCTCTTCACTGCGACAAGCGCACGGCGCGCGTGCTCCTGATTGGATCACCCGTGGCGGTCGACCAGGGCGACCAACAGTCCAGTAGGAGCGACGGCGGGCGCGCCGCTCGACGCCGTGCTCTTGCCTGGGGATCTCACGCGTGGTGCGAGGCCATCTGCACGGCGGGCAGGAAGGGGTTGCAGACTGAGCCCTCGCGGGTCGAGATTGCGGACCTGTGGAAGGAGTACAAGCGCTACGCGAAGGCACTCCGGAGAGGCTGGCGATGAGCGCGAACTCCCTTCTGCTCTGGATGTCCGCGCGGCGTCATGGTTCGTGGGCGCAGTTCCGCGCCGCTGTCGAGGAGCTTCATCTCGAAGCGGACGTCGAGACTGATGGGGAAGGCGACGACGCGCCTGACCAATTTGCCCTGCCTCTCTATCAGACGCTCAGGTTCAACCTTCAACGTGTTGGGCACGCCGAGTTCTTCGCTGGTGCCGGTGAGGGAGCGGAGTGGCGAGTCACGCCTCCGTCCCTGGCGGTCACGCGACATGCGCGTGGCTGGCTCGGTGTCGTAGCCGGAGCAAGATCGGTCTCGGTCACCGATCGCCTGCGTTCAGCCGCCGCTACTCATGGAGCAGAACTCCGAGTGCTCGAGTTCGCTTCGTATCCTGACCAGATCGTGATTACCGCCAACACACGGGAGACGCTAACCGCAGTCGCCGAGAGGGCCGGATTCCTCTTGCAGGACGACGCGCCAGCAGCACTTCTTGCGAGCCTCCCGCCGGTGGACGACCCAAGCGTGCGCTACCAAACCGAGCTGCCCTTCGGTTCAGACTGGAGAATCGATCGGTTCTCTGCCGACGACCTCGTCTGGCGCTCGGCGACGCTGGACGATGCTCGCACTGCCCCGGCCGGTCTGTTTCGCTTCGCTCTCCGGCACCAGGGCCATGTGCTCTTCTGCTGCAGGGGCGCTGCAGCGCGAATCCCCGCACAGGTTGGCAAGTACCTCGTTCTGCGTCAGCGGCGGCATCGGCGCCAAGTGCTCCGGTACGATGCCCAAAAGCGAACGCTCTCGATGCCGGCAAGCTGCCGCCCGCCATTCTTGGTAGAGCGAGCCCTGATCCTGTGCTCGGGATTGCCACCTTCGTACGAGGGCAGCGGCCTACGAGGCGGCTCTCTCCAGTACCCCGAGATTCCGCAGGATATCGCCGCGATTGCGGCGGCACTTCTCCGCCAGGAGCTCCGATGAGTAACCCGCTCGCCATCTTCGAAGATCTCCGTGACACCTACTTCCGGTATCTCGACAGTCCGTTTGACCTCAGATACCCGGATCTCGTCGCCGAGCGGCGCGCGCTGCTCGATGCGGATGGAAGACTCTACCGGCGCCCACTCATCGAGCCCATCCCGGCATATCAGCTCTGCGGCCAAACGTTCTCGCAAGCCGCGCAGGCTCTCCTTGGGCCAGTGTGGCCTCAGCCCGTCGTCACCGACTTGTCGGCGTTCGTTTCGCAGGGGCTCTTTCCTCCGGCCCTTCCGAACGGGCAGCCGCGCGAGTTGTACACGCACCAGCGTACCGTGTTCGAGGAGTCGGTCGTCAACGGCCACGATGTCGTGGTGACGACGGGAACCGGGTCGGGTAAGACCGAATGCTTTCTACTTCCAATTGCCGCCGAGCTCGCTCGAGAATCGATGACCTGGCCGGCGCCCGGGCTGCGACCCGCGCAGTGGGACTGGTGGAATCACTGGTCCATGCAAGGAAGCCGGCGGCGCTGGGCTCCCCGCGTTCCGCAACGAGCGCATGAGAACCGGACGCCCGCGATCAGGGCGCTCATCCTCTACCCGCTCAACGCGCTCGTTGAGGACCAGCTCGCGCGTCTGCGTGACGCCTTTGATGGTGCGGGTGCCCGAGCGTGGCTCCAAGCGCACCGTGCAGCGAATCGGATCTACTTCGGGCGCTACACAGGGCGAACACCGGTGTCAGGGAGCCGCACCTCGGCGGCCACGGGCAGGTTGCGCGCCGAACTCGCTGATGCGCATCGAGACTCCCAGCTCGTTGCGGGAACTCCTGCGGCACGGTTCTTCGCGACGATGGACGGCGGTGAGATGTGGTCGCGCTGGGATATGCAGGACCACCCCCCAGACGTCATGATCACGAACTACTCTATGCTGAACATCATGCTGATGCGCAGCGTCGAGGCGCAGATTTTTGATCTGACGAGGCAGTGGCTCCAAGAAGACCCCTCGCACATCTTTCATCTCGTCGTCGACGAGCTGCACACATATCGCGGAACCCCCGGCACCGAGGTCGCGTATCTCATGCGCGTGCTCCTCGACCGCATCGGTCTAGCACCGGGCTCGAATCAGCTGCGCATCATCGCTTCGAGCGCATCAGTGGCCAGTGGCGCGGCAGGCCTTCAGTACCTCGAGTCGTTTTTCGGGCGCGATCGCAATCGGTTTCGGATCGTCGGTGCAGCGACGCAGCCGGTCAACCCTAGTGCGTTCGGCCCCGTACGCGCGAGCGTGGCGGCGCTGCGCCAGCTGCGCAACGACCTACGTGCGTCGCCTTCGCTGACGGCCGCCGCTGCGGCGGCATTTCAGAACGCAACCGGGGCGCCGGCGACGCCAGCCGGAGCGAGCCCGGAGTTGACACTCGACTCCGCCCTCGCCCACGTGATGGCGGATGACGCACTACGCTTGGCATGTTCAGCGGGGCCCGCGACCGCTCCTCGGTTGGAGCCGAGATTCCCCGAGCAGATCGCGTCGGCGATGTACCCCGGTCTTCCGCTTCCGGACGGCATTGAAGCGGTAGAAGGTCTTCTCGCCGGCCTGTCTGCAGCCCGAGGGGCGAGCGGCACCGCCCCTCTCCCAGTTCGAGCGCACATCATCTATCGCAACCTGCAAGGCCTCTGGGCGTGCACAAACCCGGCATGTACACAGGTCCCGCCTCGCAACGGCGCCCCTCCCGCCGGCGCGCTTCACTACGTCCCGACGCTCACCTGCGGTTGCGGCTCGCGCGTGCTCGAGCTGCTCTACTGCGAGGCCTGCGGCGATATCTTCTTCGGCGGCTACCGGCGAGACACGGGATTGAATCCCAATGAGTGGTACCTCAGCCCCGACCATCCGGATCTCGAGGCGTCCCCAGACATGGCCTCGATGGATCGCGACTACCTCCGATACGCCGTGTATTGGCCCGGAGCACCTGGAGTGACGCCCGCGTCCCTCCAGTGGACTCAAGACGGAGTTCCCAGGGCGTGGAGAGCCGCGCGTTTCACGCCGGCGGACGGCAAGGTCGCGCTCGGCGGTCCCGGGTACCTTTACTACGTGCCGGCGATGCATTCGCCGACTCCACCCGCGGGGGACAGCGCGCGGCAGGCGTATCCAGCGCGCTGCCCTCGATGTGACGCTGACTGGTCCCGGCGCCAGATCGGGTCACCCGTTCGCACTCTCCGCACCGGCTTCCAGAAGATCGCGCAGGTGCTTTCGGATGCCCTCCTCCGAAACATCGCGCCCGCCACCGCCAGTCAGTCACGAAAGCTCGTGGTGTTCTCCGATAGCCGGCAAGACGCCGCGAAACTCTCGGCGGGCATGCGCTTCTCACACTATCGAGATGCGCTCCGCCAAGCGATCACCGGTGCGATCGCCATCCAGGGAGCGGGCGCGCAGGCCTTCGCGTCTCAAATAGGCGGACAGCCGGTGTCCCGACAGCAACAGGCGCTCGCCGCCGCCTTTAGCGGCACACACCCAGCCGACGCAGCGTCCCTCTCGATGGCAGCCAACGCAGCGACAGCGCAGCTACCGTCGCCCTCGCATCCAGGCATCACCTCCCAAGCAGCGGCGCAGCAGATTCTGGCTCGGGCTGCACAGGGGCCGTTCCACATCGGGCAGCTCTCGGCCGACGCATCAGCGCAGATGCTCGCCAACGGAGTGAACCCCGGCGGCTTCACCCAGGATGTGCTCTGGACCGCTCCGCGGACAAGGGAAGGCAGCTGGCGAGATCTCTACACCTGGGGCGTAGCCGGAACCGTTCCGCAGGCGAGACCGGCTGCGCAGCTCAGCCAGCAGCAGCGTGATCACCTCCGCAGGATTCAGGACCGATCGCTGCTGGAAGTAATGGACGTCATCTTCGCTTCAGGCCGCCGCAGCCTCGAGTCCCTGCGGCTCGCATTCGCAACTACTGACCGCATCGCCATGCCAGCGCCAAGCGTGCTTGTTCAAGAGGCCGCCGATGGAACCATTCGGTTGCTCGGTGCACGGCGCCGACTCTCGACACACGGCGCCGCCAGCCAACCGAATCCTCCCGCCTATGTCGCTCAGTACTTGGCCGCGGTCGCGCAGCTGCACGGCTTCACTCCGTCAACCTTCGCTGCCGACGTGCTGAACCATCTCAACAGTGCGAGTGTGCTTACGCAGCATGTGCTCGTCGCTCAGAATTTGTGCCTCGCGCGGCCAGGAACGGTCTACTTCGAATGCGGTCAATGCCGCCGGGTCCACCTGCACGCGGCCGGAGGCGTCTGCACGGATTGCCACATTCCCCTTGGCCCGCCGCAGCCCCTGGCGGCTGCCCAAGCTACGCGCGACTACTACAGCTACTTGGCGACACAAGCCGGGCCTTTGTTTCGGCTCAACTGTGAGGAGCTTACCGGGCAGACGAACAAGAACGACGGCCGCAAGCGCCAGCGACTCTTTCAGGACATCTGCCTCCCTCCCCCCGACGAGATTCAGGTCACCGATCCGATCGATCTCCTCAGCGTTACAACGACGATGGAGGCCGGTGTGGATATCGGCTCCTTGCTCGCCGTGATGATGGCGAACATGCCGCCGATGCGCTTCAACTACCAGCAGCGCGTTGGTCGCGCGGGACGGCGAGGGGCCGGTCTGTCGGTCGCGCTCACGCTGTGCCGCGGACGAAGCCACGATGACTACTACTTCCAGCGGCCAGATCGGATCACGTCGGATCCTCCACCGCAGCCATACGTGGACATGCGCCGGGAGGCGATTCTCCAGCGCGTGCTCGCGAAGGAGGTCCTGCGGCAAGCCTTCGCGGCGCTCGGTCTGTTCGCAGCGCTGGGCGGCGACAGCGTGCACGGCGAATTCGGAGAGGCAGCTGACTGGGGCACTGCGCCTGCTCAGCCGCCACCCGGCACGCCGCCGGGCCTGACGGTCGCGCAGCTGGTCGATGACTGGATCCAAAACAATCAAGCTGCCATCGCGCACACGTGCGACGTGCTGCTTTCGTTCACGACGCCGCAGATGCAGGCGCAGCGGGCGGCGCTGATCACCTACGTCCAAACGCAACTTCTTCCGCGAGTGACCGTGGCCTCCGTCGATCCCCGCTTGCCACAGAGGTCGTTGAGCGAGCGCCTCGCGAACGTTGGAGTGCTGCCGATGTTCGGATTCCCGACGCGAGTTCGTTACCTCTTCCACGAAAGGCCGGGAGGAGCCTACGAGTGGCCGCCCGATGGTGTCGTCGATCGCGAACTCGACATCGCGATCAGCCAGTTTGCTCCGGCATCGGAGACGGTGAAGGACGGCGTCATCCACACGGCGGTCGGCGTCGTCGACTATCAGCCGCAGGGAAACGCGGTTGTGGAGCAACCAAACCCGCTCGGCCCACCGCTGCCTATCGGACTCTGCCGGCGGTGCCAGGCGGTAGACGGATCTCAGAGCCCCGCTCAGGCGTGTCCGGTCTGCGGAGCAGCACCGCCGGACTACGAACAGGTGGTGCTTTCGCAGCCGCGGGGCTTCCGCACCTGGTTCGGTGCAAGTCGCGACTTCGACGGCGTGTTCGAGTGGACCGCCCGCGCGTCGCGCCCAAAGGTGGGCGTGATGCCGATCGGGATGACCCCCGTCGCGAACTTCGAGATCTGGAGTGGCCAAGACACCGTCTACGTGATCAACGACAATGAGGGACAGCTGTTCGACTTCGAGAAGCTCGCGCAGGGTGAGACTTGGGTGACGCGCGACGCGCTCGCGAAGGTTGACGTGAACAATCCACCTCTTGCTCCGGGAGGTGCCCCAGACCGGCGTGCGCTCGCTTCCGTGAAGCCGACCGACGTTCTTGTCCTTGGAATCCAGGCCTGGCCAGTAGGCGTCAGCGCCGTTCCGCTTCGGGTTGAGGGTCGGGCTGGACTCTATTCGCTCGGGTTCCTGCTTCGTCGAGCCGCTGCTGTTCGACTCGACATTCATGAACGCGAGCTGAAGGTCGGCCTGCGGGTGATGCAGGATCCGAACGGGCAGGTCATCGGCCAGATCTTCATCTCGGACAGCCTGGAGAACGGCGCCGGGTACAGCTCGTACTTCGGCACGCCTGCCGAGGCCGAGAGCCTGCTGCGCTTCATTGTCGGGCAGACCAGCAACACATTCTATGGACCACTCGTCGCTCAACAGGATCCGCAGGGGAACCCGTTGCACGGATCGCTGTGCAGGACATCCTGCCCGGACTGCCTCCGCGACTTCAGCAACCTCGCGTACCACAACATTCTCGATTGGCGGCTGGGTCTGGATCTGGCGCGCTTGGCGCTCGATCCAGCGGCGCCGATCGATTTCTCCGTCCCCTACTGGCAGGGCCTCGACGCGGCGGCCGCAGGCCCTTACTTCGCCGCAATGCCTGGCTGGCAGCCGGTCATGTTCGGTGGCCTCCAGGCGGGACGGCGTGGAAACCAGGTCGAGCTCGTCACTCATCCGCTGTGGAACACGGATCCCAACTTCGCCGGCCCACAGCTCGCAGCCGCTTACGCGCAGGCGGTGGCGGCTGGTTGCCAGGTCACGATGAAGTCTATCTTCGAGGTGCTCCGGAGGCCGTTCTAGCCGTGCCGACTCTGGAGCTGCCGGAGATTCGCGCGACCAGCCCGACGCTGGCGGAGACGATGCGCACCTGCCTCCTGCGGGCCGGGCTATCCAAAACGAGCGGCAGCTCCAAGTTTGTTCTCGGAAATCCGAAGGCGTGGCTCGGCACCGCCTACCATAAAGTGCTTGAGAAGATCGTCGAGATCGACCTCAACCAGGAGTCCTTGGATGGGGCTGTCGAACGGCTGTGGGACCTCGCGATCGCGGCCCACCAGCAACGCGCGGATGTGCACGTGCTCGATCGACGCTTCGGTTCGCCGACGACTTGGCTCGGCTACCACGTCGCACGTGCCAGCGTGCTGCTCCGAGCAGCAGAGCTCTCGGATGCACCAGCATTGGCGGTTGCGCCGGCCAAGGCGGAACCACGCACGGGTCTCGCCACCACCATCCGCGAACAAGAGTTCTCTGCATTCGGCGGGAGGCTCCTCGGGCGCCCCGACGTGATCCGCGCCAGCGAGGTCGTTGACTGCGTATTCCGGCGATCGTGACCGATTAGGCTACTATCCCACCACTGCTCGACAACACGCCCAAAACCGGTCACACCAAATCGGAACGACCGGTCACGATCGCCGGAATACGCACGGGATATCGGCAAGATTCTCGCAGCACCTTTTGGCGAGTCCCTGATCTTCTGGAATTACGATGGCGTGAACAGATGGCTGGGCGCCGTGTCATCGCGTGAGGCCTACGACTCAGGGCTCAAGGATCTGTTCGGTGACACCATCGTGTTGACGAAGGCGATCCACCTCTCAGAGGCAGCAACGGATCCCAAGGACAGGGAGCAAGGCTTGCTGCGATTGTTCCTGGAAGCGCTTCAGACGCACTCCGGGGCGACCCATTTGCTTCCGTTTCGCTTCGACGCCCGCGATGCCAGTCGAACCAGCCACTACCTGATCCACTGCAGCTGCCACGGCCTGGCATTCAAGCTGATGAAGGCGGTGATGTCATCGCTCAGCGTGTCGGGCGAGCCCGGGAAGTTCGAGTTCCTTCGGGATTCGGACATAGGCCGACAGGCCGATCTATTTCGACCGGTAGCCGAGGACGTTGCGGCTGCGCGTGTGCTCGATGCTCTCACGAGCGGGCCCTGCCCGGTGCGCCTGTTCTGCGACGAATGGGTACGGCGGCCAGAAGATTTCTTTTCAGAGGCGGACTATCGGCGGCTCCTGCTGTCGCTCGAAGAGTGCAAACTGATAGAAGTGCTCGATGCGACCGGGAAGCTTCCGCAGCCTCGCGAGCAACGCCGGCGAAACAAGGGCGAACCAACGCTTGCCGGGCGCCTTTGGATTCGTCGTCGAAGGGAGTAGCCATAGTGATGCGCGGAACTGTGAGCCGCGAGCTCCCCGTGTGGATGACCTTCCACACGATGCAGGAGCAAGCTGTCGTGACGTGTGCAGGTGCCCGCTATTGCGGCCTATGACCAAGATCACCCACATCTCCGACGTCTCGTCGCCGTCCACGACAGTCTCGACCTGGCCTGAAACGCTCCGGAGCAACTTGGTACCGGTGCCGGAGACATGCGGTGCGCTGGCCGGGCTGCTGGCTTAGGTGATGATCAGGGTGCCGTTGCCGGAAGGCTTCGTAGATATCGACGCGCTGGTCGACGAAAGCGCGTCATCCGCATCTCATTGAGTGAGGGCTTGCCCAGGAGTCCGCGACCTGCCATGAATATCCCATGCCCGCCGACCACATCCAGCGCCGGATCCGCGAGGTCTCGAACCTCCTCGGGAAAGCCGAAGCCCTGCTGATCACCGCCGGCGCCGGCATGAGCGTCGACTCGGGCCTCCCGGATTTTCGCGGCAATCACGGGTTCTGGCGCGCCTATCCGCCGCTCGGCAAGCTCGGCATTTCCTTCGAGCGCATGGCACAGCCCTACTGGTTCACCGAGCGGCCGGCGATGGCGTGGGCGTGGTACGGGCATCGCGCACGGCTCTACCGGGAGGCCACGCCGCACCCGGGCTACCGGATGCTGCGCGAGTGGCTGCAGGCGATGCCGGCCGGCGGCTTCGTCGTGACCTCGAATGTCGACGGCCAGTTCCTCGAGGCGGGTTTCGAGGCGCGCGGCCTCTACGAACTGCACGGCAGCATCCATCACCTGCAATGCGTGACACCGTGCAGTGATGCGGTTTGGCCTGCCGAACTTTCCGACCTGCAGATCGATCTCGATACGCTGACTGCCGCGGGCGAGCTGCCGCGTTGCCCCAACTGCGGCGCGCTCGCGCGACCCAATGTGCTGATGTTCAACGACATGGACTGGGTCGAGCCACGGGCGCGCGAGCAGGCCCGGCGCTTCGACCAGTGGCTTGCGCGCGTGCGCGGCCGGCGGCTCGTGATCCTCGAGATCGGCGCAGGCAGCGCGGTGCCGACCATCCGCAGGCTGGGCGAGCGCATCGCGCAGCGCAATCTCGCGACGCTCGTCCGTTGCAATCCCGACGCAGCGGAATCGGATGACGGCATCATCGCCCTGCCGATGGGTGCACTCGAAGCCCTGGGTGCCATCGATGAGGCGCGGCGGTCGCGTCGTGTGCACGCAGCGGGGCTTGCGCGGTCAGGCGCGATGGCGCCGACACGGGCGGCGGAACGGACAGGCGACGTACCTGCACCGCCCCGCGGGCAGCACGCGGCGCCGCGCGCGACCATCCGCCTGCGTCTCGGCGAGATTGCGTGCATCGATCTCGAAACTGGCGGCATCGAGCTGGCATGGCCGCAGGAGGTCGGCGCCGACGACGGGGCCGCGTGCCTGTTCGCCTTTGCCGACCATCCATCGGGCTGGTTTCCGGTTCCGGCCACTTCGGTCCACAGTCCGTGCGGCTACCAGATGCGGCTCATCGAGTTCGGCGCAGGCAATGCGGCGCTCATCGCGATCATCTCGCGGGACGACGACGCCGTGCTGACCATTGGCGTCGCGAGAAACTCGGACGACGGCGGCGCGATCTGGCACGCCCTCTACCGGACCGCGCTGTCGCCGCTGCAGCCGCTCGAGTGTCCACGGGCGCCCTGGATCGCGCGGCGGCTCGACACGGACTCGCCCGATCATCGCGCCATGGTTCCGGAGCTGATGCAGGTCGGGCGCATCGCCGCCATCGCCTGGCTCAAGTTCAAGGCGTTCGAGGACTGGCAGCGGGAGAACGAGAGCGACGACTGAGTCGGCGGCGGTCAGAACGTCGATATCCCGGTCGCTTCCATGAAGCGATAGCCCCAGTAGTTGAGCTGCCCAGGATCGGCGTATGCGCCGAAATCCGCCGTGTACTCGACTCCCGCCGGCGCGCGGTTCGACCACAGGCCGTCGAACCACGCGAGCACCGTGGTTTCGAGCGGCGATTCGCGCGGCGTCTCGACGATCACGTTTGCCTCGAGGTTGTAGTCATCGAGGTTGCGGCGCGTGAAATTCGCCGAGCCGAGCGTGAGCCAGTAGCCTTCGCGCCCGCGGATTGCCGCGAGCTTGGCGTGGAACTGCTCGCCGTGCGTGCGCACCCAGCGCACGCGGATCGCGCCGTCGCTTGCCGCGACGAGTTCGGTGGCCACGGGCCGGTTCGGGATGCCGTTCTTCTCGCGCCCGAAGGCGTCCTTGTTCGGGTCGAGCAGCACGCGCACGAAGGCCCCGCGTGCAGCCGCGTCGTGCAGCGCGCCGAGCACGTCGCGATCGGACAGGTAGAACATTGCGATGTCGATCGCGTCGCCCGCGGCGCAGGCCTGCAGCTGCGCGACGAGCGCGTCGGCGATGGCCTCTTCCGTGACGATGCGCACGCGCCCGACGGCGGGCGCCGCGGCCGGCGTACCGGCCACCGGCGGGAGCGGCGCTCCCCGCCAGCCGGAGAAATGCGCGATCGCCACTTCGCTCGCGAGCAGCGGCGCAAGCGCGGGCCCGCGGATGCGCAGCGCCACGTTCGAATGTCCGCTGCTCGCGTCGTGCGGATTCGCGGACATCACGAGCCCGTGCAGCGCGCCGTCGGGCCCGTCGGCGATGATCACCTTGCGGTGGTTCGCCTTGAAGTTCGCGAGCCGCGCCCAGACACCGAGCGACACGCGCTCGCCGCCCGCATCGAGCGGGTTCGGCCAGTCGCCCGGTCCGCCGCGGGCCCACCAGCGCAGCGCGATGCGCCAGAACGCCGACCACGCCGGGTTCGAATCGCGCAGCCGGTCGAGATCGGTGATGACTACATCGACTCCCGCGGCCCGCAGGGTCGCGAGTTCCGGCGAGGGCTCGCCGCCGTACACGTCGTTGATCGGGTCGGTCACCACGAGGATCCGGATGCCGGGGTGCGCGCGGCGCTTGTCGATCAGTAGGCGCACGAGTTCCGCCGAGAGCGGCCGATGCACCGGCGCATCGACGATCGCGCCGCGATGCGCATTGAAAAGGAACACGTCGAGCACGATCAGGCGCTCGGCGTCCGCGATGAGGCGGAACGCGGCGTCGAAGATCTGCTGGTCGATGATCGGGTGCCCGTAGCCGTCGGCCGCGGTGACATCGCGCAGGAACTGCACGTCGCCCTCGTGCAGCGGCGTCCAGGCGCCGTTCACGACGACGCCCTCGGGCATCGGCTTCCAGACGTTCCATGCGCCGACGCCGACCCACACTGCGAGCAGCGCGCCGAGCACGGCGCGCGTGAGCAACTTGCGCGCGCCGGGCTTACGCACGCTGCGCGGCATCGATGGCTTCGGAAAGCGCGAGCCAGCGATCCTCGAGTGCGGTGACGCGCGCCGCCACGTCGCCGAATTCCGCCGCGCGGGCGTACTGGGCGGGATCCTCGAGCGCGTGCGCGAGCGCGTCGCGCTGTGCGGTGAGCGTCGCGATCTGCGCTTCGACCTCGCGCAGCTCCGCGCGCAGCGGCGAGAGGCGATTGCGCGCAGCCGCGTCGCGCCGCCGGGCGTCGCGACGATCCGCGCGGCTGTCGGCGCGGCTCTCGGCGCGGCTCTCGGCGCGCGCGGGGGCCGCGGCGCTCACCGTGGCGCCGGAACCCGACGCCGCTGCGTTGGACTCGGTCTCGAGCGGCGGTGCGCCGCGGGCGAGCCACGCGGCGTAGTCCTCGAGGTCGCCGTCGAAGGGGCGCACGACGCCCCCGCCGACCACGAGGAAGCGGTCGCAGGCGCCGCGCAGGAGTGAACGATCATGGGAGACGATCAGCACGGCGCCAGCGTAATCCTGCAGCGCGAGGAGGAGTGCGCTGCGCATCTCGAAATCGAGATGGTTGGTCGGCTCGTCGAGCAGCAGCAGGTTCGGCCGCCGCGCGACCATCACCGCGAGCGTGAGACGGGCCCGTTCTCCGCCCGAGAAGTGGCCCACGGGCTCGAATACCCGGTCACCCCGAAAGCCGAAGCGGCCGAGGTGGTCGCGCTTCTGCTGCGGCGTCCAGCCGGCCACGGCCGGGCCGCCGCGACGGCCGAGCTCTTCGATCGCGCTCCCCGCAGCGTCGAGCTGCTCGACTTCGAGCTGCGCGAAGAATCCGACCTCGAGATCGGGCGCTGCGACACGCTCGCCGGCGAGCGGCGCGAGACTGCCCGCCACCGTGCGCATCAGCGTCGACTTGCCGGCGCCATTGCGGCCGAGCACACCGATGCGATCGCCCGGCGCGATCGAGAGGCCGACGCCGGCGAACACGCGGTGCGATCCGTAGCCGCCGGCGATCCCGTCGAGCGCGACGAGCGGGCGCGGCAGTTTCGCCGGCGCCGGGAACTCCCACGCGAAGGACTCTTCACCGTGCGCTTCGATGATCTCCGGCAGGCGCGCGAGCCACTTGAGACGGCTCTGGACCTGTCGCGCCTTGCTCGCCTTCGCGCGGAAGCGGTCGACGAAGCCCTGCACGTGCGCGATCTCGCGGCGCTGGCTTTCGGCGAGCGCCGCAGCGCGCACGCGTGCCTCGGCGGCCTGGTGCTCGTAGGCCGAGTAGTTGCCGTGGTATGCCGTGAGCTGCGCGTTCTCGATGTGCAGGATGCGACCGACGATGCCGTCGAGGAACTCGCGGTCGTGCGACACGACGAGCAGCGTGCCGCCATACGCGCGCAGCCACCCCTCGAGCCACAGTACGGCGTCGAGATCGAGGTGGTTCGTCGGCTCGTCGAGCAGCAGCAGGTCCGAGCGGCGCATCAGCGCGCGTGCGAGCGCCGCGCGCATGCGCAGGCCGCCGGAGAACACCTGCAGCGGCCGCTCGAGGTCCCCTGGCTCGAAGCCGAGCCCGGTCGCGAGTGCCGCCGCGCGGCTGCGCGCGCCGTAGCCGCCGGCGGAGTCGTAGTCCGCGTGGAGCTGCGCCTCGCGCACACCATCGCCCGCCGCGTGCGCCGCCGCGATGGCATGCTCGATGCGGACGAGTTCGGCGTCCCCCTCGCGCACGTAATCGATCACGCGCTGCGCGGAGTCCGGCACGGACTGCTCTACGACCGCGATGCAAAGGTTCGACGGCGCGCTGAAATCACCGAGATCGGGAGCAAGCTCGCCACGGACCAGCGCGAGCAGGCTCGACTTGCCGGAGCCGTTGCGGCCGACGATGCCGACCTTGTCGCCGCGGAATATCCCGACGGAGGCGTGTTCGAACAGCACGCGCGGACCGCGGCGCAGGCGAACGTCGCGCAAGGTCAACATGGTGCGGCGCGCCTCAGGCGGACAATTGCGCAGCGCCGGCTGCGGTGGCGATCAGCGCGGCGAACGGCGGTGCGCCGTTCTGCTGGCGCGTCAGCAGTTCGAGCAGGGCCTCGAGCGGCATCGAGTCACCGAACAACAGGCCCTGACCGAAGTCGCAGCGGTGATTGCGCAGGAACGCGAGCTGACCCGGCGTCTCGATGCCCTCGGCGGTGACGGTCATGCCGAGGCTGCGGCCCATGTCGATGATGGTGCGCACGATCGTCGCGTCGCCCTGATGCTCGGTGATGTTGCGAACGAAGGACTGGTCGATCTTGAGCGTGCCGATCGGGAACTGCTGCAGCGCCGACAGTGACGAATAGCCCGTGCCGAAGTCGTCGATCGACAGGTGTACGCCCATCGCGTGCAGCTCGCCGAGCAGGTGCACGGTGCGCCGCGGGTCAGCCATCAGGGTCGATTCGGTGATCTCGAGTTCGAACGCCGCGGGCGACACTCCGTGGCGGCGGAACACCGAACGGCAGCGCACGATGAACGACGCCTGGCGCAGCTGCTTCAGCGACAGGTTGAGCGCGATGCGGCCGGGGTCCGCCACGTCGCGCCGCAGCGTGCGATAGTCGAGGCACACGCGGTTCAGCACCCACTCGCCGATCTCGAGGATCAGGTTCGACTCCTCGGCGAGCGGGATGAACTGGGACGGCGGAATGTCGCCGTGGCCCGGCAGCCGCCAGCGCAGCAGGCCCTCGGCGCCGATGATGCGGCCGGTCTGCAGGTCGACCTTCGGCTGGTAGTTCACGATCAGCTCGTCGCGCTCGAGCGCGCGGCGCAGCTTGCTCTTCAGCATCAGCCGCTCGACCGATGCGGCATTCATCTCCGGCGCGTAGAACGCGAAGGTGTTGCCGCCATTCTGCTTCGAGTAGTACATCGCCGCGTCGGCGTTCCTGATGAGGTCGATCACGTTTTCCGCGTCGCGCGGGCAGAACGCGATGCCGATGCTCGCGGTGAGATAGAGCTCGTGCTGGCCGAGCTGGAAGAGCTTGCCGGTCTCGGCGAGGATCGAGCGCGCGAGCTGGCCGATCGGTCCCCGATGGTCCGTGTCGCCCGCGAGCGAGTCGATCATCACGGCAAACTCGTCGCCCGCGAGCCGGCCGACCACCGAGTCTTTCGGCAGTACCCGCGTCAGCCGCTCGGTCAGGATTTCGAGCGTGCGGTCGCCCGCGGCGTGGCCGAAGGTGTCGTTGACTTCCTTGAAGTGATCGACGTCGAGGTAGAGCAGCGCAACCGACTGGGAATTGCGCAGCGCGCGCGCGATCGCCTGCTGCAGCAGGTGCTGGAACTGCATCCGGTTCGGCACCTTGGTCAGCGCGTCGTAGCGGGCGAGGTAGCGGATGCGCCGTTCGGCGCGCTTCCGGTCCGTGATGTTGCGCGCGACGAAGATGCAACCCTGGAACTGCGGATCGTCGGTGGCGATCGGGGAGCCGGTGAGCGAGACCGGGATCGTCTGGTTCTTGCGCGTACGCACGACAGCCTCGCGCGTCTCGTTCGCGGCCTGCAGGATGTCGAAGCTCTCGCGATCCGCGTCGTCGAGCAGCGAGACGATGCTGCGGCCGTTCAGTTCGTCCTCGCCGTAGCCGAGCAGGCGCTGCGCCGCGAGGTTCGCGACGCGGATGATGCCCTCGGGCGAGGTGACGAACACGGCGTCGGTCATGCCCGTCAGCACGCTCGTCAGGTAATTCTTCGTGATTGTCGTCTGGCGCAGCTTCTGGCGCATGCGCTCGAGCGCCTGCTGCAGCTCGCCGAGTTCGTCGCGCCGCGCGATATCGGTGGGCCGCGAGAGGTCGCCCTGGCCGATGCGTTCGGCGGAGCGGATCAGCGCCGTGATCGGGCGCTCGATGCCGCGCGCCGCCCACCACGCGAGCGCCACGGCAGTGACGAGGCCGACGAGCAGGATGCCGGTGAGCACGTAGAGCGCGCGGCGCAGCAGCTCGCGGCCGGCCGCGGCGAGCGGGGCCGCCACGTCCGCCGGCGTGCTGTCGTGCACCGTGAGCGAGACCTGCACGGTGCCGATCGTGCGGGGCGTCGTGGCCCCGGGAAATCCCGCCACCTGCGCGCGCACCGGTTCCGAGACCTCGCGCGACACGAGCGGTGGCTCGGCGCTGGCCGCGCGGTGCAATGCGAAGAGTGTCTCGCCGCCCGCGTCCTGCACCACGATCGACGTGATGGCCGGATCGTCGGCAAACCGTGCGAGGCTCGCCGCGAGCGCGGCGCGGTCGCGCGCGAGCAGGGCGGGCGCGGCGGTGTCGGCCATGTGCGCGCCGATCGACTGGGCGCGCGCCGCGAGCTCGTCGCTCATTGCGCGGCGATACTCCGTGGTCGCGATCGCGGACAGCAGTCGCGATTCGTACCGCGCATGCAAAAGGAGGAGCGTGCCGAGCAGCAGCGCTGCGGCCACCATCGCCGCGATGGCCACGGCGACATACTTCAGCTTGAGGCTGAGCCGATTCACGATTCTGCGCCTGGGTGCGGGCTTTCCACCTTGGCGCCTATCCCCTTGTATTTCCTCGACTCTACCATCTTATCCCGGTGGCTGCCGGGGTGACACCGCACGGGCCCGCCGGCAGCGTGGGCGCCCTGTAGGGCAAACGCCACAATAGCCTAGAATCTCCGCAGGAGGCCGCAGTGATCGTCGAGGTGTTTTCGGACACAGTGTGTCCCTGGTGTTATGTCGGCAAGCGCCGGTTCGAGGCGGCAGCGGCGGCGCGCCCGGCCCAGGCGATCGACGTGCGCTGGCTGCCGTTCGAGCTGAATCCGGACATGCCGCCGGAAGGCGCCGACCGGGCGGAGTACCTGCGCGCGAAGTTCGGTGACGCCAACCGCTTCGCCGATGCACAGCGCACGCTGCGCGAGATCGGCACCGGACTCGGCATCGACTTTCACTTCGATCGCATCGCGCGGATGCCGAACACGCGACGCTCGCACGCGCTGATCGCCTGGGCCGCCGGCACGCCGGAGGGCGCGCGAGTGCAGTCCGACGTGAAGGGCCGCGTGCTGAAAGCCTACTTCTGCGAAGGCCGCGACATCGGCGACCCGGACGTGCTGGTCGCGATCGCGCGCGAGGCCGGGCTCGACGCGGACGGCGCACGCGCCGCGATCGACGAGCCGGCACTGCATCGCGAGATCGCTGCACTCGAGGCGCGTGCGCATTCCTGGGGCATCACCGGCGTACCGGCGTTTGTCTTCGAGCGCCGGTATCTCGTGTCGGGCGCGCAGGAACCGGCCGTGTTCCTGCAACTGCTCGACCGTCTCGCCGCGGAAGCTGCCGAGACCGCATGAATGCGTTCGAGCTGACCGGCCGGGCGCGCAGTCATGTCGTCGACGTGCCGGACCTGCACTGCACGCTCCATCGCGACGTCGTCGCGGCCCTGCGCGCACTCAGCTACGCCGCGTGGAGCGAGGCGCGCATCGAACTCGCGGCGGTCTCCGCGTTCCGCGATTTCGACCGGCAGTGCGCGATCTGGAACGCCAAGTGGCGCGGTGAGCGTCCCTTGCTCGACCGCGCGGGTCGCGAGCTCGATCCCGCCACGCTCGACCCCGATGCGCGCATCGACGCGATCCTCGCGTGGTCCGCGTTGCCGGGTGCGAGCCGCCATCATTGGGGTACCGAGATCGACGTGATCGACCGGGCGGCCGTGCCCGCGGGCTACCGCCCGCAGCTCGTGCCGCAGGAATATGCCCCGGGAGGTGTCTTCCGCGCGCTCGACGAGTGGCTCACCGCCTCGATGGACCGCTTCGGATTCTACCGGCCGTACACGCGCGATCTCGGCGGCGTGCAACCCGAGCCGTGGCACCTGAGCTTCGGTGCGATGGCCCGGCCGGCCGCTGCTGCGCTCACGGTGGACGTGATGACCGAGGCGATCGCCGGCGCGGATGTCGAGGGCAAGGCGCGCGTGATCGAGAGAATGGAGGAGATTCGCGAGCGATACGTGCAGCGCACCGGCTGACCGCGCATCGCGCGCCCGGGGGCGTGGCTACTGGCTCCAGGCCTTGCGGATATAGCCCATCGCGAGTCCGCGCGTCGTCGCGAGCGGATCGTCACCCGCGGCGAAGACCGGCGGATTGCGCCGCAGCATGCGCCAGCTCTCGCTGCGCAGCACCTGCTTCAGGAACCCGAGGTTGCGGTCGATCGCTTCCATGTACGGATTCGTGCCGTCGAACAGGACCTCGACGTAGCGGTAGGCCGATCCGAAGACGCCGTCGAGGCGCTTCATGCGGGTCTCGGCGATGAACTGGGGCGTCTGGCGCAGGAGATCGAGGCCGGACGCATACTTCACCTGCCGCGCGCCCTGGTTCGACAGCGGCAGCGCGTAGCCGCCGAGCACGAACTCGGGGTACAGGCGGTCGCGGCACTTCTCGAGGTAACAGCGGTCGGCCATCTGCGCGATCATGTCGGCGGTGCCGAGGAGATGGCCGAGCTTGCGGTCGCGCTCGTCGAACACGACGATTGCCTCGAGCGGCACTTCGTAGCCCGTGAAATGGATGATCTGGGTCGCGATCGGCACCCAGCTCTCGAACCCCGCCTGCGGCAGATACTGCTCGAGGAACTTCGCGCCCCGCGCGACGTGCGTGGCGGTCAGTTCCGCGCCGTTCTGGGTCACCGTGTCGCTGCGTTCGCGCAGGTAACCGACGTCGTGGAAGAGCGCGGTGATGAGGCCGATCGTCGCGCGTTCGGCGCCGAGGGAGCGCCCTGGCGGCGCCGCACGCTCGTAGCCCGCGCAGAGGCGCGCCATCGCGAGCGTGATGTCGAGCGTGTGCTGCGTGTCGTGATAGACGGTGTCGAGCGCGTGGTACTGGGGGTCGCGGCCCGAGAACACTTCATCCAGGCGGTCGAACGCGCGCACGACGGCGTCGAACGGTGCGCCGGGCCACGTGGCAGTGAAGAGCTTCTTGACGGCTTCGCAGACCGCGTTGGGCGAACTCACCTGGACGGTGTTCGTGACGTCGAAGTCGCTGCGTCGGTTGGGCTTCATCGGTCGCGCTGACGGTCAACTTGCACGAGTCTAGGCCGCCGATAAACAGCGCGCCAGCGACGCAGCGCACACTTTCCGGCGCTTCAGGGTTTGCCTGCCTATATGTCAAAGCTCGCGTAGGCCGGCGCATGGTCCGACGGCCGCTCGGCGCGACGCGGCTCACGGTCGATCGCGGACTCCCGGCAGCGGGCGGCGAGCGCCGCCGACACGAGCAGCAGGTCGATGCGCAGCCCGTGATTGCGGCGAAACGCGCCCTGGCGGTAATCCCACCAGCTGAAGGAGTCTTGCGGTTGCTCGAACAGGCGAAAACTGTCCTCGAGACCGAGCGCGACGAGCGCGGCGAGCGCCGTGCGTTCCGGTGCGCTGACGTGCACCGAGCCTTCCCACCTGGCCGGGTCGTGCACGTCGCGGTCCTCCGGCGCGATGTTGAAATCGCCGAGCACGATGAGCTGCGAATGTCGCGCCAGTTCCTGCGCCAGCCAGCCGCGCAGCGCCTCGAGCCAGCGCAGCTTGTACGCGTACTTGTCGGACCCGACCGCCTGGCCGTTCGGCACGTAGAGGTTCACGACACGCACGCCGTCGATGGTCGCCGCGAGCACGCGGCGCTGCGGGTCCTCGAAGCCCCCAATGTCCGTGACGATGTCGTGCAGTGGTGCGCGGGCGAGGATCGCGACGCCGTTGTAGGTGCGCTGGCCGTTGCAGGCGACCTGGTAGCCGAGCGCCTCGAGCTCGGCGCGCGGGAAGGCGCCGTCCTCGAGCTTCGTCTCCTGCAGCGCGAGCGTGTGCACCGGCCGGCTCGCGAGCCATTCGGTCAGCTGCGGCAGGCGCACCCGCAGAGAATTGACGTTCCATGTCGCGATCGTGCGCATCAGGCGGCGATGCCGTGCTGGCGCAGGAGCGGGGCGATGTCGGGCTTCCTGCCGCGAAACTCGACGAAGGCTTCGAGCGGATCGCGGCTGCCGCCGCGCGAGAGGATCGAGTCGAGGAAGCGGTCGGCCGTCGCGCGGTTGAAGACGCCCGCTTCCTCGAAGGCGGAGAACGCATCGGCGGCGAGCACTTCCGCCCACTTGTAGCTGTAGTACCCCGCCGCATAGCCGCCGGCAAACACATGGCCGAAGCTGTGCGGAAAGCGGTTCCACGCGGGCGCCGGTATCACACTGACTTCCCGCCGCACCTCGGCGAGCGTCTCGAGCACGCGGCCGCCGCGTTCGGGCGCGTAGCGCGCATGCAGCAGGAAGTCGAACAGCGCGAACTCGAGCTGGCGCATCGTCGCGAGGCCCGCGTGGAAGCTGCGGGTCGCCATCAGCTGGCGCTGCTTGTCCGCGGGCAACGGCGCGCCGGTCGAATAATGCGCCGATATCTCGCCGAGCACGCCTTCGTGCCACGCATAGTTCTCGAAGAACTGGCTCGGCAGCTCCACTGCATCCCACGCGACGCCGTTGATGCCGGCGAGGCTCGGGTAGGCGACGCGGGTCAGCATGTGGTGCAGCCCGTGGCCGAACTCGTGAAACAGCGTCACGACGTCGTCGTGCGTGAGCAGTGCCGGCTGCGCGCCCGTCGGCGGCAGGAAGTTGCAGACGAGATAGGCGACGGGATTGGTCGAGCCGCCGGTGGTGACCTTGCGCCCGACGCAATCGTCCATCCACGCGCCGCTGCGCTTGTGGGCACGGGCGTAGGGGTCGAGGAAGAAGCTGCCGACCGTGGCGCCGCGCGCCTCGATCACGAAGTAGCGCACGTCGTCGTGCCACACCTCGACCCCGCCGCGTTCGACGATCCGGATGCCGAACAGGCGCTCGGCGACCCCGAACAGGCCCGCGAGCACGCGCGGCAGCGGGAAGTACGGCCGCAACTCCTCCTGCGAGACCGAGAAGCGGCTGCGTTGCAGGCGTTCGGCCCAGAAGGCCACGTCCCACGGCTCGAGCTTGCCGCCGGCAAATGTCTCGAGCTCGGCGAATTCGCGCTGCGCTGCCGGGCGCGCGGCGCGCGCGAGGCTGTGCAGGAACTCGATGACCTCCGGCACGCTCTTCGCCATGCGCGTTGCGAGCGCATAGTCCGCGAAGTTGCCGTAGCCGAGCAGTGTCGCCGCTTCGTGCCGCAGCCGCAGGATGTCCTCCATGGCCTGCGTGTTGTCCCAGCGCCCCGCGAGCGGCCCCTGGTCCGATGCGCGGGTGGTCCAGGCCTCGTAGAAATCGCGGCGCAGGGCCGGTGATTCGGCGTCGGTGATCACGGCGACATAGGTCGGCTGGTCGAGCGTGAGCACCCAGCCCTCCTGGCGTGCATCGTGCGCGCGCTGGCGCGCCTGCTCGACGATCGCCTCGTTGAGACCTGCGAGCTCGGCCGGATCGGTGACATGCCGTCGCCAGGCGTTGGTCGCATCGAGCACGTTCTCCTCGAACTTCGACTGCAGTCCGGCGAGCTCGAGCATGACCGCCTTGAACCGTTGCTTCTTCTGCGGTTCGAGCGCGACGCCCGCGAGGCGGAAATCGCGCAGCATCTGCTCGACGACGCGGCGCTGCACCGGATCGAGCGTGGCGGCCTCGCGCTCGGCCACCGCGGCATACGCGCGATAGAGTGCCGTGCTCTGCGCGAGATCGGTCTGGTAGTCGGTGATGAGCGGCAGGCACGCGTTGAAGGCCTCCCGCAGCGGCGTCGAATTCATGACTGCGTTCAGGTGGCTCACCGGCGACCACGTACGGCTCAGGCGATGGCCGAGTTCTTCGAGCGGCTCGACGACCGTCGCGAAAGTCGGCGGATCCGTGGCTTCGATCGCGGCGACCTGCGAGCGGCTCGACTCGAGCAGGGAGCGGATCGCGGGCTCGACATGTTCCGGGCGGATCGCGGCGAAATGCGGCAGCAACTCGTCGGACAGCAGGGGGTTCGTCATGCCGTCATTGTAGCCGTGTGTACAATGCGAAATGCCTGAAAACTACGACCTCGCCGTCATCGGTGGCGGCAGCGGCGGGCTCGCCTGCGCGCAGCGCGCGGCGCAGTACGGCGCGCGCGCCGTGGTGATCGAATCCGGCCGCCTCGGCGGCACCTGCGTCAACGTCGGTTGCGTGCCGAAGAAGGTGATGTGGAACGCGGCGGAGCTGGCGGCAGGGCTCGAGGACGCCGCCGACTACGGCTTCGCGCTCGATGTGCGCGGGCTCGATTTCGGCGCGCTCAAGGCGAAGCGCGATGCCTATGTCGCGCGGCTGAACGACATTTATGCGCAGAACCTCGACAGGCGTGGCGTCGCGCTGGTCCGCGGCCGCGCACGGTTTGCGGGCACGCACGAGCTCGCGGTCGGCGAACGCAGGTTGCGGGCCGAACGCATCGTGATCGCCACCGGCGGCCGGCCGCAGCGCGCGCTGTTCCCGGGCGGCGAGCGTTGCATCGATTCGGACGGCTTCTTCGGGCTCGAGGCCGTGCCGGCGCGCACACTGATCGCGGGCAGCGGTTATGTCGCGGTGGAACTCGCAGGGATCCTGGCGGCGCTCGGTTCGGAAGTGACGCTCGCGATCCGGTACGACAGCGTGCTGCGCTCGTTCGATGCGATGCTCGGTGCGGGCGCAATGCGCGCCCTGCGCGAATCGGGTATCGAGATCGTTACCGCCGCGCGCGCCGCGTCGCTCGCGACGAAGGGCGATGCGCTCGAGCTCACGCTCGAAGACGGGCGCGTGCTGCCGCCCGTCGATTACCTGCTGTGGGCCGCCGGGCGCGAGCCGGCGGTCGACGACCTCGGGCTCGCACTCGCGGGGGTCGAGCTCGACGCGACGGGATTCGTGAAGGTCGACGCTTGGCAGCAGACGAGCGCCGCACACGTATTCGCGATCGGCGACGTGACGGGCCGGCTGCCGTTGACACCGGTGGCGATTGCGGCCGGGCGGCGCCTGTCGGACCGGCTTTACGGCGGCATGACGGGTCGCCATCTCGACTACGAGAACGTGCCGACCGTCATTTTCACGCATCCGCCGATCGGTACGGTCGGGCTCACCGAGGCCGAGGCGCGCGCGCGCCACGGCGATGCGGCCGTGCGCACCTACACATCGGGCTTCGTGCCGATGTACCACGCGCTGACGGCCCGCAAGCCGCGCGCCGAAATGAAGCTGGTCGTCGCGGGTCCCGACGAGCGCATCGTCGGGCTGCACGTGATCGGCGAGGGCGCCGACGAGATGCTGCAAGGCTTCGCCGTCGCGGTGAGAATGGGCGCGCGCAAGCGCGACTTCGACGACACCGTCGCGATCCACCCGACGAGCGCCGAGGAATTCGTCACGATGTGAGGCTGACACACCCCGAACGCGTGCTCTACCCCGGCGACGGCGTCACGAAAGCCGAACTCGCCGCGTGGTTCGATGCGGTCGCGGGTACCCTCCTGCCGCAACTCGCCGGCCGGCCGTTGTCGGTACTGCGGTTCGCCGGTGATCGGGCACCCTTCTTCCAGCGCCATATTCCGGGGGCGCGTGGAGTCGCCACGTGCGACACGCGCGCGGACCTCGCGGCGCTCGCGCAGCTCGGCGTCGTCGAACTGCACACCGCCGGCACGAAGCGCGGGTTCGTGGCGTGCGCGGACCGGCTCACGTTCGATCTCGATCCGGGTGCGGGCCTGCCGTGGGCCCGGCTGCGCGCTGCGGCCTGCGCCGTTCGCGATTTCCTCGCGGACCTCGGACTCGTCTCGTTCGCGAAATCGACCGGGGGCAGCGGGCTCCATGTCGTCGTGCCGCTCACGGTGCCGCGCCCGCGCTGGGTGCGCGTGCTCGATTTCTCGCGGGCGGTCTCGCAGCACTTTGCACGTGCCGCGCCGGACGACTACACCGCTCGCCCGGGGGCTACGGCACGGCAGGGCAAGGTGTTCATCGACTATCTGCGCAATGCGCGCGGGGCGTCGGCCGTGGCCGCGTTCAGTCCGCGGTGGCGTCCCGGCGTGCCGGTTGCGGTGCCTCTGTCGTGGCGCGAGGTCGAATCGAGCGATGTGCTGCCCCGATACACGCTGCGCGCTCTCGATGCGGCGGCGGCGAGCGAGCGGGAACGCCAGTGGTCGGGCTACGACGACGTGCGCCAGTCCTTGAGCACGTCGATCACGGCCCGCGTGTCGGGGCGCACGCCGCGCCAGAGATAGAACGACTCGGCCGCCTGTTCGACCAGCATGCCCCAGCCGAGATGCGCGCCGGCAGCGCCTTCGGCGAGCGCCCAGGACAGGAACGGCGTGAGTTCCGTGCCATACGCGAGGTCGTAGCAGATCGTGCTCTTGCCGATCACGGCCGGGGAGACATCGGGCCGGCCCCCGCCGAGGCTCGCCGCCGTGGCATTCAGCACGAGATCCCACGGACGACCCTCGATGTCATTGAAGCCGCAACCGGTCACGGCACCGATGTCCGCGAAACTCGCGGCGACGACGCGGGCGCGATCGGCGGTGCGGTTGGCGATCGCGAGCGTGGCCGGTCCGAGTTCGAGCAGTGGTGCGACGATGCCGCGTGTCGCGCCGCCGGCGCCGAGGATCAGCACGCGCCGGCCCTCGATCGCGATGCCGAGGTTGCTCCTGAGGTCCCGCACGAGGCCCGCGCCGTCGGTGTTGTCGCCGAGTATCGACCCGTCGGGCTCTACCGCCAGCGTGTTCACGGCGCGGGCCACTTCCGCGCGCGGCGTCAGCGTGTGTGCGAAGGCCGCCGCCGCCGGCTTGTGCGGAATCGTGACATTGAGGCCGCGGCCGCCACCGGAGAAAAACCCGGTGACCGTCGTGACGAAATCGTCGGGTTGCACGTCGTACAGGCGGTAGGTCATGCGCTCGCCCGTCTGGCGCGCGAAGAGGCCGTGGATGAACGGCGAGCGGCTGTGCGCAACCGGGTGGCCGACGACCCCGTACTGATCGACATCGTCCCGTGACTCGATCGTCATGGGCGGGAGCTTACCGATTTTCGCCGGCGAGCGAGACGACGCGTGTTCCGCCCGAGGACTCCGCGCCGAGCGCGCGCAACAGCGCCGGCTGCCACGCCGCGCAGCGCTCCGCCCACTGGTATGGCGGATTGACGACCACGAGCCCCGAGCCGTTCAGCCCCGCGCGCGAGTCCGGCGGGTGGATCCACAGTTCCGCCGCGAGGGCCGGGCGATGGAGGCCGCGCGCGAGTGCCGCGAGCCAGAGGTCGGTGTCGCGCGCGTCCTTCACCGGATACCACAGCGCGATCACGCCCGTCGCGAAGCGGGCGAGTGCCTCGTGTACGGCCCCTGCGCCGGCCCGGAAGTCGCCTTTCGTGTCCTCGTACGGCGGGTCGATGAGGAGGAGGCCGCGCCGTTCCGCCGGTGGCAGGAGGGCCCGCAGCCGCAGCCAGCCGTCGCCGTGTTCGGCGGTCACGCGGGCGACTCGCCCGAGCGTCCTGCGCAGGGCTTCGAACTCGGCGGGCTGGGTCTCGACGGCGATGCCGCGGTCCTGGGGCCTCAGCAGCTCGGCAGCGAGGACTGCCGAGCCCGGATAGTCGTGGCGCGCGTCGGCACGGCGCCGCCAGGCTTCCACGACGCCGGCATAGTCCGCGAGTTCGGGCGCCCCGGCCACGGTCGGGTCTGCATTCCGCGCGGTGCGCTGGGCCGCGAGCACCGCGAGCGCGCCGTGCTGCGCCTCGCCGCTCGTGCGCGCATCGCCGCTGCCGAGCGCGTAGCGCCCACGGCCTGCGTGCGTGTCGAGAAAGAAGAGCCCCTTGTCCTTGCGTTGCATGGCCCGCAGCAGCGCGAGCAGCGCCACGTGCTTGTGCACGTCCGCGAAGTTCCCGGCGTGAAACGCATGCCGGTACTTCATCCTGCGACCTCAGGCCGTCTTCTTGCGGGCCGGCGCCTTTTTCCTTGCCGCAGCCTTCTTCTTCGGAGCCACCTTCTTTTTCGCGGCCGCCCGGGGCTTCGCAGCCTCGGCCGGCGCCGGGGCAGGTGCCGTCACCGCCGGTGCCTTCGCCGCGCCACGCCCCCGGCCACGCCCGAACCGGCCGCCGCGCTCCGGCGCCGCCGCGAGCAAGGCGCGGCATTCCTCGAGCGTGAGCGTCTTCGGGTCGCGGTCCTTCGGGATCTTCGCGTTCTTGCGCCTGTCGGTGATGTACGGTCCATAGCGGCCGTTCAACACCTGGATGTCGTCGACGCCGAAGTCCTGGATGATCCGGTTGGCGTCGGCCACCTTCTTTTCGGCGATCACCTCGAGCGCGCGCTCGAGCGTGATCGTGTACGGATCGTCGAGCTTCAGCGAGACGTATTTCGGTCCGTACTTCACGTATGGGCCGAAGCGGCCGATGTTCGCCTGCACGGGCTCGCCTTCCGGCGTGGCGCCGAGGTTGCGCGGCAGCTTGAACAGCTCCATCGCTTCCTCGAACGTGATCCGGTCCATCTTCTGGCCCGGCCGCAGGCCGGCGAAGCGCGGCTTTTCCTCGTCGTCCTTCGTGCCGATCTGCACGAACGGGCCGAAACGCCCCATGCGCACGGACACGGGCTTGCCACTCGCCGGGTCGCGGCCGAGTTCGCGCGACTGCGCGACTTCCTCGCGCGAGACGTTTTTCTCGGTGTGCTCGACAAGGTCGATGAAGGGCTTCCAGAATTTCTCGAGCGGCTGCGTCCAGTTCTCCTCGCCGCGCGACACCGCGTCGAGTTCGTCTTCCATCGCGGCGGTGAAGCCGTACTCGACATAGCGGTGGAAGTGCTTCGACAGGAACGAGTTGACGATCTTGCCGATGTCGGTCGGAATGAACCGCCGGCTGTCCATGTCGACGTATTCGCGGTCCTTCAGCGTCGAGATGATCGACGCGTAGGTCGAGGGGCGGCCGATGCCGTGCTCCTCGAGCGCCTTGACGAGCGACGCCTCGGAATAGCGTGGCGGCGGTTCGGTGAAATGCTGCGCCGGGTGCACGCCGAGGAGCGTGACGGCGTCGCCTTCCTGCATCGGCGGCAGCACATGGTCGGAATCGTCGTCGGCCTTGTCGTCGTGGCCTTCCTGGTACACCGCGATGTAGCCCGGCTTCACGAGCGTCGAGCCGTTCGCGCGCAGCACGTGCCCGCCGGACGCCGCGCCGGGCACCATGTCGATGGCCACCGTGTCGAACACGGCATGCGCCATCTGGCACGCGACCGCGCGCTTCCAGATGAGCGCGTAGAGCTTCCACTGGTCGGGGTCGATGCGCCCCTCGATCAGCTGCGGCGTGATTGCCGCGGACGTGGGGCGCACGGCCTCGTGCGCTTCCTGCGCGTTGCGCGACTTGACCTTGTACACGCGCACTTCGTCGGCGAGCGCTTCCTTGCCGTAGAGCTGCGCGATGACGCCGCGGATCTCGCCGACGGCGTCCTGCGCGAGCGACACCGAATCGGTGCGCATGTAGGTGATGAGTCCGACGCTGCCCTCGCCGTAGTCCACGCCCTCGTACAGCTGCTGCGCGAGGCGCATCGTGCGCTGGGCCGAGTAGCCGAGCTTGCGCGCGGCTTCCTGCTGCAGCGTCGAGGTGGTGAACGGCGGCGCGGGGTTCCTGCGGCGCTGCTTGCGCTCGATGCGCTGCACGGTGAGCCGGCCGGGCGTGCCGGCGCCCGCACCCGCGGCGGCGAGCAGTGCCTGCTCGACCGCGTGCGCCGCGCCCGCATCCGTGAAGCTGAACTGTTCGACCTTCGCGCCGTCGTACTCGACGAGCTTCAGCGGAAAGCGCTGCGCGGAGTGCTCGCCTTCGGCGTCGATCGTCCAGTACTCCCGCGCCTCGAAGCGCTGGATCTCCTCCTCGCGCTCGCAGATCATGCGCAGCGCGGGGCTCTGCACGCGCCCGGCCGAAAGTCCGCGGCGCACTTTCTTCCACAGGAGCGGCGAGAGGTTGAAGCCGACGAGATAGTCGAGCGCGCGCCGCGCCTGCTGGGCGTTGACGAGATCCATCGACAGGCCGCGGGGGTTCTCGATGGCCTGGCGGATCGCGTTCTTCGTCACCTCATAGAAGGCGACGCGGTGCACGTCCTTGCCGTCGAGCGCGCCGCGATCCTCGAGCAGTTCGCGCAGGTGCCAGGAGATGGCCTCGCCTTCGCGGTCGGGGTCGGTCGCGAGGTACAGCGCGTCGGCCTTCTTCAGCGCGCGCGCGATCGCATCGACGTGGCGTTCGTTCTTCTCGATCACGCGATACTGCATCGCGAACGCGCGATCGGGGTCGACCGCGCCTTCCTTCGGCACGAGGTCGCGCACGTGGCCATAGGAGGCGAGCACCTCGAAACCCTTGCCGAGGTACTTCTTGATCGTGCGCGCTTTCGCGGGCGATTCGACGATGACGAGGTTCAATGCGGTGCGGTGCTGTCGCTGTCGAACACGAGATCTTCCATGCGCGCGTAGGCCTCGCCCTGGCCGGGCTGGCTCGACAGCACCATCAGGACGACCCACTTCAGCTGGTCGACCGAGAGCTCCTCGGCATCGAGGGCGAGCAGGCGGTCGATCACGATCTCGCGCTGTGCGGGCGTGAGGATGCCCGTGCGCTCGAGGGTGAGCAGGAAGCCGCGCGATTCGGTCGACATGCGCGCGAGCTCCCCTTCGGCATACACGCGGATCGCGCGCGGCCCCGCGGCGAAATCCGGCCGGTGGCGCTCGCCCGCGAGGTCGGCGAGCCAGTCGAGCGCGCGCTCGACGGTGGGCGCGGCAAACCCGGCCCGCTCGAGGTCGTGCGCGAGCGTCTCGCGCTCCGGCACGTCGGGTGTGTCTTCGAGCATGTAGTGGTCGAAGACGTAGATCAGGATGTCGAGCACGCTTCCGCTAATCATGGCTTCTGCTGGATGCGGCCGTAACGGCCGCCCGGGTACGGGGCTATCTGTCCCTCGAGTTCGAGAATGAGCAGCATCGACGCCACCGAATCGGCCGGCAGACCGGTCCGTTCGACGAGCGTATCGACGCCCGTGGGGTCAAAGCCGAGCGCATCTAACAGGATTTCGTATTCCTTGTCCAACCGGCCCGCGGCGGCCGCAGGGCTTTCTGGTGTTGCAAGTGCTTGTCTCGTAAAGGGTATTTTGAGCTCTTCCAGGATATCCGGCGCGCTTTCGACGAGCTTGGCCCCGTTGCGGATGAGCTGGTGGCAGCCGCGGGCCAGCGGATTGTGGATGGAGCCCGGGATCGCGAAGAGCTCCCGCCCCTGGTCGAGCGCATGGCGGGCGGTGACGAGCGAGCCGCTGCGGCGCGCGGCCTCGACCACGAGCACCCCGAGCGAGAGCCCGCTGATGACCCGGTTGCGCTGCGGGAAGTGGGCGGGCAGCGGCGGCACCCCCGGCGCGAACTCCGAGACGACGGCGCCCGAGGCCGCAATCTCGCCGGTGAGCGCCTCGTGTTCACGCGGATAGACCGTGTCGAGCCCTGCGCCGCAGACGGCGATGGTTCGCCCGCCGGCGTCGAGTGCGCCGCGATGCGCCGCCGCGTCGATGCCGACTGCGAGTCCGCTGGTGATCGTGAGGCCGCCCGCGGCGAGATAGCGGGCAAACTCGCGCGCATCGGCCCGCCCGCCCGCAGTCGGATTGCGGCTGCCGACGATCGCGAGCTGGGCGGACGCGAGCAGCCCCACGTCGCCCCGCACGTACAGGAACGCCGGCGCGTGTCCGGCCTCGCGCAGCAGCAGTGGATAGTTGGCGTCAGTGCACGCAACGAGGCGTGCGGCGCCCGACTCGAGCCAGCGGCGGTCGCGATCGACTGTCCGGCGATCGGGCGCCGCCGCCCAGGTGGCCGCGGCGGGCGACCAGCCGCACGACTGCAGCTGCTCCGCGGACAGGGCGGGCACGTGCTCGATGTCGCCCGCGAGCGCGAGCGCAGCCGACAACTGCTCCACGGTGAGACCGGGGCAGCGCGCGAGCGTGACACTGGCATCGCGGACCATGGGCGGAGAATACTGTGCGCCGGCGCGCAGGCGTGCTGCGCATTTGCAGGCCAAGAGCCGAGAATTGCCGATGAAGCTCCACAGTTACTGGCGCAGCAGCGCCGCGTATCGTGCGCGCATCGCACTCAACGTGAAGGGTCTCGCCGCCGAACAGGTGGCGCATCACCTCGCCCGCGGCGAGCAGCGGACGCCCGGCTACCTCGCACTGAACCCGCAGGGGCTCGTCCCGGCGCTCGAAGTCGACGGCGAGGTGATCGGTCAGTCGCTCGCGATCATCGAGTACCTCGACGAGCGATATCCCGCCCCGCCGCTCCTGCCGCGCGAGCCGATGGCCCGCGCGCAGGTGCGTGCGATGGCGTTGACGGTCGCCTGCGACATCCATCCACTCGGCAACCTGCGTGTCCTCAATTACCTGCGCGGCGAGTTCCGTCAACCGGAAGAGGCGGTCAATGCCTGGGCGCGGCACTGGATCGAAACGGGGTTCGTGGCCCTCGAGGCCGCCGTGCGTCGGCATTCGGGTGACGGTCGGCACAGTTACGGTTCGGCCGTGTCCCTCGCCGACGTGTATCTCGTGCCGCAGATGTACAACGCGCGGCGCTACGGCTGCGACCTGTCCGCGAGCCCGACACTGGTCGCGATCGATGCGGCGCTCAGGGAACGGACGGATTTCGCGGCGGCGGCGCCGGAGCGGCAGCCCGACGCCGGCGCGTGAGCGCCGGGGCCGGGGCCAAAGGGCCTGGAATCAGGGAGTGCGGACTGTGTCGGCGACGCGGATGGCGTGCGATGCGCCGACCACGATCGCATAGCTCATGCGTTCGTAGGTCTTGAACACGAGCGCGGTGCCCGCGCGCTCGTTCGGCAGCTTCACCTTCGAGTCGAACGAGCTGCCGGCGGCGAAGAAGCTGTCGCCGGTGCGGCGGCCCTTGTCGCGCACGGTGAGCCCCGCCTGGTCGACCGCGAGGATGTGCCCCGGCGCGAGACCGTGGCGCGTGCCGCGATTCACCGCGATGATCTGGTAGGTGCCGATCAGTGTCGTGTCGTCGACGACCGAGATGATCGAACCATGAACGGGCGCATTCGGCACGCGCACTTCGAACGTGAGCGGTACGTCGGCATCGTTTGCGATCAGCACGTCGCCTTCGAGCGTTTCGCGGGCCGCATCCGTGAGCTGGGCCGAGAGCGGATTGCCCTCGCGCGAGACGCGCGCGGTGGCCGCATACACGCCTTCATAGCCGAGCACGTCGCCGGTGTCGGGGTCGCGCAGCTTCTGGCCGGGATGCACGATCGCATAGCGCGCATCGAGCGGCGCGTCGAGATTGCGGACGTAGATCTCCTCGCCCGTGCCGCCGATCATGTGCTCGTCGCGGAACGCGAGCACGTACGGGGCGTTCTTCAACTGCTCGGCCGCGAGCAGGGTCGGGCGCGACAGGAAGCGCGCAATCGCCGAATAGGGAATCGATTCGATCGGGCCGTCGGCCGGTGTGCTGCGCAGGCGCGGATTCAGCCGCGCGGCGCCACCCTGTTCGAGCATGATGCGCGGCGTGCCGTCGGCCGAGTAGGCGAGGGCCAGCACGTCACCGGGATAGATGAGGTGCGGGTTCTCGACTTGCGGGTTCACGTACCAGATTTCCGGCCACAGCCAGGGATCCCGCAGGAACATGTTCGAGATGTCCCAGAGCGTGTCCCCGCGCTTGACCGTGTAGCGGCTCGGCGCATCGGCCCGCACCGCATCCGCGGTCACCGGGGGCGCTGCCTCGGGCGTCGCCTCGCTCGTGACCGTGGCCGCCTCGGTGGCAGTCAGGTCCTGGTCGGACGCGGGTTCCGCGCTGTCCGGCGCCACGTACTGCTGTGGCTGGGGCTCGGGCCGGGTGGCGTTGTCGGGTGACGAGCATGCGGCCGCGAGCGCCGCGCAGGCAACTACGGCCACGCGCGACCAGGTAGCCGCGGAGCTAACTGACTGATTCGAAAACATCCCTCACTCCTCTATACCGGGTGGGGCAAGCGACCCCGCTGTTATAATCGGTACCGGAACCCGGGCACACCGCTTAATGTCAACTTTGTGCACTGGTTCAAATTTAGCAGTATTGCCGCAGGTTTCCATGGCCCTTCTCACGATCCTCGAATATCCCGATCCCCGCCTGCGGACCCGCGCCGTCCCGGTGACCGAGTTCGACGACGCCCTGGGACGCCAGATCGACGACATGTTCGAGACCATGTATGCCGCCCCCGGCATCGGGCTTGCTGCAACGCAGGTGGATTATCACCGCCGCCTGATCGTGATCGACGTGTCGGAGGACAGGTCGCAGCGGCACGTGTTCGTGAATCCGGAGATCCTCGAGAAAAGCGGCAGCGCCGTGACCGAGGAGGGTTGCCTGTCCGTCCCGGGCGTCTTCGATGAAGTGCAGCGTGCGTCCCGCGTGCGCGTGCGCGCCCGGGACCGTCACGGCATCGAATTCGAGCAGGAACTCGAGGGGCTGCTCGCCGTGTGCCTGCAGCACGAGATGGACCATCTCGAGGGCAAGCTCTTCGTCGACTACCTGTCCGACCTGAAGCGCGAGCGGATCAGGAAGAAGCTCGACAAGGACCGCAAGGCGCGCGCCGCGGCGCCGGCCACCCCGCTGCCGGTCCGCGTGCCGGCGCTCTGATCGCAGGCCGCCCGCCATGCGCGTCGCGTTCGCCGGAACGCCGGGGTTCGCGGTGCCGCCGCTGCGCGCACTCGCGTCGCACCACACGATCGTCGGCGTCCTGACGCAACCGGACCGGCCCGCGGGGCGCGGGCGCGCGCTGACGGCGAGCGCCGTCAAGCACGAGGCACTCGCCCATGGCTGGCCGGTCGCACAGCCCGCCTCGCTCAGGGCCGCCGCGGACCGTGCCGAGCTCGCTGCCTGGCGGCCCGACGTGCTCGTCGTCGTCGCTTACGGCCTCATCCTGCCGCAGGCCGTGCTCGACCTGCCGCGCCACGGCTGCATCAATGTGCATGCCTCGCTGCTGCCGCGCTGGCGCGGCGCGGCGCCGATCCAGCGGGCCATCCTCGCGGGCGACACGGAGACCGGCGTCGCGATCATGCGCATGGAGGCCGGGCTCGACACCGGGCCCGTGTACGAGACACGCCGTGTCCCGATCGGGCTGCACACGACTGCAGGTGAACTGCACGATGAACTCGCCGCGCTCGGCGCTGCGGCCCTGATCGATGTGCTCGCCGCGATCGATTCTGGCGCGACGCGCGCATCGCCGCAGCCCACCGAAGGCGTCACGTATGCGGCGAAGATCACCAAGGCCGAAGCCCGCATCGACTGGCACGCGAGCGCGACGGCGATCGATCGGCAGGTCCGCGCGTTCAACCCCTGGCCGGTCGCCGAAACGCGATTCGACGGCGAGACCTTGCGGGTGCTGCGCGCGCGGGTCGATCAGGCGAGCAGAGCGCCGCAGGCTGCGCCCGGTACCGTACTGGGTGTCGATGCCGCCGGCGTGCGCGTCGCCTGCGGCGCCGGCGTACTCGTGCTCGAGAGCGTGCAGCGCGCGGGGCGACGGCCCGTGGCGGCCTTCGACTTCGCCCTCGGCGTGTCGCTCGAGGGCGCGGTGCTCGGATGAATGAGGGCACGGCGGCGCTCGTCGCCGCGGCGCGCGCGGTGCATGCAGTCGCGCACGAGCGGCGCTCCGCGGACGACGTGCTCGGCGGCGCGGACGACGACCGTGCGGAGCGCTCCGCCGTGCGGGCGATTGCCTTCGGCACGCTGCGCTGGTATCTGCGTCTCGCGCCCGCGATCGCCCGCCTGCTCGACCGGCCCGCCGCGCGCATCGCCCCGGCGGTGCATGCGCTGCTCGTGACCGCCGCGCACCAGATCGTCTATTCCCGCAACGCCCCGCAAGGCATCGTCGATGCCGCGGTCGATGCGACCCGCGCGCTCGGCGCGGCGCGCGCGAGCGGGTTCGCGAACGCCGTGCTCCGCCGCTTCGTGCGCGAACATGCGAGCCTTTTCGCGCAGCTCGACGCCGACCCGGCGGTGCGCCACGCGCACCCGCGCTGGCTGGTCGACGTGCTGGAAAGGGAGGTGCCCGGGCAGATCGAGGATGTGCTCGCCGGCGGCAACGTGCGCGCGCCGATGACGCTGCGGGTCGACCTTTCGCGCACCACACGGGCGCAGGCGCAGGCCGCCTGCGCGGCGCGCGGCATCGCGGCCACGCCGCTCGAGGGCTACGCAGCCGCACTCGTGCTCGAGACGCCCGTGCCCGTCGACAGCCTCCCGGGCTTCGCGGAAGGATGGCTGTCGGTCCAGGATGCCGGCGCCCAGCTCGCCGCGGTGCTGCTCGCGCCCGAGCCCGGCATGCGTGTCCTCGACGCCTGCGCGGCGCCGGGCGGCAAGACCGCGCACCTGCTGGAAGTTGCGGGCGGCGACCTGGACCTGCTCGCGGTCGACAGCGACGCGGGGCGACTCGCGCGCGTCGGCCGGAACCTCGAACGCCTCGGGCGTCATGCGCGGCTCGCGCAACTCGACCTGCGCGACCCGGCGGCGCTCGCGGGCGAAGCGCCGTTCGACCGGATCCTGGTCGACGCGCCGTGCTCCGCGACCGGCGTGATCCGCCGTCATCCCGACATCAAGCTGCTGCGTCGCCCAAGTGACATCGCGGCGTTCGCGCGCACGCAGCTCGCGATCCTCGGCACCTGTTTTGCGCGGCTCGCGCCGGGCGGACGGCTGCTGTATGCCACCTGCTCGATCCTCGCCGCCGAGAATGGGCGCGTGATCGAACGCTTCCTCGATTTCGAGCGCGGCGCGCGGCTCGCCGGCACCGCCGTGCAGCTGTGGCCAGGGGTCCGGGCGGCGACCGACGGCTTCCATTATGCTTCACTGACGAAGGCACCTCCGACATGATCCGCAATCTTCCGTTCCGGACGGCCCTCTGCGCGACCTTCCTCGCGGCGGGCGGCGCGTTCGCCAATGCGCTCGACGGCGTGCTCGCGGTCCGCTCGGCCTACGTCAACGTCGATCACGGCGTGTTCAAGCTGCACGCACACGTGCAGTATCCCGAGAGCGACGACATCCGCGCGGCGCTCGACGACGGCGTCACGCTGATGTTCGATATCGAGGTGGTGATCGCACGCGAGCGCCGCTACTGGTTCGATGCCAGCATCGTGTCGGTCGCGCGCCGCCGCGAGCTCAGTTACCACACCGTCAGCAACCGCTACGTCGTGCGCGACAGCACGGGCGATGCCCCACAGGAGAGCTACGCCACGTTGCACGAGGCGCTCGAGGCGATCGGGACCGTCGACGACTGGCCGGTGCTCGTCGAGCCGCAGCTCGAGCCCGACGCGCGCTACCGGGTCAGCGTGCGCGCGAGCGTGCGACGCGGCCGGCTGCCGGACACGCTGCGCGTGCTGATGTTCTGGACCGACAGCTGGCACCGCACGAGCGAGTGGTACTCGTGGTCCCTGCCGGTGTAAGACGCTTCGGTTCGGCCGCCCTCGTCGCACTGTGGGTGGCGATCGGCGCGGCCCTGCTGATCCTGCTGGCGAAGACCGCGCAGAACTCGGCGCAGTTCGGGCGACTGCAGCCGTGGATCCTGCTGCTCAACATTGCCGGCGTGATCGCGCTCACCGTGCTGCTCGTGCGGCGCATCGCCCGTCTCGCGCGCGACTACAGGAACCACGTGCCGGGCTCGCGCCTCACCGTGCGCAGCGTCACGACCTTCGGTGCACTCGTGATCGCGCCGCTCGTGATCGTCTACCTCTTTTCGCTCGATTTCCTGAACCGCGGCATCGACAGCTGGTTCCGGGTCGAGGTCAAGCAGGGGCTGTCGGAGGCGCTCGTCCTGTCGCGCGCGGCGCTCGATCGTCATCTGCGCGAGCATGCGAGTCGCGTGGAAGAATTCGCGCAGGCGCTCGCGGAGATGCCGGATGCCGAACTCGCCGCCGCGATCGACGCCGAGCGGCGCGCGAGCGGTGCGACCGAGGTCGTGCTGTTCGGGGCGAACTCGCAGTTGATCGCGGCGAGCAGCGGGGCGCTGCTGTCGGGGGCGCCGGCGCGGCCCACCGATGAAGTACTGCGGCAGGTCGGGCAGGGCCGCCCGTATGTCGCGCTCGAGCCGCGCGCGGATGGGCAGTACGACATCCGCATCGCCGCGCCGCTCGGCGCGGCATCCGTCCGGCGGGACCCGCGCTTCGTGATGGTGGTGTACGAAGTGCCGTCGCAGCTCGCGGCGCTGTCGGAAGCCGTGCAGCGCTCGTATTCGCAGTATGGCGAGCTCGCCGCGATGCGCGATCCGCTGAAGTACAGCTTCCGGCTCACGCTCACCCTCGTGCTGCTCGTCGCGATGCTCGCGGCGATCAACGGCGCGATCGTGTCCTCGCGGCGCTTTGCGCGCCCCGTCCAGGACCTGATCGCGGGCACCCGGGCGGTGGGCAAGGGCGATTTCGGGGCGCGCCTGCCGCTGCCGTCGCGCGACGAACTCGGCTTCCTCGTGCAGTCGTTCAACGACATGACGCGGCGGCTGCGCCGTGCGCGCGAGGAGGCGAACCGGAGCCAGGCAGAAGTCGAGCACGAGCGCGAACGGCTCGCGGTGATCCTCGCGCGACTGTCGACGGGCGTGCTGTCGGTCGACCGCTCGTTCACGGTGCGCCTCGCCAACGCGGCGGCGAGCTCGATCCTCGGCGTCGATCTCGCGGCCGAGAGCGGCCGCCCGCTCGAGGAACTGGTGGGCGGCAACCCGCGGGTCGCGCAGTTCGTGCAGGAGCTTCGCAGCCGGACCGAGGCCGGGCGCGGCGAGTGGCGCGAGCAGATCGAGCTGCCCGGCGAGGCCGGGCGCCGCGTCCTCATGTGCGCGTGCACGCCGTTGCCGGGCGCCGACGACGAGGCGGGCTACGTGCTCGTGTTCGACGACATCACGGCGCTCCTCGTCGCGCAGCGCGAGGCGGCGTGGGGCGAGGTCGCACGCCGCCTCGCGCACGAGATCAAGAATCCGCTGACCCCGATCCAGCTGTCGGCCGAGCGCATGCGCCGCCGCTTCCTGTCGCGCATGAGCGCGAGCGACGCCGCGGTGCTCGAGCGCGCGACGCACACGATCGTCCAGCAGGTCGAGGCGATGAAGCAGATGGTCAACGCGTTCAGCGAGTACGCGCGCACGCCCGACATGACGCTGGCCCGCTTTGCGCTGAATCCGCTCGTCACCGAGGTGGCCGACCTGTATCGTGCCCAGAACGCGGGTGTCGCGTTGCGGCTCGCCCTCGACACCGGGGTCGAGTCGCTCGTGGCGGACCGGGGCCGCGTGCGCCAGATCCTGAACAACCTCCTGGCGAACGCGTTCGAGGCGCTCGAAGGCCAGTCGGGAGGCCGAATCGAGGTGGCGACGCGCCTCGAGGCCGCCGGGACGGGCCCGGCCGTGCAGATAACGGTCAGCGACAACGGTCCGGGCTTCAGGTCCGATATCATCGAGCGGGCGTTCGACCCCTACGTGACCAGCAAGACCAAGGGGACGGGGCTCGGACTCGCGATCGTGCGCCGCATCGCCGATGAGCACGGCGGGCACGTCGAGGTGGAGAATCTGGCCGGGGGCGGCGCACGCGTGACGGTGACGCTGCCGCTCGACGACGCGGCACGGGCTGCCGCGGGCCGGGAGCGCAGGAACGAGAAGCGAAGGGAACGGGCATGAGCGCAGCGCACATACTGGTGGTGGACGACGAGAGCGACATCCGCAGCCTCCTCACCGAGATCCTCTCGGAAGAAGGCTACGAGGTCGACGCCGCGGCCAACGCGCGCGAAGCGCGCGCCTCGCGTGCGAGCCGCGTGCCAGACCTCGTGTTGCTCGACATCTGGATGCCCGACGTCGACGGCATCACGCTGCTGCGTGAATGGTCGAATCAGGGCAGCGACAGCTGTCCTGTCGTGATGATGTCGGGCCACGGGACCGTCGAGACCGCAGTCGAGGCGACGCGGCTCGGTGCGTTCGACTTCGTCGAGAAGCCGCTGTCGCTCGCGAAGCTCCTGCGAACGGTCGAGCGCGCGCTCGACGCGGGGCGCCGCCGGCGCGGGGGCGCCGGACGCTTCGCGGTGCCGCCGCTCGCTGCGCCGCTCGGCAAGAGCGCCGTGATGCGTGCGCTTCGCGCGGAGCTCGCGCAGATCGCGCACAGCGCGCGTGTCCTGTTCGTGGGCGAGTCCGGCAGCGGGCGCGAAGCGTTCGCGCGCTACGTGCACGAGACCGCCGATCACGGCGCGCGCCCGATCGTCACGCTCGTCGCGAGCACGGTGCGCGAATCCGACCCCGAACCGGTGCTCCTCGGGTCGCAGCAGGACGGGCAGGTCAAGGCCGGCGTGCTCGAGGAAGCAGCCGGGGGCACGCTCTTCATCAGCGAAATCGACGACCTGCCACCAGCGGCGCAACGCATTCTCCTCGGCGTGCTGGAGACCGGCAGCTTTACCCGGGTCGGCGGCAGCGAACCGGTGCAGTTCAGTGCGCGCGTGCTCGCGTCTGCGCAGCCGGGCATCGAGCAGCGCGCCGCAGACGGCGCGTTCCGGCGCGACCTGCTGTCGCAGTTGAGCACGATCATCGTGCGTGTGCCGCCGCTGCGCGAGTATGCCGAGGACGTGCCGGAACTGCTGCACCACTATGTCGATCGCCTGGTCGATGCCGAGGGGTTGCCGTTTCGCCGCTTCGGCGTCGCCGCACAGAATCGCCTGCGCAACTACCCCTGGCCCGGCAACATCCGCGAGCTGCGCAATCTCGTGCATCGCCTGCTGCTGCGTGGCGGGTCGGATGAAATCGGTCTCGAGGAAGTCGAGCGCGAGCTCGCCGTGCAGGCGCCGGCGACCGAGCCGCTCGTCAAGCAGGATCTCCTCGCGCTGCCGCTGCGCGAAGCCCGCGAGCAGTTCGAGCGCATGTACCTGCAGCAGCAGCTGCTGCTCTGCAACGGCAAGGTGGGCCAGCTGGCGAAGCGTGTCGGCATGGAGCGCACCCACCTGTATCGCAAGCTGCGCTCGCTCGGGGTCGAGTTCCGAAGCACCAGCGACGATTGATGGCCGAACCGCCGGTCGCGGTGTTCGTGGCGGATGACCTGCGCGCCTGCGAAGAGCGTGCGTTCGTGCTGACCGCAGTCGGTATCCCGCACTTCATCGCGTTCGCGCCGGCGGGCCACGCGCTGTTCGTCGATGCAGATCGCGCGGCCGACGCCCGCGAACACCTCGCGCGCTACGCCGCCGAACGTCGCGCGCCGCCACCCGCGGCATTGCCGTCGCGGCCCGGGCATCCGTCCGCCTGGCTCGGCAGCGCCTGTTACGTGCTGGCATTGGTCGCGGTGACATTCGCGATCGGCGGTGGCTTCGGCCCGCTCGACGCCTATGCCCGCGGCATTGCCGATGCGGCGCTCATCCGCAGCGGCGAGTGGTGGCGGGCCGTCACGGCACTCACGCTGCACGTGGATGCGCCGCATCTCGTCGCGAATCTCGTCGCGGGCAGCTGGTTCGGTTACCTCGCCGGGCGCCGGCTCGGGCCAGGCCACGCGTGGGCGGCGACCGTCGCGATGGCGACCGCCGCGAACCTGCTCGAGGGGTATCTCGGCCCCGTGCCGCACCGTTCGGTGGGCGCATCGACCGCCGTGTTCGCGGCCCTCGGCCTGATCGCCGCGCACGCGTGGCGCGAACGCTATCCGCTGCGTGCGCGCTGGGCCGTGCGCTGGGCGCCGCTCGTGGGCGGCGTGCTGCTCCTCGGCTGGCTCGGCACCGAAGGCGAGCACACCGACGTGATCGCCCACATCCTCGGCTTCTCGTGTGGAGCTGCGGCCGGACTCGTGATCGCGCGCCCTGCGGTCGAGCGCGTGCTCGCGCGCGTGCCGCAAGGCGTCACCGGTGCGGCAGCGTTCGCGCTCCTCGTGCTCGCGTGGGGCGTGGCGCTGTCGACGCGCAGCTGACCCGCGCGCGGCGGCGCCCCCCTACTGCGCCGTCCACCCGCCGTCGATCGCGATCGCCTGCGCGGTCACATTGCGTGCCGCGTCGCTCATGAGGTAGGCAGTGAGCGCGGCGATCTCCTCGACCGTGACGAACGCCTTCTTCGGCATCGGCTTCAGCATGATCTCCGCGACGACGCGCTCGGTTGAAATGCCGTGCTCGCGCGCCTGCGCCTCGATCTGCTTCTCGACGAGCGGTGTGCGCACGTAGACCGGGCAGATCGTATTGATGGTGACGTCGACATCCGCATTCTCGAGCGCGAGCGTCTTCGAGAGACCGATGAGGCCGTGCTTCGCGGCGATGTACGCGCTCTTGAAGGGCGAGGCAACGAGCGAATGGATGGAGCCGATGTTCACGATGCGGCCGAAGTTGCGCGCGCGCATGCCGGGCAGCGTGGCGCGCGCCATGTTCGCGGCGCCGGTGAGCATCACGGCGACGAGGAAGGCCCAGCGATCCGCGGGGAATTCTTCGAGGCGGGCGACGTGCTGCAGGCCCGCGTTGTTGATGAGGACATCGACCGGTCCGCTGCTGCGCACGGCCGCTTCCGCGGCGCGCGCGTCTGTCACGTCGAGCGCGAGCGCCGTCGCGCGCCGCCCCGTCGATGTGATCGCTTCGGCGACGCGGCTTGCGGCGCCGGCGTCGACGTCGGTGGCGATGAGCTCGTGGCCGTCGGTTGCGAGCAGTCGACAGAGCTCTGCGCCAATGCCGCTGCCGGCGCCCGTGATCAGGATGCGTCGTGTGGTCATGTCGACACGCTAACGGAGACCTCCCCGTGCGGGCCCTGCTACCTTAGTACTATTCTGCGCCGCTGGACGGTGCGCTGAAGTTCCGGCATGAATGCGAAAGACAGTTCCTGCATCGCGGTGGCGATCGCGAACGCCATGCTGGCGGGGTGTGCCGTGTCACCACCCGGTTCAACCCCTGAGGTCCCGCGCGCCGCACCCGTCACGGCGCCGATCCGCTACGCCGTCGACGGCGTCAGCGATGACCTGCTGACCGCGGGTCTCGGCACCGCAGGCCTTCTCGGGCCCGCGCCCGGCTTCGCCGATCCTTCGCATCCGACGGCGCGCGAACTGCGCCGCCGCGCAATCTACATGAACTGGCGCGGCCTCGCCGATCCCGGCGCGGCGCCGGGCGCCGGTCCGGCGGTGGCGGGAGTCGAACTCCTGGTCGGCCTGCGCTCGTCCGTCGGGCCATCGACGGCGATGCTGCAGATCCCGCGCGATTTCGATGCGGCAAATCCGTGCCTGGTCGCCGTGGCGAGCTCGGGATCGCGCGGTATCTACGGCGCGCTGCCGACCGCCGGTGTCTGGGGTCTGCGCCATGGCTGCGCGGTCGTGCACACCGACAAGGGCACCGGGAGCGGCGTGTTCGATGTCGCGAGCGGTCGCGGGCTGCGCATCGATGGCACGATCGGCGAGGCAGGCGATCCGCTGCTGTCGTTCGAGCCCGATAAGGCAGCCGTGGCGAAGCTCGCGGCGGCGCGACCGACTGCGGTGCTGTTTCGTCACGCCAACTCCGGTCTCAATGTCGAGGCGCATTGGGGCGAGTACCTGCTGCAGGCGATCGATGTTGCGTTCAGGCTGCTGAACGAGGAGCTTCCGGATCGCGCGACGCCTTTCACGCCCGCCAACACGCTCGTGATCGCGGCGGGGATCTCGAACGGCGGCGGCACGGTGCTCAAGGCCATGGAGCGCGACACGGCCGGCTGGATCGACGGCGCGGTGGTCTCCGAACCCAACATCTCGGTGCCGGGTTTACGGTTATTCGGTCATGAGACGCGGCCGCTCTACGACCTCGCCGTCGCGCAATTGCTCCTGCAGCCCTGCGCGCTGCTCGCCGATGAGGACAGGACCGCGCCGTTCCTCGCCGCGACCGCGGCCGCGCGGCCGGCGCTGGAGGAGTGGTGCCGCAACCTTGCGGCGCGTGGCGAACTGCGGGATGCAGGCATCGAGCCGGGTTCAGCAGCCTCCGCCGATGTCGCCGCGCTCGCGCGTGCGGCGCGCGAGATGCTGCTCGCGCTCGGCATCCTGCCCGAGGCGCTGCGGCTTGGGCATGTGAACGTGCACGCGTCGCTCTGGAGCGCCATTGCAGTGTCGTACGCGGCCGCGTACGCGCAGATGACGCCCGACGAACTGCCGTGCGGCGTGAGTTTCGCCGCGACCGATGCGGCGGGCGCACCGCGCGTGCTGACGACCGAGGAACTCGCGCGATTCTTCGCCGACAGCACCGGAATCGCACCGACCGCGGGCGTGAACCTCGTGGGGCAAAGCACAGGGGGCGCGCTGCGTGCCGAAAACTTCGCCAGCGTCGACCTTGCGCGGTGCCTGCGGGGCCTGCGCGATCGCCTCGCGCCGGGGGTCGCTGCAGTGGCTGCGCATCCGCGCGCCGACGCGCGCCCGCTGATCGTGCTGCACGGCCGCGGCGACGGGCTGATCGCGGTCAATCACAGCTCACGGCCCTACTACTACGCGAGCGCGACGGCAGGTGGTGCCAGCGCGGGAATCCGCTACTACGAGGTCGAGCGCGGGCAGCACTTCGATGCGTTCCTGCCGCTCCCGGGTTTCGCGGGGCACTATGTCGCGATGCAGCCGTTTCTCGAAGCCGCAATGGACCTGATGGCCGCTCGACTGCGCGGGGATGCGCGGCCGCTGCCGCCGAGCCAGGTCGTGCGCGAGGCGATCCGTGCGGAGCCTGGCGCGGATGAAATCACCTTCGAAGGTGAGGCGCTCGACATCCCGCGCTGAGCGGAAGAGTGGTGCCGGGTTTTCGGTTATTCGGTCATTGCCGGCGCCCGGCGCGCCAATAACCGAATAACCGAAAACCCGGCACCAACTCCCGTCTCCGTCAGTACGAGTAGCGCAGGCTCAGCGTATAGGTGCGCGGCGGGCCGTAATAGCCGATCTGGCTCACGTTGCCGAAGAGGCCCGTCGTGCCGAAGTCGTAGCCGGCCGTGCGGTACCACTTGTCGGTGACGTTCTTCGCATCGAGCGCAACACGCCAGTGCGAGTCGGCCGTCACGTACGAGAGGCCGAGATCGAGGAGGCCGTAGGCGGGCTGGTCCGTCGGGCTCGTCAGCGAGAAAGGCGGTGGCGCGATCGACGTGTCGTCACGCCACTGGAAGCCGAGGCGAGCCGTCGCCTGTCCGGTGAGGACATTGAACCGGTACTGCGCGTCGGTCGAGAAGGTCCACTCGGGCGCGTTGATGACCGGGGTCACCGAGGCGTAGTTCACGATCGTGCCGGGGCTCGCGGGGTTCGAGGCGAAGAACTCCTTGAACTCGGCATCGAGGTAGCCGATCGAGGTCGAGAGCGTGAACGCGTCGACCGGCTGCCAGACCGACTCGATCTCGACGCCCTGGTTCACCTGCTTGCCGGCGTTCAGCACCGCGGTCGCGTTGGTCGGCACGCCCATCACGGTCACGAACTGCTGCGTCGTGACCTGCACGTCCTTGTAGTCCGCGTAGAACACCGTCGCGTTGAAGCGCAACCGGCCGTTGAGCAGGGTCGAACGCAGGCCGAGCTCGTAGTTGTCGACCGTCTCGGGCTTGTAGCCGTCGACGGTGCCGGGGAATACCGTGGCATTGCCGCGCATGTCGAAGCCGCCGCTCTTGAAGCCCTCGCTGTACTGCGCATAGGCCATCACGTCATCGGTGAACCTGAAATCGACACCGAGCTTCGGCGACAGCTCGTTGTCGGTGCGCTCACTCGTGTAGTTGCTCTGCGGCGCACCGAGCGCGAACACGCCGGTCGGCAGGTTCGCCGGGTCGAACGCGCTGCCGTTCGAGGGAATCTGGCCACCGAGCTGCGCGACGAACACGCGGGCCTTCTTCTTGTCCTCGTTGTAGCGTGCGCCGAAGTTCAGGTTCCAGCGATCGGTCAGCGCGAACGTGCCGTCGATGTAGCCGGCGTAGCTCTCGGTCGCGACCGAGCCCTGCGTGAGGCCGATCAGGCCGCCGAAGAGCGGAAACGTGCCGAGCACCGCATCGAACGAACCGGCCGCCGTGCCGTCGAAATAGTACAGGCCGCCGACCGCCTTGAATCGCCCGCCGGTGTACGTGAGCTGCAGCTCGCCGCTTCCCTGGTGGTCCGCGTACTCTGCGGGCACGTTGAACTGGTTGACGTTGAGCGTTTCGAAGTCGAGGAACGTCGTGCCGTCACCCTCGCGATAGGCACCCACCGCCTTCACGGCCCACTGGTCGTTGACGTTCACGGTGTAGGTCGCCGAGATCCCCTTGTTCTCGAAGTTTTCCTCGTTCACCGGCATGTCGTTGCGCACGTCGTAGCGGCTCGGCAGCCGCGGCCCGAACACGTCGTTCAGGCGCTGGCCGCCGCGGACGTTCGATGTGTCCTTGACGAAATCGCCCATGATGCGCAGGCGGCTCGAATCGCCCCACAGGAAGTCGACTTCGCCGCGTCCGGCGAGGATGTTCTTGTCGCTGACATCCTCGCCGACATGGTTGAACTGGTAGGAGTTCGCGTCGGCGACGACCTCGCCGAAGCCGTTGCGCGTAAGTTTCGCGAGCGACCCGCCGACATACACGTGCTCGCCGAACCCGCGCGAGCCGGCGAGCTTCATGTCGATCTGGCCGTAACTGCCGAGCGCCAGTGTCGCGTCGAACGCGGGCTTGCCGATGATGTCGCGGGTCACGTACTTGATGGCGCCCGCCAGCGTGTTCTTGCCGTAGAGCGTGCCCTGCGGGCCGCGCAGGATTTCGATGCGCTGCACGTCGTACACGTCGAGCAGCGCGCCCTGCGGACGGGCGATGTAGACGTCGTCGATGTAGATGCCGACACCCGGCTCGAAGCCCCACAGCGGATCGTTCTGGCCGACGCCGCGGATGTAGGCGTTGATCGTGTTGCTCGTCGCGCGGCCCGGATTCACCTTGATGTTCGGCGCGAGCGAGTTGATGTCCTCGAGGTTCGTGATCGCGAGTTCGCGCAGCTGGTCGGCGGAGAACGCCGAAACCGCCGCCGGCACATCCTGCAGGTTCTCCTCGCGTCGCCGGGTCGTGACCAGCACTTCCTCGAGCGCCGCGGTCGGCTCGGCACCCGGCTGCTGCGCCTGCGCGCGTGCCGTGGCAACGGCGCCACTCGCCGCGAGGCCGGCCAGCGCCGCAATGGCGAACGGTGTCGTATTCTTCATCGTCATGGGAGATCCCCTCTGCATGGATGGCGGGGAACGTACGCCGCAGGCCCCCGGGCCGCATTGATACCTTAGTACTATGGAGCGCCCGCCCCGAAGCACGGCACTTTGCGCGCCCTATGCTGAGCCTTTTCGGACTCCTGCTCGGGCTCGCGCTGCTCATCTGGCTGACCATGCGCGGCACGGAGCTGCTGATTGCGGCACCGCTCTGTGCACTGCTCGTCGCGATCCTGTCGGGATTCGCCCCTTTCCCGCAGCTCGCGGCCGCGGGCGAGCCGAGTTTCACGACCGGTTACATGAAGGGCTTCGTGGATTTCATCCAGAACTGGTTCTTCATGTTCCTGCTCGGCGCCCTCTTCGGCAAGCTGATGGAATGCACGGGCGCCGCCGACAGCGTCGCGAACTGGATCGTCGGCAAGCTCGGCGCGAAGCACGCGGTCAGCGCGATCGTCCTCGCCTGCGCCGTGCTCACGTACGGCGGGGTGAGCCTGTTCGTGGTCGCCTTCTCGGTGTACCCGATGGCGGTGAGCCTTTTTCGCCGCGCCGACCTGCCGCGCCGCTTCATCCCCGCGACCATCGCGTTCGGCTCGGTCACTTTCACGATGACGTCGGCCGGGTCGCCGGAGATCCAGAACTGGATCCCGATCCGCTTCCTCGGCACGACGCCCTACGCAGGGTGGCAGGTGAGCCTCGTGGTCGCGCTCGCCATGCTGATTCTCGGCCAGTGGTGGCTCATGCGCGCCGTGCGCCGCGCGGGCGCGCGCGGCGAATCCTTCGAGACGCGCGCTTCCGATCCCGAGCCGCACGACCGCGACCTGCCGCCCGTGTGGCGCGGGCTCGCGCCGCTCGGCGTCGTGCTCGCGGTTTCATTCGCGTTGCACCACCGGCTCGCCGAGTCGGCACTGATCGTCGCGCTCGGCAGCGGCATGCTCGCAGCGCTCGCGCTCAACTTCCGTTATGCACACCGCCTCGCCGCGGCGACGGCGGCGGGCGCGGTCGGCGCGCTGATCGCGATCGCCAATACCGCGGCGGTCGTCGGCTTCGGCGGCGTGGCGAAGCTGACGCCAGGCTTCCAGGCGGCCGTCGACGCGATGACGAGCCTGCCCGGCAGTCCGCTGATCGGCGCAGCGGTCGCGGTGAGCGTGATCGCGGGCCTCACCGGCTCGGCATCGGGCGGCCAGTCGATCGCGTTGCCGCTCCTCGCGCCGCACTACCTCGCGCAGGGCGTCGATCCGGAAGCGCTGCACCGCGTCGTCGCGATCTCGTCGGGAGGGCTCGACTCGCTCCCCCACAACGGCTACGTCGTGACGACCATCCGCGCCATCTGCGGTGAAACCTATGCGGGCGCCTATCCGGCGATGGGCGTGCTGACGGTCCTCGTACCCGTGCTCGGCACGGCATTGGCGGTGCTGCTGTTCAGCGTGTGAGCGCGGCGCTGTGAGACGATAGCGGGGGCATGTTGACACCGCTGCCGATCGCGCTGCTCGGGCTCGCTTACGTCGGGCTGCTGTTCGTCGTCGCGCACGCGGGCGATCGACGCGCCGCCGAAGGCCGCGGACTCGCCGCGCGCCCCTGGGTCTACAGCCTCTCGCTCGCGGTGTATTGCACGTCCTGGGCGTTCTACGGCACGGGTGGGCAGTCCGCGCAGCTCGGCTGGTGGCTGCCACCGACCTACGCCGGCACCATCCTGCTGTTCCTCTTCGGCGCCGGTTTCCTCGAGAAGCTCATCCGGCTCGGGCGCAAGCAGAAGATCACTTCCATCGCGGATTTCCTCGCCGCGCGCTATGGGCGCGACCGGCGCGTCGCGATCCTCGTGACGGTCGTGGCGGTGTGCGGGCTGACGCCGTACATCGCGCTGCAGCTGAAGGCGATCGACATCAGCTTCACCGCGGTTTCCGGGCTCGGTGCGGATGCAGCCGGCGGCAGCGCGCTCTACGCCGATACCGCCCTCTACGTCGCGATCGTGCTCGCGGCCTTCTCGATTCTCTTCGGCACACGCGATGCGGATGCGACCGAGCACCACCCCGGCATGATGCTGGCGCTCGCCTTCGAGTCGCTCGTCAAGCTGAGCGCTTTTCTCGCGGTCGGTGCGTTCGTCACCTTCGGCCTGTTCGACGGCCCGATGGATCTCGCCACGCGCGTCGCGGCCGACCCGGAGGTGCGCGCCCTGCGCGAGGCCGCGCGCCCGGTGGGCCACTATCTCGCCCTCACGGTGCTCGGCGTGCTCGCGATCTTCTGCCTGCCGCGGCAGTTCCACGTCGCGGTGGTCGAGAACTCGGGGCCCCGCGACCTGCGTGTGGCGCGCTGGGTGTTCCCGCTCTACCTCGTCGCGATCAGCCTGTTCGTGCTGCCCGTCGCCAATGCGGGTCTTGCGATGTTCGGCGCCGCGGCACCGGATCCGGACCTCTTCGTGCTGAACCTGCCGCTCACGAGCGGCCAGCCCGCGCTCGCGCTCTTCACGTTCATCGGCGGCCTGTCCGCCGCGACCGGCATGGTGATCGTCGCGTGCATCGCGCTCTCGACGATGATCTGCAACGAGATCGCGATGCCGGCGCTGCTGCATCTGTCGCCGTCGCTGCGTCGGCGCAAGGACCTGACCGGCCTGCTGCTCGCCGTGCGGCGCGTCGCCATCGTGCTGCTGCTCGCGGCGGCCTACGTCTACTACCGCTCCATCGCCTACGCCGGTGCCCTCGCCGAGATCGGCGAGATCGCGATGGCGGCGGTTGCGCTCTTCGGACCGCTCGTCGTCGCGGGCCTCTACTGGAAGCGCGCCAATGCGGCGGGGGCGCTGGTCGCGCTCGCCTGCGGCTTCGCCGTGTGGCTCTACACGCTCATCGTGCCGGTATTCGCACATGCGGGCTACCTGCCGGCCGCGCTCGTCGCCGACGGCCCGTTCGGCGCCGCGTGGCTGCGGCCCACGGCGCTGCTCGGCATCGAGGGACTGAATCCCCTCGCGCACGGTCTCGCGGCGAGCGTGCTCGCGACGACCGTCGGCCTCATCGCAGGTTCGCTCGCCACGCGTCGCACGCTCGTCGACCGCATCCAGGCGGCGGCGTTCGTCGATGCCGCAGACAGTGCGCCGATCGATGCCGGGACGCGGGCCGGCGGCCTCACGCTGAAGGAACTGCACGCGCTCGTCGCGCAGTTCGTCGGCACGCCGCGAACCGAGGCCCACTTCGCGCAGTTCGGGCCGCTCGGTCGCCCCGCGAGCGCCGCGCAGCTCGAGTCGACGCGGCGCCTGCTCGGTTCGGTGATCGGCGCGGCGTCGGCGCACCGCGTGCTCGATGCGGCCGCATCCGGCCGCGAGCTCGTGCTCGAGGATGTCGTCACGATCGTCGACAGCGCATCGCGCGCGGTCGAATTCAACCGCGAGCTGCTGCAGGCGACGATGGAGAACGTGAGCCAGGGCATCAGCGTGGTGGATGCCGAGCTGCGCCTCGTCGCATGGAACCGGCGCTATCTCGAGATGTTCGGTTACCCGGCCGATCTCCTCTACATCGGCAAGCCGATCCAGGAGGTGCTCGAGTTCAACGCGGCGCGCGGCGAGATGGGTGCGGGGGACGCCGGGCAGCAGGTGGCGCGACGCATGGCGCACCTGCGGCGCGGAACCGACTATGTGTACCAGCGCGCAGCGAGCGGCGGCCGGGTGCTCGAGATCCGCGGCAACCGGATGCCGGGCGGCGGCTTCGTGACGAGCTACACGGACGTCACCGAGTACAAGCGCACCGAGTCCGCGCTGGAGCAGCGGGTCGGCGAGCGCACGCGTGCGCTGTCCGCAATGAACGAGGAACTCGCCGCGGCGAAGGCCGCCGCGGAGCATGCGAACCAGGGCAAGACGCGGTTTCTCGCGGCCGCGAGCCACGACGTGCTGCAGCCGCTCAATGCGGCCGGCCTGTTCGCCGGAGCCTTGCTGCAGAAGCTCGATCGCGCCGAGCAGAAGTCCCTGCTCGGCGATCTCGAACAGTGCCTGCGCTCGGCCGAGGGCGTGCTCACGGACCTGCTCGACATCTCGAAGCTCGATGCCGGGGTGGTGCAGCCGCAGATCGGCGACGTGCCGGTCCGGGACCTGTTCGCGTCACTCGAGGCCGAGTTCGCGCTCGGCGCCGCATCGCGCGGGCTCGGGCTGCGCATGCGCGCGACCCGCGCCGTGGCGCACAGCGACGCGAAGCTGCTGCGACGGGTCGTGCAGAACTTCATCGCCAATGCGATTCGCTACACGGGCGAGGGGCGCGTGCTCGTCGCCTGCCGCCGGCGGGGCGCAATGCTCCGCATCGAGGTCTGGGACACCGGCCGCGGCATCGCGTCCGACCAGCTCGGGCGCATCTTCGAGGAGTTCTATCGCACCGAGGCGGCACGCGAAGGCGACGCGGTGTCGGGCAAGGGCTTCGGACTTGGCCTCGCGATCGCCGATCGCATCGCACGGCGTCTCGGGCATCGGCTCATCGTGCGGTCCTGGCCCGGCCACGGCTCGATGTTCGCCGTCGAAGTGCCGCACGGCAATGCGCTGCAGCCGGTCGCACGCCAGGCGACACGCACGCGCACGGCCGGCTCGCTGCGCGGGGTGCGCGTGCTGGTGGTCGACAACGACACGGCGGTGCTGCGCGGCATGATCGCATTGCTCGAGTCCTGGCAGTGCGTGGTGCGCGGCGCTGCCGGCGAGGCAGACCTGCCGGATCCCGACGACTGGTGCCCCGAGGCGCTGATCGTCGACTTTCATCTCGACCGCGGCGTGACCGGTGTCGCGCTCGCCGCGCGCCTGCGCGCGCGGGCCGGCTTCGAGCTGCCGCTCATCGTGATCACCGCGGATGCCGCCGACGCGATCCGCGAGGCGGTGGACGGGGCCGGTGGCGTCTACCTGCGCAAGCCCGTGCGTCCGCTCGCCCTCCATGGCGTACTGCGCAGGGCGCTGCAGGGCGCGGATCAGCGCTCGAGGGACAGCGAGTCGGCGTCCTGAATCTCGAGTGACCTGAACAGCAATGTCGCCTGTGTGCGATTGCGCGCGCCGAGCTTGGCGAGTGCCGCCGAGACGTGCGCCTTGGTCGTCTGCTCGGTGATGCCGAGCGCGGCGGCAATCTGCTTGTTCAACTTGCCGAGCGCCAGCAACTCGACGACGCGGTACTGCTGCGGAGTGAGGCTCGCGAGACGGGCTGCCGTCGCCGCCGACGGCGATTCCACCGGCTCCGCCGCGAGTGCCGCGGCAGGAAACCACTGGCCGAATGCGAGTACGGTGCGGATCGCCGCGACGAGGTCGCCGAGCGGCGCGGACTTCGGCACGTAACCCGCGGCGCCGAATTCGAGCGCCGCACGCATTACGGCGACGCTGTCATTCGCCGAAACCACGATGACGGCGATGCCGGCGTGCTGGCTGCGCAGCCACGCGAGCGGCGCGAAGCTGCGGCTGCCGGGCATCATCAGGTCGAGCAGCACGAGGTCGAGGTGGGGCGTGCCGTCGGCGGCTGCGCGCAGCGTTGCGGCGTCCACGGCCTCGATCACCTCGACGACGTCGATCGCCTCCGCAACCGCGCGGTGCAGGGCCGCGCGAAACAGGGGATGGTCGTCGGCGACGAGCACCGTGCGATGGGCCGGGGCGTGCATGGGCGGGGATCTTAAGGGGAAAGGCCGATGGCCCAAAGCTCATGGCTCATGGCCAGAGGCGGCGCGTGCTAGGCTCGTTGGCCCGATGGTTGCAACCGAAGTCATCGTCATCCTCGTCCTCGTTCTGCTGAACGGATTTTTCGCACTCTCCGAAATGGCGCTCGTGTCGTCGCGCCGGGCGCGCCTGCAGGCGCGCGCGACCGCGGGCAGCCGCGGCGCACGCATCGCGCTCTCGCTGCTCGAGGACCCCACGAGCTTTCTGTCCGCCGTGCAGGTCGGCATCACGCTGATCGGCATCGTCACGGGCGTCTACAGCGGCGCGACGCTCGCGGCGCACCTCGATGTCGTGCTCGAGGCCTGGGGCGTGCCGCTCGCTTACGCCCGGGAATCCGCGTTCGGCCTCGTGGTCATCGCGGTCACCTACGTGACGCTGATCCTCGGCGAACTCGTGCCGAAGCGCATCGCGCTCGAGAATGCCGAAGGCCTCGCGATCCTGGTCGCGCCGGTGATGCGCGGCTTCGCCGCATTGATGACGCCGTTCGTGTGGTTCCTGCGAGGCGCGGTCGATCTCGTGCTGAAGCTCTCGCCGGTGAGTGCCGCATCGCAGCGATCGGTCACCGAGGACGATGTGCGCGCGATGATCGCCGAGGGTACGCGGGCGGGCGTGTTCCTCGCGAGCGAGAAGCGGCTCATCGAAGGCGTGCTCGCGCTCGCGGACCAGCGTGTCGCCGCCGTGATGGTGCCGCGACAGGATATCGTCTGGCTCGACCTCGACGAGCCGCTGACGACGCTGTGGCAGGAGGCGAAGGAGAGCGGGCACGCACGTTTTCTCGCGGCGCACGGCAGTCTCGACCAGCTCGCCGGCGTGCTGACGCTCGCGAACCTGAGCGAGGCGCTGCGGCGTGGCGCGCTCGATCCGGACCACGACCTGCTCCCCGCGCTGCACGTGCCGGAGAGCATCTCCATCCTGCAGATGCTCGACCAGTTCCGCCGCTCGAGCACGCATCTCGCGGTGGTCATAGACGAATACGGCGAGATCCAGGGCGTCGCGACGCCCATCGACATCCTGAAGGCCATTGCCGGGGAATTGCCGGATGTCGGCAGCCGCGAGCGCCCCGAGATCGTCGCGCGTGCGGACGGTTCATCGCTGGTCGATGGCCATCTGCCGATCAGCGAGCTGCAGCGCGCGCTCGGCCGCAGCGACATGACCTCGGGCGACTACCACACGGTGGCGGGCTTCGTGCTCGCACGCCTCGGGCGCATTCCGCAGGTGGGCGATATCGTCACCTGGCGCGGCCTCAGGATCGAGGTGCTCGACATGGACGGGAAGCGGATCGACAAGGTGGGCGTGAAGAGCATATAGCTCATGGCCCGCGGCGCTCGATGCGCCCATCCGCGTCGATCACGAGGTCGCCATCGGGAAAGGCGGCCGCGGTGAGCTCCCTGATCAGCGCCGCGGCGCGCCCGTCCGGATCGGGCGACGGGCCGTCGGGCCGCAACTGGATCGTCGAGACGATCCGGCCGTCGCGAAAGCGGCCGTCGGCAGCGAGCTGCACGGTGAGGATGGGCGCGATGCCCCGGTTGCCCTCGACCGAGATGCCGTAGTAAGTCGCGAAGTTGCCGAGACTGTACGCGATCAGGCGATCGCGATAGAGCTCGACGGCGCGTGGCACGTGCGGGCCGTGGCCGAGCAGCAGATCGGCGCCGGCGTCGATCATCGCATGCGCGAACAGCACGGAATCGCCCCGGTCCTCGCCGGCGTAGTACTCGCGCCCGAACGGCAGTGTCTCGGCGCCTTCGCCCTCGGCGCCGGCATGGAACGACACGATCACGATGTCGTGCGTGGCGGCGAGCTCGCGCACGCGCCCGACCGCGATGTCGTGGTCGTTCAGCGAATTGGCGCCGACGTTCGGTGCGAACGCGATCATGGCGATGCGCACGCCGCGAACGGTCACCTCGGCCCACGTGCCTTCGCGCCCCGAGTGCCGGATACCGACGGCGTCGAGCGCCGCCATGCTGGAATCCCGGCCGGCCTCGCCGAAATCGCGCGCATGGTTGTTGGCGAGGCTCATGAGATCGAAGCCCGCAGCGGCCAGATACGCCGCATATCGGGTGGGCGTGCGAAACAGGAAGCAGCGCGAGGAGTTCCCGCACTGCTTGACGGGTTCGCCGCCGTCCAGCAAAACGCCCTCGAGGTTGCCGAACGCGATGTCCGCTGCCGACAGGATCGGCGTCACCTGCCGAAGGAAACCGGCGCCGTCGTCGTCCGGCAGGATGTTCTCCGGATAGTCGGTGCCGAGCATGATGTCGCCGACTGCGGCGATCGACACCGGCAGCGGTACGGGTGGTGGCGGTGGCGGCGGCGATGCCACGGGCTCGACCGGCGGCGGTGGAGCGCTCGGCGGCGTGACGCATCCGGCGAGCGCAACGGCCATCGCGGCCGCGGCGATCGCGGCGGCAAAGCGCGGGCTGCTACGCGCCCGGGTCACGGCAGCCTGTCCACCAGAACGCGACGCGCGCTGCGGCGCTTCGCGTACCACGCGATGGGCCAGCCCGACGGCTGCACGACGTCCTCCGGCGCCACGGTCAATCCCCCACGCGAATCACGAGCGCATCGATGTCGGCCGATCTGAGCCTGTCCCGTATGCGGTTCAACTCGGCAAGATCCGATATCGGTCCGATGCGCACCCGATGCCACACGTCGGCATCGACCGCGACCCGCTGCACGACCGCAGTGATACCCTGCAGCGCGAGCTGCGAACGCACCCGCTCGGCATCCGGCTGGTTGCGGTACGAGCCCGCCTGCAGCACGTACACACCCGGCCGTTCGACGGGCGACGCCGGTGCGTCGCGCTTGACGTCGCGGTCCTTCTCCGGCACCACGACCTCGAACTTCGGCAGCATTTCGTAGAAGTCGTACTGCTCCGCCGTCGCTTCGCCGCCGGAGGCTGCGGAATCCGCCGGTTCCGGGGCAATCCGTGGTTCGGGGCGCGGGCGGGCGGGCTCGTCGCGACCCTGCAGTGCGCGCTGGTTCATCACGACGAACACGAGGAGCGCGACCGCGAGCCCGCTCGCGAGCCCGTAGACGAACTGCCGGTAGCGGCCGGGATCAGTGCCGCCGCGCATCGTCTTGTAGTCGCGCGCGGTCGGCCTCACATCGACTCCGGCGCCGACACGCCGAGGAGGCCGAGCCCGTTGCGCACGACCTGCTGAACGCCGAGCGCGAGCGCGAGCCGCGCATTGCGCAGCGGCGGGTCGGGCACGATGAACGTCGCGGCGTTGTACCAGGTATGGAACGTGTTCGCGAGCTCGCGCAGGTAGTGCACCAGCGTGTGCGGCGTGCGGTTCGCCGCCGCCTGGCGCACGATCTCCGGGTAGCGCCCGAGTGCCGTCAGCACCGCCTGTTCGTGGGTGTCGGTCAGGAGGCCGAGGCTCGCACGCGCGGAGGCTTCGTCGTAGCGATAGCCCCTCGCGACGAGCTGCTTCATCACGCTCGCGACGCGCGCGTGCGCATACTGGATGTAGTAGACCGGGTTCTCGTTCGAGCGCGACTTTGCGAGCTCGAGGTCGAAATCGAGCGGCTGGTCGTGGCTCCTCATCAGGTAGAAGAACCGGGCCGCGTCGGTGCCGACTTCCGCGCGCAGTTCCCGCAGCGTGACGAACTGCGCGTCGCGCTTGCCCATGGGAATCTTCTCGGCGCCGCGCCACAGGCTCACGAACTGGATCAGGATCACCTCGAGGCTGTCGCCCGGCTGCCCCATCGCGACGAGCCCGCCGCGTACGCGCGCGACGTAGCCGTGATGGTCGGCGCCGAGCACGTCGACGAGGAGATCGAAGCCGCGCTCGCGCTTCTCCAGATGGTAGGCGATGTCGGAGGCGAAATAGGTCTTCTCGCCGTTCGCGCGCACGACGACTCGGTCCTCGTCGTCGCCGAACTCGGTGGCGCGAAACCAGGTGGCGCCGTCCTTCTCGTAGAGCCGGCCCTGCCGGCGCAGCACGTCGAGCGCGTGATCGATCGCGCCGCTCGTCGCGAGCGAGCGCTCCGAGTACCACCGGTCGAACGCGACGCCGAAATCCTCGAGGTCGCCACGGATGTCGGCGAGCATCGCCGCCAGCGAGAACTCGAGCACGGCCCGGAAATCCGCGGCGCCGAGCAGTGCACGCATCCGCTCGATGAGCGCATCGACGTACCGGTCCTTGTCGCCGCCGGCCGGCGCGTCGGGCGGCAGGCCCGCGAGCGTCTCGGCCGCGCCGCGGCGGTACGTCTCGCCGTGCGCTGCGTGCAGGCTGCGGGCGAGTGCGCGCACGTATTCGCCGCGATAGCCGTTCGACGGAAATTCGAACGCTTCGCCGCAGACCTCGAGGTAGCGCAGCCAGACGCTCACCGTGAGGATGTCCATCTGCCGCCCGGCATCGTTGATGTAGTACTCGCGATGCACGGCATGGCCAGTGGCCTCGAGCAGGTTGCCGAGCGTTGCGCCGAACGCGGCCTGGCGGCCGGTGCCGACGTGCACGGGCCCGGTCGGGTTCGCCGACACGAACTCGAGGATCACCTTGCGCCCTGCACCCGGCTCGGTCGTGCGCCCGTAGTTCGCGCCGGCTTCGAGCGCGCGCCACAGCTCGTCCTGGTTTGCGGCGGCCCGCAGGTGGAAATTGATGAAACCGGCGCCGGCGATCTCGGTGCGCGCCACGAGAGGGCTCGCCGGCAGGGCCGCGATGATCTCCGCGGCGAGTTCACGGGGATTGCGGCCGGCCGCCTTCGCGAGGCGCAGCGCGACATTCGACGCGAAGTCACCGTGCTTCGCGTCGCGGGTGCGTTCGACCACGATGGTGGCCGGGTCGGCGGGCGGCAGCCGGCCCGATTCGCCGAGATGATTCAGCGCCGCGGCGAGCAGCGTCTCGAGTTCGGTTTTCAAGCCGCCATTTTAGCGGAACCGGGCGGTCAACCGGCAGGTCTCAGCTGCGTTGGTGGACAATGACCCACCCCTGGAGCGCGAAATGAAAGCTGTTTTGATGTCCCTTGCCCTGGTCGCCGTGCCACTGGTGACATTTGCCGCCGACCCGACGGACAACCGGATGGATGAGCGGATGGACGAAGGCGCGCTGATCAAGCACTTCGACAAGGACGCCGACGGCCGCGTGTCGCGCAAGGAATCGACGGATGCGGCAGTCGAGCGTGCGAACAAGCGCTTCGATCAGCTCGACAAGAACAAGGACGGATACCTCACGCAGGACGAACTGAGTGCAGCGCGCGAGTCGATGCGCCAGATGCGCGGCAAGATGCGCGAACGTGCCGTCGAGCACTGGAAGGCCGCCGACAAGGACGGTGATGGCGCGATCTCGCGCAGCGAGGCCGAGGCCGGCATGCCGATGCTGTGGCGGCGCTTCGACCAGCTCGACCGGAACAAGGACGGCAAGATCACGCGCGATGAAATGCCGCAGGGCAAGCGCATGGACAATGCGGCTCCCGCCCAGCCGTCAGAATAGTTCGAGCGGATCGACGTCGAGCGCCCAGCGAACCCGCCGGGCGCCCGGCAGGGCTGCCGCCCGCGGCAGCCACTCCGCAAGAAAGCGATGCAGCGGCGAGCGATCGCCGCTCTCGATGAGCAGTTGCGCGTGGTAGCGGTCGGCGCGCCGCGCCATCGCGGCGGGCGCGGGGCCGAGGAGGCGAAGGCCGCGCGGCGGCGCGAGGAGGCGTCGAGCTTCCCCGAGGAAGTCCACCGCTTCCTGCAGCGAACCCGCGGACGCGCGCACTGCGGCGAGCCGGCCGTAAGGTGGCCAGCCCGCCGCCCGCCGCTCCGCGAGCGCGGTGTCCGCGAATCCCTCGTATCCGTGCGCGAGCAGGCTCGTGAGCAGCGGATGCTCCGGGTACTCGGTCTGGATCAGCACCTCGCCGACACGTGCGCCGCGTCCGGCTCGCCCCGCCACCTGCACGACGGTCTGCGCGAGGCGCTCCGCGGCGCGAAAATCCGTGCTGAAAAGACCCTGATCGGCATTCAGCACCACCGCGAGCGTGACGTCCGGGAAATCATGGCCCTTCGTCACCATCTGCGTGCCGACGAGGATGCGTGCATCGCCCGACGCGACACGGGTGAGCACTGCGGCGAGCTCCTCGTCGTGGCGCACGACGTCCCGGTCGAGCCGTGCGAGCGGCGCGTCGGGAAAGAGCGTCGCGAGCGTCTCCTCGACGCGTTCGGTACCCTGGCCGACCGCACGCACCTCATAGCCGCAGGTCGGGCAACGGGCCGGCAGCGGCGCATCGGCGCCGCAATGGTGGCACTTCAGGCGTGCGACGCGCGCATAAACCGTGAGGCGCGCATCGCACGAGGCGCAACCCGCGATCCAGCCGCACGCGGTGCACGCGAGCGTCGGTGCATAGCCGCGGCGATTGAGGTAGACGAGCACCTGGCCGCGCGCATCGAGATGCCTGCGGATCGCTTCGATCACGAACGTCGACAGGCCGTTGCGCAGCGCCTCGGCACGCAGATCGACGAGCGCGAGCCGCGGCGGCAGCGCCGCGCCGGTGCGGCGCGGCAGCGCGAGGCGCGCGTAGCGGCCGAGCCGCGCATTGTGCAGGCTCTCGAGCGACGGCGTCGCCGAGCCGAGCACCACGGGCACCCCGGCGCGCTGCGCACGCATCACGGCGATATCGCGCGCGGAGTAGCGAAAGCCGCCATCGTGCTGCTTGAAGGAGGCGTCGTGCTCCTCGTCGATCACCACGAGTCCGAGTCCGGCAAGCGGCGCGAACACCGCCGATCGGGTACCGAGCACGATCCGGGCGCGACCCGACAGCGCATCGCGCCAGGCCGCGAGGCGTGCAGCGCCCGTGAGCGCCGAGTGCAGCGTCGCCATCGGCACGGCGAATCGCTCCGCAAAACGCCCGACGAGCTGTGGCGTGAGGCCGATCTCGGGCACGAGGACGAGCGCGCGTTCGCCGCGTGCGAGCACGTGCTCGACGAGCCGCAGGTAGACCTCCGTCTTGCCGCTGCCGGTGATGCCGTGCAGGAGAAACGCGCCGTAACGGCCGTGGCTCGCGAGCACGGCGTCGACCGCGGCCTGCTGCGCCTCGGTGAGCGTGAAGGGCGAGGGGCGCGCGAGGGTTGCGACCGGGGGCGGCCCTCCTGCATCGGCCGCAGGGTCGGGCGGACCTTCCTGCGAGGCCGCCCAGCCGCGTCGCACGAGGGTGGCCAGCGCTTCGCGCGCGCCGCCCTCGAGCGCTCCGACCGCTTCGCCATCGAGGCCACCCCGCGCGAGCAGCGCCTCGAGGACGGCACGCTGGCGTGGCGAGCGACGCAAGGCATCGCCCGCGTGCGCCGCCGCGCCATCCGGCGTCGCGACCCACCACGCCCGGATGCGGCGTGTCGGCGCGCCCTCGCGCGCGAGTTTGGGCAGCGCGGCGAACAGCACTTCGCCGATCGGGTGGTGGTAATAGTCCGCGGCCCAGCGCAGGAGCGCGAGCAGTTCCGCATCGAACACGGGCTCGGTATCGAGCACCTCACCGATGCGGCGCAGCTTCTCGTGCGGCACGTCGGACCCGGCGGCGCACTCGAGCGCGACGCCGACGACCTGCCTGCGACCGAACGGGACGCGCACCCGGGCCCCGGGCACGGGGCTCGCCGCGCCCGCGAGATAGTCGAACGTCTGGCGCAGCGGTGTGTCGACCGCGACGCGTATCACCGACCCTGCTGCCACGAAAACCTTTTATGAATCAGATATTTGAGAAACCATGTCAACGCGGTGCCGGCCGCCGCGTTAGCCAGCCCGTATGCAGGCACTTGCGACATGGCCGGGCGCTTATAGCATGACCTTCGCTCTCGACGATGGCGACGAAATGCAGCAGGTTGAGCGTGCGCAGCGCGCGGCATTCGAACGGTTCTTCATTGCGGTCGAACGCAAGGCGTTTCGCATCGCGCAGCTCGAATTGCGGGACGAGGACGACGCGCTCGATGTCGTCCAGGACTCGATGCTGCAGCTCGTGCGCGCGTACAGTGCGCGCCCGGAGCCGGAATGGAAGCCGCTTTTCTACCGGATTCTCCAGAATCGCGTGCGCGACCTGCAGCGCCGCCGGCGCACGCGCGGGCGCATCTTCGCGTGGTGGCCGGCGCACCGCCACGATGCCGAAGAAAGCGATCCGGACCCGGCGAACGCCGCGGAGAGCCCATTGCCAGGCCCGCATGCGCAGGTCGAGTTGGGCGAGTCGATGTCTATATTGGGCGATATATTGGCACAATTACCTGAGAGACAGCGCCAAGCGTTTCTTCTTAGAAACTTTGAGGGACTGGATGTGGCCGCGACGGCGGCGGCGATGGGCTGTACCGAAGGTACCGTGAAGACCCATTATTCCCGTGCCGTGCACACGCTGCGCGCGGCGCTCGACCCCGAGGCGGCGACGTGAGGACCGACGGCGACATCGAACGGAGTACGCGATTGGCGCTCGAGGCGAGCGTGGCGCATCTCGACGCCCGCGTGCGTTCGCGGCTCACCCAGGCGCGCCACGCGGCGCTCGACGAACTGCGGCGACGCCCCTCGCGCGGGTGGCTGTCGCGGGCGTTCGTGCCCGCGGCGGCGCTCGGGGCGTCGGCGGTCGTCGCGATTCTCCTCTGGTCGCAGCGGCCCGACGTGGCGTCGCCGCCGCTCGCGACAGCGACGCCGGAGCAGGGCGTCCCGGCGCCCGCCATTGCGGCCCCTGGGGAAGGGGAGGCTCCCGCAGCGATGCTCGCTGCCGCAACGAGCGACGACATCGCGTTCGTGCTCGGCGAGGATCCGTTCGACGCGGCATTCGCGGTGGAAGAGCCCTCGGGCTGACGCGTCACGCGCCGAGTTCGCTGCCCGCCCGTACCACGTCGGCGAGCGTGCGGCAGCCGAGCTTCTCCATCATCCTTGCCTTGTAGACTTCCACCGTGCGCGGGCTGATCTCGAGCTGCTGCGCGATCTCGCGCAACTGCCGGCCCTGGGCGAGCAGGCGCAGCACGTCACGCTCGCGTGGCGTCAGGCGCGCGAGGCGTTCGGCCGCGGCTGCGCGCGCGTGCGCCGTGTCGTGCCGCTCGGCATCGAGCCGGATCGCATTGCCGAGCACGTCCATCAGCACCGCATCGTCGACCGGCTTTTCGAGGAAGTCGACCGCGCCGTTCTTCAGCGCGGCACGGGTCGTCGCGACATCGCCGTGCGCCGTGAGCACGATCACCGGCAGCGTGATGCCGCGCGCGTTCAGTTCCGCCTGCAACTCGAGCCCCGACATGCCGGGCATCTGCAGGTCGACGAGCAGGCACCCGCGCCAGGCATCGCGGTAGGTGTCGAGGAAGCTCTCTGCGGAGGCGAACACCTGTGCGCGCAGGCCGCGCAGCGATATGAGGAGACTCAGCGCGTCGCGGATCGCCGCATCGTCGTCGACCACGAAGACCGTCGCGTCAGTCATGGGCGAGCGCCAGCGGCAGGGCAACCACGAAGCACGCGCCACCCGCGGCTTCATCGATGGTGTACTCGAGGTCGCCGCCCTGGGCGCGCAGCAGCGAGCGGCTGATCGCGAGCCCGAGTCCCATGCCGCCCGGTTTGGTCGTCACGAACGGCTCGAAGACGCGTGCGGCGACATCGGCCGCCACGCCCGGGCCCGAATCGGTCACCGAGAGGCGCACCATGTCACCGCGACGCGTGGCCGCGATCTCGATGCGGCCCGCGCCCGCGCCCGCTGCGGCGATCGAATCGATGGCGTTGGCGACGAGGTTGTGCAGCACGATCTCGAGTTGCGTCGGATCGCCGGCCACCGGCGGCAGTTCGGGGCTCACGCTCGAGGTGAGCTGCACGCCGGCGCGCCGCAGGCGTTCGTGGAACGTCGCGCCGACACTCTGGCACAGTGCGGCGAGCGACAGCGGCGAACACGCCGCCTGACCCGTGCTGTAGAAGTCCCGCAGGCGACGCAGCACGGCCGAGGCGCGGATGGCCTCCTGCGCGGCCTTGCCGAGGGTGTCGGGCAGGCGCGCATCCGCGGAACCGCCGGGCGCGGCGAGAATCTCGGCGGCGCGCAGGTATGACACGAGTGCGGTGATCGGCTGGTTCAGCTCGTGCGTGAGCGCCGAGGCCATCTCGCCGGCGGTGGCGAAGCGCATCGCGCGCGCGAGCGCCTCGTCGCGCTCGCGCAGCTGCGCCTGTGCGCGCTGGCGCTCGCTGACGGTGGCACCGAGCAGCAGCGCGGTGAGGTTGAGCGTCAGCATCAGGAACTGCAACTCGAAGAGCGGCGGCGCAACGCCGATGTCTTTCACCATGAGCGCGAGACCGAGCTGGATCGCGAGCGCACCGACCACGGCGCCGACGACGCCCCAGCGCAGCGCCAGCCAGATCATCGGCACGAACAGCGGATAGAAAAACCGCAGCGCCTCGTCGGCGAGCAGGCCGAAGATGATCCACATCGTGAAGCCGAGCGCCACGAACTGCAGCAGTGCCTCGCGCCAGCGGGCGCGCAGCGACGCGAGGCCGGCGCGCCACGACCTCGCCCACATCAGGAGTGGCGTGAGCGTGAGCACGCCGTTGAAATCGCCGACCCAGTAGCGCGCGACACCGCCGAGCGCGACGTTCTCGGGCAGTGCGCCCATCGCGAGCATGATGGCGATGAATCCGGCGCCGACGAGCAGTGTCGCGCCGAGGCCGGCGGCGACGAAGCGGGCCGCATCGGCGGGTGTCGGCACGAGCGCCGCGGGTCCCTTGCGCCGCAGGAATACCGCAAGTGCGCTATAGGCGATCGCGATCCAGATCGACGTCGTGATCGCCGCAATGCTGCCGGCGGGCACATCCCGCACGACCACTTCCGACAGCAGCGCCGCGAGCGCCACCGCGATCGCCCCGCGCGGGCCCTGCCAGATGAGATAGGCGAGGGCGACGCCGGTTTGCGGATTCCACGGCGTGATGCCGAGCTGCAGCGCCGGCTGCAGGTAGCTCAGCCAGTCGACGAAGACATAAGCGGCGATGAAGAGTGTGGCGCGGAAGAGTTCGCCAGCGCCGGGCATGGGGTACGCCCGGCGCTGGCCGGAAGCGGGGGCGCCCGGCGGGCTGCCCGCTTCCCCACTCTCTCGGGAGTAGAGGCTAGGCAGCGGCGGGTGACCCGACAATTCGGCGCCCCCCGTACGGGCTTGCCCGCATGTGCCCGCGGTTCGCATCCCGAACCCTCACGGGACTGCCAGCTCGTCCGCCCTGCGCGCGGCTTCCTGCGCTTCGGCATTGCGGCCGCGCGCGCGAAGCGCTTCGGCGATCAGTCGCCAGGACGCCGACTGCTCGCGCGGTGCGCCTGCGGCGAGTGCCAGCGCACGCCGGCCCATGTACTGCGCCTGCGCGGCGTCCCCGCTCGCCAGGCGCATGCGCCCCATCTCGATCCACACGAGCGGATTGTCCGGTTCGATGCGCAGCGCGCGCTCGAGCGTGGCGGCCGCCGCGTCGAAATCTCCTTGCGCAGAGGCGCTGCGCGCCTGGGTCACGAGGGCACTCGTTGCGGCGCCGAGGCGATGAGACCTGGGCGCGGGCACAGGCTCCGGCACCGGGGCCGGTGACGCCGGATTCGGCGACGCCGGCGACTGCGACACGCCGGCCTCGCCGGGCGCGGCCCCGGGCGCCGACGGACGGACGGGCGCCGCCGGTTCGTACGGCGCGGTGGCGCACGCGCCGAGCGCGAGCGCGAGGGAAATCGTCAGGACAACTCGCTGCATCAGCGGATGATGCCACGGAGCCAGTCGACGATGCCCGAGGGCGGCGCGCAACCGGCCATGTAGGGTGTGGGCGTGCCCCGCGGCACCGCGACGACCACCTCGTCCTGCGAACAGCCGGTCGTCACCCGCAGGCCCGACGCGTAGTCGATCGCCATGTCTTCGAGCGATTCGGGCATCGGCGGCTGCCACGACGTGGTATCGAGGGCCGACATGATCTTCTGCCACACGATGAGCGAGCCGCTCGAGCCGGTCACCCCGGTCGGGCGATTGTCGTCGTAGCCGATCCACACCACCGCAAGATGCGTGCCGGAAAAGCCCGCGAACCACCCGTCGCGCAGGTCGGAGGAGCTGCCGGTCTTGCCGGCGACGATGAGTCCGCGCGGCAGGCGCGCTGCCGCCGCGCGCCCGGTGCCGCGCGCGATCACGTAGGTCATCATCCGGTCGACCTGGTACACGGCATCGGGCGCGGCAACCGGCGCGATCTTCACCGGGTAGGCGCCGAGGCGCTCGCCCTGCGCATCCACGACCGCCCTCACGGCCCGCAGCGGCACATGGAAGCCCCCGTTGGCGAGACCGTTGTAGAGCTGCGCGACATCGATCGGCGGCAGGTCGATTGCGCCGAGCAGCAGCGACGGCAGTGGTGCAGGTGTCGCATCGAGACCGAAGCGGCCGAACATCTGCGCGACCTTCGCCACGCCGACATCGAGGCCGAGGTGCACGGTCGCGAGGTTGAGCGACTCGCTGAGCGCGCGCACCATCGACACCGGCCCGTTCGCATACCGCGAGTAGTTTTGCGGGCGCCACACCTTGCCCTTCGACAGCGGCACCTCGATCGGCGTGTCGTCGAGCACGCTGGTGGCATTCCAGCGTCCGGATTCGATCGCGGCGAGATACACGAACGGCTTCACGAGCGAGCCGATCGCGCGCGGACTCGCGAGCGCGCGGTTCAGCCCGTCGAAGTTGACGTTGCGGCCGCCGACCATCGCGATCACTTCGCCGCTCTGCGGCAGCGTGACGATCGCCGCGCCCTCGAGTCCGCTCTTGCCGGCCGGCGGCGGGCGCGTGCGGTCGAGCCGCGCGAGTTCGGTCTCGATCGCACGTTCGGCGGCGAGCTGCGCGCGCGGATCGAAGCTCGTGAACACGCTGAGGCCGGCTTCGGTGAGATCCGCTTCCTTGTAGTCGCGGCGCAAGGTCCGCCGGACAAAGTCGAGATACGCGGGGTAATAGCCGCCCGAGGGTCTCGCGGCCACGCCGAGCGGCGCCTGCGCGGCCGCCGCCGCCGCCTCGCCGCTGACGATGCCCTGCTGCGCGAGAACGCGGAGCACGAGGTCGCGCCGCTTGCGTGCCCGGTCCGGGAAACGCCGCGGGTCGTAATACGGCGGGCCACGCACGATCGCGACGAGGAGGGCGAGCTCCGGCAGGTCGAGTTCGTCGAGCGGCTTCGCGAACCAGAACTGGCTCGCGAGGCCGAAGCCGTGGATCGCGCGGTCACCCTGCTGGCCGAGATAGATCTCGTTGATGTACGCGGTCATCAGGTCGCGCTTGTCGTAGCGCGCCTCTAGCGCCAGCGCCATCATCGCTTCCTCGAGCTTGCGCCCGAGCGTGCGGCGACCGTCGAGGAAGTAGCTCTTGACGAGCTGCTGCGTGAGCGTGCTGCCGCCCTGCTCGACCTTGCCGGCACGCAGATTGACCCACAGCGCCCGCGCGATCGCCTCGAGGTCGATGCCGTGGTGCGTGTCGAATTTGCGGTCCTCGACCGCCTTGATCGCGGCCGGCAGCAGGGGCGGCACATCGTCGGGCGTCAGCACGATGCGGTCCTCGCCGTGGATCGGAAAGATGCTGCCGATCAGCAGCGGGTCGAGCCGGAAGACCGGAATGTCGGCGCCGTCCGCGGCACGCAGGCCCGAGATTGCGTTGCCCTCGATCGTCACGGCGATGATCTGCGCCGGGCGCAGCTCGTCCGCGAAGCGTGCCGCGCGCACCGCGATCTCGAAGCGGCCGCGGCGGCGGCGGTAGCTGCCCGGGCGGTCGAGTTCGGTCGCCGCGCGGTACTTCAGCCGTTCGAGTTCGGCGAGGAAGTCGTCGATCGTGAACGGCAACCCGACGTACAGCTCGATCGGCGCGGCGTACACCTTCGCGGGTACTGTCCAGCGGCGGCCTTCGAACTGCTGCGCGACCTCGCGGTCGTAATAAAAGAACGCGATCGCGAACGCGAGTGCGGCCAGGGCAGCGAGTGCGGCCACCCCGATCGCGAGACCCCGGAGCCTTTTCCTCGTGCGCGCCTTCATCGCCGTGCCGTCAATGAAAGCCCGCGCGCACGTAGGAGCCGAAGGTCAGGTAGAACGAGCGGTCGCCCGTGTCGGCGTAGCCGAAGCCGAAGCGCAGCGGGCCGATGGGCAACGGCACGCCGACGAACACGCTGCCCGCCTTCACGAGATCCCGGCTCGAGATCGCATCGAAGTCGTCCCACACGTTACCCGCTTCGGCGCTGAACCCGGCATAGAGCGGCATGCGGAACAACGATTCGATCGCGCCGAAGCTGCGGTAGTACATCACCCGTGCGAATACCATCTGGCTGCCGAGGAGCTCGTCCTCGCCGAACCCGGAAAGATAAGTGAGTCCACCGAGATTCGCATCGGTGCTGAAGGCCGCGACGTTGTCGGTCGACACCGACGCGCGGGCGCCGAGCGATACGGTATTGCGCCCGAAGCTCACGGCCTGGTCCCAGGACAGGCGGGCAAGGTCGCCGCGCTCGTGCGCGCCGAGCCCGTGGCCGAACCGGCCGTAGCTCGCCTCGATGCGCCCGCCGCGGGTCGGAAACGCGACGCTGTCGAGGGAATCGTAGAGGTACTGCAGGCGCACGCCCGCGAGATCGGCGCGTCGCGAATCGGGGAAGGGCGCGGCGCCGACGAGCCGCTTGCCCCGATCGTGCGATCGCGAGGCGACGACCGCGATGCGCGTGTGCTCACCGAAGTCGCGTCCGAATCGCAGTTCGCCGGTCGACGTATCGACTCGATAGCGGGCGGCTTCGTCATTGCCGACGCGCGCCGGCTGGTTCATGGCGAGGTACTGCAGCTGCGGCGACAGGAACCAGCGTCCGAGCGCGCCGAAGGGTGCATAGAACTCGGACGTGATGCCGCTCTCGCGCCCGAGTTGCAGTAGATTGCGCCACTCGGCGCCGGTCGCACTGAGGCCCGTCATGCGCAGTTCGGCGTTCAGCTGATAGTCGTCGCGCCCCTTGAAGTCGTCCTCGAACTGCAGGCCGAAGCGCAGGTAGTTCGGGCCCCAGGCCTTGTCGACCGGGCGCACGATCAATCCGTATTCGCCCTCGCGCTCCTCGAGGCGGTAGTCGATGCGCTGGTAGGTGCCGGCGCCGAACGCGCGATCGACGAGGCGCGACACCTCGTCGAAGCTGAAGGTCTTGTCTTTCTGCGTGTACAGGCGATCGCGGACGAGCCCGGCCGTGCGGCTCGCATCGTCGCGCACGTCGACGAACTCGATCCGCGGGTTGCCGAGCGGCTTTCGGCGGTGCGCGGTGCGCCACGCGGCAAACTCCTGTGGACTCACGGCGAGCGGGCGCAGCGCGGCGGACTGCGCCACCGCTGCCGTTTCGCCGGCGCGCACCGCGTCTCCGACCCTCGCGAAGTCGAGCGAGGTCATCCCGGGCATATCGGGCTTCAGGATCACGTCGTTCGCGGTGAGGGTTGCGAGCACCCGGGCACTCTCGCGATCGACGAGACCCGAGAGCACCTGCATCAGGACCGAGACGGGCGAGGTCAGTTCGTCGGCGGCGAGCAACGGCTCGCTGACGTTGACGACGATCAGCCGGTCCGCGCCCATCTCCCGCGCGACATCGACCGGGATGTTGTTCGTGACCATGCCGTCGACGAGCAGCCGGCCGTCGTAATGCACCGGCGCGAAGGCGCCGGGAATCGAGGCGCTCGCGAGCACTGCGGTCGTCAGGTCGCCGTCGCCGAAGACGACTTCCTTCGCCTTGCCGACATCGGTCGCGACGCAGCGGAACGGAATCGGCAGCGTGTCGAAGTCGATGCTCTCGGTGGTCTGCACGAGGAGACGTCGCAACACGAGGTTGAGCTTCTGGCCGATCACGATGCTCGGCGGCACCTTGATGCCATGACGGTCGACGCCGACCTCGAACGGAATCATCTGCGCGCGGTCGAGTTCCTTCTCGCGCATCGGCATTGCGTCGCGCGAGGCGCCGTCGCGAAACACGTCGCCCCAGTCCATCTGGTCGAGGATCTGCTGGATCTCGTCGACGGAATAGCCCGATGCGTAGAGTGCGCCGATGATGGCGCCCATGCTGGTGCCGGCGATGTAGTCGACGGGTATGTGCTCGCGTTCGAGCGCGCGCAGCACGCCGATGTGCGCTGCGCCACGGGCACCGCCGCCGCCGAGCACGAGACCGATCTTCTCGCGCGCCTGCGCGAGCGGAGCGCCCAGCAGCAGGACGACTGCAGCAATGGCCATCGACCGGTACCGCGAGCCCCGATGTCGCATGATTCACCTCTGGCACAAGCCTAACGTGAAGTACACTCCGGCGCATGGAGCAGGAGTACGGCGCCCCGTGGAGCCGGTGGCTGCGCATCGCCACGGCGCTCAGCCTCGCGGTGCTGCTGCTGATCGCCGGGCTCGGGCTCGCGACCGGGCCGCGGCAGCTGCTCATCTGGCGCCTCGCGATGGTGGGCGCGCCGCTCCTTGCGATCCTCGCGACGCTGCCCTTCATGGTGCGCGGCTACACACTCACGAGTCGCCGGCTGGTCGTGCACCGGCTCGGCTTCGATACGACGTTGTCGCTCGACGGGCTGCGCGAGGTGCGCGGCGTGCCAGACGGGATGCGGAGATCGCTGCGACTCTTCGGCAACGGCGGGCTGTTCGCGATCACGGGCTGGTTCTGGAACCGGACCCTCGGACTCTATCGGGCGTTCGCGACCGATCCGGCACGGGCCGTGCTGCTCGAATTCGTGCGTGGCAAAGTGCTCGTGACGCCACACGATCCACAGGCCTTCATCGTGCAGGCGCGCAAGCAGCTCGCGCTGGAATGACGGGAGAGGGTCCGTGGGCGATGCGCGAATCGAATTGCTCGAGGTGAAACTGGCGCACCTGGAACGTGCGCTGCAGGAACTGAGCGACGAGGTCGCGCGCCAGCAGCGTGAACTCGGCGAGCTGCGCGCGCGCAACCAGCTGCTCGCGCAGCAGCTCGCCGCGGCGCACGATGCGACCGCGGCATCAGCGACCGCGATCGAGATTCCGCCGCACTACTGAGTGCCCGGGGCCTGCGCGGCGGCGAGTCTTGCATCGATCTCCCGCACGCGCGCAACCGAAGGGCGCGCGTTCCAGCGCGCCACGTAGCCCTTGAACGGCTCCTCGGGTGGCAGCAGCCCGAAGGCGAGCATCCACGACAGTGCCGTGCCCCACAGCACATCCGCGGCGGTAAAGCGCTCGCCGAGGATCCACGGACCCTGCGCGAGCTGCGCCGCGAGCGTCGCGACCGTCGTGTCGACGTCGCCATACGGCATCGTCGAGGCCTGCCCGGGCTCGCGTTTCAAGGCGCGATCGACCATGGCGGGCTCGAACGAGGACCCATAGAATACGAGCCAGCGCAGGTACGGGCCGCGCAATGGATCCCCGATCGACGGCGCGAGGCCGGCCTGTGGCCAGAGGTCCGCCAGGTAGAGAAAGATCGCCCCCTGTTCGGTGACGACCGCATCGCCGTGGCGGATCGTCGGCACCTTGCCCATCGGGTTCACGGCGAGGAATGCCGGCTGGCGCTGCTCGCCGGCCTTCATGTCGAGTACGTGCAGCTCGTAGGGCATGCCGAGCTCCTCGAGCAGCGCGAGGGCGCCGGTCGAGCGCGTGTTGGGCGAGTGGTAGAGCGTCACGGTGGCCGGCATCGGATCCTCCCTCGCCCTGCATAATCTCACGATAACGCGCGCTGGGGCATGCTGGTCCCATGCGAATACCGGTGTGCCTGCTCTTGTGCTTCGCGGCGGCGGCGTCCTCGGCCGAGGACTCGACCAGCCGGGTCACGTCCTACCCGAATGCATTCTTTGCACGTGTACAACCGTACTCGGCCTTCGACATGCTGGCGGTGCTGCCCGGCTACACCTTCAGTGAGGGCAACGCCGACGTGCGCGGCTTCGTGGGGGCCGGCGGCAACGTGCTGATCGACGGCAGCCGGCCCGCGAGCAAGCAGGAGACCCTGGAGACCCTCCTGCGCCGCATTCCGGCCGCCACCGTCGAGCGGATCGAGGTGATCCGGGCCGGCGCACCGGGTGTCGACATGCAGGGCGAGGCCGTGCTCGCCAATGTCGTGCGCGTGCGGGGCGCGCAGTTGCACGGGTCGGCCGAAGTGGGCATCGGCTTGTTCCAGCGCGGCTACGAAGCGCCCCGTGTCGCCGGCGAGTTCCTGCGCGAGAGTGGCGATCTGCGCTACGAGTTGTCGGGCGCGTTGTATCGCGAGTGGGATGACGAGCACGGCGTCGGCGACCGGCCGCGCGTGGCGCCGGGCGGCACGCTGCTGCGTGACATCGACTACCGCCAGTACGAGGGCTCGAAGATCGGCGAGCTCGCAGGCGCCCTCGACAGGCCGCTCGCCGGCGGCAAGCTGCGCGCGAATATCGCCTGGCAGCGCGAACGCTTCGGCGCCGACATCGTCCAGACGGAAGTTTTCCCCGACCCCGGCCAGGATATCGTGGCCGAGTTCAAGGACGATCGCCGCACCGAGCTCGGCCTGCGCTACGACCGGCCGTTCGGCGAGCGGCTCGCACTCGAGACCTTCGCGATCCGTCGCGACGCCGACAACGATGAAGGCGAGCGCGAGCGCGAAGTGGACAGCGGTGACACGTCACTGTTTCACGATCTCGCGACCACGAGCGAGACGATCCTGCGCGGCACGCTGCGCCGCACCGGCGAGCGCTGGACGATCGAAGGCAGCCTCGAGGGGGCCGTGAATGTGCTCGACAGCCACACCTCGCTCACCGAGAACGGGATCCCGGCTCCGCTGCCGACGGCCGACGTGCGTGTCGAAGAGCGCCGCGGTGAAGCCTCGCTGCTCGCGATCTGGCGACTCTCGCCGGCGTGGACGCTGGAGGCCGGCTCGCGCTTCGAGCGCTCGGAGCTTTCGCAGAGTGGCGATCGTGCGCTGACGAAGACCTTCTTCTTCCCGAAGCCGCGCGCGCTGCTGTCGTGGTCCGCCACCGGCAACGATCGCCTGCGGCTGCTGGTCGAGCGCGATGTCGGGCAGCTCGACTTCGGCGATTTCACGAGTTCCGCCTCGCTGTCGGCCGGCACGGTGACGGCCGGCAATCCGGATCTCGAGCCCGACCGGACATGGCGCGCCGAGCTCGCATGGGAGCGTCACTTCATGGAGGGTGCCGGTGCGCTCGTGCTGAGCGCGCGCCACGAGGAGATCGAGGACCTGATCGATCGCATCCCCGTGACGGGACCCGACGGCACGTTCGACGCGGTGGGCAACATCGGGTCAGGCACACGCAACGAGCTGGAGCTGGGCGTCGACCTGCCGCTCGATCGCCTGCACATCACCGGCGGGCTCCTCAAGGTGACGAGCGTGTGGCGCAGGAGCCGCGCCACCGATCCCGCGACCGGGACGTTCCGCAGGATCTCGGACGACAAGCCGCTCGAGGCATCGGCACACTTCTCGCAGCAGTTGCCGTTCTGGAAGAGCCGCTGGGGCATCGATGCCACGCTCGCGAGCGAAGAGGCGGAATACCGCTTCGACGAAGTGAAGACCGACAGCGTCGGGGCGCGGCTCGACATCTTCGCCGAGGTGCGGCCTGCCGACGGCTGGTACCTGCGCCTCTACGTGAAGAACCTCACTGATCGTGCCGCCGAGCGGCGGCGCGAGATCTACGACGGCATGCGCGGCAGCGCGCCGCTCGACTATGTCGATACGCGCACGCTGCGGATCGGGCCGTACGTCGAATTCACGGTGAGGAAATCGTTCGGCGACTGAGGCCTCATCCGAGCAGCTCGCCCACCGCACGGTGGGCTTCGTCGATCGCGGCGTGCGCATAGGCCGCCCATGCGGAATCCGAGTTCGCAAACGCGATGCCGCCCAGGCGCGAGCGCGCGATCTCGTACGGTTCCGCACCGCGACGCGGCGGGTCGTAGAGCGGGTTGTCGCCGCCCGAATAGCCGTGACCCCATCGGTTCACGGTGATCGCGACGATATCGCGCTCCGCGTCGAAGCCGCCGGCGCCGGCGATGCGGGTCAGTTCGTCGCGTGCCTCGCGCTCGAAAGTCCCGAACGGCATCGCGAGCAGTTGCGCGCGTGCGGCGCGCAGCGTCGTGCGCGGATCGACGCCGGGCGTGAGCGGCACCGTGGGTACGTGCACGAGGTGCAGCACCATCGGTTCGTCCGGTGAGCGCGGACAGCGGTAATCGCCGAGGCTCACCGGGTAGTCGAGCTTGAGGCGCGAATGGAACCCGACGGCGTTCGTGACTTCGTGCACGCCACGGTTGACCCATGGCCGCCAGTTGCGCACGAGGACCTTCACGTACACGAGCGGCATCTTCACGTTGAGCGCGAGCGCCGCGCGCTGGGCTGCGCCGAGTTCCGGCAGCAGGTACGGGTCCATCGAGTGGTAGCACGCCATGACCGCATGCCGCGCGCGCGCCGCGTGCAGCACGCCACCGCGCGAGTAGTACGCTTCGACGCGGCCGGGAGTGCGCTCGCGAACCTCGATCGCGGTGGCGGCGAGGCGCAGGCGAATCAGCGCGCCATTGGCATCGAGGCGCGAGTAGTCGAACGGCGCGAGCACGATGTCGTCCATGCCACGGCCCGGCGCGACGCCGGCAATCAGCGAGCGCACGAGCAGGCGCGCGATCGACGCATTGCCGTCGGGGAAATGATGGATATAGGGATCGTCCATCTTCGCGTTGTCCGCCGCGTTGCCGAGCCCGAGGCCGGCGAAGCCCGGGTAGCCGTCCTCGAAGGCCCACCCCGCAGGGACCGCGTCGATTCCGGCAGCGAAGAAGTCGTGCGTTCGGCACTGGAAGGTGTCCGCGACCGCGGCCTCGTAGCCGAGCACCTTCGTGATCCAGTCGCGATAGCTCGTTCGCTCGAGCAGCGCCTCCTTCTGCGCCCGTGAATGGCCCGGCAGTGGATCGCGCCGCGACGTATACAGTGCGACGAGCTGGCGCTTGGCGACCTCCGACACCGGGAAGTCGGCGACGAATGCCGCGAGCGGGCGGGCATTCATGCGATCCGGAGGAATATCGTCCGCGACCATGCGCATCGGGTCGCCGGTGACCAGCCGGTCCGCGCCGAAGTGTTCGCGCTTGAACAGCACTCCGCGCGAGAGGCCGAGCCCCGGATAGAGCGTGCGGTCGAATGCGGTCTCGAAGCGATCGAGGTCGATGCCGAGCGCGCGCGTGAGGCCGAGCGCGTCGCGGCTGTAGAGCGAATGCGGCGACTGCATCGACTCGCTGCCGCCGTAGGAGACGAGCAGGCGCCCATCGATCAGGAACTCGTTGCGCTGCGCGTGGCCGCCGAAATCGTCGTTGGCCTCGAGCAGCAGGATGCGTGCGTTCGGTTTCTCGCGCCTATAGAACCACGCCGCCGCGAGGCCGCTGATGCCCGCGCCCACGACGATCAGGTCGTAGCGCTCATCGACGGCGATGCCATCGGTCGCGAAGCGCCGCCCGTCGCGCAGCGCGTGGGCGATGTCGAAGCTGCCGGGCGCCGAGCCCCGCAAGCCGCCGCCGGCAGGCGGGTAGGGTGCATTCCCGTGCGGTGCCGACGCCTGCGCCTGCAGCAGGTCGATCGGTGACAGGCCCGCAGCGATCGCGAGCGCAGCACCGTTCAGGAAGTCGCGGCGGGTGATGTCGGCTGCCATGTGTCCTCCCGGCGGGTTGTTATAGCCACGCCGCAGCTTGCGGTCGAGCGCGCCGGGACGCGTGCTCCGCGGCCGGTGATACCATGCCGCGGCGCTCCGCCCACGAGGCCGAGGGGGTAACTCATGAAAAGCCACGCCTGGCGGGTCGGCGGCATCGCGCTCGCCGTGCGCCTGTCGATGACGGCGCTGCGGGTGCGCGCCGATGAGACGGCACCGGCAGCCCGATCCTTGGCCGACAAGGCCGCGTGATGCGGCAACGGCAGCGGCATACGGGACTTTTCGAGGACCTGCTCGAGTCGGTGAGCCGCCTGCCGGGCTGGCTGAACGGGCTGCTCGCGCTCGGTGCGTTCCTGCTGCTGCGGCGCGTGGAGGGGCCGCCGGTACTGCGCACGGCGGTGCGCTTCGCCGGAGTGATCGTGCCGCTCGTGTTCATCGCGGGTGCCGCAATGCGCGTCGTGCGCGCGAGGCGCCGCAGGGAGCCCTGGGAGGACGAGTGACCGGCCGGGTTCCCGCCTACCAGGACGTGCCGCCGACGTAACTCCCGGCGGCCGGCAGGAACGGCCGTATTTCGATCGAGGCCCAGACGCCCGCCGCGTTGTAGGGATCTGTCGTCACGAGCTCCGTCGCGCGTTCGGCGCTTTGCGTGCGCAGGATGAGGATGCTGCCGATCACGCGTCGACCCTCGTCGTCGAACAGCGGCCCGGCGACGAGGATCTCGTCGAGGATGCCTTCGATGTACCTGAAATGTGCCGGCGTTGCGGCCGCGCGCTTCACGGCACTGTCGGGCACGTCGCGACAGATCACCGCATAACAGGCGGTCGCGTATTTCTGGTGGATGGGTGTAGTCATCGGTGTCCCGGCAGGCCGTGCACCTGCGCTAGTCCAGCCTGTAGGTGACGTTGGTTCCCTCCACCACGATGAGTCCGCGCCGGCGCAGTTCCTCGACGAGAGCCTGCACATCGCGTTCGCCACCGTCCCTCGCGAAGCGTGCCTTGAGCGTACTCGCAAGGGTCTTCGCCTTGCGCGGGCGCGACGCCTTGAGGTTGCGCAAGTGCGCGATCACCGGCGCGAGCCGGTCGGGCGCGACCGCGGGCTTCGTCGCCGGAGGAGACTTCAAGGCCGGGATTTCGTCGAGCGAGGCCTTGCGGTGGCAGTGGATGCCCTGGGCCTGCAGGTGCTTCAACAGGATGTCGTAGTCGCGATCCTTCGACAGGATGTAGATGCCGGCGTCCGGATGCTGCACGGCGAGACGGCCGACGTAGTATGCGATGTGCAGGTCGAGCGCGTTGCGGCCGGTGCCGGCAATCTGCACGTACTCGGCGCGGTCGCCGAGCGCCTGCACGGTCTGCGCGAGGTCGAACGGCACTTTTGCCTGCTGGCTGCCGACGAAGATCCTGAGGCGCACCGGGCGATCGCGCAACTGCGCGAGGTTCTTCGGCTGGACATTCTCGAAGTCGATCAGGATGAAAGTTTCGGTCATGGATGAAAGCGATCGTACTTGCGCGCATTGCCGCGCGCTTTCTCGACGGGGTACTTCTGCGCATTGAGCGCGATCTTGTCGCGAGCGGCGGCCGCGAGATCGATATCGAGCTTGTCGGCGAGCCGGATCAGATAGAGGAGCACGTCCGCGGCTTCCTCACGCACCTGTTCGGGGTTCGCGGCCTCGCCCCACTGGTAGTGCTCGAGCAGTTCCGCAGCCTCCACCGACAATGCCGCCGCGAGGTTCCTGGGCGAGTGGAACTGGTCCCAGTCCCGCTCGGCGGCGAAATGCCGCAGGGCATCGCGCAGCTCGAGCAGGGAATCCTTGCCGGTTGTCATGGCGCGGATTGTCGCGCATGTCCGCCAGCCCGGGCCAGACGAATCGTTCAGCGTCGCAGCAACCAGAGGATGAGCGATACGGCCGCGCTGACGAGCAGCATCGTCGTGATCGGGAAGAAGAACCGGAACCCCGGCCGGTCGATCACGATGTCGCCGGGCAGGCGGAAGTAAGGCAGGGTCCGCAGCCGCGCCCAGAACAGTCCGGCGATGACGATCAAGACCCCGAGCAGCACGAGTGCGCGGTTCATCGCTGCGCGTCCGGTCGAGCGTGGTTGGAGCAGCGAAGCCGCGTCGCATCGGTGTCGGCGCGCGGCGCGGCTTCGTATCCCATCCTCAGTCGACCGTTACCTTCAGCACTTCGCCACCGCCCGGAAACACGCCGTAGTTCGTCAGGTAAAGCGTGCCGTCGTGTGCGATCGCGATCCCCGACGGAAACACGAGACCCTGGTCGAGCACGACCTCCACGGGTCCGCCGCGCTTCTTGCGCAGCAGGCGCCCGACGCCGACGCCGGGATCCGCGCCGGGGCCCGGCACGAGACCGCTCGCAATCTCGACGATGTAGAGCGTTCCGCGGCGATCGAAGGCCATGTCGACGACGGCCGTGAGCCCGGTCACGTAAGGCTGCGGGGTGCCGCCGAACGGCGGGATGCGATAGATCGTGGCGGCGCCGCGAAAGAACGGTGCCCCGGTGAGTTCGCCGGCGTAGATGTACCCGCCGGGCCCCTCGACAACCGTGGTGGCCACCGCATCGAGGTTCGCGGCGGTACGCGGCAGCACCGCAAACGTGCGCGTACTGTGGTGCGGCCAGAACCATGCGAGGAACGGGCTGCGCTCCACCAGGGCATTCGCGCCGGCATCAGCCACGATCTGCCGTCCCGGCAGCGCGAGCACGCCATAGGGGTTCGAGTCGATGTCGGTGCCGTCCGGATTGGCACGCGCCTCGTGGCCCGCGATGTCGGCCACCGGCCAGACCTGGCCCCCCGGCAGCACGCGCAACAACTTTCCGAACAGCGCGGATTTCGGTCCGACGCCCGCGCGCAGCGCGGGATCGCCGCCCCAGCCCATCACGACGTAGGCCTGCATGCCGAAGAAGTCGACGTCGACGGGCCCGCTCGTCGCTGCGAAGCCTCCCGCCGCAGCCATCGAGGGCAGGCCGGTTACGACGCGCTTTGGCGGCGCGATGCCGTCCGGATCGATGCGCGTCAGCGCCCCGGTCTCGCCGTAGCAGCGTGGCGGCTGCCCCTCTTCGGGTGACGGGATGCATTGTCCCGAACCACCGCTGCCGACCTCGGCGACATAGAGCCAGCCGTTCGGCGCGAGCGCGATGCCGCGCGGATTGACGAGCCCCTGGGCAATGGTCTCGACATGTGTGCCGGCGAGTGCGCTGCCCGCCACCATGCATGCGCCGAGCAGAACGCCGACGCGCCATCCGACTCGAAGAATAGTCATGTGCAGTTCCCCTGTTGGTGATGCCGCCAGGTCTCGTGCACTTCCAGTGCCGGCCCGGCACGCGAAGATTGCCGAACCTATGCCTGTCACCCACCGGGGTCAAGATCGAGGCGACAGGCGGCTACCTCACGAGCTTGATCTGCATTTCGTGCCGCCGGTAATCGAGGATCAGCGTGTCGAGCACGCCGAGCACGTCCATGCCGAGCATGATCGCGGGCTCGTCGGTGAGTCGCCAGTGCCTGAATATGTAAAGATCGACGAACATGATCTGCGCGTTGCTCACCTGCACGTTGCCGAGGTAGATCGGCGGGACTCGGCTCGTCGGTCCTTCCTGCACGTCACCGGTGACGCCGATCAGCTTGTCCTGTTTTTCGTCGAGCCGACGGCGCGCGAGCAGCGCATCGCGCAGCGCGAGGTTGCCGGTCGTCAGCTGCGCGCCGGTATCGATGATGGCCTTGACGGGCACGCGGCCGACCACCGCCTGCACGCTCGGCACGTGGCCGCGGATCAGGCGGATCCGCAGCACCGTGAAGCCGTCGGGGGCCCGCTGGTTGCGCGAGCGCACGATCTCGATGCGGTCCTTGCGGAACTCGATCAGGATGCGCCGATCCTTGAGGCCGCGTGCCGCGAGCACGCCCTCGGCGCCCCCGAACGCATCCTGCACGACGAGCAGCTTCGCAGGCTCCATCACGAGATCGCCGATGTCGAGGCGCTCGACGTCGATCAGCGGGACCTGCGCCTCGCCGGTCATGCCTCGCAGCAGCACGGTCGGCGCACCCTGCAAGGGCAGGCCGAGGCGCGCCGCCGCGTCGGCGGTGATCGCGGAGCGGCTCGCCCCTGTGTCGAGCACGAGCCGCAACGGGCCCGCGCCGTTCACGTAGACGGGCGCCCACACGCGACCGATGCGATCGCGCAGCGTCGGTGCGACGTAGCGCGGCTCGGGTGCCGCGATGATCACTTCTTCCGTCGGCGATTCCGGCGGCGGTGCCTGTGTCGAGGGTTGCTGCAGGGCGAGGGCCGCCATCCAGAGCGCAGGAAACATGCGGCGAGCATAGTCGGTCGCAATGGCGCCGCGACAACGCTTCGGCGAAATTCGGTATAACCCGCCGCATGGCCTGGCTGACGAAATCCCGCTTCATGGCGGGCCGGCAATGCGCGAAGCGCCTGTGGTTCGAGGTCCATGCGCCGCTCGCGACGCGGGCGCCCGAGAGCATGGCGATCCGGCAAGGCCGCGAGTTCGACAGTCTCATGCGCGTGCTCGTACCCGGCCGCGTCGTTGCGCGCGATCGTGGCCTGCCCGCCGCCATCGCGGCAACGTCGCGTGTGCTGGCGGCGGGCGGTGCGCCGGTCCTGCATCAGCCGGCGGTGCGGCATGGCGAGTTCGCGGTGATTGCGGACATCCTGCGGCGCGATCGCGGCGTGAGCGAGCTGATCGAGGTGAAGGCGTCGACGCAGGTCAAGCCCGAGCACATTCCCGACGCCGCCTTTCAGACGCTCGTGCTGCGCGGCGCGCGCGTACCGGTGCAGCGGGTATCGATCGCGCACGTGGACAACACGTTCGTGCTCGCGCGCAAGGGCGAGTACGCCGGTCTCGCCAGCGAAGCGGACATCACGGCAGAGGTCGAGGCCGTCCTGCCGGCGCTCGCCGAAGAGGCCATGGTCCTGCATCGCGTGATGGCGGAGCGATCGGCGCCCGCGATCGCCATGGGTCCGCATTGCCACGCGCCCTGGCCGTGTCCGTTCATCGAGCGTTGCTCGGCCGGTGCGCCGCCGCCCGACCTGTCGACGCACCGTGACGCGCGCGTGCGCGCGGGCCTGCGCATCGTCGATCGGGCCGCAGCCGCCGAGGTGCGCGACGCGCCCTGGCCGCGCGCCTACCTCGACTTCGAGACGATCGCGTTCGCGGTGCCGGAGATCGTCGGCACGCGGCCGTATGAACAGCTGCCCTTTCAGTGGTCGCTGCACGTCGAAGATGCATCGGGCGACCTGCGGCATGCCGAGTTTCTCGCGCGCGACGACTTCGGCGACTTCACCGCACTCGCCACGGCGTTGCTGCGTGCGGCGCCCCCATCGGGACCGGTCTTCGCCTACAACGCGCACTTCGAGGCGCGCGTGCTCGCGCTGCTCGCGCGGCACGTGCCGCCGCAGGCCGCTGCACTCGATGCGCTGCGCGCACGCCTCGTCGACCTGCTGCCCATCACGCGAAAGGCGTACTACGACCCGCGGATGCAGGGATCGTGGTCGCTCAAGGCCGTGATCCCGACCATTGCGCCGGAGCTCGCCTACACCCGTCTCGGCGAAGTGCAGGAGGGGGAGGCCGCGCAGCTCGCATTCCTCGAACTGCGCGCGGATGCGACCGACGCGGCACGACGCGCGGCGCTCGAGACTGCGCTGCTCGAGTACTGCCGCCAGGACACGTGGGCGCTCGTGTGCCTCGCCCGCTTCCTCGCGCGCTAGGCGGCGGACTCGCGCCAGGCGATCTCCACGACATCGCCGACCCGTACCGTGCCCGGTTGCAGCACGGTCGCGTTCACGCCGAAGGTCACACCCTTCAGGCCACGGTGCCAGCGCAGCCGCTTCAGCGTGGGCAGCGGTTCGACGCCGCGCGCGCCGCTGTCCTGGTTCGTCGTCGTCACGATGCAGCGCGTGCTCGGTTTTGCGAGGCGCAGCAGTACCCCGCCGATCCGCAAGTGCTCGATGCGGTCTTCGTCCCAGGCTGCGAGTCCGCCGAGCACGATATTCGGCCGAAAGCGGTTCATCGGCAGCGGGCCCTCGCTCGCACGCCCGAGTGCGGCATTCAGCGCGCCGAGCGAGGCCGACTGCGTGACCAGCACCGGGTAGGCATCCGTGAATTTCACCGGCGCGAAATCGTCGCGCGCCCAGGTCTTGTCCGCGTGCCGCACGCCGTCGGCCGCGAACCGCACGAGGCGCAGCGGCCTTCCGCCGACCGCGGTGAGCCAGTCGGCCGCTGCGTCACCCATGTCATCGGCGGCACACGTATCCTTCCAGATGCGCACCGTGCGGCGCTCGCCACGGTACGAGAGCGGCACCTGCAGGGGTGGGTGCCCCGGGGCCGACAGGGTGAGCGCCCGGTCGTCGGTCACCGGGGCGATGGTCGCCAGGATCGCATCGGTCCGTTGGGTGACGAACTGGTCGTCGGGCCCGACGATCATCCACTCGCGATCGCCCCGCGCGCCGGCCGGCACGAGCTCGAGTGCGGCGCATTCGATGCGACGACAGCCCTTGACCGGGTAATACGCGAGCGACTCGATACGGGCGTTCAAGACTGCCACACTGCAGGTTTCCTCCTGGTGCCATCGTAGCGGAAAACATGACACTCATCGGCATGCTCGATTCCCCGTTCGTGCGGCGCGTGGCGATCGCGATGGATCTCTGCGGGCTGCAATTCGAGCGCCTCGACTGGTCCGTCGGGCGCGATTTCGCGCGCATACGCGAGTTCAGTCCGCTCGGGCGCGTGCCGGCGCTGGTGCTCGACGGGGGCGAAGTGCTCGTCGAATCGTCGGCGATACTCGACTACATCGATGAACGGGTCGGTACGCAGCAGGCGTTGATGCCGGCGCAAGGCGCCGAACGGCGCGACGCATTGGGAGTCATCGCACTCGCGGTCGGGGCGGCGGAGAAGGGGCGGGAGCAGATCTATGAAAACGCATTCCGGCCCGCGGAGAAGCGGCACGAGCCGTGGATCGAACGTTGCCGCTCCCAGATGCACGGTGCGCTCGGTGAACTCGACCGGCGCTGCGCCCTGCGGGGCGACTCGCCCTGGCTCGTCGCTGCGCGCATGACGCATGCCGACATCGCGGTCGCCGTCATCACCACGTTCCTCGCCGATTCGCCGGTCGTGGCGCTCGATACCGGTGCCTATCCCGCGCTGCGTGCCTTCGTCGCCCGATGCGAGGCCCTGCCCGCGTTCCGTGCGACGCACGTGCCGTGGTTCGCGCCGCAGGCCTGAATGGGCTCAGGCGCCCGGATCGCGGCCCTGCAACCGCTCGAGCTCGGCGCGCAAGGCGCGTACTTCGGCTTCCAGCCGGTCGAGCCGATCGGCGATCGACGGCGAACGCGGTCGGTCGGTCGACGTATCCGCCGCCGTGGCCGTCACCGTCGCGTCGGGCCCCGTGGCGACTGGTCCAGAGAACAGGTGTGCGTAACAGGAATCGCGTCGCCCCGGTTCCCTCGCGAGGCGTACGACGACGGCGCCGGCATCGCGCGTTGCGAGCGCCTGCAATGCCGCCTCGATGTCGCCCGGATCGCTCAGCGTCGCGAAGCGCGGCACGCGGCCGCGCAGCTCGCCCGGTGTCTGCGGTCCGCGCAGCATCAGCTCGCAGACGATGCCGAGCTCGACCGGCGTGAACTTCAGCGACCCGTACTCGGTGTTGCAGAAGCAGTGCTGGTACTTCGGGACGCGGCTGCCGAAGCCCGAGCGCTCGATCACGAGGTGCTTGCGCGACAGGTCATCGAGCGTGCGCTGCACGTCGCCTTCGCCGAGCGCGAGCACGGGGTCGCGGTTGCTCTTCTGGTTGCAGGCGTTCGTCAGGGCATTCAACGACAGCGGATACTGGTCGGGCGTCGTGACCTGCTTCTCGATGAGGCAGCCGATGACGCGGACTTCGAGCGCGGTGAGTTCCGTCTTCATGCGAGGTACCGGCCGAGGGCGTAGAGCACGTAGAGTGTACCGCCGACGAACATCGCGAGCCCGAGCCAGGAACGTCGCCTGAGGCGGCGGAGCACGTCGGCCTCCGGGTAGCTCGACACGAGCAGCGGTCGGTCGTCCTCCGGTGGCCGCAACCGGTATTCGATATTCGCGTCGGGCGCGGCGGCAGCAGCGGCGCGCGCCTGCGCCTCGTCGTGCGCGACGTCGGTCGCCACCTCGGCGCGCGCGGCGCGTCGTGCCCGCTCCCATTCCGCGGCATCGATGCGGCCGTTGCCATCCGTGTCGAAACGTCGCAGCAGCTGTGGCTGGTCGCGCTTCCACACGCGCAGCAGCTCGAGCTCCGCGTGGTCTGCGGCCACGCTCCCGGGTGCAGGGCCGGCGAGCGGCGGATTGCGCCGTTCCAGGAAGCCGAGCGCATACAGGGGATCGCCGTCCACGACACGCCAGATCTTGTGCCGGCGGGACGAGCCGTCGGGCACGACCACATCCGGATCCTGTTCGTCGTCGATCTTCGCCTCGCCCGGAACGATCAGGCACGAGCCGGTCTCGTCCTCGAGCGCCAGCGGTTCGGTGCTCGATTGGCGAGCGGTCACTTCCCACTTGTTGCCGCTGCGACGTTCGGTGACGACCTTGAACCAGAGGCAGTCCTGCCACTGGATCGGGTCGCGCACCGCTGTGCCGCCCGCGGTGCGCGCCTTGCCGAACAGCTCGACGTAGCCCTTCGCCGCGGTCGCGACGCGCGACGTGGCCGTGCCTTCCATCAGGCCGATCGCACGCATGTTCCGCCGCCACATCAGGTAACCGCTGGCGCCGAGCACGGCCGCGACGACGAAAGCCTCCAGCTCGTCAGACATCGCGGAACTCGAGCAACTCGGCCGGACGGAACGCGAACCATCCGGCCAGCACGCTCGTCGGGAAGCGCTCGACGGTCACGTTGTTGATCCGCACGCTCTCGTTGTAGAACTCGCGCCGGTCGGCGATCGCGGCCTCGAGCCCGGAGATGCGCTGCTGCAGCGCGCGAAACTGTGCATTGGCCTTGAGATCCGGGTACGCCTCGGCGAGTGCGACGACCTGCGCGAAGCCGGATCGCAGCCGCGCTTCGGCCACGCCGATCTCCCCCGCGTCGGCACCGGCGAGCGCGGCGGCCGCTGCAGCCCGCGCGGCGGCCAGCCGCGCGAGCAACGCGGATTCGAACGCCGAGTACGCGCGGCACACTTCGATCAGCTTCGGGATCTCGTCGTTGCGTTGCTTCAGCAGCACGTCGATGTTGGCCCAGGCCTTGGCGACGTTGTGCTTCACGAGTACGAGCTGGTTGTAGAGCGCCACGACATAGACGCCCGCGACGAACAGCAGGAGCAGGATCGCGAAGGCCGCCATGGCTCAGGCGTTGAACAACGCCTTCACGTCGACATCCGCCTTCTCGCCCGCCGCGAACTCGAGCAGTTTCGCGGGCTTGAAGCCGAACATGCCCGCGATGATCGACGCCGGAAACTGCTCGATCGTCGCGTTGTTGACGTTGACGCTCTCGTTGTAGAGCTCGCGCCGGTCGGAGATGCCGGTCTCGAGCGCGCTGATGCGCCCCTGCAGCTGCTGGAACGAGGCATTGGCCTTGAGGTCTGGATAGGCTTCGGCCACCGCAAACAACTTGCCGAGCTGCGCGCGCAGGCCGCCTTCCGCCGCGCTGACCGCCGCCACGTCACCGGCTTCGCGTGCCGCGTGCACGGCATTGCGCGCCTGCATCACCTTCTCGAGCGTTTCCTGCTCGTACTGCATGTACTGCCTGCAGGTGTCGACGAGCTTCGGCAGCTCGTCGTGACGCTGCTTCAGCAGCACGTCGATATTGGACCAGGCGGTTGCGACGCGGTGCTTCAGCGCGACCAGGCGGTTGTAGAGCCCGATGGCGCCCAGGGCGATTGCGACGATGACCGCGAGGAAGACCAGAGTTCCGAGCATGACCGACCCCCGACATGGTTCCGACTGGCTGGCAGCTGGGCAGTATAAGGTCCGGGCGGGGTGCGCCCGCGCCGTCCGTCACATTATCGGCACGGGCCTGCCGCTTGCGGCGCTACGCTTCACCCGACCGCAGTGACAGCTGCATCAGTACCACGTCGAGCCAGCGGCCGAACTTGTAACCGACATCGTGGAACGTGCCTGCGTGCGCGAAGCCGAGCGCGTTGTGCAGGCCGATCGAGGCATGGTTCTGCGAGTCGCCGATCACGGCCAGCATTTCGCGAAAGCCGTGCGCACGGCACTGATCGATCACGGCGTGCATCAGCGCGTGTCCAACCCCGCGGCGCAGCGCATCGGGGGCGATGTAGACCGAGCTCTCGCAGGTATGGCGATAGGCCGAACGCGCGCGGAACTCGGTGGCATAGGCGTAACCGATCACGCGGCCGCCGTCGATTGCGACCAGGAACGGAAACCGGCCATCCGCCACGATGTGTTCGTGACGGGCAGTCATCTCGGCGAGGGTCGGCGGAACCTCCTCGAACGTGCCCGTGCCGTGCAGCACGTGGTGCGCATAGATGGCCTGCACGGCCGGCAGATCTGCCGTGACGCAGGCGCGTACTTCCATCAGCCGATGGCCTTCACCGCGCCGATCAGCTCGGCCACTGCCTTCTGTCCGTCGCCGTAGAGCATGCGGGTATTGTCGAGGAAGAACAGCGCGTTCTCGATCCCCGAGAAGCCGGCGCCCTGACCGCGCTTGATGACGATGCAGTTCTTCGCCTTGTCGGCGTTCAGGATCGGCATGCCGTAGATGGGGCTCGACTTGTCGTTGCGCGCGACCGGATTCACGACGTCGTTCGCGCCGATCACGAGCGCGACGTCGGCAGTCTCGAACTCGGCATTGATTTCATCGAGATCGGAGATCAGGTCGTAGGGCACGCCGGCCTCGGCGAGCAGCACGTTCATGTGGCCGGGCATGCGCCCCGCCACCGGGTGGATCGCGAACTTCACCGTGACGCCGCGGTCGATCAGCAGTTGCGTCAGCTCCCAGACCTTGTGCTGCGCCTGCGCCACGGCCATGCCGTACCCGGGCACGATGATCACCTTGTTCGCGAACGCCATCATCACGCCGACGTCCGCCGCCTCGATCGGCTTCATGCTCCCGGTGACTTCGCTCGCGCCGCCCCCGCCCGTGTCACCGAAGCCCGCGAACAGCACGTTGCCGAGCGAGCGATTCATCGCCTTGGCCATCAACTGCGTGAGCAGCGTGCCGGCGGAACCGACGACCGTGCCGGCGATGATCATCGCCGCGTTGCCGAGCACGAAGCCCTCGAAGGCGACCGCGAGGCCGGTCAGCGCGTTGTAGAGCGAGATCACGACCGGCATGTCCGCGCCGCCGATCGGCAATGTCATCGTGATGCCGAGCACCAGCGCCACGACGAAGAACCCCGTGATGACGGCAGGCGAGGCATTGAAGTGCAGCGCGACCATGCCGCCGAGCACGAGTGCGCCGACCAGCAGCAGCAGGTTGAATGCCTGCTGGCCGCCGAAGCGGAACGAGCGCTTGATCAGGCCCTGCAGCTTGCCGAAGGCGATCGCGCTGCCGCTGAACGACACCGCACCGATCAGGCCGCCGATCACCGCGAGCACCATCGTCACGAGACCGTGCGCCTCGCCCTTGTACAGCTCCACCGCCGCGATGGCTGCCGCCGCGCCGCCGCCCATGCCGTTGTAGAGCGCGATCATCTGCGGCATGTCGGTCATCGCGACGCGCTTGCCGCTCCACCACGCGAGCAGCGACCCGACGACGATCGCGGCGATGATCAGCGGGTAGTTCGTCATGCCCGGGTACAGGAACGTGACGAGGATCGCGAGCAGCATGCCGGCGCCCGCCCAGACGATGCCGCTGCGGGCGGTCACCGGCGAGCTCATGCGCTTCAGGCCCATGATGAACAGGAACGCCGTGAGGAGGTAGCTGCCCTGGATCAGCAGGTCCGCGGAAAGCACGCCGGACATCTCAGTGCGCTCCCTTCGAGCCGCCGCCCCGCGCGCCGCTCGACTTGAACATCTCGAGCATGCGCTCGGTGACGACATAGCCGCCGACGGCGTTGCCGGCGGCGAGCAGCACGCCGATGAAGCCGATCGTCTTCTCGAGCGGCGTGACGGCCGCGCCGAGCGCGACCATCGCGCCGACGAGTACGATGCCGTGCACGAAGTTCGAGCCCGACATGAGAGGCGTGTGCAGGATCACCGGCACGCGCGCGATGACTTCGTAGCCGGTGAAGGCTGCGAGCATGAAAATGTAAAGCGCCACGATTCCCGTCATTGTTCGCTCCGCGGCCGCGGGCGGATGGCCAATGGCCGGCAGCCAGGCCGTTCGCCGTCAGTCCGTCATCCAAGTGCCTTCGCAGTCTCTGCGTGCCGCACGACACCCTCGTGCGTCAGGCAGGACTGCGCGAAAACCTCGTCGTTCCAGTCGATGTTCAGCTCGCCGCCCTTGAGCGCCGGCGAGAGGAAATTGTAGAGGTTGCGCGCGTACATTTCGCTCGCGTTGTATGCGAGCTGGGCCGCGAGGTTCAGCGGGCCGATCACCTTCACGGCCTGGTGCACGACCGTCTCGCCGGCGCGCGTCAGCTCGCAGTTGCCGCCCTGTTCCGCGGCGATGTCGACGACCACAGACCCGGCGCGCATGCGCTCGACAGCCGCACGCGAGACGATCTTCGGAGCCGGCCGCCCGGGAACGGAGGCCGTGGTGATCACGGCATCGGCCGCCGCGATGCGGGCGTCCAGCACTTCCTGCTGCTTCGCCTTCTCTTCGGGCGTGAGCTCGCGCGCATAACCGCCCGCACCCTCGGCCGAGACACCCACGTCGACGAACTTCGCGCCGAGCGATTTCACCTGTTCCTTCGTCGCACTGCGCACGTCGTAGGCCTCGACGATCGCGCCGAGCCGTCGCGCGGTGGCGATGGCCTGCAGGCCCGCGACGCCGGCGCCGATCACGAGCACCTGCGCCGGCCGGATCGTGCCGGCCGCGGTCGTCAGCATCGGCAGGAACTTCTGCAGGTTGTCGGCCGCGATCAGCACGGCCTTGTAACCCGCGATCGCCGCCTGCGAGGACAGCGCGTCCATCGATTGCGCGCGCGAGATGCGCGGCACGAACTCCATCGCGAACTGCGTGAGGCGCCGGTCGCGCAGCGCCCTGACTTCGGCGTGCCTGGCATGTGCCTGCGCATAGCCCACCACCACTGCGCCGGCCTTCACCGCCGCGATCTGCGCGAGCGCAAGCGGCTGGACGGTGAGGAGCACGTCGGCGGCGGCCAGCACGGCGGCTGCGCTGTCCGCCCAGTCGACCTGCTTGTAGAGCGCATCGGGAAAATGCGCGGCGGCGCCAGCGCCCCGTTCGATGAGGACGCGGGCGCCGAGCGCGGCGAACTTCGCGGCCACCTCGGGGACGAGGCTGACACGTGATTCCTGGGGGGCGCTTTCTCGCAGCACCCCGATCGTGACGGGCATCGGTCGGGCTCCCTGGCGCAAAATGCGTGGCCTCTGCAACCACGTTCCGAGAAATGTCTCGTAAAATTAACGCCTTGCGGCGTTGAATTGTCGCATAAACCTGCCTAATCTAACAGTTTGATGATCGACATCGATCTCGATAGTGCGGATCGCGGCGCCGCGCACGCTGCACGCGTCATCGCGGGCCCGCCGGGGAGCTCGTTCTCCCAGCTCGTGCTGCGCACGGACGTGTCGGGCATGCCGCTCGAGTGGATCGACTACAAGGAAGCGGCGCGCCTCTACCACCAGGAGCAGATTGCCTACACCTGCGGCCGGTCGATCTTCCGGCTCACCGGCGGCACCAATGCGCGCACCGGCCGTCGCACGGTGCTCGATGTCAATTCGATCGTCGCGACGGTCGGCCACACCGGCAATCCCGGCAACACCCGGCACGACTACGTACCGCCGCTCAACAACCAGACCCTGTTTCGCCGCGACGCGTTCCTGTGCATGTACTGCGCACAGCGCTTTGCCGCGCGCGAGCTGTCGCGCGACCACATCCGGCCGTTCAGCCAGGGCGGCAAGGATGTCTGGACGAATGTCGTCACGGCCTGCCGCCGGTGCAACAACCTGAAGGCGTCGCGCACGCCCGAACAGGCGCGCATGCAACTGATCGCGGTGCCGTTCACGCCGACCTATGCGGAATACATCTTCCTGAAGGGCCGCCGTGTCCTCGCGGACCAGATGGAGTACCTGCTCGCGCATTTCCCGCGCAGCTCGCCGCTGCATGCGCGCATCCAGAAGTGGATGGCATAGCCCGCACCGACAGGCGCGTGGGGCATCGCCGACCGACTGCCATGAAATTCTCCGCCCCTGCCGCCGCCCGCCCCCTGCTCCTGATCGGGCTCTTGTGCGTGGCGGCATACGCATACCAGCTGGCATTGGCGCCGGCCATCGGCCTCGCACTGGCGTTGCCGATTCCGGCGTGGTGGCCGGTCGGGGAGGGCAGCGCCTGGCGCGCCATCACCTGGAGCCAGTACGTCCACACCCTGGCGCTCGTCGTCGTCTCGATCCCGTTCGCCTGCGCAATTCGCATCTGCGCGCCGCGCCACGCGATCGCCATTGCACTTGGCATCACCGCGCTGCCTTTTGTGCTGATCAGCGTGCCGACCCTGTTCGCGTACGGCGGCCAGTCGGCACTGCGATTGCAGGTGATTGGCGGCCTCGATGCCTTGAAGCTGCTCGCCGTGTTGCCGCTGCTCGTGGCGGCGCTGGCGGCCATGAACCCCCGGCGATAGGCTTCGCCGGTGCTCTATCTCGTCGACGCCTCCGTCTACGTCTTTCGCGCCTACTACTCGATGCCGCCCGACATGGCCGACGGCGAGGGTCGCCCGACGCACGCGCTCTTCGGGTTTGCGCGCTTTCTCGGCGACCTGATCGAGCGTGCGCGGCCCGAGTTTCTCGCGGTGGCGTTCGACGAGAGCCTGACCTCGTCGTTCCGCAACCGCCTCTACCCGGCCTACAAGGCGAACCGGGAGCCGGCGCCCGCCGACCTCCTGTGGCAGTTCGAGCGCTGCCGCGAGTTCTGCGCTCTCGCCGGTGTGCGGCACCTGTCGAGCAGCGAGTACGAAGCGGACGACATCATCGGCTCGCTCGCGACGCGCGCGCGCGCGGGCGGTGTGCCCTTCACGGTCGTCACGCGCGACAAGGACATGGCTCAGCTCGTGCGCGACGGCGACGTGTTCTGGGACTACGCCGCGAACGAACGCTACCACTACCACGACATCGAGGAGCGCTTCGGTGTGGCGCCGGAACGTTTCGCCGACTACCTCGCGCTCACCGGCGACAGCGTCGACAACATTCCCGGGGTGCCGGGCGTCGGCGCGAAGACCGCCACCGCGATCATGCGCGAGTTCGCCTCGCTCGATGAGCTGTACGCGGACCTCGAGCGCGTGCGCGCGCTGCCGATCCGCGGCGCCGCGAAGCTGCCGGAGAGATTGAGCCGGCATCGCGAGGCGGCGTATCTTGCGCGGCAGCTGACCGCGATCGCCTGCGATATGCCGCTCGAGCTCGATCATGCGGCGCTGCGCCCGGGCACGCCGGACATGCCCGCGCTCAACGCCTTCTTCGACCGCCTCGGATTCGGGCCGATGCTGCGCCGCCAGGCCGAGCGGATCGCGGCGCTGCCGCGCTCGCCAGGCGGCACCCTGTCCGGTTAGAGTCGCCAAAGCGGTGCCACAGGCACCGCGGAGCGTGGGCATGGAAGAAGTACAACTGGGGGTGCCGGCCGGTGCCGTGCAGGCGCTCGACGTCCGATTCACGGGGTCTGGCGGCGAATACTTCCGGATCTGGATCGTGAACCTGCTGCTCACGATCGTCACGCTCGGCCTGTACTACCCGTGGGCGAAGGCGCGCCGACTGCGTTATTTCTGCGCAAGTACGCTGGTCGGTGGTCATGCGCTCGACTTCCACGGCGACCCGAAGTCGATGTTGCGCGGCTACCTGCTCGCCGGGGCACTGCTGGCCATGTATTCGCTTTCCGGGAAGATTTCTCTGCCGGCCGGCATCGTCGCGTTGCTCGCAGTTGCGGGCGCATACCCGGCGCTGGTGTGGGTGGCGCTGCGCTTCCGGCTCGCCAATACGAGCTGGCGCGGCCTGCGCCTGCGTTTTGCGGGGACGATCGGGGGCGCCTATCGGGCGTTGCTGCCCGCCGTTGTGCCGGTCGTGCTGTTCATCAGCCTGGGCGCGCTCGTGCGCCAGCGGACTGAAGTCCCTGGGCATCTGCTGCATCCGGGGCTCGCTCTGGGCGTGCTGCTGTCGATGCTGTCCATACCCGCACTGGCGCCGCTCGTGCTGTGGCTCTTCAAACGCTATCAACACGGACATCTGGCGCTGGGTGAGGAGTGCGGCCGCCTCACCGCAGGCCCCGGACCGTTCTATCTGCTGGCCGTCAAGATCGCGCTGGTGTTCGCACTGACGCTTCTCCTGCTCATGGCTGGCCCGATCATTCTCGCTGGCGGACCTGCGGGCTACCGTAACCGGTTGCTCGTCCTGCTGTTGCTGGCATTCGCCTATCTCGTCGTGCTGGTCATCGTCGGCGCATACGCCGTGGCTCGCCTGCAGAACCTCTTGTGGTCGAATACCGCGAGCGCGCGGATCAGGTTCGGCAGCGCGCTGCGCGCGCTGCCGTACATCCGGCTTGCGGTCACGAACCTCGTGCTGGTGATCGTGACGCTCGGCCTTTACTGGCCCTTCGCGGCGACCGCGCTCGCGCGGATGCGCCTCGAGGCGATGGCCATACAACTCGATGTGCCGGCGGACGAACTTTCCGCGGAACCGCGCCGTGACGACGACGCGACCGGTGATGCGGCCGGCGACCTGTTTGGCCTCGATATCGGCTTTTGATGCAGGCGCCCGTCATGCTCGACGCCGAATACTTCGATGGGCATTCTGCGCGGGCGCGACGTGTCTCGCTGCACATCGCGGGTCACACGCTGCACATCGTCGGGGACGGGCTCGACCTCGCAGTACCCGTTGCGGATGTGGACTGGCCGGAGCGCCGCAGCAGTGGCGTGCGCATGGCACATCTGGCGGGCGGCGGCAGCCTGCACTGCCAGGACGGTGCGGCGTGGGATGCGTGGGCACGCGCGGAGGGCCTGCGCGATCCGGTCGTCGTGCGCATGCAGCAGAGCTGGCGGCTCGCGGTTGCGGCGGGTGTTGCGCTGCTGGTGGTCACCGTCGGGCTCTACCGGTGGGGCGTGCCGGTGGCATCACGGGCGATCGTTGCCCTGACTCCGCCCGAGGTCGACGCCGCAGTCGGCGGTGTCGTGCTCGATGCACTCCGCGACCATGGGATCATCGAGCCGACTGCAATCGAGTACGAGCAGCAGGAGGAGATCCGGGTCGCGTTTGCCCGGGCGTTCGCGCGCACCCGGCCATCCGGCGATCAGGCGCTGGTCGCGCTGCGATTCTACGACAGCGAACTCGGCGCGAACGCTCTTGCACTGCCCGGCGGCACAATCATCGTGACCGACGACATGGTGCGGCTGCTCGCCGATCGCGAAGACGTGTTGCTCGGTGTGCTCGCACACGAGGCGGGCCACGTCCGCGGGCGCCACGGCATGAAGTCGTTGGTGCAGACGGCGTTCATCGGCACGCTGGCCGGTGTCGCGATCGGCGATTACAGCGTGATGCTGGCGACGGTCCCTGCGGCCCTCGGGCAGATGGCCTATTCGCGTCAATTCGAGCGCGACGCGGACGGCGAATCGATCCGGCTGCTGCGTGCCAACGGCATCTCGCCCGCAGTCATGGTCACGCTGTTCGAGCGGCTGCAGGCCGCGCGAGGACGCCCGCCGGCGGGCGGCCTGCGCGCCCCGCTCGGCATTGCGTTCGCGAGCCACCCGGCCGACGAGGAGCGCCTGCGTCGTTTCGAGCAGGCGGCCGGCGTGCGGGCTAGGGCACGCTGATCTTGCCGGCGATGTTCTTCGTCAGGACATCGCCGCTGCCGTCGTTGCCGAGCGTGAAATCGCCGCCCACATCCTCGACTACGATATCCCCCGAGCCGTCCGCGCCGATGAGGACATTGCCCTTCACCCCGACGATGCGGATGTCCCCGGAGCCGTCGCTGCCCACCTCGGCGTTGCCGCCGATGTTCGAGAGGTCGATGTTGCCGGAGCCGTCGAACGTGATCGTGACGTCGCCACCGGCATCCGTGACCTTGATGTCCCCCGAGCTGTCCTTGATCTCCGCCGAGCCGATGCGTCGCAGGTCGATGTCGCCCGAGCTGTCATCGAGCGTGAGGCGCCCGACGCCGCTCGCGCGGAAATCGCCGCTCGAGTCGCGCGCCTCGACCGGCAGGGCCTGCGGCAGCGCAATGCCGACATCGAGCTGCGCGTACGCCTTGCCGATCGTGACGACATTGCCCTCGTTGCGCGGGCCCGCTTCGATGTAGACCGTATCACCGTCCCGCCGTACCTCGAGGCGCAGCGTGTCGAGCAGCAGCTGCGAGGACGCGCAGGCCTTGCCCCGGGCGACGATGCGTCTCGCCTCCGGGCTCGCGGCGATCTGCAGGTCGCCCGCGCCCGACGTGACGACGACCCGAGCGACGCCGTCGAGGTCCGCAGCGCCCTCGCGCATGGCCGAAAATGCACAATCCGCGCGCACCGGCGCGGCGCCGGCCGCCACGGCCAGCAGTGCGAGTACCTTGATGATGCGCATGAATTCGCTCCCCGATCCGACCCGCCGGACATTCCCCGGGACTTGGATGCGCGCAGGACCCCAAGGGTTGCTACGCTATGGCGCAAAGACCGAGGAGTGCCGCCGTGAGTGACAAGAATATCCGCTCCGTACTCACCGAGGAACGCCTGTTCGTGCCGCCCGCCGACTTCGCGGCGCGCGCCCGCATCAAGCCCGACGACCTCGCCGTGCTGCGTTCGCGCGCCGCGGCCGATCCGGTGGGGTTCTGGGCCGAGCTTGCCCGCAACGAGCTCGTCTGGGACCGGCCGTTCACGCAGGCGCTCGATGCGTCTCGCGCACCCCACTACCGCTGGTTCACGGACGGCCGGCTCAACGTGTCCGCCAACTGTCTCGACCGGCATCTCGAGTCGCGCGGTCACAAGACTGCGTTGATCTTCGAGGGCGAGCCGGGCGACGTGCGGCGGCTGTCGTATCGCGAGCTGCACGCCGAAGTCTGCCGGCTCGCCAATGCGCTGAAGAAGCTCGGCGTCGGGCACGGCGATCGCGTCGTGATCTACATGCCGCTGATCCCCGAATCCATCATCGCGATGCACGCCTGCGCCCGGATCGGCGCGATCCATTCGGTCGTTTTCGGCGGCTTCTCTTCCGTCGCACTGAAGGACCGGATCGAGGATGCCGGCGCGAAGGTCGTCATCACGGCCGATGGCGGGCACCGCGGCGGGCACGTGATTGCATTGAAGGACGCCACCGACAAGGCGCTCGCCGGCGGCTGCCGCTCGATCGAGCACGTGATCGTGTGCCGCAGGGTCGGCCAGCCGGTGCACATGGAGCGTGGTCGCGACCTGTGGTGGCACGAACTGATCGAGGGCGAGACGCCGGTGTGCGCGCCCGTGCCCGTCGATGCGGAGCACCCGCTGTTCCTGCTCTATACCTCGGGGTCGACCGGCAAGCCGAAGGGCATCCAGCACGCGAGCGCGGGCTTTCTCCTCGGCGCGAAGGTCACGACGCAGTGGGTGTTCGACCTGCGCGAAGACGACGTGTTCTGGTGCACCGCCGACGTGGGCTGGGTCACCGGCCACAGCTACAACGCCTATGGGCCGCTCGCGGCCGGCGCGACCATCGTGATGTACGAGGGCGCGCCGACGATTCCGGATGGCGGGCGCTTCTGGAAGATCTGCCAAACGCACGGCGTGACGATTTTCTACACCGCACCGACCGCGATTCGTGCGCTGATGAAGCTGGGTGACGACATTCCTGCCCGCCACGACCTGTCGAAGATCCGCCTGCTCGGCACGGTCGGCGAGCCGATCAACCCCGAGGCGTGGATGTGGTATCACCGCGTGATCGGCCGTGAGCGCTGCCCGATCGTCGACACCTGGTGGCAGACGGAAACCGGTTCGATCATGATCAGCCCGCTGCCGGGCGTCACGCCGACGAAGCCCGGCTCGTGCACGCAGCCGCTGCCGGGCATCGACGCGGACATCGTCGACGAGCAGGGCCGGCCCATTACGCAGCCCGACGCCGGCGGCTATCTCGTGATCCGCCAGCCCTGGCCGTTCATGCTGCGCACGATCTGGGGCGACGAGACGCGCTATCGATCGACGTACTGGGCGAAGTTCCAGGACCGCTTCTATGTCGCGGGCGACAGCGCCCATCGCGACGCCGACGGCTACTTCTGGATCATGGGCCGCATCGACGATGTGCTGAACGTCGCCGGGCACCGGCTCGGCACCATGGAGATCGAATCGGCGCTCGTCGCGCATCCGCGCATCGCCGAGGCGGCGGTCGTCGGGCGTCCGCACGAGATCAAGGGCGAGTCGGTGTTCGCCTTCGTCGTGTGCCGCGGCGCGCGGCCGACGGGCGATGTCGGTGCGCTGGTCGCCGAGCTGCGTGAATGGGTCACGCAGCAGCTCGGTGCCATCGCGCGCCCGGACGACATCCGCTTCGCCGACAACCTGCCGAAGACACGCTCCGGCAAGATCATGCGCCGCCTGCTGCGCGCGATCGCGCGCGGCGAGGAGATCACGCAGGACGTCTCGACGCTCGAGAACCCCGCGATCGTCGATCAGCTGCGGGGGGTCGAGAGGCCCGCAGCCCGACGGGCGGGCCCGAGGAAGCGCGTCGCGGCGAAGAAGCGTGCTGCCGCGAAGAAAAAGCGTGTCGTCGCGAAGAGGAAGCGCGTCGCGGTGCGAAAGCGTGGGGCATCGCCGGCACCGAAGGGCAAGCGCAGGACCGCGAAGAAGAAGCGGGCCGTCGCGACAAGGTCGCGCGCGGCCCGCAAGCCGTCGAAGCGCCGCCGCTAGGGCAGCGGCTTCGGCATCGCCTCGCGCGGGTGGCGGGCAGGTGCAGCGCCGCATCTTCGGGCGCGGCGCCATCGTGTCGATCTTTCCCGCATGCCGGCGTGACGGCTGGTCTGCATACAGTGTCCGGCACCGGGGTCGCTTATAGTGACGGCCATGACGCTGCAGCCGTTCCATCTCGCGATCCCGGTGCACGATCTCGCCGCGGCACGGGCGTTCTACGGCGAGTTGTTCGGATGCCCGGAGGGGCGTTGCGCGGAGTCGTGGGTCGACTTCGACTTTTTCGGCCACCAGCTCGTCGCGCACCTCGATCCGGCGGCGCGCGCGCGGCCCGTGCACCACAATCCGGTCGACGGTCACGACGTGCCGGTGCCGCATTTCGGTGTCGTGCTCGAATGGGCCTCGTGGCAGACGCTCGCCGGGCGCCTGCGCGCGGCGGGCACGCGCTTCGTGATCGAGCCCGGCATACGTTTCCGCGGGCAGGTCGGCGAGCAGGCGACGATGTTCCTGCTCGATCCCTCGGGCAATGCCCTCGAGTTCAAGGCATTCCGCGACCCCGGGCAACTCTTCGCAAAGTGAGCGCGCCCGCGCACGCGGCGATCAGCGATCCGAAGAGGATCCCGAGCTTCGCGCGCTGATAGAGATCGGGCGCCGCACTTTCGAACGCGAGCGAGGCGATGAAGATGCTCATCGTGAAGCCGATGCCCGCGATGAGGGCAATCGCGAGGATCTGCGGCCAGGTCGTGCCTGCGGGCAGCCGCGCGCCCGCGAACGTCGTGGCCGTCGCAGTCCCGAGCACGATGCCCGCGAGCTTGCCGGCGACGAGGCCGACCCCGACGCCGAGCGGTACGGCCGAGGCGAGATCGGCGAGTCCGAGTCCCCGCAGATCGATGCCGGCATTGAGCAGCGCAAAGAGCGGCAGCACGCAGAAATACACCCACGGGTCGAGGGCCGCCTCCGCGCGATCCGCGGGGGCATCGAGCCGTGCGCGCGCAACCGGCAGTGCGAGCGCCGTGACGACGCCGGCGAGCGTCGCGTGCACACCGCTTTTCAGCACGCAGAACCACAGCACGAGCCCGGCGACGATGTAGGGCGCGACCTGCTGGACGCCACGCCGGTTCAGCACGGCGAGCGCGATCAGCGGCCCGAGCGCCGCGAGCAGCATCACCGGCGACAGCTGCTCGGTATAGAACAGGGCGATGATGACGATCGCGCCGAGATCGTCGATGACCGCGATGGCCGCGAGGAGCACGTAGAGCGCAGGCGGCGCGTGCGGCGCCGCGAGCCGCAGGACGACGAGCGAGAATGCGATGTCGGTCGCGCACGGAATCGCCCAGCCCCGCATCGCGACAGCGTCGCCGGCGTTGAGTGTCGCGAAGATCACCGCGGGCAGCAGCATCCCGCCGGCGGCGGCAAGAACGGGCAACAGTGCCTGCCGCAGGTTAGACAGCGAGCCGTGGGCAATCTCGCGCTTGATTTCGACGCCGACCAGCAGGAAGAACACGGCCATCAGGCCGTCGTTGACGAAGAGCACGAGCGGCTTCTCGATGCCGAGCGGGCCGACGCGCATCGCCGTCGGCAACTCCATCAGTTGCCGATAGATGTCCGCCCACGGCGAATTGGCCCAGGCGATCGCAGCCGCCGCCATCGCGAGCATCAGCAGGCCCGCCCGCAGGCGGCGCCCGGCCGCCGGGCCGGCGTGCGACTGGCCGGGTAGCGTGCCCGTCATGGCCGCCCGCTGCGCAGCGCGAGGGCGACGAGCCGGCGCGCAAGATGCTCGCGCCAGCCTCGGGGCGCCGCGAGTCCCATGCGCGCGAGTGCAGGTTCGAGGTCATGGGCGACCGGCTGCCGCAGCGCTGCGAGGCCTGCGGCGAGTTTCCCCGCGCGCGTCGCGGTGCGCGCGGCGAGCGCGCGCAGCGCGGCGGCGAGCCGGATCTCTTCGCTCGTGAGGTCGGTGCCGAAGGGATAGTCGCTGAAGAGCCCGTCGCGCCGCAGTGTCGTGAAGGCGGCCGCGAGGCGCTGCGGCGTGTTCCGGCGCTGCGAGTCGGGCAGCCGGAAACCGCGCGGCAGCTTGCCGGCCGCCTGCGCCCGCGCGATGAGCGCCGGCTGGAAGCGCGAATCGGTGACGGCCAGCAGCCGGGCAATCACCTCGGCATCGGTCGCGCTGCGCAGGTCCGCGACGCCGTACTCGGTGACGACGATGTCGCGCAGGTGGCGCGCGATGGTCGCCTGGCCATAATTCCACACGATGTTCGAATGGGTCTCCCCGGCCTTGTCGCGGGTCGCGCGCACGCACAGGATCGAGCGGGCGCCCGGCAACGCGTGCGCCATCGCGACGAAGTTGTACTGGCCGCCCACCCCGCTCACGACCCGCCCGTCCTCGAGCGTGTCGGAAACCGCGGCGCCGAGCGCGGTCACCATCATGGCCGTATTCACGAAGCGCGCGTGGCGGCGCTGCAGGCTGCGCAATTCGAAGTCGGCGCCGTACAGCTGGTTGACGAAGCCGACGCCGCACATGTCGATGCGCCGCCGTTCGCGCTCGGGCATCTCGCGCAGCTTGGCGTAGAACCCGCGCGGACCGAGAAAGAACGCGGCGTGCGCGACGATGCCTCCGGTGAGCTCGCGACCGAGGCAGTGCGCGGCGAGCGCCTGCCGTGCGGCGGCATCGCCGAGGTCGGCCGTGATCCAGTCGCTGTCGGCGCTGCGGATGCGGCCGTCGCGGTAGCGCGTGTCGGCCCGGAAGACGCCGCAGCGTCGCAGTTCCGCAAACGTCGCCTCGTCGAGCAGCGGCGCCACGCCTGCCTCGGGCAGCGCCTCGAGGATGCCGGCGTCGAAGCGCTCGGTGATCCGGCCCCGATCGAGCAGCCGCATGAGCGGCAGCGAGGGGTAGACGTGCCGCCGCAGGATTCCGGCGCGCATCAGGTCGAGCATCTGGTCGACGAGCATTTCGCTGCAGGCGTACAGCCCGTGCCGGAACGGTGCGCAGTCGGTCGCGTCCGCTGCGGGTGCCTCGAGCGTCGTCAGCGCCGCGCGCCAGGCGTCGTTCTGCTGGTGACGCAGCAGGAGCGCGTAGACGAGCGCATCGCCGAGTTCGCCGATCCCGATCTGCAGCGTGCCGCCGTCGCGCACCAGCGCACTGACGTGCAGCGCAATCGCGTGATCGACGGTGCGCAGCGGCAGGTTTGGCGGACAGTAGAGCTCGTAGTCGTAGCGGGGATGATCGATCAGGAAGTCGAAGCTTTCCGGGTCGACCACTGCACTGCCGAACATGAAGGGCATCCGCGGATGGACCGCGCCGATCAGCACGATGTCGCGCCCTGCCGCGCGCAGCGCACCGAGCTGCGGCAGCAGGTCGACCGTGACGTCCGGGTTCGCTCCGAGCGACAGCTGCACCTCGCCGTCCACGGTGCGTTTCGCCACGAGCTGCGCGATCACGTTGGCGCCGCGCGCCAGGAAGTCGCGTGCCACGTGCGTGTAATTGGCCGACAGGTACCCCTGCTGGGCCGAGTCCACGCCGAGCCAGGCGCCGGGCTCGAAGTAGAACTCGATCACTTCGATGTTGGGCGGCAGCGTGCCGCGCCTCGCCGCCTCCGCGTATTCGAGTTCCGGGTAATCGGCGAAGACACGCGCGACGATCGGATCGAGGAGGCGCCGCTCGAGGTCGGTGCGCGCCTTCGGGCGCGCGAGCGACAGGGCGGTGAGGATCGTCAGCCTGAGCGACGGGTCCTGCACGGCACGTCGATGGAACTCGTTGGCGACGAGGTTCGGCTTGCCGATGCCGAGCGGCAGGCCGAGCACGACGTGCCGGCCGACGCGCGCGAGCGTCGCGTCCACGCACTCGTCGATGGAGCTGAAGACCTGCGGCAACTCAGCGCGCGGCAGTCAGCGTGACCGAATACAGGACTGTCACCGCGTCGCCGACCATTTCGGTCGAGCGCCACTCGCCCTGGCCGATGCCATAGTCGAGCCGCTTCAGCGGCAACTCGCCCGCGAGCAGCCGGCCCGGCGCCGTGCCGCCCGCGCTCGCCGCGAGCGTGAACGGCAGCGTGACGTCGCGCGTCACGCCACGGATCGTGAGCTTGCCGATCGCCTCGAACGAGCCGCCGGCCGTGCGCCGGATGCTGTCGGCGGTGAAGGTCGCACGGGGGAACTGCTTCACGTCGAACAGGTCACTCGAGCGCAGCGCCGTGTCGCGGTCCTTGTCCTTCGTGTCGAGCGAATCTGTCGCGACGGTCACGGCGAGTGCGGTCGGTGTGCCGTCCGCCGCCGTTGTCATTGTGACCTCGAACTTGCCGAAGGATCCGACGGTCGCGGCGCCGGCCTGCGAGAAGCGGAACTGCAGCGTGCCACTCGCGGCGCTGCCCGTGGCGTTGCCGGGCGTCGCCGCGAGTCCGTCGCCCTGCAGGGCGAGGCCGCCGACGAGCAGCACGGCGCAGACTCCGGGTACGCGCACGAACGGCAGCATGCGGCGCAGGACCGTGTCGCGATCGATGAAGTGGTGCTTCAGCGCGGCGAGCATGTGCAGGATCGCGACGGCGCCGAGCGTGAACGCGAGGATCTCGTGAACCTCGTGCAGGGTCTCGAAGGTCGATTCGCTCGGCGCGACGAGGTCGGGCAGCTGGAAGAGGCCGAACCAGGACACGGGGAAGTTCTTGGCCGACGACATGGTCCAGCCCGCGAGCGGCACCGCAAACAGCAGTGCATACAGCAGCGCATGCGCGGCGCGCGCGCCGAGGCGCTCCCACGGGGCCATGGTCGAGGGCATCACGGGGCTGCGGTTCGCGGCGCGCCACATGAGGCGCAGCGCCGCAAGGGCGAGGATGGTGATGCCGAAAGACTTGTGCCGCGCGAGCACCGCAAGTTTCTGCATGCCGACGGGCAGGCTGTCCGCCATGAACGCCAGCACGAACTGCCCGATGATGAGCAGCACGATGGTCCAGTGGAAGAACTTGGCAACCGAACCCCAGCGTTCCTTGGTATTGCGGATCGGCATAAGCTCGGCTCCGTGGGAAGCGGTAGCCGGCATCTTAGCAAGGCGGCAGCAGGCATGGTGTGGCTCGCGCTGCTGCTCGCGGGCTGCCCGTCGGCGCGCCGCCCGCCGCCCGCGGCGCCCGGTGAGCCGGGAGCCCTGCCGGCGGTCATCGCGCCGCCCGGACCCGGCGTCGCCCGTTATCGCATCGACCCCGCGGAGTCGCTGGTGGCCATCGTCGCCCGGCGCGGCGGCGCACTCGCCGCGTTCGGGCACAACCACGTGATCGCGGCGCGCACGATGGCCGGTGTCATCGACCTGCGCGAGCCGCTCGTGGCGAGCCGCCTCGAGTTGCACCTGTCGGTCGCCGGCTTCACGGTCGACGAGCCAGCGCTGCGCAGCGGTCGGGGCGAGGACTTCCCGGACGTCGTTCCCGATGAGGACCGCGCCGCCACCCGGCGCAACATGCTCGGCAAGGACCTGCTGGACGCCGCGCAGCACCCGGACATCGTCGTGCGGCTCGAGTCGCTCGCGGGCGGGCCGCAGCATTTCGCGGCGCGCCTCGCCGTCGTCGTGCGCGATGCACGCCGCGTCATCGACGTACCCGTGACGCTGGCGCGGCGCTCAGCAGGGTTGCTGCAGTTGTCGGCGCGCTTCCCGCTCGATCAGACCGCGCTCGGCCTCGTGCCGTACAGCGCGCTGCTCGGCGCGCTCAAGGTCGAGAATACGCTCGACATCGAGGTCGACCTCACCGCACGCCGAGTTCCCTGAGCACGGCATCGGCGCGATACACCTTCTCCAGCGCGACGCGAATGATGGCCGGGTGCAGCGCAGTCGCGCGGTTCTTCTCCGCATCGAACCAGTAGTTGCCCGAAATCGAGTGGATGTTGCCGTCGAACATCAGGCCGACGATGCGCCCCTGCGCGTCGATCAGCGGGCTGCCGGAATTGCCGCCGACGATGTCGCTCGTCGTCGAGATGCAGAACGGCGTCTGCATGTCGAGCGTGTCGCGCACCTTCTGCCAGCTGTCCGGAATCCGGAACGGCTCGCTGCCGGTCGCGCGCTCGAACGCGGTGGCGAGATGCGTGATGGGTGCGATCTCCCTGCCGTTCTCGTTCCACCCTGCCACGGTGCCGAAGTTGAGCCGCAACGTGAACGTCGCGTCGGGATACACGTTCGTGCCGTACGCCTTGAAGCGCGCCGCGGCGATCTTTTCCTTCGCGGCATCGATCGGCGCCTCGACCTCGTCCTCGTACTGCTTGCGAACCGCGCGCGCCGGCCCGTCGATCTCGAGCGCGAGGCGGATCATGGGATCGCTCGATGCGGCGATCGCCGCTGCGCCACCGTCCCACAGTGCCTGGCGCACTGCCGGGTCGCCGAGGCGCGTGCCCGCGACCAGCCGCGCCGCGAGCGTGTCGGGCGAGTCCCTGGCGAGCAGCCGGCGCACCACGGGGTGGTCGGGGCCGAGCCATTCGCGCATCCGTTCGAGCGAGAACGACAGCGTCAGGTTCTCGAGCTCGGGGTACACGGGGATCGGTGCCAGGACCTGCTGCGCGAGGCGCGGCAGTGCCGCGTCCGTGTATTCGCGCAGGCGCCCGGCGTTCGGCTTGGCGCGTTCGGCGGCGGCGCGCACGAGCGCGCGTGCATGACGGAAGGTCGCGCTGTTGAATCCCGCGGCGGCTTCGAGATAGAGATAGGGCAGATAGAGCTCCCGCTCGATCGTGGTTGCCCGCGCGATGTCTGCCCAGGGGTCGCCGAACGCGGCATCGCCGGCCACGCTGGCGCGCAGCGCCTGCTCGGCCGCCGTCTTGCTCTCGAGCAGCCCGTTCTCGTGCAGGGTGTCGAGCAGCTTGCGCCGCACCTTGATGCCGTTCTCGAGCGAGTTCAGCGGCTCCTCGACGATGCGTGCCGCGGCGTCACCCGTCTTGCCGAACTCGATGTAGCGCCCGCGCAGCTCGGAGTAGCGCAGCAGCCAGTTCGTCCATGCGATGTCGCGCTGGGATTCGAGTTCGGCGCGCGTGTCGAGGCGTGCGGTGGAACCCGGGTGCCCCGACACGAACACGAGCTCCCCGGCCCCCGGTCCGTTGAAGCGGATCGGCAGGAAGGCCGGGGTCTTCGCCGGCTTGCCGTTCTCGTAGGCGCGCAGCAGCGAGAAATCGAGCGACCAGCGCGGGAACTGGAAGTTGTCCGGGTCGCCGCCAAAGGACGCGATATCGGCTTCGGGCGCCAGCACCAGGCGTACATCGTCGTAGCGCCGGTACTTGTAGAGGAAATACTGCCCGCCCTGGTAGAGCGTGACGGACTCGCACTTGAGTCGCGATGCCTTCTCGCAAGCCTGTTCGAGCTCCGTGAGCCGCTTCTTGCGGGCCTCGTTGGCGGCGGCCTCGCCGAGGCCGGCAACCGCGGCCGCGACGCTCGCGGTCACGTTCTCCATCGCCTGCAGCACGTCGGCGACCTGGGTCGTGCAGCGTGGCTCGTCGTCGCGACCCCGCGAGACGAATCCGGCCTGCACGAGACTCCGCTCCCTGGACGAGAGGCCTGCGAGACACGACTCGACGCAGTGATGGTTCGTGAGGATGAGCCCACTGGACGACACGAACGATGCCGTGCAGTTCGATAGCCGGATCGTGCTCTGGCGCACGCGATCGAGCCATGCGCCGTCGATGGTCGCGCCGTACTTTTCCCTGACGGTCGCGGCGGGAAAGTTGTCGAACGTCCACATGCCCTCGTCGGCGAGCGCGGGTACGGTGACGACGAGGGCGATCAGGGCGGGCAAGAGCTTGCGCATGACGGTCCGGAGCTGCCGCGAAGGGCGGCGATTCTAGCCGCGCACCGCTGCTGCAGACGGGGCGGACACCCCGGCCGAGGCCGGAATGCGACGAAGCGACGGGCCGTCGCGTCAAGCCGGTGTCAGCAGGATCGCGAGCCCTTCCGGTGTCTCGATCAGCGCGTGTCGTGCGGGGTCGAGCGCGGGCGGCAGGCCGGCGGCGGAGGCGACGCCGCAGGCTTCGAGACGCGCCCGCCGCTCGCCATCGAAGGCGCCGAACACGAGCAGCGGCTGCGAAAAAAAGCGGGGAGCATGAAAGGCGAGGTTCAGGTGATCGCTCGTGAGCGCGAGGCGCTGCCACGGCAGCGCCTCGTCTCCGCGCGCATCGGCGGCGTCATTGTCTCCGTCGATGGCGACGAAGCCGAACGCCTCCCACTGCCGTCGCGCCGTCGCGAAGTCGCGCGCGGGCAGGCTGTACTCGAGGAAGTCGCCGCACAGCGAGGGCTGGTCGCGGTCGCGGGAGGCCGGTGAATACGTGCGTGCCTCGAGCAGCGTGACCATGTGTCCGGTCGCGTCGCGAAAGCCGACTTCGTTGAAGACATCCTCGCCGGTACGGCGAAACGCGATCTCGGCGCCCGCCGCTTCGAGCGCGTCGACGTGCCGGGCGAGCCCGGCCCGGACGAACGTGAGCGACGGGGACGCGAAACGGTACGCGTGCAGCCCGATCACGAAGCGCCCGTCGGTCAGCGCACCGTAGGGGTGCGACCAGGTGTCGCCGGTCTCGCATTGCGTGAAGCCGAGCCGTTCGTAGAACTCGACCGAGGCGCGAATGTCGTCGGTCGCGACCGACAGTTCCAGGAAGCGGCCGGGCATGCGCGGCGGCGGCTCAGCCGAGCGAAACCACGCGCGGGAAGCTGCCCGACGGTCGTGCGCCCGCACGATCGACCCAGCCGCGCGCATGGGTACCGATCAGGCGTGCGAGTGCCGCCACATGCTCGGGCCGCGCATTGAGCGCCGGCACGTAATCGAGCTTCGTGCCGCCCGCGCGCAGGAAGCGCGCGCGATTCTCGACCTCGATCTCCTGCAATGTCTCGAGGCAGTCGATCGCGAACCCGGGGCACACGACGGTCGCCGTGTGCACGCCGCGCGACGGCAGCGCTTCGAGCACGTCGGCCGTGTAGGGACGCAGCCACCGGCCACCGCCGAAGCGCGACTGGAACGCGACGCTCCATTCACCTTCGCGCAGCCCGAGCGCATCGGCGAGGAGTTGTGCCGTCGCATGGCAGCGGCCGTGGTAGGGGTCGCCCTTGGCGCAATACGCGCTCGGCACGCCGTGCCACGACATCAGCAGGTGTCCGGTGCGGCCGTGGGTCGCCCAGTGCGCCGCAATGCTCGCGCGCAGCGCCTCGACGTGATCCGCGTGATCGTGGTAGTCGGTGACGTAACGCACCTCGGGCACGCAGCGCAGGGTACCGAGCACCTCTCCCACGGCATCGACGGCCGCGCCGGTCGTCACGCCGCAATATTGCGGAAAGAGCGGCACGACGAGCAGGCGTCGCGCGCCGCGCTCGACGAGGCGGAGGATCGCGTCGCGCACCGACGGGCTCGAATAGAGCATGCCGGCCTCGACGCACGCCGGTGCACCGGACTGGCGCACGAGCTCCTGTTCGAGCGCCGTGCGCAACGCTTCCGACAGTGCGCGCAGTGGCGAGCGGCCGGCCGCGAGCATGTCGCGGTACTTGCGCGCGCTGCGCAGCGGGCGCAGCGGCAGGATGAAGCCGTGGAGAATCGGCAGCCACAGCCAGCGCGGCAGCTCGACGACCCGCGGGTCGCCGAGCAGCTTGCCGAGGAAGCGGCGAATGTCGCGCACGCGGGCCGAATCCGGCGTGCCCGAATTGACGAGCAATATGCCGACGGGCTCGCTGCCATCGCACGCCGTGCCGGGCGTGCCGAGATACTTCGGCATGGGCTTCCCTCGTCAGGCGATGCCGCCGACACACACGTACTTCAGTTCCGTGTAGTCGAGTATGCCGTACTTCGAGCCTTCGCGGCCGAAGCCGGATTCCTTCATGCCGCCAAACGGCGCCACTTCGGTCGAGATGATCCCGGTGTTGACGCCGACGATGCCGTACTCGAGGCCCTCCTGCACGCGCCACGAGCGTGCGAGGTCGCGCGTGTAGAAGTACGCGGCGAGGCCGAACTCGGTGGCATTCGCCATCGCGATCGCCTCGGCCTCGGTCGCGAAGCGAAAGAGCGGCGCAATGGGCCCGAAAGTCTCCTCGCGCGCGACCATCATCTTCGGCGTGACATCGGTCAGGATCGTCGGCTCGAAGAACGTGCCGCCGAGCGCGTGGCGCCTGCCGCCGAACGCGATGCGCGCGCCGTTCGCCACGGCATCGCTGATGTGTTCCTCGACCTTGGCGAGCGCCTTGGCATCGATCAGCGGGCCCTGGTCGGTCGCACCCTTGAGGCCGTCGCCGACGCGCAGCAGCGCCACCGCCTCGCTCAGCTTCGCGGTGAAGGCGTCATACACGCCTGCCTGCACGAGCAGCCGGTTCGCGCAGACGCAGGTCTGGCCGGTATTGCGGTACTTGCTCGCGATCGCGCCCTGCACGGCCGCGTCGAGGTCGGCATCGTCGAACACGATGAACGGCGCATTGCCGCCGAGCTCGAGCGACAGCTTCTTCAGCGTGCCGGCGCACTGTGTCATCAGCTTCTTGCCGATTTCGGTCGAGCCGGTGAACGTGACCTTGCGCACGATCGGGTTCGAGGTCATCTCTCCGCCGATCGCGGTCGCACTGCCGGTCAGGATGTTCAGTACACCGGGCGGCACGCCCGCGCGTGCGGCGAGCTCCGCCATCGCGAGCGCCGAATACGGGGTCTGGGTCGCCGGCTTGCACACGAAGGTGCAGCCCGCCGCGAGTGCGGGGCCGGCCTTGCGCGTGATCATCGCCGACGGGAAGTTCCACGGCGTGATGGCGGCGACCACGCCGACCGGCTGGCGCAGCACGAGGATGCGCTTGTCGCTCTGGTGACCCGGGATCACGTCGCCGTAGAGCCGCTTGCCTTCCTCGCCGAACCACTCGAGGAATGACGCGGCGTAGGCAATCTCGCCCTTCGACTCCGCCAACGGCTTGCCCTGCTCGGCAGTCATCAGCGTGGCGAGGTCGTCCTGGTTCGCGAGCATGAGATCGCTCCAGCGACGCAGGATCACCGCGCGGTCCTTGGCGGTCCTTGCCGCCCAGGCGGGCAGCGCGCGCGAAGCCGCCTCGATCGCGCGGCGCGTTTCACCCGCGCCCATGTCGGGCACGGTGCCGATCCGTTCGCCCGAGGCGGGGTTCTTCACGTCGATCGCGCGCTGCGAGTCGGCGCCCGACCACTGGCCGTCGATGTAGCACTGCTGGCGCAGCAGCGAGCCATCCTTGAGTTTCATGGTGCGATCCTCGATCGTCAGGCGATGTACTCGGCGAAAAAGCCGAGCGTGCGTTCGAGCGCGAGCTGTGCGCTCGGTGCGTCGTAGGCGGCACGCTCGGGACAGTTGAAACCGTGATCGGCAGGATACGTGCAGTACGTGCCTGCCGGGTACGCAGCGCGGATCCGCTCGATGTCGGCGGGCGGGATGTGCTTGTCCCGGTCGCCGAAGTGGCAGATCACCGGGCACTTCGGCGTGTGATCGAGATGCTGCGCGATGCCGCCGCCGTAATAGCAGGCGGCCGCTGTCACGGGCAGTTCCCCGGCGGCGATCCACGCGACCGTGCCACCCCAGCAGTAGCCGACGATGCCGGCTTTGCCGGAACTCCTGACCGCGTTCAGCGAGGCGCCGACATCGGCGAGGAACTGCGCGGGCTTCACCTGCTGGCGGTAGCCCATGCCCTCCCGCATCGTATCGGCGGTGTAGCCGAGTTCGATGCCGCGGCGGATACGGTCGAACAGCGCGGGCGCGATCGCCGTGTAGCCCTGCGCCGCGTAAGCATCGGTCACGGCGCGGATGTGCGGGTTGACACCGAAGATTTCCTGCACGACCACGAGCGCGCCGCGGGGCGCGCCTGCGGGCGCCGCGAGGTACGCCTGGAACTCGTGGCCGTCGCGGGCCATCAGTGTCGTGAACTCGCCCATGGAACGGTACAGGATACCGTGGTCAGGCGGCCGCAACCACGCGCTGGTCGATGGCGCCGAAAATGCTGCGGCCCGCGGCGTCGAACATCTCGATGCGCACGCGATCCCCGAAACGCAGGAACGGCGTCGACGGCGCGCCGCTCCCGAGCAGCTCGAGCGTGCGCTTCTCGGCGAGGCAGCTCGAGCCGCGGCTGCGATCGCGGTTCGAGACGGTCCCCGAGCCGATGATCGCCCCGGCGCCGAGCCGCCGCGTGCGCGCCGCGTGCGCGACGAGCTGCGGGAAGCTGAACGTCATGTCGACGCCCGCATCGGGCGCGCCGAAGGCGGCGCCGTTCACGTGGCTCACGAGCGGCCGGTGGAGCTTGCCGTCACGCCACGCGTCGCCGAGTTCGTCGGGCGTGACGGCGACCGGCGAGAACGCGGTGGCCGGCTTCGACTGGTAAAAGCCGAAGCCCTTGGCGAGTTCGCCGGGAATCAGGTTGCGCAGCGACCAGTCGTTGACGAGCAGCAGCAGGCGGATGTGCCCCGCAGCGGCCTCCGCCGTGCAGCGCATCGGTACGTCGTCGACGATCACCGCGATTTCCGCCTCGAGATCGATGCCCTGGTCCTCGCTGGCGAACGGCGCATCGTCCGTCGGGCCGAGGAAATCGTCGGAGCCGCCCTGGTACATGAGCGGGTCGGTCCAGAAGGTCGGCGGCAGTTCCGCGCCGCGGGCACGGCGCACGAGCTCGACATGGTTCACGTAGGCACTGCCGTCGGCCCAGTGGTGTGCACGGGGCAATGGCGCCGCGCAGGCACGCGGATCAAACGGCTGCGAGCCGTTTGCCGCTCCCGCATCGAGCTGCGCCGCGAGACGCGCGAGGCGCGGCGCGGTCGACGCCCAGTCATCGAGCGCGGCCTGCAGAGTCGGCGCGATGTCGCCCGCGACGACGCAGTGCGCGAGGTTCGCGCTCACGACGACGAGGCGGCCGTCGCGGCCACCCTTCAGGCTGGCGAGCTTCACGGCGACTTCCAGCTGTCGACGTACCCCGCCCATTCGACGTCGCTCGCAACGGGCGCGATGTCGAGCGGATCGCGCGTGTCGATCATCACGGCGACCTCGTCGGTGCCTGGCTTCGACTGCTCGGTCATGTTGCGCAGCGCCTTCGGGTGCGGGCCGTGCGTGAAGCCGCCCGGATGCAGCGTGACCATGCCCGGATGGATGTTGTCGCGACTGAAGAACTGGCCCGCGTGATAGAAGATGACCTCGTCGTAGTCGTCGTTGTTGTGGAAGAACGGCACCTTGATCGCACCGGGATCCGTTTCGAACGGCCGCGGCACGAACGTGCACACGACGAAGCGGTCGCCGAGGAAGGTCGAATGCGCCGACGGCGGCAGATGGTAGCGATGGCTCAGCAGCGGGCGGATGTCGCGCACGTTCAGGCGCACCGGCGCGAGATCGCCGTGCCAGCCGACGGCATCGAGCGGATTGAACGGGAAACCGATCACCGAGAGCGCACCGCGGCGCTTGACCTCGACGCGCCACGGCGTGTCGTCGGACTGCTGCGCGGTGAACGCCGCATCGATGCGCGGCACGTCGAGGATCGCCGGATCGAACAGCGCGTGCGGACCGAGAAGGCCCCGGTCGGGCAGCGTGTAGCTGCCATTGGTCGCCTCGATCAGCAGCGCCGCAACCGGCTCGTCGCACGCGAGACGCCACAGGGTGCCGCGCGGCAGCAGCACATAGTCGCCGGCTTCGATGTCGAGATGACCGTAGTCGCAGAAGAGCGCGGCGCGACCGCGATGGACGAACAGCAGTTCGTCGCCGTCCGCATTGCGCGCGAGCGCCGGCATCGCGCCCGCGGTATTCCACCAGCGGATCTTGACCGCGGCGTTGCCGAGGATCTGCCGCGCGTCCCACGGCGACGCCACCGGCGCCGCGATCTTCGTGAGGTCGAACGCGTGCGGGCGCAGCGGCCCCTCGAAGCTGACCCAGCCGGTCGGCGGATGACGGTGATAGAGGTGCGCCGCCGGCCCGAAGAAACCTTCCTTGCTGATTTCGCGTTCGAAGGTGCCGGGCGGCAGGTCGGCATGTGCCTGCCGCGATGCCGTGCCTTCGACCCGCGGAAAGCCGATATAGCGTCTCATGGCAGCGACATTAGTTTCAGATGAAACCAGTTTCAAGCGCCGCAGTGCGGCAACCAGGCGGCGGGTACGGTGCCGCGCTACGCGCGTTCGAGGATTGCGGTCACGCCCATGCCGCCCGCCGTGCACACCGAGATGAGCCCGCGCTTGGCGCCGGGGCTCTGTGCGAGCAGCTTCGCGAGGCCCGCCACGATGCGGGTGCCGGTCGCCGCGAACGGGTGGCCGATCGCGACGCTGCCGCCCTTGACGTTGAGCTTCGCTCGATCGATGGCGCCGAGCGCCCGGTCGAGGCCGAGACGCTCGCGGCAATAGTCCGCCGACTCCCACGCGGCGAGCGTGCAGAGCACCTGGGCCTCGAAGGCCTCGTGGATCTCGTAGAAATCGAAGTCCTGCAGCGCGAGGCCGGCATCCTTCAGCATCGCGGGAACGGCGTATGCGGGCGCCATCAGCAATCCTTCGTGGCCGCCCACGTAGTCGACCGCCCAGGCCTTGCCGAAGGCGAGCCACGCGAGCACCGGGAGCTGGCGCGCGTTCGCCCATTCCTCCGAGGCGAGCAGCACGGCGGAGGCGCCGTCGGTGAGCGGCGTGCTGTTGCCGGCCGTCAGCGTGCCGCTCGCGGAGCGATCGAACGACGGCGCGAGTTTCGCGAGCTTCTCGAGCGAAGTGTCGGCACGGATGTTGTTGTCGATGGAGAGGCCTTCGTAGTCGACGACCAGGTCGGCATAGAAGCCTTCCTGCCACGCCGCCGCGGCCTTGCGGTGGCTCTCGAGCGCCAGGCGGTCCTGCGCCTCGCGCGTGATCTGCCACGTCTTCGCCATCTGCTCGCAGTGTTCACCCATCGACAGGCCGGTGCGGGGTTCGACGACCGCGGGCATGACCGGCTTGAAGTCGCGCGGGCGCAGGCTGAAGAAGGGTGCGATGCGCTGGCCGAGGCTGCGGCCGCGGTAGCTGCGCAGCAGCTTCTCGCGGTAGGAGCGCGGGTAGACGATCGGCACGTCGCTGACCGAATCGACGCCGCCGGCGATCCCGACGTCGATCTGGCCGAGCGCAATCTTGTTGGCGACGAGGATCGCCGCCTCGAGGCTCGTGCCGCAGGCCCGCTGCAGGTCGAGCCCCGGCGTGTGCGGATCGAGGCCGCTCGACAGGACGCATTCGCGCGCGAGGTTGAAGTCTTTCGAGTGCTTGATCGTGGCGCCCGCGATCACGTCGCCGAGGCGCTGGCCCGTGAGGTCGAATTTCGCGACGACGGCGCGCAGTGCGGCCGTGAGCATGTCCTGGTTGCCGACCGCGGCATAGGCGCCGTGCGCCCTGGCGAATGGAATGCGCTGGCCACCCACGATGGCGACCCGTCGAATGGCTGGACCGGCGAGCATGGGGCGCTAGAATGCCACGCCCACCGTCTCCTCAGCCAATCCGCATGCCGGCAATGCCCGCAGCGGTCCGCAGCGATGCCGCGAAGATCGTGCAGCTCGCGGGCCCGCTGCTCATCAACAATGTCGCCACCGCCGGCATGGTCACGGCCGACACGATCATGGCCGGCTGGCTCGGTGCGCGCGATCTGGCGGCGGTCGCGGTCGGCGCGAATTTCGTGTCGTTCTTCCACCTCGGCGGGCTCGGCGTGCTGATGGCGCTGTCGCCGACCGTCGCACACGCGTACGGCGCGGGGCAGGATGCGATGGTCGGCAGTCTCGCGCGCAATGCGTTGTGGCTCGCGCTGGGTCTCGCCGCCGTGACGGTGGCAGCGCTCTTTTGCGCCGAACCCGTGCTGCTCGCGATCGCCATTCCGCCCGATGTTGCGGCGCTCGCCGCGCGCTATGTCCGGGCAGTCGCCTGCGGCGTGCCCGCGATGTTTGCCTTCCTCGCGCTGCGATTCGCGAGCGAAGGCATCGGCTGGACCCGGCCGATCATGTATACGGCGGTACTCGCGTTCCTCGTCAATGTCGCCGGCAACTACGTGTTCATGTACGGCAAGTTCGGCCTGCCCGCGCTCGGTGCGGTCGGCTGCGGGGTCGGCACCGCGCTCGCGAGCTGGACGGTGTTCGCCTTCCTCGTGGCCTACGTGCGGCGGCATCGCCGCTACCGGCCCTTTGCGCCGCTGCGGCACTTCGAATGGCCGAGCCGCGCACGTCTCGCCGCGATCCTGGCGCTCGGCCTGCCGATCAGCGGCAGCGTCCTCGCCGAGGGCGGACTGTTTGCCTCGGCCGGCCTGATGCTCGGCGCGTTCGGCTCGACCGTGCTCGCGGCACACGCCATCGCGATCAACTATGGCGCCCTGATGTTCATGGTCCCGCTGTCGCTGCACTCCGCGACGACGATCCACGTCGGCCACCAGCTCGGGCGCGGCGATGCGGTCGCAGGGCGTCGTGCAGGCTGGATCGGCATGGCGCTGTGCGTGGCGGTCATGGCGGCCTCGGCGCTCGTGCTGCTCCTGTTGCGCCGCCAGATCGCCGGCGCGTACACCCGGGACGCGGCGGTGCTCGCCGTGGCCACGCAACTGCTCGCGTACGTGGCAGCCTTCCAGGTCGCCGACGGCCTGCAGGTGGGTGCCGCGGGAGCGCTGCGCGGCTTCAAGGATGCACGGGTGCCGATGGTGCTGAATGTCGTCGCGTACTGGCTCGTCGGTTTTCCGCTCGCGTACGGCTTCGGCGTCGCGCTCGGCCAGGGCGCCGGCGCGGTCTGGATGGGGCTGATCGCGGGGCTTTCGGTCTGTGCCGTACTGCTGTCGCTGCGCTACCGGCAAGTCGCGCAGCGCGCCGTGATCGCGGTTCAGGGAAATTCGAGCAGGAAGTAGCGGTCGCAGCCGTGGTGGCCCGTGGCACCGAGTGCGGCCGGGATTTCCCTGAATCCCGCGCGGTGGTAGAGCCGTCGGGCGGCGTCCATGCCGGTCAGGGTTTCGAGGTAGCAGGCGCGATAACCGTAGCCGCGCGCCGTCGCGAGGCAACGCGCGAGCAGGCGCGCGCCCGCGCCGAGGCCGCGTGCCTCGGGCAGGAGATACATCTTGCGCAGCTCGCAGGTGCCGAATGATCCGCCTTCGAGCGGTGCGATGCCGCCGCCGCCGACCACCCGGCCGGCCGTCTCGACGACGTAGTAGGCTGCGCGCGGCCGCCGGTAGGCGCCGCTCATGCCGTCCACTTCCGGGTCATTGATCGCAAATCCCGCGCCGCACGCGCCGAAGGCGGGCATCACTGCGCGAATGATTGCGGCAATGGCGAAATCGTCGGCCGCCTGCGCAATGCGCAGCACGAAGTCGCCTGAGCGGCCCGTCATGGCGAACGGGACGGCGGCTTGCGATAGCCGTAACCGAGCGTTTCGACCTCGACGACTGTGCCGTTCTCGATCGTCAGGCGCCGCATCAGCCGCTGGGGGCCGAGGTTGTACGTCCAGGTTTCGACGAGGACCTCGATGTATTCACCGCCGGCGACGCGGACCGGCCGCCCGTAGTACCAGAGGATCGGCGGTCGCAGGGCGCGACGCTCCTCCACCTCGGACGGCTCGCCGCACCAGGTCACGACCTGGTCGCGCGTCGTGCCTTCGACGACGAGGCGCTGGCCGCAACGAAAGCTGTCGGCCCACGCGGCTGGTGCGCAGGCGAGTGCGAGCAGAACGAGGGCAGGCGTACGCCTCATGCCGCGCACGGTAGCGCGCGATACCTGAACCCACAATGACCGGGCAGGCATACTGGTCGCACGCCATGCCGCAACTTCCCCTTCTGCTGGCCTTCGCTGTGCTGTCCGTCGCGCCGCTGTCGGACGCCGAGCGCACGCGGGTACTCGCCGGCGAGGTGCTGGTGGCGACCGCCGCCGAGGGGACGCAAGGGGGCGGGCCACCTGTCGTGCGTGCCGCGATCCGGATCGATGCCGCACCCGCTCGCGTGTTCGCGGTCATGACCTCGTGCGCGGAGGCGCTGCAGTTCGTGCGCCGGCTCGAATCCTGCCGGGTCATCGAGGCCGCGCCCGACGGCAGTCACGAGTTGATCGAACAGGTGGTGAACCTGCGCTGGTACCTGCCGCGCATCCGCTTCGTGTTCCGCGCCGACTACCGGCCGCCGCACGAAGTGCGGATCAGCAACGTGAGCGGCGGACTGCGCGAGCACACGGCCCGCTGGACCCTCGAACCGCTCGACGGAGGTACGGCGACGCTGGTCGAGTATCGCGTGCGGGTCGTGCCGCGCTACCCGGTCCCGGAATGGCTGATCGTCGCCGCGCTGAAGCGTGACCTGCCCGACACGCTGCGCGAACTGGCCTCCCGTTGCCGCACGCAACGGTGACTGCCGCGACCCGTACCGCGGCCCGCAATTGCGCTCCCGGCGCCCGGCGCGGCAAGATGGCCGTCACCATGGCGGCGCGCTTCACGAGCTTTCGCGAGTTCTATCCCTACTACCTGGGCGAGCATCGTCATCCGGTGTCGCGACGCCTGCACGTCATCGGCACACTGGCCATGCTCGCGATCGTCGCAGCCGCCGTCGCGATGCGCGCGTGGCGGCTCGTGCTGCCGGCCGTCGTTCTCGCGTATGGCTGCGCCTGGGTCGGGCACTTCGTCTTCGAGAAGAACCGGCCGGCCACGTTCCGTCACCCGCTGTACAGCCTGCGCGGCGATTTCGCGATGCTGCGCGACGTGCTCCTGCGACGCACGCCCTGGTAACGCATGCCGCCTCCCGCCATCGATCGCGCGTTCGAGCGGCGCCTCGCCGCGCTCGTCAACGGGGGCGGGGCCCGCCTGCTGCAGGGCGGGTTGCGCGGGGTCGAGAAGGAATCGCTGCGCGTCACGCCGGATGGCCGCATCGCGACGACCCCGCATCCGCCCGCACTCGGATCGGCGCTCACCAACAGCCAGTTCACGACCGACTACTCGGAGGCGCTGATCGAGCTCGTCACGCCGACATTCACGACGAGCTGGGAATTGTTGCAGTACCTGTGCGACATGCACCAGTTCGTCTACCGGCACCTCGACGAGGAGCGCCTGTGGGCGACCTCGATGCCGTGCCGGATCGACAGCGACGCTGCGATCCCGATCGCGCAGTACGGCCGCTCGCACATCGGGCGCATGAAGACCGTCTATCGCGAGGGGCTCGGCGTGCGCTACGGGCGCGTGATGCAGGCGATCTCCGGCGTGCATTTCAACTATTCGTTCCCGGAGAAGTTCTGGGAGCCTTACGCGGCGCTGCGCGCCTCGCATGCGACCGGTATCGCACTGCGCTCGCCGGCGTACTTCGACCTGCTGCGCAACTACCGCCGGCACGGCTGGATCGTGCTGTACCTGTTCGGCGTTTCGCCCGCCGTGTGCGAGTCGTTCGTGCGCGTGCGCGGCGAGACCCTGCCGCGGCTCGCGAAGGGCACGGCGTACGAGCCCTACGCGACGTCGCTGCGCATGAGCGATCTCGGCTACCGCAACCGCAAGCAGGCCGGCGTCTCGGTCTCGGTGAACAGCCTCGAGGAATACGTGCGCGACCTCACGCGCGCGATCGAGACGCCGTATCCGCCGTACGAGGCGCTCGGCGTGCAGGTGGACGGCGAGTGGCGGCAGCTGAACGCGAACCTCCTGCAGATCGAGAACGAGTACTACAGCAACATCCGCCCGAAACGCGTGGCACGTTCCGGCGAGCGGCCGACGAAGGCGCTGCGGCGGGGCGGCGTCGAGTACGTGGAAGTGCGGGCCCTCGACGTGAGCGCTTTCGATCCTGTCGGCGTGAACCAGGTGAAGCTGCGCTTCCTCGAGGCATTCCTCGCGCTGTGCCTGCTGCGCGACAGCCCGCCGATCGGTACGGACGAACAGGAGGCGCTCGACCGCAACCACGTCATCGTCGCGCGGCGCGGTCGCGAGCCGGGACTGCGCCTGACGCGTGATGGGCGGCAAGTGCCCCTCGCCGACTGGGCTGCCGAGTTGCTGGACGGCATGACGGGCCTGTGCGAGATCCTCGATCTGGGCGATGCCTCGCAGCCGTATGCGCAGGCCCTGGCGATGCAGCGGGAGAAGCTGCGCGATGTCGCGCGCACGCCGTCCGCACGCCTCCTGCAGGAGCTCGAATCGACCGGCGAATCGTTCTTCGAGCTCGCGCAGCGCGTTTCGAGCGCCCACAAGGCCTATTTCCTCGAGCTTTACCCGCCGAACGAGGCGCGCCTCGACGAGTTCCGGAGGGAGGCCGAGGCGTCTATTGCACAGCAGCAGGCGATCGAGGCGGCCGATACCGGGACCTTCGAGGCCTATCTCGCGCGGTATTTTGAGAACTAGCGCACAAAATTTGCACCAACCCCCTGATTTGACATATCGGCGCGCAGAATTTGTCACGCAATCGTCGCGTCCGGGGTCTAGAATCGTCGCCGATAACAGACAGAAGTCAGGGACGAGTCCTTCGCTGATGAAAACGACCAAGCCCTCCGGGGCCGCCGGCCATTTTTCCCTCGCACTCGTCGCGGCGAACGAACCGACCATGCCCGAGGCGGCGCGCAAGGAAGCTGCGCCGGATTCGCGCGTGGTCCGCGGCTGGGATCCGTACGACATCTGGCGGACCCGCGTGAAGGCGCAGCGCGAGCACGAGACCCCGCCGCTCTGAACCGACGTGACAGCAGCGACGTTGCCGCGCGAAGGTGAGTCGCTCGTCGCCCGGACGCTGCGCACGGGCTTTGCAACGCTGCGCTTCCCGCCTCCGCTCGAGCGCGAATTCGTCACCGAGTACCGGACATCGCGCCGCCGGCTCGTGCGCATCGGCGTGTGCCTCGCGCTCGTCACCATCGTCGGGCTCGCGATACTCGACCGCTGGCTGATCGGCGCGAACGCGCACGGCGTGCCGGACGCGATCCGCTTCGGCGTGCACATCCCGCTCGTGACGATCGCCATCGTGCTCACGGCGCGGCGCTTCTACCGCTGGTACTGGCCCTTCGTGCACCTGTTCGCGCCGCTCTACGGGCTCGCCACCGTGGTACTCGCGGTCCATGCCGAGGGCACGCTGACATCGTATGTCTACGCGCGCCTGATCATCGCGATCTTCTTTTTCTACTTCATGCTCGGCCTGTCGTTCACGGCCGCGCTGCGCACCAACCTCGTCACGCTCGCCGGCTTCATCGTCGCCGCGATCGTCACCGGATTGCCGATGCAGACGGCCCTCTACCTGTCGTTTCTGTTCGTGTGCGCGAACCTCTATGCAGGCGCAGGCTGCTACTGGCTCGAGCACGCCAATCGCGTCGCATACCTCGACCGCCGGTTGCTGAACGAGGTCGCGACGCACGACGGACTCACCGGCCTCCTGAACCGCGCCGCGCTCGAGGGCGAAATCCACCGCATCTGGCAACAGGCGATCCGCGACCGCGACACCGTCACGGTCGTGATGATCGACATCGACCACTTCAAGGCCTACAACGACCGCTATGGGCACCAGGCCGGAGATGCGTGCCTGCGCGACGTGGCCGGCGCGATCCGTCGAGCCGCGGGTTCGCGTCCGCGGGACTGCGTCGCGCGCTACGGCGGCGAGGAAATGATCGCGATCCTGCCCGGCGCCGACCGCGAAGGCGGCGAGCGGGTGGCGCGCGCCATGCTCGATGAGGTGACGGCGCTCGCGATCCCGCACGATCGCTCGCTGACGCAGCCGCACGTCACGGTGAGCGTCGGCGTCGCGACGATGTCGCCCGAGCGCGATTCCTCGCACGATCTGGTCGTGCGGATCGCCGATCGCGCGCTCTACATCGCGAAGGAGCAGGGCCGCAATCGCTATGCCGTGCTCGACGAGGGCGATTTCGGCGAGGCGACGACGGTGCTCGTCGCGAGGGAATTGCGGGCCGGATGATTCGGGGCCAGGGCCCATGGCTCATGGCGGAAGCGCTGTTCGTCTTTCCCGCTCCCGGGGTACCGGCAGAGCCATCCCCTCGGGAATCGACTGGTTCGACCAACGCCCGACCGTTCATACTCGCCTGTCTGCAGTACAGGAGACAGGAAGCGGCCCATGTTCAGTCACGTCATGGTCGGATCGAACGACATCGAACGCTCCAAGCGATTCTACGACGCGGTGCTCGGGGTACTGGGTGCCGGAGAGCCGGTGCGCAACACGGCGAGTACCGGTCACGCGCGGCTGTTCTATCGGCACGACGGTGGAACCTTCTGCGTCACGGAACCGATCAATGGCGAGTCTGCGACGTTCGCCAATGGCGGCACCATAGGATTCAAGTGTCACTCTCCCGAGCAGGTCGCCCGCTTCCATGACACGGCGCTCGCGCACGGCGGCACTTCGATCGAAGAGCCTCCGGGACTGCGCGACGGCGCCGTGGGCGCCATGTACCTGGCGTATGTCCGCGATCCGGACGGCAACAAGCTGTGCGCACTGCATCGGCCGGCCCGGCCGCGCTGAGCCCATTCGTTTGGCAACATGAAACCACAGCCACTCATCGCGGTTCGTGATGTCGAGGCCAGCAGCCGCTGGTATCAGGCTGTCCTTGGTCTGAAAAGCGGACATGGTGGACCGGACTACGAGCAGCTGACGTGGCGCGGGCGCATGGTCATGCAGCTGCATCGATGGGAAGCGCACGCGCATTCGCACATCGGCAGTCCTTCGAAGCCGCACGGAAACGGTGTCCTCGTCTGGTTTCAGACGGACCATTTCGAGACCTTGCTACAGCGCGTCCGCCGTCAAGGCGCTCGGGTCCTGGAGGGCCCGCAAGTCAACCGGAACGCAAACCACCGCGAGATCTGGCTGCAAGATCCCGACGGTTACGTCGTCGTCGTGGCAGGCCCGTATGGAGACATCGGGAAACGTTGACGGTCAGCGGCTGGCTTGCAGCAAGTCGCATGGGCCACGAAATCTGGCGCCGTGTTCCTGAGCGGTCATGCGGTGCTCCTCTCGCCCATCAAGCTTGAAATGGTCGCCCTGACGCATTGGTTGTCATTGCGCGGCTACGGCCTCGTCACGAGCACCCTGTTCGGCGCCGCGACGCCGCCGCTGCGGATGCGCGCCCGTTTCGAACGCCTGGCGCGCGTGTCCCGCTCGAAAATCCAGCGCAGGTTTCCGCGCGTGTCTTTCGGTGACCATACGGCAGGCCAGGTCCCGATTGAATCTGTCTGTGCGGTCGAGTCACCGGCGCGCATCGTCCTGTACCTGCACGGCGGGGCGTTCTTCATGGGCTCACCTGCGTCCTACCGCAGTCGCGCGCTGCGGCTGAGCTATCGATGGAATGCGCAGATCTTTGTCCCGGACTATCGCCTGGCGCCGGAGCATCCGTATCCGGCGGCGCTCGATGACGCACTCACTGCCTGGCAGCTTGTCAGTGGTGTTCGTCCCGGCACGCCGATGTTGTTCGCCGGCGATTCGGCGGGCGGCGGCCTGTGCCTCAGTTTGCTCGTGAAGCTCCGGGACGCCGGGATGGCGATGCCGCGCGGGGCGGTTCTGTTCTCGCCGTGGACTGATCTTGCCGTGTCCGGCGCATCGGTCGACGGCAATCGCGACAGGGACCTGTGGTTCACGCGCAGGCATCTCGAGATCTGGTCCGCCCATTACGCTGCCGCCGCCGATCGCCGGTCGCCCCATGTCTCTCCCGTATTCGCCGACCTCTCGGGGCTGCCACCGCTGATGTTGCTCGCCGGCGAGGACGAATTGTTGCTCGACGACGCGCTGCGCGTGCGCGACGCGGCCGAGCGGGTCGGAACCCGTGTGCGTGTGCACGTCGGCCGGGGCATGCAACACGACTGGCCACTCGCGCTGCCCTGGCTCGACGAGAGCCGGCGCGCATGGAGCGCGGTGAGCGCGTTCATCGACGAGCTGGCGGCGACAGGGCGGGGGACGCACAACGGCACGCCGTCGGCCTGAATCGGCGGCTCGGGGCGGGCGAGGCAGCCAGGTTGTGGCCATGAGCGGCTTGCGCGGCCAATCGTCCTGCGGCGCGCGCCGGTCCTAGTCCCGATAGATCGAAATTTCCCTGGTTCCTCCCGACGTGCGCGCACCGCGGAACATGCCCTCGCTGTTGAAACTCGTCACGACGCCGCCCTGCGCATCGATCGCGATGATGCCGCCTTCGCCGCCCATCTTCTGCAGGCGATCCAGCACGACCGCGTCCGCGGCGGCAGCCAACGTGAGGCCGCTGTAGGCGACGCGCGCGCAGATGTCGTGGGCGACGGCCGCGCGAATGAAATACTCCCCGTGGCCGGTGGCCGAGACGGCGCACACCGCATTGTCGGCGTAGGTGCCGGCGCCGATGATCGGTGTGTCGCCGACGCGGCCATGGCGCTTGCCGGTCATGCCGCCGGTGGAGGTCGCCGCGGCGAGGTTGCCGGCGCGATCGCGCGCCACGGCGCCCACGGTGCCGAGCGCGGACAGCTCGTTCGCGGGACGCGCATCACCCGCGAGCACGCGGCCGAGCTGTGCCTTGCGCGTGTCGGTCAGGAAATGATCGTTCGGCACGAGCGCCATGCCGCTGGCGAGCGCGAACTCCTCTGCACCCGCTCCGATCAGCATCACGTGCGGCGAGTGCTCCATCACGGCACGTGCGAGGTCGACCGGATTTCGCACGTGCCGGACTCCGGCGACCGCGCCGGCCGCGAGCGTGCGGCCGTCCATGATCGAGGCATCGAGCTCCACCGTGCCTTCGTGCGTCAGCACCGCGCCGCGGCCGGCATTGAACAGCGGGTCGTCCTCGAGCATCCGCACTGCCGCGGTGACTGCATCGAGGCTCGTGCCTCCCAGGTCGAGCACGGCGTAGCCTGCATCGAGCGCTGCGGCGAGGCCGGCGCGGTAGGCCGACTCCTGGCTGGAGGTCATGAGGGCGCGCGGCAGGGTGCCGGCGCCGCCGTGGATGGCGATCGAGTACATCGGGTGGTCTCCAGCCGGCACGCGACATGCGGCAACACCGGCGGCTATTATCAGCCATGCCCGAAGCCTAGCAGTCCGCCAGCGCCGTGGGCGTCGCCCATTCGCCAAACGGACAGGTTTTGTGGCCATCCCCGACCGACGCATCCGGAGCCTGCTGGTCGCCAACAGGGGCGAGATCGCGATCCGCGTGATGCGGGCCGCGACCGAACTCGGCATCCGCACCATCGCGATTTATTCGCAGGAGGACCGCTTCTCGCTCCATCGCACCAAGGCGGACGAGGCGTATCTCGTCGGCCGCGGCAAGGGAGCGGTCGAGGCCTACCTCGACATCGAGGATGTGCTGCGGATCGCACGCGAATCGCATGCCGACGCCATTCATCCGGGTTACGGCTTCCTGTCGGAGAACCCGGATTTCGCCGAGGCCTGCGAGAAGGCGGGCGTCATATTCGTCGGCCCGACCCCGGCGATCATGCGTACGCTCGGCAACAAGGTGTCGGCACGCAATGCCGCGGTCGCCGCCGGCGTGCCGGTGATGCCCGCGACTCCGCCACTGCCCGCGGACCTCGCGGCCGCCCAGGCGCTCGCGCGCGAAGTCGGCTATCCGGTGATGCTGAAGGCGAGCTGGGGCGGCGGCGGGCGCGGCATGCGGATCATCGACAGCGACGCCGCGCTGGCCGAGCTCCTGCCCGTGGCGCGGCGCGAGGCGCAGGCCGCGTTCGGCAACGACGAGGTCTACCTCGAGAAGCTCGTGCGGCGCGCGCGCCACATCGAGGTACAGATCCTCGGCGACCGCCACGGCAACCTCGTGCATCTCTACGAGCGCGACTGCACGGTGCAGCGCCGTAACCAGAAGGTCGTCGAACGTGCGCCCGCGGTGTTCCTCACCGACGCGCAGCGCGCGGCGCTGTGCGAAGCCGGCCTCGCGATCGGCCGCGCCGTGCGCTACCTCAATGCCGGCACCGTCGAGTTCCTGCAGGACGCCGATACCGGGCAGTTCTACTTCATCGAAGTCAATCCGCGCATCCAGGTCGAGCACACGGTGACCGAGTGCGCGACCGGCATCGATCTCGTCAAGGCGCAGATCCGCATCGCGGCGGGCGCGCGCATCGGCACGCCGGAGAGCGGTGTGCCGGCGCAGGAGGCGATCCGCGTGCAGGCTCACGCGCTGCAGTGTCGCGTCACGACCGAGGACCCGGAGAACAACTTCATCCCGGACTACGGCCGCATCACCGCGTATCGCAGCCCCGCGGGCTTCGGCATCCGGCTCGATGCGGGCACGGCGTACACGGGCGCGATCATCACGCGTTCCTACGACTCGCTGCTCGTGAAGGTGACGGCGTGGGCGCCGACCGCGGAGGAGACCTCGGCGCGCATGCATCGTGCGCTGTGGGAGTTCCGCATCCGCGGGGTGGTGACCAACCTGCGCTTCCTCGACCAGGTGATCACCCATCCGGCCTTCGCGAGCGGCGCGTACACCACGCGCTTCGTCGACACCACTCCCGAGCTGTTCGCGTTCCCGCGCAAGCGCGACCGCGCGACGCGCATGCTCACTTACCTCGCCGAGACGATCGTCAACGGCAATCCGGAAACGAAGAACCGGCCGCGGCCGGCGCACATGGCGCTCGCACGTTTGCCGAAGGTGGCGCTGAAGTCGGCGCCGCCCGCGGGCACGAAGCAGAAGCTCGACGAGCTCGGCCCGGAGAAGTTCTCGCAGTGGATGCTCGGTGAGCGGCGCGTGCTGCTGACCGACACCACGATGCGCGATGCGCACCAGTCGCTGCTCGCGACCCGCATGCGCACGATCGACATGGCCGCGATCGCACCGTATTACGCACAGCTGCTGCCGCAGCTGTTCTCGGTCGAATGCTGGGGCGGCGCCACGTTCGACGTGGCGATGCGCTTCCTGAAGGAAGATCCGTGGGAGCGCCTGACGCAGTTTCGCGAGGCGATGCCGAACCTCCTGCTGCAGATGCTGTTGCGCTCGGCCAATGCGGTCGGCTACACCAACTACCCCGACAACGTCGTGCGCTACTTCGTGGCTCAGGCGGCGGCGTGCGGCGTCGACCTGTTTCGCGTGTTCGATTCGCTGAACTGGGTGGAGAACATGCGCGTCGCGATCGACGCGGTGCGCGACAGCGGCCGGCTCTGCGAAGCCGCGATCTGCTACACCGGCAACCTGTCGGATCCGCGCGAGAAGAAGTACACGCTCGACTACTACGTGCGGCTCGCCCGCGAGCTCAAGGCGGCCGGCGCGCACATCATCGGCATCAAGGACATGGCGGGCCTGTGCCGTCCCGCGGCGGCGCGTACGCTCGTGGCCGCGCTCAAGGCCGAGACCGGGATGCCGCTGCATTTCCACACGCACGACACGAGCGGCATCTCCGCCGCGAGCGTGCTGGCCGCCGTCGATGCCGGGTGCGACGCCGTCGACGGCGCGATGGACGCGATGAGCGGCCTCACCTCGCAGCCGAACCTCGGCTCGATCGTCGAGGCGCTGCGCCACGGCGAGCGCGATCCGGGCATCGACACGACGAACCTGCGCCGGCTCTCGAGTTACTGGGAGCAGGTTCGCCGCAGCTACGGCGCGTTCGAGAGCGACATCCGCTCCGGGGCTTCCGAGGTCTACGTGCACGGCATGCCGGGCGGGCAGTACACGAACCTGCGCGAGCAGGCGCGCGCGCTCGGCATCGACGAGGCACGCTGGCCGGAAGTCGCGCAGGCGTACGCCGACGTGAACGAACTGCTGGGAGACATCGTCAAGGTCACGCCGACCTCGAAGGTCGTCGGCGACATGGCGATCATGATGGTCACGAGCGGCCTCACCGGCGCGCAGATCCTGGACCCCGCGACGCAGATCGCGTTTCCCGAGTCCCTCGTGCAGCTGATGCGCGGCGACATCGGCCAGCCGCCGGGCGGCTTCCCGAAGGCATTGCAGGCCAAGGTGCTGAACGGCGCCGCGCCGCTCACGGTGCGCCCCGGTGCCGTGCTGCCGCCGGTCGATCTCGAGGCGGCGCGCGCGGAAGTCGCCGGCCGCATCGGTCGCGACGTCGCCGACTACCAGCTCGCGTCATACCTCATGTACCCGCGCGTGTTCCTCGACTATGCGAAGGACCGCGCCGCCTATGGCGACATGGGCCGCCTGCCGACGCCCGCGTTTTTCTACGGGATGGAACCGGGCCAGGAAATCAGCATCGACCTCGAGCGCGGCAAGACGCTGATCGTGACCCATGTCGCCGTCAGCGAAACGCACGACGACGGCACCCGCACGGTGTTCTTCGAACTGAACGGCCAGCCGCGCGCGGTGCGCGTCGCCGACCGCAGCCAGGTTGCGCGCCGTCCGCCCCAGCGACAGGTCGAGCCCGGCAATCCGCGGCAGGTGGGCGCGCCGATGCCCGGCAGTGTCGCGACCGTGGCCGTCACGGTCGGCCAGATGGTTGCGCGGGGCGATGTCGTCGTCACCCTCGAGGCGATGAAAATGGAGACGGCCGTGCGCGCCGAAGCGGACGGGCAGGTCGTCGAAGTGCTGGCGCGGCCCGGGCTTCAGGTCGACGCGAAGGACCTGCTCGTCGTCATCGGCTGAGCTCGCCTGCCGATGCGCCGCGCGACGACCACGGCGAGGAGCGCAAGCAGCCACGGTGACAGCGCACCGCCGCCACCGCCTCCGCTTGCCGCGCCACTCGTGGGTGGGGTCGGCGGCGACGTGCTCCCCCCGCCGCCGCCGGTGACCGTGACCGAGGCGCTCGCCGAATTGTTCGCACTGACGGGATCGACCGCCGCGGTGAGCGCCACCGCTGTTACGGCGAAGCTGCCCGCCGCATCGGCGCGCGCAGTGAAGTTCACGGTCCGCGTATCGTCGGGCGCGAGCAGCAGCGGATCGCAGGAGATGCTGTTCGCGCTCACGGTGCATGCGAGCGTGCCCGCATCGATCGTGTGCACGGTGAGCCCGGTCGGGATGTCGATCGACAGGCGCGCGTCCGACGTCACGCTCGGGCCGATGTTGCGCATCGTCACGGCAAAGCGGGCGTCGTCGCCGACGGCGAGGCTCTCCGGCGTGACGCTCACCGCGGTGGCGAGATCGGCGAGCGGGGCGGTCACGATCTCGACCGACGTGCTGTCATTGCCGGGCGAGCCATCGCCTGCGGCAAACACGCTGCCGAAGAGCGTTTCGGTGCCGATCACGCGACCCGTGAGCGACAGCGTGATCGTGCGCGTGGTGCCCGGCGTGAGCGTACCCAGGCTGCAGCTCGCCTGGCTGCCGACCACCGTGCAGGTGCCGCCCGCCGCGTTGATGCTCTCGAGCGTCGAGCCGGCCGGGATCGTGAAGGATGCGGCCGTCATCGGCGCATCGCGCGTGCCGATCGAGCGCACGCTGAAGGTGAGCGACCAGTTCTCGCCGATGCCGTGCCGCGCACTCGCGACCGGAGCCACGAGCGCGACATCGACCTCGTCGACCGCGGACAGGCAGGACGCGGCGGCGATGCGTTGCGAAATCTCCGTGATGCTGCACGCGGAGAACTGCGTGTTCGCGCTCGACAGCGTGGGCGCCATCAGGTACGCGTTCGGGTCGGTGGTGGCGCACGCCTTGCCCGCCTCGCCGTCGTGCGGCGCGCCGAAGTTGTGGCCGATCTCGTGGGCCGCGATCAGGGAGATCAGCGCGGCGCTCAGCTTCCCGGTGCGCGCTTCGGTCAGGCTCGCCGACTGCAGCGAACAGACCGTGTCGAGGTAGGCGATGCCGACCGTGGTGTCGTCGAGTTCGCGCCCCGTCATCAGGTGCGTGAGCCCGAGCCGCTGCGATGCGATGGTCGTGCGGCGAAAGCCGGCCAGCTGCTGCAACAGGTCCGGCGCCGCGCTCGCCGAGAACGGCTGCAGGGCCGATTCGAAGACCCGCGTCGAGCCGACGCGGATGCGGATGCCGAGCTGCGCGGCGTACAGGCCATCGACGACATTCATGCGCGCGATCAGGAAGTCGATCGTCGCGGCGCCGTAGGCCTGGTACAGCTCGTAGTCGGCGACCATCGCGACATCGAGCTGGCGGTCGACCGCGAGCGAGGCGAGCGGCGCGAGTTCGGTCGCGAGCGATTTGTAGAGCGTGAGCCCGCTCGTCGTGCCGTCGGCCGCTCCGACACCGCAGCTCACGGCGTTCGTGTCGATCAGCGCGTCCTCGAGCCGATAGGCGATCACGCCCGATGCCGGCGTTGCGAGCGATGCGTCGGTGAGCGCCGCAATGGACCGCGCCGGTTCGATCGCATAGAGCTCGCGACCGTCGCTGACGAGCCCGACCAGGCCCTCGCGCGACCGCGTGATGCGCGCCCACGAGCCGGCCAGACCCACGATGCGGCCCTCGAGCGGCACGAGATCCGGCCGGGCAGCGGGCACCGCAGCGGCCACGCGCGTGTTCGGGTCGAGCTCGAGCTCGAAGCGCTTGCCGAACGCCTCGAAGGACAGGCGTTCGCGCCCGGCCGCCGTCGCGCCCTGCGCAGCGAGCGCGCGGACCGGTTCGAAATGGACGATGCGCGCGCCCGGGCCGGCGACCGCGCAGGGTGCCCCGATGGCGAACGTGAGCGCGACGCAGCGCGCGATGATCCCCCGTAGCGTCATTGTGCGTGGATTATCGCCTTTTCGCCGAGCGGCGGGACGCCTACGCGACACAATCCCGGAGCGGCCGCGTTATGTCCGCGAGGCGCGCCGGGTCCGGGTGCACGCGCGCCGCGACGAGCTTGCGCGCAGCCATCTGGTCCTTCGGGCTGTTCACGGTATCGACGGCGATCAGTTCGCCATCCGCGAGGTAGCACACGGAGAAGCAGCGGCTCGCCGGATCACCGCGTACCACGGCGCGGTCGTGCCCTTGCGCGACGCCGACGATCACGAGCTTCAGGTCGTACTGGTCGGACCAGAACCACGGTGTGCGATCGTGCACGGTGGCGACACCCATCAGGTTGAGCGCGGCGCTCGTCGCCTGCTCGAACGCATGGTCGACCGATTCGAGGCGCATGCGCCGCCCATAGCGCACGCTCGGGTGGTTCGTGCAGTCGCCCGCGGCGAAAACATGCGGATCCGAGGTGCGGCAGTACTCGTCGACGACGATGCCGTCGTCGCAGGCGAGGCCCGCCGCCCGCGCGAGCTCGTCGACCGGCGAGACGCCGACGCCGACGATCACGAGATCGGCCGGGTGTTCGCTGCCGTCGGCGCAGCGCACCGCGCGTACCTGCGTATCGCCATCGAGGCCCGCAACTGCGGTACCGAGCACGATCCGCACGCCGTGGCGCGCGTGCTCGGCTTCGTAGAATCGCGACACCGGTTCCGCTACCACGCGGCTCATCACGCGCTCCGCGACCTCGAGCACGGTGACCTCGAGCCCGAGCTCGCGCAGGCTCGCGGCCGTCTCGAGGCCGATGTAGCCGCCCCCGATGATGACGGCGCGCGCACCGGGCCGCGCCGCCGCACGAATTGTCTCGACGTCGGCCAGCGTGCGCAGCGCATGCACGCCCGCGAGCGTGGCACCGGGCAGGTCGAGCCGTCGGGCGCGGCTGCCGGTGGCGAGCAGCAGCGCGTCGTAATCGAGCGTGCGGCCATCATCGAGCGTGACCGTGCACGCGGCCGGATCGAGGTGCGTCGCGCGTCGCCCGAGATGCAGGGTCACCGCGTGCTCGTCGTAGAACGCACGGTGGCGGATCGGCAGGTGATCGGCGTCGATGGCGCCGGTGAGGAACTTCTTGGACAGCGGCGGTCGCTGGTAGGGCAGCCAGGGCTCCTCGCCGATGACCGTGAGGGCGTGCGCATAGCCCTTGCGGCGCAGGGTCTCCACTGCCTGGGCTGCGGCCTGGCCCGCGCCCACGATCACGATGTTCTGCGGCATTGCGCAGCCAGCATACTGGGCGCCCGCGGCGAACCCAAGCGCACCAATCGCGGGCGCGGCGCCCCCGGGCTTGCGCTAGAATGGTGCGCAGCGACGCTGCAGGCCGTGCGGGTCGGTGCGTAAACCGCGTGAATTCGGGCCCGCGGTGCACTGGCACGAAAGCTGCTATTGAAAGCAGGCAAAAGTTCATCGACGGGAGTGCGTGCATGAAACTGGTCACCGCGATTATCAAGCCGTTCAAGCTCGACGACGTGCGCGCCGCGCTGTCCGAGATCGGTGTGTCGGGCATGACCGTCACGGAAGTGAAGGGCTTCGGTCGCCAGCGCGGCCACACCGAGCTGTATCGCGGCGCCGAGTACGTGGTCGACTTCGTGCCGAAGACCCGTATCGAGGTTGCGGTCAGCGATTCGCTCGTCGACCAGGTCGTCGATGCGGTGCTGAAGGCGGCCAAGACGGGCAAGGTCGGCGACGGCAAGATCTTCATCACCGGAATCGATCGCGTGGTGCGCATCCGCACCGGCGAGACCGACGACTCCGCGCTCTGACGATGGCGGAAGGCGCGAGCGGGCCCGACGCGCTGGCACGCGCCATCGACCTGCGGAAGATCGACACCGCCCGGCGGCACATTTTCCTGTGTGTCGGCGGCAAGTGCGCGGACCCGTCGCTGCAACAGGAAACGTGGGCCTTTCTCAAGCGACGGCTGCAGGAACTCGGGCTAGTCGATCGTCCGCACGGCATCCTGCGCACGAAGGCGGATTGCCTGCGCATCTGCACGGACGGGCCGATTGCGGTCGTGTACCCGGAGGGGACCTGGTACCGCGCCTGCACGGCGGCCAATCTCGAGCGCATCATCCAGGAGCACCTGATCGGCGGGCGGGTCGTCGAGGCGCTGCGCATCGCGCAGACCGGCGAGTCCGCGTAGACTGCGCGCATGTCCGAGCCGACCACCACGGCCGTCGTGATCCGCGAGACCGGCGGGCCCGAGGTGCTGCGCATCGAGTCGGTCGCGCTGCCGCCGCCCGCCGACGGCGAAGTGCAGGTCAGGCACACCGCGATCGGCCTCAATTTCATCGACGTCTACGATCGCACGGGGCTCTACCCGCTCACGTTGCCGGCCGTGCCGGGCCGCGAGGCCGCCGGTGTCGTCACGGCGGTCGGGCGCAAGGTGAAGGGGCTGCGGTGCGGTGACCGTGTCGCCTATGCACTGCCGAGCGTCGGCGCGTACACGCAGGCGCGCAATGTCGCGGCCGCGCGGCTCGTCAAGCTGCCGCGGGGCGTGAAGGACGAGACGGCCGCGGCGATCATGCTGAAGGGCCTCACCGCCCATTACCTGTTGCGTCGCACGTACCGCGTGCAGAAGGGCGACCACGTGCTCGTGCACGCCGCGGCCGGTGGCGTCGGGCTCCTCCTGACGCAATGGGCGCGCGCGCTCGGCGCGCGCGTGATCGGCGTCGTCGGCAGTGCGGAGAAGGCCGTGCTCGCGAAGCGCCATGGCTGCCACCACACGCTGCTGTCCGGCCGCGACGACATCGTCGCGGAGGTGAAGCGCCTGACAAAGGGCGCGGGCGTGCACGTGGTCTACGATTCGATCGGCAAGGACACGTTCTTCGAATCGCTCGACTGCCTGCGGCCGCTCGGCATGATGGTGAGCTTCGGCAACGCATCGGGCCCGCCGCCCGCGATGTCGCCGCTCGAACTCGCAAAGCGCGGCTCGCTCTTTCTCACGCGTCCGACCCTGTTCAGTTACATCGCCGCGCCGGCCGACCTCACGGCCGCCGCGCGCGAGCTCTTTGCGATGATCAAGAAGCGGAAGCTGCGCGTGCGCATCGGCCAGCGCTATCCGCTCACCGAGGCCGCGCAGGCCCATCGCGACCTCGAGGCGCGACGCACCACGGGCTCGACGGTGCTCGTGCCGTGACCCGCGCCGGTGCGGCGTGGGCGGTGCTCGCGCTGACCGGGCTGGCGCTCTTCGGCAACTACTACGTCTACGACTCGATCGGTCCGCTCGCCGAGCAGCTGTCGCGCGAGCTCGGCTTCTCCGATGCGCAGATCGGCACGCTGAACGCGATCTACAGCGCGCCGAACATCGTGCTCGTGTTCGTCGGCGGCATCCTCGTGGACCGCTACGGGCCGGGCTTCGTCACATTCTGGACGGCGGTGATCTGTCTCGCCGGCGCGCTGCTGACCGCGATCGGCACGCCGTTTGCGGTGATGGCGGCGGGACGACTGCTGTTCGGCATCGGTGCCGAAACGATGATCGTCGCGACGATCGTCGCGCTCGGCATCTGGTTCGCGGGCCGGCAGCTCGCGTTCGCGATGGCGCTGTCGATCAGCTGCGCGCGTGTCGGCTCCTATGCGGTCGATGTCTCCCCGCTCTGGGCGTCGAACGCGTACGCCTCCGGCTGGCAGGCGCCGTTGTGGCTCGCGGCCGGCGTCATGGCGGCGGGCGTCGTGGCGGCGCTCGCGTACTGGCGGCTCGAGGCGACCGCGGCCACGCGCGGCGTGCAGGTGCTCGGGCTCTCGCGCGAACGGATCGAACTGCGCAGCCTCGCGCGCTTCAATCGCGGCTACTGGTACGTGCTCGCGCTCTGCGTGCTGTTCTATTCAGTGATCTTCCCGTTTCGCAGCACGTTCGCGATCAAATACCTGCAGCACACGCGCGCCATGACACTCGAGGCGGCGAGCCTGATGAACAGCCATGTGTTCCTCGCCGCCATGTTTGCCACACCGCTCTTTGGCTGGCTGAACGACCGCATCGGCCGCCACGGCCTCCTGCTGACGTGTGGTGCGGCGACGCTCGCGGCCGCCTTCTGGGTGCTCGGTGCCACCTCGCTGTCACCCGGCGTCAGCACGGCGCTGATCGGCATCGCGTTCTCGCTCGTGCCGGCGGTCCTCTGGCCGGCGGTCACGCTGCTCGTGGCGCCGCAGCGTCTCGGCACCGCATACGGCTTCATGACAATGGTGCAGAACATCGGCCTCGCGCTCGCCAATGTCGCGGCAGGTGCGCTCAATGACGCGAGCGGCGCGGGCGCGGCGAATCCCGCGGGTTACCAGCCGATGATCGTCTTCTTCGGCGTGCTGTCGCTGCTCGCGGTGGCGTGCGCGGCGCTCTTCTGGCGCTACCGGTCGAACACCACGACCTGACGCACCGCATCGCCGCTCGCGAGCCGGTCGAATCCGGCGTTGATTTCATCGAGCCCGAGCCGATGCGACAGCAGGCGATCGACCGGGAGCTTGCCCGCGCGATACCACGCGATGTACCGCGGAATGTCGCGTGCGGGGTCGGCGCCGCCCATGTAGCTGCCCCTGATGGCGCGTTCCTCCGCGACGATGCCGACGTGCGGCACGGAGAAGAGTGCGGCCGGGGGCGAGAGCCCGGCGGTGACCGTGGTGCCGCCACGCCGCGTGATGCGGTATGCGAGATCCATCGCCTGCGCCGAGCCCGCCATCTCGAACGCGACATCGGCGCCGCCGCGGGTCAGTTCCCGTGCCTGCGCGACGACGTCCGGGTCCGCCGCATCGAGCACGTGGGTCGCGCCGAGTTCGAGCGCGAGCGAACGCTTCGCCGGCGACAGGTCGATCGCGAGCAGCAGGCCCGCACCTCGCGCGCGTGCGCCGAGCAGCGCGGCCAGGCCGACACCGCCCAGGCCGACCACGCCCACGCGGCTGCCGGCGCGCAGCGCTGCCGTATTGACCACGGCGCCGACGCCGGTGAGCACGGCACAGCCGAAGAGCGCGGCGACATCGAACGGCAGGTCGCGATCGATGCGCACGAGCGAACGGCGCGATACGACCGCGTGGTCCGCGAACGCCGACACGCCGAGATGGTGCAGCACATCCGCGCCCGCCCGGTGCAGGCGCCGCGCACCGCCCGGCAATGTGCCGGCGACATTGCTCGCGGCGCCCGGTTCGCACAGCGCCGGGCGCCCGATGCCGCAGGGCTCGCAGGCGCCGCAGCTCGGCACGAATGTCGTGATCACGTGATCGCCGATCGCGAGGCCGGTGACGCCCTCGCCGAGCGCCTCGACGACGCCGGCCGCCTCGTGCCCGAGCACCATCGGCAGCGGGCGGGGTCGATTGCCGTCGATCACGGAGAGATCGGAGTGGCACAGCCCGGCCGCGCGCATCGCGACGAGAACTTCGCCGGGCCCCGGGGGATCGAGATCGATGGCCGCGATCGCGAGCGGGTGCGTGGCGGCGTAGGGCGAGGGCAGCCCCATCGCGTCGAGCACTGCGGCACGCGTCTTCATGACTACAATTGTGGCATGACTGCGCAGCCGCCGACCCGCGCCGGGTATCCCGTGTTCCGCCCCGTGCCGACGCGCTGGATGGACAATGATCACTACGGCCACGTCAACAATGTCGCGTATTACTCGTTCTTCGACACCGCGGTGAACGGCTGGCTGATCGAGGCGAGCGGCGTCGATATCCGCACGCTGCCCGCCATCGGCCTCGTCGTCGAGACCAGCTGCCGCTACTTCAGGCCGCTGTCGTTCCCGGATGCGCTCGAAGTGGGGCTCGCGATCGAGCGCCTCGGCGCGCGCAGCATCACCTACCGCCTCGGGATCTTCCGTGCGGGCGAGCCCGGCGCCGCGGCCGTGGGCCGCTTCGTGCACGTCTACGTCGATGCGCACACGCGCGAGCCCACTGCCGTGCCCGCCGCGATCCGCACCATTGCCGAGCGTCTGGTCGGCGCTTCCGGCCATCAGCCATAGGCTATGAGCCGCTCGCCCGCGCGTTCCCGTGCTCGCGCGCGAACCGATCCGGCGAGTAGAGCGAGACAGGCACCGGGGGCTCCCGCCCGGCAATGAGATCGCTCACGACGCGCCCCGTCGCCGGTGCGAGCGAGAGGCCCATCATCGCGTGCCCGGTCGCGAGCAGGGCATTCGTCGCGCGCCGCGTACGCCCGATGTAGGGCAGGCCGTCGGGCGGACAGGGCCGCAGGCCCGCCCACGGCGTGATGCCCGCGAAGTCGGCGGGACCGAGCTGCGGGTAGTACTTCGGGATCGCATCGATCATCGCCGCCACGCGCCGGGGATCGATCGTGGGGTCGATGCCGCACAGCTCCATCGTGCCCGCGAATCGCAGCGCATCGCCCATCGGGGTCACGGCGATGCGGGCCTCGGCGAGGAGCGCGCAGGCATGCGGACGCACGCGCGGCGAGCGCAGCGTGAAGCTGTAACCCTTGCCCGCGAGCAGCGGCAGCGGCAGGTCGATGTCGCGGGCGAGCGCCGCGGACCACATGCCGGCCGCGATCACGAACTCGTCGCCGCCGACCTCGCCGTCGCTCGTGACAGCGGCCGCGATGCGCGCGCCGTCGCGCCGCAGCCGCGTGACCTCGGTGTGCCAGCGCAGGTCGACGCCGGCCTCGGCGAGCCCTGCGACCAGGGTCGACACCACGCGCTGTGGAACCGTATGCGCATCGAGCGGATAGCGCACCGCGCCGGCGATCGCCATGTCGAGCCCGGGCTCGAGCGCGGCAACGGCGTCGCGCTCGAGGATTTCCACGGGCATCCCGAGGCGCTGCGCCATGCGTGCGGCCTCGCGTTCCTCGTGCAGCGCGTGCCGGCCCCGGCAGAGGATCAGCATGCCGTGCTCGGCGAGCGGCACGCCCTGTGGCCACAGGAGGTGCAGTGCCTCGTAGCCGCGGCGGCTGAGCAGCGCGAGGTCGCGCAGCGCGGGTGCTGCCAGCGCAACGCGCGAGCGGCGCGCCGCGCAGAGGAACTGCCAGCACCAGCGCAGGTACTCCGGCTCGAAGCGCGGCGCGACGCGCAGCGGGCTGCGCGGGTTGGCGAGCGACAGGAGACCGGCCTTCACCGATCCCGGCGAGGCGAGCGGCACGAAATGGCTCGGCACGATCATGCCCGCGTTGCCGAGCGAGCAGCGATCGCCGTCGGGGCCACCGCGATCGAGCAGCGTGACACGGTGCCCGTCCTGCGCCGCGTACCACGCGCAGGCGAGGCCCGCGATGCCGCCACCGATCACGATCACTGCGCGCGGTGTCGGCAAGCGTGTCATGGCGGGATCACGACCCGACGCGGATGCCGTGGACGAGCGGATCGGCCGGATCGAGTACCAGCATCGACTCGGCGGTCACCCATGCCTGGCCCGTGATGGTTGGAATGATGCGCTCGCCTGCGCGCTCGTAGCGCGCCTCGAACACGCTGCCGGTGATGCTCGTCTGGCGCCAGGTCTCTCCCGGCGCGAGGCGCCCCTCGGCCGCGAGACACGCGATCTTTGCGCTCGTGCCGGTGCCGCAGGGCGAGCGGTCGTAGGCGCCGCCCGGGCACAGCACGAAGTTGCGCGCTTCGTCCGACAGCTCGACGTGGTCGATCGTGGCCCCGTCTGCGCCGGTGATGCCGGCCTGCGCGAGCGCCTGCCTCACGCGCTCGCAGAATCCCGCGAGTGCGGCGGCATTGGCGAGCGCGAGCGGGCACCCGTGGTCTTCGCAGAGGAAGAACCAGTTGCCGCCCCACGCCACATCGCCGGTGACGGTGCCGTGGCCCTCGACGTCGACACGCACGCCGTGCGCGTGCCGGTAGGCCGGCACATTGCGCACCGACACCGTGTTCGCGTCGTGGAGCGTCGTCGTGACGACGCCCACCGGCGTGTCGATGCGGTGCTCGCCCGGCGCGAGCCGCCCGAGCCACGCGAGCGTGACGACGGTGCCGATCGTGCCGTGGCCGCACATGCCGAGATAGCCGACGTTGTTGAAGAAAATCACGCCGGCCGCGCACCCCGGGTCAGCGGGTGTCGTGAGCAGCGCGCCGACCAGCACATCGGAGCCACGCGGCTCATTGACGACCGCCGAGCGGAAGTGGTCGTGATGCTCGCGCAGCCGCGCGACGCGCTCTGCCAGCGGGCCCGTAAGCACGGGGCCGCCGTCGATCACGAGCCGCGTCGGCTCCCCGCCCGTGTGTGAGTCGACGACGTGGATGGCGTCGCCGCCCGTCATCGCCGGGCGGCCTTGCCCCGGCGTGAACGGCGCCGCCGGCCCTGGTTTGCGGCGCCGCGTGGCGGGGGCGGCAGCGCCGGCCGCCGCTCGAGTCCTGCCTCGATGATGGCGAGGATGCGGCGGCGTTCCTCGCCGACGAGCGGGCGCCGGGGCGCGCGCACCCATTCGGTGCCGAGGCCCGCGGCCTGGATCGCGAGCTTGATGTACTGCACGAACTTCACGTGCGTATCGAGGTGCGCGAGCGGCGTGAACCAGCGGTAGAGCCGGCGCGCGGCGTCGAACTCGCCCGCCGCCGCAAGGTCCCACAGCCGCTGGTTCTCGTCGGGGAAGGCGAGGCCGATGCCCGCGATCCAGCCGTCCACGCCGAGCACGGCACTCTCGAGGATCAGGTCGTCGACGCCCGCGAACAGCACGTAGCGGTCGCCGACGGCATTGCGCAGGTCGGTGATGCGCCGCACGTCGCCGGAAGATTCCTTGATCGCGACGAGATTCGGGACGGCTGCCAGCTCGGCGAACATCGCCGGCGTGATGTCGACGTGATAGGCGAGCGGATTGTTGTAGCAGATGATCGGCAGCTGCGTCGCGTGCGCGACATCGCGGTAGTGCAGCAGCGTCTCACGCGGATCGGCGCGGTAGATCATCGCCGGCAGCAGCATCAGGCCGTCGGCGCCGAGGCGTTCCATGTCGCGCGCGTAGGCCTTGGCCGCCGCGGTGCCCGTCTCGACCACCGTCGCGATGACCGGCACGCGCCGCGCGGCCGTCTCGAGTGCCGCGGCGACGACCTTGCGCTTCTCGTCGGGCGCGAGCGCCGCGTTCTCGCCGAGCGAGCCGAGCATCACGATGCCCTCGGCGCCGCTCGCGATCATCGTCTCGATGTGCCGGCAGGTCGCCTCGAGATCGAGCGACTCGTCGCGGCGAAACTGCGTCGTCATCGCCGGGAACACGCCACGCCACGGGATCGTCACGGGTTCACCTCACGAGTCGCAGGTTGCGGCCGGCGCGACTCACGCCGAGCGCGCCGCTGCGCACGACTTCGAATGTGTCGCGGCCGCGGCCGAGTTCCGCGATGAATGCGCTCACCTCGGCCTCGCTCGCGGTCAGCTCGACGACGAAGCCTTCGGGCGATGGATCGAGCACGCGGCCGCCGGCCCGCACGACATAGCCGCGCACCGCGTCGCTCTCGCCCGGTTCGAGCCTGAGCTTCAGCAGCACGAGCTCGCGCTCGATGTGTTCGCCGTCGGTGAGGTCCTCGACGCCGACGACGTCGATGAGCTTCAGCAGCTGGTTCGCGATCTGCTGCAGCACGGCGTCCGAACCGCGCGTGACGAGCGTGATGCGCGAGACGGTCGGGTCGTCCGTCGCGGCGACGGTGAGCGACTCGATGTTGTAGCCGCGTGTGGAAAAGAGGCCGGCGACGCGCGTGAGCGCACCGGCCTCGTTCTGCAGGAGGATGGCGATGATGTGGCGCATGGAAATCCGCGGGAGACAGCGAGCCGGAAGAATACTGCATGGCCGCCCGCAGGTGGGCCGGATTTGCGCGCTGCCGCCAAGCTGCTAGTCTTTCAGGTCCCCCTCCCGCCGAGCGAAGCCTGCCCAGATGAGCGATACCGTCATAATGCCCCGCCCCCAGGCCCACCCGCTCGCCGGGCGCACGATGACCGGGGCGCAGATGATCGTGCAGGTCATCGCGGACGAGGGCGTCTCGGCGATCTTCGGCTACAGCGGCGGCGCGATCCTGCCGACCTACGACGCGGTATCCCTCCACAACGAGGCGCAGCGGCTCGCCGGCGGGCGCGAGGTGCCGCTGATCGTGCCGGCCAACGAGCAGGGTGCGGGATTCATGGCGGCGGGCTACGCGCGCTCGAGCGGCCGCGTGGGCGTCGCGATCGTGACCTCGGGGCCCGGAGCCACCAATACCGTCACGCCGATCCGCGACAGCATGGCGGATTCGGTGCCGATCGTCGTGATCTGCGGCCAGGTGCCCACGGCGGCGATCGGTTCGGACGCATTCCAGGAAGCGCCGGTCGCCTCGATCATGGGCTCGGTCGCGAAGCACGTCTTCCTGGTCACCGACCCGACGAAGCTCGAAGCCACGGTGCGCACCGCGTTCGAGATCGCACGCACCGGGCGCCCGGGTCCCGTCGTCATCGATGTGCCGAAGGACGTGCAGAACTGGCAGGGGGAGTTCCGCGGCGAGGGTACGCTCCCGATCCCCGGCTACCGGCGACGCATGGACGACTCGTCGGCGTGCGCGCTCGACGAGGCGGGTGCCGCGCGATTCTTCGACCTGCTCGGCGCCTCCCGGCGTCCGCTCATCTACGCGGGTGGCGGCGTCACCAACGGCTCGGCGGCGGGGGCGCTGCGCGAGTTCGCGCGGGCGTTCGACCTGCCGGTCGTCACGACACTGATGGGCATCGGCGCGATGGACACCACCGACCCGTTGTGCATGCGCATGCTCGGCATGCACGGTGCGGCGTTCGCGAACTACGCCGTGGAGGATTGCGACTTCCTGATCACGGTCGGCGCGCGTTTCGACGATCGCGTCGCGGGCGTGCCGCAGCGCTTTGCCGCGAAGGCGCGGGCCATCGCCCACCTCGACATCGATCGCGCCGAGATCAACAAGGTCAAGCGCGTGCAGTGGAGCCACGTCGGGCCGCTGCGCGAGGCGCTCGCCGCGCTCACCGCGGCGGGGCGGCGCCTCGGTGCGCGCACGGACAACGCCGCATGGCGCGCCGAGCTCGCGGAGCTGCGCCGCGTTCACGCAATGAACTATGACCGCGAGAGCCCGCTGATCCAGCCCTATTACGTGATCGAAGAGATCGCACGGCTCACGCATGGCGAGGCGATCGTCTCGACCGGCGTCGGGCAACACCAGATGTGGGCCGCGCAGTACTGCGAGTTCCGCGAGCCACGCCTGTGGCTCACGTCCGGCAGCATGGGGACGATGGGCTTTGGCCTGCCGGCGGCGATCGGCGCGCAGGTCGCGAACCCCGACCGGCTCGTGATCGACATCGACGGCGATGCGAGCGTGCGCATGAACATCGGCGAGCTGGAGACCGCCACGACCTACGGGCTGCCTGTCAAGGTCGTCGTGCTGAACAATTTCGGCGACGGCATGGTCAAGCAGTGGCAGAAGCTCTTCTTCAAGGGGCGACTGTCGGCGAGCGACAAGTCGCTGCACAAGAAGGATTTCGTCAGGGCCGCGCAGGCCGACGGCTTCGAGTACGCGGTGCGCCTCGATCGCAAGGCCGATGTGCCGCGCGTGGTGCGCGAATTCCTCGAATTCCGCGGGCCGGCGTTCCTCGAGGTGATCATCGATCCGGACGCGGGCGTCTACCCGATGGTCGGGCCGGGGCAGTCGTACGACAAGATGATCACCGGGGATTTCATCGCCGCGCGCAGCGCACCGCCGCCGGATGCGGTTGCCCCGGATTCGTCCGAAATGTTCTGAGGGCGCGCGTCTGAAGTACCTGCACACGATGGTGCGAGTCACGGACCTCGACGCCTCGCTGCGCTTTTACTGCGGGGGCCTCGGCCTCGTGGAGGTGCGCCGCAGGGACAACCCGCAGGGCCGCTACACGCTCGTGTTCCTCGCCGCGCCTGGCGACGAGGACGCGCAGGTCGAACTCACGCACAACTGGGACCCCGAGGCCTATACGGGCGGGCGCAATTTCGGCCATCTCGCCTACGCCGTCGACGACATCTACGCCACCTGCGCGCACCTCGCGGCGCAGGGCGTGACGATCAACCGCCCGCCGCGCGACGGACACATGGCTTTCGTACGTTCCCCCGACGGCATCTCGATCGAGCTGCTGCAGAAGGGCGCCGCGCTCGCACCCGCCGAGCCGTGGGCGTCGATGCCGAACACGGGCAGCTGGTAGCGCCGCCGGGCCATGGTCCGAACACGCACCCGCATCGCCGGCATCCTGATTGCGCTCGGGTTCGCGGCGCTGACGTTCGCATTGTGGGCCCTCTGGAACCGTCCGACGCCCGAGCCGCCCTGGCCGGCGCGCATCCAGGGCTTCGCGTTCTCGCCGTTCGCGCAGGGCCAGGACCCCGCGCTGCAGCGCATGCCGTCCGAGGCGGACATCGACCGCGATCTCGCGCTGCTGTCGGGCAAGACCAATGCCGTGCGCACCTACAGCACGCTCGGCTCGCTCGGCGCGGTGCCGCGGCTCGCCGATGCGCACGACATCAATGTCGCGCTCGGCGCGTGGATCGACAGCGATCGCGCGGCGAACGAGCGCGAGCTCGACGGCGCGATTTCGCTCGCCCGCACCCATCGCAATGTCGTGCGCGTGCTGGTCGGCAACGAAGTCGTGTTGCGCGGCGACGTGCCGCTCGACGAGATGTACGCGTACCTCGACCGTGCGCGGGAGGCGATTCGCCAGCCGGTGGGCACGGCCGAGCCGTGGCACGTATGGCTCGCCCACCCGGGGCTCGCCGATCACGTGGACTTCATCGCGATCCACCTGCTGCCGTACTGGGAAGGCGTGCCGGTCGAGAACGCGGTCGACTATTCGGTGCAGCGCCTGCGCGAGGTGCAGGCGCGCTTCCCCGGCAAGCCCGTGATCATCGGCGAGGTGGGCTGGCCGAGCAACGGGCGCACGCGGGAAGGTGCGGTCGCCTCGATGGCGAACGAGGCGCTGTTCCTGCGCCGCTTCCTCGAGCGCGCCGAAGCCGAGGGTTACGTCTATTACCTGATGGAGGCGTTCGACCAGCCGTGGAAGGCGACCTTCGAGGGCGCGGTCGGTGCGTACTGGGGTGTCTACGACGTCGATCGCAGGCCGAAGTTCGAGTTCACCGCACCGATCGTGCGCGTGCCCCAGTGGCAGGTGCTCGCGACGGTGTCGGTGCTCGTCGCGCTGTTCATCCTCGCGCTGCTGTATTTCAACAGCGCGACGCTCAGGAAGCGCGGTCGCAGCTTCCTCGCCGTGATCGTCTTCCCGACGACGACGATCGCAGTGTGGGTGTTCTACCGGTTCACGCAGCAGTACCTCACCGCGACCAGCGTGATCGTCGGCGCGCTGCTGTGCGTGGGCATGATCGGCGTGATCGCGGTGCTGCTCGCCGAGGCGCACGAATGGGCGGAGGCGCAGTGGGTCGTCGGGCGCCGCCGCCTCGCGGCGCAGCTGCTGCTCGAGGGCGGCAGCGCGCGCCCCAGGGTCTCGATCCACGTGCCCGCGTACAACGAGCCGCCGGAGATGCTGATCGAGACGCTCGATGCGCTCTCGCGCCTCGACTATCCCGACTTCGAAGTCCTCGTGATCGACAACAACACGAAAGACGAGGCGGTCTGGCGGCCGGTCGAGGCGCATTGTGCGACTCTCGGCCCGCGATTCCGCTTCTTCCATGTCGCGCCGCTCGCCGGCTTCAAGGCCGGCGCGCTGAATTTCGCGCTCGCGCACACCTCGCCCGACGCAGAGGTGATCGCGGTGATCGACAGCGACTACGTCGTCGATCCGGCGTGGCTGCGCGATCTCGCACCCTGCTTCGCCAACCGCTACGTCGGCATCGTGCAGGCGCCGCAGGACTATCGCGACGGTGCCGAGAGTGCGTTCAAGGCGATGTGCTACGCGGAGTACCGCGGGTTCTTCCAGATCGGCATGGTGACCCGCAACGAACGCAACGCGATCATCCAGCACGGCACGATGACGATGGTGCGCCGCTCGGTGCTCGACGCCACGGGCGGCTGGGCGGAATGGTGCATCACCGAGGACGCCGAGCTCGGCCTGCGCGTGTTCGAGGCGGGCTACGAGGCGGTGTACACGCCGCAGTCGTACGGCCGGGGCCTCATCCCCGACACCTTCATCGACTTCAAGAAGCAGCGCTTTCGCTGGGCTTATGGAGCGATGCAGATCCTGAAGGCGCACGCGGACCTGCTGTTCTCCTCCGGCGGCGTACTGACCACGGGTCAGCGCTACCACTTCATCGCGGGCTGGCTGCCGTGGGTGGCGGACGGCTTCAACGTGCTGTTCAACCTCGCGGCGCTCGGCTGGTCCGTCGCGATGGTGTATGCGCCGGGGCGGGTCGATCCGCCGCTCGCGATGTTCGCGGTGCTGCCGCTGTCGCTGTTCACGTTCAAGCTCGCGAAGTTGCTGCACCTCTACCAGGTGCGTGTCGGCGCCGGCTGGCGGCAGACGTTCGCGGCCGCGATCGCGGGCCTCGCACTGTCGCACACGATCGGGCTCGCGGTCGTGAAGGGGATCCTGACGCGCAACGAGCCGTTCTTCAGGACACCGAAGCAGGCGGCGAAGCATCGGGTACGCACGGCGCTCAACTCGGCGCGCGAGGAGGCGCTGATCATGCTCGCGCTGTGGCTCTGCGCGTGGGGTGTCGCGCACACGCCGCAGGTGGACAGCCCCGACCGGCTCGCGTGGATCGTCGTGCTGCTGATCCAGTCGATCCCGTACGCAGCCGCGATCTTCACCTCGCTGATCAGCGCCTTCGCGCTGCCCGCGCGGCTGATGGGCGGCGACCGGGAATGGCGGGAGACTATTTCATCGTCGGCATGACGAACTCGGCGGTGCCCGCGCCGCTCGTCGGCCAGCGCGCCGTCACGGTCTTCAGGCGCGTGTAGAACCGCACGCCCTCCGGGCCGTGCACGTGCGTGTCGCCGAACAGCGAGCGCTTCCAGCCGCCGAAGCTGTGGAAGGCCATCGGCACCGGGATCGGGATGTTCACGCCCACCATGCCCGCCGCGACGGCGTGCGCGAACTCGCGCGCTGCACGCCCGTCGTTGGTGAAGATCGACGTGCCGTTGCCGAATTCGTGGGCATTCACGATCTCGAGGGCCTCGGCGAGCGACTGCGTGCGCACGATGCCGAGCACCGGCCCGAAGATCTCCTCGCGCCAGATCCGCATGCCGCGCCCGACGTGGTCGAAGAGGCTCGGGCCGAGGAAAAACCCGCGATCCCGGCTGCTTGCGACATGGGCGCGTCCGTCGACCACGAGCGTTGCGCCTTCCGCGACGCCGACGTCGAGGTAGGCACGCACCTTGTCGCGGTGCTCGCGCGTGACGAGCGGGCCCATCTCGACGTCCGGCTCGAGCCCCGACCCGACGCGCAGACGCGCCAGTTTCGCGCGCAGCGATTCGACGAGCGGGTCGGCGATGCCGCCGACCGTGACGGCGACCGAGATCGCCATGCAGCGCTCGCCGGCCGAGCCGTAGGCCGCACCGAGCAGCGCGTTCCCGACGAGGTCGACGTCCGCGTCGGGCATCACGACCATGTGGTTCTTCGCACCACCGAGCGCCTGCACGCGCTTGCCGTGCTGCGACGCCGTGCGGTGGATGTGCTCGGCGATCGGTGTGGACCCGACGAACGAGACGGCCGCGACGTCGGGATGCGCGAGCAGCGTATCGACGGCCTCGCGGTCGCCGTTCACGACATTGAGCACGCCTGCCGGCAGGCCCGCCTCGGTGAGCAGCTCGGCGAGCCGCAGCGGGCACGACGGATCCTTCTCCGACGGCTTCAGCACGAAGGTATTGCCGCAGGCGAGCGCGACCGGAATCATCCAGAGCGGCACCATGGCCGGAAAATTGAACGGCGTCACGCCCGCGCACACGCCGAGCGGCTGGCGCAGCGACCAGCTGTCGATCTCCGCGCCGACGTTCTCGGTGAACTCGCCCTTGAGCAGCTGCGGGATGCCGCAGGCGAACTCGACCACCTCGAGGCCGCGCGTCACCTCGCCGCGCGCGTCCGACAGGACCTTGCCGTGCTCGAGCGTGATGAGGCGCGCGAGCTCGTCCTGGTGCTGTTCGATGAGTTCCTTGAAGCGGAACAGGATGCGCGCGCGCCTGAGCGGTGGCGTGGCGGCCCAGGCCGGCGCCGCCGTGCGGGCAGCGGCCACGGCGGCGGCGGCTTCACCCGCACTCGCGAATGCCACGTGCGCGCGCAGCTCGCCGGTTGCGGGGTCGTACACCGGGCCGCGCCGCGCGCCCGGGCCGGCT
>JABAQU010000011.1 GCA_019187185.1 Steroidobacteraceae bacterium | reverse complement strand
CCGCGCTCGCAGGCGCTCGCGCGCCGCGTGGTCGCGGTCGCGCGGACTTCAGGGTGATGCGGCGCGCGGCACTCGTCGGCGCGCTGGCGCCGCTGCCGCTCGCCACGCTGCGGTTGCCGGAAGAGGTCATCGGGCGACTCGCGAAAATGGGCGTAAACCGGATCGGCGAGGTCCTGCGCCTGCCACGTGCGGGTCTTGCGCGCCGTTTCGGGCCGGCCACACTGGCCGCGCTCGACCGGCTCGTCGGCCGCGAAGTCGAGCCGCGGCGCAGCGTCGCGCGGCGCGAGCGTTACCGCGCGCGCCGCGAGCCGTCGCATGAACTCACCGGTCAGCCGGCGATCATCGCGTTGCTCGCACCGATGCTCGCGGAGCTCGAGATTTTCCTGCGCGCTCGCCAGTGCAGCCTCACGGCGCTCGAATGCCGCCTGCATCATCGGGGCGGCGCCGCCACGCGCTGTCGCCTGCGATTCGCTCGGCCGGCGTTCGCCGCCGATGCGATCGGGTTGCTGCTCGGCGAACGGCTGGCGGCGATGACGCTCGCCGCGCCCGTGATTGCCTGCGAGCTCGTTTCGAGCCTGCTCGTGCCGCGACAATCCGCCAGCGCGACGCTGTGGCAGCCGGGCGAGGAGGGCGGCGGCCCCGCGAACGAGGCCTCGGCGCTGATCGAGCGCTTGCGTGCGCGCCTCGGCGAGGAGAGCGTCTACGGCCTCTGCCTCGTGCCGGAGCATCGGCCCGAAGCGGCGTCGCGGCGCATCGCGACGCTGCGCGATCCGGCGACCGCGATCGCCGGCAAACCGCGCGTCGCAGGCGGCCGGAGCACCGATGGCGGCGCCCGTCGCCCGCTCTGGCTCCTTGCAACGCCGCTGCGCCTGCCGGCACCCGGTGCCTGGCCGCAATACGAGGGGCCGCTCGACAGGGTGGCCGGCCCCGAGCGCATCGAGACCGGCTGGTGGGACGGCTGCGATGTGACGCGCGACTATTACGTGATGCGCAGTCGCACGGCCGCGCGGCTCTGGGTGTACCGCGAACGCCACCCGCCGCACGAATGGTTCTTGCACGGAGTATTCGGGTGAATATCGCAGCCCTGCGTGGCTGCAAGGAGAAGCGCGATGATCCATCAGGGTAGTTGTCACTGCGGCCGCATCGCCTTCGAGGCCGAGACCGACATCGGGACTGTCATGGAGTGCAATTGCAGCCATTGCGCGCGCAAGGGCTACCTGCTGCATTTCATGCCGCGGGAGAAGCTGCGGCTCACGACGCCCGAGGCGAACCTGTCCACCTACACGTTCAACAAGCACGCGATCAGGCACCGCTTCTGCGAAGTCTGCGGCTGCGCGCCGTTCGGCGAAGGCACGAGTCCGAATGGCGAGCGCACGGTGGCGCTCAACGTGCGGTGCATCCCGGCGCTCGACCTCGCGACGCTGAAGGTGAAGCAGGTGGATGGGCGAAGTCTCTGATGGGGCCGGGCGGCACGCCGGCGCATCGCCCGGGGCCGTGCTGCCCGCCTACGCCGAACTGCACTGCCTCTCGAACTTCACGTTCCTGAGAGGCGCGTCGCATCCGCAGGAACTCGTCGCGCGCGCCCACGCGCTCGGCTATCGCGCGCTCGCGATCACCGACGAATGCTCGGTGGCGGGCGTCGTGCGCGCGCACCTCGCGGCGAGGGAATGCGGCCTGCCGCTCATCATCGGCGCGGAGTTCCACCTGCGTTGCGGGCTCGGTCTCGTCGCGCTCGCGACCGATCGGCGCGGTTACGGGAGCCTCTGCCGGCTGATCACGCGCGGGCGGCGTGCGGCGGAGAAGGGCCGCTACGACCTCGGTTTCGACGACGTCGATGCCCTGCTCGGGCACTGCCTCGTGCTGTGGCTGCCGCCGGCGGACCTGGCCGACGAGGCGCGCGCCCTGTCGATGGCCGGGCGGGTCCGCGAGCGCTTCGCGGGCGATGCGTGGCTCGCGGTCGAACTGCTGCGCGACCGGGACGATGCGGCGCGCCTCGCCGCACTGACGCGTCTCGGCGCGCGCGCCGGGCTACCGCTCGTCGCGGCCGGCGATGTGCACATGCACGTGCGCGCGCGGCGGCGGCTGCAGGATGCGCTGACTGCGATCCGGCTCGGTGTGCCGGTTGCGGGCGCGGGGCATGCGCTCCAGCGCAATGGCGAGCGGCACCTGCGCGAGCCGGCGCGCCTCGCAAAGATCTATCCGCAGCCGCTCATCGCCGCGACGATCGACATCGCGGCGCGCTGCTGCTTTTCGCTCGATGCACTGCGCTACCAGTATCCGCACGAAGTTGTGCCGGCCGGCGAGTCGGCGAGCTCGCACCTGCGCAGCCTCACCGAGGCGGGCGCGCGCTGGCGCTGGCCGCAGGGCGAGCCCGCGCCGGTGCGTGCGCTGATCGAGCACGAACTCGCGCTGATCGCGGACCTTCGCTACGAGGCGTACTTCCTCACCGTGCACGACATCGTGCGCTTCGCGCGCGGCGCGGGGATCCTGTGCCAGGGGCGGGGCTCGGCGGCGAACTCGGTCGTGTGTTACTGCCTCGGCATCACCGAGGTGGACCCCGCACACGTGCAGATGCTGATGGAGCGCTTCATCTCGCGCGAGCGCGACGAGCCGCCCGACATCGACGTCGACTTCGAGCACGAGCGGCGCGAGGAGGTGATCCAGTACCTCTATCGCAAGTATGGCCGCGAGCGCACCGCGCTCACCGCGACCGTGATTTCGTACCGCCCGCGCAGCGCGCTGCGCGACCTCGGCAAGGCGCTCGGCTTCGACCCGGCGCTCATCGAGCGCCTCGCCGGCGCGATGCAGTGGTGGGACAGGAGCGACGATCTCGCCGCGCGGCTCGCCGCGGCGGGTTGCGACCCGGCAAGCCCCGCGCTTGTCCGGCTGGTCGAGCTCGTGCGCGAGCTGATCGGCTTTCCGCGCCACCTGTCGCAGCACGTGGGCGGGTTCGTGATCTCCGAGGGACCGCTCGAGGAGCTCGTGCCGATCGAGAATGCGGCAATGGCCGGGCGCACGGTGATCGAATGGGACAAGGACGATCTCGATGCGCTCGGGCTGCTCAAGGTCGATGTGCTCGGGCTCGGCATGCTGACGGCGCTGCGCCGTGCGTTCACGAGCGTTGCCGCGCTGCGCGGCGCGCCGTTCGGCATGGCGGATGTGCCGCAGGACGATCCGGCGGTCTACGACATGATCTGCCGGGCCGATACGGTCGGCGTCTTCCAGATCGAATCGCGCGCGCAGATGTCGATGCTGCCGCGCCTGAAACCACGCAACTACTACGACCTCGTGATCCAGGTCGCGATCGTGCGGCCGGGGCCGATCCAGGGCGACATGGTGCATCCGTACCTGCGGCGCCGCGAAGGCAGCGAAGCGGTCGACTACCCCGGCCCCGAGGTGCGGCACGTGCTCGAACGCACGCTCGGCGTGCCGCTCTTCCAGGAGCAGGTGATGCAGCTCGCGATCGCGGCGGCCGGCTTCACGCCGGGCGAGGCCGACGCGCTGCGCCGCTCGATGGCCGCGTGGAAGCGCCGCGGCGGTCTCGGTCACTTCGAGGGCCGCCTGATCGAGGGCCTGCGCGCGCGCGGCTACACCGAGGAGTTCGCGCAGCGGATCTTCCGCCAGATCCAGGGCTTCGGCGAGTACGGCTTCCCGGAGTCGCACGCGGCGAGCTTTGCGCTCCTCGTCTATGTCTCCGCGTGGCTCAAGCACTACGAGCCCGCGGCGTTCACCTGCGCATTGCTGAACAGCCTGCCGATGGGGTTCTACGCACCGGCGCAGCTCGTGCGCGATGCGCGCGAGCACGGTGTCGAGGTGAGGGGCGTCGATGTGGCGGCGAGCGGATGGGAGTCGACGCTCGAGGACGGCCGCGCGCTGCGTGTCGGCCTCTCGTGCGTGGCGGGCTTCGGCGCGGAGGCGGCGCAGCGGCTCGTCGCCGCGCGCCGTGCCGGGCCGTGGCGCGATGTGCAGGATCTCGCCTCGCGCGCCGCGCTCGACCGGCGCGAACTCGAGGCGCTCGCTGCGGCCGGGGCGCTCGCGCAGCTCGCGGGACATCGTTACCGCGCGTTCTGGGAAGTCGCCGGCAGCGAGCGCGTGCTGCCGGCGGCGCCGCCGTCCGCGGTGGGCGAGGGCGTGCCGCTGCTGGCGACGCCCACCGAAGGGCACGACATCGTCGCCGACTATCGTGCCCTCGGCTTCACGCTCGGCCGCCATCCGCTCGCGCTGCTGCGCGAGCGGCTCGCACGCGAGCGGCTCGTCACGACGCGCGATCTCGATGCATTCGCCGACGGCAGCGCCGTGCGCACCGCGGGGCTCGTGATCACGCGCCAGCGGCCGGGCAGTGCGAGCGGCGTCACTTTCGTCACGATCGAGGACGAGACGGGCCACGCCAACCTCGTCGTGTGGCGGCGCGTCGCCGAGGCGCAGCGACGCGCGCTCCTCGAGGCGCGGCTGCTCGAGGTGCACGGCCGCCTGCAGCGCGAGGGGCTCGTCACGCACGTGATCGCCGAGCGGCTGATCGACCGCTCGGCGCTGATCGGCGCCCTCACGTCGCGCTCGCGCGATTTCCATTGATAGACTCGTGCGATGCCCGCATCGCAGAGCCCGCTGCCGCTCGTCGTCACCGGCCTCGCCAGGCGCTTTGCGGCCGATCGGCCGCCGGTGTTCGCGCGCGTCGCGCTCGAGCTCGCCGCCGGCGAGTACGTCGCGATCATGGGCGAGTCGGGAACCGGCAAGTCGACGCTGCTCAACCTGATCGCGGGCCTCGACCACGCGGACGAGGGGTCGATCCGGCTCGATGGGGTCGAGGTCACGACCCTCGACGACGACGCCGGGACGCGCCTGCGCCGCGAGCGGGTCGGATTCGTCTTCCAGGCCTTTCACGTGCTGCCGTACCTCTCCGTCGCGCAGAACGTGGCGGTACCGCTGCGACTCCTCGGCATCGCACCGCGTGAAGTGCAGGCACGCGTCGCGGCGATGCTGCGCGCCGTCGATCTCGCGGGTGCGAGCGCCCGCTACCCGCGCGAGCTGTCGGGCGGCGAACTGCAGCGGGTCGCGATCGCGCGCGCGCTCGTGCACAGGCCGCGGCTCGTCCTCGCCGATGAACCGACGGGCAATCTCGATCCACGCACGGCGAGGCAGATCCTGGCGCTGCTGCGCGAGCAGGTGCGGGACAGTGGCGGCGCGGGCCTCCTGGTCACGCACTCGCCGCTCGCGGCGCGCACCGCGGACCGGGTGCTGCGTCTCGGCATACAGGGACTCGTGCCCGACGAGCCGGATGCATGAGTCAAGCGAGGCTGTGGGGCTCGTTGTGGCTCGCCGAATGGCGTGAGCGGCCGGGGCGGCTACTCGTTGCGGTACTCGCCCTCGCACTTGGTGTCGCGCTCGCCTCGGCGGTCCACCTCGTCAATCGCACCGCGCTCGATGAATTCGAGCAGGCGGCCCGCCGCCTCGTGGGCGAAGCGGACTTCGTCGTGCGCGGCGCGCCGGGCGGCTTTGCCGAGGCGTTGTATCCCGCGGTCGCGCGCATGCCCGGCGTCGCGGTCGCGAGCCCCGTCCTCGAACTGTCGGCGACCGTCTTTTCCGCCCGTGCGGCAGCGCCCCGCGCCCTCGTCCTGCCGATCCTCGCGCTCGACCCGCTGCGCGCGGCGCAGCTGCAGCCCGCATTGCTCGGCGACCTCGCGGGCGCATTGCGCGGCCTTTTCTCACCGGACGGCATCTTCCTGAGTGCCCGCGCGGCCGCGGAGCTCGGAGTGCGCAAGGGCGATTCGTTCGAGGTGCTCGTGGGCACCGCGCGTCGCCGGCTCGAAGTGCTGGGCCTCCTCGCGGAGTCTGCGTATCCACGGATGCTGGGCCTCATGGACATCGCCGCGGCGCAATGGGTGTTTGGCAGGCTCGGCGTGCTCGATCGCATCGATGTGCGCGTGGCGACAGGGGCGAGCGCGTCGGCCGTGCGCGCGGCGATCGTGCCGCTGCTGCCAGCCGGTGTCAGTATCGCTGCGCCCGTGGTGGACAGCGCCCGCATCGCCTCGGCCACACGTGCGTATCGCGTGAACCTCGACATGCTGGCGCTCGTCGCAGTGCTGACCGGCGGGTTTCTCGTGCTCGCGACGCAGTCGCTGTCGATCCTGCGCCGGCGCGCCGCGCTCGGGCTGCTGCGGGCTCTCGGTGTCACGCGCGGCGCGCTGCGCCGGGCGCTCGTCATCGAAGGCACGCTCTTCGGGGTGGTCGGCGCGGCCGTGGGCGTCTTCGTCGGGCAGGAAGTCGGCGCCGTGCTCCTGCGTGCGTTCGCGGGCGACCTCGGTGCCGGGCAGTTCCGCGGGGTCGCCGAGGCGCCTGTCCTGCAGCCGCTCGAGGCGCTCGCCTTCGTAGTGGCGGGCACACTGGTCGCGGCCGCCGCCTCCTGGCTGCCCGCGCACGAAGCGGCGGCGAGACCACCCGCGCGCGCATTGAAATCGGGCGATGCCGAGGCGCTGCGCGCAGGCGTGCGGCCCTGGCGCGGGGGCCTTGTGCTGATCGGCTGCGGCACGGTACTCGCGAGCCTGCCTGCATTGCACGGCCTGCCGGTGTTCGGCTACGGCGCGATCGCGGCGCTGCTCGCCGGTGGGGTGCTGCTCGTACCGGGCATCGCACGGCATGTGCTGGCGATGTGGCCACCGCCACGACGCGCGCCGCTTGCGCTCGCAGTCGCACAGTTGCGCGGCAGCATCGCGCAGGCGTCCATCGGACTCGCGGCCGTGATAGTCAGTTTCAGCCTCATGGTCGCGATGGCCATCATGGTGCACTCGTTCCGCGTGTCGTTCGTCGACTGGCTCGGACGGAGCCTGCCGGCCGACCTGCAACTGCGGCTCGGCGGCGACAGCGACACGGCCGCGCTCGATGAACCGTCCCAGGCGCGGCTCGCGGCGATCGACGGCGTGGAGAGGGCGGAATTTCGCCGCACGTTCAGGGTGTCGTTGCGCCGGGGAGCGACGCCCGTGCACGTCGTCGCGGCGCCCCTCGCCGCCGCCCATGCGCCGGCGAGGCTCGCGATCGTGGCGAGCGCACCGGTGGCGCAGCCGCGGGATGTCGCACCGCTGTGGGCGTCGGAGGCCATGCAGGACCTGTACGGCTGGCAACCGGGCGAAGAGGTCACGTTGCCGATCGCGGGGCGCGCCATCCGCTTTCGCGTCGCCGGTGTGTATCGGGACTACGGTCGCTCGACCGGTAGCGTTGTGCTGTCGCGCGCGCTCTATCAGTCATTGACCCACGACCGAAGCGCGAATGAAGGCGTGTTCGACCTCGCGCCCGGCGCGTCGCCTGCTGCCGTCGTGCGGGCAATGCACGAGGCTGTCGATGCCGGCGCTGCACTGCAGATTCGCACGACGCGCGAAGTCCGCGAGCGCTCGCTCGCGAACTTCGACCGTGCGTTTGCCGTCACCTATGCACTCGAGGCGATTGCCGTCCTGATCGGGCTCCTCGGTGTCGGCGTCAGCGCAGCCGCGACCGCGCTCGCGCGTCGGGGCGAGTTCGGCATGCTGCGTCACATCGGCTTCCTGCGCCGCCAGGTTCTCGCGATGCTCGCGGGGGAGGGCGCCCTCACGAGCGCGATCGGCGTCGCCTGTGCGCTCGCGCTCGGCGGGGCGCTGAGTGTCGTGCTGGTCCGCGTCGTCAATCGACAGTCGTTCCTGTGGAGCATCGATCTGGCGGTGCCGTGGGGACTCCTCGCTGGACTCGTGCTCGCGTTGCTCGCATCGGCCGCCGCCACTGCGTTCGTGAGCGGGCGTGCGGCGCTGACCGGCGATGCGGTGCGCGCCGTGCGGGAGGACTGGTGAAGCGCCGCCCCAAGGCCTGGACCATCGCGCTGCTGCTCGCGGCCGCCGGTGCGGCCGCGGGGCCGCCGCCGCCGGTCGTGCCGGGCTACGTGCTGGCCTTCCCGCGGGACCGGGGCAGCCACCCGGCATTCCTGACGGAATGGTGGTATGCCACCGGCTGGCTGCGCACCCCGGCTGGCGAGGATCTCGGCTTCCAGATCACGTTCTTTCGCTCGCGCCAGCCCGAGGCCGACGCCAATCCGAGCGCGTTTGCGCCGCGCCAGATCGTGATCGCGCACGCGGCCCTCGCGGATCCTGCCTTCGGGCGTCTGCGCCACGATCAGCGCATTGCCCGCGAAGGCTTCGGGCTCGCGGGCGCGCAGACAGACGACACGCGGGTCTGGATCGACGACTGGCGGCTCGAGCGCGATGCCGCGGGTTACGCGTTGCAGGCATCGTCCGAGTCGTTCTCGCTGCGCCTCGCGCTCGTGCCGACACAGGCGCCGATGCTGAACGGCGAGGCGGGATACAGCCGCAAGGGTGCGGCGCCGCTCGCTGCGAGCTACTACTACAGCGAGCCGCAGCTCCGCGTGCGTGGCGAAATCGGTCGCGACGGCCGGCGCGATGCGGTGACGGGCGAGGCGTGGCTCGATCACGAGTGGTCGAGCGAGCCGCTCGAACCCGGGGCCGTGGGCTGGGACTGGGTGGGCCTCAATATCGCAGGCGGCGGCGCGCTGATGGCGTTCCGGATTCGCGACGGACGGGGCGGTGTGCGCCATGCCGGTGGAACGTTGCGAACCCCGGCCGGTACGACGCGCGCGCTCGCGCCCACCGAAATCGTCTTTACGCCGCTGCGCCACTGGCGATCGCCCCGCACCGGCATCGACTATCCGGTCGAATGGCGGCTGCAGGCCGGTACGTTCGATGCCCGGCTCGAGCCGTTGATGGATGACCAGGAGAGTGATTCGCGCGCGACCACGGGCGCGATCTACTGGGAGGGGGCCGTGCGGGCACGCGCCGCGGGCCGCGTCATAGCCCGGGGCTATCTCGAGCTGACCGGTTACGGCGAACCGCTGTCGCTGCGGTAATTCGCGAGATGCCCGACGGGCAACCGTGCGGAGTGCTTCACCGTATCGAGGACGATGCTCGAGTGCACATCGCGTACGCCGGGAATCTTGAGCAACTGCTTCAGTACGAGCGCGCTCAGCGCCTCGAGATCGGGCGCGATCACCTGCAGCATGAAGTCGTACTCGCCGGTCGTCGCGTGGCAACTCACGACCTGCTCGATCGCCGCGAGCGCGCGTTCGAAACTCTCGACCGTCTCGTCGGTGTGGTGGTCGAGCTTCACCTGGATGAAGGCCTGCACGTTGAGTCCGAGCTTCACGCGATCGACGATCGCCGTGTAGCCCGCAATCACGCCGCGCTGCTCGAGCTGCCGGACGCGCCGCGCGCAGGGCGTGCCGGTGAGCCCGATGCGTTCCCCGAGCTCGACCACCGGCAACCGGCCGTCCGCCTGCAGCTCCGCGATGATGCGTGCATCGATGCGATCGAGCGGCATAGTGAAAGGCTCCACTAAAACATAACACGATAGAGGATAGCACCAGTATAGCCAAAATAAATAGGCGAGTTTGACGATTTCCACCCCTCGATCGACGGTACGCTGGCGCGCGGGGGTGCCTCATGGCGGCAACGGCGGAACACCAGACCTCGCATTCGGAAATGCCGGACATCGACTGGTCGCGAGTCGCGGCCACGGCCTTGCTGTCGCGCGCACTGGACGATCTCGAGGAATCGAGCCTCGTGCCGGCGCGGCGGGTGCTCTACCAGTTTTCCGCGCGCGGCCACGAAGTCCCGCAGGCGCTGCTCGGCCAGATGCTCACCGGCGCCCGTGACGGCGTGGCCGCGTATTACCGGTCGCGGCCGCTCGTGTTGTCGCTCGGACTGTCGCCCGAGATCGCGCTCGCCTCGACCATGATGCGCGCGGGCGGCGTCAGCGACGGCCGCGACATCGGCGTCGTGTTCAACCTGCCACGCCAGGAGGGCCCCTGCGTGCTGCCCGCCTGCGGCGGCGTCGGCACGCAGTACACGCCCGCCGTGGGATGGGCCCAGGCGATCCGCTACCACACGCGCGTGCTGCGGGATGCGACCTGGAGCGGCAGCCTCGCGGTGGTGCACGGCGGCGAAGCGTCGACCTCGAGCAACGGCTTCTGGTCGGCGCTCAACATCGCGACGACGCAGCGATTGCCGCTCCTGTTCTACATCGAGGACAACGGCTATGGCATTTCGGTGCCGTCGGAGCTGCAGACGCCGGGCGGTAATATCGCCGCCAACCTGGCGGCCTTTCACGGCCTGCGCGTGCTCGACGGCAGCGGCAGCGATCCACGCGGGGCCGCGCTGCTGATGGCACAGGCCCTCGCTGCCGTACGTGCCGGGGAGGGCCCCGCGCTGCTGCGCCTCACGGTGCCGCGCCTGGCGGGTCATTCGGGCCAGGATACGCAAGCCTACAAGGGCGCTGCAGAAATTGCGGCCGAGCGCGCGCGCGATCCCCTTGCGCACCTGCGCGCATTCCTCGTGCCAGCGCGGCTGAGCGAGGCCGCGTGGAGTGCGCTCGAAGCGCGGGCCCAAGAGGACGTGACGCATGCGCTCGCGGCGGTGGAGCGGCGTGCGCTGCCCGAGGCCGTGCACGTCACGCGCCATGTGTTCACGGAGCTGGATGCCACCGGAGCGCCGCAGTTGCAGCGACAGGGTGGACTGCGTGGGGCCGGCATCGAGCCACGCGCGGGCGACGAGATGCTGCGGTCCGCGGGACCGCGCATCAACATGGTCACGGCGATTCGCCGCACGCTCGAGACCGAACTCGCCGCAAACCCGCGCGTGCTCGTCTTCGGCGAGGACGTGGGGCGCAAGGGAGGCGTGCACGCGGCGACGCTCGGCTTGCAGGACAAGTTCGGCGCCGCACGGGTGTTCGACACCTCGCTGTCCGAGGAGGGCATCATCGGCCGCGCCGTGGGCCTGGCGCTCGCGGGCCTCGTGCCGGTGCCCGAAATCCAGTTCCGCAAGTACGCCGAGCCGGCGGCGGAGCAGCTCGGGGACTGCGGCACGATGCGCTGGCGCACGGCCAACCGTTTCGCGGCGCCGATGGTCGTGCGCATGCCGGGCGGGTACTTCAAGTGCGGCGACCCGTGGCACAGCCAGTGCAACGAGGTGCAGTTCGCGCACGCCGTGGGATGGCGCGTCGCGATGCCGTCGAACGCCGAGGACGCGGCGGGACTGCTGCGCTGCGCGCTGCGCGGCAACGAGCCGACGCTCTTTTTCGAGCATCGCGCGATGCTCGACGGCGCCTGGGCGCGTCGCCCGTGGCCGGGCGACGACTACATCGTGCCCTTCGGGCGCGCCCGCTGCATCCGGGCCGGCAGCGAGCTCACGGTCGTCACATGGGGCGCGATGGTCGAGCGCTGCGAAATGGCGGCAGAACAATCAGCGGTCGATGTCGAGGTACTCGACCTGCGCACCATCGTGCCGTGGGATCGCGAGGCCGTGCTCGCGTCCGTGCGCCGCACGCGACGCTGCCTGATCGTGCACGAGGACACGATGACGGCGGGCTTCGGCGCGGAGATCGCGGCGGTGCTCGCGCGCGAGGCGTTCTTCGATCTCGAGGCCCCGGTCGAGCGCGTCGCGATGCCCGATATCCCGAGCCCGCACAGCCCGTTGCTGCTCGAAGTCGCGCTGCCCGGCGTGCCACGCATCGTCGCGGCGATGCGTGCGGTGGCGAGCGCCTGATGGCGGCGTCGGTGGAAGTGCGGGCGCCGCTCGAACATACGGACGGCACGCGCTCGCAGGTGCAGCGGTGGCTGAAGGCGCCCGGGGATCCGGTCGGCGCCAACGAGCCGCTGCTGGAACTCGAAACCGACAAGGTCACCGTCGAGATTGCAGCGCCCGTCGGCGGCACGCTGCAGGAGATCGTGAAGCCCGAAGAGTCCGAGGTTTCGCCCGGGGAACTGCTCGCGATCATTGTGCCTCTGGAGGTCTCGCCGGAGGGTGATGCGATCGCCGATGCGGGCGCCGCGGCCACGCCGGCCCCTGCGCAGGCAGGCGGGGCCCCCGCACAAGGGGCGCCGCTGCGCGGCGCCGCGGGCGCATCGCCGAGCCCCGCAGTGCGGCGCTTGCTGGCCGAGCGGGGACTCACGGCTGCACAGGTGCGCGGATCGGGCAGCGGCGGGCGAATCACGATCGACGATGTGCTCGCGGCGTCGGCATCGGGCGACGGGCAGCCGGCACCTGCGACCATGCCGCCGGCGCCTGCAGTCGCACCGGCAGCGCTCGCCGGAGACGCGCCGCCCACGGCCGGCACTCGGCGCGAACCGCACAGCGCGATGCGCCGCCGGATCGCCGAGCGCATGGTCGAGAGCGTGCGCGTGGCGCCCCACGTCACGACGATGTTCGAAGTCGATCTCGGCGCCGTGCTCGCGCATCGCGCGCGCCACCAGGCGCAGTTCGCACGCGAGGGCATTCCTCTCACGCTGACCGCGTATTTCCTCGCGGCCTGTGTGCCCGCGATCCGCGCCGTGCCCGAGGTGAACAGCCGCTGGACCGACGAGGCGCTCGAGCTCCACAACGCGATACACATCGGTGTCGCGACCGCGCTCGCGGAGCGGGGGCTCGTCGTGCCGGTCGTCCGCGACGTGCAGGCGCTCGACCTCCGCGGCATCGCGCGCGCGCTCGGCGATGTGGTCGCGCGGGCCCGCGCGGACACGCTGGCGCCGGCCGATGTGCGTGGCGGCACGTTCACGATCTCGAATCATGGCGTGAGCGGCAGTCTCGTCGCGGCGCCGATCATCATCAACCAGCCACAGTCGGCGATCCTCGGTGTCGGGCGGGTCGAGAAGCGCGCGGTCGTCGTGACGGAGGACGGCGTGGACCGGGTCGTCGTACGGCCGCGGTGCTACGTGACGCTGACGATCGACCATCGCGTAATGGACGGACAGCGCGCCAACCGCTTCCTCGAGGTACTGGTGCACGAACTGCAACAGGTATCCAATTGACGACCATGGACACCGCCGCACTCGCAGAGCGTTTCCAGGCCCGGATCGACGCGGACGAGCGGATCGAGCCGAAGGACTGGATGCCGGACGCCTATCGGCGCACCCTGATTCGCCAGATGTCGCAGCATGCGCATTCCGAGATCGTCGGCATGCTGCCCGAGGGCAACTGGATCACCCGCGCGCCGACCCTGAAGCGCAAGGCCATCCTGATGGCGAAGGTGCAGGACGAGGGCGGGCACGGTGCCTATCTCTACGGCGCGACCGAGACGCTCGGCGTGACGCGCGATGCGCTGATCGAGGAGTTGCTCGCCGGTGCCGCACGGTACTCGAGCATTTTCAATTACCCGACGCCGACCTGGGCCGACATCGGCGCCATCGGCTGGCTGGTCGACGGCGCGGCGATCATGAACCAGATTCCGCTGTGCCGCTGCTCGTACGGGCCATATGCACGCGCCATGGTGCGCATCTGCAAGGAAGAGAGTTTCCATCAGCGCCAGGGCTACGACATCATGCTCGCGCTCGCGCGCGGCACGGACGCCCAGCGTCGCATGGCGCAGGAGGCGCTCGATCGCTGGTGGTGGCCGGCGCTGATGATGTTCGGGCCACCCGATGCCGATTCGAAGCATTCGGCGCAGTCGATGCGCTGGCGGATCAAGCGCTTCAGCAACGACGAGCTGCGCCGGCGTTTCATCGAGTTCACGGTGCCGCAGGCGGAATATCTCGGGCTCGCGGTCCCGCAGGGCGAAATCGACTGGAGCGAATTCGAGCAGGTGCTCGCGGGACACGGTCCGTGCAATCGCGAGCGGATCGCCGCACGTCGCCGGGCCCACGAGAGTGGCCGCTGGGTGCGCGAGGCCGCGCTCGCCTGGGCCGACAAGCAGCGCTCGAAGCGGCGCGAGGCGGTGTGATGACATCATCGAACGACTGGCCGCTGTACGAAGTGTTCATCCGTGCACGCGGTGGCCTCGATCACAAGCACGTGGGGAGCATCCACGCGACCGACGAGCGCATGGCGCTCGAACACGCGCGCGACGTGTACACGCGGCGACAGGAGGGCGTCAGCATCTGGGTGGTGAGATCGAGCGCCATCGTCGCGTCCGACCCGTCCGATGCGGAGGCGTTCTTCGAGCCCGCGCGCGACAAGGTCTACCGCCATCCGACCTTCTACGACATACCGGACGAGGTGAAGACGCTGTGAGTGCGGCCGGCATCGACGATCCGCATGGCGCGTACGTGCTGCGTCTCGCGGATTCGAACCTCGTGCTCGCGCAGCGGCTCGGCGAGTGGATCGGGCATGCACCGGCGCTCGAAGAGGATCTCGGGCTCGCCAATACGGCGCTCGATCTGCTCGGGCAGGCGCGGCTCCTGCTGACGCACGCCGGCGATCTCGAGGGTCGCGGTCGCGACGAGGACGCGCTCGCGTTCCTGCGCGAGGAGCGCGACTACCGGAACGTGGCGCTCGTCGAGCAGCCGAACGGGGACTTCGGCGACACGATCGTGCGGCAGTTCCTCTACGATGCCTGGCAGGTCGAGCTCTACGGCCGTCTCGGTGCGTCGCGCGACCGGCAGCTCGCGGCGATCGCGGACAAGGCGCTCAAGGAGTCGAACTACCATCTGCGCTTCAGCGCGGGCTGGGTCGTGCGCCTCGGCGACGGCACGCCGGAAAGCCACGAACGCGTGCAGGGGTCGCTCGATCGCCTGTGGCCGTGGACGGTCGAGCTGTGCGAGCCGGACGACATCGACCACGCGATGCTCGCGGCGGGTGTGGGCGTGGACCTCGCCGCCGTGCGCGCAGGCTGGGACCGGCGGGTCGACCGGACGCTCTCGGAGGCAACACTGGTTCGCCCAGCCGATCATCCCTGGCGCTGGTTCGGCAAGCGCGGCCAGCACGGTGAACACCTCGGCCGCCTGCTCGCGGAAATGCAGTCCCTGCACCGCGCCCACCCCGGAGCGCAATGGTGAGCGCCGTGCCGGATACGATCGAGGCGCAGGTGCGGCGCTGTCTCGAGCAGGTGCCAGACCCGGAGATCCCGGTGCTGAGCGTCGTCGACCTCGGCATCGTGCGGCACATCGATGTCGACGCGGCCGGCGTCGTGGAAGTCGGGCTGTCGCCGACATACTCGGGATGCCCGGCCACGGCCCTCATCCGCGCGCAGGTGGCGACCGCGCTGCGGGACGGCGGTTGGGGCGATGCCCGCATCGTCGAAGTGCTCTCGCCGGCGTGGACCACCAACTGGATCACCGCCGAGGGCCGCCGCAAGCTCCTCGCGTACGGAATTGCACCGCCGTCGGCCGGACCGGTCGCGTGCCCGCAGTGCGGCTCTCTGGATACGCGCGTGCTCAGCGAGTTCGGCTCGACGCCGTGCAAGGCGCTCTTCCGCTGCGCGCACTGCCTCGAACCCTTCGATCACTTCAAGTGCCTGTAGCCCCATGCTGCGCTTCCACCCGCTCACGCTCCGGTCGAGGACCGCCATCGCGGACGACGCGGTGTCCCTTGTTTTCGAAGTCCCCGAGACGTTGCGTGACGAGTATCGTTTCATCGCCGGCCAGCACCTCGCGCTGCGTGTCGGCGCAGACGGCGAGGAGCGCCGCACGTACTCGATCGTGAGTCCGGAGGGGAGCGCGGAGCTGCGCATCGGCGTGCGCGAGCAGCCGGGCGGCCGCGTGTCTCCGTGGCTCGCGCGGCAACTCGCGGTCGGCGCCAGCGTCGATGTCCTGACACCCAACGGCAGCTTCCACACGCAGCTCGATCCGGCGCGCGTGAGGCAACGGGTCGCCTTCGTCGCGGGCAGTGGCATCACGCCGGTGCTGTCGATCGCCGCGAGTACGCTGGCGCGCGAGCCGCACAGCCGCTTTCTGCTCTTCTACGGCAACCGCACCGCGGCGAGCACGATGTTCCTCGAGGACGTGATGGCACTGAAGAACCGCTATCCGGCGCGGTTCGCGGTGCATTGCCTCCTCACGCGCGAGCCGCAGGACATCGAGATCCTGAACGGCCGGATCGATGCGGCGCGGGTCGGCGAGTTCGCCCGCTTCTTCTTCGATGTGCGCGCAGTCGACGAGTATTTCCTGTGCGGCCCGGGCTCGATGAACGACGACGTCGCGGCGGCGCTGCGCGCGCTCGGCGCCACCGGGCAGATTCACGCAGAATTTTTCGGAGTCGCGACGGCGGTCACGGCGCAAGCCGCGGCGGTACCGGCCGTCACGCTGGACATGGGCGTCACGCACGTGACCGTCGTCATGGACGGTCGTCGGCGCGGCTTCGACATGTCGACCGCCAATGGCGAGACCGTACTCGACGCCGCGGAACGCGCCGGGCTCGACCTGCCGTACTCCTGCCGGGCCGGCATCTGCTCGACCTGTCGCGCGAAAGTGCTGAAGGGCACGGTCACGATGGACCAGAACCATGCGCTCGAGGACCACGAGGTGGCGGGCGGCTTCGTGCTGTGCTGCCAGTCCCGTCCGACGAGCGCGGAACTCGAAATCACCTACGACGAATAGGCCCCGCATGCCGTACGAAACCATCCGCTTCAGCATCGAACAGGGCGTCGCGCGCCTGACGCTCGATCGCGCCGAGAAGCTGAACAGCCTCAATACCACGATGCACGCCGAGATCCGCGCGGCGCTCGGGCGTGCCGCGACCGAGGGCGCCCGCGTACTCGTGCTGACGGGCGCCGGCCGCGCCTTCTGTGCCGGCCAGGATCTCGCGGACCGTGCCGTTGCGCCCGGCGGCGCGGCCGTCGACCTCGGGGAATCCATCGAGCGCCACTACAAGCCGCTCGTGCTCGCCCTGCGCCATCTGCCGCTGCCGGTGATCGCGGCGGTCAACGGCGTCGCCGCCGGCGCAGGCGCCAACATCGCGCTCGCCTGCGACCTCGTGATCGCCGCGCGGTCGGCGAGCTTCATCCAGTCCTTCAGCAAGCTCGGCCTCGTGCCGGACTCCGGGGGCACCTGGAGCCTGCCGCGCCTCGTCGGGCAGGCCCGCGCGCTCGGCCTTGCGCTGCTCGGCGACAAGCTCACTGCGGAGGAGGCGGCGCAGTGGGGCCTGATCTGGCGCTGTGTCGACGATGCGGAGTTCGCGGCGGTCGTCGATGCGCTCGCCACCCGGCTCGCCGCGGCGCCCACCCGCGGGCTCGCGCGCACCAAGCAGGCGATCCATGAGTCGTGGGGCCAGCCGCTCGATGTGCAGCTCGATCGCGAACGGGACTACCAGCGCGAACTCGGGCAGTCCGCCGATTACGCGGAGGGCGTCGCGGCGTTCATCGCCAAACGCGCCCCCGTGTTCACGGGTCGGTGAGACGGTCGTGACCGACGTGGCCCGGACCCGCGCGGAGGACTGCGTGCGCGCTATGTGGTCGCGCGATGCGGCGTCGCAGGCACTCGGCATGCGCGTCGTCGAGGTGCGTCCCGGGTATGCGCAAGTGGCAATGGCCGTGCGGGCCGACATGACCAACGGCCACGGCATCTGTCACGGCGGGCTCATCTTCGCGCTCGCCGACAGTGCGTTCGCGTTCGCCTGCAATTCGCACGGCGGCAAGACGGTCGCCGCCGGCGCCACGATCGATTTTCTCGCGCCGGCGCACGCGGGCGACGAGTTGCTCGCGACGGCCATCGAGCGCTCCCGATCGCGGCGTACGGGGCTCTATGACGTCGCGGTCGCGAACGGCGCGGGCACGGTGGTCGCGCTGTTTCGGGGCAGGTCGCACCGGATCGGGGACAATCCATGCAGCTGAAGAGCTTTGTCTGCGGCCACTGGCATGCGGGAACGAGTGAAGGCGTGCCGCTGCGCGATGCAACGACCGGCGAGGTGGTCGCGACCGCCTCGTCCGCCGGCATCGACTTCGCGGCCGTGCTGGTCCATGCGCGACAGGTCGGGGGCCCGGCCCTGCGGCGGCTCACGTTCCACGAGCGTGCGGCGGGCCTCAAGGCACTCGCGAAGCGCCTCATGGAACTCAAGGAGGAGTTCTACACGCTGTCCTTCGCGACCGGCGCGACGCGGAAGGATTCATGGATCGACATCGAGGGCGGCATCGGCACGCTGTTCGCCTATGCGAGCCGTGGCGTGCGCGAGCTGCCGAACGGCCATGTCTACATCGACGGCGAGCCCGAAGCGCTCGCGAAGTCCGGCGCGTTCTCCGGGCGCCACATCTGCGTGCCCCGGGAGGGCGCGGCGGTGCACGTGAACGCGTTCAACTTCCCGGTCTGGGGCATGCTCGAGAAGCTCGCGCCGACGCTGCTCGCCGGCATGCCGGCGGTCGTGAAGCCGGCGACGGCGACCGCCTACCTCACCGAGCTCGTGTTCCGTCGTATCGTCGAGTCGGGCCTCCTGCCGGAGGGCGCCGTCCAGCTCGTGTGCGGCGGCGTCGGCGACCTGTTCGGGCATCTCGGCGCGCAGGACGTGGTCTCGTTCACCGGCTCGGCCTCGACCGCGGCGCAGCTGCGTGCGCATCCGGCCGTGATCGCGCGCGCCGTGCGTTTCATCGCGGAGACCGATTCGATCAACTCCTGCGTGCTCGGCGCGGATGCCGCGCCGGGAACGCCCGAGTTCGATGCGTTCGTGCGCGAGGTCGTGCGCGAGATGACCGTCAAGGCGGGGCAGAAGTGCACAGCGATCCGCAAGGCGCTCGTGCCGGCGGCACTGCTCGAGCCGACGCTCGACGCGCTGCGCGCGGCGTTGTCGAAAGTGGTGGTCGGTGATCCCCGGCGCGAGGAAGTCCGCATGGGGCCGCTCGCGAGTCTCGGCCAGCGGCGCGAAGTGCTGGCGCGGATCGCCGACCTCAGGCGCGAGGCGGACATCGTCAGCGACGCGGTGCCCGACCTCGTCGGTGCCGACCGCGACCGTGGCGCCTTCATCCCGCCGACCCTGCTGGTCGCGCGCCGCCCCCAGGCCGCGCGACAGCTGCATTCGGTCGAGGCGTTCGGCCCAGTCTGCACGGTATTGCCCTACGAATCGAACGAAGCGGCGATCACGCTCGCCAATCGCGGCGAAGGGAGCCTCGTGTCCTCGGTGTTCACGGCGGACGATGCCATCGCCCGCGAACTCGCGCTCGGACTTGCGCCCTGGCACGGGCGACTGCTCATCGTGAACCGGGACTGCGCGCGCGACTCGACCGGGCACGGCTCCCCGCTGCCCGGGCTCGTGCACGGCGGGCCGGGCCGGGCCGGAGGCGGCGAGGAAATGGGTGGCCTGCGCGGCGTGATGCACTACCTGCAGCGCACGGCGCTCCAGGGCAGCCCGTCGACGCTCGCGGCGATCACCGGCCGGTGGCAGGGCGGCGCGCGCGAGATCACGAGTGACGTGCACCCGTTTCGGCGCACGCTGCCCGAACTGCGCATCGGCGAGACCCTGCACTCAGGGGAACGTGAGGTGACGCTCGAGGACATCGAGCGCTTCGCCGCGCTCACCGGCGACACGTTCTATGCCCACATGGACGAGGCCGCGGCGAAGCGCAATCCGCTCTTCGGTGGCCGCGTGGCCCATGGCTACTTCCTGATTGCGGCCGCCGCGGGGCTCTTCGTGGACCCGCCCTACGGCCCCGTGCTCGCCAACTACGGCCTCGAACGCCTGCGCTTCGCGAAGCCCGTGCGGCCGGGTGACCGTATCCGGGTCAGGCTCACGTGCAAGGCCAAGTCGCTGCGTGCGGACAAGGGCTATGGCGAGGTGACCTGGGACACGGAAATCACGAACCAGGACGGCGAGGTTGTCGCGAGCTACGACGTGCTGACGATGGTCGCCGCCGGGCCGCCCGACGACGAGGCCGGTCGGTCTCCGCCTCAGTAGACGAATGGAATCAGCCGACGCGTGCGGAGCATGTAGTCCCGATACGGTGCCCCGAGCGCGCGCTGCATGACCCCCTCTTCGATGCGGATGCGGTGCAGGAATACCCACGACACCGGCACCAGGAGCGTCACCAGGGCGAGCGCGTTCCCCATGCAGATTCCGAGGCCCAGAAACGCCAGCAGTGCGCCGGTGTAGGAAGGGTGACGAATGAATCGATAGGGACCGCTCGTGACGACACGCTGGTCGGCCGCGACCGCCACATCGACTGTAAAGTGTCTGCCGAGGTAGACGATGGCGACCCAGCGCAGTACGAGGCCCAGGCAGAACAGCACGAATCCCGCGGCGTAAGCGGGCGCAGGCAGCGCGTAGGAAGCCTGCGGCAGCAGGTACTGCGCCATGAGCGCACCGGCGACCGAGACCGTGACGACGCACCAGATGAGACGCAGCGAGCCACCATCGGCTGCCGATGCGCCGGTGCCACGGGAGCGGCGCAGCACGGAAATGCCGAGCTCGGACAGGAAGTAGAGCAACCCGATCGCGTCAGGCGCAGGCAGGTTCATGATGCCTGTCCGGCGTCGCCATCCGCGACACGCTCCCGTCATCCGCGGCGTTTGCGTGGCGGCGGGGCATCGTCCGGTGAACTGATTTCGTAATCCTCGAAGTCGCTCACGAGGTCGGCGGTGCGCTTGTCATCGAGCAGGCGCTCGAGGCGGCGCCAGGCCGGGTCACCCAGCTTCTGGCCGCGGCGCTTGGCGAGGTCGAGGTCCTTGATGACCCGGTCGAGGTCGATGTCCTCGTCCGATGCACTTTCCTCTTCCTCGTCGTCGTCGTCGAATTCCTCGGACTCGGGCTTCTCGCTCATGGCGCGCGAAGATTTAGCGCGAAATCCGCCCCGGTGCAACGGGCGGATTTGTGTTGTGCCAACCGGCTAGCGGATCAGCGCGTTCATCTCGAAGATCGGCAGCAGCATTGCAAATACGATGCCCATCACGAACAGGCCCATCAGGATGATGAGCAGGGGTCCGAGCAGCCCCACGAGCGCGGTCAGGATGCCGTCGAGTTCGCGCTCCTGGCTGATCGCCGCCCGCTCGAGCATCGTTTCCAGCTCGCCGCTGGATTCGCCGCTCGAGATCAGGTGGATCGTCATCGGCGGAAAGAGCCGACTCTGCGCGAGAGAGCGGCCGATCGGCGCCCCTTCGCGCACGCGCTGGCCGGCGTCCGTGACTGCGGCCTTCATGGGCAGGCTGGTGACGACTTCGCCTGCGATCCGCAGCGCCTCGAGCACGGGTACCGAAGCGGCGGTCAGGATGCTGAGCGTGCGCGTGAAGCGCGCGGTATTGAAGCCCCGCACGAGCCTGCCGACGAGGGGCAGGCGCAGCTGCAGGTCGTGGAAGCGGCGTCGGGCTGCGGGGTTTCGCAGCCAGCGCGCAATGCCGATGGCGAGCACGACGAGCGCCCCGAGAAGCCACAGGCCCCAGTCGTGCAGGAAATTGCTGATCGCGATGAGAATGCGAGTCATCAGCGGCAACTGCGCCTTGCCGGTGTCGAAGACCTCGATGACCTTCGGGACGACGTAGACGAGAAGGCCGGTCACGATGCCGAAGCACAGGATCGACAGCACGATCGGATAGAGCATCGCGCCGAGCACTTTCTGGCGCGTCACCTCGCGACCTTCGGTGTAGTCCGCCAGCCGCTCGAGCACTTCGTCGAGGTGACCCGACTGTTCGCCTGCCGCCACGGTGGCACGGTAGATCTCTGGAAAGACGCGCGGAAACTCCGCGAATCCGCTCGCGAGCGTGTGACCCTCCATCACGCGTGACCGAACGCCGAGCAGGATGCTCTGCACGCGCGGCTTCTCGGTCTGCTGCGAGACCGCGAGCAGGGCTTCCTCGAGCGGCAGGCCGGCGCGTGTGAGGGTGGCGAGCTGGCGCGTCAGCAGCGCGAGATCGCCGGCGGAGACGCCGCGGCGCAGGCCGAAGCTGCGCTGGCGCCGCGCCTCCTCGCGCGCCGCTTCGGTGACCGTGACGGGCAGCAGCGAGCGCTCGCGCAGCAGCTGCCGCACGTGCTTCGGCGTGTCGCCCTCGAGGACGCCTTTCTTCTCGCGTCCTGCCGAGTCGAGCGCCACATACTCGAAGGCACCCATGGCGGATCAGCCTGCGGATGGCCGGAAGCGTACGTGGCGCTCTCTGGCCATGGGTTGCCTGCTACCGGCTATCGGCTTCTTCATCAGTCCTCACGGGTCACCCGGAGCACTTCCTCGATCGTCGTCTCGCCGCGCAGCACGCGGGCGCGGCCGTCGTCGCGGATCGACGGCGTCATCGTGCGCGCATAGCGCTCGAGTTCGTGCTCGGCGACGCCGTCGTGGATCATCGTGCGCATCTGGTCGTCCACCACGATGAGCTCGTAGATGCCCGTGCGGCCCCGATACCCCATGCCGAGCTCGCTGCTCGGGCGATAAAGGATCGGCGCGTCGTCGGCCGGACCGAGATTCAGGATCCGTCGCTCGTACTCGCCCGCCTGGAACGGCTGCTTCGTCTCGGGATTCAGCACGCGCACGAGGCGCTGCGCCACGACGCCGATCAGGCTCGACGAGAGGAGAAACGGTTCGATCCCCATGTCGCGCAGGCGTGTCACGGCGCCGGCGGCGGTATTCGTGTGCAACGTGGAGAGGACGAGGTGGCCGGTGAGGCTCGCCTGCACGGCAATCTGCGCGGTCTCGAGGTCGCGGATCTCGCCGACCAGCACCACGTCCGGGTCCTGCCGCAGGATCGCGCGCAGGCCGCGCGCGAAGGTCATCTCGACCTTGGTGTTCACCTGTGTCTGGCCGACGCCGTCGATGTAGTACTCGATCGGGTCCTCGACCGTCATGATGTTGCGCGTGTTGTCGTTCAGCCGCTCGAGCGCTGCGTAGAGCGTCGTCGTCTTGCCGGACCCGGTGGGGCCGGTGACGAGGAGGATGCCGTGCGGCTTGTGGATCAGCTCGTCCATGAGCGCCTGCGTCGCCGGGTCCATGCCGAGCGAGTCCAGGTTGAGCCGCCCGGCCTGCTTGTCGAGGATACGCAGCACGACGCGCTCGCCGTGGCCCGACGGGATCGTCGAGACGCGCACGTCGACCGCGCGCCCGGCGATGCGCAACGAGATGCGCCCGTCCTGCGGCAGGCGCTTCTCGGCGATGTCGAGCTTCGACATGACCTTGATGCGCGAGACGACGAGCGGCGCGACCGCGCGGCGCGACTGCAGCACTTCGCGCAGCACGCCGTCGACGCGAAAGCGGATCACGAGCCGATTCTCGAACGGCTCGATGTGGATGTCCGATGCGTTCTCCTTCACCGCCTGCGTGAGGAGCGCATTGATCAGGCGGATGATCGGGGCGTCGTCGTCGCTTTCGAGAAGGTCCGCCTGCTCGGGCAGGTCGAGCGCGAGGTGTGCGAGGTCGACGGTGCCGTCGAGGCCTTCCGCCGCCTGGATCGCGTCGGATCCGGCCTCGTAGGTGAGCCGCAGCAACGTATCGAACTCGTCGTCGCCCACCCGGGTGAGCCGGACAGGCATGCGCAGATGGCGACGCACCTCGGCGACCGCGAGCGGGGTGACGTCGCCGCGATAGGCGCAGTCGGCGACGCCGTCGGCAGTGTGCCGGACGAGTACGCCGTGGCGTTTCGCGAATGCGAACGACAGGTTCCGGGCAGCGGGGCGCGCAGCGCTCCGTGCCGCGGCGGGTGTTGCGGCCGTGGCCGTCTCCGTCACGGCGACTCCGGTGGCGTCGCTTCCGGCTGCTGCGCAGGTGCCGGCTCGGCCTGCGGCGGAGGCGCCGACTCCTGCTGCGGTGCCGGCTCCGGCTTCGGCGCGGGCGGCGGCAACGGTGGCAGCACGCTCTTCTTCTGGCCCGGCAGCATCGGCAGCACCTCGAACTTCGGTCCCATGCGCTGCTGTTCGCCGCGGATGTAGTTGTACTTGGCGTTCGTCTCGAACGAGGCCTGCACGCCGTCGCGCAGGATCTTCGGCTGGATGAACACCATCAGGTTCGTCTTGACCTTCGAGGCCTGGCGCACCTTGAACAGCTCGCCGATGAGCGGGATGCGGCCGAGGAAGGGTACGCGCTGCTCGCCGCGGCGGTCCTCGTCCTGGATCAGGCCACCGAGCACGATCGTGCCGCCGTCCTCGACGAGCAGGCTCGTGTTGATCACGCGCTTGTTCGTGATCAGGTCGACGGTCGTCGCGGTGCTGGTCGAGAGGCTCGAGGCTTCCTGCTCGATCTTGAGGATCACCGCGTCGCCTTCGTTGATCTGCGGCGTGATCTTGAGGATGATGCCCACCTCTTCGCGCTGCACCGTCTGGAACGGATTCAGCGCGCCATTGTTGCCGCTGCCGGTGTTCGTGTACTGGCCGGTGATGAACGGCACCTCCTGCGCCACCTTGATCTGCGCTTCCTGGTTGTCGAGCGTGACGATCGAGGGCGTCGCGACGATATTGGTGTCGGCGTCGTTCCGGATCGCGCGCAGCACGGCGGCCCAGTTGGTGCCGGTGTCCTTGACGCGGCCGCCGCCGAGGGTCGTGCCCTGCACGGCAGTCGGCGAAATCGACGTCGGGTCGTCGATGCCGCGGATGATGTCGATGATGCTGCCGCCCGCGATCGGCTGGATGAAGCCGCCGACCGCGAAGTTGTCCTTCGAGCCGTCGATCGCCCAGTTGATGCCGAGTTCCGCGGTCTTGTCGGCGCGCACCTCCGCGATCACCGCCTGCACCAGCACCTGCGCGCGGCGGATGTCGAGCTTGTCGACGATCGCCATCAGGTTGCGCATCGTCTTCGGCGGCGCCGTGATCACGAGCGCGTTGTTCTCGGCATCGGCCCAGATCGTCGTGTTGCGCTCGGCCTGGGCAGCCGGGGTTGCGGCGGTGGTGCCCCCGGCGCTGCCGCTGCTCGCGGCCGCGACGCCGGTGATCTGCTCCTTCAGCTTGGCGGCGATCTTCTCCGCGTCGGAGTAGCGCAGGTATCGCACCTGCGTGTCACCGCCCGATTCGAGCGGCGTATCGAGGTGCGCGATCAGCGCCTTGATGCGCAGGCGGGCCGACTGCTCGCCGCTCAGCAGAATGCTGTTCGAGCGGTCGTCGGCCACGAGTTTCAGGTTCGTGCCGGCGGCGCCCTCGGCGGCGGCGGCACCCGCGACGAGCTGGGAGACGACGCGCACGACGTCCGCGGCCGACGCGTTCTGCATCGGGATCACCTCGATTTCCGCGTCGTTCGACTGGTCGATGCGCCGGATGATCCGCACGATCCGGTTCACGTTGTTGGCGCGGTCGGAGATGATCAGCATGTTCGAGGCGGGGTACGCCGCGAGGTGGCCGTACTGCGGAATGAGAGGCCGCAGGATCGGCACGAGCTGCGCCGCGTTCACGTTGCGCACGGCGATCACCTGCGTGACGATCTCGTCGGAAGTCGAGCTGACGCGGTCCGGCAGGTCGATCGACGGGAACTGGCGCGCGTTCGCGTCGGGAATGATCTTGATGATGTTGCCGGTCTGCACGGCGACGAAGCCGTGGACCTGCAGGATCGAGAGGAACGCCTGGTAGAACGCCTCGGGGGTCATCGGCGTCGAGGACAGCATCGTGACCTGCTGGCGGCCGACGCGCGGATCGACGATGAAATTCTTGCCGGTCGCCGCGCTCACCGCCTCGATGATCTGCGTGATGTCGGCGTCCTTGAAGTTCGGCGTGATGCGCGCACCCGTCGGCTCGGCGGCCTGCGCCACGGACGAACAGGCGAGCAGGGCGCCGAGCGCGGCGACGCACAGTCGTGCGGCGCGCGCGCGTGGCCGCCGAGTCTGGTTGTATACGGTCATTAGCCGGTATCCCCTCGGTCGTCGGTCGGCGGCTCGACCGGTTCGTCCACATTACCGTCCACGTCATCGCCCGCAGTGGCCGCCGCGCCACCGAGCGCCGTCTGCGCCGGGTCGGGCAGGGCGGGCGGATTGCCGAGCCGCTCCGCTTCGTTCGCCACCTGCGCCATGTTGAGCGTCAGCTCCTGCTGGCGCCCACTGCGCATCACCGTCACACGCGCCTCGGCGGAACTGCCGAGGGTGCGGAAGATCTCGTTGCCGCGCGCCGGGTCGTCGAGTGGCGTGCCGTTGATCGACGTGACGAGATCGCCCGGACGCAACCCGAGACGGGCGAACGCGGCACGATTGCGGCCGGGATAGACCCGGTAGCCGCGTTGCTTGCCTTCCGCGAACACCGGCTGCGGGCGCATCACGTCGCCGACGATGCCGGGGTCGCTCTCGATCAGCTTGCGCATGCGATCGAGGATCTGCACATCGCCCGCGCCCGGCGGTTGCGCGGGCAAGGCCGGCGGGGGTGCGGATGCCGCCGCGAGGCTCGTCTGGTGCGGCAACTGCAGGGATTCGAGCGCGCCGGCGCGTTCGAGCAGCACGTGGTCCGGGTACACCGCGTTGAGTTTCGCGCCGCCGGGCACGGTATCGCCGACCATCGCGACTTTCGCGTTGGCGGCCGTGTCGCCGATGATCGCAATGCCCGTCTTCGGATCGCTGTTTGCAATGACGCCTGCCAGCACGAGCGCCATGGAAGTCGCCGGCGCCTTGCCCGTGTCGTTGCCGACGGCGACTGCGGCTTCACCGAACAGGTGCGCGCCGACCAGTGCGCCGAGGTCGAGTTGTGGCGGGGCCTTCACTGGTTCGGCCGGGGCAGGCGCGGCCAGGTCGGCGCCTGCGAGACCGGTCACCGTGACGGCGGCCTGTGCGGCGAGGGCGATGCCGAGGACCCATGTGGCAATCTGCGGGCCGCGGGCCGCAAACAGCCCTTTCCAGGCGTCCGGCGAGGGCAGGCCGTGCAGCACGGAGGTCGTCATCCGCCCAATCATACGGGGCTGTCGATGGCGCTCACAAGCGACTGTTTCGCCAAGAAATCGGACCGTCGGCAGGCGGCGACTTGTGTTGCCATCCGGCGACCCCTATAAAAGCCCTGATGGCAGGCAATGAACCGGTCCAGCCGGACCATGGCATCGTCGTCGAGGAGGCGGCTCCGAAGCTGAAACGGCCGCCGCTGTTTCAGGTCATATTGTTGAACGATGACTACACACCGATGGAGTTCGTCGTCGACGTCCTCGAGCGGTTTTTCGGCATGAACCGCCCGCAGGCGACCCGCGTGATGCTGGAGGTCCACATGAAGGGCAAGGGTGTGTGCGGCGTGTTCAGCTACGAGATCGCCGAGACCAAGGTTGCGCAGGTCACCACGTATGCGCGCGACAACCAGCACCCGCTGATGTGCACGATGGAGGAGACCTGATGCTGTCGTCGGAACTCGAGCAGTGCCTCAACGAGGCGTTTCGCGAGGCGCGCGCGGCCCGCCACGAATTCCTGACAGTCGAGCATCTGCTGGTCGCCATCCTCGCGACGGCGCGCGTGCGCGAAGTGCTGCGCGCCTGCGGCGCCGATCTCGCGAAGCTCAGGCCGGAGCTCGAGGCGCACATCGCCGAAGCCACGCCACGCCTGCCGGAGGGCGACGATCGCGAGGTCCAACCGACCCTCGGCTTCCAGCGCGTGCTGCAGCGCGCCGTATTCCACGTGCAGTCGAGCGGCCGGAAAGAGGTGGGGGTCGCGAACGTGCTGGTCGCGATCTTCAGCGAGAAGCAGAGCCACGCCGTTTACCTGCTGAACCGCCAGGGCGTCACGCGGCTCGATGTCGTGAACTACGTTTCGCACGGCCTCTCGAAGATCGCCGAGGAGAAATCCGACAAGGACGCCGACGCGGTCGAGGGTGAGCGCGACGCGGAAGGCGGCGGCGCGCTCGAGAAGTACACGACGAACCTCAATCGCCAGGCCGAGGCCGGGCGGATCGATCCGCTGATCGGCCGGCAGCTCGAGGTCGAGCGCACGATCGAGATCCTGTGCCGGCGGCGCAAGAACAATCCGCTCTACGTCGGCGAGGCCGGTGTCGGCAAGACGGCGATCGCCGAGGGCCTGGCGCGACTCATCGTCGAGCGCAAGGTGCCCGAGGTGCTCGCCGGCAGCACGATCTACGCGCTCGACATGGGCGCGCTGATTGCCGGCACCAAGTACCGCGGCGATTTCGAGAAGCGGCTCAAGGGCGTGATCGGCGAACTGAAGAAGCAGCCGGGCGCGATCCTCTTCATCGACGAGATCCACACCGTGATCGGCGCGGGGGCCGCGTCGGGTGGCGTGATGGATGCCTCGAACCTGATCAAGCCCGTGCTGACGAGCGGGGAGATTCGCTGCATCGGCTCGACGACCTACCAGGAGTATCGCGGCATTTTCGAGAAGGACCATGCGCTCGCCCGGCGCTTCCAGAAGATCGACGTGGCCGAGCCGAGCGTCGCCGAGACGGTCGATATCCTGCGGGGGCTGAAGGCGCGCTTCGAGGAGCATCACGCGGTGCGCTACACGGACGAAGCGCTGCGGGCCGCCGCGGAACTCGCCGCACGCCACATCAACGAGCGCCATCTGCCCGACAAGGCCATCGACGTCGTGGACGAAGCCGGTGCGCGGTTGCGGCTGTTGCCCGCGGACAAGCGCGAGGACACCGTGGAGGTGCGCCACATCGAGGACGTGGTGGCGCGCATTGCCCGCATACCTGCCAAGAACGTTTCGACCACGGATCGCGAAGTGCTGCGCAACATCGAGCGCAACCTGAAGCTCGTGATCTTCGGGCAGGACAAGGCGATCGAATCGCTCGCCGCGGCGATCAAGATGGGGCGCTCGGGGCTCGGCGACCAGCGCAGGCCCACCGGCAGCTTCCTGTTCGCCGGTCCCACCGGCGTCGGCAAGACCGAAGTGACGCGCCAGCTCGCGATCGTGCTCGGTGTCGAGTTCATCCGTTTCGACATGTCCGAGTACATGGAGCGCCATACCGTGTCGCGCCTGATCGGCGCGCCCCCGGGCTATGTGGGCTTCGACCAGGGCGGGCTCCTCACCGAGGCCATCGCCAAGCACCCGCATTGCGTGCTGCTGCTCGACGAAATCGAGAAGGCGCACCCGGACGTTTTCAACCTGCTGCTGCAGGTGATGGACCACGGCACGCTGACCGACAACAACGGCCGCAAGGCGGATTTCCGCCACGTGACGATCGTGATGACGACCAACGCCGGTGCGCAGGAAATGAGCCGCCCGTCGATCGGCTTTACGCAGCAGGACAACGCGAGTGACGGCATGGAGGCCGTGCGGCGCCTGTTCTCGCCGGAGTTCAGGAACCGCCTCGACGCGATCATCCAGTTCGCGCCGCTCGATGCCCCGACGATCGAGCGCGTGGTGGAGAAGCTCCTCGTGGAAGTGGAGGCGCAGCTCGAGCAGAAGCGCGTGCTCCTCACGGTCGACGAGGCCGCGCGGCGCTGGATCGCGCAGAAGGGCTACGATCCGAAGATGGGCGCGCGCCCGATGGCCCGCGTGATCCAGGAACACATCAAGCGGCCGCTCGCCGAGGAGCTGCTCTTCGGCAAGCTCGTGAACGGCGGCCAGGTGCGCGTGACGCTCGCCGCGAACGGCGAGGGCCTCGAGCTCGACAGTGTGCCGGGCGAGGAGACGGTATCGGCGTAGGGTCGGGGCGGGCGGCGGTGGCCGCGTGCGTCAGCGGCCGCGGTAGACGATGCGGCCCTTGCTGAGGTCGTAGGGGGTCAGCTCGACCGTGACCGCATCCCCGGTGAGGATGCGGATGTAGTTCTTGCGCATCTTGCCCGAGATGTGCGCAGTGACCACGTGTCCGTTCTTGAGCTGGACCCGGAAGGTCGTGTTCGGCAAAGTCTCGACGACTTCGCCTTCCATCTGGATGGCGTCTTCTTTCGGCATGCGAGTTCCGTAACGAGGGCGCGCGGATTCTGCATAAATGCCCGCCTCAGGTCCAGTGTTCCGGGCGCGGGTCTGTCCGGAAGCGCGCAAGGAGCGCCGCAAACTCGCGGCGTGACACCGGCCGGCTGCCGAGGCTGCGCAGGTGCGCGGACGGGAGCTGGCAGTCGATGACTCCGATCGAACGCGCCGGGCACTGCCCGACGAGTGCCGCCAGCGCGACTTTCGAGGCGTCGCGCTCGCGCGCAAACATGGATTCGCCGAAGAACACGCCACCGAGCGCGACGCCATAGAGCCCGCCCGCGAGCGTGCCTTCGTGCCAGGTCTCGATGCTGTGCGCGTGGCCGAGCGCGTGGAGGTCCAGATAGGCCGCGCGCATCGCGGGCGTGATCCAGGTGCCGCCGCCGACGTCGCGTGGTGCGGCGCAGGCGTCGATGACCTGCGCGAAGTCCCGGTCGAAGCACACCTCGAAGCCCCGATTGCGCATCGCCTTGTCGAGGCTGCGCCGACGCCGGAATTCGGCCGGGAACAGCACTTCCCGCGGATCGGGCGCCCACCAGAGCACCGGCTGGCCCGCGGAATACCACGGAAAAATGCCCCGATGGTAGGCCGCGAGGAGCCGGCGCGACGTGAGCTCGCCGCCCGCGGCCAGTAGGCCGGGTGGCTCGTCGAGCGCGGTTTCCGTGTCCGGAAACCAGTCCGGTGCAACGGCGTCCGACAGCCAGGTGATCTGCTTCACTCCCGTGTCCCGCGCAGCGCATGGCGAAAAGGCACATGGGCGCGCACCGCGTCGGCATAGGCATCGACCGAGTGGCCCTCCTGCACGAGATACCCCGCAATCGCGCGGCGAAAACGGCTGTCGGCGATGTAGTGCGCCGAGCGCGTGAGAGCCGGCTCGAAGCCGCGCGCCACCTTGTGCTCGCCCTGCGTGCCCGGCTCGAAGCGGGCGAGGCCGTGCTCGATGCAGTACTCGATGCCCTGGTGATAGCAGGTCTCGAAATGCAGGCTGTGGAAGTCGGCTGCCGCGCCCCAGTAGCGGCCATACAGCGTGTCCGCCGAGCGGAAGAACACCGCACAGGCGACGAGTGCGCCGCGCCACAGCGCTGCCTTGACGAGCAGCGACGCACCGAGGTTGCGGGCGGCATGCGTGAAGAATGCGCGCGTGAGGTAAGGCTCGCGACCATGGCGGAGGAATGTGTCCCGGTGCAGGGCATGGATGGCGTCGAGCTGCCGTTCATCGAGGCTCCCGCCGATCCAGGTCTCGAAGCGGATGCCGGATTCCGCGACGCGGCGGCGCTCGCGTTTCACCTTCTTGCGCTTCGCGGCGGTGAAGCTCCCGAGATAGTGCTCGAACGATTCATAGCCGCGATTGACCCAGTGGAACTGGCAGTCCCGGCGACCGAGCCAACCTGCGGCGTCGAAGTCGACGGCATCCGCTTCGCCGGGAAAGAGCGCATGGACCGACGAGGCGCTGCGCTCGGCAGCGAGTTCCTCGAGCACGGCGATCAGCCGGCGGGCGACGCTCGCACGATCGAGGTCCGGCCGCACGAGGAGCCGCGGTCCGGTGACGGGCGTGAAGGGAATCGTCACGGCGAGCTTCGGGTAGTACGCGAGCCCGGCCCGCGCATAGGCCTGCGCCCAGGCGAAATCGAACACGAACTCGCCGTACGAATGGTCCTTCACGTAGGTCGGCGCCGCGGCGGCGAGACCCTGAGCGTCCGAGAGGACGACGTGCGCGCTCTGCCAGCCGGTCGTGCCGCCGACACAGCCCGTGCGCTCCAGCCCTGCCAGAAACGCGTGGCTCGCGAACGGCGCGTCGCCCGGAGCGAGTGCGTCCCATGCGTTCGCCGCGACGGCGTCGAGGCTGGCGAGGACGCGACTGTCCATCGCGGATTTCAGCCTCCCGGTGCGTCGAAACGCTCGAGGTACTTGTCGGCATCGAGCGCGGCCATGCAGCCCGAGCCTGCAGACGTGATCGCCTGGCGATACACATGGTCAGCGACATCGCCGGCGGCGAATACGCCCTCGATGCTCGTGGCGGTCGCGTTGCCCTGCGAGCCGCCCTTGACGGTGATGTAACCGCCCTGCATCGCGAGCTGGCCCGAGAAGAGGGCGGTGTTCGGCGTGTGGCCGATCGCGATGAACGCACCGGTGACGTCGACGCGGCGCGCCGTGCCATCCTTCACCGAGCGCAACGCGACGCCGCGCACGCCCGTCTCGTCGCCGAGGATCTCCTCGACCTCGTGGTCCCAGACGATCGTCACCTTGCCCGCGCGTTCGCGCTCGAACAGGCGGTCCTGCAGGATCTTCTCCGCACGCAGCCTGTCGCGCCGGTGCACGAGTGTCACGTGTTCGGCGAGGTTCGACAGGTAGAGCGCTTCCTCGACCGCGGTGTTGCCGCCGCCGATCACCGCGACGCGATGGCCGCGGAAGAAAAAGCCGTCGCAGGTCGCGCAGGCGGAAACGCCGCGACCGCGGAAGGTCTCCTCGGAGGGCAGTCCGAGATAGCGTGCCGATGCGCCGGTCGCGATGACGAGCGCATCGCAGGTGTACACGCCGCGATCGCCCGCGAGACGAAACGGCCGCTGCGCGAGGTCGGCGGTGTGGATGTGGTCGCTGACGATCTCGGTCGCGAACCGCTCGGCGTGCTCGCGCATGCGCTCCATGAGCGCAGGTCCCTGCAGTCCTTCGATGTCGCCGGGCCAGTTGTCGACGTCCGTCGTCGTCATCAGCTGGCCACCCTGTTCGAGTCCGGTGACCAGCATCGGCTTGCGATTCGCTCGCGCGGCGTAGACGGCTGCGGTGTAACCGGCGGGCCCGGAACCGAGGATGATCAGGCGGCGATGTGTCGGAGTGGTCATGTATAATTTCGAGGCTGTCGAAGGGGCAGCGGAGTGTACCGTATCTGCGTTGCCGGGCATTTATCTTCCATTTAGAATCAACTGCTTGATTTTGACTATTAAACAGGATTCTTGATTTGGCCGACGCCCGTCCCACCCGCCAGGCCCCCCGCTTCAATGCCGTCGTGTCCCGCGGACTGCGCGAGAGCGCAGTCATTGTCGTCGCGGCGCTTGCGCTCGTGCTGCTCACGGCGCTCGCGACCTATGTACCGAGTGACCCGGGATTCTCTTACACCGGCTCATCGACGAGCGTGCAGAACCGCATCGGGCCGTTCGGTGCGTGGCTCTCGGACGTGCTCTTTTTCCTGTTTGGCCGCCCCGCGTTCCTCTTTCCGGTGATGCTGGGCGCTGCGGCGGTCGCGTTGCATCGTGTGCCGCGCGGCGAGGAACGCGAGTCCCGTGCGAACGCCGCGGTACGTCTGTGCGGATTCCTGCTCGTGCTCGTCACGAGCTGCGCCCTCGCGACACTGCACTGGGCGCCGCGTTCGTTGCCGCAGTCGGCGGGCGGTGTCGTCGGCAGTCTCGTAGGCGGGGGATTCGGCGGCGCGCTCGGACTTCTCGGCGGCACGCTCGCACTGCTTGCGGGGTTCATGGCCGGCGTATCGCTGGCCTTTGGTGTCTCGTGGTTCACGATCATGGACCGCATCGGTGCCGCCACATGGGGCGCGATCGGCTGGGTACGCGCGCGCAGCGCGGCGGCGCGCGACGCTGCAGAGGGGCGGGAACGCAAACAGGCGCGCAAGGAAACGATCGAGACCGACCAGAAAAAGGCCGCCCTGCGCGTCAAGCCGCGCATCGAGCAGCCACCCGCGCGCGTCGAGAAGAGCGATCGGGTCGAGAAGGAGCGGCAGGTGCCGCTGTTCGAGCCGGCGAAGGCGGGAGAACTGCCGCCGCTCAAGCTGCTCGACGATCCGCCGCCGCACAGCGAGTCTTATTCGCCCGAGGCCCTCGAGGCGATGTCGCGCCTCGTCGAGCTGAAACTGAAGGATTTCGGTGTCGAGGTCGAGGTCGTCGCGGTGCAGCCGGGGCCCGTCGTCACGCGCTTCGAACTGCGGCCGGCACCCGGCGTCAAGGTGAGCCAAATCTCGAGCCTCGCCAAGGACCTCGCGCGCTCGCTGTCCGCGATCAGCGTGCGTGTCGTCGAGGTGATTCCCGGCAAGTCCGTGATGGGCCTCGAGATCCCGAACGAGAAACGCGAGCTCGTCACGCTCGGCGAGATCATCAAGTCGAAGGCGTACGACGAACTCGGCTCGCCGCTCGCCCTCGCGCTCGGCAAGGACATCGGGGGGCAGGCGGTCGTCGCCGACCTTGCGCGCATGCCTCACCTGCTGATCGCAGGCACCACGGGCTCCGGCAAGTCGGTGGCGATCAATGCGATGGTGTTGTCGCTCTTGTACAAGTCGACCGCGGAGCACGTGCGGCTCGTGATGATCGACCCGAAGATGCTCGAGCTGTCCGTGTACGAGGGCATCCCGCACCTGCTCGCGCCGGTCGTCACGGACATGAAGCAGGCCGCGAACGCGCTGCGCTGGTCGGTCGCGGAAATGGAGCGGCGCTACCAGCTGATGGCCGCGCTCGGCGTGCGCAACATCGCGGGCTTCAACAAGCGCGTGCGCGAGGCGAACGAGGCGGGCAGGCCGATCCGCGATCCGGTGATGATCGCGAAAGCCGCCAACGACCCGACGATCGACCAGCGGCAGATCGAGGATCTCGTGCCGCTGCCGTACATCGTCGTGATCATCGACGAACTCGCCGACCTGATGCTGATCGTCGGCAAGAAAGTCGAGGAGCTGATCACCCGCCTCGCACAAAAGGCACGGGCGTCCGGCATCCACCTCGTGCTCGCGACGCAGCGGCCGTCGGTCGACGTGATCACGGGGCTCATCAAGGCGAACATCCCGAGCCGCATCGCTTTCCAGGTGTCGGCCAAGGTCGACTCGCGCACGATCCTCGACCAGAGCGGCGCGGAATCGCTGCTCGGCCACGGCGACATGCTCTACCTGCCCTCGGGCACTGCGCTGCCGACCCGGGTGCACGGCGCGTTCGTGTCGGACCAGGAGGTGCAGCGCGTGGTCGAGGCGCTGAAGAAGAGCGCGCCACCCGTGTACGTCGACGAAGTGCTGTCGGGACCGAGTGCACCGATCCCGGGCCTGCCGGGCGAGGACGGCGAAGGCGAGTCGGGCGGCGCGGACGCCGAAGCCGACCCGCTATACGACGAGGCCGTGAAGATCGTGACGACCGAGCGCAAGCCGTCGATCTCCTATGTGCAGCGGCGCCTCAAGATCGGCTACAACCGCGCGGCACGCCTGCTCGAGGCGATGGAGACGGCCGGGATCGTCGGCCCGCTGCAGTCGAACGGCGCGCGGGAAGTGCTCGCGAGCGCTCCTCCGGAGGCCTGATGCGGAAGTCCATCGCGGTGGCGGGCATCGCGCTCGCGTCGTTGTACATGGGCGCGCTCGCGGCCGCGCCCGCCGCGACGCCGCTCGACCGGTTCCTCGACGGACTCCGGACGCTGCGCGCCGAATTCACGCAGCGTCTCGTCGATTCGCGCGGCGTCACCGTGCAGGAGGCCACAGGCCGGCTCGTCGTACAGCGGCCGGGACGGTTTCGCTGGGAGCTCGAGCCAAAGGGTGCCGCCGGCGGACAGCTGATGGTCGCCGACGGTCGGAACCTGTGGTTTTACGACCGCGATCTCGACCAGGTCGACGTGAAGCCTGCGGATGCGGTGCTCAGCGCGACCCCTGCGATGCTGCTGTCCGGCACGAGTGACATTCGCACGGCATTCGTCGTCGAATCGCTGCCGCGTGCGGGTGGCCTCGACTGGGTGGAGGTCACACCGCGCACCAACAACGCCGACTTCGTCTCGGCCAGGCTCGGCTTTGCGGGCCGCGACCTGAAGGAGATGGTGCTGCACGACAAGCTCGGCCAGGTCGCGACGCTCGTCTTCGGCCGCACGATGCGCAACGGTCCGGTCGACGCGGCCGAGTTGCAGTTCACGCCACCGCCCGGTGCCGATGTCATCGGCACGCCGTCGACTTGAATCGCATGCAGGCGCTGCGCTGGCAGCCATGGTGGTTCGCGGGGGGCATCGTGATCGCGCTCGCGATCGCCGTGCTGTCGCTGCTGCCGTCGGCCGACCTGCCGAAGGTGCAGCTCTGGGACAAGTTCGAGCACGGCTTTGCGTATCTCGCGCTCGCGGCCTGGTTCGGCGGCATCGTGCGCCCGGATCGCTACCTGCGCCTCGCGCTGGTGCTGCTGGGTTTCGGCATCGCGATCGAGATCGCGCAAGGAGCGATGGGGTTCGGTCGCACGGCCGACGTCGCCGACGTGCTCGCGAACGCCGCGGGCATCGTGATCGGACTCGGGGTCGCGCTCGTCGGCGTCAGTGGCTGGATGCGCGGCGTCGAGCGGCTGTGCGGCGCCGCGCTGCCGACTGCCGACTGATCATGGCGATCCCGGCGCCGGATCGGTCACGGCCCCTCGCGGACCGCATGCGTCCGCGTTCCCTCGATGAGGTGGTCGGCCAGCCGCAGCTGCTCGATCCGGGCAAGCCATTGCGCCGTGCGCTCGAAGGCGGGCAACTGCACTCGATGATTTTCTGGGGGCCGCCCGGGACCGGCAAGACGACGCTGGCCCGCCTCGTGGCGCGCCGTGCCGACGCGGACTTCATCGCGCTGTCGGCGGTGCTCGCGGGCGTCAAGGATGTGCGCGCGGCGATCGAGCAGGCGAAGGCGGCGCGTGCGCAGTCCGGGCGCGCCACCGTGCTCTTTCTCGACGAAGTCCACCGCTTCAACAAGTCCCAGCAGGACACGTTCCTGCCTTTCCTCGAAGACGGCACGCTCACCTTCATCGGGGCGACCACCGAGAATCCGTCGTTCGAGGTCGTGAGCGCGCTGCTGTCGCGCGCCCGGGTCTACGTGCTGCGGCCGCTGTCGCCCGCTGCGGTCGCGCCGCTGCTCGAAGCGGCGCTCGCCGACAGCGAGCGCGGCCTCGGCGACCTCGGGCTGCAGATCGACGGAGACGCGCTCGCGCTCCTTGCGCAAGCCGCCGATGGCGACGCGCGACGCGGGCTCAACATGCTCGAAATTGCCGGCGACCTGGCCACGGACCGTCGCATCACGCTCGGTGTGGCGCGCGAAGTGGCGAGCGGAGGGCGCCGTCGCTTCGACAAGGGCGGCGAGCAGTTCTACGACCAGATCTCGGCCCTGCACAAGGCCGTGCGTGGCACGGATCCGGATGCGGCGCTCTACTGGTTCTGCCGGATGATCGATGGCGGCTGCGATCCGCTCTACATCGCGCGTCGCGCGCTGCGCATGGCGGTGGAGGATGTCGGTCTCGCCGACCCGCGCGCGTTCGCGATTGCGCGCGATGCGTGGGATACCTACGAGCGCCTCGGCAGCCCGGAAGGCGATCTGGCGCTCGCCACCGCGGTCGTATACCTCGCCTGCGCGCCGAAGAGCAATGCCGTGTACGTCGCGATGGGCGAGGCGATGGCCGATGTCGAGGAGTTCGGCACACTCGACGTGCCGCTCAAGCTGCGCAATGCCCCGACACGCCTGATGAAGGACCTCGACTACGGCAAGGGCTACCGCTATGCGCACGATGAACCGGGGGGCTACGCGAGCGGCGAGAGATACCTGCCCGACGACCTGCCCGATCGCAGATACTATCGCCCCGTACCGCGCGGCCTCGAGATCAAGATCGGCGAGGCGCTCGCGCGACTGCGCAAGTCCTGAGGAAATGCCTTGCTCGACCCGAAGCTGCTTCGCACCGATCCCGACGCCGTCGCGCGCAATCTCGCCCGCCGCGGGTACGAACTCGACGTGTCGCTCTTTCGCCGGCTCGAGGAGCGGCGCAAGGGGCTCGCGATCGAAACAGACCGGCTGCGCGCCGAGCGCAACCAGCATTCGAAGGCGATCGGCGCCGCCAAGGCGCGCGGGGAGGACATCGCACCACTGATGGCGCGCGGCGAGGCACTTGCCGGCGAGGTGGCGCGCATCGATGGCGAACTGGCGGTGGTGCAGAACGAACTCGACGCATGGTTGCTCGGCATCCCGAACCTGCTCGATGCGTCGGTGCCGGAGGGTCGCGACGAGACGGGCAACGTGGAAGTGCGCCGCGTCGGCGAGCCGCGGCGCTTCGATTTCGAGCCGAAGGACCATGTCGCTATCGGTGACGGACTCGACGGGTTCGATTTCGATGTTGCGAGCCGCCTCGCCGGAGCACGCTTTGCGGTGATGCGCGGTGGCGTTGCGCGCCTGCACCGTGCGCTCGCGCAGTTCATGCTCGACCTGCACACGCGGGACCACGGTTATACCGAAGTCTACGTTCCCTATCTTGTTTCCCGCGCCACGCTCACCGGCACCGGCCAGTTGCCGAAATTCGAGCAGGACCTGTTCGCAGTCCCGCACGACCCGTCGCTCTTCCTCATTCCGACGGCGGAAGTGCCGGTGACGAATCTGATGCGCGACCGCATCGTCGCTGCCGCCGACCTGCCGCTGCGTTATGTCGCGCACACGCCGTGCTTTCGCTCCGAGGCGGGCGCGCACGGCAAGGACACGCGGGGGCTCATCCGCCAGCACCAGTTCGACAAGGTCGAACTCGTGCAGATCGTGCGCCCCGCGGATTCGCCGCAGGCGCTCGAGGAACTGACGGCGCACGCGGAAGCCGTGCTCAAGGCACTTGAATTGCCCTATCGCGTCGTCGCGCTGTGCGGTGGCGACATCGGCTTTGCGAGCGCGAAGACATACGACCTCGAAGTATGGTTGCCGGGGCAGGGCAAGTACCGCGAGATCTCATCCTGCAGCAACTGCGATGCGTTCCAGGCGCGACGCATGCAGGCCCGGTGGCGCAATCCCGATTCCGCGAAGCCGGAGCCGGTGCATACGTTGAACGGCTCCGGTGTGGCGGTGGGGCGCGCGCTCGTGGCGGTGCTCGAGAACTACCAGCGCGCCGACGGCGGTGTGACGATTCCCGGTGTCCTGCGCCCGTACATGGGCGGCAAGAAGGAACTTTCATGAATACCGATATCGGCAAGCTCGTGCTGCGGGTCGCGCTCGGCGTGCTGATCCTGCTGCACGGCATCGCGAAGCTGCGTGGTGGCATCGATTTCGTCGAGAAGAGTGTGCTGGCTGCCGGGCTGCCGGCCTTCGTCGCCTATGGCGTCTACGTCGGCGAAGTGCTGGCGCCACTCGCGGTGATCACGGGCTGGTATGCGCGTGTCGGCGCCGCTGTCATCGCCGTGAACATGTTGTTCGCCTTCGGGCTCGTGCACCGGGGCGAGCTGCTGTCGCTCGCCGGCAGCGGCGGCTGGGCGCTCGAGCTGCAGGGCATGTATCTCGCGACCGCCGTGGCGGTGGCGCTAATCGGGCCCGGGCGCTACGCGCTGCAGCGTTGACAAAAAGAGAATGATCGTTCATTCTACGCACCTGCCCGTGTGCGTAGAGGCTCCCATGTCCGTTCGTTGTTCCGTCCGCGTCGCCGCGCTGTTCGCGGTGTCAGGCGCCCTGTTGACAGCGTGTGGCGGCGACGCGCCACCCGCCGGGCCGCCGGCCCAGCCGGTGACCGTCGTCACGCTCAAGGCACAGTCGGTCACGCTGACCCGTGAGCTGCCGGCGCGCACCAACGCGTACCTGATCGCCGAAGTGCGGCCGCAGGTGAGTGGCATCGTCGAGAAGCGTCTGTTCACCGAAGGCGGTACCGTCAAGGCGGGCCAGCCCCTGTACCAGATCGACGATTCGACGTACCAGGCCGAGTACGCGAGCGCGACTGCCTCGCTGGCGCGCGCTGAGGCGACGCTCGAGTCCGCGCGATTGAATGCGGCGCGCTCGGCGGAGCTCGCGAAGGTCGATGCCGTGAGCCAGCAGGACTACGAGAACGACACGGCGGCGCTGCGCGAGGCGGAAGCGGACGTCAAGCTCGCGCAGGCGAAGGTACGCTCGAGCGCCATCCAGCTGAACTACGCACGCATCACATCGCCGATCACGGGACGCATCGGCAAGTCATCGGTGACGCAGGGCGCACTGGTGACGGCGAACCAGGCCGATGCCCTGGCCACGGTGCAGCAGCTCGATCCGGTCTATGTCGACGCGAATGCCTCGAGCACGGAACTGCTCGCGCTGCGCCGCGAACTCGCGGCCGGCACGTTGACGAGCGCCGCGACCATCGTGCCGGTGAAGATCGTGCTCGAGGACGGGCGCACCTTCGAGCACGACGGCCAGCTCGCCTTCGCCGACGTGACGGTCGATCCGACGACCGGCACGTTCCTGCTGCGTGCGATCGTGCCGAATCCGGACCGCATCCTGATGCCGGGAATGTACGTGCGGGCCGTCATCAGCATCGGCACGCGACCGAACGCCGTGCTCGTGCCGCAGCGTGCGATTGCGCGCGACCCGAAAGGCAACACGACGGCGCTGGTCGTCGGCGCGGACAACAAGGTCGAGCAGCGCGCCGTGCAGGTGTCCCGCACGATCGGTGACCAGTGGCTCGTCGAGGGCGGGCTCGCTGCCGGGGACCGCGTGATCGTCGAGGGCCTGCAGAAAGTGCGTGCGGGATCGCTGGTGCAGCCCACCGAGGCGCAGGGCTGAGACCATGGCACGCTTCTTCATCGACCGCCCGATCTTCGCGTGGGTGATCGCGATCATCATCATGATCGCGGGCGCGCTGTCGATCACGCGGCTCGCGATCGAGCGCTACCCGTCGATCGCGCCGCCGACCGTCACGGTGAGCACCGTCTATCCGGGCGCCTCGGCGAAGGTCGTCGAGGATTCGGTGACGCAGGTCATCGAGCAGAACATGAAGGGCCTCGACGGCCTGCTGTACATGTCGGCCACCAGCGAGTCGAACGGTTCGGGCTCGGTCACGCTGACTTTCGACAATGCGACGAACCCCGACATCGCACAGGTGCAGGTGCAGAACAAGCTGCAACTCGCGATGCCGCTCCTGCCGCAGGAAGTGCAGCGCCAGGGGATCGTCGTCAACAAGGGCCGCACCGGCTTCCTGATGGTGCTCGCCTTCATCTCGGACGACGGTTCCATGAACCGCGTCGACATCTCGGACTATGTCGCGTCGAACCTCGTCGACCAGATCAGCCGCGTCCCGGGTGTCGGCAGCGTGCAGGTATTCGGCTCGAAGTACGCGATGCGGATCTGGCTCGATCCGAACAAGCTCCACACCTATCGCCTCGCGGTCACCGATATCACGAGGGCGATCACGGCGCAGAACGCGCAGGTGGCGGTCGGCCAGGTCGGCGGCCTGCCGTCGATCGACGGCCAGCAGCTGAATGCGACGATCGCGGCGCAGAGCCGCCTGCAGACCCCCGAGCAGTTCCGCGACATCGTCCTGCGCAGCAACCCGGACGGCTCCGCGCTCAAGCTCGGCGACGTCGCGCGGGTCGAAATCGGCTCGGAAAGCTACAGCACCATCTCGCGCTACAACGGCAAGCCCGCGACCGGCGTCGCGGTCTCGCTCGCAACCGGCGCCAATGCACTCAAGACGGCCGATGCCGTGAACCAGGCGGTGCGCAGCCTGCAGCCGTATTTTCCGACCGGCCTCAGGGTTACCTCGGCGGTGGACACGACACCGTTCGTGCGCGTCTCGATCATCGGCGTGATCGAGACGCTGCTGATGGCGGTCGTGCTCGTGTTCCTCGTCATGTTCCTGTTCCTGCAGAATCTGCGCGCCACGCTGATCCCGACCATCGCGGTGCCGGTCGTGCTGCTCGGCACTTTCGCGGCGCTCGCCGCGCTCGGCTTCTCGATCAACATGCTGACGATGTTCGCGATGGTGCTCGCGATCGGCCTGCTCGTCGACGATGCGATCGTCGTCGTCGAGAACGTCGAACGGCTGATGGCCGAGGAGGGCCTGTCGCCGCTCGAGGCGGCGCGCAAGTCGATGGACCAGATCACCGGCGCGCTCGTCGGCATCGGCATGGTGCTGGCGGCCGTGTTCGTGCCGATGGCCTTCCTCGGGGGCTCGACCGGCATCATCTACCGCCAGTTCACCGTGACCATCGTCGCGGCCATGGGGCTGTCGGTATTCGTCGCGATCGTGCTGACACCTGCCCTGTGCGCCACCATGCTGAAGCCGCTCGAGCCGGGGCACGCCCGCAAGGAGCAGGGCTTCTTCGGCTGGTTCAACCGCGCGTTCCTGCGCACGAACGAGCGCGTCCAGGGCGGGGTGCGCGGGATGCTGGCGCGCAGCCGCCGATACCTGGCGGTTTTCGCGGTGCTGGTCGTCACGATGGCAGTCCTTTTCGTGAGGCTGCCGAGTGCGTTCCTGCCAGACGAGGACCAGGGTGCGCTGTTTGCGCAGGTGACCGCGCCGGTCGGTGCGACGCAGCAGCGCACGCTCGCGTCGATGGAGCAGGTGGAGAGTTACTTTCTCGAGAAGGAAAAATCGACCGTCGCGTCGGTGATGACCGTGCTTGGTTTCAGTTTCAGCGGCAGCGGCCAGAACAATGGCGTCGCGTTCATACACCTGAAGGACTGGGGAGAGCGCCCGGGCACCGAGCTGGGCGCCGGAGCGGTGGCCCATCGGGCGCTGATGGCGCTCGGCCAGATCAAGGATGCATTCGCGTACGCGTTCGCGCCGCCGGCGATGCCGGAGCTCGGCCTCGCAACAGGCTTCGCTTTTTTCCTGCAGGACAATGGCAGCCACGGGCACACCGCGTTGATGGCCGCGCGCGACCAGCTGCTCGCTGCCGCGGCGGGCAGCAAGCTCCTCGCGAACGTGCGCCCGAATGGCCAGGAAGATACTCCGCTGTTGCGCGTGGTTGTCGACAATGACAAGGCGAGCGCCCTCGGGCTCGCCATCTCGGACATCAACCAAACGCTGAATACTGCCTGGGGCGGCCAGTACGTCGACGATTTCCTCGATCGCGGCCGGGTCAAGCGCGTGTACATGCAGGCCGATGCGCCGTATCGCATGGTGCCGGAGAATTTCGGTCTCTGGTCGGTGCGCAACAACGCGGGCGAGATGGTGCCGTTTCCCGTTTTCGCGACGACCCACTGGGAATACGGCTCGCCGCGGCTCGAGCGATACAACGGCGTACCGGCCATCGAGATCAACGGCCAGGGCGCACCGGGGGTCAGCACCGGCGACGCGATGGCGGAAATCGAGCGCATCGTCGCGACGCTGCCGGCCGGCTTCGGCATCGAGTGGTCGGGCGTGTCGTACCAGGAGCGTCAGGCGGGAGCTCAGACGCCGCTCCTCTACACGCTGTCGATCCTGATGGTGTTCCTGTGCCTCGCGGCGCTCTACGAGAGCTGGTCGGTACCGACCTCGGTGCTGCTCGTCGCGCCGCTCGGCATCCTGGGTGCGGTGCTCGCCAATACGCTGCGCGGCATGGAGCGCGACGTGTACTTCCAGGTCGCGATGCTGACGAGCGTGGGCCTGTCGAGCAAGAACGCGATCCTGATCGTCGAGTTCGCGAAGGCAAACTACGAGGCGGGAATGGAACTCGTCGCCGCGACCCTGCAGGCTGTCCGGGACCGGTTGCGCCCGATCATGATGACCTCGCTCGCCTTCGGGCTCGGCGTGCTGCCGCTCGCCGTGGCGACGGGTGCCGGCTCGGGCGCGCAACGCGCGATCGGCACGGGTGTCGTCGGTGGCATGCTCGTCGGTACGCTCCTCGGCCTGTTCTTCATTCCGCTGTTCTACGTGCTCATACAGCGGCTCTCGGGAGGCAAGCACGATGTCGCTGCGTGAACCGTCTGCCCTGCTGGCCGCAGTGGCGATGTCGCTGCTCGCCGGATGCGGCCTGCTCGTCCCGAAGCTGCCACCTCAGCAATCCGCGATCCCGGCCGAATGGCCGCTGCCGCCGACGACGGGCACCGGGCTCGAGTTGCCGGCGCCGGCGACCGCCGCCGCGGACAATCAGCCGACGACCGACAACACGCCGGCCGCGGGTGTCGCCACGGCCGACATGGGCTGGCGGGACTTCTTCGTCGACCCGCGGCTCGAGGAACTGATCGCGCTCGCCCTCGCGAACAATCGCGACCTGCGGGTCGCGGTGCTCAATGTCGAACGTGCGCGCGCGCAGTACCGCATCCAGCGCGCGGATCGCGTGCCGTCGGTGACGGCGACCGGTGCGCTCGCGCGCTCCGGTGGCGAGGCGCTCCCTGTCAGTGAGGAGGCAAGCGTCACTGCGGGTGTTGCCGGTTTCGAGCTCGACCTCTTCGGCCGTGTGCGCAATCTCAGCCGCGCGCAACTCGAACGCTACTTCGCGCAGGAAGAGGCGCGGCGGGCCGCACAGCTGTCGCTGATCGCGGAACTCGCCAATGCCTGGCTGACGCTCGGCGCCGATCGCGAACTGCAGCGCCTCGCGCGCGAAACGCTCGCCAATCGCCAGCAGGTTCTCGCGCTGACGGTCAAGCGGCACGAGCTCGGCGCGGTGTCTGCGCTCGATGTCGCACAGGCAGAGACCGTCGTCGAAATGGCGCGTACCGATGTCGCGCGCTACGGCGGCCTCGTCGCGACCGACATCAATGCGCTGACACTGCTCGCCGGCGCGCCGATACCGGCGACGCTCCTGCCCGAGAAATTCGACCTGCGCGCGAGCGGCCTCGGCGCGCTGCCCCTGGGCCTGCCATCCGAAGTGCTGCTGCGCCGACCCGATATCCGCCGGTCCGAGCGGGTGCTGCGCGCGGCCAACGCCAATATCGGTGCGGCGCGCGCCGCGTTCTTCCCGTCGATCAGCCTCACCGGGAGCGCGGGCTATGCGAGCGACGACCTGTCGGGCGTATTCGACACCGGCAACCGGATCTGGAGCTTCTCGCCACGGGTGAACCTGCCGATCTTCGCGGGCGGGCGCAACATCGCGGGCCTCAGGTCGGCGACGGTCGATCGCGACATCGCGCTCGCGCAGTACGAGCAGGCGATCCAGGCGGGCTTTCGCGAAGTGGCCGATGCACTCGCGCTGACGCGCACGCTGGCCGAGCAGAAGGCGTCCCAGCAGGCGCTGCTCGCGGCGGCCACGCGTGCCGACGAGCTCTCGCGCGCCCGGTACGAGAGCGGCCGCGACAGCTACCTCGTGCTGCTCGATGCGCAGCGGACGCTCTACGGTGCTCAGCAGTCGCTGATCGCGACCGACCTCGCCGAACAGGCGAATCGGGTGAGCCTGTACAAGGTGCTCGGCGGCGGCTGGCGCGAGAGCTCACCGCGATGATCAGTGCGCCCGATGAACAGGCGACCGGGAAGGGGAGTGCGCGGGCCACTGCCCAGCGCAAGCGCATCCTGTGTGCGGCGCGCAAATGCTTCGTCGACCGGGGGTTCCATGCCGCCAGCATGGCCACGATCGCCCAGACGGCGGAGATGAGTCCCGGCCTCATCTACCGGTACTTTCGCAGCAAGAACGAGATCATCCTCGCGATCATCGATGAGCAGCTCGAGGTCGCGCGCGCACGCATCGGCGAACTGAGCGACGCGGGCGAACTCGCGGCACTCATCGCGGCGTCGTTCGATTCGACGTCACGCGGAGACGAGGAGAGGCTGAGCGCGCCGCTCTTCCTCGAGATGTCGGCCGAGGCCACCCGCGATCCGCAGATCGCCTCGGCGCTGCGCAGCTTCGATGCGACGATACGCGGGGAACTCGCGCGGGCGCTGGCCCGCAGCCGGGAGGAGGGCGGCTACGGCGTGCCGAACGCACGCGCGATGGGGCGTGCATTGATGTTCATGTGCATCTTCGAGGGCCTCAAGGTGCGCGAGGCGCGCGAACCGCACCTCGACCGCAAGCTGCTCGAGTCGGCACTCAACGACGTGCTGGTGAACCTCTTCCGGCCGCAGTAGCGCGTCCGGGCGCGGATTTGCGACCATACGCGCCACCGGAAGGGTGGCGGAGCAGTTGAACGCACCGGTCTTGAAAACACAGGCCGGTTGCCCCGGAAGCGGAATGAAAACAGCCGCTTACGCCAGCACCGTCAGTCGCACGTAAGCAGACTGTAAGATTGCGCCTGTGGAAGGGTGGCCGAGTGGTTTAAGGCACTTGTCTTGAAAACAAGCGACGGTTAACGCCGTCCGTGGGTTCGAATCCCACCCCTTCCGCCAGAAATTTCGCGGGCACCACGTCCCCAGAGGCGAGAACTCCGATGGCGAAGAAGGACATCAAGGAGCTGGCGTCTAGACTCGGCATCCCCTACTTGTTGCACTTCACTAGGGTTGGCAACTTGCCGTCGATCATCGAACATGGGCTTTATCCAGTTGCGAGGACTTGCGAAATAGGGGTCATGCCAGAAGTAAATGACCCCCATCGATTTGACGGTCACTTGAGTGCAAGTTCTTAGTCGATAGGCTTTCCCAACTACCGGATGTTCTACCGGCACCGGACAGAAAATCCAGGAGTTGGTTGGGTGGTCCTCGGAATTGATCCAGCCGTACTTTGGAACAAGGACTGCGCGTTCTGCCGGCACAATGCGGCGGACAATCGTATTAGCGGTCAACCGCTAGAGGCGCTTCAGACTGTCGAAGCTTTCGCGGGCATGTTTGAAGAGATCGACGGCGTGACTTCTCGTGAAGAGCAGCAGCTTAAGCCGTTTGACCCGACGGATGGCCAAGCGGAGATTCTGGTGTTCGACGTGATTGAGCCAGCGCTCATTCGGGGCGTTGTATTCGAGGGCAACTCGTCGCGAGACGAGCACTTGCCGATTCTTGGCGATCGCAAGGTACTGGTACAGGCACCGAAGAGGGGCTATTTTGCCTCCCGCTCGTATGCGCGAATCCGCCGGTAGTTGACATGGCCGAGCGACCAATATTCATTCCCCTCGCAGAGGGCCCAGCGCTGTTGAGGACGAGGTCTGTGGACTTCCGCTGGTTCCCGGGCATGGCGCCATCCCAAAAGCAGAAATCCGTCGATTCGCTCCACGCCGCTGCACTACAGCTACCGGGGATAAGCAGGGTGCTGGAAGTATCCAGCAAGTCCCGTGAGGAATTGGGCGTGGCTCTGAGCGCTTTCAACCTTTCGTTTACCACAGTCAAGCACAACCGCACGTTCAGCGTGGAGTGCGCCTATCAGGGGAGCAAGGTCTTTGAGAAAGGTGGCCCCTATACCGACATCCTTGGCATGAGTTCTCGTGAGGCCAAGAAGGATGGGCGGTTGCGAGATTCGGGGCGACTTGTTGGCTTTCGATTTTTCGGGACCGATTGGGGTCTGGAGCCACTAACGGCGTTCTACGATTGGCTCTACATCAATGCGCTCAAGAAGCAGCCCAGCGTGACCGATCAGCTTCTGGGGTACTCAGCGTTCACGGATATCGAGTTTAACCCCGAGCGTTCAATCAACTGCCAAGCATATTCGGTCGCGCTATACGTCTCTCTTCACAGGCGCGGCCTCCTCGAAAAGGCGACCTCGTCCAAGGACGCGTTCCTGCAGACAGTCGGCAGCGCAATGATCAGCAATGCCCGTCAGGATGAGACGACGCAGGGTGGACTTCGACTAGGCTAGTCTTGTTGCAAGATGCAACGCAGGTTCCCGTACCCTGTGGGCATGCCCAAGCCACAGCCCACACCCGCCCAACTCGTCAGGGCCGAAGAACGGCTCCTCGCCCTCGAGAAACTGGCCCGGTGGCTGGCAGCCCAGCCGTACCCGCAACCTAGTGGCAGCGCTAGGGCAGGGGCAATGCTCAAGGTCTGTAAGGCGATGCGGGCCAACACGACGACATTGCCGGCGGCAAGTCTCAGGAGCCGCGCGTCTTGTCCGGACGCTTGATATCTGGACAAGAATACGGACATAATGTCCGCATTTCGTCCCCTGAGATCGGAAGCGCGCCTGTGGAAGACCCCATTCAACTGCTTACCTCCCTGCGCGGGCGCTATAACCAGCGGGAGTTGGCAGAGGCTTTGGGCGTCACCACCCGCACGCTGCGTAGATGGGAGGTTCGGGAAACCGAGCCGCCGCCGTACTTGGCGGATGCCATCCGCCAGCGCCTGCTGCCGCTGACCGACCGACCGGGTGCAGGCGACCACGTCTTCAGGTTCGTCGACCTGTTCGCCGGAATTGGTGGCATCCGCATGGCTTTCGAGGCGCATGGCGGACGGTGCGTGTTCACCAGCGAGTGGAATCCCTGGGCGCAGAAGACCTACCTCGCCAATTTTCCCGATTCTGCCCATGCACTGGCAGGCGACATCACGAAGATCGATGAACACGATGTTCCGGACCACGATGTACTGCTGGCGGGGTTTCCGTGTCAGCCGTTCAGTATCGCCGGGGTGTCAAAGAAGAACGCCCTTGGGCGTGCCCACGGGTTCGCCGACGAGACGCAAGGAACCTTGTTCTTCGATGTGGCGCGGATCATCGCTGCCAAACGCCCTGCGGCCTTCCTGCTGGAGAACGTGAAGAACCTGGTTAGTCACGACAGGGGCAATACGTTTCGCGTCATCAGGAAGGCGCTGGAAAAGGACCTCGGCTATCACATTCACCACAAGGTCATCGATGGCGCTCATTTCGTTCCCCAGCACCGCGAGCGCATCCTGATAGCAGGGTTTCGTGAGGAAACCGATTTTGACTGGGCGGATGTTGTGCTACCGGACAACAGGCCGGTGCTGTCCTCGATCCTGCATCCCGAGGACGGCAGCGAGCGGGCTGAGAGTCACTACACGGTTGGCCCGCTGGCCAAGGTGGATGCCCGCTACACTCTGACGCCGAAGCTTTGGGCCTATCTGAAGGCCTATGCGGCCAAGCACAAGGCGGCTGGCAACGGATTTGGCTATGGATTGGTGGATGGTGACGCTGTTGCACGCACCTTGTCGGCCAGGTATTACAAGGACGGATCGGAGATTCTGGTTTCTCAGGGGGTGCGCAAGCGTCCTCGGCGGCTTACACCACGTGAATGCGCGCGGCTCATGGGGTTCCCGGACGAATTCGTGATCCCGGTCAGTGATACGCAGGCCTACAAGCAATTCGGCAACAGCGTGGTCATGCCGGTCATGCGGGAGGTCGCCCGAGTGATGAAGCCCCGCATCCTGAGACTGGTCGACCCGGAATTGGCGAGGCAGAAATCCCTGCTGGCGGCGTAGGTGCGGGAGGCGTGTCGCTCCATTGCTGCCATCCTGCGATGCCGGGAATGGTTCGCTGATGGATGTCGTGGATCGGGTGACGCGGAGCCGGATGATGTCCGGGATTCGCGGCAAAAACACGAAGCCGGAGCGTGCTGTGCGCGGGTTTCTTCACCGTGCCGGATTGCGTTTCAGGTTGCACGCGGGATTGCCTGGAAGGCCGGATGTGGTACTTCCCAAGTATCATGCTGTCGTGTTCGTGCATGGTTGTTTCTGGCATCGACACGCCGGCTGCCGGTACGCAACGACACCTGCGAGCAATGCTGATTTCTGGCAGACGAAATTTTCTGCAAACAAGCAGCGGGACGCCGTCGTAAGGCGTCAGCTTCGGCGACTTGGCTGGCGGGTCCACGTCATCTGGTCGTGTCAGGTGAACCAGCGAAAGATGGATGCTCTGGTTGCGCGGATTTGGTCGGACGAGCGAAAGGGGAAGTGATGGCGACGGCCGACGACCAAGCCCAATGGTTGTCTGAAATCGACTTGGTGACCGTTTTCAGGCTGCTCAAGGACAATGGCGCCACTGAGCTTCTCTACAAGGTCTTGCCGCGGAACGCCAACAGCAAAAACCAGGTTTACCTCGCACCCGACATGTCGCAGTTGGGCAAGATCCCGTCCGGTAAAGTGACTCTCCATGAATCCACAACCCAGAAGGGTGGAGGCGTTGAGGCCGTTTTCAGGTCTGCACTTGACTTCTACTGGATCAGGAGGGACGGACGCCCATGCCATGCACCCGATGCCAAGCTGATCTTCTACCCGCAGTATCCAGAAGTCAGACTTTCTGGATTTCTGCGCGGCTGCAGCGATGCACCGTCGTCGCTCTACGACAAGGGAAAGCGTGGCGAAGAGCCGGATCGAATACTCGTTCTCGGCGTTGGCAGCGGGGCGAAGGTCTTGGGAATTACCCTTCCGCCAGAATCACCCGCGGCACGGGAAATCAATACCTGCCATCCACGCGACACCTATGGTGCCTTCGTCATCCTGCCGATACCTGGCTTGGCGCGGGGTGATGGATTCACGGAGCTGATGCGCGAGTTGTGCGCAATTCATCGTCGCGACTGGGTCCCGTCGCGCCGTCTTGACAAGAACGGTGTTCTTGTTCCCTGCAACGCGCCAAACTGCAACGGCAACACGCTTGAATCGCTGCTCGGCATTCGCTCCAACGGCTATTCGCAACCCGATTTTCGTGGATGGGAGATCAAGGCGAGAAAGGTACCGAATTCGACCAAACCCGGAGCCAGCGTGGTCACATTGTTCACTCCCGAGCCGACGGCTGGCGCGTATGTCCATGACGGGTTCATGGCATTCATGCGCCGCTATGGATATGAGGACACCAAGGGACGGCCGGACCGCCTGAATTTCGGCGGCGTGTATCGCGCCAATGGTGCTGCTCATGCGAAGACAAACCTGCGCATGGTCGTGGATGGATTCACGGCGGGTGGACGGAAATATTCGCCGAGCGGTGCCATCAGGTTGCTGGACCGCAAAGATCGGGAAGCGATGTCCTGGTCCTTCGCCAAACTGATTGACCACTGGAAGACGAAGCACGCTCACGCCGCTTTCGTTCCCGCGCAACAGCGACTTGTGCCGGATCGGCAGTACCGATATGGACGGAGTATCCTGCTCGGCGAGGGAGCGGAGTTCGGCCTGTTCCTGGCAGCAATGGAAGCCGGGAAGGTCTATTACGACCCCGGCATCAAGGTGGAAAAGGTGTCCACAGACAAGCCCCTGACGAAGCGGCGCAGCCAGTTCAGGGTCGGCAGCAAGGATATTCCGATGCTGTACGCGTCAAGTCGGGTGGTCGACGCGTGTGCGGTGGCAGGCTGCTGAACCATGAGACGCCTGCACGCGACCGAGGTCACGGGTTTCTATCAAGCGCATCGATCCTGTGGCCAGCTTCAAATGCTCAGTCCTTCTCCCACGCGGGGATGGGACTACTGCTGTTTGATCGAAGAGGGTCTCAAACCATGGACTCTGGAAGTCAAGGCGCTTCCGTGACTGAGATGCAGGACGCGTCAGAATCCGCGCAGATCGAGGCATTACGTCAGGCGCTGATCGCAGGCGAGGGCAGCGGCGAACCGCAGCCGTTCGACTTCGCAGCATTTGCACGTCGGAAGCTCGCCCAATGCGATTCCGGCTGATGCTGCTGACAGCCCAAGCTCGTGTGATTTCGCCGGTAGCAAGCAGATGTGGGCTATCATCGCCGCGGGCAGTGATGACGGCGAAATACGATTCGAGACCGACTGACAGTGTTGGTGCATCGGCGCAGCGGATAACGGTATCTCGCGCAATACAGAAATTCACTACCCCGAGAATCCGTTGCAATGTCGAGTGCGTCGGGGCCGGTGCGAAATCCGCCGGTCGGTGAAGGTGCGCGGGGTGGCGCGCGGAGGGCGGTAGTGACGGACGAGACAAGTCCCCGCGAGAACAGGGTCGCCGAATGGGCGCGTCGGGCGCCGGATGCCGCCGGAGTCAACGCGGCGATGCAGGCCGCCACGCTGATCGTCGTCCGCGATGGTTCGCATGGCCTCGAGACACTGATGCTGCGTCGAAGCGCGCAGCTCGCGTTTGTTGCCGGGACCTGGGTCTTCCCGGGCGGACGAGTCGAGTCCGGTGATGCCGTCGGGCTCGCTGCCGATGATGAAATCGGCGCTGCGCGGCGTGCCGCCGTGCGCGAGGCTCGCGAAGAAGCCGGTCTTGAGATCCCCGAGGACGCACTCGTCGCGTTCTCGCACTGGACACCCCCGCCGGTCGCGCCGAAACGCTTCCTCACCTGGTTCTTCATCGCGCGGGCGACAGGCGGCGACGTCGCGATCGATCGGGGCGAGATCCAGGATCACGGCTGGATGCGGCCCGCGGATGCGCTCGCGCGTCGCGATGCGCGCGACATAGAGATCCTCCCGCCGACGTGGATCACGTTGCATCGGCTCTGCGGCTATCGCGATGCCGCGACCGCGATCGCGCAATCGCGTGCCGCGCAGCCCGAGCGTTTCGCGACGCGCATCGTGCCGGTCGAGGGCGGGGTGGTGTCGCTCTACGATGGCGATGCGGCCTATGCGTGCGACGACCTCGACCGGCCGGGATCGCGGCATCGGCTGTGGATGCTGGCCTCGGGCTGGCGCTACGAGCGCTCGGGCTGATCGCATTGCCTTGACATGAGTCAGGGCAAAGCCGGGGTCGCTGCGTAGCATGGTTCCGGTCACCCCACTGGAGCCAGCACATGTCGACCCCACTCGTCCCTGAAGCCAACGTTCATGTCTTCGATGCGCGCGGTGTGGCCCGCCGCTTCCGTCACTCGGCAATCTTCGGCGCACTCGGTGCGCTGCGTAACGGCGAGACGATGCGCTTCGTCAACGACCACGATCCGATCCCGCTCCTCGGCCAGCTGAACCAGCGCTTCGGCGATCATCTCACGGTGACCTACCGTCAGCGCGGCGAAGGCGGTGTCGTGATCGATTTCGGCATCACCGGCCTGCCCGAGGAGTAGGTCGTGTCCCTGCCGGCGTTCTTTGCCGACGCGCCGCGCGTGCTCGTGCGCGATCCGCTCGCGGAATTGCTCGGTGCGGCCGATGGCGGGCTGATCGAGTACAGCTATGCCGATGCCGTGCGCGTCGCGGGGCATTCCTGTCCGACCGTGGCGGGCGCGTACCTGATGGCGCGTGCGGCGCTGCGCGCGCTGTATCCCGGTGTGCCTGCCGAACGTGGTGCGATTGTCGTGACGATGAGCCAGGGGGAAGGCGAAGGCACCACTGGCGTGATCTCGCAAGTGTTCACGCTGCTCACCGGCGCGGCAGCGGACAATGGCTTTCACGGCATCGGCGGGCGTTTCGTGCGCCACGGGCTGCTCGCGTTTGATGGCGGCGACGCCGGCTGCGTCGCGAGCTTTCGTCGCAGCGATACCGGCGCTGCCGTCCACGTGTCGATGGATCTCACGGACGTGCCGCCGGCGCCGCAGATGCGCTCGCTGATGGGCCGCGCGCTGGCCGTCGATGCGAGCGTCGCGGAACGCAGCGCGTTCGCGTCGGCCTGGCAGGAACGCGTGCGCCGCCTGCTGCTCGAACATGCCGACGACGGGAACGTGATCCGGGTCGAACGCCGGGCAAAATAAGGCCCCTCGCCGCATACGCGGCGTGGGGCCATCGAACGATCCGTCTACTTCGCGAGCTGCAATAGCCCCATCGCCACCCAGCCTTCGTTGCCGAGCTCGTCCTGCACCTTCCAGAACGGGCCCTGCTTCTCGCCGGTGGGATAGAGCATCGCGCCCGCGTCCAGGTCGCGCAGCACCTGGCCCGACTTGCTCGCGGTGGCGTACAGCTTGCCGGGCTTGGCCATGCTGACGGCCTGCTGCACGTTGTCGGCCTTCGCGTCGGGCTGGATCTGCTTGACGTCGTTCACCAGCTTTGCGAAGGCATCGAGATAGGCCATCGTGACGACCTGGCCGATTTCCGTGTTGGCGTAGCTGCTCGCGCCGCCGGCCGCAAAGCCGCCGAAGAATGCGCCGCCGCCCGCGCCCCAGCCGAGATCGGTTTTCTTGGCATGTCCCTCTTGCAGCGACACCTGTTCGGTCGAACGCACGTCCGTGAGTGTGAGCACGACGTCCGCCGTTTTGCTCTTCAGGCTGATGCCCCCCACGACCGCGCCGGCGACACCGCCGAGCATGCCGCCGAGGAGACCGCCGATGTTCTTGCCGCCGGAATTCGAGTTCTTGTTGACGATGTCGGGCACGAGCACGTAGTCGGCAGCCTTCATCTGGCCCTTGCCGACGTTCGATCCGCCGCGCAGTTCGCCGCCACCCGCCAGCGCGCGCTCGGCCTGCGCCGCCGCGAGGCCCTTGCCACGATCGACCAGCGTGAAGCACTTGGACTCGGACACGAACACCTTGATGAGGGCCTCGGGCGATTCGAGGTTGAGCGCCTGCCACCAGCGCGTTTCCGGTTCCGTCACCGCCAGCGTGCCGATGCGCTTCTCGCACTTCGGAATCTCCGGAGGCGGCTTGTCCGCCGCCTGAGCCGCGGTAGCGGCGCACAGCGCGGCAGCGACAGCGGCGAGCACGACATGGTTCCTGCTCAGATCCTTCATGGCCGATTCCCTCCAGCTTCCTGGAATTCGAATTGTTCGCGGGCCGACGACGTTATCACAAGACCATGCAAGGCGCATTCGCCTCACTGCGGCCGGTCGGGCGTCGCGGCGACTTGCGGATCGAGCAGCGCGAGTACGGCCTGGCGCCCTGCGGGTCCCGCCCACAGGCTGCGAAGCAGCACGACAGTGCGTGCCGCAGGGCCGCTCACCGTGAATTCGATCGTGTCGAAGCGGATGCGCTCGATGTTGAACTCGCCGCCGTCGTACTGGAATCGGCAGTTGCGAAACGTGCAGTCGACGTACTCGTTGCCGTCGAGCACGATCGTCTCGTCGTCGAATTCCTGCTTTTCGAATCGCATGTGCTTGCCTTCGGCCGTGGACGGGGCCGCAACCGTAGCACGACGGCGCGGCCGCGCGCTGCGGCGCTGCTATGATGCCGGGCCATGGATGCCCCCAAGGTGGCTCGCCGCCGCGGTACCTTTCTCGCGCCGCTGTGGATCACACTGCTCGCCGTCACGGTGCTCGCGGTCGCGAGCGTCACGTTCTGGACCCGCGTGACGAGCACGACCGTCATTGTGGTGCGCCATGCCGAAAAGCAGCTCGGCACCATCGAGGATCCGCCGCTCACGCCCGAAGGCGACGATCGCGCGCAGCGGCTCGCGGGGCTGTTCGGCGAGCGCTCGGGGGTCGGCGCCGTGCGCGCGATCTATGCGACGTCGACCCGCCGCGCGCAGGCGACTGCCGCGCCGCTTGCGGCCCGGCTGGAACTGCAGGTGCAGACCGCCGACGATCCGCCGGCCGACCTCGCACGCCGCGTGCGGCGCGAACAGCACGGCGGCGTCGCGCTCATCGTCGGACACAGCAACACGGTGCCGCAGATCGTGGCTACGCTGAGCACCCGCAGCGACATCCCGCCGATGGCGGACGACGATTACGGCACGATCTACGTCGTCACCGTTCCCGATGTCGGGCGCGCGTCGGTGCTGCGCCTGCACTATTGACCGGTCAGGTGCCTGCGAGCGCCAAAGCGCGGCTGATGAAGGCATCGTGGGCGCTGATGCGGAAGTCGGCCAGCACCGCATCGCGGATGAAGCGCGCTGGGTCGATCAGGAAGGTGGCGCGGCGCACACCGAAACCGAGCGGCCCGTCGACGTCGTACATGCGGATCACCGACTTGTCGGGGTCGGACAGGAGGGTGAAGGGCAGGTGGTGTTGTTCGCGGAACCGGCGATGGCTGTCGGCGCCCTGCGGGCTGACGCCCGCGACATTGAGGCCGACCTTCAGGATCTCGGCGTGCAGGTCGCGGATTGCGCAGGCTTCGCGCGTGCATCCGGGCGTGAAATCCGCCGGATAGAAATACAGAATGAGTGCGCCGCTGCGCAGGAGCGAGGTGAGCGAGGTGTCACGACCCTCGTGGTCGCTCAGCGTGAATTCGGGTGCGCGATCACCGGGCGAGAGCATCCTTACCCCCTGTCGCGTCATTTTAACGACAAGATCGAAGGGTCACCAATGGATATTTCAAGGATACCTCCGGGGCGCAATCCGCCGCGCGATGTCCACGCGGTCATCGAGATCCCGCAGGGCGGCGTGCCGGTGAAGTACGAGCTGCACAAGGAATCGGGCGCGCTGTTCGTCGATCGCTTCCTGCACACGGCGATGTACTACCCGGGCAACTATGGATTCATACCGCAGACACTGGGTGACGACGGCGATCCGCTCGACATCATCGTCGTCGGGCAGGTGCCGGTGGTGCCGGCGTCGGTCATCTCCTGCCGTCCGATCGGGGTGCTCGTGATGACGGACGAAAAGGGCGGGGACGAGAAGATTCTCGCGGTGCCTGCCGACGACCTCTACCCGTTCTATCGGGGCGTGCGTACATACACCGACCTGCCGGCCATCCTGTACGAGCAGGTGGCGCATTTCTTCGCGCACTACAAGGATCTCGAACAGGGCAAGTGGGTCACGGTCGCGAAGTGGGAGGGGCCCGCGCGCGCCGAAGAGCTGATCCTGCAGGCGATCGATCGTTATCCCGACTGAGCGCGGATCAGCGCCATGCCGACGAGCGTCGCAACGAGCGACACGACGACGTGCAGGGCGGCGTGAATGCACATCCACCGATACTCGCCGCGCAGCAGCAGCGTCACCGACTCGGCGGAAAACGTCGAGAAGGTCGTGAGTCCGCCGAGAAAGCCGGTCGTCAGGGCGAGCCGTGTCGCGGGAGACAGGGCTTCATAGTGCGTCGAGGCGCCGAGCACGAGCCCCATCGCGAGACCGCCGAGCACATTGGCGGCGAGTGTGCCGAGCGGAAGGGTCGGAAACAGCGGATTCAGCGCATGTCCCAGCGCCCAGCGGAAAAGGGCGCCGCAGCCGGCTCCCGAAAATATGGCAACGCTTGCGATCACGTTCACGCGTGCAGGCTCCTGGACATGTGCCGGAACCGGGTGCGCGTGCCGGGGAGGGTCGGAGGCGACGATACCCGCGCGCACCCGGTGTCCGGGTGGGCAGGCATCATCAGCCGCGAGCGGCGGTTTGCCCCGCGACGGGGCCGGAGGAATGCCATCTCCGCAGGCAATCGTGAGGCGTGACTCCCGCTGCCGTCAAGGGTTCCGCGGCCGACTTGCAGCGTGGCGCAGCGATGCTAGAATCGCGCGCCTTTCGAGGTCTTGTGGGGCGGTAGCTCAGCTGGGAGAGCGCGTCGTTCGCAATGACGAGGTCGCGGGTTCGATCCCCGCTCGCTCCACCACTTCCCTCTCGATCACTGCTCGCGTATGGCGCCGCGTTCGCGGCGCTCCCGTGTCGAATTCAGCGAGCCGCCATCACGCGGTCGCACATCGGGCCGTGCACCCTGGTCTCCGCGCGGGCCGCGTGACGCGCCCATGTCACGCTGTGGTGCGCGGATTTCCCGCTGCGGCGCCGGCGTGTGCTGTATCTGTGGCCGGGACGGCTGCATCACCGGGCGTCGAGACTCCACGGGCGCAGCAGGTCGCTGCGGCGATGCAGGCCGCTGGATAGGGCGGCTTCCCGCCGACGGTGCAGCGGGCTGCCACCGGTCGCGTTCATCGAGCCTTTGCCAGTGGTTGCTGCGCCACCGGTACACGTTGTTCTCGCCATCAGCGTACACATTGTTCGGGCGAGCCGACGGGGGCGGCGAGACGCGCTCATCCGGGCGGTTGTCCTGTCGGCTGCCAGCGGGTCGATCGCTTTGGGGTCGACCGGTGCGCCACCGATCGGTGCGCGACTGATCCGGCTGGCTCGGTGCGGCACGCAGCAGCGGAGTGCGGCCGGGCCGCGGTGCCACCTGCGGCGTTCGCGGCGACTGCTCTGCGCGACGGCCACTCGCGTCACCCCAGTATCTCGCCGACGGGCGCGTCGCATGCAGATTGGCGTTGTCCGGCCGCAGATACACGTTGTCGGGGCGGCGTTCCCTCGTCGCGTAGGCGCCCCTGCCGCCGTCGTATTTCACCGGCCGGGCGTCCGGGCGGTAGTGGGGATGGCGCGGATAATTCACCGGGGGGCGGTAGCCGCCCGGGCCGAACCACCCACCGCCATGCACGCCATTCCAGTATCCGCGGTTGTAGCCCGACCAGTAACCGCGGTTGTAGCCGCGGCGATAGCCCTGGTGCCACTGGCCCCAGCCGTTACCCCAGGCCCAGGAGAGGCCGATCCAGCCTGCGTTCCAGCTCATGCCGTAGTTCCATCCGCTCCACGGCGAATAGTGCACACTGAATCCCCAGGTCCAGGGGCGCGGGTAATACCAGTCGGGACCGTACCACGGGCGATAGCGGTACCCGGTGCCGTAGACGATCACGCCGTCGTACGGAAATGCCCACAGATAGCCGGGCGTGTAACCCATGTACACGACATCCGGCCGCACATCGTAGATGTACACGTAGCGCGTGTTGTAGGCCGGGCTGCTCGGCGGGATGTGATCGAGGCCGACGGGGCGCGTCTCGGACACGGCCCAGGGGCCATAAGGCGAATCCGCGATGAACCAGACGCCCTGTTCCACCGCGTAATAACGCCCGTCCGCGAGAATCACCTGCGAGGCGGTGTTGACGGCATAACGGAGATTCGTGCCGGGGATCGCTTCGAAGCGCGGCGTGCCATCGTAGGTCGCCTCGAAGTGCGCATCCTCGCGGTCGACGGCCGCCACCTGGGGAATCACGGCATCCATGACCGCATCCTTGGCGGCTTCGGTGCCGGGCACGTGCGCGAGCGCATCCGCCTTCGGCGAGGAGGCAGGGATGCGCGCAAAACTCGCGGGCAGGCGGTCGGGCTCGACCCAGGTCCAGTCGCCGGTGAGCGTGCGGGCGCGATACCAGCGGCCGGACACGACGATGTACCAGGTCTGGCCCGGCACATCGAAAAAGAGATCGCTGTCGGTGTTGGCGACTGTCAGCAACTCGCTGCCGACGAGCGGCTGCAACGCCGGGCGCCCGTCGGTCGAGATGAGCTCGGTCGGCTCCGTCGCGACGATGATGCGGGCGCGGCGCAGCTGATCCGCGGTGAGTGTCGGCGCATTTCCGGCATTTACCGACGAATCGTTGGCGTCCTGGCGTTCGTCGTCCGCAAAGAGTGCGGCGACATTCGCGGGAGGCTGCCGGAGCGCGGTCCAGCGGCCACGCGTCAGGTCATTCGTCGTAAACCACACGCTGCTGCCGTAGAAGTAGTAGCGCCGCGTGGCACGGTCGTAGACCACCGGAAATGGCGTGTTCACGACGCGCTCGAGGCCCGTGTTGCCGATCGCGCGCAGGCGCGGCTCGCCGTCGATCGAGATCAGGATGGCCGGCTGGTCGATGTAGACGAACTTCGGCGGCGTGTTGCGCAGGTCGGCCGTGCCGGCCTGCGCCTCGAGGCTGCCTTTCAGGTCGTCGAGCGACAGCTCGAGGTTCCAGCGCGGCACTTCCTGCTCGAGCATGGAGGCGAGATCCCGCGCCTCGGCGCCGTCTTCACGCAGGCCGGGAAAGCGCACGCGATCGACATGCAGGTCGATGATGCGGGCGCGGCCGCTGTCACGGTCGATGTCGAGTCGCGCAGTCGTTTCGATCGCGCCGAAGACCGGTGTGTCGTCGCCGGGGCGCTGGATCGACACCGCGCTGCGCGACAGCAGCGTATCGCCGTCGAGTGAGTCTGGCTGCGGTTCATAGACGACAAAGGTCGTGCCGTTGCGCGTGATCTCGCGCGGCCAGTCGGCATCGGCCGCGACCAGCGGGCGCGCGAAGACCGCGAGGAGCAGGGTGAGCGACAGGGCGGTTGACGCAGTTCTGATCATGGCTGCATCGTACTCCGGGCTCGTTGAACGGTACCTGAACAGGCGTTCCGGGCCCGGGGGCCGCGCCGCTGGTACACTGCGCGCCGCGCGCCCCCGTAGCTCAGTGGATAGAGCGACCGCCTCCTAAGCGGTAGGTCGTCGGTTCAACTCCGGCCGGGGGCGCCATACTCAAGTAGGCATGCGGGCGGCCGATACACGGGAACCATGGCCGACCATGCCGCACAGGCGCTCGTCGCGCGTCAGCCCATTCTCGACGCGCAGATGGGCGTGGTCGCGTATGAGCTGCTGTATCGCGGTGTCTACGGCGCGGCAATGGCGAGCGATATCGACCCGTCGGCCGCGAGCGCCTCGGTGCTGGTCGACGCCATCCTCGAGCTCGGCATCGAACGCCTCGCCGGCGATCGGGCGGTCCACGTGAATTTTCCTGCCGCGCTCCTCGAAGGGGACGCACCCCTTGCGATGCCTCCGGAACGACTGGTCATTGAAGTGCTCGAAACTGTCCGCGGTACGCCGGCCGTGATCCAGGCGCTCGCGGCATACCGCGCACGCGGCTACCGCGTGGCGCTCGACGACTATGTGCCGGCAAGCAGCGATCCTGCGCTCCTCGAGCACGCGGACGTGGTCAAGCTCGATCTCGGTGCCATGAGTGCCGAGCAGGCGGCCGCGAACGCGCAGCCACTTCTCGCGCGCGGCATGACCTGCATTGCAGAGAAAGTGGAGTCACGGGCGCAGTTCGTCACCTGCCGCGATGCCGGCATCCAGCTGTTCCAGGGCTACTTCCTCCAGCGCCCCGAGACGTTCTATGGCAAGCGCATCGCCGTCGACGGTCTCGCGGCCGTGCAATTGCTCGCCGCGCTGCACGCCATGGACTGGAAACTGCGTGATGTCGAGCGCCTGATCGCGGCCGACGCCGGTCTGAGCTATCGGCTGCTGCGGGCCGTGCAGACGGCATCGTTTTATTCGACGCACCGCATCTCGACCCTGTCACAGGCGATCGTCGTGCTCGGGCGCGACGCGATGATACGCATCCTGTCCCTGATCACCCTGTCGCGCGTACGGGGCCGACCCGTCGAGCTGATCCGCAATGCCCTGCACCGCGCGCGCATGTGTGAGTTGCTCGCGGAACGCGCGGGAGTCGACGAGCGCGGCGCGTACTTCATGGTCGGCCTGCTGTCCCTGTTGCCCGCGATGATCGGGGCAGACCTCGGCGAAACGGTGGCGTCGCTGCCGCTCGGGGATGACGTGCGCGACGCGCTGCTCGGCCATGGCGGCGATCTCGGTGCCGCGCTCGAGTGCGTCGCGGCGGTCGAGCAGGCCGAATGGAGCCGGGCGCGCTTCCGGAACCTGCCGCTGCCGGCCATCAACACGGCGTACGTCGAAGCGTGCGGCTGGGTCGAGGAGTCACTGGTGAGAATCGAGGGACTCTGAGAGCAACCTGCCGCTAAGCTGTGCCCCGGGAGACTGACAGGGAGCACGTCCTGATGCGCTTGTGCTTCGTGAGCCTGCTGTGGCCCCTGTTCGCGCTGGCCGGCGGTGGGGCGCCGGAGGAAGCTACGCGCGCGATCGCCGCAGCCGAAGCGACCTTTGCGGATGTGCGCGACGCGCACGGCGTGCTCGGCGCCATCGACTCGGGGCTCTTCGACCACTGGCGCGGCGAGGATCGGGGCGCGTGGCAACGGGCGTTCGACACGGGCCTGCAGCGACTCGATGCGCAGATGGCCGCGCTGCCTCGCGAGGGTCTGAGCGCGGCCGATGCGCAGGTCGTGGCCCGCATGCGCGAAGCGCTGGCCTCGTTCGAAGAGCCGTCGGCGCCGGGCCTCGGGCGCGCCGAATGCGCAGATGCGGCGCGGGCCGACCTCGATTACGCAGCGCTGTCACGTGCGCTCGTGGCTTGCTTCACCGAGATCGCGAACAGCCTCGCGTTCGAGGGCGGCACGATCGACCGGGCATCCGCGCTTGCGCAACTGGGCCAGATCGCGGATCCGGCGCGCCGCAAGGCGCTGTTTTATTCCTTTGCGCCGCTCTGGCAGGCGGTGAACGGCGACAATTCACGCGCAAGCCCCTATCGGCGCCTGGTTGCGCTGGCGGCTGCGCGCTCGGCGCCCTCGGCCATCGACGAGGCGGCGCGCACCATCGGCACGACCCGCGCCGAGGTCGAGGCCTGGCTCCTGCGGATTCTCGAGGCGTGGCGCGACGCGAACGCGGGGCCGATGATCGAACCGTGGGACTACCGCTACGCGATGGGCCGCGCGGATCGGCTGCTCGCACCTCGCATTGCCGTGGCATCGCTGCTCGCGATCGACCATCGCTTCTATCGCGACCTCGGTGTACGGCTCGATACGTCCGATGTGTACTACGACATCGAGCCGCGGCCCGGCAAGTCGTCGGTGGCGTACACCGATTTCCTGGTCCACGGCCGGTATCGCGACGGACAATGGGAGCCCACGGTGGCGCGTGTGCTCGCGAGCTACCGACACGGCACGCTCGGTGCGCTGAACGAGCTCGTGCACGAGGACGGACATGTCGCGCACATCACGGCGATCCGCAACCGGCCCGTCTACGTCGACTGGAACGATACGCTGTTCGTCGAGGCCTTCGCCGACGTGGCCTCGTGGAGCCTCTACGAGCCTGCATGGCAGCGTCGATATCTCGGTGCGGCGGCTGCCGCGCGCGATTCGCTGCGCGCGCTCCACGGCAGCGTGATGCTCGATGCCGCGTGGGCGCTGTTCGAATGCCGCATGCTGCGCGAGCCGCAGCTCGATCCGAACATCGTGTGGACCGATATCACGCGCCGGTACCTGCACATCGTGCCGCATCCGGAGATCCCCTGGTGGCTCGCGCGCGTGCAACTCGTCGACGAGCCCGGCTACATGGTGAACTACGGTCTCGGCGCGGTCGTCACCGCGGCGCTGCGCGCACGAACGCGCGCGGCGATCGGGCCTTTCGATGCGGGCAATCCGCGCTGGTATCCGTGGTTGTCCGCGACGCTGTTGCGCTACGGCTCCGAACGGGACACGGCCGCGCTGCTGCGCGAGTTCCTCGGCGGGCCGGTGTCGCCCGACGCGCTGCTCGCGGAAATGCGACGGATCGCGGCCGCGCGCTAGCGCACCGCCCCGGCACGCGGGCAGAAGCGCACCTGGTCGCGCGTGTCCGTGTGATAGACGAGCTGCGTCCCGCCGGCCTCGACGACGACCCGAAAGCCGGGGGTGAGCACCTGGATCGCCATTTCGCCGGGCGTGCGGCAACCGAGCGAGCCATCGGACCAGGTGACCGCTTCGGCCCTGACGAGGGTGACGGCGTCCGGATCGACACCGAGCCGCGTCGCGGCGTCGGCCCGGACCCGATCGGCGAGGTGTGCCGGCAGCCCTTCATCGCCTTCACCGTGCGCGCGGGCGGGTGCCGGCACTTCGATCGCACGCGCTGCGGCCGGTGCGTGGGCGCGCAACATGCCGGCGATCTCGTCGGCCGTCGATGCCTTCGGCGGCGGCGCCGGCTCTGCGCTGCGCTGCTTCTGCGCGATCTCCCGGGCGCTCGATTCGGTCGCAGCCGAAGGCGGCGCCTTCGCCTGGGTCGTGGGGAGGTCGCTCGTGGCCGCTTGGCGCGGGGCCGGCGCGGAGGGCTCGACAGCCGTCGGGGCGACGGCTGAGGGGGCAGGTGCAGTTGTGGCCGCAGGTGCGGTTGTGGTCGCGGGTGCAGTCGTGGCCGCGGGCACGGGCATCCGTGCAGGCGCAGGCGCAGGTGCGGGGCTCTGGCGCACGAGCACGAACGCGATGACACCCACGGCAGCCGCCGCCGCGAAAGGCGTGACGCGCTGCCAGGTCGGCCGGCGTCGCATCGCACCTTGCGCAGCGGTGCGCCGTGCGGCGGCGCGGATCGCCTCATCGATCGTCGGACCGGGCTCCTCGGTCGACAGCCCGCGCCAGCGTCGTTCGAGTTCAGGATCGAAGTCCGGCGTGCTCACTGCAGGTCTCCCAGCGATGTGCGCAGGCGTGCATAGGCATAGCGCAGGCGGCTCTTGACCGTTTCCGGCGGAACGCTCGTCAGCTGCGCGATCTCCGCGATTGCCAGGCCGCCCTCGACGTGGAGCAGGAAAGCGTCGCGCTGCGCGTCCGGCAATGACCCGAGGGCCGCGGCGAGTCGCGTACCCTGCTGCTGCGTGGCGGCACCAGCCTGCGGGTCGTCCGTTTCCGGTGCCGCGTGCGCATCGTCCTCGAGCGCCTCGAGCCGTTGCGGCGCCGAAGCGCGCCAGAAGTCGATCAGCCGGTGTCGCGCCAACGTGTAGAGCCACGTCGCAAAGCGTGCGTCGGGTTGCCATCGGTCGCGCGCGCCAATGACCTTGAGCCATACGTCGTGGTGCAGCTCCTCGGCCGTGGCGCGATCGCCGCATTGACGCAGGAAGTAGCGGAAGACGCCGCCGCGATGGCGCGTGTACAAGCGGTCGAAAGCCGAGAGGTCGCCCGCCTGCCAGGCGCGCATCACGGCCTCGTCGGAATCAGTCTCGGGATCGCGTGGGTCGAGCGGCGCCATGCGGACCGCAGTATGCGGTGCGTCACGCAGTGCGACAACGACGGCCATGATCGAGCGCCTCGTACTACGGATCGGGCACGAAGCCCTGCGCCGCAGGGAACGGGTTCGGCGCCGAGCGATGCACGCGCGGCCGCGGCAGGATACCCATGGCGACGAGCTGCTCGCGACTCTCGTAGCGCAACACGACGACTTCGTCAGGATGCTCGCTGGCGCGCTCGAACGTGGTCCGCTCGGCCGGCGAGTATTCGCCGCGCCCATGGCCCGTGCCGAGTGATTGCGCTGCCGCCGTGGGTGCACCGGGTGCGGCGCGCCTTTCGGCCGCGACCTTGCTCTCGTCCAGGATCTGCGCAATGGGCGTCTCGCGCTCACGAAACAGCGCAACGCCGATGACGCCGACGTCGGCCGGGCGGCCCGTGCGCGTCGCGTACGAGCGTGACGGATCCGTGAACACGAAGGCGGCCGTTTGAGCCAGGCTCTTGCGCCAGCCGTCGATCGACACGGACTGCCCGGGTTCGATCACATAGCCGGACTGCGACGGGGCGGCCGTGCGCCCGGTCACGACATTGACGCCGTCGACGCTCACGACGGCGAGCACACGGCCGGGCGACTCGTTGCGGACGCGGATTGCATATTCATGGCCGCTCACACCGGCGATCCAGCGTTCCCGCCATCGCCTGTAGACGGACAGGGTCTCATCGGCCGTGCGATCGTGGATGTCCACCTGCGCGAGGCGACCCGTGGCATGTGCCGCGGGCACGAGACTCATGACAACCATGAGCGGGATGAATGCAGCACCTGTTGTGCGTAGCCAGGACATACAGCCTCCATGTCGGGACTCGGGTCGCGCATGTGAACGACGCTGTCAGGCGCACGGGGTTAAGATGCCCGGGTGAAACCCCGATTCCGCCTCGTTATTGTTGCCGCGGTGCTCGCACTGCCCACGGCCTGTCGGACCAGGTCCGCGGAGCCGGCCGGAGTCGACCCCGCACGCCTCGGCTCGATCGTGCAGACGCTCGCCTCCGACGAATACGAAGGCCGCGCACCGGGCACGCGAGCGGAGACGAAAACCATCGACTACCTGATCGGCGCATTCCGCGCGCTCGGCCTCGAGCCGGGTGGCGAGGGCGGCAGCTGGACACAGGCGGTGGCGCTCCTTCGCACGCAGGTCGGGGCACCCCGCACGCTGGATGTTTCGATCGGCGGCCACTCACGTCCGCTCGCGCAGGGCGAGCAGGTTTTCATCACGACTGTTCGCAATGCGCCGCAGATCGATGTGCGTGCAGCTCCGCTCGTCTTTGTCGGTTATGGCGTCACGGCACCCGAGCGATCATGGGACGATTACAAGGGCGTCGATCTCGCCGGCAAGATTGCCGTGATGCTGATCAACGATCCGGACTTCCATGCCGCGCCCGGCGAGCCGGTCGCGGGCGAGTTCGGTGGCCGGCGCATGACGTACTACGGCCGCTGGACTTACAAGTTCGAGGAGGCCGCGCGTCGCGGCGCGATCGGCGCGCTGATCGTGCACGACACGGACGGCGTCGGTTATGGCTGGCCGACGATCATCGCGTCGGGAGGAGAGAGTTTCGATCTCGCGGGTCGCGACCCCGCAGGTCAGCTTGCACTACGGGGCTGGCTCGCACACGAGTACGCCGCCACGCTCTTTCGCGATGCGGGGCTCGATCTCGCCGCATTGCGTGTGCAGGCGCGGCGTGCGGATTTCCGGCCGGTGGCATTGAATGTCACGTTGACGGCCGACATGCCGGTGTCGGTCGCGACGACCGAGAGCCACAATGTCCTTGCGAAGCTCACCGGCACTGCGCGAGCGGATGAGACGATCATGTTCGGCGCCCACTGGGATGCCTACGGCATCGGTGCGCCGGACGCAGCCGGCCGCACGGTGCGGGCGGGCGCCAACGACGACGCGCTCGGCGTGGCCGGCATTCTCGAACTCGCACGCCTGTTTTCCGCCGGCCCGCGGCCGCAGCGGACACTCGTCTTTGCGCTCTGGACGGCCGAAGAGCGGGGTCTCCTCGGGTCCACGGCTTACGCCGAACATCCGGTGTATCCGCTCGCAACGACCGTCGCGAACCTGACGCTGGACATCCTGCAGACCGCGGGTCCCGCGCGCGACGTGATGCTCGTCGGCGAGGGCCAGAGCGACCTCGAGGACGATCTCGCGCGGGCGGCGGCGACACAGGGGCGCACCGTGACGCCCGAGGCTCTGCCGGAGCGCGGGCTCTTCTATCGGGCTGATCATTTCCCGCTCGCCAGGCAGGGCGTGCCGGTGCTGCTGCTCATGGCGATGAGCGGTGGCGCGGATCTCGTCGACGGCGGCCGGGACGCGGGCAATCGCTGGCTCGAAGCCTACATGCGCTGCTATCACCAGCCCTGCGATCGCTGGAGCGCGGACTGGGACCTGCGGGGCGCCGCGCAGGACATCGAACTCTTTCGCGCGATCGGCCGCGAGCTCGCGAATTCGCAGCGTTGGCCCGCGTGGCGCGCGGGTTCGGAGTTCGAGGCGACGCGCGAAGCCTCGCGCGCCGCACGCGGTCACTGAGTCAACCGTGACGGCGTCTCCGCGTTCAGGGTAGGCAGAGACCCGACTGGCGGGTCGACGAGGAGAGACTTATGTCGGGTCGTACCGGTTGGTCGTTGGCCGCACTCGCCCTGGGTGCGTTGGTGGCAGGGACTGCCGTGGCGGGCACGCCGCGGCTCGATCATCGTGAACATAATCAGCGCCAGCGCATCGAGCAGGGCGTTCGATCGGGCGAGCTGACGCGCCCCGAGACGCGGCGCCTCGTGAAGGGCCAGATGCACCTGCGTCGCATGGAGGCTCACGCGAAGGCAGATGGCACCGTCACGGCGCGCGAACGGGCCCGGCTCGAATGGAATGCGGACAAGCAGAGCGCCCGCATCCATCGCCAGAAGCACGACGCACAGGATCGCAACTGACACGGAAGGCCGGCGGAGCGTGCGCTCCGCCGGCCGGCCCGGTGTCCTCCTGGAAAGCTACTTGCGCTTGTCTGCCGTCGCGTCCCGCGCAGCGCGAAATTCCGAATCCGCCGCCCAGTCGGGCCAGGTCGTCGAGTTCGCGAGATCCGAGCCAACCTTGTAGAGGAGTTCGAGGTCGCTCACCATGCCCGTGAACGGCCACTTCGGATCGAACTCGTCCGACGGCTGGTGATAGCGGTGTTCCGTATAGTCCTCGGCCTGCGCCTTGCCGGCCGCCACACCGCCCTCGACCCAGTCCTCGCCGGAATCGAACGAGACGGCCGGCACGCCGCGCTTCGCGAACGGAAAGTGATCGGAACGGAAGAACAGCCCCGCCTCGGGTTTCGCGTCCGGGGAGTAGGTGCGGTGCCACGTCTTGGCGTCGGTGATCAGCAGGTCGAGCAGATCGAGCCTGGCGCTGCCCGATATCGAGAAGTCGCGCGTGGGACCCCACGGTGACAGGGCGTCGATGTTGAGCACGCCCACGGTCGTCGCGAGCGGATAGACCGGGTTCGAGGCGTAGTACTCGGAGCCGAGGAGTCCCTTCTCCTCGGCAGTGACGGCGAGGAGCACCACGGAGCGCTCCGGCTTTTTGCCGTGCGCAAATGCCCGGCCGAGCTCGATCAAAGACGCGACACCGGTCGCATTGTCGACTGCGCCGTTGTTGATGGTATCCCCGTGCGCGTCGGGTGCGCCGATGCCGAGATGATCCCAGTGCGCGGTGTAGATCACCGTGTCGCCCGGACGCCGGTCGCCTTCGACACGGCCGAGCACGTTGTGCGACGTGATCACCTGCGAGGAAACCGCGTAGTCGGCATTGAAGCCCTCACCCGCGAGCTCGACCGGCTTGAACTCGCGCGTCTGCGCGAGCTTCTTCAGCGCATCGAAGTCGAGACCGGCGCGGTGGAAGAGGTCGACGGCGACATCATGCTGGATCCAGCCCTCGATCAGCGTGTGCGTATCGGACGGGTTGGTGCGCACGATGTCGAACATCGTGTTGGTGTTCGAGTTCTTCACGGTGGCCCAGCCGTAGGATGCGGGCGCCGTTTCGTGCACCACGAGCATGCCGACGGCGCCGCGCCGCGCCGCTTCCTCGTACTTGTAAGTCCAGCGGCCGTAGTACGTCATCGCCTTGCCGCCGAAATCGCCCTGGCCCGCCTCGAAGTCCGGATCGTTGACCAGCACGACGCCGATCTTGCCCTTGAGGTCGACGCCCTTGTAGTCGTCCCACTGGCGCTCCGGTGCGTAGACGCCATAGCCGACGAACACCAGCGGCACGTTCGCGACCTTCACGGCAGTGGCGCCGTTCATCGCCGCGCGCACGGCGATCTGCTCGCCCTGTGTCATCGGCAATTTTTCCTTGCCGATCGACACGGACATGTCGATGGGGCCCGTGATCTCGAAGCGGCCGAGCGGCACGTCCTGGGTCCAGCCCCGAACGCCGTCCTTCAGTTCACCGCCCGGCGCGAGGCCGGCAGCCTTGAACTCCGCAATGATGTAGGCGATCGTCTTCGCTTCGGCCGGCGTGTCCGGCGCGCGGCCTTCGAAGGCATCCGATGACAAGGTCTTGACTTCATCGGCGAGGCGCTTCGCATCGAACTGCGGCGCCTTCTGTGTGCACGCCGAGAGCCACAGGGAAACGCCGAGGACGAGGACGGGAATGGTCTTCACGGGTGTTCACCGGTCAGCGGAGATGGCGGGGATACTAGCGGAGGAGCTCGATCGATGGTGGATATTTGTACATCCGTGCCGCTCGCGATCGCGTGGGTCGTGATCGGTGTCGGCGACATGAGGGAAGCGCTCGACCTGTGGGTCGGGCATTTCGGCATGGAGGTGCTCGTGCGCCGGGAGGGCAGGGACGCGGAACTCGCGCGTGCGTGGGGGCTGGCCGACGATGGCATCGTCGACCAGGCGCTGCTGCTCACGCCCGGCCAGCACGAGGGTGGAGTACATCTCGTCCGGTTTCGCGAGCCGGGTCCGGCCGTGCGTGCCGGTGCAGCGCCGACGGACCTGCTGCCGAAGAGCGTGGACGTCGCGGTGCGCGACATCGCGGCGCGCCGCGACGAGCTGGCGGCGAGCGGCTACAGGTTTCGCTCGGCCATCGGCGTGCTCGAGACGGGCGACGTCAAGGTCCATGAAGTCCACATGAAAGGGCACGATGACCTCAACATCGTGCTCGTCGAGCAGCCCGCGCATCCCGAGCCGGTCAGCCCGAGGGGCTACGGCGTCGCGCCATTGATCGTCACCGTGTCGCCGGACAACGAGGCGGAGGCGCAGTTCCTCAAGTGCCTGCTGGGCCTCGAGGAGATTGCGCACAATCGCTTCGGTGGCCCATCGGTCGAGAAGACGATCGGGCTGCCGCCGGGCGCCAGCCTCGATGTGCGGATACTCGGCGATGCCGCACGGCCGTTCGGTCGCATCGAACTCGTGCAGTACGAGGGTGTCGCCGGCGAGAACCGCTATCCGCGCGCCCGCGCGCCCGCACGCGGCCAGCTGTCGATCACGTATGCGGTCGAAGACCTGTCGCCATGGCTCGCCGGTAGCCCGGCCAACAGCGTCAAGTTGCTCGGTCGCGGCGCAGGCATCTACGGAGCAGGGCGCATGGCGACACTGACCACCCCGGCAGGCCTGCGCGTGGATCTCGTCGAGCGTGCGCCTACCCGAGTCCGAGCACACCCGGATTCATGAGCCCGCGCGGATCGAGCGCCCGCTTCAGCTGCGCCAGAAGTGCCGCGGGTGCGGGCGCGAGCGCATCCAGGAAGTGATAGGTGCGGCCGATCTGGTTGGACGCGGCACCGAGGTCGCGGAACAGCGCGACCGTATCGGCGCGCAGTGTCGCGACGAGTTCGCGCGCGGCAGGATTCGGCGCAGGCTCGGCGAGCGTTGCGAGCCACGCGGGATCGGGTGCTGCGCGATGCAGCGGCAGCCACGCGTCCGGCCAGTGGAAAACGCACTCGAAGCTGAATGCGAGGCTGCCGAGCGCCGAGCAGAGGCGCGTGACCGAGACGCCATGACTGCGCATCGCCGGCAGACGTGGCGCCAGCATGCGATCAAAGGCCTCGATCAGTGCGCGCGCATCCGAATGTGCGACTTTCGCATTGAGGGCGGCCCAGCGCCGTCCATCGTGATCGAGCACACCGTTCAGTCCGGCGAACAGGTCGGCGCGCGCGACACGCGGTATGGTCGGCGCGACTTCACGGCCGCCATGGCCGATTGCGAGGCGGCGCGCGAGGTTGAGGTCGGCGGAAGCGGCGGGTGCGCTGCGTCCCGCGGTCACGACGTGCACCGAATAGCCGCCGCCGGGGACGGGACGACTGCCACCGCGTGCGAGCGACCACAGCGCGCGGGTGGCGCGCAGCGGCCCGCGCGACGCGCGCACGACGCGCCATGCGGTGCGTGCCCTGTCGGCGCCGGATACGCTGGCCGCAGCGGCAATCGATGCGCCGTCGAGGATATAGAGATCCTCCGCCGCCCCGGTGCGGGCGATCGCCGACAAGGCTGCGGCGGCGTCGACGAGCCGGGGAAAATGGAATGACCCGAAATCGACGTGCGGCGGCGCATGGATCAGCCGCAGGGTCGCTTCCGTCTTCACGCCAAACGCCCCACCGTCGTGGAGCAGGAGCCCGGTGAGATCAGGCCCGAACGTCCGCAGTACCGGTTTCGTCGGCCGTGCGAGCGCGCCGAGCCCCGTACGCAACAGTGTTCCGTCCGCGAGCGCCACTTCGAGTCCGAGCGTGCATTCCGCGGCCGATCCGTAGCGGGCGGAGCCGAAGAAGAGTGCGCCGTGACTCAGGCCCCCGCCGAGAGTGGCACCGGCCCCGGAAAAGGTCCCGAAAAACGGCAGGCGCAGTCCCCGGGGATGCAGCGCTTCGTGGAGCTGTTTCCACGTGACGCCCGCTTGTGCAGTCACGTACAGGTCGTCGCCGTCGATCGCCAGGATCCGGTTCAGGCCGCCGAGATCAATGGTGATCGCCTGCCCGGTCGGCGACGCGTAGCCGCCCGTGTAACTGAGCCCGCCGCCGCGGGGGATGACTGCACATCCGTGACCCGTTGCGGCTGCAACTGCGGCGGCGACGCCGCGACTGTCGACGGGACGCACGACCGCGAGCGGCCGGGCGCCGGATGAATACAGATCGCTCGCCGCGAGCGCGAGGGCCGGCTCGTCGGTGCGAACCGCGTGATCGCCGACGGCGAGGCGCAGGGCGTCAAGCAGCATGGTGCCGGGTCTTCGGCTATTCGGTTGTTTTCAACGACAAAAATAACCGAATTACCGAAAACCCGGCACCAGGTCTCGTCAGAGGCCGTAGCGCACGGCGAGCGACCACATCCGCGGGGGATACAGGTAGCCGGCGCCAAAGCCGAGCGAGCGGCCGAAGTCGAAGCCGCCGTTGAACACCTCCGAGTCGGTCAGGTTCGTGCCCGCGAGCGTGACGAGGAGCTTGCCGGACGCGTTCTCCCAGCGCAGTTGTGCGTTGAGGAATTCATAGTCATGGACGCGGATGCCCGGGCTCGCGCACAGGTTGTTGTAGTGGTCGTCCTTGGCGGAGTAATCGGCACCGAGCGAAACGACGCCACGCTGGCCCATGTCGTACGAGTAGTTGGCGCCGAGCCGATAGCTCCACTCGGGCGCCTGCTTCAGCGGCAGCTTGAGGTACTGGTCGACAGTCGTGATGCCCTGGGCGGCGCAGGTCGACAGTGCAGCTGTCCACTTCGTGTACTCGCTGTCGAGGAGTCCGAGCGAACCGTTCAGCTCGAGTCCCTTGACCGGCACGGCAGTCACTTCGAGTTCGAGGCCGTCGATCGTCGCATTGCCTGCATTGATGCGCCCGAAGCCGCCGTCCGGCGTCGTGACGCCGAACTGCAGGCCGTCATATTTGTTGCGGAACACGGCGAGATTCGTGCGCAGGCGCCGGTCGAGCCAGTCGGCCTTGAGGCCGCCTTCGTAGCTCCAGTTGGTTTCAGGATCGCCGACGATGCGCAGCAGGTTGCGCAGCGCGGCGGTGTCGCGGCCCGACGTCGTGCCGCCCTTGAAGCCCTTCGCCGCCGACAGATACACCATGGCGCTGTCGGTGAGCTGGAAGTCGACGACGACGCGCGGCGTCGTATCGTCCCAGGTCCTGTCGAAGGCGCTCTCGTTGGCGAAGCTGTAGTAGCCGAGTGCGAGCTGGGCCGGAGTGCAGGGCGCCGCAGCAGCCTGCACCGGCGCCGCGCCCGTCGGGTTGATGCACACGACCTGCTCCGTGCCGTTCGGCAGGATCACGTGGTTGGAGAAGTCCTTGCTCTCGCGCGTATAGCGCAGCCCCGCGGTCAGCGACAGGCGATCCGTGGCCTTGTAGGTGCCACTGAAGAAGGCCGCCCACGAGTCCGTCGTCATTTCCTCGCGCGCGATGTTGGTCAGGTCGAAGCGCCCCGCGAGCGAAATGGGTACGCCGACGAAGGCCGGCAGGCCCACCACCGAGCGGGTGTCCTGCTTGTTGTTCTCGCGGAAGAAGTAGAGGCCCGCGACGTAATTGAAGCGATTGTCCGCCGCGGTGCCGACTGCCTGCAACTCCTGGCTCACCTGGTACTGCTTCTGGTCCTGGAACAGGTGAAACCGGCCGGTGATCGACGGCGGCGGCAGCAGCACGTCGCCGTCCGCGTCGAGGTACAGCAGGTTGTCGAGTGTGCGGTACGCGGTGATCGACTTGATCGTCAGGTCATCGGTCGCCTTGAACTCGAGCGTGGCGGAGGCACCCCACTGGTCGAGATCGTTCTTCGGATCGACGATGTCGGAGTCCGTCACCCAGAAGCTGCCAGTGCGCGGTACCGGATCGTGCAGCGGATCGCGCAGCGCATCGAGTGTGAGCGGCACCGCGTAGCCGGGTGTCGAGCGTTCACGAATGTAGTCGGCGGTCAGCAGCGCGTGAAAGCGGTCGGTCGGCTCGGCGAGCAGCGAGAGCCGGGCGCCCTTGACGTCCTGGTCGTTGACGAATCTCCCGTCGACGGCGTTGCGCGTGTAACCATCGCGCGTACGTACGAGGACCGCGCCCTGCAGCGCCGCCTTGTCGCCGAGCGGCACGTTGCCGGTGGCGCGTGCGTCGAAGCGGTCATAGCTGCCGATCGTCAATTCCGCCTGGCCCTGGTACTCGCCGAGGGTCGGCTTCTTCGAGACGAGCTTCACTGCGCCGGCCGACGTGTTGCGGCCGTAAAGGGTGCCCTGCGGGCCGCGCAGCACCTCGAGGCGCTCGATGTCGAACAGGTCGAACATCGCGCCGGTCTGGCGCGCGATGTACACGTCGTCGATATAGATGCCGACCGGCGTATCGGCCGTGAAGAACGATTCGTCCTCACCGACACCGCGCAGGAAGATCTTCGAGGCGCTGCTCGTGCCGGTGTTCTGGTTCATCACGATGTTCGGCACGATCTGGTCGAGCTGCTGGATGCTGCGGATCTGCTGGCGCTCGAGCATGTCGGCGGAGAGCGCAGTGATCGCGAGCGGTACCGACTGTTCGGCCTCTTCGCGGCGCTGGGCCGTGACAGTCACCTCCTGCAATCCCTCGACGACCTTGCTGCCCTCGGCCTGCGACTGCGCCTTCGCCGGCGCGCCGAATACGGCGACGACGAGCGCGGTCGAAGCGATCACGGCGAATATTGGGGCCCTGTGTGCGGATGTCATTGTCCCGTCTCCTGCAGGCTGGTTGTTGTGCGCACCCATCATCGGGACCGGCACCGCCGACGCGATTTCGCGACCCCGGGTCCGTGTACCATTGTCCGGACAATGGAGTAAATAGGAACAGACCGAATTCGGCAACAAATATACAACCTGGACACGGGTCCGGATCACCCGATGCGTTCGAGCAACAACCCGGACCACGCCGCGGCGACCATCAGCACGAGACCGGGGACGATGCGCAGCGCGAACGCGCGGCCGCCCGACCACGCGGAGATGCCGGCCTTGGTGAGCGCATTCGTCGTGAACGCGGCGAGCACGGCGACACCCGCGATCGAGACGTCGACGTCGCCGTTGCGGTGCAGCGCGCCGGCCGAAACGGCGCCGGCGTGTGCATCCGCGAAGCCGGCGAGCGCCGAGCCGACGACCGCGCCCTGCGGGCCGAGCCAGTGCACGAGCAGCGCGGAGCCCGCCATCACGGTGCCCATCAGGAGCGCGAATCCGACGGCGGCCGCGAGGCTGAAGGCACGGCCGGGTGCGGCTGCATCGTCGCTGCCCTGCGCATGCCACATGAAGAAACCGCCGTACAGCACCGCGCTGCCGCCGGCGAGTGCGAGCGGCAGCGCCATCGTCTCGAGCAGCGGCACGCTGGTGACGGCGAGCAGGGCAGCGAGCTGCAGGACCGTCGCGATGGACGACAGGGCCGCGCCGGCCACTGCCGCACGCGACGCGGCAGGCGAGACCCGCGCGCGGGCGCCCATCGCGCTGTGCGTGGCCGAACTCGAGACGAAGCCGCCGAGGAAGCCGGCGAGCGGCAGGCCGCGACGCGTGCCGAGCGCGCGCAATGCGACGTAGCCGACCGCATTGATCGCCATGAACAGCACGGCGAGCAGGAAGACCAGTCGCAGGTTCAGCAGGCCCCAGGGATCGACCGGGCGGTCCGGCAGCAAGGGCAGCACGATCAATGCCGCCGCGGCGAGCGTCAGTCCATCCGCCACTTCCCGCGCGGTCAGCCGGTGGCGCACGAAATCGTGCAGGCGAGACCGCGCGAGCAGCAGGATCGTGACCAGTACCGCGAGGCCCGCGGCGAGGGCCGTCGCGCTCATCGCAAGGGCACCGAGCATGTATGTGACGACGAGCGCGACCTCGGTCGTCAGGCCCGGGTCGCCGGCATCAAACCTGCGGTAGGCGATCGCGGCGAAGCCCGCAACGATCAGCGCGAACACCAGCAGCGCGGGCGTCGATTCGAGCAGCGCGGCGAGCGCACCGAGCAGCGACACCAGCGTGAAGGTCCGCACGCCGGCCATGGACTCGCGAGCACCGTGGGCGCGCTCGCGCTCGACGCCGATCAACAGGCCGATGCCGAGCGCCGCCGCGAGACCGCCGAGATGGAGGGGAGCCATGGCGGCGGCATCTTACAGGTGCGACGTGGCAGTGTGATGATGCTCACAGTCTGTCTTGCGCGACGCGTACGCGCTGCCGCTAGACTAACGGTTCCATGGACACTCGCGGGCCACGTGCGGACGAACGCCGCCGGAACGGCGCCGACCGCAGGCAGCGCGCACTGCACGGGCTGTTTGCGGGCAGCCGGCAGTCGCGACGCCGTGGTCCACGCCGTCGCGACGATCGCGCGCTGGCGGCCGTCGATCGACACCATCCGCAGTGGCTCGCCGTCGCCCTCGTCATTGTGCTGCTGTCGTGCGCCGACGCGTTCCTCACGCTCACGTTGATGCAGCACGGCGCGAGCGAGATCAATCCGGTGATGGCACCGCTCGTGACGGGCTCGGGGCATTCGTTCGCGTTCTGGAAGCTGCTGTTCACATCGGCGGGCGTCGTCGTGCTCACGATCCTCGTGCGCATCCGCGCCTTCGGCGTCTTTCCGGCCGGCACGATCCTCTACACGGCCGCCGCGGGCTATGTCGTGCTCGTCGGCTACGAGCTGTGGTTGCTCGACCGGATAGGGTCGATCGGCTAAACTGATCAGCTCTTTTGGCTGCCATTTTCGTCGAGTGAGCAATTCCCTGACGGACCAGTTCGCCACTACCCCGCTGTACGGCGGCAACGCCGCGTACGTCGAGGCCCTGTACGATCAGTACCTGCGCGATCCCGCGAATGTCGAGCCCCACTGGCGCGACTGGTTCGCGCGGCTCGGCCCGGCCCGGCCGGGCGAGCAGCCGCATGCGCCCATCGTCGCGGAGATCGCGCAGCGTGCGCGCGAGCCGGCGGCATTGCACGCAGCCGCGTCTGCCGGGGGCGCGAGCCTCGAGAGCGCGAAACAGGGCGCCGTGACGCGCCTCGTGCAGATCTGGGCAAACCGCGGCCATCTCGTCGCGAACCTCGATCCGCTCGGGCTCACGCAGCGTCCACTGCCGCGGGTGCTCGAGCTCGACTACTTCGGACTGTCCGACGCGGATCTCGACACGGAGTTCTTCACCGGCAGCCGTTCGGGGTCGATTGCGGCGCGATTGCCGCTGCGCGAGATAATTGCGCAGCTGCGGCACATCTACGGTGGTCCGATCGGCGCGGAGTTCGCGCACGTGTCGGACACCGAGCAGCGCCTCTGGCTGCAGGACGAGTTCCAGTCCGGGCGCATGCTCGGGCGCTTCAGTGCCGATGAGCGCCGGAACATCCTCTGGCAGCTCACCGCAGCCGAGGGCCTCGAACGCTACCTGCACACGAAGTACGTCGGGCAGAAACGCTTCTCGCTCGAAGGCGGCGATGCACTGATTCCGCTGCTCGACGACCTGATCCAGCGCGGCGGCGGCGCGGGCATCGAGGAATGCATCATTGGCATGGCCCATCGCGGCCGGCTGAATGTGCTCGTCAATGTGCTCGGCAAGTCGCCCTCGGTGCTGTTCGCGGAATTCGAGGGCAATTACGACGTGGCGAAGCTGCAGGGCTCGGGCGACGTGAAGTACCACAAGGGCTTCTCGTCCGACCTGCGCACGCCCGGCGGCAACGTGCACGTCGCGCTTGCGTTCAACCCCTCGCATCTCGAGATCGTCAATCCCGTCGTCGAGGGCTCGGTGCGCGCGCGACAGGAGCGTCGCGGCGACGGTGCCGGCAACCACGTGCTCGCGATCCTGATCCACGGCGACGCGGCATTTGCCGGGCAGGGCGTCGTGATGGAGACGCTGCAGCTGTCCCAGGTGCGCGGCTATGCGACCGGCGGCACGGTGCACATCGTCGTCAACAACCAGGTCGGCTTCACGACGTCCAACCCCGACGATGCGCGCTCGACGATGTACTGCAGCGACATCGCGAAGATGCTCGAGGCGCCGATCTTCCACGTCAATGCCGACGACCCCGAAGCCGTCGTGTTCGTGACGCGCCTCGCGCTCGCGTACCGCATGCGCTTTCACCAGGACGTCGTGATCGACCTCGTGTGCTATCGCCGACACGGTCACAACGAGGCGGACGAGCCGGCGGCGACCCAGCCGGTCATGTACCAGGCGATCCGGCAACACCCGACTGCGAGGCGCATCTACGCCGACCGCCTGGTCGCCGACGGCGTGCTGACCGAGCAGGAGGTCGCGGATGTCGTCGAGCAGTACCGCACCGGGCTCGACGAGGGGCGCCCGCAGGTGCGCGCGTCGCTCGGCCTGATCGGCAACAAGTACACGGTCGACTGGAGCCGCTATGCGCAGATCGACTGGCACGAGCGCATCGCGAGCGGCATCGGCGCCGAGCGCGTGCGAGCGCTCGGTGCGCGCATCACGGCCGTGCCGCAGGATTTCAGTCTGCAGCCGCGCGTCGCGCAGCTCATGGCGAATCGCGTGAAGATGATGGCGGGCGAGCATCCGCTCGACTGGGGCTGTGCCGAGACGCTCGCCTATGCATCGCTGATCGAAGAGGGTTTTCCGGTGCGCATCAGCGGCCAGGATTCCGGCCGCGGCACGTTCTTCCATCGTCATGCCGTGCTGCACGAGCAGCGCACCGGCGCGACCTGGGTGCCGCTGCAGCACATCGCCGCGAACCAGCCACGCTTCGAGGTGATCGATTCCGTGCTGTCCGAGGAAGCCGTGATGGGCTTCGAGTACGGCTATTCGACCACCGAGCCGCACGCGCTCGTGATCTGGGAAGCGCAGTTCGGCGACTTCATGAACGGCGCGCAGGTGGTGATCGACCAGTTCATCAGTTCCGGCGAAGCGAAGTGGGGTCGCATGTGCGGTCTTGCGCTCTTCCTGCCGCACGGCTACGAGGGCCAGGGGCCCGAGCATTCGTCGGCGCGTCTCGAGCGCTTCCTGCAGCTCTGCGCCGAGAACAACATGCAGGTGTGCGTGCCGTCGACCCCCGCGCAGATGTTCCACATGATCCGCCGGCAGATGCTGCGCAGCTTCAGGAAGCCGCTCATCGTGATGACGCCGAAGAGCCTGCTGCGGCACGACCTGTCGGTGTCGTCGCTCGACGATCTCGCGCGCGGCAGCTTCGCGAACCTGATCGGGGAAATCGACGATCTGCCGGCGGCCGCCGTGCGCCGCATCGTGTTCTGCAGCGGCAAAGTATATTTCGACCTGCTGAAGGCGAGGCGCAAGGCGGCGATCCGCGACGTCGCGCTGGTGCGCATCGAGCAGCTCTATCCGTTCCCGATCGAGGAATACGAGGCGGCGGTGCGCCGCTATCCGGCGGTGCGCGATGTCGTCTGGTGCCAGGAGGAACCGCAGAACCAGGGTGCGTGGTACCAGATCCGGCATCGCTTGCAGGAGCGGCTGCCCGCGGGCCTCCCGCTGCTGTATGCAGGCCGCGCACCTGCCGCGGCGCCGGCCACCGGGCTCCTGAAACTGCACGAAATCGAGCAGGCGGCGCTGATCGAGGCGGCGCTGCGTTCGCAGGCGAGGGAGGATGCGGCGCGCGAAACCACGCGCCTCACCGCGACAGGCATGAGGAAGACATCATGACGATCGAGATCAAGGTACCGCAGCTGCCGGAATCCGTCGCCGACGCGACACTCGTCGCGTGGCACAGGAAGGCGGGCGATGCCGTGAGTCGCGACGAGAACCTCGCCGACCTCGAGACCGACAAGGTGGTGCTCGAGGTGCCGGCGCCGACCAACGGCGTGCTGAAGGAGATCCGCATCCAGGGCGGCACGACCGTGACCAGCGGCCAGGTGCTCGCGATCATCGAAGAAGGCGCGGCGGCTGCACCGGCGCCACGCCGCGAGCCGCAGGCGGCGGGCGGTGCGCAGCCGAACGCGGCGGCTGCGCCGCCGGGCGCCGAGGCGGCGAAGCTGAGTCCATCCGTGCGGCGGCTCGTCGAGGAAAACAGGCTCGATCCCGGGCAGATCCCGGCATCCGGCAAGGACGGCCGCCTGACGAAGTCCGACGTCGTCGGGTTCCTCGACCGCAAGAGCACCGCACCGGCGGCGCCTGCGGCACCGGCGACGCCTGCGGCCAGGCCGGCGGCGCGGGAAGGGCGCGCCGACCAGCGCGTCGCGATGACACGCCTGCGCCAGCGTATCGCCGAGCGCCTCGTCGCCGCACAGTCGACGCAGGCTCTCCTCACCACCTTCAACGAGGTCGACCTCTCGGCGGTGATCGCGCTGCGCGCGCGGTACAAGGACCGCTTCGAGAAGGAATTCGGCGTCAAGCTCGGTTTCATGGGCCTCTTCGCCAAGGCCTCGATCGAGGCACTGAAGAAATTCCCGGTCGTCAACGCGTCCGTCGAAGGCACCGACATCGTGTACCACGAGTACTACGACATCGGCGTCGCCGTCTCGACCGACCGCGGCCTCATGGTGCCGATCGTGCGCGACGCGGACCGCAAGAGCCTCGCGACCGTGGAGAAGGAAATCGGCGCCTACGCGGTCAAGGCACGCGAAGGCAACATCGCGATCGAGGACCTCACGGGAGGCACGTTCACGATCACGAACGGCGGTGTGTTCGGCTCGCTGCTGTCCACGCCGATCGTCAATGCACCGCAAAGCGCAATCCTCGGCATGCACAAGACGCAGGACCGGCCGATCGTCGTGGACGGCGAGATCGTCGTGCGGCCGATGATGTACATCGCGCTCACCTACGATCACCGCATCATCGACGGCCGCGAAGCCGTGCAGTTCCTCGTCGCCGTGAAAGAGGCGCTCGAGGTTCCGGCGCGCATGCTGCTCGGCATCTGAGGGGATGAACCATGGCTGATTCGTACGATGTCGTCGTCATCGGCGGCGGCCCGGCAGGCTACCCCGCGGCGATCCGTGCCGCGCAGAACGGCCTCAAGGTCGCGTGCATCGATGCATGGAAGAACCGTGACGGCACGGCAGCGCTCGGCGGCACCTGCCTCAACGCGGGCTGCATTCCGTCGAAGGTGCTGCTCGAGTCGACCGAGCTGCTGCATCGTGCGCAGCACGAGTTTGCGGCGCACGGCATCAAGGCGAGCGGACTCGCGGTCGACCTCGCGGTGATGCAGAAGCGTCGTGCGACGATCGTGAAGAACATGACGCAAGGCATCGCAGGCCTGTTCAAGGCGGCGGGCGTCACCGCGCTCGCAGGGCACGGCAAGCTGCTCGCCGCAGGCCGCGTGGGCTTTACGGCGCACGACGGTGCGACGCGCGAGCTCGCCGCGAAACACGTGATCCTGGCGTCGGGATCGGTGCCGGTCGAACTCAAGTCACTGCCGTTCGACGGCAAGCACATCATCGATTCGTGGGGTGCGCTCGAGCTCGACACGGTGCCACAGCGGCTCGGCGTGATCGGGGCAGGCGTGATCGGTCTCGAGCTCGGCAGCGTGTGGCGCCGGCTCGGCTCGGAGGTCGTGGTCCTCGAAGCGCTGCCTGATTTCCTGCCGATGGCCGACGGCGCCGTCTCGAAGGAGGCCCTGCGCCACTTCGCGAAGCTCGGGCTCGATATCCGGCTCGGCACGAAGGTCACGGGCGCGAAGGTTGTGAAAGGCGCGGTCGACGTGACGTTCACCGACGCCAAGGGTGCTGCGCAGACCCTCAAGGTCGATACGCTGGTCGTCGCAGTGGGCCGCCGGCCGAATTCGCGCGACCTGCTGGCCGACGGCACGGGTGTCAGGCAGGACGAGCGCGGCTTCGTCGTCGTCGACGAGGCTTGCCGCACGGGCGTGCCGAACGTGTGGGCCGTGGGCGATCTCGTGCGCGGGCCGATGCTCGCGCACAAGGGCAAGGAAGAGGGCGTCATGGTGGCCGACCTGATCGCGGGACACTATGGCGAGGTCAATTACCGGACGATCCCGTCGGTCATCTACACGGCGCCGGAGATCGCCTGGGTCGGCGAAACGGAAGAGCAGGTCAAGGCGAGCGGCCGGGCCTACAAGGTCGGCACCTTCCCGTTCATGGCGAGCGGGCGTGCACGCGCGATGGAAGCCGGCGCGGGCTTTGCCAAGATCGTGTCGGCCATCGACGGCGACGAGATCCTCGGCGTGCACATCATCGGGCCCATGGCCGGCGAGCTGATCGCCGAAGCAGTGCTCGCGATGGAATACTCGGCGAGCACCGAGGACCTGCAGCGCACGATCCACGCCCACCCGACATTGTCCGAGGCGCTGCACGAAGCGGCGCTCGCGGCGGACCGCAAGGCGATCGACATCCCGAACCGCAAGGCCTGAGCGAGGCGAGCCGTGCCGGGGCTCATGCAGGACTGGCCACTGACGCTCGACCGCTTCCTCGAGCACGCGCAGCGCTGGCACGGCGCACGCGAGGTGGTGACCCGGTCGATCGAAGGGCCGATCGTGCGCAGTGACTACGCGACGATCCACCGCCGGGCCCGGCAGCTGTCGCAGGCCCTGCTCGAAGCCGGCATCGGTTACGAGGATCGCGTCGCGACGCTCGGGTTCAACACCGCGCGCCACCTCGAAGCGTGGTATGGAATCATGGGGATCGGCGCGGTGTGCCACACGCTGAATCCGCGCCTGCCCGCCGCGCAGCTCGAATACATCGTCAACCATGCCGCCGACCGGCTGCTGCTGGCCGATCCCTGTTTTGCGCCGCTCGTCGCGCAGTTGCGGCCTCGCTGCCCGTCGGTCGAGCGCGTCGTGTATCTCACCGATGCCGCTCACCTGCCGGCCGGCGCCGATGGGCCCGACTACGAGGACTGGATCGCAGGCCGCAGTGGCGAGTGCCGCTGGGGCGATCTTCCGGAGGAGACCGCCGCGGGCCTGTGCTACACGTCGGGCACGACCGGCGACCCGAAGGGCGTGCTCTATTCGCATCGCTCCAACTACCTGCACACCCTGACGGCCATGTTGCCGGATGCGCTGAATCTCTCGAGCAGCGATTCGGTGCTCGCCATCGTGCCGATGTTCCATGCCAACGCATGGGGGCTCGCCTTCGCCGTGCCCGCGGTCGGTGCGAAGTTCGTGTTGCCGGGAGCCAGGCTCGATGGCGCGTCGATCTTCGAGCTGATGGAGACTGAAGGGGTCACGCTGTCGGCGGGTGTACCGACGGTGTGGCAGGGACTCCTGCAGTACCTCGACAAGGAGAAGCTGCGGCCGACGACGCTGAAGCGCATCGTCAGTGGCGGTGCTGCCTGCCCCGAGGCGCTGCTGCGCGCCTACCAGGAAAAATTCGGCATCGAAGTGCGGCACGCATGGGGAATGACGGAGATGTCGCCGCTCGGTACCGTGAACGTGCCACGCGACCTGACGATGCCGCCGGTCGCGCAGGGACGCGTGCCGTTCGGCATCGACATGGCCCTCGCCGACGACGAGGGACGCAGCGTGCCGCACGACGGCAGGACATTCGGGCACCTCAAGGTACGCGGCTGCGCCGTGGCCCGCCGGTACTTTCGCCGCGAGCAGGAGTCGCTGCTCGATGCGGACGGATACTTCGACACCGGAGATGTCGCGACCATCGACCCGGGCGGGATGATGCAGATCACGGACCGCGCGAAGGACGTGATCAAGTCGGGCGGTGAATGGATCAGCTCGATCGAGATCGAGAATGCCGCGGTGGCCCATCCAAAGGCGGCGCTCGCGGCCGTGATCGGCGTGCCGCACGTGAAATGGGGCGAGCGGCCGCTCCTGATCGTGCAGCTGAAGCCGGGAGAGAGCGCGACGGCGCAGGATTTCCTCGATTTTCTCGCAGGCCGCATCGCGCGCTGGTGGATCCCGGACGCGGTGCAGTTCGTCGAGGCGATTCCGCTCGGCGCCACCGGCAAGATCGACAAGAAGCAGCTGCGTGCCGCACTCGGTGGCGGCTGAGGCTCAATCCTCGAGCTGGAAGGCGAGGCGGACTTTCGCCGGGTAATCGACCGGCACACCGTCTTCGCGGCGAGGGTCATAGCGCCAGCGCCGCACGGCGGAGATCGCCTCGTCGTCGAACACTCCCGGTGGCGTGCTCTCGGTGACGTGCACGTCCCGCACCTTGCCGTCGCTGCCGACGATGTATGCGAGCTCGACGGATCCCTCGATCCTGCGCCGCCGCGCATCTTCCGGATAGAAGGGTGACTCACCGCGCAGCAGCTTCATTTCCATCACCACCGGTGGGGGCCGATCGGACGGCATGGCGCGCGACGGGGGCACGGGTGCGGGCACCACGGGTTGCGTGCTGTCCTCGACCGTCTTGCCCGCAAAGCTGACGGAGGTCAGTTTCGAGGGGCGCAGGTCCGTCGGTGAGGCAGCCGGTCGCGATGGCTCGAGTGCACTGGCCGGCGGGTCTGTCGCCGGGGGCGGGGTGGCGTCTGCCGGCGAGTCCACGGGCAGGTCCGGCTCGGGTGGCGCCAGCGTGACACCGGGCGCGATGGACGTCGTGGCCGAGACCGCCGCCGGCGGGTCCGTCGCGAGCGCATTGCCGGGCGCGCTGCCGGGCGCCGGTGCGGGCTTGGGCGAGGTGCTGGTGACGACGGGTGAAGCGGTGGGCTGCGGCGACGATTGCGCGGACGGTGAAGCCGGAGTCGAGGCGCCCGGCGTCGCCGTCGAGGTGGTCGCCGTCGCTGCCGCGGGCGTGCTTGCCGTTGCCGGTGCGGCAGGGCCCGCATCGCCATCGTGCGAGAAATAGAACCAGGCGGCGCCGAACGCGAGCACGGCCGCCGCGGCGAGTGCCACTGGCAGCGGCAGGCGGCCGGGGTGGCGATCGGGGCGCGGCGCGCGCGCCGTGCGAATCCGCGAGGCGGCAGGTGCTCCGGGCGGTTGCCAGTCGACCGTGGTGAGCGCATGGCCCCCGAGACTCGCAATCGGCCCCGCGAGGGCGTCCTCGTGATCGATCGGTCTTACGGGGAGCGCAGCGGGCGGCGGTGGTGGCGGGGGTGGTGGAGCCGGTTCGGGCAGTCGTGTCACCGGGCTGCCACGGTCGCCATTGATCGCCTGCAGGCGCAAGGCCGAGTCGAGCACGAGCCGCATGCCGGCGTGCGACACCGGCTTTGCGACGAAGCGGTTGACGACGCCGCTCGACACGAGCGATTCGAGCGCCAGCCCGTCGTTGCGGCGACCGAGCGCGAGCAGCAACGTCGCGGGCGAGGCCCGATGCGCCTCGGCGAACCAGTTCACCGGGTCCATGCCGAGCGTGCCGACGTCGACGAGCGCGAGCACCGGCTGGCGCGCCACGAGGTCCGCGCGCGCTTCGTCCGCGTCGCGCGCCGTGATCACGCGGTAGGGCTTGTCCGCGAGCGCGGCATTGGCACCTTCGAGCGCCGTGCTGTCGCGCGTCAGGACCACGATCTGCGGGTGCGATTCGATGGGATCGGGGTGCACCTCGTCGTCCGGCGGTGCATCTTCGCCGAGCACGATGTTCTCGAATTCGCCCGACATGAGATCGCCGCGCTCCGCGATCGCGAGTGCCATCGCCGATCGCAGCTGCATCGAATCGAGCGGGTAGCCGATCGTGTCGAACAGCTTGAAGGGAGTGAGGTGCGCGCCGAGCTTCTTCAGCCGCTCGGCATCGGCGGCAAAGATGCGCAGCAATTCGGGATGCGACATCCCGATGGTCGCGAGGAGGTCGAGGCCGGAGCCGTCGGCGAGCCGTTCGCACGCAACCACGATGTCGCAGCCGCCCTCCCGCAGCCGGGCGAGGCAGTCCTGCTTGCTCGTCACCTGCACGCAGTCGATCAGGCCCTGCAGCGCACGTGCCGAGGCCGCCAGGACTGCCGGGTCGTGATCGGCTAGAACAACTCTCATTGGACGCTCTAATTACCTGTCCCGCGCCGGCGAGACTCCGTCATATGTCACGAAATGGGATGGTGCGACGCAGCATTCATCGTGTACGCCGCGTACTGAGGACATTGGGCACCTTTCCGAGCCGCTGGGTCACGCGCGCGAGGTCCGACAGGTCGCGGATGTCGAGCCGCAGCACCGTGGTCGCCGTGCCTTCGCCCCGTTGCGTCGTCGTCGACAGCGAGTCGAGCCGCAGCCGTTCGCTCGCGATCACGTCCGTGAGGTCGCGCACGAGCGCGCGCCGGTCGAGGCCCACGACCGTGATCTCGACGGTTTGCGTGCGTTCCTCGCCCTGTGTCCATTGGCAATCGAGTACGCGCTCGGGCCGCGTCGCACGCATGCGCGCGAGCGCACGGCAATCCGCGCGATGCACGGTCACGCCGCGACCCACCGTCACGTAGCCGACGATCGCCTGCGGGCGCACGGGCGCGCAGCAGCGCGCGAGCGTGATCGGCAGGTCCCCGACTCCCTCGATCGCGACGGGCGAGCCGCGCGCGCCGGTCGGTGCGCGTGCGCGCGGCAGGGAGCGCGCGGGTGGTGGGGTGACCACGCGCGCGATCGCCTGCGAGAGTTGCGTGGCGGTGATCTCGCCCTCGCCCACGAGCCGGTAGAGCGTCTCGGCATCGGGTGACTTCAGTTCCTGCACGAGCGCAGCGAGCTGCGCGGGGCCCGCCGCGGTGCGCGACAGCTCGCGCTCGACCGTGGTGCGTCCGGCCGCGCGATTGTCGGCTTCGCCGAGCCGACGAAACCATGCGCGCACGCGCGCCCGGCTGCGCGCGGAGGCGAGATAGCCCTGTTCGGGCGCCATCCAGTCGCGGCTCGGTGCAGGGGTCTTGCCGGTGATCACCTCGACGATCTCGCCGTTCGCGACGTGATACGTGAGCGGCACGATGCGCCCGTTCACCTTGGCGCCGCGGCAGCGATGCCCGAGGTCGGTGTGCAGGTGATAGGCGAAGTCGAGCGGCGTCGCGCCGCGTGGCAGCTCGACGACTTCGCCCTTCGGCGTGAGCGCGTAGACGCGATCGGCGAACAGGTCCGCCTGCACGCGGTCGATGAAGTCGCCGTCGTCGCGGCGCAGGCCGCCCGGCGCGATCAGGCCGCGTACCGCCTCGACCTTGCGCGCGTAGTCGGCGTCGCGCATTCCCCCTTCCTTGTAACGCCAATGCGCCGCGACGCCGAGTTCCGCCTGTGCGTGCATGTCCTCCGTGCGGATCTGCACCTCGACCGGCTTGTCGCCCGGTCCGATGACGGCCGTATGGATCGAGCGGTAATCGTTGCCCTTCGGCGTCGCGATGTAGTCGTCGAACTCGCCCGGGATGTAGTGCCAGCGACCATGCACGACGCCGAGCGCGGCGTAGCAGGCGGGGATGTCGGCGCAGACGATGCGCACGGCGCGCACGTCGAAGATCTGCTCGAAGTCGAGCCGTTTGCGCTGCATCTTGCGATGGATGCTGTAGATGTGTTTCGGGCGCCCGTACACTTCGGCGGCGATGCCCGCCGCCGCCAGTTCGGCGCGCAGCTCGCGGCACAGCTCGGCGATGTAGTGCTCGCGCGCTTCGCGCTTCTCGTTGAGTGCGGTCGCGATGCGACGGTAGCCTTCCGGATCCTGCAGGCGGAAGGCGAGATCCTCGAGTTCCCATTTCAGCTGCCAGACGCCGAGCCGGTTGGCGAGCGGCGCGAAGATCTCCCGCGTCCCGGTCGCGAGCCGCGCCTGCTCGTCGGCCGGCAGGTCGCGCGCCGCGCGCAGCTGCACCAGCTGGATCGCGAGCCGCGCGAGCACGAGGCGCGGGTCGCTGACCACCGCGAGCAGCATCTTGCGCAGCGTCTCGGCCTGGCGCGCATCGAGTCCGCTCGCAGGCTGCCAGGCCTTCGGGAGCCCGAGGTCGCCGAGCGCGTCGAGCGCGCGCGTCAGCTCCGCGGCGCGTTCGCCGACGATGCCCCTGAGCACCGACGCATCGCCATCCGCGGGCAGCGCGCCGTAGCCGAGCGTGCCGAGCGCGAGTGTCGCGTCGTCGGTGAGGGCGCCGACGATCCCGGCGGCCGACGCACTCCGTGCGAGCACAGCCGGCGGCACGCCCGCCTCGTGCAGCGCCCGGCGCGCGCGCTCGATGTCGCTCGCGAGTGCAGGAGGGCAGTGAAATGCGGTGTCCACGGCGAGGGTCCGGCGGGTCCGGTCATCCGAATCGGGTTATCATACCGATCGCATGGCGGGACACAGCAAATGGGCCAATATCCAGCACCGCAAGGGTGCACAGGATGCGCGGCGCGCTCGCCTCTTCACGAGGCTGCTGCGCGAGATTTCCTCGGCGGCACGCGTGGGCGGCAGCGATGTGGCAGCGAATCCCCGCCTGCGCCTCGCCCTCGAAAAGGCGCGCGCTGCGAGCCTGCCACGCGACACGATCGAGCGGGCTGTCAAGCGTGCGGGTGGCGACGAAGCGGGCGGCGCGTATCAGGCGGCGCGCTACGAAGGCTACGGTCCCGGGGGCGCGGCAGTGATGATCGACTGCCTCACCGACAACCGCAATCGCACGGTCGCGGCCGTGCGCCACGCGTTCGCGAGCCACGGCGGGCACCTCGGCGCCGATGGTTCCGTCTCGTACCTGTTCCAGCAGGCCGGCGTGCTCGCCTTCCCGCCGGGCTGTGACGAGGATGCCGTGATGGATATCGCGCTCGACGCAGGCGCGGAGGATGTCGTAGTCAATCCGGATGGCTCACTCGAAGTCCTGACGGCGCCCGCCGATCTCGAGGCGGTCCGCGCAGCGCTCTCGCAGGGCGGATTCCAGGCGTCGTCGGCCGAGGTCACGCAGCGCGCCGCGACGAGCGCAGTGCTCGGCGACGAGGCGGCCGCCACCCTGGTCGAACTGCTCACGGCACTCGAAGACCTCGACGACGTGCAGCACGTGTACTCGAATGCGGAAATTCCGGACGACGTCCTGGCGCGCCTTCCGGCCTGATGCCCGCGAGGCGCGACACTCGGGGCGCGGCACGGACGACACCGGCGGCACCGTCGGCGCCTGCCGCATTCTCGGACTCGATCCGGGGTCCCGGCGCACCGGTTACGGCATCCTCGCCTGGGCTGACGGCGAGTGCGTCCATGTCGCGCACGGTTGCATCGACGTGACAGGTCTCGAATTCGCGGCGCGGCTGCGCCGGATATACGAAGCCGTCCAGGCGCTGATCGTGACGCACGCGCCCGACGAAGTCGCGATCGAGCGCGTGTTCATGAGCCGCAATGCGGACAGTGCGCTGAAGCTCGGCCAGGCGCGCGGCGCGGCGCTCGCCGCCGTTCCCGCGGGCACTGCGACCTACGAGTATGCGCCGCGCGAAGTGAAGCGCGCGGTCGTCGGCTACGGCGCGGCGGAAAAGCCCCAGGTCGGTCACATGATCGCGCAGCTCCTCGCGCTCGATGCACGGGTGCCGGTCGATGCGGCCGATGCGCTCGCGGTGGCGCTGTGTCATGCGCAATCGAGGCGCGTCGCGCGGCTGGCGCGCGCCGCGGGAGCGCGCCGGTGATCGGTTCGCTGCGCGGCATTCTGCGCGCCAAGGCGCCCCCACAGCTGCTGCTCGAGGTCGGCGGCGTGGGGTATGAAGTCGAAGCGCCGATGTCCACGTTCTATGCGCTGCCCGCGCTGGGACGGGAACTGCACCTCCTGACCCATCTCGTCGTGCGCGACGATGCGCACACGTTGTACGGGTTTGCGACCGAGACCGAGCGGCGGCTCTTCCGCGACCTGCTGCGCGTGACGGGCATCGGGCCGAAGCTCGCGCTGACGATATTGTCCGGCAGTTCCGCAGAGGCGTTCACGCGATGCGTGCTCGCACAGGATGTCGGCGCACTCACGAAGATACCGGGCGTCGGCCGCAAGACCGCCGAGCGGCTGCTCGTCGAGATGCGCGATCGCCTGCAGGCCGACGTGCAGGCGAGCGGCGCGGGTTTGCCCGGTGGCGCGGGTGACGGCAACGCGGCTGCGGAGACCGAGGCGCTGAGTGCACTCGTGGCGCTCGGTTACAAGCCTGCGGAGGCATCGCGGTTGCTGCAGGGCGCGCGCGCGCCGGGCGCTTCGACCGAGGAACTGATCCGGGGCGCGCTGCAGAACGCCGCGCGCGACACATGAGCGCGAGGGGCACATGACACAGGAAGCCGAACGGCTCGTGAACCCCGCGGCGGGGCGCGACGAGGAGGCGATCGAGCGTTCGATCCGTCCGCGGCGCTTTGCCGACTATGTCGGGCAGCCGAAGGTCAAGCAGCAGCTCGGCATCTTTGTCGACGCGGCGCGCGCGCGCGGCGAGGCGCTCGATCACACGCTGATCTTCGGCCCGCCGGGCCTCGGCAAGACGACGCTCGCGCACATCCTCGCCGAGGAGCTCGGCGTGAACCTGCGCCAGACCTCGGGCCCGGTGCTCGAACGCGCGGGCGATCTCGCGGCGATCCTGACGAATCTCACGGCACGCGACGTGCTGTTCATCGACGAGATCCATCGCCTCTCGCCGGTGGTCGAGGAAGTGCTGTACCCCGCGATGGAGGACTACCAGCTCGACATCATGATCGGCGAGGGTCCGGCGGCGCGTTCGATCAAGCTCGACGTGCCGCCGTTCACACTGGTCGGCGCGACGACGCGCGCGGGGCTCCTCACATCGCCGCTGCGCGACCGGTTCGGCATCGTGCAGCGGCTCGAGTTCTATGGCGTCGACGATCTCGAGCGCATCGTCGCACGCTCGGCCGGAATACTCGGCGTGCCGATCGAAGCCGCCGGCGCGCGTCGCATCGGCGAGCGTTCGCGCGGCACGCCGCGCATCGCCAACCGGCTGCTGCGGCGCGTGCGCGACTATGCGCAGGTGCGGGCCGCCGGACACATCGACCAGGCGGTGGCCGACGCCGCGCTCGATCTCCTCGAGGTCGATGCGCATGGTTTCGACACGCTCGACCGGCGGCTCCTGCTCACCGTGATCGAGAAGTTCGACGGCGGACCGGTCGGCATCGAGAGCATCGCGGCGGCGATCGGCGAGGAGCGCGGCACGCTCGAGGACGTGATCGAACCGTTCCTGATCCAGCAGGGCTTCCTGATGCGCACCGCGCGCGGGCGCGTCGCGACGCGCAGCGCCTACCGGCACTTCGGCCTCGCGGCTCCCGAACGCACTGCGCCGGCCCTGTCGCTGTTCGAGGACAGCCAGTGACGGTTTTCAGCTGGCCGGTACGCGTGTATGTGGAGGACACGGATTTCGGCGGCGTCGTCTACTATGCGAACTACCTGCGATTCTGCGAGCGCGCGCGCACCGAGTGGTTGCGCGCGAAGGGCTGGTCGCAGGCGGCGCTCGCGGACGAGCGGGGCCTCATCTTCTCGGTCGTCAGTGCGCAGGTGAACTATCGGCGCCCGGCGCGGCTCGACGACGAACTGGTGGTGACCTGCGAGCCGCGCGTGGACGGGCGCGCGAGTCTGCGCTTCGCGCAGCGCATCCTGCGCGGCGAGGAACTTCTCGCCGACGCCGACGTCCGAGTGGCATGTCTCGTCGCGGGAACATTGCGCCCGACGCGCCTGCCGGATTTCGTGGTCGCGGAGGTCGCGTAGATGGGTGGAGAGTTGTCGATCGTGCGGCTCGTGCTCGATGCGAGCCTGATCGTGCAGATCGTGCTGGCGCTGCTGCTTCTCGCCTCGATCGTTTCCTGGGCGATCATATTCAGGAAGCGTGGCGTGATCCGCGGCGCGCGTGCCGAGGCGGAACGCTTCGAGGAGCAGTTCTGGGTCGGGGGCAGCGATCTCGCGGCGCTCTACCGCGAGATCGACGCCCGCGCCGGCGTCACCGGCATGGCGAGCATCTTCGCGATGGGGTTTCGCGAGTTCGCGCGACTGCGCCAGCAGGGCAGCGTCGCCCCCGAACAGATGCTCGAGGGCGCGCGCCGCGCCATGAAGGTCGCGCAACTGAAGGAGATCGAGCGGCTCGAGCAGAGCCTCGCGACACTCGCCACGGTCGGGTCGATCAGTCCGTATGTCGGCCTCTTCGGCACCGTGTGGGGCATCATGAATGCGTTCGTGTCGCTCGGCAGCGTGCAGCAGGCGACCCTCGCGATGGTGGCTCCCGGCATTGCCGAGGCGCTCGTCGCGACGGCCATGGGCCTCTTCGCCGCGATCCCGGCCGTGATCGCCTACAACCGCTATGCGGACCAGACGAGCCGGCTCGAACTGCGCCACGATGCATTCATGGAAGAGTTTTCCACGATACTGCAGCGCTACGTGGCGGCGCGCAGCGGCACGGGGAGCTGATCCATGGCACAGGACAGGCGGGGCCGCCGGCTGATGGGCGAGATCAACGTCGTGCCGTACATCGACGTGATGCTCGTGCTGCTCATCATTTTCATGGTCACGGCTCCGCTCCTCACGCAGGGCGTGAAAGTCGAGCTGCCGCAATCGGGTGCCGAGCCGCTCGATGTCAGGCTGCCGCGGGGCGAGAAGCCGCTCGTCCTGTCGATCGACCGCGAGGGCAGGCTCTATCTCAACATCGGCTCGAAGCCGGGGCAGCCGCTCGACGAGGCGACGACGCTGGCCCGTACCGCCGCGATGCTGCGGCGGGCGCCGGATCTGCCGGTGCTCGTGAAGGGTGACCGCGGCGTGGCGTACGGCCGGGTCGTCGAGGCAATGGTGATCCTGCAGAAGGCGGGCGCGAAGAAAGTCGGGTTCCTGACCGACCCGCTGCCCGAGCGGCGTCGCGTCGGGGCATGACGGCGCGTACGCAGGCGGAATCCGGCGGCGGAAGTTTCCTCGGGCCATACGCCGGCTCGATCCTGCTGCATCTGGCGCTGTTTGCGCTGTTCGGCGTCGGCTGGCTCACCTGGCAGCGTGCGTCTCCGCCCGAGCCGCAGTTGCTCGCAATCGACGCGGTCGTGGTCGACCCTGCGTCGGTGCCCGGTCTGCGCCAGCCGCGCGAGCCGTTGCCCGCACCGCAGCCGCCACCGCCCGCGCCCGTGGCTGAGTCCACACCGGAACCCGTGCGTGACGTCCCGGCGGCTGCGCGGGATGACGTACAGGAGCGAAAGCGCGCGGAGGCGCTGCAACGCGCGGCAGACGAGCGACGCGCAGCGGAGGACCGCCGCAACGCGATGGAGCGGCAGAGGGCGGAAGCAGCGCGCAAGGCGGAGGCCGAACGCAAGGCGGAGGCCGCGCGCAAGGCCGAGGCCGAGCGCAAGGCCGAGGCACAGCGCAAGGCGGATGAACAGCGTCAGCGCGCCGAACGGGAAGCGGACTTGCGGCGCGGCCTCGAGGCCGAGGAGCGTGCCCGCGCCGCGAGCGGAGCCGGCGCGCAGTGGCGGGACCTCATCCGTGCGAAAATCATCAGCGAATGGCGGCGCCCGCCGACGGCGCGACCCGGCATCGAGTGTGTCGTGCAGGTCACCCAGGTGCCGGGTGGCGCGGTGGTTGCCGCACGGATCCTGAAGTGCAACGGGGATGCGGCGGTCCGGCAGTCGATCGAGCTGGCGGTCATGAATGCCTCGCCCTTGCCGCCACCCCCCGATCCGGCCCTGTTCGAACGCAACCTGGAAGTGGTATTCAAGCCGAATGATTGACCTGCGACGTCTTTTCACCCTGCTGAGTGCGCTCACCTGCCTGCTGCCGGCGATCCCGGCGCAGGCGCAATTGCGCATCGAGATCACGTCGGGCGTAACCGACCCGATCCCGGTGGCGATCGTGCCGTTCGCGCGCTCGGTCCCTGGCGATGGCGGCCTCGACATCGCCGCGATCGTGCAGCGCGACCTCGAAGGCAGCGGCCGCTTTCGCGCCATGGCGCGCGGCGACATGATCGAGCAGCCGTCGCGCGCCGCGGACGTGGTCGCCTCCGACTGGCGCACCGCCCGCAATGACTACATCGTCGTCGGGCGCGTCGTGCCTGGTGAAGCCGGAGCCGTGCAGATCGAGGTCGAGGTCGTGAATCTCGTCAACGGCCAGCGGATCGCCGCGCAGCGGTTCGTGGCCGGCACGGGCTCGGTACGCGAGGCCGCCCACCGCGTGAGCGATCTCGTGTATGAAAAGATACTCGGTGTACCGGGCGCGTTCGCGACCCGCATCGCCTACGTGGCGGTCGACGGCCGGCCGCCGCGGCAGACGTACCGGCTGATCGTTGCCGATGCGGACGGGGAGGGCGCGCGCACCATCGCCGAGTCTTCGCTGCCGTTGATGTCGCCGGCGTGGTCGAACGACGGGGAGTGGCTCGCCTACGTGTCGTTCGAGACACACGCCTCGGCCATCTGGCTGCAGCGGATCCGCACGGGCGAACGACGGCGGCTCATCGCGCGCGCCGGCATCAACGGGTCGCCGGCGTTCGCGCCCGACGGTCGCCAGCTCGCCGTGACGCTGTCCACAGCCGCGGGCAACCTCGACGTGTACCTGATCTCGATCGTGGACGGTGCGCTGACACGCGTGACGTCCGATGCGGCCATCGACACGGAGGCCGTGTTCAGCGCCGACGGCCGCACGCTCTTCTTCACGTCCGACCGGGCAGGCAGCCCGCAGATCTATCGGGTGGACGCCGCGGCGAATGCGACCCCGAGGCGCGTGACCTTCACGGGGAGCTACAATGCGCGCCCGAGGCTGTCTCCCGACGGCAAGTCGCTGGCCATGGTCACGCTGTCGGCGGGTGCGTACCGTATCGCCGTGCAGGATCTCGGGTCAGGTGTCGTGCGGCTGCTGTCGAAGGGGCCGCTCGACGAATCGCCGGATTTCGCGCCGAATGGTGCGATGCTGATCTATGCGGGGCGTGAGCGCGGCCAGGGCGTGCTCGCGACCGTGTCGGTCGACGGGCTCACGACGCAGCGGCTCGCGGCTGACCGGGGCGAGGTGCGCGAGCCCGTCTGGGGCCCGATGCGGCCGAACAGGTAACAGAGGAACTGGAACGATGCGTAATTCAATTTGGGTGTGGCTGGCTGCGGGTGCGCTCGCGATCGGCGGTTGCGCGGGCAAGAAGCCCGTGCAGAAGCCGGACACGGGAGCGACGCAAGCCACCGAGTCGGCCGCCGGCACGCAAACTGCGGGCAGCGGGGGCGTCACGAGCGCACCGCTCGGCGACGATACCGCAGCGGCGGGTCCGCAGGGCGAACTGCTGTCGAAACGCGTCATCTACTTCGACTTCGACCGTGCGGAACTGAAGCCGGAGGATGCCGCGCTCGTGACTGCGCACGCCCAGTACCTCGCATCGCACCCGGGTACGCGCGTGCGTCTCGAAGGCCATACCGACGAGCGGGGTACGCGCGAATACAACATCGGCCTCGGCGAGCGCCGTGCGCAGACCGTGCGGCGCGCGCTGCTGCTGCAGGGTGTCGCCGAGACGCAGGTCGCGACCGTCAGTTATGGCGAAGAGCGGCCGGCGGCGGCGGGCAGCGACGAAGTGGCGTGGGCGCAGAATCGCCGCGTCGAAATCGTGTACCTGAACTGAACGGGCTTCGCGCATGCGTCATCACGCTGTCCTGTCCGCCATCGCGCTGGCGACCCTGTGGCTCACGGGTTGCAGCCTCACGCCGGCCGAGGAAGACCCCGTGCAGGTGCGCCTCGCCGATCTCGATGCACGCCTCGCGAAAGTCGAACGCATCATCGCGAATCAGAGCCTCGTCGAACTTTCCCAGCGGGTCGAGGCGCTCGAGTCGCAGTCGCGCGACCTGCGTGGCCGGGCAGACGTGCAGGAAAACGGGCTCGCGGCGACCCAGAAGCAGCAGCGCGATCTCTACCAGGACCTCGACCGCCGACTCGCCGCGCTCGAATCGGGTGTCGCCGCGACCGGCTCGCCGCAGGTCGGCACGGGAGCGGGACCGGCAGCGGCCGGTTCGGCACCGGCCGGCGTGGCGGACCCGCAGCGTGCCTACGACAGTGCGTTCGCGGCGCTCAAGGACGCGCGTTACCCGGATGCCATCGCGGGATTCCAGGCTGTGCTCGACAGCGACCCGGACGGCGCGCTCGCGCCGAACGCCCAATACTGGCTCGGTGAGGCCTATTACGTGACGCGCGATTACGAGAAGGCGGCCGCCGCGTTCGATGCGGTGGGCCAACGCTGGCCCGATTCGGCCAAGACGCCGGGCGCCGTGCTGAAGCTCGGCTACGCGCAATACGAACTGAAACGTTTCGATGCCGCCAAGCGCAGCTTTGCGCAGGTCGTGGCGCGCTACCCGGATACCGAGGCGGCGAAGCTCGCGCAGGAGCGCATGAAGCGCCTGATCGCCGAAGGGCATTGAACGTCCCCGCGACAGAGTCGCGACTCAAGGTCACCGAGATCTTCCTGTCGTTGCAGGGCGAGGCTGCGACCGTCGGGTTCCCGACGGTGTTCGTGCGCCTCACGGGATGTCCGCTGCGCTGCAGGTATTGCGATACGACCTACGCGTTCAGCGGCGGGGCATGGTGGTCGCAGTCGGCGGTGCTCGCGAAGGTGGCGAGCTTTGCCACGCGTCACGTGTGCGTGACGGGCGGCGAGCCGCTCGCCCAGCGCGCGTGCCCGCCGCTCCTCACCGCGTTGTGCGACGCCGGCCATGTCGTGTCGCTCGAGACGAGCGGTGCACTGGCGATCGCAGCGGTCGACCCGCGCGTGCAGCGCGTCGTGGACGTGAAGACGCCGGGGTCGGGCGAGATGGCGCGCAATCGTCCTGACGACTTCTCGCTGCTCACCGCGCACGACCTCATCAAGTTCGTGATCACGGATCGCGCCGATTACGAGTGGGCGATCGGCCAGGTGCGCGCGCACGGGCTCGACGGTCGCTGCACGGTGTTCTTCTCGCCGAGCCACCGCGAGCTGCCGGCGCGCGAGCTCGCGGAGTGGATACTCGCGGACCGGGCACCGGTGCGTTTCCAGATCCAGTTGCACAAGGTGTTGTGGGGCGATGAACCCGGCCGATAGTCCGGCGCCGCCTGCGCCGCGAGCCGTCGTGCTGCTGTCGGGCGGGCTCGATTCGGCGACCGTGCTCGCGATTGCGCGCCATGCCGGGTACGCGTGTCACGCACTGTCGGTCGCGTACGGACAGCGGCATGCGGCGGAGCTCGCCGCCGCGGCGCGCGTCGCCGCGGCGCTCGGCGCCGTGGAGCATCGGGTGATGCACGTGGACCTCGCCGGCATCGGCGGCTCCGCGTTGACCGATGCCGCGATTGCGGTGCCGGAGGAATCGGCACCCGGCATCCCGGTGACGTATGTGCCGGCGCGCAACACGCTGCTGCTTGCACTCGCCCTCGGCTGGGCGGAGGTCCTCGGATCGCGGGACATCTTCATCGGCGTGAACGCAGTCGACTATTCCGGCTATCCCGATTGCCGGCCCGAATTCGTGCAGGCGTTCGAGGGTCTCGCGCGGCTCGCGACGCGTGCGGCCGTGGAAGGCCGGCCGACGCGGATCCATGCGCCGCTGCAGCATCTGTCGAAGGCCGCCATCGTCGCCGAGGGCCGGAGGCTCGGCGTGGACTACGGCATCACGGTCTCGTGTTACCAGGCGGACGAGGCGGGCCGCGCCTGTGGCCGTTGCGACGCCTGCCGCCTGCGCCGGGCAGGTTTCGCTGCGGCGGGAGTCGCCGACCCGACGCGGTATCGCTATGATGCGCACCCTTCCGCGGGCCGTTAGCTCAGTAGGTAGAGCAGCTCCCTTTTAAGGAGTTGGTCGCTGGTTCGAGCCCAGCACGGCCCATGATCCACGGCCCGTGTCCGTGGTGTGAAATGCGCCGGAACGAAGCGGCGCCCACGGGACGATCGGCGTAAGATTCGCCGCCTGCTTTCGCCATGGATCCGCCCGTGCCCATGCAGCTCACGAAGAAATCCCTGACGATAGGGATTGTCGCCGCCGTACTCGTCCTCATCGCGATCCTCATCGGCCTGCGGGTCGCAGGTTCCGGTACGGGCCCGGTCACGGATCCCCCACCGCTCGTCACTGTGGCAAAGCCGCAGCTCGGCCCTGTCGCGTCCGTCGTGTCGATCAACGGCACGATCAGCGCGCGCAATGAATTGCCGCTCGGCATCGACGGCGAAGGGGGCCGGATTGCGGCGGTCTTCGTGGACGTGGGCGATCCGGTGAAGCGCGGGCAGCGTCTCGCCGTGCTCGATACTTCCGTGCTCCTGCCGCAGGTGGCGCGACTCGAGGCCTCGCTCGTGCAGGCCCGCGCCGATGCCGATCTCGCGCGGGCCGACTGGAATCGCGCGCAGGGGGTCGAAGCCTCGGGCGCGCTGTCGAAGGAAGCGATCGAACAACGGCGCTCGAAGCTCGCGACCACGACCGCGCAGGTCGCAGTCGCCGAGGCCCAGCTGAAGGAAATGCGCGCGCGGCTCGCCCGCACCGAAGTGCGTGCGCCGCAGGACGGCATCGTGCTGACGCGCGCCGCGGAAGTCGGGCAGATCGTGTCGGGCGGCAGCGAGCCGCTCTTCCGGCTCGCACAGGACGGCGCGGTCGAGCTGCGGGGCAAGGTCGCCGAGCAGGACCTGCCGCACCTCGAGGTGGGGCAGGTTGCAACCGTGCGCATCTCGGGCGTAGACGCACCCTACAAGGGCACCGTGCGGCTCATCGGAGCCACGATCGACCCCGCGAGCCGCCTCGGCGAGGTGCGCATTGCGCTCGACCCGGACCCGAACCTGCGTCCCGGCGCGTTTGCGCGCGGCGAAGTGCTGGTGTCCGATGCCTCGCGGGCCGTCGTGCCACAGACCGCGGTGCTCGCGGACCGCAAGGGCACCTATGTGTACATCGTCGGGCCCGACGAGAAGGTGATCCGGCGCGACGTGCGCGTCGCCGACACGACGGCCCACGGCGTCGTGATCGGCGAGGGCCTCGACGGCACGGAGCGCGTGGTCGTGACCGCCGGCGCCTTCCTGCGCGAGGGTGAGTCCGTGAGGACGACCACATGAAGAACATTTCCGCATGGGCCATCCGTCACCCGACGTTGCCGCTCGTGCTGTTCGTCGTGCTGCTGTTCCTCGGCGTGACGGCCTTCATCCGACTGCCGATCAACATGAACCCGGATATCGCGTATCCGCTCGTCATGGTGAGCGTCTCGCAACCCGGCGCCGCGCCCACCGAGATCGAAACGCAGGTGATGCAGAAGATCGACGGCGCGGTCGCGAGCGTCGGCAACGTGCGCGAGATCACCTCGCGTGCGATCGAGGGGCAGAGCCTGACTTTCGTCGAGTTCCAGATCGGCACGCCGGTCGACCGGGCCGTCAACGATGTGCGCGACGCCGTGGCGAAAGTGCGCAGCGACCTGCCCGAGGGCATCGAAGAGCCGGTCGTGCAGCGCGAGGACATCGAGGGCGGCGCGATCGCCTATTTCGCGGTCAGCACCACCGACATGACGCCGCAGCAGCTGTCCTGGTTCGTCGACAACACGATCACGAAGCGGCTGCTCGCCGTGCCGGGCATCGCGCAGGTGACCCGCGGCGGGGGCGTCGATCGCGAGATCCGGGTCGAACTCGACCCGGGCCGGATGCAGGCGCTCGGCATCACCGCGGTGGAAGTGAATCAGCAGCTGCGCCAGCTCAACCTCGACTTGCCGGGAGGGCGGGCGCAGGTCGGCGGGGGCGAGCAGGCGATCCGCGTGCTCGGCGGGGCGAAGTCGGCGTTCGATCTCGGCGAGACGCGCATCGCGGTGCCGGGCGGCCGCGTCGTGCAGTTGAAGGACATCGCCGACGTGCACGACGGTGTCGCCGAAGTCCGCTCGCTCGCGCGCTTCAATGGGCGCGAGGCGACGACCTTCGGCATCTTCCGTGCGAAGGGCAGCTCCGACGTCACGGTCCTCGCGCTCGTGAATCGCGAGATCGCCCAGCTCGCGAAGGAATTTCCGCGCGTCTCGGTGAAGCTCGTGTTCTCGACCGTCAAGTTCACGCAGCGCACCTACGACTCGGCGATCCATGCGCTCATCGAGGGCTCGCTGCTCGCGGTGCTGGTCGTGTTCCTGTTCCTGCGCGACTGGCGTGCCACCGGCATCTCGGCACTCGCGATCCCGCTGTCTGCCATTCCGACCTTCGCCTTCATGCAGTGGATGGGGTTCACGCTGAACCAGATCAGCCTGCTCGCGCTGTCGCTGGTCGCGGGCGTGCTGGTCGACGACGCGATCGTCGAGATCGAGAACATTGTGCGTCACATGCGCACCGGCAAGAGTGCGTGGCAGGCGGCGCTCGATGCGGCCGACGAGATCGGGCTCGCGGTCGTCGCGACCTCGGCGACCATCATCGCGGTGTTCCTGCCGGTCAGCTTCATGAGCGGCGTGACCGGGCAGTTCTTCAAGCAGTTCGGTCTCACCGTCGCGGTCGCGGTGTTCATGTCGCTGCTCGTCGCGCGGCTGATCACGCCGCTGATCGCCGCCTACACCTTGAAGGGCCACGGGCGCGTGCATCACGACGACGGGCCGATCATGCGGGCCTATCTCGCGCTGCTGCGCCTGTCCGTGCAACACCGCTGGCGCACGATACTCGGCGGCGCCGTGTTTTTCGTCGTGTCGGTGTTTGCGCTGATGGCGGTGCCGCAGGCGTTCATTCCGCCGAGCGACCTGTCGACGGCTACGCTCAACATCGAGCTGCCGCCGGGCGTGCGCCTCGAGGACACCGCGGCGGTCTCCGCGCGGGTCGCCACGCTCGTGCGCCGGCGGCCGGAAGTTGTCGATGTCGTCGAGGCGATCGGTGCCGACGATGCCGGCGACGTGCGCGACGCGACGCTCTACATCAATCTCGTCGATCCGTCGAGGCGCAAGCTGTCGCAGATCGAATGGGAAGCGGAGATGATCCGCCAGCTCCGGGTGATCCCGGATGCGCGCATCAGCTTCCAGAGCCAGCACGGCGGGCTCGGGCGCGACATCACGCTCTTCCTGACGGGCGAGGACTCCGACCTCGTGCAGGTCACGGCAGAGCAGATCGTCGACGAGATGCGCACGCTCCCGGGGCTGCGCGACCCGCGCATCGAGGGCGACCTGCCGAGGCCGGAGATCGTGATCCGCCCGCGGCTCGATCTCGCCGCCGATCTCGGCGTGACTGTCGCGAGCATCGGCCAGACCGTGCGCATCGCCACGATCGGTGACCTCGCGCAGAATGGCGCGAAGTTCTCGCTGACCGACAGGCAGGTGCCGATCCGTGTGAGCCTCGTCGAGGCGGCGCGCTCCGACCTCGGGGCGATCGAGAACCTGCCGGTGCCGACGGCGGGCGGTGGCGCGGTGCCATTGAAGGCGGTGGCCGACATCAGCTTCGGCCAGGGCCCGAGTACGGTGCGCCGCTACAACCAGAGCCGCCGCGTGGCGATCGGGGCGGATCGCGTGGGCATCGAGCCGAGCGTCGCGATGGAGCGCATCATGGCATTGCCGGTACTGCAGCATCTGCCGCAGGGCGTGCGGCTGATCGAAAAGGGCGACGCCGAGATGATGAACGAGCTGTTCGCGAACTTCCTGCTCGCGATCGCCGCCGGCGTGCTGATGGTGTTTGCGGTGCTCGTGCTGCTGTTCGCGCGGGTGTTCCAGCCGATCACGATCCTCTCGGCATTGCCGCTGTCGATCGGTGGCGCGGCGCTCGCGCTGATGCTGACCGGCAAGGCGCTGTCCCTGCCCGCGGTGATCGGCGTGCTGATGCTGATGGGCATCGTCGCGAAGAACTCGATCCTGCTGGTCGATTTCGCGATCGAGGAAATGCGTGCGGGGCGCGACCGGGTAACCGCACTGCTCGAATCGGGCCACAAGCGCGCGCGGCCGATCGTCATGACGACGGTGGCGATGGTGGCGGGCATGCTGCCGGTGGCACTCAACATCACCGGCGACTCTTCGTTCCGCGCGCCGATGGCCATCGCGGTGATCGGAGGCCTCATCACCTCGACGGCGCTCACCCTGGTGATCGTCCCGGCCGTGTTCACGGTCGTCGATGACCTCGAGCGCAAGGCAGGGCCGTGGTTCAGGAGGGCGCTGACGACGGGCGGGAAGAGTTCGGTCGAGGGGCGAAAGCTGACAGCTGACGGCTGACAGCAAGAAGCCGGAGGGCGGCCTGCGACCGTCCTCCGGCTTCGTCGAAGCCTCGGTCGGCGGGATATCAGTGCGTCAGCACGGTGTCGAGCGGCTGGACAGTACCGTTGACGGCGATGCTCTGGCGGCCGAACACGCGCGCATCGGCGATGCGGATGCTGCCCGCCACGAGCTTCACCGGAAGCTTGTCGCCGCCGGCCGTCGCGAGCTCGCGCTGGCGCTTGAGGTCATACTGGTCGAGGCTGCCGACGACGAAGTGCCGCTTGAGCAGGGCCGCGAGTTCGGCCTTGTTCTCGGGCTTCAGCAGCTCGTCGAGCTTGCCCGCGGGCAGCTTGGCAAACGCATCGTCGGTCGGCGCGAGCACCGTCACGGCCTCGTCATTCGCGAGGACGTTGTCGAGCCCCGCGGCGTCGATTGCCTTGGCAAACGTCGTGTAGCGGGCGTCGGAGTGGAGGATGTCGCCGACCTTGCGGTCCTGTGCAGCGGCGAGGGTGGATGCGCCGAGCACGGTCAACGCGAAGGCGGCGGCAATGGTCTTGAACGTCATGGGGGATCTCCTGAAGGACTGGGGAGAAGAATAGGGGCAAGGCGGTGCCTGCAACGTGGGGGTGCGGCAAAGCTGTGCAAAGATCTGCAAAGGCCCCATTTGCCGTGAGCTTCGCGTCGCGAGCGTCTAGAATTCCGCGATGCAGGCGGAGCTGCTCCTGATCGATGACGACCGCGACCTCTGCGCGATGCTCGAGGAACTGCTCGGCGGGGAGGGTTTCGGTGTGACGAGCCTGCATTCGGGCCCGGCGGCGCTCGCCCATGTCGAGCAGCACCACGTGGATCTCGTCGTGCTCGACGTGATGATGCCGGGCATGGGCGGCTTCGATGTGTTGCGCACGTTGCGCAAGCGCAGTGCCGTGCCGGTATTGATGCTCACCGCCCGCGGCGATGCCGTCGATCGCATCGTCGGCCTCGAGGTGGGGGCGGACGACTATCTCGCCAAACCCTTCCACCCGCGAGAGCTCATCGCCCGCATCCGGGCGATCCTGCGCAGGCCGGCCGCGCCGGCGCCGGGTGCCGGCGAGCGGCTGCTGACGGTCGGACCCCTGGTGCTCGATCTCGCGCGCGGCAAGGCCACCGTCGGGGAGCGGCCGGTCACGCTCACGGGCGCCGAGGCGCGCGTGCTCGAGGAGCTGATGCGCGCCGCAGGCCAGGTGCTGTCGCGCCAGCAACTCTGCGATCGCGCGCTCGGGCGGCCGCTCGAGGCGTTCGATCGCAGCATCGATACTCATGTCGCAAATCTCAGGCGCAAGCTCGGCGAGGGCGCGCCGGAGATCCGTGGTATACGCGGCGCAGGCTACGCACTGGATCCCGGAGACCCGCCGTGAAGGGCGTCTACGGCCGGATCTTCCTCACGGTCAGCGTGGCGAGCCTCGTGATGATCGCGCTCGGGACCATGGTCAGTTTCCTGATGGTGTCCCAGCGCATCGAGCGCCTGTCGGGTCACGATGCCGCGCACGTCGCCGCGGCGGCGGCCGCCGCCATCGACCGGGGCGGCGAGCGCGGCCTGCGCGCCTGGCTCGAGGCCGCGGACACCTCACCCGGTACAGAGCGCGCGCTGATCGTCGATGCAACAGGCGCGGACCTGCTCGGTCGGGACGTGCCGGACAGCCTTGCGAAGCGCGCGGCCGCCATCCTCGCGCCCGATCCGGAACTCGACTCGCCATCGCTCTATGCATCGCGCTGGGTGCCGCAGGTGCGCTTGCCGGACGGCCGGCGCTACGCGGTGTACCTCACCGAGCGCGATCCGTCGTGGTGGGCGCGGATCGGGATCCGGGAATTGTGGATCCTCCTCATCCTGTTCGCGATGGTCGTGAGCGGGGCGGTGGCCGGCATCCTCGCGCGCAACTTCAGCCGGCCCGTGCGTGAACTCGCGCGAGCGGCGCGCTCGTTCGCCACCGGGCACCTCGCGCCCGAGATCAGCAGCCGGGTGATCGGGCGGACCGACGAGTTCGGCACGCTGGCGCGCGATTTCACCGCGATGGCGGGCCGCCTCGATCACATGCTGCGGGCCCGCGACCAGCTGGTGCGGGACATGTCGCACGAACTGCGTACGCCGCTCGCCCGGCTCAACGTCGCACTCGAACTCCTGCGGCGGCACGATCCCGACAACCGGCTCGTCGCGGATGTCGCGCGCATCCAGCAGCAGGCGGACCGGCTCGATTACATGATCGATTCGATCCTGAATCTCTCGCGGCTCGACGCGATGTCGGCGCCACCGAAGTTCCAGCGGCTGGAACTCGGCTCGTTCGTCGAGGACGTCGCCGAGGATGCGCGGCTCGAGGCAGCCGAACGCCAGTGTGCGCTCGTGCTGCACGAAGCCGCCGGTCCGCAACCGGTCGTATACGGCAACGCGGCGATACTCGGCAGCGCACTGCAGAACGTGCTGCGCAATGCGATCCGCCACGCGACGCAGGGCACTAGCATCGACATCCACGTGCGCGTCGATGCCGGCGAGGCGAGCATCGTCGTCGCCGACCAGGGGCCCGGTGTGCCGGGCGATGCGCTCCAGCACATCTTCGAGCCCTTCTATCGCGTGGATGCCGCGCGCACACGGGATCCGGGCGGATCGGGACTCGGCCTTGCGATCGTGGCGCGCGTGATGCACCTGCATCGGGGCAGGGCGAGTGCCCGCAATCGTCCCGCGGGCGGCCTCGAAGTGACCCTGACGTTGCCGACAATCGCCGCGGGCGAAACGCCCCCGGAACCCGACTATTTCGGCGCCCGTCAATAGCCCCGCGCGATGTCGACGAGCCGGAGCAGCGGCTCGGGATCGGTGACATCGAGGCCTGCACCACCGACCTGTCCGGTGCGCAATGCGGCGACGCGACAGCGAGCACGTGCGCTCGCGCGAGCGTGCGCATGCGCGCGAGTGTCGCGCGTGCCGATTTCTTCGCAAAGAGCCCCGATTCTCGGCGTGTCATCGCGCTCCCCCGCGTATTCAATGCATCCCAGTCACTGCGGAGGACACGACCATGAAAGCAATGCGCCATTCCCGCGGCCAGGGCATGACCGAATACATCATCATCGTCGCGCTGATCGCCGTCGCCGCGATCGGCGTCTACACGGCGTTCGGCGACATCGTGCGCGGGCAGACCTCGGTGGCGGCGTCGGCCCTCGCCGGCGCGAATTCCGGCGGGGCGCGCGGCGCCGTCAACCAGGCGCAGCAGCGTTCGAATACCGAGGGGCAATCGCAGAAGACCCTGCAGGATTTCGAGCAGTAGGCCGTGCGACGCGAGCATGGACACGCCGTGGTGTTCGTGGTGGCGCTGCTCGGCTGCCTTGCGACGGCAGCCTTGCTCGTGTTCGAGGCCGGCCGCCTCGCTGCGCAGAAGCGGCGTCTCATCGACGCCGCCGATGCCGCGGCGATGTCGGCTGCCGTCTTCGAGGCGCGCGTGCTCAATTTCGAGAGCTACATGAACCGCGCGATCGTCGCGAACGAAGCCGCTACTGCGCAGTCGGTGAGCCTGCGCTCGTGGCTCGCCTACGAGACGCGGACCGTGGCCAGGATCAATCGCGTCACGCGTTTCGTCCCGTATCTCGGCACAGCCGTGCAGTCGTTGCGCGGTGTCATGGCGGGCGTCAATCGCGCGGCCCAGCCGCTTCTGGTGGCCGGTGAGGGCACGCTCGCGCTCTTCACCACGGACTACGCACTTGCCGCCGAGGCCTTGCACCGCGCAGCGTTGCCGGCGGCCGCCGGGATCGCGCATCGCGCGGCCGCGAGCAACTTTCCGGGTGCCTCGCTGAGTGGGCGAGGCGAGGCATTGCTCGCGGCGCACGGTGCACGGTGGACAGCCTTCACCCGTTCCTACGACGGCGCGCTGCGGGCCCGGCAGAAGGATGTCATCGTGCGCTCGCTCGATCGCTTCACGGCGGATCGCGGCGCGTCGTTTCGGGCCCCCGTGATCGCGCGGCTCGAAAAGCGCGGCGGTACCGATCTGCTGGGGTTCGGCACCTGGCGCGGCATGGACACCTTTGCGCTGCATTTGCGCGGGCTGTTCGGCTGGCGGGAAGCGTACTCGATCGGCTGGGGTGCGGCGGAGCAGGGCGTGCGCACGGGTGCTCGGGGCACGCACGGAGGCAGCTACCGCGTCAACCGGCGCACGGCACGAGCCGCCATGCGCGACCTTGCATCTTCAAGGCTGAAGCGAGGCCTGCCTGCAATGCGCGACATCGCCCGTCCGGAAGCTCGCGGCGACGACAGCTTGCGCATCGACCTCGAGTTGGCGGCACCGGTGACTGTGCAGGGCACGTCGGGACCCGCGACCCTGACGGCGAGCACCTCGGCGCGGGTGTTTCACGCGCGGCCGGTGGCGCGCCCGGATCGGCGGCGCGAGCTCGCAAGCCTCTATTCACCCTACTGGCAGGCGCGGCTCGCCCCGTCGCCTCTCGAGGCGGTGCCATGAGTCATGCGCGGGGACAGGCCATGGCGGAAATGCTCATCGTGCTGGCTGCGCTCGTGCCGCTGTGGCTCGGGTTGCTCGCCTTCGCGGGCCTGCAGGACGTCGCGACGACCACGCAGGCGGCCGCACGTTATGCGGCGTTCGATGCGGCGCTGTCCCCGGAGTCCACGGTCACGCTCGCGTCACGGGTTCGCCGCCACGTGTTCGACACGTCGCCCGGTGCCGTCGCCGCGGCGCTTGACGCACCCCGCGATACCTGGATGCGCTACCCGGGCCTCTGGATCGACCCGGCAAGCCATCGCCGCTGGCTCGCGGCACCCTCGAGCGTAACGATTGCTGTCGCAGCCGAACCGTTGGATGGCCTGGCGGGTGGCGCGAGCGCGGTCGCGCTCGCCGCGGTGGCACCCGCTGCGCCATTGGCGCCCGGCCGCTTCGATCTGCGGTCGAGCGGTCCGTCGGAAGCCGTGGTGCGCACCGAGGCGGCCGCCGTCAGTCTGCCGTTCCTGCCGCGCCCGCTCCGGTTCGAGGCGCGCGTCGGCGTGCTCGCTGACGCGTGGGCGGCAGACGACTCGCGCCAGGTGGCCTCTCGTGTGGGCGGCGCAGCGCCGCTGCGGGTGCTCGCACCGGTTACCGCGGTGCTTGCGCCGCTCACACCCCTGCTCGGCTTGCTCGAACCGACGTTGCGGGAATTCTGCCCCGGCGTCGTTGCGCCCGATGTCGTGCCGGCCGATCGACTCGGGCCTCGTCCCGTCCCGTCGCGGCGAGAGTACGTGCGATGCTGAGCCTCATCCTCCTCGCCGGCCTGCCTGTCGACATGATCACGATCGGAGTCGACCGGGCGATCGTCGATCGCGTGCCGATGGAGTTGCGCCGGTATCGTTCGACGAGGCCGCCAGGCGACCTGCTGGCGCGTTGGCCCTTCGACGGGAGTCCCGCACACTCACGCCCGGCGAGTGGTGGATGGCAGACTGTCAGCCGCGTGCAAGGCCACTGGCACGAGGCGGTGCAGGCGCGTGCCGATGGTGCAGGCGGCAGCGAGGTGCTCTATTCGCGTGTCGACCTGCGCGCGCCGCTCGCGCCGATCGAGGCGCTGCCGCTCGCGATGCCTGCCGGCGGAGTCGTGCTTCGCACGGTGGTCTTCAGCGACACCGCGGGCCGGTGCGCCCAGTTCATCGTCTCGTTGCCGGGCCGCACTGCGCACATGTGGCCGCTCCTGTGCGCCCGGCTCGCAGCGCGTGGCTGGCGACTCGTCGGCGCGGCCGATTGCCGCGCTGCCGCGCCGGCGGCCGCGCGCTGGTTCGTGCGGGGTGACGAAACGGTGGCCGTGAACTTGCGCGAATCGGGCAGAGGAAGTCGCGCGGTGATCGGATACCTGGTGCCCCGGCCATGAAGCGGGTCGCCGGGCAGGCGTTGGCGGAGTACGTGGGTGTCCTCGCAGTACTGGTCGCCGCACTCGTGTTGCCGGTCCTCGGCGGCGAATCGGTCGTGGTGCGGCTGGGGGCGGCGCTGCGCCTGTACTGGCGTGCGTGGAGTTCGGCGTTGCTCAGCGTTGCGGGCTCGCCATGAGCAGGTGGCTGCCGTGGTTGATTGCGGTGGTCGCGGGTGGTGGCGCCGCGATACTTGCGTCGCGCTACATGGCCGCGCGGATCGCGAGTGCAGAGTCGACCCTGGCGAGCCGGTACGCGCTGCGGCCGGTCATCGTGGCGTCGAGGCCCGTCCCTGCGGGGCAGATACTGCAGATCGAAGACCTGGCGCTGCGTCGGGTGCCTGCGCAATTCGCGCCAGCCGATGTGCGCGGCGCCGAGGGCTCGGGGGAGATCATCGGGCGCACGGCAATGCATGCGCTCGCCCCTGGTGATCCCGTGCTGCCGTCGACGCTCCAGTCGAACGAGCGACCCAGTCTGGCGTCACTCGTGCGTGGTGACCGCCGTGCGATCACGCTCGCGGTCGACGAAATCAACGGCTTTGCAGGTCTCCTGTCGCCCGGTGACCACGTCGATCTCGTCTATGTCGCGGATATCGCGGACGCCTCGGCGCGGGGTGTGACTGTGCGGCCGCTTCTCGAGGCGGTCACCGTGATCGCGACAGGTCGCAGCACGCGTCGGGTGCGCACGACCGACGTCGAAGGCGTCGCGCGCGACATCGATGTCGACTATGCCACCGTCGCGCTCGATGTGGCGCCCGTCGACGCCCAGCGCCTCGTGCTCGCGCAGCGCACCGGGGAGGTCACGGTCCTGCTGCGGGGCACGGAGCCGGCGGGCGCCGCATCACTGCGTGTGATCGACACGAGCGCGCTGGTCGGCGCGCGGCCACTGGCGCGGCGGGTGCGACACGATGTCGTGCAACTGATCATCGGTGGGGCCGCGGCGCAGCCCATGCAGAGTGTGGTTGCGTCCTTGCCGGCGGACATACCGTGAGCGGCCCGGCCGTGCGCCGCACCGTGCTGCTCGCGTTTGCTGTGTTCACCGCGCCGCTCGCGGCCCGGGGGCTGCCGTCGCACCTCGAGATGTATGTCGGGGACAGCCGTGTGCTCGAGGTGCAGCCTGCGCGCATCGCCGTCGGCAATGGTGCGGTCGTGTCCGTGACCAGCCTGCCGGAAGGCGAACTGCTCGTCCTTGGTGAGAGCGCAGGCCGCACCGCGCTGCAGCTGTGGCTGCGCGACGGCACCGAGCACCGCGTCGTGATCGATGTCGCGCCGAACGATACCGCTGCGATCCTTGGCGTCGTTCGCGAGCTGCTCGTCGGCGTCGAGGGCATCGCAGCGCGCGCCGTCGGCAACCGCGTCGTCCTCGACGGCGTCGCAACGGGCGGGCGCTCGCAGGAGCGCGCGGTGGCGATTGCCAGTCTCTACCCAGGTGTCGTGCTGAACTTCGTGGGCAAGGTCGCGTGGGAGAGCATGATCCACTTCGACGTACGCATCGTCGAGGTGCGCAGCAGCGCGCTGCGGGACGTCGGCGTGCGCTGGCGCGACGATATCGCGGGGCCGGAGGCCGGTATCGCCGCAAGTCGCACCGTGAACGATCCCGCCGGCGGCGATGCCTGGCCGCCGCGTCTGCGGTTTGGCTGGGCCGCGACCCTCGACTCGCGTCTGCGCCTGCTCGAGCAACGGGGCGATGCGGTCATTGTCGCCGAGCCGATGCTGAGCTGCCGCAGCGGCGGCAGCGCCCGTTTCGTCTCGGGCGGCGAGCTGCCGATTCCGGTGGTCGACTCGCTCGGCAGTACCGACGTCGAATTCAAGGAATATGGCGTGATCCTCGACGTCAAGCCGGTTGCGGAACCCGACGGCAGCATCATCGCGCGCATCGACACGCAGGTGAGCCAGGTCGACGAGGCGCAGCGGGTGCTCGGCGTGCCGGGTTTCCTCAAGCGCCAGTCCGCGACCGACGTGAACATGCGCGAGGGGGAAACACTCGTGATCGCGGGGCTCGTGGATCGCCAGCGTGCCGGGGAGCGCCGGCAGCTGCCGGGCCTCGGTCGTCTGCCCGTATTGGGCACTGCCTTCCGGGCACGCACGCGACGCAGCGCGGATGCCGAACTCGCGATCTTCATCACGCCGCGCATCGTGCAGGCGGAGCGTCTCGAGCGTCCGCCTCCCGAGGCCGCGTCCGCGACGTCCCAGCGGCTCGGCAAGGAGGCCGATCGCCTGTCCCGCGAGCTCGCGCCGCGGAGTCCGCCGCCGTGATGCCGCCGCCGGAACTCGCGCGCACACTGCACCGGGAGCTGCTCGAATCGCTCGACCTGCGCCGCCGGGACATCGTGCAGATGCCGGAGGCCGACCTGCGTGCGCTCGCGAGCGAGCAGCTCGCCGGGATCCTTGCCCGCATGGCTTTGCCGCAGGACGCCGATGCCGGTGCGCTCGTGCAGTTCGTCGTCGACGAGGCGATCGGCCTCGGTCCGCTCGAGGCGCTGCTCGCCGACGACACGGTGTCGGAAATCATGGTGAACGGGGCAGGGCGCGTGTTCGTCGAGCGCGGCGGGCGCATTGTGCCGACCACCACGCGCTTCACGAGCGAGCAGGCGTTGCGCGCGGTGATCGAGCGCATCGTGTCGCGCGTCGGGCGGCGCGTCGACGAGTCTTCGCCGCTGGTCGACGCGCGCCTGCCCGACGGTTCGCGCGTCAACGTCGTCCTCGCGCCGCTGTCGCTGTGTGGCGCGGCGCTCACGATCCGCAAGTTCGCGCGGCGGCGCCTCGAGGTCCGGGATCTCGTCGCGCTCGGCGCGATCAGTGAGCCGATGGTGGCATTCCTCGCAGAATGCGTGCGCCACCGCCGCAACATCGTCGTGTCGGGCGGCACGGGCTCGGGCAAGACAACGCTGCTCAATGTGCTGTCCGCGCTGATCCCGCCCGCGGAACGGATCGTCACGATCGAGGACGCAGCGGAGTTGCAGCTCGCGCACGAGAACCTGGTGCCGCTCGAGGCACGCATCGCGAATATCGAGGGCCGCGGGGAGATCACCATTCGCGCGCTGGTGCGCAATGCGCTGCGCATGCGGCCCGACCGCATCGTCGTCGGGGAATGCCGTGGCGGAGAGGCGCTCGACATGCTGCAGGCGATGAATACCGGCCATGACGGCAGCCTGACGACGGCGCACGCCAACAGTCCGCGTGACCTGCTGTCGCGCCTCGAGGTGATGGTACTGATGTCGGGGGTCGATCTGCCGCTCGCGGCGGTACGGGAGCAGATTGCGGCCGCGATCGACATCATCGTGCATGTCGCGCGCTTCGCCTGCGGCGCGCGTCGCGTCACGCACGTGGTCGAGGTCACGGGCCTCGATGCGGGGGTCATCTCCACCCAGGAAATCTTCCGGTTCGCGCCTGCGGCGAGGCGCGGGCAGGGCAGTTTCGTGGCGACCGGCCAGGTGCCCGGGTTCTATGAGCCGCTGTGTGCGGCGGGCGCAAACCTCGACTATTCGATCTTCCGGCGCGCAATGCCCGGCGAGGAGACATAGAAGTGCGCTTCCTCGTGGCCTTGCTCGGCGCGGCCGCGGCAGGCGCATTCGCGCTTGCAGTCGCGGCGCTCATCCGCCCGGCCGCACAGTCGTTGCGCCGCAGTGCGATCGACGCTCCTGCGGGCGCACTGGCCGACCTTTTCATCTTCATCGCGCCGCAACGCCTGCTGCGGGCGAGCGCGGCGGCGGCGCTGGGCGGCCTCGTGCTGGCTTTCGTCCTGACGCGTTCGTGGCTCGTCGCTTCGCTCGGGGCCTGCGTCGTGTTCGCGGCGCCGCGTGTCATGCATCACGTGATGCGCCGCCGATACCGACGGCGCATCGGCGAGCAGCTGCCGGACGCGATGTCGATGCTGTCAGGCACCATACGCGCCGGCGCCGCGCTCGCGCAGGGGCTCGATCAGCTCGCGCTGCGCGTGGCGCCGCCGCTCGGCCATGAGCTCGCGCTGGTGATGCGCCGGCACCGGATCGGTGTGCGCTTCGACGAGGCGCTGCGGGACTTCGGGCGTCGCGTGCCACTGCCGGAAGCGCAGCTGCTCGTGACCGCGCTCACGCTCACCCTGCAGGTCGGCGGCAGCCTGGGAGGAGCGCTCGATCGGCTCACCGACACCCTGCGCCGCAAGCACGTCGTCGAGGCGAAGCTGCGCGCGTTGACCTCTCAGGGTCGCCTGCAGGCCATCATCGTCACGGCGCTGCCGGTCGCATTGATGCTCGCGCTGACTGCACTCGATCCGGCATCGATGCGCCCGCTCTATACGACTGCGGGGGGTTGGATGGTGCTCGGCGGCATCGCCATGCTCGAAACCACCGGCTGGCTGCTGATACGCAGGATCGTGTCGGTGCCGTTGTGAATCCCGTCGATCCCTGGGCCACGATGCTCGCCGCCGTGATCGGCGGGTCGGTGGCTTGCGTCGGCGGACTCGCGAGTCGTGCCGTGCTCACGGCACGCGGCCGTGCGCGGCCCCGGGTTGCGTTGCCGCTCTGGTTGCGCCTCGCCCTGCCGCCCGCAGCGGCCCTGGTGCCGCTGGCGCGCATGGCATTGCACGAAACGTCGCGCGCACGCGTGGCGGCTCGCCTGCAACGCGCCGATCTCGACGACAGCATCGGGCCTGATGAATGGTTCGCGCTGCCGTTCGTACTGGCGCTGGCCGGCGTGGCATGCGCGATCGCTGCAGGCGGCGGTCCGATGCCGACATTCGCCGCGGCGCTCGCCGGTGCCTGCTGGCCCGCCCTCTGGCTGCGCGATCGCCGGCGCGCGCTCGCGCGCGCCATCGACCGGGAGTTGCCACAACTGCTCGAGCTGCTCACCCTGGCGGTCGAGGGAGGCTGCGCACTCGGGGCGGCGCTGCGCATCGCCGTCGATGCGGGCGGCGCGGGGGTCCTGCAGCGGGGACTGGCCGAGGCGTTGCAGGCGATCCGCGCGGGCCGGCCACGCGGGGAGGCGCTCGCGGATCTCGCGCGCCGCTACGAACACGCGGGTCTGCAGGCCATGGTAGGGGCCATCGTGCACGCCGAGGCGAGCGGTGCCGGCGTCGCCGCAACGCTGCGGGCGCAATCCGTGCAGCGAACCGAGGAGCGCTTCGCGCGGGCCGAGCGGCTTGCGATGGAAAGTCCGGTCAAGATGCTCGCGCCGCTGATCCTGTGCATCTTTCCCTGCGCCTTCCTCGTGATCGCCTTTCCGATCGCGCACCGCCTGCTGCAATGGGCATGAGGACCCGCCATGCGTGAACGCTGCCTGATCCACAACGGCCGACGGCTCGCGCCGGGCGTCCTCGCGTGCGAGTCGTTCCTCGAGCGCGCGCGCGGGCTCGCCCTGGCGCGCCGCTGGCGCGCGCCGGCGATCGTCAAGATCGCGCCCTGTGCCGGCGTGCACACCTTCGGCCTGCGCGGCCCCATCGATGTCGTCTTCACGAACCGCTCGGGGCGCGTCCTGCGCTGCGTGCATCGCCTGCAGCCCTGGCGGATCGCCGTCTGCGGCGGGGCGCTCGCCGCGTGGGAGATGCCGCCCGGCCTGTGCGGGACTCTCTGCATCGAACCCGGCGATCGCCTCGATGACCAGCCGCTGCGCGCATGAACGCCGCCTGCGCGGCGCGGCCACGATCGAGTTCCTGATCGTCGCGTTCGCGGTGCTCGTGCCCCTCGTGTTCGCGACATGCGAGATCGCGCTGCTCGCGGTCGCGCGCCAGACACTCGGCGTCGCGACGCTGCTCGCGGCGCGTGCCGGCGCCACCGCGCACGGGGACGGTGGTGCGATGCGGCTCGCGCTCGCCCGCGGCCTCGTGCCATTGCATGCCGCGCGCGGCACGTCGGCCGCGCGGGTGGCGAGCCTGATCGACGCGCAACGTCCCGATCGCGCGCGCCTCGAGATCTGGAATCCTGTTCCGGCGAGTTTTGCGGATTTCGGCGTCATGGTCGACGGGCGGCAGGAGATCCCGAACGTGTGGCCCCGCACCCGCACGCGCATCGGCGCAGCATCGCGCCAGACCATCGCGGAGGCCAACCAGCTCGGGCTCACGGTGAGTCTCTGTCGCCCGCTCGTCTTTCCGATGACAGCGCCGATCTTCATCGCGGGGCAGCGGCTCGTCGATGCAAGTCCGTTCTCGCTTTCGTGCCATGCGCAAGGCGGTATCGTGCTGCATGCCCGTGCGCTCGTGCACATGCACTCGCCGCTGCGCCGTGCCGCGCTGCCGTGGTGAGCCGTGCCGCTGTCCGCCTGACGGTGTACACTGCCGCCCGAATTTCCGGTCCGCTCGCGCGGAGGGGTGAGGGAGCTTGGCGGAATTCGATTTCGATCTGGGCGAGAGTGTCGAGCTCCTGCGCCGGACCGTAAGGACCTTCGCGAGGGAACGCATCGCGCCGCGCGCGCCGGCGATCGACAGGGACAACAGATTTCCGCGCGACCTGTGGCCGCAACTCGGCGACCTGGGACTCCACGGGATCACGGTCGGGACGGAAGACGGGGGCAGCGGCCTCGGTTACCTCGAGCACGTGATCGCGATGGAAGAGCTGAGTCGTGCTTCGGCATCGGTCGGGCTCTCCTATGGCGCCCATTCGAACCTCTGCATCAACCAGCTGCGACGCTGGGGTTCGCCGGCGCAGAAAGCCCGCTACCTGCCGAGACTCCTGTCCGGTGAGCATGTCGGGGCTCTCGCGATGAGCGAGCCGGAATCGGGTTCCGATGTCGTCGGCATGCGGCTTTCGGCAGCACCCGCGGACGATCACTACGTGCTCGATGGCCGCAAGATGTGGATCACGAACGGTCCCGAGGCGGATGTCGTGATCGTCTACGCGCGCCTGCCCGGCACGCGCGGGCCGCAAGGCATCACGCCGTTCATCGTCGAGCGAGGGATGCCGGGGTTTCGCGCCGCGCAGAAGCTCGACAAGCTCGGCATGCGCGGCTCGGATACTTCGGAGCTCGTGTTCGACGGCTGCCGCGTGCCGGCCACGAACCTGCTGCACGAGCCGGGCCGCGGCGTCGAGGTGCTGATGAGCGGTCTCGACTACGAGCGTGTCGTGCTCGCCGGCGGCCCGCTCGGCATCATGCAGGCCTGTCTCGACACGATGCTGCCCTACGTGCGCGAACGCAAGCAGTTCGGCCAGCCGATCGGCCAGTTCCAGCTGATGCAGGGCAAGCTCGCCGACATCTACACGACGGCGAACGCCTGCCGCGCGTATGTCTATGCGGTCGCCCGGGCGTGCGACCTCGGCCGCACGACACGCCACGACGCGGCGGGTTGCATCCTCTACGCGAGCGAGCGCGCGACCTGGTGCGCGCTCGAGACGATCCAGGCGCTCGGCGGCAACGGCTACATCAACGACTATCCCGCCGGCCGGCTGCTGCGCGATGCCAAGCTCTACGAGATCGGTGCGGGCACGAGCGAGATCCGTCGCATGCTGATCGGCCGCGAACTGTTTGGCGCCGATGCCTGATCGCGGCGTCGGCAAGCTCGGGACATTGCTCGTCGCGAACCGCGGCGAGATCGCCTGTCGCGTGATGCGCACCGCGCGGCGCCTCGGCATGCGCACGGTCGCCGTCTATTCCGATGCGGATGTCGATGCGCTGCACGTGCGTACGGCGGATCTCGCCGTGCGCATCGGGCCTGCACCGGCGCGCGCCAGCTACCTCGACATCGACGCCGTGATCCGCGCCGCGAGGGACAGCGGAGCCGATGCCATCCATCCCGGCTACGGCTTCCTGTCGCAGAACGCGGATTTCGCCGATGCGTGCGCAGCCGCGGGCGTCGTGTTCGTCGGCCCGGGCGGCGCCGCCATGCGGGCGATGGGGCGCAAGGACGAGGCGAAGGCCCTGATGAGGGCGGCGGGCGTGCCGGTCGTGCCAGGCTGGCAGGGCGACGACCAGGATGACGCGAACCTCGTGCGCGAGGCGGAGCGCGTCGGGTTCCCGCTGCTCGTCAAGGCGGTGGCCGGGGGCGGCGGCAAGGGCATGCGGGTCGTGCGCCGTCGCGAGGAGTTGCCTGCCGCGCTGTCGGCGGCCCGCGGCGAGGCGTCGCGCTCTTTCGGCGATGCACGGCTGCTCCTCGAACGTTACATCGAAGGGCCCCGCCACGTCGAAGTGCAGGTGATTTCCGATCGCCATGGCCGCTGCCTGCATCTTCACGAACGCGACTGCTCGTTGCAGCGTCGCTACCAGAAGGTGATCGAGGAATGCCCGGCTCCCGGGCTGTCCGACTCGCTGCGCGGACGCCTGCACGATGCGGCCGTGCGCGCGGCGCAGGCCGTGCACTACGAGAACGCCGGCACCGTCGAGTTCATCGTCGCGGGCAATGAAGGCTGGTTCCTCGAGATGAACACGCGCCTGCAGGTCGAGCACCCCGTCACCGAAGCGGTACTGGGTGTCGATCTCGTCGAATGGCAGTTGCGCGTGGCCGCGGGCGAGCCGCTGCCCGAGCGCATCGCTGCGCCACGAGGGCACGCCTTCGAGGCGCGGGTGTATGCCGAGGACCCACGCAACGGCTACCTGCCCGTCGGTGGCCGGCTCGAGGCATTGCACTGGCCGGATCGTGGTGTGCGAATCGACGCGGCCGTCGAGGAGGGCGACCGCGTCGTGACCGACTACGATGCGCTGCTCGCGAAAGTCATCGTGCACGATGCCACGCGCGCGCAGGCGCTCGCACGCCTCGAGGCGGCGCTGCTCGCCACGCGCATCGAGGGCGTGACGACGAATCTCGCGGCGCTCGTCGCGCTGACGCGCGATGCGGATTTTCGCGACGCGCGCATGACGACGGCGCTCATCGACGCGCGCGGGGACCATCTGCTGCAGCCGCTCGAGGCGCAGCGCGAGCGGGCCGCGCAACTGGCCGCCGGTGCGCTGCTCGCGCCGGCGGCCACGGCCGAGCGCGCGGACCCCTGGGCAGCGCGGGATGGCTGGCGCCTGCAGGGGGTGTCCGAGACCGTGGCGCGGTTCTCGATGCCGGGGCTCGGCAGTCTCGTGATCGACGGCGGCACCGGGCGGGCCCCGCCAGCCGATCCCGGCACGGTCGAGGTGACAGCCGATGAAGTGCGCGTTTGGCTCGACGGGGAGTTGTTCCGCCTCGCCCGTGTCGCGCACGGAGCACCCGCCGCCGCGGGCGGTGCGGTCGGGCGGGTCACGGCGCCGATGCCCGGCGCCGTACTTGATGTTCGGGTCGCGGTCGGCGCCTTCATCGCACGAGGCCAGCCGCTCGTGGTGCTCGAAGCGATGAAAATGGAGCACACGCTGCGCGCCGCCGCGGCAGGCCGCGTGGCCGCCGTGCACGTGACGGCCGGCCAGCGGGTGCGCGACGGCGAGCCGCTCCTGACGCTCGAGGGGGAGGACGCAACATGACGGTGCCGAACGGTCGCTACGCGCTCGTGCTGCTCGCGCTGTGGTTCCTGCTCTGGTTGCCGCTCGCCTTCAGCCCGTTCGATCGCCATGACTGGCTGCTCGAGAACGCGCTGCTCGTCGCGGCGATTGCCCTGCTCGCGGCGACCTGGCGCCCGTTTCCGTTGTCGCGCACCTCCTACACGCTGATCTTCGTGTTCCTGTGCCTGCACACGATCGGCGCGCATTACACCTACGCGCAGGTGCCCTATGACGCCTGGTCGCAACGCGTGCTCGGCTTCTCCATCGACGCGCTGTTCGGCTGGCAGCGCAACAATTTCGACCGCGTCGTGCACTTCAGTTACGGACTGCTGCTCGCGTATCCGATCCGCGAGCTGTTCCTGCGCGTCGCGGCCGTCAAGGGTTTCTGGGGCTATTTCCTGCCGCTCGATCTGACGATGTCGACTTCGGCACTGTACGAGATCATCGAATGGATGGCCGCACTGATGTTCGGCGGAGGGCTGGGAGCGGCGTTTCTCGGCACGCAGGGCGACGAGTGGGATGCGCAGAAGGACATGGCGCTCGCGAGCCTCGGGGCACTGATCGCGATGAGTGCAACCGCGGTGTTCAATGCCGCGACGCGGCGCGACTTCGCGCGCGAATGGCTCGACAGCCTGCGGGTCAAGCAGCGCGCACCGCTGTGAACTGGCCGCAGGCGGCAACAGCCGCGGAAATCGCGCACAACCTCGCGACGGTGCGCGCACGGATCGACGGCGCCTGCGCGCGCGCCGGTCGACCCGCGTCGCAGGTGCGCCTGCTGCCCGTGAGCAAGACCGTGGACGTGGGGCGCATCCGGCTCGCATATGCGGCCGGTTGCCGCTGGCTCGGCGAGAACAAGGTGCAGGAGGCGCAGCGCAAGTGCGCAGCGCTGGCGGACCTCGAGGGCCTGCGCTGGTCCGTGATCGGCCACCTGCAGACCAACAAGGCGAAGGCGGTGGCGCGCTTTGCCGCCGAGTTCCAGGCGCTCGACAGCCTGCGCGTGGCCGAAGCGCTGGACCGGCGCCTGCAGGTCGAGGGCCGTGCGCTCGATGTGCTCGTGCAGGTCAATACCTCCGGCGAGACGAGCAAGTACGGCCTGCAACCCGACGAGGTGGCGCCCTTCCTGCGGGAACTGCCGGCATTCTCCGCACTGCGCGTGCGCGGGCTGATGACGCTCGCGGTGTGGTCAGCGGACAGTGCGCGCGTGCGCGCGTGCTTCACCCGGCTGTGCACGCTGCGTGACCGGCTGCGCGACTCGGCGCCGGCGGGATGCTCGCTCGACGAGTTGTCGATGGGCATGTCGGGTGACTTCGAAATCGCCGTCGAAGAGGGCGCGACGGTCGTGCGGGTCGGGCAGGCGATCTTCGGTGCGCGCAGTACGCCGGACTCCCTGTACTGGCCGTCCGGAGGCGGTGCCTGAGGGATTGATTCAGACAGGCTTCGACGTGGCAGTGGTCTCGACAGCGAGCAGGTCTTCCGGCCGGTCGATGTCGAGCGCCGCCGATGGCATCCGCAGGCGGGCGACGCGATCGACATGGCGCAGCAACAGTTGCTGTGCGCCGCGGTCGCCGCGCAGCTCCGCGAGGTCGCGAAAGGCCCAGCGCGGAAAGATCGCCGGCACGCCCACGATGCCACTGTATTGCGCCGCGAGGATCGAATCCGGCTGTCGCCGCCAGGCGCCCGCGAGGCGGCGCAGATCCTCTGTCGTGACGGCGGGCTGATCCGCGAGCACCAAGAGCACGCCGTCCGCCGTGCCGGGCACCTGGCCCATGCCCGCACGGATCGAGCTGGCAATGCCTTCCTGCCAGTCCCGATTCACGAGTACCGAGGCCGGCGAGTGCCGCAGCAGGGCCGTCAGTTCGCCGGCATGGGCGCCCAGCACGACGGTGACCGAATGACCGGCGACTTCGACGGCGCGGCTGACGACGGAATGCAGCAGCGGCCGGCCGTCGATGCGCACCAGCTGCTTCGGCGAGCCGAAGCGCGTGGATGCGCCGGCGGCCAGCACGACGGCGTGCAGTGTCGGGGTTTCCTGCGACTCCATCGGCGCGCTCAGGCGCGAAACGCCGCGTAGCGCTCGCGTTCCTCGAGGATGCTGTCGGCGTCGACGAACGACGTGGCGCGCCAGTCGTCGATGGAATAGTGCGCCTGGAACAGCGCTTCGAGACCGTGCCGACGCCGGCCGAGGACTTCATCGACGAAATCGAGGTAGGTAGTCACGCCCGCCACCGGATCCGGCGCGGATTCGAGTGCCAGCAGCGCGGCGCGCGCGCGCTCGAGCGTCGAGGCGAGATCGTCGAGCACGCGGTGATTCGCGGCGTCGCCCGACGCTATGCGCGGCCGCAACAGGAGCACATGCGCGTGATCCTGCGCGTGCATGCGGCGTGCGCCGTAAGCAAGATAGGCGATGGCGGCGCGGCAGGTGTCCGCGAGCGCCTCGCGGTCGCCGCCCGCACGCAGCGCGGCGCGGCAGGCTTCCTTCACGGCGGCGAAGTGCCGACGCTCGGTCGCGACCTGGTCGCGCAGCAGGGCCAGTTCATCCATGCGCGGACTCTAGCAGCCCGCGGCGTTCTCGGCGCGGCTCGTGGTGCGCGGGATCAGACGGCAGCGAGCTGCGACACTTTGCCGGGGTCGGTCGCCGGCACGAGCGGCGTCGCCTCGAGCACCCAGCTGCGGGACTCCCGCCGGCCGGGCGAGGGGATGGCATAGATCACGTTGCCGCGCTCGAGGTCACGCTTCAGGCGCGGCATGTCGATGCGCCAGCCCTTGCGCTCCCATTCGTCGAGCTTGTCGCGATACTGCGCAATCACCTTGTCCGCGGGCATCATCAGCTCGCGCGCGGTCGACGGGGGCGTGAGCTTCGGCTGCACCTGGGTCACGACCGCGATGTCCTGGCCTGCGACGAACATGTTGCGCTCGTGGATCTTCCTGTCCATCCAGTTGTTGAGCTTTGCCTTGAGCCCGCTCCTGAAGAACGCGATGTTGCGGTAACTCACGAGAAACACTCGCGTGTGCGTTTCGTCGATCGGCGCTTCGAACAGGTACTGGTTCATCGCCTTCGTGGGCGAGATGCGGATGTAGGTCCACATCTGGTTCGGGCCGCAGGTGCCCGAGCCGGCCTGCATCTGGCCGCCCTTGCGGCGCGAGAAGCGCAGCACCGACTTGGTGAGCGGCGGGGCGTCGTAGGTGTGCAGGAAACCCGGGCCCCACTCGGTCACGCGTTCCGGCACGAGATCGCCGACCTTGTAGGTCTGCTCCCGCTCGCCCTGGAAGCCGTGCGTCGTGTGCACGTATTCGTTGTGGGCCGGATCGAGGCCGTTTTCGATGGAGCGTTCATAGTGATAGGGCACATCGAATGAAACGACCGTCGAGCGCCATGCGGGATCGCCCGCCTCGAAGATCTCGAGGATCGGCGGGCGCTCGGCCTCGGGCAGATCGCCGAGGAACGCGTGCACGATGCCGTAGCGCTCCTCGACCGGGTATGCATCGACCCGGGCGCGCGCCGGGATTTTCGCATTGATGCCGAGCGAGGGAATGCGCGTGCAGTGCCCGTCGCGGTCGAAGCGCCAGCCGTGGTAAGGGCAGCGCACCGTGCCGTCTTCCATGCACTTGCCGCCGGACAGCGACCCGCCGCGGTGCACGCAGGTGTCGGACAGGACTGCAGCCTTGCCCGCCGCGTCGCGAAAGACGACGAAATCGTGGGCGAGGATGCGCACCCGCTGGGGGGTCGTGCCGAGATCGGCCGAGCGGATGACGGGGTACCAGAAATTGATGAACATGACCGAACCTCGCCTGGTCTTTCCGCAAAACCTTAGCAAAGGCGCACGCAGGGCGGTATCTCCTGCGCTGCAAAGATTTGTCAGGCGGTCATCTCGGTGCGCCAGGCGCGGCGGACGAGCCAGAACGCGAGCAGGTTTCCCACGAGGCTGACCGCCGCGAGGGACTTGCCGAGCGAGGCCTCGTCACGGAATACATAATCGGTGAAGAGTCCCGTCAGCAGCGGCCCGATCGTTGCGCCGACGAGCGTCAGCGCGAGCAGGTAGATGGCGCCGAACTGGGCACGCATCGGCTCGGGCGTGATCGACTGCACGAAGGCGGCGGCGGGACCCGTGCATGCGCCGCCGAAGAGGAACGTCAGCGCGAGCACGAGGGCCGAGCCCGTCATCGTCGGCATGAAAGGCGCGACGACCGCGGGCAACACGAGGGCGACGACACATCCGTGGAGCACGCGCATCTTCGCGTGCGCATCGCCCCGCTGCTCGAGGCGATCGGCCAGCGTGCCACCGAGCCAGCCACCTGCGAGTCCGCCGGCGAGCGCGGCGAGGCCGAGTGCCGTGGCCGCCTGCGTGATCGCGGCGCCGTAGTGGCGTACGTAGAAGGTGGGCGTCCAGGTCATCACGGCGTAGATCGTGATCGAGGTGGCCCCATAGCCGAACATGACGCCGCCATAGCGACGCCATTGCCGCCGATACTGCGCGATGACATCCCGCACGCCAGCCTGTGCAACATGCGCAGGACGTGCCGGCTCGCGTACCGCGAGCGTGAGGAGTGCCACCGGCAGGCCTAGCGCACCGACCACGACGAACACGAGCCGCCAGCCCGCGAGCGGCGGCAGCCCCGGCAGATCGACGATGCCCTGCCGAGCCACCCAGTGAATCGCGGCACCGCCGCCGAGCCACGCGAGGCCGATGCCCGCCGTGATGCCGATGCCGTATACGCCGAGCGCGAGGGACAGTCGCTCACGCGAAAAATGGGCGGCGATCAACGAATGTGCCGATGGCGTCAGGGATCCCTCGCCGACGCCGACACCGAAGCGGCAGAGAAAAAGCTGCCAGTAGTGCCGTGCGGCACCGGAAAGCGCAGTCATCGCGCACCACAGCGTGATGCCGGCCGTGATCACCCACTTGCGGCTCGTGCGGTCGGCGAGCCGTGCGAGCGCGAGGCCGGCGATGCAATAGAAGAGCGCGAAAGCGAGTCCCTGCAGGAGACCGATCTGCGTATCCGACAGTTGCAGCTCCTCCTTGATCGGGGTCACGAGCAACGACAGGATCAGGCGGTCGACGAACGAGACGGCATTGGCGAGGGAGAGCACGGCAACGACGTACCAGCCGTGGCCAGACTTAGTCATAGAAATATTTCATAAGCGATTGTAATCCCTTATGAAAAGCTTCCGCCGTCGCGCCCGGAAAACACGGCCTGGATCTCGGCGACGATGGCGAGTGCGATCGTCGAGGGGGTGTGCGCGCCGATGTCGAGGCCGACGGGCGCCCGCAGCCGCGGCGTCAACGGTTGCGCGAGGCCACCGAGTGCGCCGAGCAGCCGTTCGCGGCGCGACTGCGGCCCGAGAAGTCCGACGTACGGCACCGTCGTCGGTGCGAGCGCGGTGAGATACGCGCGGTCGGCCTCGAGGTGATGGCTCATGACGACGGCAGCGTCGATCCGCGCGAGATCGTAGCGCGCCGCGAGTTCATCCGCCGCGCAGCCGATGACTCGCGTGCCGTCCGGGAAGCGGCTCGCGACTGCGTACGCGGGTCGATGGTCGACCACCGTCAGCCGCCAGCCCAGGAATCGCACGAGTTCCGCGACGGGCCGCGCGTCGGGACCGCCGCCGAGGAGGAGAATGTGCGGCGGCGGCGCCATGGACACGGTGAAGACGTCGGCATCCTCACCCGCTCCCGGAACGATGGCGCCGAGTGGCCGGCCCGCCGCGCCGTCGCGCGTGACGATGCCGAATGCGCAGGGTTCGCCTGCCGCGAGTGCACGCTCGATTGCGACGAGCGGTTGCCAGCCGCTGTCCGGGCCGATGCGCGTGACGAGGATGTCCATCGCCCCCTCGCAGCCGCTGCCGAGGCCAAAGAGCGCATCGTCGGGCCCGCGCGCATCGTAGTGGACGATCGCGGCGACGCCGCTGTCGATGACGCGCGCGGCATGCTCGCGCAGGTCGGCTTCGAGACAGCCGCCCGAGAGGAGGCCGGCGTAACGGCCGTCGCGCGCGGCCAGCATCCACGCGCCGTTCTTGCTGTAGGTCGAACCCGCCGTGTGCAATACCACCGCCAGTGCGAGTGGTTCCGCGGCTGCGCGTGCGTCGGCGAAAAAGGGCAGCAGCCGGTGTAGTTCGTGGTCCACGTGCGGTTCATTATGCTAGGATTTCAAGGTTTTTGCCCCCCTTCAGAGAGTTTCCATGACCGGTTCGGATCGGGCCGCCTGGCGCGTCCACAAGTTCGGCGGCTCGAGCGTCGCCGATGCTGCGTGCTTCGAGCGCGTCGCGCAGATCATCGAGAGCGCCGACGACCCAAGGCTTGCCATCGTGCTGTCGGCTTGCCGCGGCGTCACCGATGCGCTCTACGAGCTGGTGCGGCTCGCAGAGTCGCAGCAGGACGGAGTGCGCCGCGCGCTCGATGCGCTGCGCGAACGGCACGCCGCGATCGCGACGACGCTCCTCGATGCGCGCGCCGCGAAGTTGTGGCTCTCGGGCTTCGACCGCGACTGCCACGATCTCGAAGGCATACTCAATACCGTGCGCCTCACGCGCTCGGCGTCGGGCGCGGTGCGCGACCTGATCGTCGGCTTTGGCGAGATCTGGTCGACACGGCTCTTTCGCGAATACCTCGCCCACCGCGGTCGCCGTGCTGGCGCCATCGAGTGGGTCGACGCGCGCGAAGTGCTGGTCGTCGAATGGGGCGCGCTCGGACCGGCCGTGCAGTGGGCCGAGTCGGCCGCGAAACTCGCGCCGCTCGCCACTGCTGCGGGACCGCGCACGCTGGTCATCACCGGCTTCATCGCCGCGGATCGTCATGGCGTGCAGACGACGCTCGGCCGCAACGGCAGCGACTTTTCGGCCTCCATTTTCGGCGCGTTGCTCGACGCCGCCGAGATCGTGATCTGGACCGACGTCGACGGCGTGCTGTCGGCGGATCCGCGCCGGGTGCCCGATGCGCGCGTGATCGATGCGCTGTCGTACAACGAGGCGATGGAACTCGCGTACTTCGGCGCGAAGGTGATCCACCCGCAGACGATGGCGCCCGCCGTGAGGCGGAACATCCCGATCGTGATCAGGAACACGTTCGCGCCCGGCAAGCCCGGGACGCTGATCTGCCAGGCGCCGCAGTCGGGGATGCCGGTCAAGGGCATCACCAGCATCGAACAGGTGGCACTCGTCAATGTCGAGGGCGCCGGCATGATCGGCGTGCCGGGCACCGCACACCGCCTCTTCGGCGCGCTGCGCGAAGCGAATGTGTCGGTGATCCTGATCTCCCAGGGCAGTTCGGAGCACTCGATCTGCTGCGCGGTCCCCGGCGCGCAGGCGGAGCCCGCGGTGCGGGCCGTGCGCGAGGCGTTTGCACGCGAGCTGGCGGACGGCCAGATCCAGAGCGTCGACATCGATCGCGAACTGGCGATCCTCGCGGTGGTCGGCGACGGCATGGCCGGCATGCCCGGCGTGTCGGCCAAGCTGTTCAATGCGCTCGGCGCGAGCGGCGTCAACGTGCGGGCGATCGCGCAGGGCGCGTCGGAGCGCAACATATCGGTGGTGGTCGACGGCAAGGATGCCACGCGGGCGTTGCGTGCCGTGCACGCCGGCTTCTACCTGTCGCCGCACACGCTGTCGATCGGCGTGATCGGCCCCGGCACCGTGGGGCGTGTCCTGCTCGACCAGCTCGCGACGCAGGCGGCGCGCCTGCACGACCTCAAGCTCGACCTGCGCGTGCGCGGCATCCTGACATCGAAGTCGATGCTGCTGTCGGAGACGGGCGTGTCGCTCGGGCGATGGCGCGAGGAGTTTGCGGCCGGCACGCAGGCGGCCGACCTCGCACGCTTCGTCGAGCATGTGCGCGTGGATTACCTGCCGCACACGGTCATCATCGACTGCAGTGCGAGCCCGGAAGTGGCGGCACGCTATCGCGACTGGCTCGCGGCCGGCATCCACGTGGTGACGCCCAACAAGAAGGCAAACAGTGGCGATCTCGCGTACTACCGCGAGCTGCAGGGCGTGCGCCGCGCGACGGGCGCCCATTACCTTTACGAGACGACCGTGGGCGCGGGATTGCCCGTCGTGCAGACGCTGCGCGACCTGCGCGACACCGGCGATGAGGTCAGGTGCATCGAGGGCATTTTCTCGGGCACGCTCGCGTATCTGTTCAATGTCTATGACGGCACCGTGCCCTTCTCGCAGATCGTCGTCGACGCGAAGCAGCGCGGCTACACCGAGCCCGATCCGCGCGACGACCTGTCGGGCACCGACGTCGCGCGCAAGCTCATCATCCTCGGCCGCGAGATGGGTCTCGCGCTCGAACTCGGCGACGTGCGTGTCGAGAGTCTCGTGCCGGCGGGCCTGGAGCGCGGCTCGATCGACGGGTTCCTGCGTGAACTGCCGGTGCAGGACGCCGCGATGCAGGCGCGTTTCGCCGCGGCGAAGGCGCGGGGCAAGGTGCTGCGCTACGTCGGACGCCTCACGGCGGACGGCGAGGCCACCGTGGGCGTCGTCGAGGTCGACGCGAACCATGCGTTCGCGAATATCGCACTGACCGACAACATCGTGAGATTCGCGACGGCCCGCTACAGCGCCAATCCGCTGATCGTCCAGGGCCCGGGCGCCGGGCCCGAGGTGACCGCCGGCGGCGTGTTCGCCGACCTGCTGCGCCTCGCCGCCTATCTCGGGGCCCGGTTGTGACGGCGCGGCGCGCCACCGCCTTCGCGCCCGCATCGGTCGGCAACGTCGCGATCGGCTTCGACATTCTCGGCTTCAGTGTCGAGGCGCTCGGTGATCGCGTGACCGTGTGCCGTTCCGCGACGCCGGGCGTCACGATCCGCGCGATCACCGGCGTTGCGGAGAACCTGCCGCTCGAGGCGGCGGGCAATACCGCGGGCCGGGCACTGATCGCGATGCACGAGGCGCTCGCGCTGCCGTTCGGCCTCGAGGCGAGCATCGACAAGGGCATTCCGCTCGGTTCGGGGCTCGGGGGCTCGGCGGCGTCGGCGGTCGCCGCCGTCGTCGCGGCCAACGCGGTGCTCGACACGCCCTGCACGCCGCTTGAGTTGCTGAAGTTCGCGATGCAGGGCGAGGCGGTTGCGAGCGGCTCGCTGCACGTCGACAACATCGCGCCGTCGCTGTTCGGCGGACTCGTGCTCACCGTCGGGATTGACCATCCGCGCGTCAAGCAGATCCCGGTGCCGCCGGACGTTCGTGCGGTGATCGTGCATCCGCACATGTTCCTCGGCACGCGCGAGGCGCGTGCGATCCTCGCCCGCAGTGTCGCGCTCGCGGACTTCGTCTGGCAGACCGCCAACCTCGCCGGTTTCATTTCGGGCTGCTACACCAATGACCTCGACCTGATCCGCGCCTCGTTCGAGGACGTCGTGATCGAGCCGCAGCGCCACGCACTCATCCCGGGATTCAAGGATGTGCGGGCTGCAGCGATGGCGGCCGGCGCACTCGGCTGCTCGATCTCGGGCGCCGGACCCACGATGTTCGCGTGGAGCGTCGCCGGCAGCGCGCTCGCCGTGGAGGAGGCGATGGTCGCGGCGTTTGCGTCGCGCGGTGTGGCAACCGATCACTGGACCCTCGGGATCGCGAGCCGCGGCGCCCGCGTCGAGGACGCCTGAACCCCATGCAATTCGCGAGTACCCGGGGCGGGAGCCCTGCCGTGCCGTTCTCCACGGCCTTGCTCGACGGGCTGGCGCCCGACGGCGGACTGTATGTCCCGTGCGAATGGCCGCGCTTCGCGCCGGCGGATTTCACGGCGTGCACGTCGCTCGCCGAGATCGCCCGGGCACTGATCGCGCCGTTCGCGGCGGGCGATGCGCTGGCGGGCGCGCTCGGCGACATCACCGCCGACGCGTTCTCCTTTCCGGCGCCGATCGTGCCGCTCGCGGGGGCCGGATATTCCGTGCTCGAACTCTTCCACGGGCCGACCGCGGCGTTCAAGGATTTCGGGGCGCGTTTCCTCGCTGCCTCGATGGCACGGCTGCGCACGAATGCAACCCGGCCACTCGAGATCCTGGTCGCGACCTCGGGCGACACGGGTGGGGCGGTGGCGGCCGCCTTCCATCGCCGGCCGGGCGTGCGCGTCGCGGTCCTCTACCCGAAGGGCCTCGTGTCGCCGACACAGGAGCAGCAGTTGACGTGCTGGGGCGACAACGTGCAGGCATTTGCGGTGCGCGGCAGCTTCGACGACTGCCAGCGGCTCGTGAAGGCCGCATTCGTCGATCCGGCGCTGCGCGCGCGCTACGACCTGTCGTCGGCCAACAGCATCAACCTCGGGCGCCTGTTGCCGCAGGCGGCGTACTACGCCGCAACCTCGCTCGCGCTCACGCGCGCGGGCGGCGAGGCGCCGTCCTTCGTCATTCCGAGCGGCAATCTGGGCAACGCCCTCGCGTGCGTCTGGGCCCGCCATGTCGGCCTGCCGATCGGCGAGATCGTGCTCGCCCACAATGCCAACCGCGCCGTGCCCGACTACCTCGACGGCAAACCCTGGCAGCCGCGCCGCAGTATCGCTACGCTCGCGTCGGCAATGGATGTCGGCGACCCGAGCAACATGGAACGGATGCTGGCGCTCTTTCCGGAACGGACCCGGCTGCAGGCGGCGGTCTCGGCAGCAGTCGTCGACGATGACGCGATCCGCCGGCGCATCGCCGAAGACCACGCAGCCTACGGCACGATCTGGTGCCCGCACACTGCGACGGCGGCGGAAGTGATGGCGCGCATGGGTGCGGAGCGCAGGGCGCGCGGGCCGTGGGTCATCGTCGCGACCGCGCATCCGGCCAAGTTCCGCGAGATCGTCGAGCCGTTGATCGGCCGCCCCGTGCCGGTGCCCGATACGCTGGCGCGCCTGTACGAGATGCCCTCCACGAGCGTGCCGCTCGAGCCGCGGCTCGACGCGCTGCGGGCGGCGCTGTGAACCGGCTGCCCCCGACTCCCGTGCTCGTCGCGCTGGTGCTCGGCGGTGTCGTGCTCGGTCTCGTGGTCTCGTGGGCCTGGCGCTGGTGGCGCCTGCGCCGCGCGCGCCGCAGCCTCGCGCTGGCCATCACGTCCACCGGGTTCGAGCATCTCGCGGACGTGCTCGTCCCGGATGGCAACGGCGGCACGTATCATGTCGATTACCTGGTGCTGACGCCGCGCGGCATTCTGGTCGTCGATTTGCGCGATGTGAACGGCAACATTTTCGGCGGCGACCAGATGACCGACTGGACCGTGATGAACGGTCCCGCGCGGCACACCTTTGCCAATCCCCAGGGTGCGCTCTACGACCGGATCGCGGCGGTCAAGGCCCTGAGCGGCGAGGTACCGGTCGAGGGCCGCATCGTGTTCACGCGTCGCGCGCGCTTTCCGAAGGGCCTGCCGAAATGGACCGTGCCGGTCGATGCGCTGCGCGCGGATTTTCCGCCGCCAGATCGAGGCCTCCTGCAGTCCGTGCTGTCACAGTACCGTGACGGGTGGGCGGCGCTGCAGTCGGCGACCTCGCCGAGCCCGCTCGTCAATCCACGGCCCGTCTAGGAGGGGCCGTCGGGCAGGCGAAAGAGGGCACGTGCCGCCCGTGTCGTATGGGCGGCGAACACAGCGGGCGATTCGCCGCGGGCAGCGGCGACTGCACGTGCGACGTGGGGCAACCAGGCCGGCTCATTGCGCCGCGTGGCGGGCTTCGGCGCGAGATCGCGTGGCAGCAGGTACGGCGCGTCGGTCTCGATCATCAGCCGTCCGCTGGGGATGTCGCGCATCAGCGCCGGCAGATGCCGGCCGCGCCGCTCGTCGCAGATCCAGCCCGTCATGCCGATCGCGAGGTCGAGCTCGAGATAGCACTCGAGTTCTGCGCGGCCCGCCGTAAAGCAGTGCGCCACGCCGCCCGCGAGCGCGGCGCGGTGCTCGCGCAGGATCGCCACGAAGTCGGCGTGCGCGTCGCGCTGATGCAGGAAGACGGGCTTGCCCACCTCGGCGGCGAGCACGAGCTGACGCGCGAACGCCCGTCGCTGCGCATCGCGCGGCGAGAAATCGCGATAGTAGTCGAGGCCGCACTCGCCGACGGCGACGACTTCGGGTCTCGCGGCAAGGGCTGCGAGTTCAGCGCATTGTGCGTGGCCGAGCTCGTGCGCGTGATGCGGATGCACGCCGGCCGTCGCAAAAAGTACCCCCTGGTGCCTGCCGGCAAGCTCCATCGCCTGCGCGCTGCCCGCGAGGCTCGCGCCGGTCACGACCATCTGCACCACGCCGGCGGCGCGCGCGCGCGCGATGACGGCCTCGCGATCGGGATCGAAACTGTCGTGGGTGAGGTTCGCGCCGATGTCGATCAGCGGCGCGGGCGCTGTGCTATCGTTGGCCACGGTCGTCCCGCCATTCTACCGAACGTTGCCGATGTTTCGTCGCGTCGCCGTCGCCCTCGCACTGCTCGCGCTGCCCGGGGGCCGCGCCATCGCCGCCGAATGGAACGATGTCGAGGGACGCATCGAGTTCGCGTGGTACACCGAGGACCTGCGCGCATTGCGCACGGTCATCGCGACGCTGCCGCGAGGCGATTCGGCCGGCACCCCGGACGAGGCGCTGCGGGACTATTACCTCGGGCTCGGCCAGTACCGGGTTGCGCTGCTCATGCAGCCGCGCGACAAGCGCAGCGCGAAGGCGGCTGCCGAACAGTGTGTCGTGCACCTCGACCGTTCGCTCGGCGGCCGTGGCGACTTCGCCGACGCGCTCGCGTTGCAGGCGGCGTGCATGAAGCTGCTCGCGACCCTCCAGCCGTGGAAGGCGCCGCTCCTCGGGCCGCGCAGCGGTGCGCAGGCCGGCAGGGCGCTCGCGCTCGCGCCCCGCAATCCGCGCGTACTGCTCGTCGGTGCCGCGCTCGACGGCGACCACGAGCGTGCCTTCGCGACGCTTCGCAGGGCCGTGGCGGCGTTCGAGACGGAACGGCAGGACGTCGCGCCGCTCCCTGCCTGGGGCGCGCCGGAGGGCTACCTGCAGCTCGCGCGCGTCGCGCTGCAACGGGGTGACGCCGTGGCGGCCCGCAGCGCGCTCGAGCGTGCGCTGCTGCTCGCCCCCGAGTTCGCCGCGGCGAAGCGTCTGCTCGCGACTTTGACCGCCAGCTGAGAGGTCACGGACATGGGTACGCGGATCCTGCAGATGATCGTGCTCGCCTTCGCGTTCTGGATCGTGGCGTGGGTACTGTGTGTCACGACCGTCGTGCAACTCGTCGTGCGCCTCGTCGGCGGGCGTGCGAACGACGACCTCAGCCGTTTCGGCGGCGCGCTCGCGCGCTACGCGGCGCAGGTCATTGCGTTTCTGACCTTCGCGGACGATGCAGTGCCGTTTCCGTTCCGCGACTGGCCGGCAGCGCCCGGATCGCGCGACTGAGCGCCTCGACCTGCGACAGGTCCTGGTCCCAGCTCACGACGAAGCGCGCCTCCCCCGAGCCGTTCGCGCCCCAGTCGTAGAACTCGAAGCCGAGCGCGCGCAGCTGCGCTTTGCCGTCCTCGCCGAGGCGCGCAAAGACCTCGTTGGCCTCCACGGGTTCGAGGAGCGCCGCGCCACAGGCGGCGCCGATCTCGCGGGCACCGCGGTTGGCGTGCGCGGCATTGCGTCGCCATACGTCGCCCTCGACATAGGCGAGGAGCTGCGCCGAGGCATAGCGGGCCTTGGACAGCAAGTGGCCCGCTCGCTTGCGCCGCAGTTCGAAGTCGCGCGCGAGTTCGGGGCGGAAGAACACCACCGCTTCCGCCGCGAGCCCGCCGTTCTTGGTGGCGCCGAACGACAGCACGTCGACGCCGGCACGCGCAGTGATGTCGCCGGGTTCACAGCCGAGTGCCACGAGCGCATTCGCGAGGCGTGCGCCGTCCATGTGCACGAGGAGCCCCCGTTCGTGGGCGAGGGCGGTGAGCGCGGCAATCTCGCCGGGACGGTAGACGCGACCGAGTTCGGTGGCCTGCGTGATCGTGACCGCCGTCGGTTGCACCGTGTGGACGGACGGCGGCATCGCATCGAGGGCGCGCGCGAGCGTCTGGGCATCGAGCTTCGCCCCCGCACCCGCGAGCGACACGAGGCGCAGGCCCGCGCCGAAAAATTCCGGTGCACCGCATTCGTCGCGCACCACGTGCGATTCCTCGTGTGCGTAGACTGCACCCCAGGGTGGAACGACGGTCGCGATTGCGAGCGCGTTCGCTGCGGTACCGGTCGTGACCGGAAAGGTCGCGACCGGAGCGTCGAAGAATCGCCCGAACGCCCGGTCGAGCCCCTGTGTCCAGCGATCGTCGCCATAGCCGCGGGTCGGCGCGGCGTTCGCCTCGACGATCGCCGCCAGCAGTTCAGGGCATACGGTTGCGTTGTTGTCGCTGTAGAAGCGCAAGTGGCATCCCTCCGGGAGCGGCTCAGTCGGCGCGCCACTTGAACGACCACGCACCGAAGCCGAGGAACACGAGCGTCGTGAGTGCGAGGTAGATGAGCTGTGCCGAAATCGCGCGCAGTCCCGCGCCGTCGATCATCACCGCGCGGGCGGCATCGAGCATGTGCGTCAGCGGAAAGAGTTTTGCGACGAAACGGACCCAGTCCGGGGAGCCCTCGAGCGAGAACCAGACCCCCGAGAGCAGCATCATGGGCCAGGTGAGCGTATTCAGGAGGCCGCCGACCAGTTCGTCGCTCGAGAAGCGGGCCGCGATCGTGAGCCCGAGTGCGATCAGCGACAACGCGCCGAGCGCGGCGACCAGCAGGAGCAGCGCGGGGTTGCCGGCCGAATGGAAGCCGATCACGAAACCGGCACCGACATAGAGGATGGTCGTCACGACCAGGATGAGCGCGAGCCGCGACAGCACCTGGGCCGCGAGGAACTCGAATGCCGTGATCGGTGTCGCGTTGAGGCGCTTCAGGAAGCCGCTCTTGCGGTAGCGCAGTACCACGTAGCCGACACCGAACAGGCAGCTGAACATCATGTTCATGCCGAGGATGCCCGGAAAGAGCCAGTCGACGTAGCGCACCGCCTTGCCTGTCACCGGCTCGCGGATCGCGTGCGGATCCGCCTGCAGCAGCAGCCGCTCGGCGATGTAGCCCTTCGGTGAATCGGTATTGACCCAGTAGCGCGTGCGGCCCGCCTGCACGTCGAGCAGCAGGTCGAGCTGATGGCGGCCGACCTTGCGGGCCGCAGCGGCGATGTCCTCGACGGGCACGAAGTCGACGAAGCGCTCGAGCATGAACGGATGATCGACACTCGCGAGATCGTCGGTCACGACGCCCACCTTGAACACCGCGCGTTCCGGTCCGCCGAAGACGAAACTCATGCCGACGATCAGTGCGACGGGCAGCAGCAGCGTGAACACGAGCGAGCCGCGATCGCGCAGGAACTCGAGATTGCGTGCGTGCCAGACGGCGAGGAGCCGCCGCATCACGGGCGCAGTTCCTTGCCCGTGAGCTCGAGGAACAGATCCTCGAGGTTCGGCGGCCGGATGCGCAGGTTGCGCAGCGGCACCTGCGCCTGCATCAGCGCCTTCAGCGTGCCGTCGAGATCGTCGGTGGTGATCTCGATGCGGTCGGCCCCGTCGATCACGCGCAGCGGCAGGTGGCGCGCGGACTCGCCAAAGTCGTCACGCGGCAGCTCGATCAGCACTTCCGCGAAATGCTCGGCGAGCAGCTGCCGCGGCGGTCCGCGGGCGATGATCCGCCCGCGGTCCATGATCGCGATCTCGTCGCAGAGGCGCTGCGCTTCCTCCATGTAGTGGGTGGTCAGGACGATCGTGCGGCGACGCGCCTTGACCGATTCGATCAATGTCCAGAAATTGCGCCGCGCCTGCGGATCGAAACCCGTCGTCGGCTCGTCGAGGAACAGTATCGAGGGGTCGTTGACGAGTGCGACGGCGAGCAGCAGCCGCTGCTGCTGGCCGCCGGAAAGCTTGCGGTTGTCGCGATCCGCGAGCTTCTGCAGCGAGCACAGGCGCAGCAGTTCGTCGATGTCGTAGCCCTGCGGATACAGGCCGCGAAAGAGGTTCAGGGTCTGGCGGACCGTCAGGAAGTCCTGCAGGGCGGTCTTCTGGAAAAGGATGCCCGCCTCGTTCCTGAAGCGGTGGTCGAGCCGCGCACCCCGATAGAGCACCTCACCGGAGGAGGCGGGCAGGATGCCCTCCAGGATTTCGACGGTGGTCGTCTTGCCGGCGCCGTTCGGCCCGAGAAGCCCGAAGCAGCACCCCTCGGCAACCTCGAACGACACCCCGTCGACGGCCGTCACTCGCGGATACAACTTGACGAGATTGCGGACTTCGAGGATCGGCGCCACGCGGCCATGCTAGCCGATCGGCTGATATCATGGCAGCGGCACTCCCATGTTCGACCGACCCGAGACGCAGCTGTCCCTGTTCGATGCGCACGACGCGCCACCGTTCATCGTGCGGCACAGCCGGCGTGCGCGGCGCCTGACCGTGCGGGTGCACGTCGGCGGGCGCGTCGAGGTGGTGGTGCCGCCGCGCACCGGGCAACGCACGGTGCGCGAGTTCCTGCACCGGCACCACGACTGGATCGAGACACGACGCGAGCGCGCACGGCGGGAATGCCCCGAGCCTCGCCCGTTTCCACCCGACCGGCTGGAGCTCGCGGCCTTCGGCGAGACCTGGCAGTTGCGCACCGTGCCGGGCGCCGGCCGCGCGCGCCTCGTGGCGGCCCCGGCCGGCGGTGCCGGCACGGCGCAAGTCCTCGAGCTGCGCGGCTTGCCGCCACGCCCCGCGGATCTGCGCCGGCTGCTGCGCGCCTGGGTCGGTGCACGCGCCGCGGCCGGGCTCATGCCCTGGCTCGCGGCCCTGGCGCGCGAGATGGGATGCGAATACCGCCGCCTGTCGATACGGCGCCAGCGCACGCGCTGGGGCAGCTGCTCGACGCGCGGCACGATCAGCCTGAACGCGTGCCTCGCATTCCAGCGGCCGGAGATCGTCCGCTATCTGCTGGTGCACGAGCTCGCGCACACGCGACACATGAATCATTCCGCGCGCTTCTGGCGCCTCGTCGCAACGCACGAGCCCGACTGGCGTAACCTCGACCGTGAGCTCCTCGGCGGCTGGCGGCGCGTGCCCGACTGGATGATGAACGATGACGACTGACCCACCCCCGGGTTGCCCGTTCGCCGCGAGCGAGCGCGTCGACCTGTCGAACGAGCAGGTCCACTGGGATCTCGCGCTGTCGCAGTCGTACGGTGGTTACCTCGCGCTCGACAGGCTGCTCGACGCGCAGCACCCGAATTCGCGCGAACACGACGAGCTGCTGTTCATCGTGGCGCACCAGACCTCCGAACTCTGGATCCGCCTGATGCTGCACGAGCTCGACGGGGTGCTCGCCTGTGTGCGACGCGACGATCTCGCCACCTCGTTCAAGATGTTCGGGCGCATCGCCCGCATCCAGGTGCAGCTGCTCGCCGTGTGGGACGTGCTCGCGACCATGACGCCTGCCGACTACTCGGCATTCCGCAACTCGCTCGGGCGCGCGTCGGGGTTCCAGTCGCTGCAGTACCGGCTGCTCGAGTTCCAGCTCGGCAACAAGAACGCGGACTATCTCGCCGCGCATCGACGCGACCCGGCGGCCATGGCACGTTTGCGTCGCGCGCTCGATGCGCCGTCGCTCTACGACGAGGCGCTGCGGCTGCTGTCCCGTCGCGGTTACGGGATCCCGGACGACTATGTCGCGCGCAATTTCGCCGAGCCCTACCGTGCCAACAAGCAGGTTGCCGGCGCCTGGCTCGGCGTGTACCACAATGCGGACAAGGACCCCGATCTCTACGAACTGGCCGAGCGGCTGATCGACGTCGACCACAAGTTCCAGACCTGGCGTTTCCAGCACATGAAGACGGTCGAGCGCATCATCGGCCACAAGCCGGGGACGGGCGGCACCGGCGGCGTGTCGTACCTCGCGAAGGCGCTCGAGCTCAGGTTCTACCCGGAACTCTGGCAGATCCGTACGTCGATGTGACACGCGCGGCCATGCTCCGCAGTGCGCGTCGCCGATGCCAGACCCGCCAGCCGAGCAGCAGCGCGAGCAGGCCCGCGTAAAGCAGCGGCTCGGTCACATCCCGCTTGACCTGCCAGTAGTAGTGCCAGGCCGCGAGCACCGCGATCGCGTAGACGAGACGGTGCAGGCGCTGCCAGCGTCGCCCGAGCCTGCGCATCATGCGGTTGGTCGACGTGGCCGCGAGCGGCACGAGCAGCACGAGCGCAGTGAAGCCGATCGTGATGTAGGGGCGCTTGACGATGTCCCCGGTGATCATCGCGACATCGAGGCTGCGGTCGAGCACGAGATAGATGCCGAAGTGCAGCAGCGCATAGAAGAACACGAACAGTCCGAGCGTGCGGCGCAACCGCAGCAGCTGCGGCCGGTGGAGCAGATGCGCGAGGGGTGTCACGGCGAGCGTGATCCACAGGAGATTGAGCGTGGTCTTGCCGCAGGTGAGCAGCAGGTCCTCGACCGGGTCGGGGCCGAGCCGCCGGCCACCGACTCCGAGTGCGCCGGCGAGCAGCAGCAGCGCAGGGGTGAGCGCCGCGACGAACACGAGCGGCTTCCAGAGCCGGCGATAGCGCTGTTCGACGGTCATGACGCGAGCGGCCCGGTCAGAACCAGCGCCGCAGGTCCATGCCACCGTAGAGGGACGCCACTTCGGCGGCGTAGCCGTTGAAGGGCAGGGTCGGCCGCGTCGCGGCAAAAAGGCTCGCGCCGATCCGCCGTTCGCTCGCCTGGCTCCAGCGTGGATGATCCACGGCCGGGTTCACGTTGGCGTAGAAGCCGTACTCGTCGGGCGCCGCGAGATTCCACGACGTCGGCGGCTGGCGCTCCGTGAAATGGATCGACACGATCGACTTGATGCCCTTGAAGCCGTATTTCCACGGCACGACGAGGCGCAGCGGGGCGCCGTTCTGGTTCGGCAATTCGCGCCCGTAGAGGCCGACGACGAGCAGCGTGAGCGGGTGCATCGCCTCGTCGATGCGCAGGCCCTCGACATAGGGCCAGGCGAGCCAGCCGGCGCGCTGTCCGGGCATCTCCCGCGGCCGGTACAGCGTCTTGAATGCGACGAACTTCGCACGCGAAGTCGGCTTCAATCGCTTCACGAGATCGCCGAGCGGAAAGCCGATCCACGGAATCACCATGGACCAGCGTTCGACGCAGCGCATCCGGTAGATGCGCTCCTCGAGCGGATGGGGTTTCAGCAGGTCCTCGAGCGTGAATGTGCCTGGTGCTTCGATTTCGCCCGATACTGCCACGCTCCATGGGCGTACGTGCAGCGTGCCCGCATGCGCGCGCGGATCGCCCTTGTCGGTGCCGAATTCGTAGAAGTTGTTGTAGGACGTGATGTCGTCCCACGAGGTCGGCGTGTCGTCCACCGAATGGCGGGCGTTGCGTGATGCCGCGAGGGGCGGCGGCGCGGGTGCGGCAACCGCCGGCCGAGCGACCGCCGCCGCAAGCGGCAGCACAGCGGCTCCGGCGAGCCAGCGACGGCGATCGAGCCACACGCCCTCGGGGGTGATGTCCGAGGGACGAATAGAATTAACCCTATTAATCCAGTATTTACGATGCATACTTCGTGCAATCCCTGCGTGACAGGCGTATCACCCGGGCGGGTCAATGTTGGATGAATCATCCGGGCGCCATGTTCCCCGCCACTGTACACATTCGATGCCGGCGTGCCGCGCCTGCACGAATGCGGCGCGTGAGGCATTGACCAGTACCCCATGATCGGCGAGCCGCAGGTGCGGCAGGTCGGACGCGCTGTTGCCGTAGGCCGTGAACTCTGCATCGCCGAACTCCGCGCGCAGTGCCGCGAGGCAGCGCGACTTTTCCTCGCCACGCCGGTTCGGCGTCGTGAGCGCCCCCGTGAGCCGCTCGTCGCGCCAGGCCACTTCGGTGCAGATGGTGCGCTGAAAGCCGAGCCGCTTGCCGAGGGCCGGCACGTAGAGGTCGACGCTCGCCGACATCAGCACGAGCGTGTCACCCCGCAACCGGTGGCGCGCGATGGCGGCCACCGCGTCGCGGAGCAGATCGCGCGCGATCAAGCGCGGCAGGTAGCGGTCGTTCCACGCGGCAATGTCGGCACGCGTTTCGCCGCCGAGGGTCGCGCCTATCAGCTTTGCCTTGAGACGCCCGCGATCACGCCCCGCGAGCGCATAGATGCAGAGCGCGGGCAGGACGAGGAGCAGCTTCGCGAGGCGCCAGGGGCGCTGCGCGAGGCGGGCCACCACGTACGGGAAGAGGGTGTCGCGGCGTGTGATCGTGCCGTCGAGGTCGAAGACCGCGACCACACGCCGCTCGCGGCCCATCAGGCGGCGCGGCTCGATCCGGCGAGCTGGCGCAGCACGAACTGCAGGATGCCGCCGTGCCGGTAGTACTCGCGCTCCTTCGGCGTATCGATGCGTACGCGCGCATCGAACGTGACGGCCTTGCCGCCGCCCTCCGGGGTCGCGATCACCCTGACCGTCTTCGATGCGGCATCGGCAACGCCGACGATGTCGATCACCTCGCGACCGGTGAGACCGAGGCTCTGCGCACTCTCTCCGGCCGGAAACTGCAGCGGCAGCACGCCCATGCCGATCAGGTTGGAGCGATGGATGCGCTCGAAGCTCTCCGCGATCACCGCGTGCACGCCGAGCAGCATCGTGCCCTTGGCGGCCCAGTCGCGCGAGGAACCGGAGCCGTACTCCTTGCCGGCGAGCACCACGAGCGGCGTGCCGTCCGCCTTGTAGCGCATGGCGGCATCGAAGATGCTCATCTGTTCGCCGCTCGGCAGGTGGATCGAGACACCGCCCTCGGTGCCCGGAGCGAGGAGATTGCGCAGGCGGATGTTGGCGAACGTGCCGCGCATCATCACCTCGTGGTTGCCGCGGCGCGAACCATACGAATTGAAGTCGTGCGGCTGCACGCCCTGCGCCATCAGGTACTTCGCCGCCGGGCTCGACTTCGCGATGCTGCCGGCGGGCGAGATGTGGTCGGTGGTGACCGAATCCCCGAGCAGGGCGAGTACCCGTGCGCCCTTGATGTCGCGTACTTCGCCCGGCTGCATCGTCATGCCGTCGAAATAGGGCGGGTTCTTGACGTAGGTCGACTTCGCATCCCACTGATAGATCTTGCCACCCGGTACCTTGATGCCCGCCCAGTGCTCGTCGCCCTTGAAGACGCTGTCGTAACTCTTGCGGAACATCCCGGAGTTGATCACCGATCGCACGGTGTCGGCGACTTCCGCATCGCTCGGCCAGATGTCCTTGAGGTAGACCGGCTTGCCGTCGGGATCATTGCCGAGCGGATCGGCATCGAGGTCGATGTCGAGCGTGCCGGCGAGCGCATAGGCGACGACGAGCGGCGGCGAGGCGAGGAAGTTCATCTTCACCTCGGGGTGGATGCGGCCCTCGAAGTTGCGGTTGCCGGACAGGACCGAGCACGCGACGATGTCGCCGGCCGTGACGCCGGCGGAAATCTCGCTCTTGAGGGGCCCCGAGTTGCCGATGCAGGTCGTGCACCCATAGCCGACGAGATAAAAGCCCGCGAGCGCGAGATCCTCGAGCAGTTTCGCCCGGCCGAGGTAGTCGGTCACGACCCGCGAACCCGGCGCGAGGCTGGTCTTGACCCAGGGCTTCGCAGTCAGGCCGCGCCGCACGGCGTTGCGTGCGAGCAGGCCGGCGCCGACCATCACGTACGGATTCGAGGTGTTGGTGCAGCTCGTGATCGCGGCGATCACGACCGCGCCGTCCTTCAGTTCGAAGCGCTGGCTCCCGATCGCCACGGGTGCGTGGCCGCTCTTGCCGGACTTGCGGCTGCGCTCCTCGACCATCGGCGCGAGGGCCTTGCGGTATGCGGCCTTCGCCGTGTGCAGCGGTACGCGATCCTGCGGCCGCTTCGGGCCTGCGAGGCTCGGCTCGACGCTCGCGAGATCGAGCTCGAGCACGTCGGTGTATTGCGCGCTCGCCTGGCCGTCCGCGCGCCACAGCCCCTGCGCCTTCGCGTAGGTTTCGATCAGTGCGATGTGCTCGTCGGAGCGGCCGGAGAGGCGCAGGTAGCGCACGGTTTCCGCGTCGATCGGGAAGATCGCGCAGGTGCTGCCGAATTCCGGCGACATGTTGCCGATCGTCGCGCGGTCGGCGAGCGGCAGGTGCGCGAGGCCGTCGCCGAAGAATTCGACGAACTTGTCGACCACGCCCTTCCTGCGCAGCATTTCCGTGACGGTGAGCACGAGGTCCGTTGCGGTGGCGCCCGGCCGGAGCTTGCCGGTCAGCCGAAAGCCGATGACCTGCGGGATCAGCAGCGGTATCGGCTGGCCGAGCATCGCGGCTTCCGCCTCGATGCCGCCGACGCCCCAGCCGAGCACGCCGAGGCCGTTGATCATCGTCGTGTGCGAATCGGTGCCGACCACGGTGTCCGGCCAGGCCGCGCGACGGCCGCCGCGCTCCGTGTCGAACACGACGCGGCCGAGGTACTCGAGGTTGACCTGGTGCACGATGCCGGTGTTCGGCGGCACGACCTTGAAGTTCTCGAAGGCGGTCTGGCCCCAGCGCAGGAACGCGTAGCGCTCGCCGTTGCGCTCGAACTCGATGCGGTTGTTGTCCGCGAGCGCGCGCGGCGTGCCGTACTCGTCGACCTGCACCGAGTGATCGATGACGAGTTCGGCGGGGGCGAGCGGATTGACCTGTTCGGCCCTGCCGCCGAGCCGCGTGATCGCCTCGCGCATCGCCGCGAGATCGACGACACAGGGCACGCCGGTGAAGTCCTGCATGATCACGCGCGCCGGCGTGAACGCGATCTCGTGCGACGGGGTCGCCTGCGGGTCCCAGTCGAGCAGTGCCTCGATGTCCCCGCGCGTGACATTGACGCCGTCCTCGAAGCGCAGCAGGTTCTCGAGCAGGATCTTGAGCGAGTAGGGCAGGCGCGCGACCTTGTCCTGCGGCAGCGCCTTGAGGCTGCAGATGTCGTAGCTGTGCGATCCCACGACGAGCTGCGTGCGGGCCTTGAAACTGTCGGTCATCATGTTCTCCGCGACGAGGCGATGAGGCTCGAAAAGAGCCGATAATTATAGCGTGAGCGGGCCGGCAGCGCGAATCGCGGCCGCGCGGGCGGCGCGTTCAGGCGCCCGGCGAACCGGGCGCGGGGATCACGCGAAAGCCGTGCAGCCGGACCTCGCGCGACAGGTAGTGGTCCTCGCATTTCTCGTCGCTGCACAGGTCGGTCGACAGGTACTTCTTGTTGTCGTCGCAGAAAATGGTGCTGACCACCGCGGCGGCACCCTGTTCGTGCGCGACCTCGAGGGCGCCGAGGAAGTTCGCGCCGGAGCTTATGCCGACGGCGATGCCGAGCTCGGCCGCGAGCCGCTGCGCCATGCAGATCGCATCGCCGTCCCATACGTCGACGATCCGGTCGAGCTCCGCGAGGCGCACGATGGCCGGCACGAATTCGTCGCTGATGCCCTGGATGCGGTGGCGCCCCGTCTTGAAACCGGTGCGCAGCGTCGGCGAGTTGGCGGGTTCGAGCGGGTGGATCGCGACGCCCGGCACCCGCTCGCGCAGGTACCGCCCGACGCCCATCACCGTGCCGCCGGTGCCGACGCCCGCGACAAATGCCGTGGGCGGCCGTTCCAGCTGCGCGAGGAGCTCCGGGCCCGTCGTCGCGTAGTGCGCTTCGACATTCGCGTCACAGTCGAACTGCCGCGGCCGGAACACGCGCCCGGTACCGGCGGCATATTCGTCGGCCATGCGGATGCTGCCGAGGAAGCCGCCCTGTTCGTGGGAGACGGGAATGACGGCCGCGCCGAGGCTCTGGATCACGAGCACGCGTTCGCGGCTCATCCAGTCCGGCATGTAGATGCGCACGCGGTGGCCGAGCGCGCGGCCCATTGCGGCAAACGAAATCCCGGTGTTGCCGCTCGTCGCCTCGGCGATCTCGTCGCCGGGTCCGATCTCGCCGTCCGCATAGGCGCGCTCGAGGATCCGCAATGCCATACGGTCCTTGATGCTGCCCGTGAAGTTGAGGGCCTCGTGCTTGGCGTAGATTGTGTGCCGTCTGCCGCGAAACTCGCAGTCGACCGCGATGAGCGGCGTGCGTCCCGTCAAGGACTTCAGTGCCGAGAGTCCGGGCGGCAGGTTGCGCGAGTGCATCATGTGTGGATCGTCGCCTCGATGACTGCGCCGCCGAGGCAGCGCGTGCCGTGGTAGAAGACAGCGTATTGGCCGGGTGTGACCGCGCGCTGATCCAGGTCAAATTCGAGCCGCGCACCGCCCGTGGCGAGTGGCGTGATCCGCACGGTCTGGTCCGGCTGGCGGTAGCGTACTTTGGCGGTGGCTGCAATCGCGGTCTCGGGCGGCGCGCCGAGCCAGTGGACCCGGCCGGTGATGACTGTGCGCGCGAGCAGCAGCGGATGGTCGTGACCCTGCACGACGACGAGGGCATTGCGCGCCGTATCCTTGTGCGCGACGTACCAGGCGCCCTCGGGGTGACCGGCCTGCCCGCCGATATCCAGTCCGCCGCGCTGTCCGAGTGTGTAGTACGCGAGGCCCCGATGCGTGCCGAGTCGCTCGCCCTGCGGTGTCTCGATGGGACCGGGCGCGCCCGGGATGAAGCGCGCGAGGAACTCGCGAAACGGCCGCTCGCCGATGAAGCAGATGCCGGTACTGTCCGGCTTGTCGTGGACAGCCAGGCCCGCGCGTCGCGCGTGCGCGCGCACGTCATCCTTCATCATCTCGCCGATCGGGAACTCGATGGCGCCGAGCACCGCCGGGTCGAGCGCGTGCAGGAAGTACGACTGGTCACGCGCGGGATCGGCGCCCTTGCGCAGTTCGGGTCCCCGCTCGCCCTGCACCACGCGCGCGTAGTGACCTGTCGCGAAGCGTGCCGCGCCGAGGCGCCGTGCATGGTCGAGGCAGACGCCGAACTTGATCTCGCGGTTGCACAGCACATCCGGATTGGGCGTGCGGCCGGCCGCGTACTCGTCGAGGAAATGTGCGAACACGCGTTCGCGGTACTGCTGCGAGAAATCGACCCGGTGCAGCGGGATGCCGAGCGTATCGGCTACCGTGCGCGCATCCTGGAAGTCCTGGGCAGCCGTGCAGTAGCCGTCGTCGTCGTCCCAGTTCGCCATGAAAAGGCCGTGCACGTCGTCGCCCCGCTCGACGAGGCGCAGTGCAGCGACGGCGGAATCGACGCCGCCCGAAAGACCGACGACGATGCGGGCGCGGCTTGGGGACACGCGCGCATTGTACGGCGCGCGACCGGGTCAGCCGACCTTGACGGCGTTCAGGTGCGCGACGTGGTGCAGGTCGAGGTCGGCCACCGAGGCGAGCGGCAGGCGCCGGCCGGCGAGATGGTCGTCGATGCAGCGAAGCACGAGCGGGCTGCGCAGGCGATGGTGCGCGGCGAGGAGTTCGTCGCGTCCCAGCCAATGCGTGCCGACGATGCCGCGGTCGAGCGGGGCCTGCGGGTCGTGACCCGATACCGTGCCGCTGAATGCAACGCGCAACACGGAGCGGCCGGTGCGGGCATTGCGCCAGAGATACAGGCCGAGGAGATGCGCCGGCGTGAGGTGCCACGCCGACTCCTCGCGCGTCTCGCGCACCACCGCCTCGAGCAGTGTCTCGCGGTCCTCCACGTGCCCGGCCGGCTGGTTCAGCACGAGGCGTCCGCCTACGCGTTCCTCGACGACGAGGAACCGGCCGTCGCGTTCGACGACGGCAGCAACGGTCACTTCCGGTCGGCCGGGCATCGGCGAATTATAGGACGACGGGCGGTCAGCGGCGTGCAACACGGTAGGCGAAATCGGGCGCGTGCGTGATCCATTGCGCGTCGAAATCGGCGAGGTGCATGCGCGCAACGGCGGGATTGTCGAGGTCGGCGATGCCGTCCCACTGCGCGGCGTTGGCCCGGTAGAGGATCGCGCGATCGTCGGCGATGATGTAGCCCGGAAACGGCTTCGGCGAGTCCTCGCCGAGCGCGCGGATATCGATGTAGCTCGTGAGGCGACGGCTCATGGCAGCGAAGCGGTGCACGTCGCGGACCAGCCGGCTGCCGTCAGCGACCAGGACACGCACCTTCGCGAAGCTGCGCGCGAGCACGAAACGCTTGACGATGTCGAGGAACGGCGTCTGGTCGTAAATGTCGGGTTCGAGGTTCGGCGTGCAGATCGACATCAGGCGCTGCGCGCTGCCGGCGACGTGGAGGGTCGCCGCCAGGGTTTCCGCCATCGTCGTGACCACATTGACCTGGGGAGGCGCCTCGAGAGGCGGCAGCTCCAGACGCGGCGCCGGCGTCTGCGAGAGCAGGCTCAACTCGAACTCCCCGGTGGTGCTCACGACGGATCCCGGAACCTCGCGCCCATTGGCGTTTGGCCCGGATTCTCGACCAGCGCGGGGGCCGTGGCGTGTCGATGCGGTCACGTTTTGGCACCGCCCGATCCGGGCCGTCGCGCCAAAGCGTGCCGCAGTTCTCAGTTCCGCGGCCCGTGCTCGCGCGCGAGGCGCTCGGCGAGGCCCGTGTAGCCGGCCGGTTCCAGTGCGCGCAGCGCGCCCAGCGCCTCTGCGGGCAGTGGCAGGCCAGCGATGAATTCGCGCAGCATCGTGGCGTCGATCGGCCGGCCACGCGTGAAGTCCTTCAAGCGCTCATAGCCGTTCTGCACGCCGTGCGCGCGCAGCACGGTCTGGACCGCTTCCGCCAGCACTTCCCACGCCCCGTCGAGATCGGCTGCGATGCGCGCGGGATTGGCCTCGACCTTGGCGAGACCCCGGCCGAGCGATTGCCAGGCGACGAGGCTGTGCGCGAGCGCTACGCCGAGATTGCGCAGCACGGTCGAATCGGTGAGGTCGCGCTGCCAGCGCGACACCGGCAGCTTCTCCGCGAAATGCCTGAGCAGCGCATTCGCGATGCCGAGATTGCCTTCGGCATTCTCGAAGTCGATCGGGTTGACCTTGTGGGGCATGGTCGACGATCCGACCTCGCCCTGGACAGCGCGCTGGCGAAGATAGCCGAGCGAGATGTAGCCCCAGGCGTCGCGACAGAAATCGAGCACGATCACGTTGACCGACGCGAGCGCATCGCAATACTCGGCGATCCAGTCGTGGGGTTCGATCTGCGTCGTCCACGCATTGAAGCCGAGGCCGAGCTCCCGGATGAACTGGCCGGCGAGCGCCGGCCAGTCGAGAGCCGGCAGCGCCACGACGTGCGCGTTGTAATTGCCGACCGCACCGTTCCACTTGGCGAGCGCTGCGACCGCCGCGAAGCGCGCGCGGGCACGCTCGAGGCGTCGTGCGACGTTGGCGAACTCCTTGCCGAGCGTCGTCGGGCTCGCGGCCTGGCCATGGGTGCGCGCGATCATCGCGAGCCCCGCATAATCGTTCGCGAGCGCATTCAGCGTGGCAATGCGCGCATCGAGCACGCCGAGCAGCACGGCGCGTGCGGCCACGAGCAGGCGTGCATAGGCGACGTTGTTGATGTCTTCCGACGTGCAACCGAAGTGCACGAGCTCGAGTGCCGCGGGCGACGCACCCGCCGCCGCGAGGGCATCGCGGACAAAGTACTCGACGGCTTTCACGTCGTGGTTGATGCGCGCTTCGGTCTCCTTGACGCTGGCGGCGGCGCCGGTGTCGGGTTCCGCGGCGAGCGCGGCGGCGCGTGCGCGCACGGCGGGCCCCGCGACGGCACGGAACGACGGCACTTGCGCGACGAGAAAGCCGAACCAGTGCGCCTCGATGCGGATGCGTTCGCGAATCAGGCCCTCTTCGCTCAGGATGGGGCGGAGCGGATCGGCGGCGCTGCGATAGCGGCCATCCACCGGCGAAAGGGCGTCGATCGAGACTCGGGTCATGCGGGAAGGTCGGCGGGAATGTTAGGATCACGATGATAACGCATGCGGCCATCCCGGCCGATGCGCGCCGATGGTCGGCGCCGCCGCGGAGTATCCGATGACCTCTTCTTTCCGGACCGAACACGACAGCATGGGCGAATTGCAGGTGCCGCTCGAGGCCCTGTGGGGTGCGCAGACCCAGCGCGCGGTGCAAAACTTCCCGGTGAGCGGCCTGACGATGCCGCGCGAGTTCCTGCGCGCGGTCGGGCTCGTGAAAGCCGCGGCCGCCACGGCGAATGCGGCACTCGGCCTGCTGCCTGCCGATATCGCGCGTGCGATCGAGGCTGCCGCCGCGGAGGTGGCCGCGGGCCGCCACGATGCGCACTTTCCGATCGACGTGTTCCAGACCGGCTCGGGTACCAGCACGAACATGAACGCCAACGAGGTGATCGCGCACCTCGCGACGCGGGCCTCGGGCCTCGCCGTGCATCCGAACGATCACGTCAACATGAGCCAGAGCAGCAACGACGTGATCCCGACGGCGATCCACGTCAGCGCAGCGCTCGCGGTGCACGAGTCGCTGTCGCCGGCACTCGCGCATCTTGCACAGGTGATCGCGAAGAAGGAACAGGCGATTGGCGCGATCGTGAAGACGGGTCGCACGCACCTGATGGATGCGATGCCGGTGACGCTCGGCCAGGAACTGTCCGGCTGGCGTGCGCAGGTCGAGGGCGGTCGCGCCCGGCTCGCCGCCACGGCGCCGCGCCTCTACGCACTCGCGCAGGGCGGCACGGCGGTCGGTACCGGCATCAATGCCCATCCGCAATTCGGCGCGCGTTTCTGCACCGCGCTGGCGGCGCTCACGCAGCTGCCGTTCGTGCCGAGCCCGAACTACTTCGAGGCGTTGTCGTCGCAGGACTCGGCGGTCGAGCTGTCGGGACAGCTGAAGGTGATCGCGGTCAGCCTGATGAAGATCGCCAACGACCTGCGCTGGATGAACAGCGGTCCGCTCGCGGGACTCGGCGAGATCGCGCTGCCGGCGCTGCAGCCGGGCAGCAGCATCATGCCGGGCAAGGTCAATCCGGTCATTCCGGAGGCGACCGCGATGGTCGCGGCGCAGGTGATCGGCAACGATGCGACGATCACGGTCGCAGGACAGTCGGGCAATTTCCAGTTGAACGTGATGTTGCCGGTGATCGCGCACAACCTGCTCGAGAGTGTGCGGTTGCTCGCGAACGTGTCGCGGCTGCTAGCCGACAGCGCCATCGCGGGCTTCACGGTCAACGAGGCGCGGCTCGCCGAAGCGCTCGATCGCAACCCGATCCTCGTGACGGCACTGAACCCGGTGATCGGTTACGAGAAGGGCGCGGCGATCGCAAAGAAAGCCTATGCACAGGGCAAACCGATCCTCGCGGTGGCCGGCGAGATGACCGATCTGCCGCGTGGCGAACTCGCAAAGCTCCTCGACCCGGCGGAACTCGCCAAGGGCGGCATCAAGGGCGGCACGAGTGGCGGGGGCTGAACGGGCGACGTGAGCGCAAGTCCCGGCAGTCCTGCCCCGGCCGAGGCGCCGGCGCTGCGCGCGCGCATCGTGGAGCGGCTGCGCGGCACGGTACCCTCGGCGAGCATCGCCGAGTGGCGCATCGGCGGCCTGCCGGCGGCTGACACGCAGCGTTTCCTCGCGCATCTGCCCGAGCATCCGATCCCGGCTGCGGTCCTGGTGCCGCTCATCGACCACGCCCAGGGACTCACGGTGCTGCTCACGCAGCGCGCCGAGCGCCTGAAGAACCATGCCGGGCAGATCAGTTTTCCGGGTGGACGGATCGAGGCGAGTGATCGCGGCCCGCTCGATGCCGCGCTGCGCGAGGCGCACGAGGAAATCGGCCTCGATGCTGGTCGCGTGCATCCGATCGGCTATCTCCCGGACCACCTGATCATCACCGGCTATCGCGTGACGCCGGTCGTCGCGTTCGTCGACCCGGGGTTCGCGCTGCGCCTCGACGAAGGTGAGGTCACCGAGGCGTTCGAAGTGCCACTCGCCCATGTATTCGACATCCACAACCACGTGCCGCGGGCGCGGCGTATCGGTGATCGCGAAGTGCGGCTCTACGACATCCCCTGGGAGCACCGCCACATCTGGGGAGCGACCGCCGGCATGTTGATCACTCTGTACGATGTCGTGACGGGGGGGCTCGATGAGTCGTGAGGATGCGGTGGCGCGTCTGCTCGCGATCATGGCGCGGTTGCGCGCGCCCGAGGGCGGTTGTCCGTGGGATCTGGCGCAGGACTTCGAGTCGATCGCGCCCTACACGATCGAGGAGGCCTACGAAGTTTCGGACGCAATCGCGAGCGGCAGGCCCGAGCGCCTGCGCAGCGAACTCGGCGACCTGCTGTTCCAGGTCGTGTTCCACGCACGTCTCGCGGAAGAACGCGGCTGGTTCACGTTCGACGACGTCGCCGAATCGATCGCCACGAAGCTGACGGTGCGCCATCCCCACGTCTTTGCGGGCGCGCATTTTGCCGACGCCGCCGAACAGACAGATGCATGGGAGGCGATGAAGGCCCGTGAGCGCGAGGCGAACGGCGAGCGCGGCACGCTCGCCGACGTGCCGCTCGCGCTGCCGGCACTGATGCGGGCAGCCAAACTCGGCCGGCGCGCGGCGCGTGTCGGCTTCGACTGGCCGGACGCCGCGGGCACACGACAGAAGGTCGCTGAAGAGCTGCGGGAGCTCGACGCCACGGTACGCGACGGCGACGCGGCACGACAGTCCGAAGAGCTCGGTGACCTGCTCTTTGCAGTGGCGCAGTGGGCGCGCCATCTCGGGCTCGAGCCCGAAGCTGCGCTGCGCGATGCGAACCGCAAGTTCGAGGCACGCTTCCGGCACATGGAGTCGCTCGCGGCTGCATCGGGACGGTCCCTGGGCGAGCTCGACTACGCCGCGTGGGACCGGCTGTGGATCGCTGCCAAGGCCGCGGCGCGTGCGACCTGATACGCTTCAGGCAAGGTTCAGTTGCGCGGTCCTATGCTCGCGGCCATCGTGAAGACGCCTGCTTTCCTGCTCAGTGTGGCGCTGCTCTGCGCGCAGCCCTTCGTGGCGCCGGTCGCACATGCCGACCCGCCGCCCTGGGCGCACGGCAAATACAACAAGGAGAAAGGGCAGGATCGGGCTCCCCGGGCCGACGCGGGTATCAGCCTGGATGAGGCAGTCAACCTGGCCGAGCGCAGGTATCGCGCCCGCGTGATCCGGGCCGAAACCCGCGAGTCGAACGGGCGACGGATCCACCAGTTGCGGCTGTTGTCGGACGACGGGCGCGTGTGGACCGTGCGGATCGACGCCGCGACGGGCGCGGAGCTCTGACGTGCGTGTGCTGGTCATCGAGGACGAGGCCGCGCTGCGGGACGCATTGAAGCGCGATCTCGTCGCGGCCGGCTTCACGGTCGATGTCGCGGCGGATGGCGAGGAAGGCCTTTATGCGGGGCGGGAATACCCGATCGATGTCGCGATCGTCGATCTCGGATTGCCGAAGGTGCCGGGCCTCGATCTCATCCGCACGCTGCGCAGCGAGCGCAAGACGTTCCCGATCCTCGTGCTGACCGCGCGCGATCGCTGGCAGGACAAGGTTGCGGGGCTCGATGCAGGCGCGGACGACTACGTGGCGAAGCCGTTCCGGTTCGAGGAAGTGCTGGCGCGCGTGCAGGCGCTGCTGCGTCGTGCCGGCGGGTGGGCGAGCCCGGTGCTGTCGTGCGGCCCGGTGGTGCTCGACCTGCGATCGCAGACCGTCGCGGTCGAGGGGCAGGCGATCGACTTGACGACATTCGAATACCGGCTGCTCGAACACCTGATGATGCGCGCGGGCGAGGTCATCTCCAAGACGGAGCTCACCGAAAGGCTCTACGAGCAGGATTTCGAGCGCGACAGCAACACGATCGAAGTATTCATGGGCCGCCTGCGCAGGAAACTCGACCCGGACGATCGTCTGCAGCCGATCGAAACGCTCCGCGGCCGCGGTTATCGCTTTTCGCTGCCGCGCGATCCGTCCTGAGGGCGCACGATGCCCTCGTTGCGGCGGCGCCTGATCCTCTCGGTGTCGGTCTCGCTCGTGCTGTTCTTCGGCGTGACGATCGTCGCGCTCGATGCGGTGTTCCGCGGCCTCGTGGACCGCTCGCTCGACGAACTGCTCGATGCGCAGACGGTTGCGTTGATCGCGGCCACCGAGGCCGCGCCGGACGCCATCACCGTGACCCGCCTCGCCGATCCGCGGCTCGCGACACCGGGCTCGGGTCTCTATGCGGCCATCGACGGTGGCGGCGAATCGTGGCGATCGCCGTCGAGCATCGGGGCGCGCGTGGCTTTCGGTGCGCCACTCGCGCCCGGTGCGCGGCGTACGGTGAAGACGCGCGCCGCCGGCATCGGGGAACTCGTCGTGCGCAGCCGCGGCATCGCGTGGCGGCTCGATGACGGCCGTTCGCTGGCGCTCACCTTCAGCGTGGCGACCGACCTCGACCCGTACGTGCAGCAGCTCGCGCGCGTGCGCTCGCAGATGTTTGGCTGGTTCGTGTCACTCGCGGTATTGCTGCTCGGCACGCTCGCCGTGCTGCTGCGCCGCACGCTCGCCCCGGTGCAGCGGCTCGAGGACGAGATCCGCGGCATCGAATCCGGCGCGCGCGAGGCGCTGTCGACCCGATGGCCGCGCGAACTGTCCGGGGTTGCGGCGAACCTCAATGCGCTGCTCGCAGCCGAACGTGAGCGCATCACGCGCTATCGCAAGACGCTCGGCAATCTGGCCCACAGCCTGAAGACACCGCTCGCGGTGATGCGTGCGAGCCTGCCCGGCGCCACCTCGGTGGAGGCGCTGCGCGGTCCGCTGGAGCGGGAGATCGATCGCATGGGCCGTATCGTCGAGCACCAGCTGCGGCGCGCCGCGACGAGCGGCGGCGCGACCGTCGGGCAGGGTGCCGTCGAAGTGCGGCCGGTGGTCGCGGATCTGCGCGCCGCCCTGCTGCGTGCGCACGGGGCGAAGGATTTCGCGATCGAGAATGCATTGCCGGGCGAATTGCGTTTTGTCGGCGATCGGGACGACCTCGCCGAACTCCTCGGCAACGTGATGGACAATGCCTGCAAGTGGTGCGCGACGCGCGTGCGGATCACGGGTCGCTTCGATCCCGGCGCACCGCCGCGCGCACGCCTCAGGATCGTGGTCGAGGACGACGGGCCCGGGATCTCGGACGAGGATCGCGAACGCGTGCTCGAGCGCGGCGCGCGGGCCGACGAGGCGACCCCGGGGCACGGGCTCGGGCTCGCGATGGTGCGCGACGCCGTCGCGCTCTACGGCGGGACGCTGACGATCGGCCCGTCGCCCGCGCTCGGCGGGGCAGGGATCGAACTCGCGCTGCCCGGCCGCTGATCGCGCCAGGGCCGTCGCGGCCGTGGCATCATGCGCGCATGGGAAGAATCTTCGAAGTCCGCAAGCACGCGATGTTCGCGCGCTGGAACCGCATGGCGAAGCAGTTCGCGCGCATCGCCAAAGACATCAACATGGCGGTCAAGGCGGGCGGCAGCGACCCGGGATCGAACCCCACGCTGCGACGCGTGATCCAGAACGCACGCGCCGCGAACATGCCGAAGGACAAGGTCGAAGCGGCGATCAAGCGGGCGGTCGGCAAGGATGCAACCCACTACGAGCAGGTGCTGTACGAGGGCTATGCCCCGCACGGCGTGGCCGTCCTCGTCGAAACGGCGACCGACAATCCGACACGCACGGTCGCGCACGTGCGCAGCATTTTTGCCAAGGGCGGCGGCAATCTCGGGGCGAGCGGCAGCGTGGCGTTCCAGTTCCGGCGCATGGGCGTGTTCCGGCTGAAGCCGGACGGCATCGACCAGGACGATCTCGAGCTCTACCTGATCGACCATGGCCTCGATGAAATGGGCGAGGGCAGCGGCGAAGCCGGCGAGCCGCAGATCGTGATCCGCTGCGCGTTCGGCGATTTCGGGCGCATGCAGCTCGCGCTCGAGGCGCGCGGGCTCGTGCCGGTGTCGGCCGAGCAGGAGTACGTGTGTACGGTGCCCGTGGAACTGCCGGAGCCGGAGGCCAACGAGGCACTCGCCCTGATCGACAGCCTCGAGCAGGACGACGACGTGCAGCGGGTGTATCACACGCTGGCCTGAGGCGGCGGCTCAGACGTCGAAGCGGATCCCCTGCGCAAGCGGCAGTGCCCGCGAGGCGTTGATCGTGTTCGTCTGCCGGCGCATGTAGGCCTTCCAGGCATCCGAGCCCGACTCGCGCCCGCCGCCGGTGTCCTTCTCGCCGCCGAATGCCCCGCCGATCTCCGCCCCGGACGTACCGATATTGACGTTCGCAATGCCGCAGTCGCTGCCGAGTGCCGACAGGAAACGCTCGGCTGCCTGCAGGCTGTCGGTGAAGATCGCGGAGGACAGGCCGTGCGCCGCCGCATTCTGCAGCGTGATCGCCTCCTCGAGCGTGTCGTACGGGATCAGGTAGAGGATCGGCGCGAACGTTTCGTGCTGGACGATCGGCCAGTCATTGCGCGCACGCACGATCGCGGGCGTGACGAAGTGGCCGGGCCGGTCGAGCACCTCGCCGCCGCACAGCAGCTCGCCACCCGCGTCGCGCGCGGCTGCGACGGCCTTGCGGAACTGCTCCACTGCCTGCGCATCGATCAGCGGCCCCATCAGCGTGCCCGGGTCCATCGGGTCGCCGATGCGCACCTGGCGGTACGCCGCGAGCAGCCGGCGCTCGAGCTCCGCCGCGCGCGAGCGGTGCACGATCACGCGCCGCGTGCTGGTGCACCGCTGGCCAGCCGTGCCGACGGCGCCGAACACGATCGACGGCACCGCGAGCGCGAGGTCGGCGGTTTCATCGACGATGATCGCGTTGTTGCCGCCGAGTTCGAGCAGCGACTTGCCGAGGCGCGCCGCGACGCGCTCGCCGACCTTGCGCCCGACCGCGGTCGAGCCCGTGAACGAGACGAGCGCCACGCGACGGTCGTCGACCAGGCGCGTCGCGAGTGTCGTCCCCGGGTCGACGAACATCTGGAAGATCGCCGGCAGGCCTTCAGCCGCCATCACCGCATCGCAGATCTTCTGCACCGCGAGGGCGGTCAGCGGGGTCTTCGGCGAGGGCTTCCACACCGTGGCATTGCCGCAGATCGCGGCGAGCAGCGCGTTCCAGGCCCACACCGCGACCGGGAAGTTGAACGCCGAAATCACCGCGACGACGCCGAGCGGATGCCACTGCTCGTACATGCGGTGCTGCGGGCGCTCGGAGTGCATCGTGTAGCCGTAGAGCATGCGCGACTGACCGACCGCGAAATCCGCGATATCGATCATTTCCTGCACCTCGCCCAGGCCCTCGGCGCGGATCTTGCCGTTCTCGAGCGTGACGAGCGCGCCGAGATCGTCCTTGTGCCGGCGCAGTGCCTCGCCCAGTCGTCGTACCGCTTCGCCGCGTTTCGGCGCCGGCACCGCGCGCCAGGCGGCGGCGGCCTCGACGGCGCGCGCGAGGATCCGCTCGTAGTCGGCTCCGTTTGCGCCGCGCACCTGCGCGAGCCTCGCACCGGTCGCCGGATTCAGCACGTCGATCCGGTCGCCGTTGCCCGCGGCGAGCGCCGTCGAGTCGAGGCCGAGGCGCGCCAGCAGCGCGGTCGTGTCGACGGCACTCATCGGCACGGCGGCGTTCATGATCGGGTCCCGCCCGCCTTGCGCTGGCGGCCGGTCTGCCCGGCCACCACGACCTTCGACGACAGGTCCTTGGTGCCGCCCGGTGCGTAATAACGGCCGAAGCGGTTGGCGAGGATCTCGGGCAGGCGGAACTGCTCCTGCGCAACGAAGCCCTGGTAGCGGCCCTTGCCGTCGAGCACGAGGTCGACGACGGCGGTGATACCCGCTGCCGTCGTGACCTGGATCGCGGACCACAGCCTGCCGGCAATCACCTGCGGATACACCTTGTTCACGTAGTTCTCTTCGCGCAGCTCGCCGTCCTGCATTCCGGTCACCGCGGCGTAGACGATCACGACGTCCTGCAACGTCTGCGGGACCGCGTTCTCGAGAATGCGCTTCAGCGTCGGCCGGTCCTGGTTCAGCTTCAGGTCGTTCATCAGGAGCCGCATCTGCTGGCAGTGGCCGGGGTAGCGGATCGTCTTGTACGTCATGTGTTCGCAGGACTGGCCGGAGGTTTCCGCGAGCGATCCGAGGCCGCCCGAGGTATTGAACGCCTCATAGGCCGTGCCGTCGATCTCGATTTCCTCGAGGCCTTCGAGCGGCGCAACCTCGATCCTGCGTCCGTCGACGATCGCTTCGCAGGGGTTGCCATACTCGTTGATCAACCCTTCCGTGGACCACGTGAGGGAATACTTGAGCACGTTGTTCGGGTGCTGGGGCAGCGCGCCGACACGCAGCTTCACCGCGCGCAGCGAATCGAAATGCGTGATCAGCTCGCTCGCCGCGATGCTGATGAAGCCCGGTGCGAGCCCGCATTGCGGCACGAACGCGTGCGGCGCATCGGCGGCGATGCGGCGCACCGCGCGCGTCACTTCGACATCCTCGGTGAGATCGAAGTAATGGGTGCCCGCCTTGCGGGCCGCCTCTGCGACATTCGTATTGCAGTAGTAGGGCAGGCTCGAGATGACCGCATCGACCGGTTGCGCGGCGAGGTGGCGCTCGAGCGCCTTGGCGTTCCGCGCATCGACGGTGTGCGCCTCGAGGTTCGCGACACCGTGTGCACGCGCGACGGCACTGGCGTGCTCGCCGTCGACATCGGCGAGGTGCACACGATAGCTGCCCGATTCCGCGAGCAGCCCCGAAATGAGCGAGCCGATCTTGCCGGCTCCGAGAACGAGGACTCGATGCATGGTGACCGCCTTGTGGAAGCCGCGCATTCTGCCTGTCCGTCTGCCGGACTGCCACCCCCGGGGCCGTTCCGTGTACGATAAAGCCGATGCAAACGACTGATTTCACGACGTGGCACGCAGCGAGCTGGCAGGCCCGGCCCGCACAGCAGCAGCCGCGTTATCCGGACGCGGCCGCGCTCGAACGCGTGGTGGCGGAGTTGTCGCGCCTGCCGCCGATCGTGGTGTCGTGGGAGGTGGAAGCCCTGCGCGAGCAACTCGCCGCGGCGCAACGGGGCGAGGCGTTCCTGCTGCAGGGCGGCGATTGCGCCGAAACGTTTGCGGGCTGCGAATCCGACAAGATCGCCAAGCAGCTGAAGATCCTGCTCCAGATGAGCCTCGTGCTGCTGCACGGACTCAAGCGGCCCGTGATACGCGTCGGGCGCATCGCAGGCCAGTACGCGAAACCGCGTTCGGCCGACACCGAGACCCGCGGCGGGGTCACGCTGCCGAGCTATCGCGGCGACCTCGTCAACGGACCCGACTTCACGGCCGAGGCGCGTACGCCGGACCCCAACCTGCTGCTGCGTGGCTACGAGCGCGCAGCGCTCACGCTCAATTTCGTGCGTGCGCTAGTGGCGGGCGGTTTCGCGGATCTGCACCACCCCGAGTACTGGGACCTCGGTTTCGTGAAGCACTCGCCGCTGAAGGATGCGTACCAGCGCATTGCGAACTCGATCGCCGATTCGCTCGACTTCCTCGAGGGCATGAGCGGCTTGCGCGTGCACGAGGCGACGCATGCGAGTTTCTTCGCGAGCCACGAGGGATTGCTGCTGCACTACGAGCAGGCGCAGACGCGCTTCATCCCGCGTCAGAACCGCTGGTACGACCTCTCGACGCACATGCCGTGGATCGGCATGCGCACCGCCCAGCTCGACGGTGCGCACGTCGAGTATTTTCGCGGCATATCGAACCCTGTCGGCGTGAAGGTCGGCGCGGCGATGGACGACGGGTGGCTGCAGGGTCTCGTCACGACGCTGAATCCGCAGAACGTGCCGGGGCGCCTCACGCTGATCCACCGCTTCGGCGTCAAGGAAATCGAGCAGGCGTTGCCGCGCATGATCAGTGCGGTGCGCGCCACCGGGCACAGCGTGTTGTGGGTCTGCGACCCGATGCACGGCAACACCGAGACGAGCACCGGTGGACTGAAGACACGCCGGTTCGCGAACATCCTGCGCGAGATCGAGCTCGCCTTCCAGATTCACCGCGACATGGGTTCCGTGCTCGGCGGCGTGCACATCGAGGTGACGGGCGAGGACGTCACCGAGTGCACGGGCGGTGCGCGCGGCCTCTCCGATGCCGACCTGCAGCGGGCCTACCGCTCGACCGTCGATCCGCGCCTGAATTACGAGCAGGCGCTCGAGCTCGCGCTGCTCATCGCGGACCGGCGCGCGCAGCGGCCCTAGCGGCCGCACCGGCCGACAATCGTTTGCTACGAGCTGTTCGCTCGCGCCGGCGCGCAGGGCCGCTCGCGCGGGCACGCGCCGCTGCGGTGGCAGATGATCTGCGCGGGTGCCTCGAGCGCCTCTGCGATCCAGCCGATTTTCAGGACGTGTGCGACGGTGCGGATCGCGGCCGCTGCCTCCTGCGGCACGGCACCTGCGCCACCGGCGCGCTGGCAGGCATCCCAGACCCCCTGCGTGAGCCGCGGCGCCTCGAAGGACTGTGCCGCGAGCGCGGGCGCCAGGTCGACGCCGACCGAGAGGACGCGCGTCGCATCGGCGGCATCGCGCGTCAGCAGGGAATGACAGCAATAGAGACGCACGGTGCCGTTGTCGAGCATGACCGAGATCTGTGATGTCGGCTTCGAGGCGGCCCCTGCACGCGCGGCGCCGGTCGTGCGCAGCAGGCGAAACACCGCCCAGTGCGGGCACGGATCGGGAACCACCGCGAGATTGCCCCACGGCAGGGGAATGCCGTTGCCGCGATAGACCGTGCGCAGGTACCCGGGTGGATAGCCGTCGAAGAAGTGCCAGTGCCGGTAGGGCGACACGGCGGTCATGCGCCGCATGACGACGGCGGGGCCCACGCCAAGCCGGCGGTGGATCGAAATCCGGTGCGATTCGCGCACGAGCAGCTGCCGGAACGGGGCGCGCGGACAAAGGAGCGCGCCGGCGAAGAAGGAGCATTCGAACTCGCGCCATGCATGCAGCGCATCGCGCGCTCCGAGGCCCGGGGCGCCCTGTGCGGCACCGTCGCCCTCGCCGCGATCGACTCGGGCGGCCGCCAGCGCGCCGTCACCGTCATGCAGGATCCTGTGGCCGAGGAAGAATGCGAGTTCGTATTTCAGGCGCGGTTCGCGGGCCTCGAGACGCCGGCTCGCGAGGATCGTGCCGGGCGGTTCGAAGCGCGCGCGGGCAAGGCCGCGATCGAGGCGCTTGCGATCGTCATCGACCCAGCGAATCTCGAGGCCATGACGCTTGCACAGCGCAAAGAGCGCGGCGAGCGTGAGCGGCATCTCGCGCCGGCCGGCGGCCTCGGCGGCGCGTTCGATCTCGGGAAAGTCGTTGTGTTGTGTCTCCTGCCACACGCGAATCAGCAGCTGCGCGAAGTTCTGTCCGGAGGTACCCGTCTGCAGCAGCAGTTCCGGCAATGCCTGGCGCAGCATCGCCGGCGAGAAGAGAAACGACGGTTCGAACGTCGTCGCATCGACGCCGTTGCCGGGCTCTGCAGATGGATCGGCAGCGATCGTCTCGAGACTGCCGTCGAGGAACCAGCCGACGCTCTTGTCAAAGACACCGGCGATCATCGAGAGGACCTGCGGCGAGGGGGTGCGCTTGCCGGTCTCGAGCATGCTGAGGTACGACACCGACGGCGCCACGGCCGGATCGAGATGGGCGCAGCGGGCCGACAACTCCTCGAGCGTCAGGCCGTTTCTCTTGCGCAGGACGCGCAGTTTCGAGCCGAGCAGGGCGCCGCGCCGGACGGGAGATGTCGTCATGTGTAAAATTTACACTGTCAAATTTCTATTGTGTAAATCACAATCGGCGGGAGCATAGACTGCCCGGGAAGGCACGTGCAACCGCGTGGTCCGGAGCTGGCATGGCGGCAGATGGTACGAAGCTCGAGATCCGTCGGCAGGGGGCTTGCGGGCAGGCCGAGATCCTGACCCCGGACGCGCAGGCTTTCATCGCGGCGCTGGCCGCACGGTTCGCGCCACGGGTCGCCGCGCTGCTCGCCGCGCGCGAGGCACGCCAGGCGCGCCTCGATGCCGGCGAGCTGCCTGATTTCCTGCCCGAGACGCGGTCGATCCGCGAAGCCGACTGGCGAGTCGCGCCGGTGCCGGCAGATCTCCTCGACCGGCGGGTCGAGATCACCGGGCCGACCGAGCGCAAGATGATCATCAATGCGCTGAACTCGGGCGCAAGGGTGTTCATGGCGGACTGCGAGGATTCGCTGTCCCCCGGCTGGGACAACGTGATCGGCGGACAGGTGAACCTGCGCGATGCGGTGCGTCGCACGATCGCGTTCACGAGCCCCGAGGGCAAGTCCTATCGCCTGAACGCGACGACCGCCGTGCTCATCGTGCGGCCGCGCGGCTGGCACCTCAACGAGAAGCACCTGCAGTTCGACGGGCGCGCCGTTCCGGGCGCGCTGGTCGATTTCGGCCTGTACTTGTTCCACAACGCGCGTGAATTGCTCGCGCGCGGTACTGGTCCGTACTTCTATCTGCCGAAACTCGAGAGCCATCTCGAGGCACGACTGTGGGCGGAGGTGTTCGACTTCGCCGAGCGCGAGCTCGGTCTCGCGCACGGCACGATCCGCTGCACGGTGCTGATCGAGACGATCCTCGCGGCGTTCGAGATGGACGAAATCCTCCACGAACTGCGCGACCACATCGTGGCGCTCAACTGCGGCCGCTGGGACTACATCTTCAGCTTCATCAAGAAGTTCGCGCGCCGTGCCGATTTCGTGCTGCCGGACCGGCAGCAGGTGACGATGACGACACACTTCCTGCGCTCGTACTCGCTGCTTTGCATCCGCACCTGTCATCGCCGCGGGGCGTTCGCGATGGGCGGCATGGCGGCGCAGATCCCGATCAAGAATGACCCGGCCGCCAACGACGCGGCGCTCGCCAAGGTGCGCGCCGACAAGGAGCGCGAAGCGGGCGACGGGCACGACGGCACCTGGGTCGCGCATCCGGCGCTGGTGCCGGTCGCGATGGAGGTCTTCGATCGCCTGATGCCGACCCCGAACCAGCTGCACAGGCTGCGCGAGGACGTGCAGGTGACCGCGCGGGACCTGCTCGCGATTCCCGAGGGAACGATCACGGCAGAGGGGCTCCGCAACAATGTCAGCGTGTCGCTGCAGTACATGGCGGCGTGGATCGCAGGCAACGGCTGCGTACCGATCAACAACCTGATGGAGGATGCCGCCACGGCCGAGATCGCGCGCGCGCAGATCTGGCAGTGGATCCGTCATCCGCGCGGCGTCATGACCGACGGCCGGCGTGTCACGCTCGCACTCTTTCGCGAACTCCTCGCCGCCGAAAAGGCGCGCCACGCGGGTCCGGAGTTCGACGTCGCGGCACAGCTCCTCGACGAAATCACCGCCGCCGACGAATTCAGGACATTCCTGACCCTGGCCGCCTACCAGCGCCTCGACTGACCGAACGGAGAATCCCGATGAGCCGCAGCGCCGCAGATCTCACCCGTGACTGGCAGGACAATCCACGCTGGAAAGGCGTGCAGCGCGGCTATGGAGCCACCGACGTCGTGCGCCTGCGCGGCACGGTACACATCGAACATTCGCTCGCCCGCCTGACGAGCGAGAAGCTCTGGCAGTACGTCAACACGAAACCGTTCGTGAACGCGCTCGGGGCGCTCACCGGCAACCAGGCCATGCAGCAGGTCAAGGCCGGGCTCGATGCGATTTACCTCTCGGGCTGGCAGGTCGCGGGCGATGCGAATCTCGCGGGCGAGATGTACCCGGACCAGTCGCTCTATCCAGCCGATTCGGTGCCGGCCGTGGTCCGGCGCATCAACGCCACACTGAAGCGCGCCGACGAACTGCACCACGCCGAGGGCAACGACTCGATCGACTGGTTCAAGCCGATCATCGCCGACGCCGAGGCCGGCTTCGGCGGCGTGCTGAACGCCTTCGAGCTGATGAAGCAGATGATCGACGCGGGCGCTGCGGGCGTTCACTTCGAGGACCAGCTGTCGTCGGCGAAGAAGTGCGGCCACATGGGCGGCAAGGTGCTGGTGCCGACGCAGGAGGCGGTCAACAAGCTGATCGCCGCGCGTCTCGCGGCGGACGTCTGCGATGTGCCGACGGTGCTGATCGCGCGCACCGACGCCGAATCCGCGAACCTCCTCACGTCCGACATCGACGAACGCGACCGTCCGTTCATCGAGTCGCGCGAGCGCACGAGCGAGGGCTTCTTCCGGGTCAGGGCCGGCCTCGCGCAGGCGATCGCCCGCGGCCTCGCCTACGCACCCTACGCGGACATGCTCTGGTGCGAGACCGGGCATCCGGACCTCGACGAAGCCCGGGCCTTCGCGGAGGGCATCCATCGGCAGTTCCCGGGCAAGCCGCTCGCCTACAACTGTTCGCCCTCGTTCAACTGGAAGAAGAGGCTCGACGACGTGACGATCGCGAAGTTCCAGCGCGAGCTCGGTGCGATGGGCTACAAGTTCCAGTTCATCACGCTCGCCGGCTTCCACGCGCTGAACTATTCGATGTTCCAGCTCGCGAAGGGCTACCGCGAGAGCCAGATGTCGGCCTACGTGAAGCTGCAGCAGGAGGAATTCGGCGCGGAAGCCCAGGGCTACACCGCGACGAAGCATCAGCGCGAGGTGGGTGCGGGCTACTTCGACGACGTGACGCAGACCGTCACCGCCGGCCAGTCGTCGGTCACCGCGATGTCCGGATCGACGGAAGAGGAGCAGTTCAAGCGCGCCTGACGGCGCGCGGCGGGTAGCAGGCCGCGGGGCGTTGCGCGGCCTGTTAAAATTTGCGTGATGAAATACGACCGCATCTCCATTCCCGCCGAAGGCGAGCGGATCACCGTCAATCCGGACGGGACGATCAACGTGCCGCAGCGACCGATCATCGCGTACATCGAGGGCGATGGCATCGGTGTAGACGTCACACCTGCAATGTTGAGAGTGGTCGATGCGGCCGTCGCGCAAGCCTACGGCGGTGCGAAGCGCATCGCGTGGATGGAAATCTTCGCGGGCGAGAAGGCGAACCGCGTGTACGGCCAGTGGTTCCCGGACGAGACGCTGCACGCGCTGCGCGAGTTTGTCGTGTCGATCAAGGGACCGCTCGCGACCCCGGTCGGAGGCGGCATCCGGTCGCTCAATGTGGCCATGCGCCAGAACCTGGATCTGTACGCCTGCGTGCGACCGATCCGCTATTTCCCGGGTGTCGCGAGCCCGATGACTGATGCGAGCCTCACCGACATGGTGGTATTCCGCGAGAACACCGAGGACATCTACGCGGGCATCGAGTACGCGGCAGGCTCGCAGGAAGTGCAGAGACTGATCCATTTCCTGCAGTCGGCCCTGCATGCGACCGGCATCCGCTTCCCTGCAAGCTCCGGCATCGGCATCAAGCCCGTATCGAAGGAGGGCAGCCAGCGCCTCGTGAGAAAGGCGATCCAGTACGCGATCGAGAACGATCGGGTCTCGGTGACGCTCGTGCACAAGGGCAACATCATGAAGTACACGGAAGGCGCGTTCCGCAACTGGGGCTACCAGCTCGCGAAGGACGAGTTCGGTGCCACGGAAGTCGGCGGCGGCCCGTGGCTGTCGTTCCGCAATCCGTTGACCGGCAAGGACATCGTCGTGAAGGACGTGATCGCCGACAACTTCCTGCAGCAGGTGCTGCTGCGACCCGAGGAATACGACGTGATCGCGACGCTGAACCTGAACGGCGACTACATCTCGGACGCACTCGCGGCCCAGGTCGGCGGCATCGGCATCGCGCCGGGCGGCAACATCGGCCATGGTCTCGCGGTGTTCGAGGCGACGCACGGCACGGCACCGGGCTTTGCGGGCAAGGACCGGGTCAATCCGGGCTCGCTGATCCTGTCGGCCGAAATGATGCTGCGCTACCTGAAATGGAGCGAGGCCGCGGACCTGATCCTGAAGGGTGTTGCGAACACGATCGCTGCCCGGGAACTGACGTACGACCTCGCGCGCCTGCGCGAGGCGATCCGCGCGCCGAAGCGCGACCTCGCGGCACGCCGCAATGTCGAAGAGGACATTCAGCGACTCATTCCCGGCGCGACGCTGATGAGTTGCTCGGGCTTTGCGGAGGCGATCGTCCGTCACATGGGCGACTGAGGCGACGGTGGCGGCATCTGCTCCACGGCTCGATAGCGCGATTGCGCACTGCTTCGAAGCCGACTGCGCACGACGCGGTACTCGACGCGCTCCGGCTGCGACGCGCCCGCCGCGCGTTCGCGCACGGTGCCGTGTATGAGCTGCCGGGCGATCGCTGGCTCGTCGATTCCTATCACTGCAGCCGCTACAACACGCAGACCCGCCGCCTGACCCCTGCGATGTTCCGTGCCGCGCTCGCGGTGGCGGCCGCGGCACGATCCAGTGCCGCCTGTGTGCCGGCGGCTTGAGCAACGTGGCTGATCCACTCCCGGCGATCATCCGCCGGCGATGTAGCGCCGACGGTGCGCATCATTGTCATCGGGCCCGGTGTCTGCCGTCACGGCTCTCCCGCGCGATGCGCTCGTGCCCGAATGAGCGCTGTGAGGACATGGATTTCCCGTCGAGCCGCTGCCGGACAGGCGCGGGCCCCATCTCAGTATTCGGCTGATGCCTGCCGCGCGACTGGCGGCATGCAGGGAATCGGCATTCGTCGGCGCAGGCGCGCACATGGCCAGCCTGTCGAAATCTGTTGCCAGAGGCGGGACAGCATGCTAGAAATTGGCAACTTGTGAATATAGATTCACATCAGATATCGCATGATTAGGCAAGCAGCGGCCGATCAACGAGGAGTGAACTATCGTTCACGATTGCCCGAGCGGACCAGAGGCCAGGGGCAGCAGTGCAAATGGGGGGAAGTAATGATCCGTCGCACCTTGTCGCCGAGTCTTCGGCCGGTTGCCCGGGGCTTGAGTGCGCGGGACCTGCCGGCTCCCGCAATTGAGTGATCGAAGGCACCTCGTCCGCGGAAAGAGAAGCGGATTCATTGTCTCGTGGTTCTTTATCGGAGATTGATCATGACGTTCACGAAGGACAGCTGTCTCAATGTGATCCACGCATTGCTGATCTGCTCGGTCGCGGCGGCATCGGCGCCGGCCGGGGCGCAGTCGGACGACGCAAGGAAGGCATCAGGGTCCGCGGAGGCGAAGCGACAGGCAGTCACGCAGTCGGATGCAGAGCGCAAGGCTCGCTACGAGGAATACAGCAAGACCTGGAACTCGGGCAATGTCGAGGCGCTCGCTGCGGGCTATACGCTCGATTCAATTACGCTGCAGTGGGGCGGGCAGGTTCTCAGTCTCGAGGAGTTCAAAAAGAGGCTGCCCGCGCTGACCAAGATCAAGACATCGGGAACACCCATCTATCGCATCGAAGTGGGTGACTATGCCCTGGGCCACAGCCGCTGGGTCAGCCAGGTAGGTGACAGCACCAGGACCACGGAATCGTACGGGGTTTTTCGGCGTCAGCCGGATGGCCGATGGCTCGTCGTCATCGACGATCCGGGCATCAAGGAACCCGTTCCCACGCATCTGGGGGACGTGAGTGAGTACGAGAGGTTGTGGAATGCAGGCGATGTCGATGCGATCGCAGCCATGTACTCGTACGACTCGGTCACGCTGCAGCCCGGCGGAAAACGGCTCAATCGGCAGGAGTTCAAAGCGCTGCTCCCCCAACTGATGAAAGCCAAGGTGCAGGGGCAGCCCATCTACCGCATCGAGGTCGGTGATATCGCGCTGGAACAGAGTCGCTGGACCAGCAGGATCCCCGGAGAAAAAGGCGTTGAAACGGTGGTGACAGACTCCTATGTGATGAGCCGTCGCCAGCCTGATGGCAGCTGGTTGATCGTCGTCGATGACCCGGGACTGGAGTGAACCTGGCAGTGCATGGACGTCGGTGATGGGTTGCTCTCTCGCAGTCGCCGGGCCATCGAACCGGCGGGCGCTGCGACGATGACCGAATCCCGCCCGGTACACCGGGAGCCCCGTTTGGCAGCGCACCCGACCTCATCAAGGGGCTCGGGAGGCGGGGTACCCACGCCTTCCGGGCTTGTACGACGTAGAGCAGCAATGAGGCAGTGCGCGAATGCGTGATGCCCGCAAAACCTAGTGGAGACAAGCGAAGATGCGATCGATCAGTACCCGTCATTTGGCACTGGTGCTTCCCTTGCCAGTGCTTTTCTCGACATCCCTCGTGGCGCAGACGCAGCCGCCGGATGCGCCAGTCCTGGAAGAGGTCATCGTGACCGCCGAGAAGAAGGCGGCATCGATGCAGGATACGCCGATCTCGATAGCGGTCTTCGGCAGGGAGCAGATTGAAAATCTGCGGGTCCAGGACATTACGGACCTGGGCAGCTTTGTGCCGAACATGCAGCAAACGCCGCATCCAAGTTCATCTACCAGTCCCCTGATCACCATTCGGGGCATCGGGTCCTCCGACAACCAGATCACGCAGGACCCAAGCGTGGCGATCTATGTTGACGGCGTGTACGTGGCGCGCAACCAGGGCATGGCTGTGGACGTGGCCGAGCTCGAGCGAGTGGAGGTCCTGCGTGGACCGCAGGGCACGTTGTATGGCAGGAATGCCACAGGCGGCGCAATCAACTTCATTACGCGAAAACCAAGTCGGGATGCTGTCGAGTTCGATGCAACCCTGACTGCAGGCAACCGCGACGCCCTCGAGGGCAAGATTGCGGCCAACATCCCGGTCGGCGAGAATTTTGCGGGCCGGTTGTCCTTTATGGCCAGGCAGCAGGACGGGCCTGTCAGGAACGCGGGCACTGGCGAAGACACCTTCGGCGCTGAAGACCGGCAGGCAATGCGTGCGGATCTGCGTTGGCTGCCGACGGAGGCGCTCGATGTGCGCTACACCTTCGACCGCTCCGAGATCGCCGGCACTTCGCCGTACATTGCCTACACACCGCGATTGCCGGGTTCGCCGGCATTCGCCGATCCCCCGACCAGGCCGTCGAGCAGCAGCCCTGCGGTCAGCGATTTCCGGCCGAACGATATCGCAATCAACGGGCATTCGCTCACCGTTGACTGGAAGCTCTCCCCCGGTGTTGCGCTGAAGTCCATCAGTTCCTATCGAGAGCTGGATGATGCCACCTACCAGGATTTCATGTCGGGTAGAGCCGGACCGACGGATCCGGCTGCGCTCATCAGTTCCACGGCAATGTCACACGACCAATGGAGCCAGGAGTTCCAGCTGCTGGGGTCGGCGTTCAGTGACCGCCTCGAGTACCTGCTGGGGCTGTACTACTTCGAAGAGGAGGCCGATGGCCTAGGCAAGGCGCACATCCCGGCGAGCGGAGTGGATTCGCTGACGTTCAGTGATATTCACAACAAGGCGTTTGCGGCGTATGTCCAGGGCACTTACACGCCGCGCGTTCTCCAGGACCGGCTCGGGATAACGCTGGGTGGGCGGTGGTCACGGGATACGCGAGAGGCCGGATTGACGCAGCAGGTTGCATTTCAGGGCTTCGTCATCAGCGAAAGCAGCGCCACAGGTGACGATACGTTCACAGATTTCAATCCCAGTCTCGTCGTCGCCTATGACGTGAACGACAGCGCGAACGTTTATGCCAAGGTTGTGGAGGGTTATAAGAGCGGTGGCTACAACGTGCGAGCAAGTTCCGTCGCGGCTTTCGAGAGGGGGTTTGGCCCGGAACAGGTGCTGTCGTACGAACTCGGATTGAAGTCCGAGTGGTGGGCCAGACGCCTGCGCTTGAACGCAGCCGCCTTCTATACGGATTTTGACGACATGCAGGTGACGCTGGCCAATGTCGCAAATCCGACGACGGCCGATACACTCAATGCCGGGACGGCAATCATCCAGGGTGCGGAAATCGACGTCACGGCCCAACTCACGAACAACCTGATGGTGGCGCTGGGGTATGGCTATCTGGATGTCGATTACAAGAAGATCATCGATGAGGCCGGGGTGAATCATGCCGATGACTATCGACAGTCCATCCCGGCGCACACCTATGACGCGCAAGTCACATACGAGTTCCCTGCTACGCCGATAGGCGCGATTACGGGGGCCGCGGTATACAGCTGGCAGAGCGATAGCCTGAACATCGTCAGGACACAAGGCGACTACGAGTATCCGGGTTACGGGTTGCTGGATGCCCGGCTTACCCTCAGTGCGATTCCTGGTTTCGCCAAGGGAGAGCTCAGTATTGCGCTATGGGGCAAGAACCTCACGGACGAAGAGTACTGGACGCGCAACTACGGGCTCTTTGGCGGGTATCTTCTGTGGGGTGAGCCGCGCAGTTATGGTCTCGATGTGACCTACAGGTTCAACTGACCCTCAACGACTGTCGTTTGACCTTCCGGGCGCCGTGCCTGGCGAGCCTGTCAGGACCTGACAGGCTCGCGTCGCGCGGCGGCGGTCCGTGATTGTCGCCCCGCAATCAATTGACCGGCGAGGACATCGTCGTGAAAGATGTGGTGCCGACAGTTTCCCGCAGCCGATGTTGCTGCGAGCGGGGAAGAGGACGTGATCGCAAGGCTGGACCTGAAAGGCGACTTTATCCCGGATACGCTCGCGGCGCAGGTCGGCGGCCGCCGCTCCACGCGCCGACGCCGCGGACATGGCCTGCTTTGAGGCGAACTGCAGTCGCTGCCCGCGCCTCGTCGCTTACCGGCGCGAGTCTCGCGTGCATTACGCCGGGTACTTCGGCGCGCCGGTGCCGCCGTTCGGTGCGGCCGATTCGCGCCTGCTGATCGTCGGTCTCGCGCCCGGGATGCACGGGGCGAATCGCACCGGGCGGCCCTTCACCGGCGATTTTGCCGGCATCCTGCTGTACGAGAGCCTCTACGCGCTCGGCCTGTCCTCGCAGGCGCAGTCGATCTCCGCGGACGATCCGCTCACGCTGCACGGCGTACGGATCACCAATGCCGTCAAGTGCGTGCCGCCGGCGAACAAGCCGACCCCGGCCGAAGTGAGGGAATGCGGCAGGTTCCTGCGCCACGAACTCGGTGCGCTGCGGGGTGTGCGTGCGCTGCTCGCGCTCGGACGCATCGCGCACGACGCGGTGCTCGACGCGCTCGAGCTGCGGCGCGCCAGCCGGGCGTTCGCGCACGGCGCCGTGCACGCGCTGCCGGGCGATCGCTGGCTCGTCGATTCCTACCACTGCAGCCGCTACAACACGCAGACCCGCCGCCTCACCCCTGCAATGTTCCGTGCGGCGCTCGGTGCAGCGGCCGCGCGCGCGGGCCTCGAACCGCGGCAGCCATGAACGAGACGCCGTTCGACGGCCGTGCCTGGGCCGCGAACCTGCCGCGGCGGCCCGGCGTGTATCGCATGTACGGGGCCGACGGCGAGCTGCTCTACGTCGGCAAGGCGCAGCGGCTGCGCGATCGTGTCGGCAGCTACTTCAGTCCGCGGAGTCTCGCGCCGAAAGTCGCGGCGCTCGTTGCGCAGATCGTGCGCATCGAAGTCACCGTCACGCATTCGGAGGCCGAGGCGTTGCTGCTCGAGTACAACCTGATCAAGGAGCATCGACCGCGCTACAACATCCTGATGCGGGACGACAAGAGTTTCCCGTACATCCTGCTGCGCACGAACCACGATTTTCCGCGCTTTCTGCTGTATCGCGGGGCACGCCAGCGCGATGGCCGCTACTTCGGTCCCTATCCGGGCGTCGGGTCGGTCCACGAGACGCTCGCACAGATCCAGAAGCTCTTCCGCATCCGCAACTGCCGCGACAGCTTCTTCGCGAGCCGCACGCGCCCGTGCCTGCAATACCAGATCGGGCGCTGCACCGCGCCCTGCGTGGGCCTCATTTCGAAGGAGGACTACGCGCGCGACGTCGCTGCCGCAGTGGACCTGCTCGAGGGGCGCGCCAAGTCGGTCGAAACGGCGCTGGTCGCGCGCATGGAGGCCGCGGCGGCTGCGCTCGAGTTCGAGAAGGCGGCCGCGATCCGCGACCAGCTCGCCGCGCTGCGCGACGTGCAGGCCGAGCAGGTGGTCACGGCGGCGGGCGAGCGCGATGTGGACGTGTTCGCAATCGTCGGCGAGCCGACCGAGTTCGCCGTGAGCACGATGCTCGTGCGGGGTGGGCGCAACCTCGGGACCTCGACGGCCTTTCCGTCGGCGGGCCTCGCCGAGCCGCAGGAAGCCCTGTCGTCATTCCTGATGCAGTACTACGCCCGGGCCGAGCCGCCCCGCGAGCTCTACGTGAACCTCGCGCTTCCCGATGCCGGCGCGCTCGCCGAGGCGCTCGGGCAGCGCGCAGGGCACCAGGTCAGCGTGCGGCGGCCCGCACGCGGACTCGCGGCGCGCTGGGTGGCAATGACGACGGAGAACGCCGCGCAGGCACTGCAACTGCGGCGCATGCAGCGCGACGGCGTTGCAGACATGCGGGCGGCGCTGGCGGCGGCGCTCGATCTGGCCGCACCGCCGCAGCGCATGGAATGCTTCGACGTGAGTCACACGGCGGGCGAGGGCACGGTTGCGTCCTGCGTGGTATTTGGCCCGGAAGGGCCGCTGAAGAAGGAGTATCGACGCTTCAACATCACGGGCATCGCACCGGGCGACGACTACGGCGCGCTGCGACAGGCCCTCGAGCGCCGCTACACGCGCGTTCGCGACGGTGAGGTTCCCGCGCCCGACGTGCTCTTCATCGACGGTGGCCGCGGACAGATCGGCGAAGTCCACGCGGTGCTCGCGGCGCTGGGATTCGGGGAGCTCCGGCTGGTCGGCGTCGCCAAGGGCGCGGACCGGCGGGTCGGCCAGGAGCGGCTGTTCGTGCACGGCGAACCGGCGCCGCGCATCCTCGATGCGGCATCGCCCGCGCTGCGTCTCGTCCAGCGTCTGCGCGACGAGGCCCATCGTTTCGCGATTGCCGGGCACCGCAAGCGACGCGCCAGGCGTTACAACGAATCAATCCTCGAGATCGTGCCCGGCCTCGGGCCCGCGAAGCGACGCGCGCTGATACGCCATTTCGGGGGCCTGCAGGGTGTGCTGAAGGCGGGTGTCGCCGATCTCGCGCGCGTGAGCGGGATCGGCCCCGTGCTCGCGCAAACTCTATATGATCATCTGCACCCGGGTGCCTGATGGTCTGGAACCTACCGAATACCCTGACGTGGCTGCGCATCTTCGCGATCCCGCTCGTGGTCGTGCTGTATACGCTGCCCTTTCACTGGTCCGACCCGGCGGCGGGCCTGCTGTTCGCCGCCGCCGGGATCACCGACTCGCTCGATGGCTACTTCGCGCGCAAGTATCGCCAGACCTCCAAGCTCGGCGCGTTCCTCGACCCGGTCGCGGACAAGCTGATCGTCGCCGTCGCACTCGTGCTGATCGTCGGCAAGGACCCGCGGCTCGTGATGCTGTTGACCGCCATCGTGATCATCGGCCGCGAGATCGCGATCTCGGCGCTGCGCGAATGGATGGCCGAGATCGGGCAGCGCAAGAAGGTCGCCGTCTCGCGCATCGGCAAGCACAAGACGATCCTGCAGATCACCGGGCTCTCGATGCTGTTGTTTCGCTGGGACCTCTTCGGCCTCCCGATTTACCGGATCGGGCTCGCGCTCACGGTGCTCGCGGCAGTGCTGACGCTCTGGTCGATGGTGAGCTACCTGCGCGCGGCCTGGCCTGAATTGCGGTCGCGCTAGCGGGGCTGTGCGAGCCCTAAGTCCTTGACTTGGGAGGTGGCATCTCTACAATTCCGCCCCTCACCACGCAGCGGGAATAGCTCAGTTGGTAGAGCGCAACCTTGCCAAGGTTGAGGTCGCGAGTTCGAGCCTCGTTTCCCGCTCCAGTCTCGTTCGGGTCCGCCGGCTAGGTGGCAGAGTGGTCATGCAGCGGCCTGCAAAGCCGTGTACGCCGGTTCGATTCCGACCCTAGCCTCCACGCCTGTCGGCATAATGTGCAGCGGGCCGTCCTTGGCGCATCCATGCCCCGGTGGCGAAATCGGTAGACGCTACGGACTTAAAATCCGTTGACCGCAAGGTCGTGCCGGTTCGAGTCCGGCCTGGGGCACAAGTAATTCGTAAAGAGTATCTCATAATTATTTGAATTACTGGTATTTTTAATGAACGACATGGGCGACAAGGGGCAGCTGCTCGGGCAGTTGCGCATCGACCGCAGCGAAGAGGACGGATCGACGCTGCGGCCCTGGCTCGCCGGCGGCCTCGTGGTGCTCGCGATGATCGCCGCCGGCGCGCTCTGGTGGTGGCGCAGCGCCAATGCACCCGTTGCGGTGCAAGTCGCCGTCGCCGCGGCACCGGCCGCGCAAGGCTCGGGCGCTGCAACCGTGCTGCAGGCGACAGGCTATGTCACGGCACGACGCCAGGCGACGGTATCCGCACAGATCACCGGCAAGCTGACCGAGGTGCTGATCGAGGAGGGTGAGCATGTCGAGGCGGGCCAGGTGCTGGCGCGCCTCGAGTCGCGCACACAACGTGCGGCGCTCGCACAGGCCGATGCGCAACTCGCCGAAGCGCGGGCCCGGGTGGGGCAGTACGCGAGCGAGCTCGAGCAGGCGCAACGCGATTACGCGAGGCAGCAGGATCTCGTGGCGCGCAAGCTCGTCGCAGCGCAGTCGGTGGAGAGCGCGCGCACGCAGGTCGAATCGCTCAGGGCGCAGCTGGCTGCACAGCGCGAAGCCGTGCAGGTCGCTGACGCGCAGCGTCGAAGCGCTCAGGTGGCGCTCGACTACACGACCGTGCGCGCGCCGTTTGCGGGCGTCGTGATCGCGAAGGCGGCGCAGGTCGGCGAGATCGTCTCGCCACTCTCGGCCGGCGGCGGATTCACGCGCACGGGCATCGGCACCCTCGTCGACATGGACTCGCTCGAGGTCGAAGTGGACGTGAACGAGGCGTACATCAATCGCGTCGTGGCCAACGGGCCCGCGCAAGCCGTGCTCGATGCGTACCAGGACTGGACGATTCCGGCACACGTGATCGCGATCATTCCCACTGCCGATCGCGGCAAGGCGACGGTCAAGGTGCGCATCGGGCTCGACCGGAAGGACCCGCGCATCCTGCCCGACATGGGTGTACGCGTATCGTTCCTCGCGGGCGGGGCGCCGGAAGGAAGCATCGCGCCCCCGGCGGGCGTGCTCGTACCCTCGAGCGCCGTTGCGTCGCGTGGCGACGCGCACGTGGTGTTCGTCGTCGACGACGGGCATGCGCGCGCCCAGCCGGTGAAACCAGGGCAGCCCTTCGGCGACCTCATCCTGATCGAAGGGCTCGAGGCCGGCACGAAAGTCGTGCGCGAGCCGGGCAGGGACCTCGCGGACGGCGCGAGGATCGTGGAGGCAACCGAATGAGCGCATTGGTCGAGATCCGTGACCTGAGCAAGGTCTACACGCGCGGGCGACAGTCGGTCGAGGTCCTGCACCACGTGAGCCTCGACATCCAGGCCGGCGATTTTCTCGCGTTGATGGGTCCGTCGGGGTCCGGCAAGACGACGCTCCTCAACCTGATCGGCGGCCTCGATTCACCGACGAGCGGCAGCATCAGCGTGGCGGGTCAGCGCATCGATACGCTGCGCGGGGCGGCGCTCGCAAGGTGGCGCGCGGCCCATGTCGGCTTCGTGTTCCAGTTCTACAACCTGCTGCCGATGCTGTCGGCACAGAAGAATGTCGAGGTGCCGCTCCTCTTGACGAAGCTCACGGCCGCGCAACGCAGGCGCAATGCCGGCATCGCGCTCGAGCTCGTGAACCTGGCCGATCGCGCGCAGCACAAGCCGACCGAGCTCTCGGGCGGCCAGCAACAACGTGTCGCGATCGCGCGCGCCATCATTTCCGATCCGGCGCTGCTCGTCTGTGACGAACCGACCGGCGACCTCGACCGCCAGTCCGCCGAGGACGTGCTGCAGCTGCTGCAGGCGCTGAATCGCGAGCACGGCAAGACGATCATCATGGTGACCCACGATCCGAAGGCCGCGCAGCACGCGACGCACACACTGCATCTCGAGAAGGGCACGCTGGTCGAGGCCGCGGCATGAAGTACCTGCATCTCGTCCGGGCGGCACTGATGAGGCGCAAGACGCGCACGGTGCTCACGATCCTGTCGGTGCTCGCGGCGTTCCTGCTGTTCGGCCTGCTGAACGGCGTGCGCGCCGCGTTCGAGGGGGGCGGCACGCTCGCCGGAGTGGACCGCATGGTCGTCGCGTCGCGCTTCTCGATCATCCACCCCTTGCCCGAGAGCCTGATCGCGAAGGTGCGGGCGGTTCCCGGCGTGAAAGCGGCGACGTGGGCGAACTGGTTCGGCGGCTATTACCAGGAGCCGAAGAATCAGCTGATCATCCTCGCGGTCGCGCCGGATTACTTCGACGTCTACCCCGACTACGGCATCACCGCCCCGATGCTGGCGGCGTTCAACAGTGCGCGCACCAACGTGCTGGTCGGGGCCGCACTCGCGCGGCGCTTCGGCCTGAAGGTCGGCGACAAGCTGCCGGTGATGGGATCGATCTTCCCGAACAAGGCGACGGGCGACACGACCTGGCAGTTCGACATCGCGGGCATCTACGAGGCGCCGAACGCGAAGTCCCGCGCGCTCGAGCAGGAAGTGCTGCTGCACTGGAAGTACTTCGACGAGGCGAACGGCTACGGCCAGGGCAGCATCGGCTGGATCGTCGTGCGGGTGGCGGATCCGGCGCTGTCCGCGCAGATTGCGCAGCGCATCGATGCGCTGTCGGCGAACTCGGACCACGAGACGAAGACGCAGACGGAACAGGAGTTCAGACTGTCGTATGCGAAGCAGATCGGCGACATCGGCCTCATCGTCACCGCGATCATCGGCGCGGTGTTCTTCACGCTGATGCTGCTGACCGGCAACACGATGGCGCAGGCGGTGCGCGAGCGCATACCGGAGCTCGCGATCCTGAAGACGCTCGGGTTCACCGACCGCAGCATCCTCGGGCTCGTGATCCTCGAATCGGTGGCGCTCATCGTGATCGGCGGAGTGCTCGGACTCGCACTCGCCTCGGTCGTGATCCCGGTCGTGAGCGCCGCCAGCGGCGGCATGCTCGAACTGCCGCCGATCGGCGTGCGCTCCTGGCTCCTCGGCCTCGGCCTGATGGTCACGATCGGCGCAATCGTCGGCGTGCTGCCGGCGCTGCGTGCGATGCGCCTCAGGATCGTCGACGCGCTCGCCGGGCGCTGACGGAGGCGACGCACATGGAGGCGCTCCGTCGCTGGCTCGGCTACCTCGCGATGTTGGTCGTGATCGTGGCGTCGATCGTCGCGTGGACCGCACTGCCCGCCGTCGTGCTGCTCGCCTGCGCAGCGCTGCTCGTCCTCTGGATGGCGGTGACACGCACGGGGCGGCAGGCGTCGGCCGTGACCTGGGTGGGACTCCGGACCTTGCCGCAGCGGCTCGGTGCGTCGTGCGTGATCGTGGTCGGCATCGCGGGCGTCGTCGGTGTGCTGGTCGCGCTGCTCGCGCTCGCCGGCGGGCTTGCGGAGACGCTGCGCGGCACCGGCAACAGCGATACGGCGATCGTCCTGCGGGGCGGAGCGACTGCGGAACTGGATTCGGGCCTGTCGCGCGAGGACGCGACGCTCATCCTGCAGGCACCCGGCATTGCGCGCGACGCCGCCGGGCGCGCGATCGGCTCGGCCGAGGTCGTCGTCGTGACGAACATCCCGAAGAAGTCGAGCGGCACCGACGCGAACGTGGAGATCCGCGGCGTCGGCCCGCAGGCCTGGGCCCTCAGGCCGAACCTGCGCATCGTCGAGGGCCGGGCGTTCGAGCCGGGCCTCAGGGAGTTGGTCGTTGGCAAGGGCGCGCGCGACCAGTTCATCGGGCTCGAGCCGGGCGCGACGATCAACCTGAATGCGCAGCAGTGGCAGATCGTCGGCGTGTTCGCGTCGGGCGATACCCATGAATCGGAGCTGATCGGGGACGCCGAAACGGTGGCCTCCACGTATCGGCGCAACGGCTTCCAGTCGGTGACCGTGCGGCTCGCGTCGCCGCAAGCGTTCGACGCGTTGAACGCAGCCCTCAAGAGCGATCCGCGGCTCAAGGTCGACGTGCGCACCACGCGAGACTACTACACCGCGCAATCCGAGCAGCTGAGCAAGGTCATCCGCATCGTCGGCATCGTGATTGCCTCGATCATGGCGATCGGTGCGGTGTTCGGCGCGCTGAACACGATGTATGCGGCGATCACGTCGCGGGCGCGCGAAGTGGCGACCCTGCGGGCGATTGGCTTCGGCGCAGCGCCGGTGCTCGTTTCGGTGGTGCTCGAAGCGATGCTGCTCGCGCTCGTCGGTGGCACGCTCGGCGCGGCCGTGACCTGGTTCCTGTTCAACGACTACGCGGTATCGACTCTCGGGGCGAATTTCAGCCAGGTGGTTTTTCGTTTCGACGTCTCCCCGACGCTTGTCGGCACAGGCGTACGCTGGGCGCTCGCGATCGGGCTGATCGGCGGACTCCTGCCTGCGGTGCGCGCCGCACGCCTGCCCGTGACGGCGGCGCTGCGGGAGTCCTGAGCAGCCAGATGTTAGTATGAAACAATGTCCGTCCATCGGCTGACCGGCGAGGCACTGCACGTGTTCCGTGGCGAACGCCACGTGCTGCGCGGCGTGTCGTTCGCAGCGCAAGGCGGCGAGTACCTGGAAGTGACGGGGCGCAACGGCGCCGGCAAGACGAGCCTGCTGCGCACGATCGTCGGACTTGTGCACGCCGAATCGGGGCGTATCGAGTGGAACGGGCTGGACATCCACCGGGATGCACGCGCGTTTCACGCGCAGGTGGCATTCCTCGGGCACGAATCGCCGCTGAAGGCGGATCTCACGGCAATGGAGAACCTGCACTTCGCGATCGGCATACGACGGACCATCGACGCAACGGAGATTGCACGGGCGCTCGGCGAGACCGGCGCGGGCGGTTTCGCGGACCGTCCGGTGCGCACGCTGTCGGCAGGGCAGCGCCGCCGCGTGGCGCTCGCGGGAGTCGTGCTCGCCGCGGCTCCGTTGTGGGTGCTCGACGAGCCGGCCACGCACCTCGACGCCGATGGCCACGCGCTCGTGGGTCGCCTCGTCGAGCGCCATCGGGCGAGCGGTGGCATCGTGATCGCGGCCGTGCATGCGCCGCTGCCGGTGGCGGAACCGGGAACGCGGCACCTCGGGCTGACGTCCAGTTGAACCTCACGGCATGAGCGGCGTCTGGCACTGCGCGCAACTCGTCATCGGACGAGACCTGCGTCTCGCTTTCAGGAACCGGGCGCAACTTCTGCACCCCCTCCTGTTCTTTGGCATCGTGACGACGCTTTTCCCGCTTGCCTTGAGCCCGGAACCGTCGCGATTGCGCGACGTCGCGCCGGGCGTGCTGTGGGTCGGCGCCTTGCTCGCGTCGCTGCTCGCGATCGAGTTCCTGTTCCGCGAGGACGCGCAGGACGGCACGCTCGAGCAGTACGCACTGTCGGGGCGCTCGCTCACATGGCTGCTGTTCGCGAAAACCGTGTCGCACTGGTTGCTGTCGGGCTTGCCGCTCGCGCTCGCGAGCCCGGTGGTCGCCTATGGGCTCGCGGTGTCGCCGGGTGCGATGCCGGGCATCGTGGCATCGGTCGCCCTCGGCACGATCGCGCTCAGTCTGCTCGGTGCGGTGTCCGCGGGCCTCACGCTCGGCATCAAGCGTGGCGGGGCGTTGTTGTCGCTGCTGACCCTGCCGCTCGCCGTGCCGCTGCTGATCTTCGGCGCGCAAGCCACGGCGCGCGCGATTGCGGGCGCCGACATGTCCGCGCCGATGTATTTTCTGGCCGCCTGCGCGGTGCTCGGGATCACGCTGGCGCCGCTGGCGGCGGCCGCGGCCGTGCGCATCAGCCTGGAGTAGGGCATGGACTGGACCTGGTTTCACCGCTTCGGCTCACCGCCGCACCTGTACGGGCTCGCGCGTCGCCTCACGCCGTGGTTCGCGTGGCCTGCAGCGCTCCTGATCGCGATCGGGCTGTACGGCGGCCTCGTGCTGGCGCCGCCCGACTACCAGCAGGGTGACGGCTTCCGGATCATCTACGTGCACGCGCCGAGCGCATGGTTGTCGCTGATGGCCTACACCTGGATGGCCGTCGCGGCCGCCATCGGGCTCGTCTGGCGCATGAAAGCGGCCCATGCGGCGGCGGCGAGTTGTGCGCCGATCGGCGCGTGGTTCACCGTGGCGGCCCTCGGCACGGGCATGTTGTGGGGCAAGCCGATGTGGGGCACCTACTGGGCGTGGGATCCGCGGCTCACGGCCGAACTCGTGCTGCTGTTCCTGTATCTCGGCTACATCGGGCTGCGTTCGGCGATCGAGGACCCGCAGCGGGCCGATCGCACGAGCGCCGTGCTCGCGATCGTGGGCGTCGTGAATGTACCTATCGTGCGCTACTCGGTCGAGTGGTGGAATTCGATCCACCAGGCGCCGTCGGTGATGAAGTTCGGGAAGCCCTCGATCAGCTGGCCGATGCTGACACCGCTGCTGATCATGTTCATCGGGTTTACACTATTGTTCGTGGCCCTGCTGCTCGTGCGCCTGCGCGGGGAAATCCTGCGTCGCGAGCGACGGGCGCAGTGGGTCGCGGAGGTGGTGACGGAATGAGCGGGTTTTTCGCAATGGGTGGATATGCGGGTTCGGTCTGGCCCGCCATGGCGCTGACATTCGGCATCATTGCGTGGAATGTCGTCGCGGCGCGACGCTCGCTCGCCGCGGCGCGCGCTGCCGCGCGCCGCCGGATCTCGATGGAGGACGCGCCATGACACCGCGTCGCCGGCGGCTCGTCCTGGTGCTCGGCATCGTCGCGGGCGTGGCGATCGCGGGTGGGCTCGCACTGCAGGCCTTTCGCGAGAACGTGATGTTCTTCTTCGATCCCACGCAGGTCGCCAAGGGCGAGGCGCCGGCCGACGAGCGTTTCCGGCTCGGTGGCATGGTCGAGAAGGGCAGTGTCGTACGCAAGCCGGGCAGTCTCGAAGTGCAATTCGTCGTGACGGACTTCCAGCGCTCGGTCCCGGTGCGCTACACCGGCGTCCTGCCCGACCTCTTTCGCGAAGGGCAGGGTGTCGTCGCGCATGGTCGCCTCGGTGCCAATGGCGTGTTCACGGCCGATGAAGTGCTCGCGAAGCACGACGAGAACTACATGCCGCCCGAGGTGCACCGCGCGCTGAAGCCGCCCGCCACGGCGCCGCAGGGCTGAGCCGATGCTGCCGGAACTCGGCCATTTCGCGCTGATCCTCGCCCTGCTGCTCGCGGGCCTGCAGGCGTTCTATGGTCTCGCGGCGCCGGCGCTCGGGCGCGAGCGCTGGCTCGCCGCCGTCATTCCGGCGACAGCGGGCCAGGTCGTGATGGTGGGTACCGCGTTCGCGTGCCTCGTCGCGAGCTTCGTGCGCTTTGACTTTTCGGTGGCCTATGTCGCCGAGAATTCCAATTCGGCGTTGCCGCTCGTCTACCGTATCGCGGCGGTCTGGGGGGCGCACGAGGGATCGCTGCTCCTGTGGATCACGCTGCTTGCGGCGTGGACCGTGGCCGTCGCCTTCGGCGTGGCCCGGCTGCCGCCGCGCTTCGGCGCACGCGTGCTCGGCGTGCTCGGGCTCGTGAGCTTCGGCTTCCTGCTGTTCACGCTTGCGACCTCCAATCCCTTCCTGCGGCTCGATCCTCCCGTGCCCGACGGCCGCGATCTGAATCCCCTGCTGCAGGACCCGGCGCTCGCGATGCATCCGCCGCTGCTGTACACGGGTTATGTCGGCTTCGCGGTCGCCTTCGCATTTGCGATTGCCGCGATGCTCGAGGGCCGGCTCGACCAGACCTGGGCGCGCTGGACCCGTCCGTGGACGCTCGCGGCCTGGGCCTTCCTCACCTGCGGCATCGCGCTCGGCAGCTGGTGGGCCTACTACGAGCTCGGCTGGGGGGGCTACTGGTTCTGGGATCCGGTTGAAAATGCCTCGTTCATGCCCTGGCTCGTGGGTACGGCGCTGATCCACTCGCTCGCGGTCACCGACAAGCGGGGCCTTTTCAAGAGCTGGACGCTGCTGCTCGCGATCATCGCGTTCTCGCTGAGCCTGCTCGGCACGTTCCTCGTGCGCTCGGGCGTCCTCGTGTCGGTGCATTCGTTCGCCGCCGACCCGGCGCGCGGCGTGTTCATTCTCGCATTCCTCGTGATCATGATCGGCGGCGCACTGACGCTCTATGCATGGCGGGCGCCGCTCCTGAAGTCGGATGCGGGCTTCGAGTTCGCGTCGCGCGAATCCTTCCTGCTCTTCAACAACATCCTGCTCGTGATCGCCGCAACGACCGTGTTCGGCGGCACGCTGGCGCCGCTCATCTCCGACACGCTCGGTCTCGGCACACTCTCGGTCGGCCCGCAGTACTTCAATCCGACGTTCCTGCTGCCGATGCTGCCGTTGCTCGCCCTCGCTGCGATCGCGGTGCATGCGAACTGGAAGCGGGGACGCCTGCCCGCGCGCCGCCGATCGCTGCTCGGCACGGCACTCGCCGGACTCGCCGTCGCGTTCGCACTGGTGTTTGGCTACTACGCGGGAAGGGCGGGACTCGCGCTCCTGAGTCTCACACTCGGCGTGTGGCTCATCCTGTCGACGCTCGTCGATCCGCTCGACCGGCTGCGGCGCGGGCTGTCGATGCCCCGCGCCATCGTCGGCATGACGCTCGCGCACGTGGCGGTCGGCGTGTTCGTGATCGCGGTGACCGCCGTCGAAACCTATACGGCAGAGCGGGACATCGCGCTTGCGCAGGGCGAGACGGCGCACGTCGGCGGGTTCGATTTCCGCTTCGACGGTGTCGGCGCGCTCGACGGACCGAATTACGACGGTGTGCAGGGCACCGTGCAGGTCTCGCGCGACGGGGCGCCCGTAATCACGCTGCACCCCCAGAAGCGGCGCTATCTCGTGCAGCAGTCGGTGATGACCGAGGCGGCGATTGCCTCGCAGGCGGGCCGCGACCTCTTCGTCGCGCTCGGAGAGGACCTGGGCGCGGGCCGATGGAGCCTGCGCATCCAGATCCGGCCGCTGATCAATTACATCTGGCTCGCGGCCGCGCTGATGGCGCTCGGCGGGTTCCTCGCCGCGTCCGATCGGCGTTACCGCAACGTCCGCGCGCCGGCCACGGCGCCGGTGGACACGGGGCAGGGCAGTCCGGCGTGAACCGTTTCCTGCTGCCGCTGGCAGGCTTCGCGCTGCTCGCGATCGTGCTCGGCGTCGGGATCCGGCATTCGAAGACCAAGGGGGTCGTCGTCTCGCCGCTGATCGGCCGGCCGGCACCCGACTACGTGCTGCCCAACCTGATCGAACCGGCCGAGAAGTTCGATTCGCGCTCGATGAAGGGCCGCTGGTACGTGCTCAATGTGTGGGGCACGTGGTGCGTCGAGTGTCGCGCGGAGCATCCGGTGCTCGTCGAAGCGCAGCGCTCGGGGTCGCTGCCGATCGTGGGCCTCAACTGGAAGGACAGTGACGAGGAAGCGCGCAGCTGGCTCGCCGCGCTCGGCAACCCGTACGTCGCGGTGCCCGTCGATGCCGAAGGACGCATCGCGATCGATTACGGTGTCTATGGAGCGCCGGAGACCTTTCTGGTCGATCCGCAGGGCGTGATCGTGCACAAGCACATCGGTCCGCTGAGTGCCGAAATCTGGCAGCGCGACTTCGTGAACCGGACGACGGGCGCGGCGAGGACGGGTTCTTGATCGCGCGCGCCATGTTGTGGGTTTTCTGTGCCGCGTGGGCGGGCGCGGCGTTCGCGATCGATACGACGCAGTTGCCGGACCCGCGGCTGCAGGCCCGCTACGAGGCGTTGACGCACGAGTTGCGGTGCATGCAGTGCCAGAACCAGTCGATCGCCGATTCGCCGGTCGGGCTCGCGGCAGACCTGCGTCGCGAGGTGGCCGAGCAGCTGACGGCGGGCCGCACCGACCAGCAAGTGCGCGATTACATGTCCGCCCGGTATGGCGATTTCATCCTGTTTCGTCCGCGCGTGTCGGGGCGCACAGTGTGGCTCTGGGCCTTGCCGGGGGTGCTGCTCGCCGGTGGGGCGATCGTCGCATGGCGCATCGTGCGCCGGCGTTCGGCCCTTGCGGCTGCCGAGCCCGATGCCGACTCCGGAGACCTGGACACCTGATGCTGCTCTTCGTCACGCTGGCCGCGACCCTGACGCTCGCCGCCATCCTGCTCGTCTCCGTGCCACTGCTTCGAGGGAAGACGACTGCCCCGTGGGCGGCGCTTGCGAGCGTCATCGTGCTCCTCGCCGGCAGCGTGGCGCTCTATGCCACCTGGAGCAACTGGACCTGGCCGACCGAACGCGCCGCGCAGTCGCCGGCCGAGATGGTCGCGAAACTCGCGCGTCGCCTCGAGCGCGAGCCCGACGACCTTGCGGGCTGGTTGCGGCTTGCACGCTCGTATGTCGTGATGGGGCAGCCCTCGCTCGCGCTGCGGGCGTACGGCCGCGCGGACCACTTGGCCGGCGGGAAGAACGCCGAGGCGCTCATCGGCATCGCCGAGATCCTGACCGTGCAGGACGACAAGGCGCTCACCGGCGCCGCCGGGGACCTTTTCGAGCGCGCGCTCGCGATCGACCCCAAGGCCGGCAAGGCATTGTTCTTCGGCGCCGTCGCCGCGATGCGCCGCGGCGAGTTGCCGGTCGCGCGCGAACGCTTTGCAACCCTGCTGTCACTCGATCCACCCGCCGAAGTTCGCCCGTTGATCGAACAGCAGGTGGCGGCGCTCGATCGCGCGATTGCGGCGGGGCCTGCGAGCGGCGATGCAGCCGTGCGTGTCACCGTGAAGCTCGCGCCCGGCATGGCGGCAACGGCCGGCGACGCGCCACTGTTCGTGTTCGTGCGCGACCCGGCGTCGCAGGGCCCTCCGCTCGCCGTCAAGCGCATCGCGGCGAAGTTTCCGCTGCAGGTCGAGCTGACCGCAGCCGATGCCATGATGCCGAGCCGGGCCATTGCCGCCGGCAAGCGCGTGCTCGTCGTCGCGCGCATCTCGCGCACGGGTCGCCCCGAGGCCGCAAGCGGCGATCCGTTCGGCGAAGTCAGCTATGATGTCGGCCGGGACGCCATGCGCGAAATCGTCATCGACCGCCTGACGCCCTGACGGATCTGCCATCGCGGGACACGGCGCATGGGCGCGAGCCTGAGACTCGATTTCGCGAACGCTCCTGGCATCTGGGGCAGCTACTCGCGTGTCGTCGCGTCGCGCAAGCCGGGTACGCTGCGCGAAGGTGCGACGAGTCCCCGCATCGAGGCGACCCTCGCGGCCTCGCGTGCCGACCCGGGCCATCTCGCGCGCTACGCGGCGATCTGCGAAGTGTCACGCACGGATCGCATCCCGATCGCCTACCCGCACATGCTCGCGAGCGGCATGCATCTCGCGATGCTCTCCTCGAGCGCCTTCCCGATCAGCGTGCTCGGCCTCGTGCACGTCGGCAACCGGATCGTGCGCGAACGCGCGATCGATGCGGCGGAGAGTCTCGCGCTCCACAGCTGGATCGAAGGTCATCGCGACACCGAGCGCGGGCAGGAGTTCGACCTCGAGACCGAGGGTCTCGTCGACGGCGCGGTGATCTGGCGGGAGACCTGCACGTTCCTGGCGCGACGTCGCGGCAAGCCGGCGACACGCCCGGTCGCGGACAGGGCGCGGCAGTTCGACGGGGGCGGCCCCGTGCGCTCGAGCAGCTTTGCGGCCCCCGCGGGGCTCGGGCGCCGTTATGCGAGCGTGTCCGGCGACTACAATCCGATCCATCTCGCGGATCTCGCGGCGCGACCGTTCGGATTCCGCAAGGCCATTGCGCACGGCATGTGGTCGCTCGCCCGCTGTGCATCCGAACTCGACGAAATCGACGCAAGCGGCCGGACCTCGCTCGAGGTCGTGTTCCGCCTGCCGGTATACCTGCCCGCCTGGGTGATCCTCGAAAGTTGTGCAGCCGATGGCGGCATCGCGTTTGCACTCCGGGATTCCACGTCGAGTCGTCCCTACCTGACCGGAGACCTGCGGACCGCCGACGCATGAGCGCTGCCCGGCGCCCGGTCACGCGGAATGGTCTTGTCGCGCGGCCCGAGTGGCCCGCGCTGCTCGCGGCCGCGGCCGCGTACTTCTGTCTGCTCAGCGGCTACTACATGCTGCGCTCGCTGCGCGAGGCGATGGCGCTCGAAGCGGGGCGCGAGTGGATACCGGCACTGTTCACGACCGTGCTGCTCGTGCAGCTCGCGATCCTGCCACTCTACTGGTGGATCGTTGCACGCACCATGCGGCGACGGTTGCTGCTCACGGTGTACCTGCCGGTCGTCGCACTGTTTCTCGCGCTGGCGCTCGGTCTCGCGCGAGCCGGCACGAGCGGGTGGCTCGCGGTAGCGTACTTCGTTGCGATCACGTCCGTGAACCTGTTCATCGTCTCGGTATTCTGGAGCGTGATGGCCGACCGCTGGTCGCCCGGCGCGTCGGAGCGACTGTTCGGTTTCATCGCGGGCGGCGGCAGCCTCGGTGCGCTCGCGGGCCCGCTGCTCGTCACGCTGGTGGCCGGCAGGATCGGTGCTCCCGCGATCATTGCGATCGCCTGCACGCTGCTCACGCTGGCGGTGGCCTGTGGCTATCTCGCCCAGACACTCAATCGCGGCACGGTCGAGAGCGGTGCCGCACCGTCCATGACGGCACCGGTGGGAGGGCGCGCGCTCGACGATCTCGCACGACTCGTGCGCTCACCGTACCTGCTGGCGATTGCCGGCCTCATCGTCGCCGGTCAGGTCGTCGGGGCGTTCATGTACAACGAGCAGGCGCGGTATGTCGAGGCCGCGTACACGGGGCTCACCGACCGGACTGCGCTCTTCGCGCGTGTCGATCTCGCCGTCAATGTCCTGGCGCTCGCCTTCCAGACGCTGGTCGTCGGATGGCTCACGACACGGGGGAGCCTGAAGCTGTCGTTGTCGGCGATGCCGGCGCTCGCGGGCCTGTCGTTCGTCGCGCTCGCGCTGGCGCCGACGCTCGTAATGGTGCTCGTCACGCAGGTCATACGACGCGGCGCCGACTATGGGCTCGCGAAACCGACACGCGAGATGCTCTACACCGTGCTCAATCCGGAGAGCAAGTTCAAGAGCAAGAGCCTGATCGACACGGTGCTGCAGCGGGGTGCCGATACGCTCGGCAACTGGCTCTACGTGCTCATTGCGGGCCTCGGCCTCGCGGGCCTCTCGGTGCTGAGCGCGGCCATCTGCTTTGCGCTCATCGCTGCCACCTGGTGGCTCGGCGCGTCGTTCGAGAAGCGCCAATGAGTCTGCCCGCGCAGCGCATCGACCGGCACGGCCGGCCGCAGGTCGATCTGCACGCGATCGCCCGCTTTGCGGCGCCACTGATGGCGACCAATGCGATCCAGGCGCTGCTCAACCTCACGGACACCTGGTTCATCGGTCGCCTGTCGACCGACGCGCTCGCGGCGATGAGTGCGATCTACTGGGTGATGAGCTGCGCCATCCTGATTCTCGGCGGAGCGGGCTTCGCGGTGCAGACATTCGTTGCGCAAGCGCACGGCTCGCGGCGCGGCGCGCGCGCATCTCAGGCCGCCTGGGCGGGCATGTGGACGTCGCTCGCCACCTGGCCGATTTTCGCGCTGCTCGCCTGGGCGGGACCCGCGCTGATCGCGCCGTTTCACCTCGCGCCGCGAATCGAGGCGCTGGCGCTCGAGTACTGGGTGCCGCGCATGTGGGGAGCACCACTGGGACTTGCGACCTGGGCGTTGACCGGCTTTTTCACCGGCATCGGTGCGACACGCACCACATTCGTGGTCGCCGGCGCGACGGTGCTCGCAAACATACCGGCGAACCAGTTTTTCATGTTCGGGCTCGACCTCGGCATGGCGGGCGCCGCGTGGGGCACGAATGCCGCGCAGGCCGTCGGCTTCGTGCTGGCGGTGGCCATCGTGCTGTCGCCGCGCCTCGCGCGGGTCTATCGGACTCACCTGACGTGGCGCCCCGATCGCGCGCAGGTCGTGCGCCAGCTGCGAATCGGCTTGCCGATCGGCGTGATGTACGGCGCGGATGTGCTGGGCGTCGCGCTGTTCCAGCTGATGATCGTGCAGACGGGCAGCAGCGCCGCCGCCGCGACTCAGCTCGTGATCATGATGACATCGCTCGCGTACCTGCCGGCCATCGGCATCGCGTCCGCGGGCACCACGTTCGTCGGCCAGGCGATTGGCGCCGGCGATCGGGACTGGGCGCGCCGCATCGGCAACACGGTGATCCTCGTCTGTGTCGCGTTCATGGGCACGATGGCCCTCGCGATACTGGCCGGCGGCCGATGGTTGTTGCCTCTCTTTGTGCCGCCGATCGATGCCTCGGCCCGCGAAGCGATCGCGGTGGCGCTGCTCGTGCTGTGGCCCGCGGCGGCGTACCAGGCGTTCGACGGGCTCTACTTCGGTTCGGCTTCGGCACTGCGCGGGGCAGGCGATACGCGCGTGCCGGCGATCACGGCGCTGCTGCTCTCGTGGTTCCTGTTCGTGCCACTGTCTCACACGCTCGTGTTTCGGCCGGGACAGGGCTGGGTGGACGGATTGCCGCAGGCCGGCCTCGGTGCACTCGGCGGCTGGCTCGCACTGATGACTTACGCGATGCTGCTCGGGCTCAGCATGGCCGTCCGCTGGCGCACGGGCCGATGGCGCACGATCAACCTCGGACGCGAAAGACGGTGAGGGCAATGAAGCCGCCGAGCATGCCGCCGAGGTGGGCGAAGTGCGCGACGCCCGGCTGCTGGCCGGTGAGGCCGAGCGTGAGCTCGAGGACACCGTAGAGCGTGACGAAGAGCCAAGCCGGCATCGGGATCGGCGGGAAAATGAGCATCAGCCGGCGGCGCGGGAACAGCACGGCATAGACGAGCAGCAGGCCGAAGACGCCTCCAGAGGCGCCGACCGTCGGGTAGTCCCCACCGCGGAGCCCCGCGACGATGAGCTGGGCGATCCCGGCGAAAACAATGCTCGACAGGTACAGGAACAGGTAGCGTCGCGCGCCCCAAAAGCGCTCGAGCTCGCTGCCGAACATGTAGACGGCGAACATGTTGAAGAAAATGTGGGCCGCACTGCCGTGCAGGAACGCGTAACTCACGAGCTGCCAGGGGCGGAAGAGCGGCCCGAGCGGCCACAGCGCGAACTGCAGCAGCTGCGTCTGCGAGACGGTCTGCAGCAGGTACATCGCCACCGTGACGATCAGTATCGTGCGGGTTACGGGCGCCATCCGAGTCCTCCGAGCAGGATGAAAAAGCCGACGGGATAGGCGACGGCGACAAACCAGCCGTGTTTCAGCCACGCGCCAACCGAGCGTGTCTCCGGAAAGCGGCTCGAAATGGCGACGCCGGCGGACGAGCCGAACCAGATCATCGAACCGCCGAAGCCGACGGCATAGGCGAGCAGGCCCCAGTCGTAGCCGCCCTGTTCGAGCGCGAGCTTCGTGAGCGGAATATTGTCGAATACCGCAGACACGAATCCAAGGCCGAGCGCGCTGCGCCAGCTCGCGGCGGGCAGTTCCTCGACCGGCATCATCGACGCGCAGGCGACGAGCGACAGCAGGAAGACGCTGCTGCGCGCCGCCTCGGGCATCACCGACCACTCGGGGCGCCGCCACGCGGCGGTCGCAAGGATGGTCGCCCAGACGGCCAGCCCGAGAAAGGGCCATCGATCGGCCACTGCAGCGTGTCGCAGGTTCACGAACAGGTTGGTCGCGATCGCCGCGGCCAGTATGAGGCCGACGATCGTCGCACGTGCCCAGTCGACATGGAGCGCGGGGGGCGAGTCGCGCGTGATCGGTGCGTGGCGCTGCTGCACGCGCGCCGCCGGTATCGCGAAGACCAGGAAGGCTGAGACGGCGGCGACATAGGCGTGCAGCACGCCAGTTGCCCGGACGCCCTCGATCCACATCATCGTCGTCGTGGTGTCGCCAATCACGCTGCCGGAGCCCCCGGCATTCGAGGCGGCAACGATCGCCGCGAGATAGCCGATGTGCACGCGCGATCGATAGACGCTCGCCGCCATCGTGCCGCCGATGATCGCCGCCGCGATGTTGTCGAGGAAGCTCGACAGCGCGAAGACGATGGCGAGCAGTGCGACGCCGCCTTTCCAGTCGTCCGGCAGCAGGGCGGGCAATGCCAGCGGAATCCGGCTGTCCTCGAAGTGACGGGCGAGGAGGGCGAACCCCGTGAGCAGCGCGAAGAGGTTCACCAGCACGACCCATTCGGCCGCGAAGTGCGCGCCGAGCCCGGCAAGGCCGGCACCGGCATGAAAACCCGGGCCGGCAAGCTTGTAGAGCGTGACCGCGGCGAGACCGGTGAGACCGACCGCGAGCGTGTGCCGATGGAAGATTGCGACGCCCGCGAGCGTCAGCGCGAAAAGGACGAACTCCATGCATAATGATTGCATGAGAGCGCTCGTAAAGGCGAAGGCCGAGCCCGGTATCTGGATGCAGGAGATTCCCGAGCCCACGATCGGCCACAACGACGTGCTGATCCGCATGCACAAGACCGCGATCTGCGGCACGGACATGCACATCTACAAGTGGGACGACTGGGCACGGCGCACGATCCACGTGCCGATGGCGGTCGGCCACGAGTACGCCGGCGAGATCGTCGCGGTGGGTAGTGAAGTGCGCGGCTTTGCGGTCGGCGACCGCGTTTCGGGCGAAGGCCACCTGACCTGCGGCTACTGCCGCAACTGCCGCGCGGGGCGACGTCATCTGTGCCGCAACACGGTCGGTGTAGGCGTCAACCGCCAGGGATGCTTCGCCGAGTACATGGCGCTGCCCGCGAGCAACGTCTTCAAGCTGCCGGATGCCATCGACGACGAAATTGCCTCGATACTCGACCCCTTCGGCAATGCGACGCACACGGCGTTGTCGTTCGGGGTGGTCGGCGAGGACGTGCTGATCACCGGCGCCGGACCGATCGGCATCATGGCCGTGGCGATTGCGCGCTTCGCCGGCGCCCGTCACATCGTCGTCACGGACGTCAATGACTACCGCCTCGAACTCGCCGCGCGCCTCGGCGCCTCACGCATCGTCAATGTCTCACGCGAGCCGCTCGACGCGGCGATGCAGTCGCTCGGCATGGCGGAGGGATTCGACGTCGGCATGGAAATGTCGGGCAATCCCGCGGCGTTCCGCGACATGCTGCGCACGATGCACCACGGCGGCAGCATCGCGATGCTCGGCATCATGCCGGAAGGCACCGGCATCGACTGGGACCAGGTCATCTTCAAGGGCCTCGTGCTGAAGGGCGTCTACGGCCGGGAGATGTTCGAAACCTGGTACAAGATGGCGAGCATGCTGCAGAGCGGCCTCGATGTCCGTCCGGTCATCACGCACCGCGTGCCGATCGCGGACTATCGCGACGGCTTCGAGATCATGGGGTCGGGCCGGTCCGGCAAGGTGATACTCGACTGGGGCGCGGCGTAGCACCCGCAACGTCAGGCAGCGGGTTCGCAAGCGCTCGATCCCGGAGTCAGAGCACTACGCAGCCAGCAGCTGCCCGTTGAGTCTCCGCCGCGGAGCAATTGGGGACAGCCAGGGCTGCTGTCCCGTGGCCGAGCAGTGGGCTTTCCGCCCAAATCGATGCACCCGTCCCGCGTGAAAGCCCCGGCCACTGGATGGTCGTCGCACGTGGGCGCAGCAGCCTCCTGCTGCGAGCGAGTGCGAGCGCCAACAGCAGCGGCACGGTCACCATCCCGCCGCCGCCTCCCGTCGCACCAGCCATTGGGCCGGGAGGCGGCGTAGGCGCTGGTGGCGGTTGAGGTATTGCCGGCGCATCGCTTTCCTTGATGGCGATCTCGGCCCGCGCGGTCGTCAAGTCCGCGCCGCCGGCGGGATCGGTCAGCGTTACCTCAAATGATTCGAGACTCTCGCTGATTGTGTCGTCGATGACCGTAAAATTAATGTATTTGTCGGCTGCGTCACCGTCTTCCCAGGTCAATGTCCCGCTTGCCGGCGAAAAGTCCGCGCCGGGTGAGGGCCCTGGAGCACTTCCGTCTACCGAAGTCGAGTAGGCGACGCTCACGCGACCGGTCTTGCCGCCCGTTCGGCGGACGGGCAGCGCGATGACGCCCACGCCTTCATCGACCGTGATCCCGGCGAGCCGTATGCCGAGCAGACCGGGCGAGCTGCCGATGGCGGTGAGGCGGGACACGATGAAGTATTCGCCACCAAGCCACCAGTCGAACCGATCCGACGCAGCGACGAGGATCCGGCCATCGGCTTGCCGGAGCAATCGCACCCCATCGATGGTATCGACCCAGGACCCGTACGTTGCCAGGCCGTTATCAAGTATTGTCCGTCCATCCCGGCCGAACCGGACGTCCCTCGTGCCGTCACTGTTCAGTCGCGCAACGAACGCATCCGTGCTCGACTCGGAGTTCAATGTGCCGCCGAGGAGAATCGATCCGGCAGGCTCGATCTCGAGGGCGGTCACCTGCTGCTCAATCGCGTTGTCGAGCACGAGCTCGACGACTCCCGCTGCACCGAAACTCGTGTCCAGTGATGCATCAGCCCTCAGCCTGATCACGTACGTGCGCGACGACGCACCGTCAGCGGTAGCGGATGCACGGAGCGCCAGCACGAATTTCCCATCGCCTTGCAGGCGAAAGACGGCGCGCTGCACGTGCGGACCGATCAGAGGCAAGTCCACGATGACCCGTCCGTTGACGCCGAACGATGCGTCGGGCGAACCGTCGGGATGCATGCGAAACAAGGCTGCACGAGAGATACCATCTGCGCCCTCGGACAAGCCGGCCGCCACGATCTTTCGATCTTCCTGGAGTGCGAGTGACGACAGAAGATCGTCGCGGCCTGCAGCGCCGATGTCATGGGTCACACGGCCTCCGTTGCCGAAATCGCCGTCGAGGAAGCCTTGGGCGGTGTACCGGGCGAGAAGCCAGTCCGTGGTTCCGCTCTGACCGACTCTGTAGCCGCCGGCTATCAGTCGGCCGTCAGCCTGCTCGATCAGGGTCTCGAAAGAGGCGCGCACGCCCTGGAAATGGGAGCTGACGAGCCCACCCGTACCGAACGATTGATCGAGGATGCCCGATCCCGTGTAGCGGACCATACCGGCTTTCTCGGGTATGCCGCCCCCCGTCGCCATCGTCCAGCCCGCCGCGACGATGCCACCGTCCGCTGTCACGACGATCGCCCGCGTTCGACCTTCCTGCTTCGGCAGGTCGACGCTCGCCCGGCCATTGGTACCGAAGTCGAGATCTCGTTCGCCGGTCGGAAACAGGCGCAGCACCGAGAAATCGTACGGCGATGCAAAGTAGTAGATTTCTCCTCCGACGAGAATTCCGCCGTCCGCTTGCGTGGCGAGCGAAGTCGCCGATTCCATCATGTTTGTACCCGTATCGATCACCGCGCGGCCCATGACGCCAAACGTCGTGTCGAGGTCTCCCGGTGAGCCGCGCGCCTTCGACGCGACAGTGAGAAGTCCGAGTGCGAGCAAGAGCGCCCAGTGAAGCGCGCCGCCGCCGCCCCCTTGGGTCGTCGGTGGTGGTGCACCAGACCCCGGAGGACTCGGTGGCACTGGGTCATGCAGCGTGACTGTGGCGATACTTGCAGCCAGCTGCGCACCTCCAATGGCGTTGGACAGTGTGATCTTGAAGGTCTCCGGCGCTTCGGCCTGCGTATCGGCCGTGAGGTTGACCTCGATGGCCTTGGAGCCGAACTCGCCGTCGGCCCACGCGAGCGTGCCCGCAATCGAAGTGAAGTCCGTGGCGTCGCTCGCGCTCTCTCCAATGGTCGCGTAATCGACGCTGACCGGCCCGGCGGAGCCTCCCGTGCGGCGAACGAGAACTGAAACAGCTCCATCGTTCTCGTGCGTACTTGCATTGGTCTTGGCGAGCCCGATCAATCCGGGCGACGATCCACTCGCGAGCAGCCGGGCGACCACGATGGACGTCGCAGTCTCGCCTGCTCGCGTTGTCGCCGCGAGCACGAGCTTGCCATCGGCCTGGCGCGTGAAACCGTGGCTACCCCATTCCCGCCCAGCCAGTGGCGGGTTGGCACCATGTCCGACGTCGACCGATGCCACACCTCCCGCGCCGAAGGACTCATCGATCAGGCCGGTGGAACCGACCCGAATCACGACCGCATCGAGCGCCTCGCCGTCGGTCCGCTGACCGTTGAGCAGTGCATCACCATTCGTGTCGACAGCGATTCCGCGATTGAACCACGCGCATCCCGCATCGATCACGGGGCTCATCACACCGGCATTGCCGAAATTTTCGTCGGTGGTGCCATCGGAATTCATGCGCGCGAGCAGCGAAACGCACCCGTCGTAATCCCAGGACGAGTCGGTGTAGCCGGCAATGAGGAGCTTTCCATCAGGCAGAATGGCGACATCGACCGGCGTAGGCAATAATGATCTGAAAGCTTCAGGCGCCACTACAGCAGCGCGTCCGTCGTCATCGAAGCCTGGATCCAGACGGCCGTCGGCCAGCAACTGAACGACGACCAGATCATTGCCGCTGGATTGACGCGAGCTGTCTGCCCAGCCGACGCCGATGAGTCTGCCGTCGCCGCGCAGTGCCAGCGCGTTGATCTCGTCGCCGCCGCCGGTGCCATGAAAATTGATGACGACCGTGCCGGAGGCCCCGAATGAGCGATCAAGGGCACCATCGGCGTCGAAGCGCGCCACGATCATGTGGCGGCGCTCGGACCTTCCGCCCACGACGATTCGTCCGTCGTCCTGGCGGAGCATCGCGTTGACGGTTTCGAATCGCTCGCTGGTGCCCCCCATCACGAAGCCATCCGAACCAAAGTCGACATCGAGCGAGCCATCCACGAGATAGCGCACCAGGCCAAGTTGCGTGTCGCGAGGTCCGGTGGTGGCGAATACCAGGCCCGCGACGACGATTTTTCCATCGGGCTGCTGCAGTAAGTCGAACGTCGTGCCCTTCACCCCGGGCAGATCGAGTTTCGTATGCCCGCCGTCCCCGAACGTCGCATCGAGCAGGCCGTCCGGCGTCAGTCGGATGACGGAAAAGTCGTCGTCAACAGCGGAATTGAGGCGACCGATGACGAGTCTGCCGTCGGGCTGCTGAATGATGCCCGCCGGCGAACTGCGATCGTTCGCGAAGTCGACGAACGCACGACCGTCGCGTCCGAACGAAGGGTCCAGGTCACCGGTCGCGCCAGATGCCACAGGCGCGGTCAGGGCTGCGGCGGAAACGGCAAGAGCCAGGGCTGCCACGCGCAGGCCACATACTGTGATTGCCATGGGCGTCACTCCGGCGCCGCGATAGGGGGCGCCCTGGGCCGCGATTCGACTCGCCCGGTCTTCCGGTCACAATCACGGCTGCCGCTCCAGTTTCTCCCATGTTTCTATCGCGCCAAGTACCTGAATGCGGGAGGGTTTGATGGCCAGCTCTCCCGCTCTGAGGGCTGACTTCACCGGCATTAGCTGTCACACTTGCGCACGCCGCTTCCATGGAGCCCGTTGTGTCGACTTCCTCGGCACCCGCACGGACCGAACGGCTGGCCGAGCGCCCGCCGATCCTGCGGTTTGGCCCCTTCGAGCTGGATCGCGCCAATCGTGAGCTGCGCAAACAGGGCCTGCGCATTCGACTGCAGGAGCAACCCTTCCACGTGCTCGCCGTGTTGTTGGAGCGTGCAGGAAGCGTCGTCACGCGCGACGAGCTGCGGGAGCAACTGTGGGCGTCGAGCATCTATGTCGATTTCGACCATGGCCTGAACAACGCTATCGCTAGACTGCGTGAAGCGCTGGGCGACACCGCGGCGACGCCCCAATTCATCGAAACCGTGCCGCGCGTCGGCTATCGATTCATCTACCCCGTCGTGTCCGGCATCGTGCCGATTGCGGGGGCGACAGCCGCCGCTCCCGCCGCGCCCGCGAGCGGCGCAGCGGACCGAAGGCGGCACTGGTCATGGCTCGCGGCCGGTGCGGTCGTGGCCAGCCTGCTTGTAATTGGCGTCCTGATCGACGACGCACCAACGCCGGATGTCGCCGTGCAGTCACCCTCGCTCGTTGTCTTGCCCTTCCACAATCTGAGTAGCGAGCCCGATGGCGAACTGTTTGCCGATGGGTTGACCGTGGAACTGCTCAACAAGGTGGCAGCGATTCCCGGCCTCAAGGTCATCGGCCAGACCTCGTCGTTCCACTTCAAGGGGGAAAACGCGCCACTGCCCGTCATTGCGCGAACGCTCGGGGTGGCGCACGTGCTCGAGGGCAGCGTGCAACGTTCCGGTGAACGTCTGCGTGTCGCGGTGCAACTCGTGGCCGCAGCGGACGGTGCACAGCTCTGGTCGCAGACTTTCGACCGGCGGATGACGGACCTGTTCCAGGTCCAGGAGGACATCGCGTTCGCCGTTGCGGGCGCGCTCCAGGTGAAACTGCTGGCGGCCGACGAGCGTCGCCTGCGCAAGCGCGCCACTCAGGATGTCGAAGCGCAGCGACTCCTGATGATTGGCAATGCGTATGACGTCGGCATCGCGGTCCGACTCGATCGCGAACGTGCGAGACAGCTGTTCGAGAAGGCGATTGCACGTGACCCGGGCTATGCCGATGCGCACGCCGCACTTGCGCGCAATCATTTCCGGCGTGCATTCCTGGAATTGGCGGACAGTGACCAGGCCATCGCGCTGGCAACGGTCGCAATGGAACGGGCCATCGCCCTCGATCCCGATTCGAGTTCGGCGTTACAGGCGCGCGCCAATATCGCGATGTGGCGGTATCGCTTTGTCGGCGACTTTGCGGCGTACGCGCAGGCGCAGGCTGACTTTCGACGCGCGATGCAGGTAGACCCCAGCAACTACACAGTGCGCTTCGACTACGGTCGCGCCGTTTTCTGGTCCGAGCCGGAACTTGCGCAGAGTCTGTTTCAGCAGATCGAGGTCATTGATCCGCTGGTGCGCGGCGGTGCACTCATGCAAGCCGCGGTGCTCGGAAGTCTGGGCATGAACGATGCGGCGGGCCGAAAGTTGAACGAGGTGCTCGCGCGGACGCCGGTGCGGGACGCTCGGGATCAGGTGTTCGTGGCCGGCCATGCCTACGGCGAAGGCCGCCTCGGCGATGCGCTCGTCCTGCTGCGTCCGCTTACCGAACACGGCGGAGCGGAGTTGAAAGTTTGGCGATGGGGTCTCGAAATGTCGATCGACGAGACCGCAATGGCGGACCAGGCGTTCGCCGGCGCCGCGACCGGCCTCGAGAATTACCTCCGCAGCGCCGCCCGTGAACTGGCACGAGGACGCCCCGCGCGCGCCTATGAACTCCTTGATGCCCGGCGAGGCGAGTTCCCGGTCAGCCGGAGCCTCGACGTGCCCACCGCACGGCTCGCGCTGGTCACGGGCAAGCCGGAGGCGGCGCGGATCCTTCTCGAGCAGCGATTCCCCGATCTCGTCGCCGGCATCGAGCCGATCAATGGCCACAACCTCATGCCGGCACTCGACCTCGCGACCGCCTGGCTCGCGACGGGTCGCAGGGAGGAGGCGCAGGAACTGTTGATGAAGGCCGCCGAGTTTGTGCGACATCCCACTGCACCGAGGTCGGCCACGTTTCACTATCTTCGCGCGCGCCTGCATGCTCTTGCGGGAGAAGGCGCACTGGCATTCCAGGCATTGAACCGCGCCTTCGACGCAGGCCTGAGATCATTGTGGGCGCTGGACCTTCACCCGCAGCCCTTCCTGTACCTCGATGCGATCGAAAGCGATCCGGCGTTCGTGACGCTGCAGTCCGACGCGCGTTATCGCGATTGGCTGCAGCGCATAAAGACCGCGAACGCACGCGAGCTCGAAGCGCTGCAATCCCGCGAGCGCACATCTCGAACCGTCGATACGTCGGGCCGCGCACCGACGTGATCAATGCCGCACCGGGAACCGCATGCGAACTTACGCCCCGAAGATTGCCGCGCCGGCTCTCGTTGTATTCGCGGGCGCGCAGGACATTTCAGCGGTGGTCGCGGGCGACCTGCCGCCCGCAGGGTCGGCCAATGTCGTTCTTGAAGAAGTGATTGTCAGTGCGCAGCGTCGCGAGCAGCGCTTGCTGGAGCTCCCGATCTCTGCGGTCGCGCTGAGCGAGGCGGAGCTCAAGCGCCAGCGGGCGGTCGATCTGGAGGGGCTGCAGTACGCTGCGCCCAATCTCACGAGCGCGCCCACGCAGACGGCGCGCAGCGCCGCGAGTCTCGCCATGCGCGGCCACTTCGTTCGCGACAGCGCGCCGACTGTCGATCCGCCGGTCGGCGTCTATCTCGACGGCGTCTACATCGCACGCATGACCGGCGCGAACCTCGGCTTGTTCGACCTGGAACGCGTCGAGATACTTTACGGACCGCAGGGCACGCTGTTCGGGCGCAACACGATCGGCGGCGCGATCAACCTGATATCGAATGCACCGGACGAGCATCTCAGAGCCCGCTTCGACGCAGTCCGCGGCAACTACGATCGCACAGAACTGTACGGCGTGCTCAACGTGCCGCTGTGGCGCCAGGGAGCGGCGCTGCGCGTCGCCTCGTCGCACGTCGAACACGGCGGTTACGCGCGCAACACGCTGCGCGGCGTCGATCTCGACGACGAGGACACCGACTTCATTCGCGCCCAGCTTGCGATTCAGCCGACCAATCGATGGTGCGTGAACATCGCACTTGATCGGAGCGATTTCGACACGGGCGGAAAATGGCAGACGCTGAGCGCCGTCACCCCGGACGCCGCTGTCGTGCCACGATTGCTCGGGAGCCCGTCGGACGAGCTTGCGAACTACGTTGACGCCACCGCGCGTCGTGTGAGCGCCGATGGCGCGGGTCGCGTCAAGACGCTGGTGCAAGGGGCCGCGGGTACGCTGACGATTGATCTTGGTAGGTCGCAGCTGAGGTCGATCACCGCCTACCGCGAACTCGAAGCCAGCGCCACCGAGAGCGACCAGGACGGCACACCGTTCGAGCTCGGCGTCATCCGATATCGTGATGACCGCCAGCGCCAGGTGAGCCAGGAGCTACATTGGTTCGGCGATTCGCGTGACGCGCGGATCGACTGGATTGTCGGGGCACTGTACTTCGACGAGGAGGGTAGTTTCGCCCAGCGCTTCAGCCTGTTCGTGCCGACTGCCGCGCTCTGGAGCGACGCGCTTCCGAACGGAGATGCTTCGAACCGCTCGATCGCGGTATTTGGTCAACTTGCGTATGCATTCGCGTCCCGATGGCGTCTCACAGCGGGCGCGCGCTATACGGAGGATACGCGGCAACTGACGTCGCGGAACATGCGCATCGACGGGAACATCCAGACGTGCCGGATCGAGCCGGGTCTGCGCGATTCGCCGACACAATGCCAGGCGACGCTGCCCGAACGAACCTTTCGGTACGTACCCTGGACACTGGCAGTCGAATTCGCGCCGAGTCCGGATACGCTGGTCTACGGAAAAGCGAGTCGTACGCAGCGGTCAGGCGGATATAATTTCCGGGGCGTCGGCCCCCTCGACCTCAGCAAGCCGTTCGAGCCGGAATACCTCACCGCCTATGAGTTCGGTGGCAAGACCGAGTTGTTGGGCCACCGCCTGCGCCTCAGCATCGCCTTGTTTCGCTCGTATCATTCCGACATTCAGCTTGTCCAGCGTGAGGCAACGGGCCCAAACCGGCCAGGTATCAGTTACATTGCGAACGGCGGCGAGGCGCAACTCGAAGGTGGTGAATTCGAAGCCATCGCACTGCGCGGATCGCTGCGAGTCAGGGCCCGACTCGGCGTGACACACGCGAAGTACACCTCAATCGATCCGCGCGTGCATGAAATTGCCCTCGACTCGGAATTTCCTCATGTGCCGGAAAAGACCGCGTCGCTCGCAGTGGACCGGCTCGTCAAGCTCGGTATCGGCGATCTCGAACTGCACGCGGACTATGCGTGGCGCGACGATGTTGTTTTCACCCCCGACGCTCGATCCACGCTTCGGCAGCGCGCATACGGACTTCTCAATGCCAGGGCTTCACTGCGCCTTCAGCGCGGCGACCTCGAGTTCGCAATCTGGGGAAAGAACCTGGCGGACGAGCGCTACATTGTTCGAGCCTTCGATTACGGGTATTTCTCGACTGCACTTCCCGGGGATCCCCGCACGTTCGGACTGTCGGTGAGCTATGAGCTTCCCTTGGGCCGCTGACGGGCATTCGATGCTTGCGTCCGGCTATCACGCACCGTCTGCCTAGCGCGGACTATCGCGACGACATCGGGGTGACGAGCTCCCGCGAATCGGGCAGGGTGGTCCGCGAGTGGGGCGCGGAATAGCATGCGTGGCCGCGCCCTGTCACGGTGGATCTGAAATCCGATCCTCCCACACCGCCCCATCGCGAAACGCCTTGCGCAGGTGCTCGATGATCACGCGCACCTTGCGCGAGGGGTGGCGCGAGTGCGGGTACATCGCCCAGACCTGCTCGCCGAGCGGGCGCAGCGCGGGCGCCGCATCGACGAGGCGCCCGGCACGCAACGCATCGTGAACGATGAAGCTCGGCAACAGCACGAGACCGAGACCCGCGATCGCCGCCTCGCGCATCGCCTCGCCGTTGTTGATCACGATCCGGCAGTGCGTATTCACTGTCTGCGGCTCGCCGCCCTTGCGCGCGGGCTCGAATTGCCAGGCCTGGTCGGCCGGTAGCAGCGAGTAGCCGATCGTCGCGTGCTCCGACAGTTCCTGGAGTGTGGCGGGCGCTCCGTGCGCCGCGATGTATTCCGGGCTGGCACAGACGATCACGCGGGCGCGACCGAGGCGCTTCGCGACGAGGCTCGAGTCGCGGAGCCTTCCGGAGCGGATCGCGAGGTCGTAGCCGCCCGCGAGCACATCGACCCGCCTGTCGTCGAGATCGAGTGCCACCGACAGGCGGGGATGCTCGCGCAGCAGCGGGAAGAGGGCGGGGCCCAGCCAGCGCGCACCGAAGCTCACCGGCGCCGCGATGCGCAGCAGGCCGGCGAGGGTACCCTCGTCTTCGGTAGCGGCCTCGGCGGCCGCGTCGAGCTGCTCGAGCACCGCACGAGCGCGCTGGTAGAAGCCGACGCCGCGATCGGTGGTCGTCACCCCGTGGGCAGATCGGTGCAACAACGTCGCGCCGAGGGCGCGCTCGAGTCGCGCGATGCGCTCGCTGACGACGGACTTGGCGAGGTTCAGGCGCAGCGCACCGGCACTGATGCCGCCGGCCTCGACGACCGCGAGGAAGGTCTCGATGTCCTCCAGTCTGTACTCCATCGTTCGATATTACCGAACGACGGATCCGGCTGCAGGGGGCTGGCGGGCCGGGCGACGGGAGCTACAGTGCGCTCCATGAAGAGGCACGAACAGACAGTGGCAGGGACGCGCGAGGTCGTGCAGCTCGTGCGCGGCCAGGCAACCAGCGATGGCGACGGCGTCAGGCTGACCCGCGTGATCGGCGGGCGCGCACTCGGAGAGCTCGACCCGTTCCTGCTGCTCGACGAGTTCGGCTCGGATTCCGCGGCCGACTACATTGGCGGCTTTCCGAGTCATCCGCATCGCGGCTTCGAAACCGTGACCTACATGCTCGAGGGGCGCATGCGCCATCGCGACAACCAGGGCAACGAGGGCCTGCTGGTCGCGGGCAGTGTGCAGTGGATGACGGCCGGCCGCGGCATCATTCACTCGGAAATGCCCGAACAGGAAGCAGGGCGCATGCGCGGCTTCCAGCTGTGGGTCAACCTGCCGGCGAAGGACAAGATGACGGCTCCGCGCTACCAGGACATCGCGCCCGAGCGCATCCCGCTCGCTCGCACGGCAGGCGGCGCAGAAGTGCGCGTCATCGCCGGCGAGCACATCGATGCAGACGGCACAGCCACACGCGGGCCGGTCTCGGGCATCGCGATCGATCCGCTGTACTTCGATGTGTCGTTGTCGAAAGGCGCGCGCTTCGAACATGCGCTGGCCGCAGACCACAATGCGTTCCTGTACGTCTTCGAAGGTCAGGCGCAGGTCGGCGACCGCGCCACCGCCGTGGTGCGCGGCGATCTCGCGGTGCTCGCGCCGGGCGATCGCGTGCGGGTGACGGCGCCCGCGGCGGCGGCCCGATTCATTCTCGTCGCCGGCGCGCCACTCGGCGAGCCGGTCGTGAAGTACGGGCCGTTCGTGATGAATACGCGTGCACAGATCGTGCAGGCGGTCGACGACTACAGTTCCGGACGCTTCACGTGAAGTTCCCGGCGATCTCCGGTAGCCTGCCCGGTGGCAGGCACCGGATGAAGTCCAACGAGGAGGTTTGCATGAAGGTGGCGTCAGGAAGGGCCGCATGGGGCGGCAGCGTGTTGGCCTTGTTGCTGGTGACGGCGTACGCCGAGCCGGTGACCTATGAGGTCGATCCGAACCATACGCATCCGAGTTTCGCGGCGGATCACATGGGTGGCCTGTCGGTGTGGCGCGGCAAATTCAACAAGGCGTCCGGCACGATCGTGATGGACAAGGCCGCAAAGACCGGAACCGTGGAGATCACGATCGACGCCGCGTCGATCGACTTCGGCAACGACGAGCTCAATGAGCACGCGCGGAGCCCCGACATGTTCGACGTCGCGAAATACCCGACCGCGGTCTACAAGGGCACGCTGGCCGACTTCGAGGACGGCAAGCCCGGCAAGGTCGTCGGCACGCTGACATTGCACGGCGTGACGAAGCCCCTGACGCTCGAGATCGACGAGTTCCTGTGCAAGCCGAACCCGATGTCGAAGAAGGAAACCTGCGGCGCGGACGCATCCGCCGAATTCAACCGCAGCGATTTCGGCATCAGTTACGGTGCGGCCTTCGGCTTCAAGCAGGAAGTCGAGCTGCAGATCCAGGTGGAGGCGGTGCGCAAGGACTAGCGCGTCGCGCGCCAACGTGCGCTCGCGTACGGGCCGCTGGCTTCTTCGGGCCAGCGGCCTTTTCGCAGGCGTACCACTTAACATAATATACATTATGCGAA
>JABAQU010000019.1:13910-216429 GCA_019187185.1 Steroidobacteraceae bacterium | reverse complement strand
CAGCGACGCAGGCCCGAACGTGTCGCGCCAGCGCTTGCGCCGGCGCAGGCGATACGCGGTGTCGAGCGCGTGGCCCGCCTCGTGGCGCAGGATGCGCTTCAGCCACTTCGCGTTGCCGCCCTCGACCGATTTCATCATCGTGCGCTCGAGTCGCTCGAGCCGCGGATGCGCGAGGTAGAACGGAATCGAAATGCCCGGCACGCCGTCGGGCGAGAACCACTCCTCGCCGATCCACGCGTGCGGGCGGAACGTGATGCCGCGTCGCTCGAGGTCGCGGTACAGCGCGCGCATGTGGCGCGCGAGCGGCGTGCGCTCGAGCTTGAGCCCGAGGTCGCAGAAGCGCATTGCGAGCAGTTGCTCGTCGCCGAGCTTCGCCCAAGCCACCGTGCGCGCACGCACGCGCCGCGTGCCGCCGCTCGGGCTGCGGCGCTGCGGTGCGACGGGACGGATGACGGGAATCGGCATGGAAACGGCGGCCTCGGGCGCCGCCCGGGGGCGGCGCGGTTTCAGCGGGTGGAACGGCCACAGGATAGCAGCCCGGACCGGTCGCGGGGGAAGGTCCGCGCGCGCCCAGGCAGCTCAATCCGTTGCCCGGAGCGGCGGCTGTCTCAGCGCCGACCCGCGCCCCGCGTCCAGGAGACATTGACGCCCAATCTTCTCCCGTCGCCGTAAAGGAGATCGACCGGCCGTGGCATGGAGGGGTAGTAGGCGCCGCCGCGACCCGATACCGCGCGCAGGAAGCGCCGATCGGTGAGGTTGCTGCCCCAGAGAACCGCACTCCACGGCCCGCGTTCCACGGAAACGCGCAACCCCAGCAATCCGCGGGCACCGTACCAGGCACCGTTGATGCCGCGGTCGTACACCGCGTCCTGCCAGCCGTACTCGGACTCCGCCCGCCATCGCCAGCCCGAGGCCGTCTGCGGCAACGACAGGCTCAGGAGCACGTTGCCGCTCTGGCGGGAGGCCCGTGCATTGTGGTTTCCGTCGAGCCACGGAACGAGGGGCATGCTGCCGCCGACGGTGCCTCGCGGCGGACCATATCTGCAGAACGTCGACGACGGTGGCGTGGCGGTGAGTCCGCAGAACGCCCGTGACCCGGGATCGTCGCTTCCCGCCTTGAAGCGCGGGTCCGCGAGACTCCATGCGAGTTGCGCGCGCATCCATGAGACGGGCACGAGATCGACGCGCAATTCGATGCCTCGCGTCCAGAGCCCGGCCGTGTTGCGGGTCACGAGCGTACTGACTCCCGGCGTCGCCGCGAGGCCCAGGATCTGCGTGTTGCGCCAGTCGACGTAGTAGAGAGTGGTCTGCACGCCACCGAGCCAGCCGCCGCCGCGGTAGCGCATCGCCACCTCGTGCGTCCAATTGAACTCGGGCTCGTAGCGCCGCTCGGCCGGATCGAGCCCGGCATTGACGTTGAAGCCGCCCGACCTCGCACCACGGGCGCTCGAAACGTAGGCATACCACGATGGGTCGGCCTCGTAGTCCAGCGAGACGCGTGGCGTCATGACGTCGAACTCGATCGGCTGCGGATCGGGCCTGGCATCCGGCTGGTAGTTGGCGACCCGTGAATCGCGGCGCTGGCGCTCGCGAGCGCCGCGCAATTCGACCCGCAGGTGCGAGGCGGCAGTCCAGTGCCAGTCGAGGTATCCGAAAGCGGACCAAATCGTGGAGTCGAGTTCGACCTCGCTCTGCAGCCGCTGTTCGCGATTCGCGTCGGGCACCAGCGCCGCGTTGAGTGCCGACAGCGGGCCCACCGCATGGGGATTGCCGATGAGGATCGCAGTGAGGCGCTGGTCGGCACTCAGGTTGCCCTGGTCTGCCCCAAAAGCGCCCCGCTCTGTCGTGCGCGTCACATTCGCCGAGAGGCCGAGCATCCAGTCGATGCGTGGACCGGACTGCCCGTACAGGCGCAGCTCCTGTGACCAGTCGGTCGCGTCCTGCCACGGGTGCGACACGACATTGGGGGAAGCGAAGCGATCCAGTGGGAGTCCGCTGATCGGAGGGCAATTGACCCCGACGCGGCAGACGCCGACCGGAAAGCCCGCGTCACCGCCGTCGAAATCGCGGAAAGCCGACGAACGCGAATGATACAGACCGGTGAGGGAACGCAGTGTCAGCGCGCCGAACTTCATTCCAAGTGCCGCGGAGACCTGCGCCACTTCGGACTCGCTGCGCGGAATGCCGGGGCTCAGCGATAGCTCCTGATCCACGGGCAGTTCGCCGCAGTAGAAGCTCCAGATGCCGGACAGCGCGTCGGGCGCACCACAGTTGAATTGTGCGGCATCGATGCTCGCGGACGGCGGGTGAGCCAGGCTCACGCGCGTCAAACGCGCGGTGATCATGACGGGCCGCTCGGCGTCGTTGCCGGCGCTGCGATCCATGCTCACGACGATCGAGTCCGCGCGTCGTGCGCCGGCATCGGGATCGTGCTGCACGGGGATCGTCCCGCCGGCCTCGGCGTGGCGATACGCGACGCGGCCGAGCCAGCCGGATGCGCCCAGCGGCCCGGACAGTGACGCCTGCCCGCCGAACAGTTGATCGCTGCCGAGCTGCAGGCCGACGGCGAGTTCGGGGCGAAGTGTCGGGCGGCGGCTCACGTAGCGGATCGCGCCCGCGAACGTGCCTCGACCGAACAACGTATTCTGCGGACCGCGCAATACCTCGATCCGCTCGAGGTCGAAGGCTTCGAGGTCGAGGCTGGAACGCCCCGCCTGATAGATATCGTCCACGAAGACGCCGACATTGTCGCCGGCGGCACTCGGCTGCGCCTGACCGCGGATCACCGGTGTCGCGATCCCTCCCCAGAACGACTCGTGGTTGAGTCCGGGCACGCGTGCGGACAGCGCCTGCAATCCGTCGACGTTGCCCGCGCCGAGGGAACCCCGTGGCACGACGTCGACGGCGAGCGGAATCGCGTGAGCCGGTTCGGCCACGCGCCTCGCGCTCACGATGACTTCATCCAGCGGGATCTCTGCGGATGCGGGCGGGTCGTAGAGCACGATGGCCACGATCAGCGCCGCGAAGCATGGGCATTGCATGGTGTGTCACCTAGGGCACGACACCCTGCGCTCGAAGCTGCGCGAGGCGCACGCCCTGCGCACGCACTTCAGCCTGTACGTGCTCCGCGATCTGCAGGAAGCGGGGATCCTGCCTGATTGCATCCCACGTGGGATCGAACCGCAGCGTGTACCACCACAGCGTCCGGTCCTTCTCACGGAAGGAACGATCGAGTTCCTCGAGTGCAGCGTCAGTCTGTCCTTTCAGCATCATTGCCTGTGCCCTGGTGCGCAGGTTGTACACCGGCCCGTAGATGCCATTGGCATCGATCCACGCGATGACTTCATCGAGCCGGCGCATGGCTGCATCACGCGCGCCCGAAGCGAGAAGCAGGTGCGCATAGAGCTGCGCCTCGCGGAAATTGTCGGTTCCGAGATGCCAGGCACCCTCGCGCGGCAGGTCGTAGTGACGTGACAGGAACTGCATCGCGCGAGCGGGATCGCCGCTGCGCAGACCGTAGTCCCGCACCGCGACCGGCACGCCCCAGCGCTCGGGCTTGGCGAACACGAGGCTCGCGGGGTCGTAGGCGGCAATCCCCGCACCCCGCCAGTCGCCGCGATACATCGCACGCACTGCCCGCGTACTCTTTTCGGCTACGGCATTGCCCTCGACCACTGCGTCCGCGGCCCCGGGCTCATCCACGTCGAGATAGAACACGACTGCGGTGTGCAATGCCCAGGGGTTCCCGGGATCGGTGGCGATCGCCCTGCGAATGATCGAAATCGCCTGCGCGGTTTCACCATGGTTCATCCATCGGTACTTCGCGAGGCGCTGGAGGGCGGGGTAGTACTGCGGGTCGAGTTCGAGCATGCGCAAGGTCTGCTGCTCGACAGCGGAACCCACGACACGGAAGTTGCGCTGGGCCTTCCTGAAATGCGCGCGGGGCCACAACGGGTCCACCCGCAGCGCGCGCTCGAGCCATTCCGCCGCATCGCCCGACCGGCCCAGCCCGTCGAGCAGCTCGGAATACGCCGTCATCGCCCGGGCATTGCCGGGATCGCGGGCGAGGCCCGCTTCGAAGCCGGCAATGCGCTCCTGCGGGTCTGCGGCGGACCACATGGCCGCCGCGAGCTGTGTCGCACCGGCGCCCGGCCGCAGCCGCTCGGCGCGCGCGAGCAGGCTCGCATTGGCCCTGCGTGCGCCGTCGAGGTCTACATGGCGCAATGAGGCCTCCTGCATCCGGGCATCGTAGAGTCCGGCGAGGGCAGGAACGAAATTCGGATCGAGTTCGAGTGCCTGCCCGAACTCCGCAGCGGCCGCCTGCGTGCCGACGACGGTCGTGCGCCCGAGCAACGAGCGCCCGCGCAGGTAGGCGAGCCACGCTTCGCTGTTGCTGCTGCGCTCGGTCCGCGGCAATGCGGGATCGAGGCCGGCCAGCTGCGATTGCAGCGCCTGCATCACTCCGCGGGCTACCTCGTCCTGCAGGCCAAAGAAGTCCCGCGCGTCGTGCGTGTACTGGCGTGTCCAGACGAGGCGGCCCGATTCGCTGTCCGTGACGGAGGACGTCACGCGCAGCGACTCGCCTTGCTGCTGCACATGACCGGTCACGAGATAGCGCGCGCCGAGTCGACGCCCCAGTTCCGGCAGACTCGCGCGATGATCGTCGACGAGGCGCGAGGAGTAGCGCGAAATGACGGTGAGACCCCGGACATCACCGAGGCTCGCCGCAACGCTGTCCGCGAGGCCATTGCCGAGCTCGCCGTTCCCTTCGGAGTCGAATGGCAGAACGGCTGCGACCCGTGAATCCGCGGCGTTCGCGGCGAGGCCGACCGGTTCACTGTCCGGCTTCCAGGTGCGCCATGCCCACGGCAGCAGCGCAATGGCAAGGGCGACGCCCGCAACCGGAGCGATCCGAAGCCCCGTGCGAGGTGCCGCACGGATTCTCGCGCGGCCCGCGCCAGGAATTGCCGTGGCCTCGACCTCGGGAATCCACCGATAGCCCCTGCCCCGCAGGCCCTCGATGTATTGCGATTCGCGCGGTGAGTCCCCCAATGCGTCGCGCAACAGCTTCACGCGCTGCGTTACGGTCTCCGGGCTGACGACGACGTCTTTCCAGACCCGGGTCATCAACTCGCCGAGGGAGACCACGTTCGGCGAGGCCTCGACGAGGGCGATCAGCAGATCGTAACTGAGCTTCGGCAGTTCGACCGTGGAGCCGGCGCGCTCGACGCGCTGGCGACCCGTGTCGATCGCGAGATCGCGCGTCCAGAGGACCCTGCCCCGTACCGCGGGTTCCGGGTGCCCATCGGTCATGCCGCCATTATCAGCGAGTTTCGGGCGGCCGGGCACCGCTTTTGCGAGTCTTCACGAGGGCTGGGGAGAATCTTCGGATGGCGTTCATGCATCGGCTCTGGCGCCGGTGAACGATGACTCCCGCCAGTTCAGGCGGGAGACGATCATGATCAGCCGGATTCGATGTCTCGCATGGGCAACGGTATGGCTATCGGCGAGCGCAACCGGATACGCGGGCCACCTCGATTCGACGTTCGGCAATGCAGGGCGCATCGCGTTCGCAGAGCGCGACCAGGGATGGAATGTGATGAGTCTCCCGGACGGGCGCATCCAGACAGTTTCCGTCGCGGCGGGCCGGCTGATCGTCCACCGATACGACAGTCACGGGAAACCGGATCCCGGTTTCGGAACGGACGGTCGCCTCGAGACGACTGTTCCCTCCGGCTGGGTGGACAATGCCCTCATCGCCGCCCAGTTCGCGGATGGATCGGTGCTGCTCCGAAGCCGTATCCAGGGAAACGATCACGTACAGAAGGTCGACGCCTCGGGTCGACCCGACCTCGATTTTGGTCGCGACGGCACTTTCGAGTTTCCGCCGCCCATCAACGATATCGACTCCATGCTCTCGCTCCTCTGGGACGTGGCGCAGGGACCCGATGGGTCCCTCTACGCGCTCATCGGACATCGTCCGTCGAGCGCCTACTACGACTGCGATACCGAAACCCACATCTACCGTCTCCTGCCGGACGGCCAGCCGGATCCGGACTACGGCGACGCTGGCCAGGTCTCCGTTACGCCGCTCTGCTGGTTCAACGACGATTGGGGAATGTTGCTCGTACCGGGCGAGCAGGGTGTCGTGTACGTATCGGCGATCGGGGGACAGAGCGACGTCGCGCTGTTCGACCAGTACGGCTCGCCCCGCATCGCACCCGCTCCCTGGTCCGACTGGCTGCGGTCTGTCCAGCCGCTCGCCCAGAATGCCATTGCCGCCACGAGCGGCCACATCTACACGACAGAGTCGAATCGCAGCCGCACCGGCGAATGGCTGACCGTCGTCCGGCGCTGGCATGACGATCTCTCGCCGGATGTGGCTTTCGGAGCGACGGGCGATGGCACGCTCGAACTCGAGCCTCGCGACTGGCCGTCCGGAACAGCGGCAGATGCGCACGGGATCGGGAGAATCCTGCCCTCGAGAGATCCAGCGACCGCGATCTGGGCCGAGGCAGTCGCAACTGTCGGCGGGAAGACGGACGCCTGGCTGATCCGCGTGCAGCACGACGGGACGTTGGATCGCGGCTTCGGCAACAACGGGTTCCTGTCGACAGCCGGCGACGTGAAGCTCGTGGATACGGCCCGAGGCCTGCTGGTCAGCCAGCGGGACTACGGTGTCGTGCGTCTCGACGCCATGCCCATGGACAACCCGGGGTTGCTCGTGCCCAGGCTCGATTGCCGCCATGGCGAAACGGTTCAGGCCGGCGCGCCTTTCGCGCTCGAAATTGACCGCCTCTACGGGGAGGCAGGGCCTGCGAGCATCGCGTATCGCACCGCGCCCCTCACGGCACAGCCCGGCGTCGACTACGAGTCCACCGACGGGACAGTAACCTGGAATGACGGAGAGTCTGGACCAAGGACGGTGTCGCTGCGCACGTTCGCCCCGCCGCGACCGCGCGGGAGCACCGCGAGCTTCAAGGTCTCGTTCGAAGCCGACTCCGGCTCGCCCGCGCCGACATGCCAGGAATCGACCATCACGATGTCCTGGGATACCGACAGCCAGCCTGTCACGCCCGGGCCTGCGCAGGGCTCGGGCGGTGGAGGCGCGCTCGGCGGAGGATTTCTCGGCGCGTTGCTTGCGCTCGTGGCCTGCGGCGAGCTCGGTCGCCGTCGCCGAAGACCGGGTGGTCGGGCCTGGCCCTTCAGACCTTGGCCACGAACAGGCCACACCACCCGTGCGGAGAGATGACGCCTTCGACCAGTTTGCAGGTGCCACTCGAGGTGGGTGTCTTGCCCGGGATGAACTGCATGCACGCGTCGCATCGCTGCGTCCCGTTCGGCTTGTCCTGATACATCGCCGTGGCTTGTGACACCTTGGCCTGCGCGCCGGCCGGAGAGGCCGCCAATGCGCCCAATGCCGCGACGCTGCCCATCGCTGCAACCTGGATGCCCTTCCCGATCAGCGCACGCCGGCCGGCATCGAACCGGTCATTCCGCTTTTTCATGAGGTCGTTCCTCCTGTGTAGAGTCGACGGCCGGTATCTGGTACACCCAGTAGTCGCCGTGCTGGTATACAAGTTGTACGGCTCGAAGCCCGGTTGGCCTCGACGTCGTGAACGGCAGCATGTGCGCCAGAAGCGTGTCGCCGCTGCGGGCATCGGTCAGAAAATAGGCGCGCACGGCGTTGCCGGACAGTTTCTGCAGTTCGTAGCCGGCGTATTTTTTCTGGCGCGCCCACAGATCCACGGCATTGATGTCGCCATGGATATTGCTCTGCAACGGGAAGACCCTCGACGCCACACCGAGACGCTGGGGCCGCATCAATCCGAGCTTGTAGATGTCCGATACACTCACGGCGATATACGCCTCCTGCCCACCGACCAGCTCCTGCAGGCGCGCGACACCCGTCGCGACGTCCGCCGAGAGTGCATCGGCAAACTGCGCGAACTTGCGCTGCACATCGACGCCGGGGACAGCGCCCCAGAATTCACGCTCGTACCTGTCGATCGATCTGCCTTGCGCACGCCAGAACGATGGAGTGATGGCCGGCTCGGCGAGATAGGCATCGAACGGTGTCACACGCCCCGTCAACAGCCGGATCTGGCGCGAGGTGTCCCACCATCCCAGCACGATGGCCTTCTGCGACGTGTGCTTGTCGATCGCCTGCGCGAGGGAAGCCACCTCGGGAAAGCTGACGTCGAGCGATCCCATCGGCTCTTCGCTCAGATTTCTCCAGTCGATCATCACCGGCCCGCCCTCGCCGCGACGTGCCACGTGCATCTGCGCGACCGGCTTGTCGACGCCGTCGACGAGCATGGCGTACTTCTCGATCCTGAGATCCGGCCAGTTTCTGGTGTCGAGCTTGCCGGAGCCCGGCGAACTGCCTTCCTTCTGCAGTTCGTACCGATAGGGCGCAGCCGGCAGGGGCCTCAACACGGAATAGGCGACCCAGCCGAGCAGGAGAAGTCCTCCCGTCACGAGAACAAGTCCCAGCGACGGGAGGACTCTGACCACGGGCCGCGCAAGTGCCGATTCCATGATCATCTCGCCCGCAGTACGACCTTCAATCCGGTCTTGAGTCGCGCCTCCGCCTGCCCATCAGCGCAAAGCCTGCGAGCAGCATGACGCCGCCCAGCCCGCCAAACGCCGCGCGCTTGCCGGTGCTGTCGGGGTTGAAGATGCTGCTGAGGCGCTTCTGACTCGCTTCCAGCGCCGTCACGCGCTTCTCGAGCGCCGCCCTCGCGCGCAGCCGCTCGTCCTCGTTCATGATCTTGGTGTAAGTCTCGTTGAGCTGTTGCCAGCCCGCGGTGTAGGTCCATCCGCCCGGACTCACGTGGGCGAGCGCCACGTGCAGCTTCGAGGTGTTGTCCTCGAACAGATGCACGCCCATCAGGTCAGCCCATGACGGATTGTTGCCCTTGGTCTCGAACAGCTGGAAGAACTGGTGCGCTCCGTCCTTGTCGGGCGGGAGCGGCGCCGGCCGGTTCGTCAGTTGCCCCGGCAGCAGCTTGTCGTCATAGAGCTTCTGGACCACGTCGTATGCTTCTTCGGCCTTGGCGACGCCCTGTTCGGTGCCCTTGTCCATCACCTGCAGATACGCGCTCGCGAATTTCGGCGAGTGGCACTGCGAGCAGGTCGCCACCCAGGCGGCGAGCCGCTGTTTGGCCCAGTCTGTCTTGATGTCGGCCACCACGCCGGGAACCATCGGATAGTTTCCCCAGCGCGACTTGCGCACGAGGTTGTGCGTGTACTTGCCCTCGTACTCCATGTGGCAGGTCTGGCAGGTCGGCGCGGTTTGCCCGCCCTTCGTGAAGGCGTCCTTCAGTTGCACGTTCCAGTTCCAGGTGTTGCCCAGGGCTGCAAACTGGACACCGTGCTTCGAGAGCAGGTATTGCTCGATGTTGTTGTGGTCGACGCCGTTGTGGCAGGTGGCGCAGGCCTCGGGCTTGCGCGCCTCGACCGTCGAAAACAGGTGGCGCGTGTGGCAGCCATCACACTTGTTCTGGTTGTAATGACATTGCGAGCAGCCTATGGCGATCTCGCGCTGCGGTATGGCCGCCCAGACCGTCGTCTCCGCAACGGCTTTCCAGTCGAGCGCGTGAGACGGGCGACCGTTCGGGTAGGCCTGACCGAACTGCGGATCGTTCGGCCACGTGATGGTGTCACGTTGGGATTCGCTCTGGCCGAACTCCTTCAAGTGACATTCGGCGCACACGGCATCCGTCGGAAGCCGCAGGGCGACCGAGTGGTCGGCAGCTTTCTGGTCATTGACCGCGACGTGACAATCGATGCAGCCCACCTGCTTCAGGTGCTCGCCGGCGGCCAGCTTGCCCATCGAATGCAGGTTCGCCTCCACCTGGTCGAGCTGCTCCTTCTTCCAGTAGGTGGGATCGCCCGGCTTGAGCGCACGAATCTTGTCGAGGTTTGCATGCGGGCTCTGCTGCCACTGGCGCACCCATTCAGGGGTGACTCCGGCATGACAGGCCACACACTGCTCACGCGTCGCCGTGATGTGGACCGGGGGCGGCGAGTAATAGTCCGCGGGGTCCATGTACTGGGTGAACGGAATCGGCCCCCAGTACTTGGCCAGCGTGCCCGGGCCGGCGCCCTGGGCCTTGTCGTAATAACGCTTCGTCAGTGCGTCATACACCTGCTTGGGCGACGCGGAGGCGTCGAGGTGCAGTGCGTCGTAGGTGGCCTCGGGAATGTCCGTCGCCAGGGTGTTTGCGTCTGCTCTCGCGACACCGGTCAGGGCGACACCCCATGCGGTCATGAGCACGAGCACCATAACCTGCGAAGAAGTGATTTTCATGGTACCTCCGGCGAAATCGCTCACCCGCACGGACCGGGTTTCCTGCACCTTCACGTGTATCCGAAAAGTGCGGGAGGAAAAAGCGCCATGGATCACTTCTTCATGGCGCCACAGGCGATTTCCTCATGGTGCCGAGGCGATTGCCGCGTGCCGCGCTGCCGGCTCAATCGTCGATCGCGTGATCGATCACGATCCGCACGCCGACGCTGCCGACATTGACGCCGTCGATTTCGCCCTGCAGGTCGCCCGGCTCGACGTTGGCGCTGCCGGTGTGCGAAATCCGCGCGTAGAGGTTGACGTTCGCGAACTGCGAGAGCCGCGCCTGCGGCGCCATGGCATGCGAGTCGTCCAGCGTGAACGGGGCCGGCAGGCGTGCCGCGCTCCCGCGCACGACCGCGAGCGGCATGGCCGGCCCGCCTGCGGCGGCTCGGGCAAACACGTACATGGTGTCCGTTGGCGAAACCCTGTCCGCAAGCTTCGGACTGACGACCACCGTGCCGCTGATCGCGGCGACAGCGGGCACGGGTGCGGCCACGCCTTCGGCCTGCGCAATCAACGCCTTCACTTTCGCCAGGTCCTCCGAACCGGGAGGCACCAGCTTCTCGAGGCGGGTCCAGTACTGCACTGCCTCCTGCTTGCGCCCCGCCTGCAACGCGGCGCCGCCCGCCAGTGCCAGGGCATCGAGGTTGTCCGGTTCGAGCTGCAACGCTCGCCGGATCAGCGCTTCGGGCTGGCCGCCGAGCTTGTGGTCGTGCACGACGCCGAGCGTCTCCGCGTATTCGATCAGGAGGTTCGCGTCCTTCGGCTGCAACGCGACGACCTTCCGGTATGCCTCGACGGCGCGCTGCGGCTCGCCGATCGCGGCACGGCTGCGCGCGAGCAGCAGCCACCCCTGCGCGTCGTCGGGGCTTTTCTCGAGGCGCCCTTCCAGCTGGTCGATCACGGCCTTCAGTTGCGGGTCGTCCTCGAGCGCGCTCGCGGCCTGCATGTCGTGACCGGGAATACCAGGCCCGACGACGATCGCGGCAGGCTCTCCGAGACCGAGGTAGAGGCCGGCAGCAGCCACCGGCACGACGACACCGATCGCGGCAAGGCTCGCCCACACTGCACCGCGCCGCGGCCCGGCTGCACGATCCGGGTCCGCGGCATCGACCTCCAGCGCCTGTCGCTCCAGTTCCTGCCTCGCCTCGTCGTATTCCTCGCGTTTCAGCGCGTGCACCGCGAGCTCGGCGTCGAGTTCGCGCAGGTTCGCGGCCATCAGGCCGAGTCGGCGCGCGCGATCCTCCATTGCAACCGCAGGTCGCCTGCGCAGCAGCGGCAGCAGCACGCCCGCCAGCGCCGCGAGCACCAGCAGCGCCCCCACGATCACGAACTGGGCAGTCATGCCGGATCCTCCCGATGCGCGGCCAGCAGCGCGCTGGCCCGCCGGGATTCGCTCGCGCTCAGCGCGCCAGGCGGTTGCCGGCCACGCCGGCGCACGAGCAGCAGGATGCCGATGATCCCTGCCACGATCGCGAAGAGCGGCGCGAACCACAGGAACCACGTGGAGCCGGTCAACGGTGGCCGGTACAGCACGTAGTTGCCGTAGCGCGCGACGAAGTACTGGCGGATCCTCGCGTCGCTCCAGCCGAGGAGCAGCTTCGCGCGGATTTCCGCGCGCATGTCCCGCGCGAGCGCGGCCTGCGAATCGGCAATCGACTCGCCCTGGCAGACGAGGCAACGCAGCGTGTAAGCGATTGCGAGGGTGCGGCGTTCGAGCGGCGTTTCCTCGACGATGCCGGGTGCATGCGCCGACGGGGCCGCGGGCGGTGCCGACGCCGATTGCCCCACGGCGGGCAGCAGCAGCGCAAGCGCCAGCATCCAGGCGCAGAGGGATGCAACCCTCATTGCGACAGCCTCGCGACCAGCGGCAGGATCGTGTGGTCCACGACCTGCGGGGTGAGCGGACCGATCTGCTTGTAGCGGATCACGCCCAGCTTGTCGATCACGTAGGTCTCGGGGACACCGTAGACGCCGAAGTTCATCCCGACCGTACCCTTCGGGTCGCTGGCACTCGAGAGGTAGGGATTGCCCGCCGCAGCGAGCCACTGGAGCGCCGCGTCGCGCGTATCCTTGTAGTCGAGCCCATACAGTGGCAGGTTCGCCTGATCGCGCAGGACCATCAGCACCGGATGCTCCTGCCGGCACGACACGCACCACGACGCCCAGACGTTGAGCACCCAGACCTTGCCGTGCAGGTTCGCCGAGTCGAAGGTCCGCGCCGGATCGGCGACTTCTGGCAGGACGATCGGCGGTGCGGCCTTGCCGACCAGAGGCGAAGGCACGAGTCGCGGATCATGCGTGAGGCCGGAGCCGAGCAGTGCGGCGATCGCCAGCAATGCGGCGATCGGCACGAGGTAGCGAATGCCCGCCTTCATGTGGCGCTGCCCTCGTGCAGACCGACGGCTCGTGGCTGCGGTGCCGGGCGGGGGTTTGGCGCGGGGGACAGCGCAGTGGCGACGTGCGCCTTGACGCGGATCCGGTAGCGCTTGTCCGAAATCGCGATGAACCCGCCGATGGCCATCACGACCCAGCCGAGCCACATCCACTCGACGAAGGGCTTGTGATACAGGCGCGCTGTCCATGCGCCGTTGCCCACGTCATCGCCGAGGGCGGCGTACACATCCCCCCGCAGGCCGTAACTGATGGCCGCGGTCGTCACCGGGGTGCCGGTCGCGATGTACACGCGCTTCTCCGGGTGCAGCGTCGTCACAGCACGTCCGTTGCGCGAGACCACGATCGTTCCTCGCTGCGCCGTGTAGTCGGGACCACTTGCCGGCCGGGTGCCCTCGAAACGCAGCGCGTAGCCCGCGAGCATCGTGGTGTCGCCCGGTGCCAGCTTCACGTCGTGCTCGACCGAATACGCGCTCACGAGCGTCAGGCCAAAGACGAATATGCCGACGCCCGCGTGCGCGATCAGCATTCCCGCATAGGCGCGCGGTACGCGGAAGCGGCGCCAACCCATGCCGCTCGCACCCTGCAATGCGATTCGCCGGCGGAAGTTGACCCAACCGCTCGCGAGGATCCACGCTGCCGCGATCAACCCGAGCGCGACCAGCGGTTTCCAGCGCCCCATCGCGAACGGAAACAGCAGACCTGCGATCACCGCGACGAGCGCCGCCCATTTCAGACGCTGCGCCAGGGTCAGGACAGTCTCCTGCTTCCAGCGCGCGATCGGCCCGACCCCGATCAGGAACAGCACCGGCGCGATCACGGGCGCGAACACCGCGTTGAAGTACGGCGCCCCCACGGTGATCTTGCCGAGATTCAGCGCCTGCATGATGAGCGGGTACAACGTGCCGAGCAGCACGGCGCCGGTCGCGGTGATGAACACGACGTTGTTGACGAGCAGCATCGCCTCGCGCGACACCACCGCAAAGCGACCGCCCATTCCGACCCTGGGGGCGCGCCACGCGTACAGCAGGAGCGAAGCGCCGATGACGACCACCAGGAAGGTCAGGATGTATATGCCGCGGCGTGGCGCGACCGCAAAGGCGTGCACCGAAGACAGCACACCCGAGCGCACGAGGAACGTGCCGATCAGAGACAGCGAGAACGTGATGATCGCGAGCAGCGCAGTCCAGCTCCGGAACGCACCGCGCTTCTCGGTGACGGCCAGCGAGTGGATCAACGCGGCACCGGCGAGCCACGGCATGAACGAGGCATTCTCGACCGGATCCCAGAACCACCAGCCACCCCAGCCGAGCACGGTGTATGCCCACCAGCTTCCGAGCACGATGCCGAGGGTCAGGAATGCCCACGCCGCGGTGGTCCACGGCCGCGTCCAGCGGGCCCACGCCGAATCCAGCCGGCCCGCGAGCAGCGCCGCCATGGCGAACGCGTACGCCACCGAGAAGCCGACGTAGCCCATGTAAAGCATGGGCGGATGACTCGCCATGCCCGGGTCCTGCAGCAGCGAGTTGAGCCCATTGCCTTCGGATGGCGCCGGCAGGATGCGCACGAACGGGTCCGACGTGAACAGCGTGAAGGCGAGGAATCCGAAGCTCACGAGCCCGAGCACGCCCAGCACGCGTGCGACCATCTCGTCGGGCAGGCGTCGTGAAAAGAACGTGACCGCGAGCGTCCACAGTCCGAGAGTCGTGATCCACAGCAGCATCGATCCTTCATGGTCACCCCACACCGCCGCGATCCGGTAATACCAGGGCATGCCCGAGTACGAATTCTGCGCGACGTACAGCACCGAAAAGTCGTTCCGGTAGAAGCTGAACGCGAGCGCCGCGAACGCGAGGATGGCGAACAACGCCTGTGTGCGCGCGGCGGCACGCACTGCGCCGATCCATGCCGCAACTCCGCGCTGCGCACCGACGAGCCCGTAGAAGGCCTGCACCAGGGCCACCAACAATGCGACGATCAGGCAGAAGTGCCCGAGCTCGGGGATCATCCCCCGCCTCCCCGCGCGACCGCATTTGATTTCGTCGCGCGCGCCGCCTGCAGCGCTGAGGCGGCATCGGGCGGCATGTAGTCGGCGTCGTGCTTGGCGAGCACCTGGTCGGCCTGGAACACGCCGTTCGCGCCGAGCCGGCCCTGCGCCACCACGCCCTTGCCCTGCTCGAACATGTCGGGCAGCACACCGTGATAGACGACCGGAATGCTGTGCGCGGTGTCCGTGACGACGAAGCGGATGTCGACTCCGTCCCCTTCATGGTGCAGCGAGCCCATTTGCACCAGCCCGCCGATCCGGAACGTGCGCCCGTAGGGGGCCTGCCGCTCGGCCACCTGGGTGGGGGAATAGAAGAACACGAGATTGTTGCGGGTGGCGTTGACAATCAGCGCAACCGCGACGCCGAAGCAGCCGAACACCGCGAGTATCCACACGAGGCGACGACGGCGCGCGTTCCAGCGATGCGCCGCGGGCCGATGGTCAGCGAATCGGTTCATGCAACGTTCCCCGGTAGCGCGCGCGCACCGTCGCGTGCCGCGCCGGCGCAGTCGTACCCGCGCGGCGCGCACGGATCACGAGCTGCACGACTTCGAGCGCGATCAGCGCGAAGCACACACCGTAGGCGCTCCATACGTAATCGGCGTAGCCGCCCATCTCGAGAAAGTGGGCCACCGCGTTCATGCGATGGCCTCGCGCGCAGATGCCATCGGCTCCCGCTCGCGGATGATCACGCGGACTCGTGCGAGGGCCATCGCGATCGCGTACATCCAGGCCGCCAGCGCCATGAGCAGCATCCCGAGCAGCATCAGGTGCGCCATCCGCGGCGCCGCGGTCAGGCTGACCGAAGCGCCCTGGTGGAGGGTGTTCCACCACTTCACCGAGTAGTAGATCACCGGGATGTCGAACACGCCGATGAGAACGAGCACCGCGCAGGCGCGATCGGACCGCCCGTCGTGTCCCAGCGCGGCGCGCAGCACGAAGTAGCCCACATACAGGAACAGCAGCAGCAACTCGGAAGTCAGGCGCGCGTCCCACACCCAGTACGTGCCCCAGGTCGGGCGTCCCCACAGCGCGCCGCTCCACAGCGCAATCACGGTGAACAACGCGCCGGTGGGCGCCAGCGCCTCGATCATCATGGCAGGCAGCCGTGCGCGCATCGCGAGGGTCGCGACGGCATACAGCGCCATCACGATGAACACGAACATCGACATCCACGCGGCAGGCACGTGCACGAAGATGATGCGGTACACGTCGCCCTGCTGGTAATCGGTGGGCGCAACGATGAGCCCGATGTACAGGCCGAGTGCCGCCAGCATTGCCGATGCCACGGCGAACCATGGGAACATCCTGCCCGCGAGCGGATAGAAGCTCACCGGAGACGCATAGCGATACCAATTGATGCGTCGTGCCATGCCGTCACTCCATTGCCACACGCAACGCGGCCGAAATCCCCGCCGGCAGCAGTGCCAGCGCCAGCGCGAGACAGGCCCCCAGCAGCGAAATGCCGGCCACCGGATTGCCGCCCATGACGGCCGTCTGCGCGGCACCGGCGCCGAATACCAGCACCGGCGCACACAGCGGCAATGCGATCAGCACCGACAGCGCACTCGCAGCGCGCGTGCCGAGCGTCAGCGCCGCACTCACCGCCGCGAGCAGGGCCACGGTCGGTGTGCCGAGCGCGAGACCGGCGATCAACCAGCCTGTCGCGTGCCACGGCAGGTTCAGCTGCAGCGCGAGCCACGGCGTCACCAGCAGCAGCGGTACGGTGGCGACGATCCAGTCCGTGCCCACTTTCACCAGCGCCGTGACTGCGAGCGGGGCCGGCGCCAGCAACAACTGCTCGAGCCAGCCGCTCGCATGATCCGCCGCAAACACCCGCGGCGCGGACACGAGCACCGCGAACAACGCGGTCACCCACAACACGCCCGGCCCGACCGTCCGCAGAGTGCCCGGGTCGGGCTGCAACGCGAGTGGAAAGAGGCTCGCCGCGATCACGAAGAAGAGGAAACCGGTCAACGCCAGCACCGGTCGGCGCGCGAGATGCCGCACCTCGCGCAGTGCGACTGTGACCACCATTGCGCCGAGTCCCGACCTCAGTTCGGTTGCAGCAACAGCGTGGCCGTACTCGACGCCTTCGACAGCGGATGATGCGTTGCGCCGACGATCATCCCGCCGCTGCGAAGATGCGCCTCGATACGGTCCGAAAGCGCTGTCGTTGCCGCGCGATCCAGCGCTGCCAGGGGCTCGTCCAGAAGCCATAGCGGCTTGCGGGTACACCACAGGCGCGCCAGCGAAACCCTTCTCCTCTGGCCCTGCGAAAGCGTCCGCACCGCTCGCCCGCATGCTTCGCCGAGACCCACCTCTTCCAGCGCGCGACGCACATCCAGCCGCCCGGGTGCTTCGCCCCCGAGGCGCGAGAGCATTGTCAGGTTCTCTTCGGCCGAGAGTTCCGGGGCCACGGCGTTGTCGTGCCCCAGCCAGAGCAGCGACACCCGGAAGGCCTCCGCCGAGGCACGAATCTCCCGGCGGTTCCACTCGACGCGCCCCACGGGCGCGGGCGTCAGACCGGCGAGAGTCCGCAGCAGACTCGTCTTGCCGCTGCCGTTCGGGCCCTCGATCTGCAGCATCTGTCCCGGCCCGACGTGGAAATTCAGCCCCTCGCATAGCAGGGTGTCCCTCCGGATGCAGCTCAGGTCGATTGCGCTCAGCATGGGCCGGTCCCGATCGACGGCTGCGGTTCCAATTACGCAGATCCGACAACCATCGAAAATGCTGCGCGCGCGATCGGCGCGTACAAGAGCCACTGACTACGGAACGATGGGACTACAGGCGTCGAATCGATGAGACCACGGCACGGCAACCGGCTGGTTCCACGCGGGTCGCGCTCACGCCATCGACCGCTGCCACGGCTGCGGGCAGGCGGCGTCGCATTCCGCCGCCCCATCCTGTATCGCATTGGCGAGCAGGGCGATGCTGTCGGTGATCGCGTCTTCGTCGAGCGTCGCGTAACCGAGCAGGAGACTCCGTGCGTTGAGGTGATCGTCGCGGCGGACACGCACGTTGCACGACAGCAGGTCGTAGACGCCCACCCCGCGCCGGCGCGCTTCGCGCTGGATCGTCGACGCGTCGGGAAAATCCTCGGGGAGTCGCCACATCACGTGCATGCCTCCCTGGCTGCCGGACACGTCGAGATCGCCGAAGTGTTCCCGCAGCACTTCCAGCAGACAGTCGCGGCGATCGCGGTAGATCGTCCGCGTGCGGCGAAGATGGTGGGCGAACGCACCGGAGGTCACGAATTCCGCCAACAGCTTCTGCGGCAACCAGGGGGAACAGTTGTCGAGCAGTGCCTTCACGACGGTGGCGGCTTCCACGAGGCAATCCGGGAGCACCATGTAACCGATCCGCAGCCCGGCGCCGAGGCTCTTCGAGAACGTGCCGAGGTACACCACGCGGCCGGCCTCGTCCATGCTCTTCAGTGCGGGCAGCGGCGCGCTGTCATAGTAGAAGTCGCTGTCGTAATCATCTTCGAGCACGTACGCACCGGCTCGCTCGGCCCAGTCCACGAGCTGCGCGCGCCGTTCGACCGGCAAGGTCGCACCCGTCGGGAACTGATGGGAGGGCGTCACGTAGATGAACGCGATGTCCGCGGGCAGGCGCGAAGTGTCCACGCCTTCCCGGTCGACATTGACCGTCGCGAGCCGCGCACCGTAGCTCGTGAACACGTTGGCGGCACCCGAATAACACGGATACTCGACTGCGACTTCGGTCCCGTGGCCGATGAACAGTCGGGCGAGCACGTTGAGGGCTTCCTGGATTCCGCTCGTGATCAGGATCTGGTCCGGGCGGGCCCGGATGCCGCGCGCGACCCCCACGTACTGGGCCACCGCGCGACGCAGTTCGAGGAGTCCCGCCGGGTCGCAGTAGGCGCTGACGCCCGGCCCGTGCTCCTGCAGGGTCTGATGCAGGATCCGCTCCCACGCTTTCGCTGGAAACAGCGTCGCGTCGGGTCGTCCGACCCAATAGTCGTAACGGATCGAGGCGTCGGGTGACGGTGCGACGGTGTGGGATTCGCCGCGAAAGACGATGCGCCGATCCCGATATGTCGAACCATCACGTCCTGATGCGATGGAAGCCTCGGGGAGCCGCGGGCTGTCGAAGATCACATTGCGCGCGACGAACACGCCGATCGGGGAGCGCATCTCGACGAAACCTTCGGCAGCCAGCCGTTCGTAGGCGAGGACGACCGTGTTGCGCGATACGCCGAGATCGCTCGCGAGGATCCGGGTGGCCGGCATGCGTGCGCCGGGCTGCAGCCGACCATCGACGATCAGGTTGCGCACCTGCTCGAAGATCTGCGCCTGAAGGCTCGCGCGCGCGTTCGCATCGAGGCCGAGTGGCAGTTGCACGGTACTCTCCGATCACGCGTACCACCGCCCGGTTACCATAGTTCTGCGGCAACGTGCTGTCCAGCCCGCGCATTGCGGGCCGATTCACTGCCCTCCGCCGCTCTCGATGCCGGGGTGGTAGCGCTTGACCCGGTGCAGCATGTTGCGGTCGGTGTGGTTCAGCTCCTTGCCGCCCAGCGCCGCGAGCTTGAGTACGAGCGTCTGTTCGTAACTGAAGGTACCGTCGTCACCGAACGTGAAGGTGCCCTCGAAGCGCTCGAGTTCGGCGCGATCGGACAGGTACTTGTTCTGCAGGATGCCGTAGTTGGGATCGCCGGCGGTGGCCTTGAAATGCAGCACCTTGTCGCGCGCCCCGGCGTCGCCACCGGCGATGATCGCGATGCCGCGACCGAACACCACGACGCGCGTGACCTGGCCCAGCGCCTTGTCCCACAGCAGGTAACCGACCTCGTCGTGAAACGGATCCATCGCCTCTTCGCCGTGACGCCACGCGGTATTGTCGTACTTCAGTCCTTCGAGCTGCTGCCTGCCGTTTTCCTGCATCGGGATCGGGTGGAAGCGGAAGCGTTCGAAATAGCCGGTCTCCCCGACTTCGTCGTCCTTGTTGTGGTACGAGAGGTCGACGCCGACGTTGCCCTCCCATTCACCGACCAGCGGTGTCAACGGGCCGAGCTTCTGCGGTCCAAGGATGTTCTTCGCCATGACAGTTTCTCCATGCATCGAGTGACAGATCTCGAGTTGCAGTACTGCAGTGACCGAATGACGGGTCGATCGTTCGATTTCGGATGGCGGATGCAGCTGCCGACGCAGCGCGAGGCAAGCGACGAGCGCGCGTGCGCAATTCGCCCGCGCGCCCGGTTCAGCGGGCCAGGGCTTCCATGACCCCGACGAGCAGCCGATCGGCGACATCGACGATCAGGCCCTTCGAGGCGAGGCTTTCGCGCCAGGCCGGCGGGATCGCCGGCGAGCCGAAGTGTGCGCCCGCGAGCTGGCCGTAGGCGGCGGTCAGCACATCGGAGTCGCCGCCGCGGTTGGCGCAGGCGAGCGCTCCGTCGCGCCAGCTCGCCGTGGTCTCGAAGGCATCGAGCGCGAGCGCCAGCACGGCGAGCGCGTTCGATCGGGTGCGCGCGGGCGCGGCGAGCGAGCGGCGATAGCCGCCCGCCGCGATGTCGGCAACTTCGGGCCGCAGCGCGCCGCGTTCGCCGAGCTGACGCACGGCCCGCAGGATCGCCGGCTTGTCGCGGCCCTCGAGCGCGGCGTGCAGCGCCGTCGCGAGCACGCGGCACGCATCGAGCGCGATCGGCGCCTGGCAGGTCGTGCGCGCGAGTTCGGCCGCGGTCTCGATGGCCGCACCAGCGTCATTGAAATGAAACATCACGGCGGGCGCGATGCGCGACAGCACCTCGGGATCGAGCTGCGCCGGGTCGTGCGAACCGGGGAAGCGCTGGCGACGCCAGCGCGCCGCGCCGAGCGCGCGCGTGACTGCGGCGGTGATGCCGACGCACTGCCCGGTCGCGGACAGGTGCCCCTCGCGCTGCCAGCGCGCAAAGCGCGCGACCTGGTCGACCGGATCGAACGCCCCGCGTTCGAGGAAGCTCTCCGCCACACACAACGCCATCGCGGTATCGTCGGTCCACGCGCCGCGCGGCAGGTCGAAGGGTCCGCCGCCCAAGAGATCGCCAATCGGGGCGAAGCTGCCCGGCTTGCGAAACTGCGTGGCCGCCGCGAGAGCGTCGCCCGTGGCGAGGCCGAGCAGCGCGCCGGTGAAGCGCTCGCGCAGCGCGCGCGTGGCCGCCATCGCGTCGTCGTCGAGCGTCGGGTCGAGCGGTGCGGGCCAGCGGTAGACGTAGTCGCGCTGCTCGGCGGTCTCCGGGATCGACGGCCACGAGCGGGAGCGCGCGCTGCCTGCCCACAGCGCGTTCAGCGCATCGAGGGCCGCATCGCCACGCTGACCGTGATGCGCGAGGTGGCAGCCGACCACCATGCCGGTGCGGCCGATGCCGGCCCGGCAGTGCACGTAGAGCCGCCGCCCACCGGCGAGCAGGTCGTCGATCACCGCGATGATCTCGGCCATGTGCTCGGGCTCGAGCGGCAGGCCGTGGTCGGGAATGGGCTTTCGGACATGCCGCGTGCCCGGCGCCAGCTCCGTATCGTAGGCCGGCATTTCGTCGGGGGTCGTCAGATCGAGGTAGGCATCGATGCCGAGCGCTGCGAGCGCCGCGAGCCGCGCGCGGGTCTCCTCGCGCGTCGCGCCGCCCGGGTACTCGCCCGCGAGCCAGCGCCCGTGCTCCACCCACCAGGCGTTCGCGAACGGCAGCTCGATCACTGCGGCCGGCGCGCGAGCGACGCGAAGTCGAAGAGCCGCGGGTCGGCGAGGTGCGCGGGCTCGACCTGGGTCAGCGCCGAGAAGATCGACGCGACGCGCCCCGGGTGCTCGCGCTCCCAGTCGGCCAGCATGCGCTTCACGGCGACCCGCTGCATGTTGTCCTGCGACCCGCAGAGATGGCACGGGATCAGCGGAAACGCGCGCGCACGCGCATAGCGCTCGATCTCGCGTTCCGGCACATAGGCGAGCGGCCGGATCACGATGTTGCGCCCGTCCTCGGAGACGAGTTTCGGCGCCATGCCCTTCAGCCGCCCGCCGTGGAAGAGATTGAGGAACAGCGTCTCGACGATGTCGTCGCGGTGGTGGCCGAGCGCGATTTTCGTGAATCCATGCTCCGCCGCAAACCGGTACAGCGCACCACGGCGCAAGCGCGAGCAGAGGCTGCACATCGTGCGGCCCTCCGGAATCACGCGCTTCACGACACTGTAGGTATCCTGGTCGATCTGGTGAAACGGCACGCCGAGTGCGCGGCAGTAGTCGGGCAGCACGTGCGCCGGGAAACCCGGCTGCTTCTGGTCGAGATTCACCGCCGCGAGTTCGAAAGGCACGGGCGCGCTGCGCTTCAGCGACAGCAGGAGATCGAGCAGCGTGTACGAATCCTTGCCGCCCGAGAGGCACACCATCACGCGATCGCCCGCCTCGATCATCCGGTAATCCTCGATCGCCTTGCCGACGAGGCCGCGCAGCTGCGCGGCGAGACGCTTCGAGGTACTGGACGTTGACGGCAGGGCTTCGGCCATGGCCGCTATGGTACCGGACACGGCAGAGCGATCGCCTACGCGGCCGCGCTGCGCGATTCCGGGTCCTCGAGGTACTTGCCTTCGAGGTAGCGCAACGACGCCGCTGCGGTGAGCGGCTTGCCGGTCGCGAGCTTGAGCAGCTCCTGCGTCGACACCCGGGCGCCGAGCCCGTGCACATGCTCGCGCAACCAGCCGAAGAGCCCGCCGAACTCGCCCCGTGCGATCTGCTCATCGAGGCCTGCGACGTCGCCGTGCAGCTTCTCGTACAGCTGCGCGGCGATCGTCGCGCCGAGCGCATAGGACGGGAAGTAGCCGAATGACCCGACGGCCCAGTGGATGTCCTGCAGGCAGCCTTCGTGATGCGTGGCGGGGCGCACGCCGAAGCGCGCATGGGTGAAATCGGCCCAGGCGTCGGGCAGGTCGCGCACCGCGAGCGCACCGGCGAGCAGCTTCTTCTCGATTTCGTACCGCAGCTGGATGTGCAGCGGATACGTGAGTTCGTCGGCATCGACGCGGATCAGGCCGCGCCTCACGCGGGTCAGGTGCGCGTAGACGTTCTCCGGTGCCCATTCCGGGCCGCTCACGCCGAAGTGCTTCACGAGCAGCGGCGCGAGGTAGCGCACGAACGGCCGGCTGCGGCACACGATCATCTCGACGAGCAGCGACTGACTCTCCTCGATCGCCATGCCGCGGTCGCGCCCGACCGGCTGGTCGCGCCACTCGCGCGGCAGGCCGAGGTCGTACATCGCATGACCCGTCTCGTGCAGCGCACCGAGCACGCCGGAAAAGAGGTCCTCGGCGTCGTAGCGCGTCGTGACGCGGATGTCGCCCGGCACGCCTTCGGTGAAGGGATGCTCGCTCTCGTCGACGCGGCCGCCCTCGAACGGAAAGCCGAACGCGCGCATCAGCTCGAGCACGAGCGTGCGCTGCTTCGCGACGGGGAACCTGCCGGCTATCGGCAGCGCCGGGTGCTTTTCCTGCAGCGCCATGGCCTCGCGAATGAGGTTCGGCAGGCGACGCGACAATGCCTTGAACATCGCGTCGATGTCGGTCATCGTCACGCCCGGACTGAACTCGTCGGTCAGCGCATCGTAGGGCGCGAGGTTCAGTGCCTGGCCGAGCAGCTGCGCCTTGTCGCGCACGAGATGCAGCACCTCCTCGAGGTGCGGCGCGAAGAGCGCGAAATCGTTGTTGCGACGTGCCTCGATCCACTTCATCTCGGCCTTCGAGGTCGCGCGGGCAAGCCGCGAGACGAGCGACACGGGGGTCGCGATCGCGTGGTCGCGCTGGCGGCGCATTTCGCGCAGGTTCGCGAGCTGCCACTCGTCGAGCCCCTGCGCATTCGCCTGCGCCCGGTCGAGCAGCCGGCTGACCCGGGGCGAGGTGAGGAGCGTGTGGTGCTCGGTCTCGAGGGCGGCGAGCTGCTCGCCGCGGATGTCGGCGCTGCCCTTCGGCATCATCACTGCGGCGTCCCAGCGCAGCAGCGCGAGCGCCCCACGGAACGCGTGGAGACGCTTCCATTCCTGCTCGAGTTGCTTGTAGGGCGTTGGCGACACGGGGCACCTGGGAGACCGGGGAACGGCTCCATTGTACCCGGCCGGCGGCGGCCAGGCTCAGACCCGCCGAAAAGAACCGTTAATAATCAATAAGTTAAAATCAATCGCCGCCGTTGACACCCTGCCGATCAGCCCCGGCATCCTGCACGGGGCTGCCGTCGCGGACCTTCTGGGTGCCCTCGACGATGATGCGCTCGCCCGTGTCCAGCCCGCCCACGATCTCGACCCTGCCCGGCTCGCGCCGCCCGATCTGCACCTCGCGCTTGCTCGCCCTGCCCCCGCTGTCGACGTACACGAACTGCCGGCTCTGCTCGGGCACGAGCGCCTGCTCGGGAATCACGATCGCCTCGTACGGGTCGCGTGCGAGCGTCACGTTGACCAGCATGCCCGGGCGCAGCGCACCGGCCTGATTCGGCACGAGCGCCCGCACCGTCACCGAGCGCGTCGCCGGATCGATGCGCGAGTCGATTGTCAGCACGCGACCGGTCAGCGGCTCACCGGGCTGCGCCGCCGTGCGCGCGCTGAGTTCGAGGCCCGGGCGCACGCTCGCGAGATCATTCTCCGGCACCGAAAAGTCCACCTTCATCACGCTCGTGTCGTCCAGGGTCGTGATCACGGTGCCGGGATTCACGAGACTGCCGACACTGACACGCCGCAAGCCGACACGGCCGCCGAACGGCGCGCGGATCACCGTATCGGCGAGGCGCGCCTCGGCCGCATCGGCACGCGCGCGGTTCGCCTTCATCGTCGCCTCGAGTTGCTCGAATTGCGATTGCGACACGACGTTCGTCGCAAGGAGGTCGCGCGCACGCAGGTACTGGCTCGTGCTCTCCGTGAGCGCCGCATTCGCCTCGGCGAGGTCCGCGCGCGCCTGCGCGGAATCGAGTTCGACGAGCACCGCGCCGCGCCGCACGAGTTCCCCGTCGCGGAAATGCACCGCGGCGACGAGATTCGCGGTCTTCGACGTCACCTCGATCGATTCGTTGGCGATCGCAGTGCCGAGGGCCCGCAGCTCGTGCGAGACCCGTTCGTTCTGCACGACGGTCGTGACGACTGCCGCGGGTGCCTCGGTCCCGCGGGCGCTCGCGCGCTCGGGCCCTGCCGGTGCCTCGGCACGCCGCGTGGAGTGGAACGCCCAGCCCGCCGCGAGGACAGCCACGACGAGACTGGCGGCGGTGACGATGTGACGGGGCTCGGCCATCCGCACAGTATTGCATCGCTAGCGCGCGAATTTCAGGCGATCGGCGAGGCGACCCGCAGCAGGACGAACGCGCCACCCCAGATCGCGCCGAGCAGCAGCAAGTCCATCACGTCGCGCGTGCGCATCGGGGAGATCCCGGCGACGATGTCAGCGTTGCAGCCCGCGGCGCAGGATGTCGGGCAGGTCCGCGGAGTCCCAGCCCGGCGTGGCGGGCCCGAGTCGCACGATCACCAGTCGATCATCCGGCAGGATCCAGATCACCCGGCCATCGCCCGACAGCCTGAGCCGATGGTCGGCGAAGCTCCAGGCCTCGAGACCGAACTGCGGATTCGGCACCGACCCCTGTGCCATGCCGGCCACCCAGCCGCGTGGCAGGACGGCGCGCCCCGCAACCGTGCCGTCGTTCGCGAGCAGCGCTCCGAGGCGCAACAGGTCGCCCGGCGTCGCGCGCAGGCCGTCGAATGCGACCGCGCGCCCTCCGCGCCGGTCGAGGCTGAACGTCGCGGCTCCCGCACCCATCGCGCGCCACAGCGAACGCGCGATGTACGTCTCGTAACGGGCGCCGCTCGCACGCTCGAGCACGATGGCGAGCAACTCCGCATCGACGGGCGACACGGCGAACGTCGTGCCGGCCTCGTGCACCGCCCTGAACGACAATGCCGCCCGTTCGGTCTCCGTGCCATAGAGCAGTCGCCCGCTCCTGCCGACGCGTGCGAGCCAGCGTTTCGCATCCGGCACCTCGAGGCCCGATACGTTCCACAGCAGCTCGCGCAGCGTGATCGCACCGCGTGGCTCGTCGCGCCACTCGGGCAGCCAGCGCTCGACGGGCACATCGAGGCTGTCGACGAGGCCGTCGGCCAGCGCGCAACCGAACGCGACACCGAGCAGCGAGCGGCTCGCGCCGAGCACCGGATACAGTGTGTCGCGCGCGAGACCCTGCCAGTAGCGCTCGAGCTGCAGCCTGTCCCCGTGCAGGACGAGCAGTGCCGCGGAGTCGTTGGCCTGCGCCCACGCGAGCGCGTCGGCGAGCGCCGCCTTGTCGATCGTGCGCCCGTCGTCCGTCGCCGACGCAAAGAACGCGCTGCCGCCGCCGTCGATCGTCGCGACGGGCGTCGGCACGACCGCACGCCAATCGGCCCGGCCGACCGGCACCTGCCATACGCGATGGAGGAACGGCCAGTCGGCCGCGAGCAGCCCGATTCCGGCCGACAGCAACAAAGCACCCGAGGCGACGAGGACCACGCACAGGCGTCGCAACATCCTGCCATGATAATTAAACTCGCCGGGTGTCGCTCCGCATCGCGCTCCTGACATCCGAAATCGTGCCCTGGTCGAAGACAGGGGGGCTCGCCGACGTGACCGGTGCGCTCGCCAAGCACCTGGCGATCGCGGGCCACGACGTGCGCGTGTTCACGCCGCTCTACGCGGACATCGACCTCGCGGCGCACGGCATCGCGCCGCCGCGCGACGGCGTCGCGCGTGCCACCGTGCCGGGAAGCTCCGCGAGCGCGTACCTGATCGACGACCCGGCATGGTTCGCGCGCCCGGGCATCTACACCGAAGATGCGGACGAGCACCGGCGCTTCATCGCGCTCACGCGCGCCGCGTTCGCGATGTGCCGGAACCTCGGGTTCTCGCCGCAGATCCTCCATTGCAACGACTGGCACACGGCCTTCGGGCCGCTGCTGCTCGCGGCCGAGCATGCGTCGGATCCGCTCTTTGCCGGCACGCGCAGCGTGCTGACGATCCACAACATCGGCTACCAGGGCGTCTTCGCCGCGCGCGATGTCGCCGACGTCGGGCTCGCGGACCGCGGGCGATTGCACCAGGACGACCTGCGCGCGGGAATCGTCAACCCGCTGCGGCACGGAATCCTCTACGCACATGCGATCACGACGGTCAGCCCGACCTACGCGCGGGAGATCTGTACGCCCGAGTACGGCATGGGCCTCGATCCCGACCTGCGCGCGCGCGGCGGCGCGGTGAGCGGCATCCTGAACGGCGTCGACTACGACGAATGGGACCCGCGTCGCGATCGCCACCTGCCGATCCACTACGACGCGCGCACGCTCGCCGCGAAGGCGGAACTCAAGCGCACCTTCCTCGCGCGCGCGGGTTTGCCGTTTCGGCTCGGTGTGCCGCTCTTCGGCATCGTGAGCCGCCTCGTCGCACAGAAGGGTTTCGAGTTGCTGTTCGACACGCTGCCGCCCCTCCTCGCACGGAACCGCGCGCAACTCGCGGTACTCGGCAGCGGCGACGCGCGATACGTGCAGTTCTTCGAGAAGCTGGCACGCGACTTCCCGCAGGCCGTCAGTTTCCGGGGCGGCTACGACGAGCCGCACGCGCACTGGATCGAAGGCGCGAGCGACTTTTTCCTGATGCCCTCGCGCTACGAACCCTGCGGCCTGAACCAGATGTACAGCCTGCGCTACGGCACGGTGCCGATCGTGCGGCGAACGGGCGGCCTCGCCGACTCGGTCGAACACTTCGACCGCGCGACCGGCCGCGGCACCGGCATCGTCTTCAACGATTTCGACGCCCCCGCGATGTCGTGGGCCCTCACCCGGGCGCTGACGCTCTACGCCGATTCAGGTGCATGGAAGAAGATCGTCGCGAACGCCATGGCGCAGGATTTCTCGTGGACGCGGCAGGCGGCGGAGTATGTGGCGTTGTACGAGCGGCTGCTGGCGTAACCGACGCCGCGCGTCAGCGCCCGCGCCTGAGATCCGCGAGCTTCAGCGTTCCCTTCTCCTCGAACGGGATGCTGCGCAGGAACCCGGACGCCAGCGAGATCTCTCCACGCATGCGGTACTCGAGTGCGTCCGCATTCCTGTCGCCCTGCCTGCCGGACAGGAGCTTCAGGACTGCGCCTGCCATGTTGGCCGTGAGCAGCATGTCGAATTCCGCTTCACCCAATGCCGGCACCGTGAAGGGCTCGCCCGCGACGCCTTGCGCGAACTCCTCGCCGTTCAGGTCCATGGATACCGTGATGCCCTTGACGGGCAGCGCACGGTCGTTCGGGTTCTGCACCCGCAGGTGCACCTTCAGGCGCTGCTGGAAGACATCGCTCTGCTGCAACCGGATATCGACGACCGAGAGCTCGGGCGTCTCGAAGCGGGTGGCCGCGCAGGAGGAGAGCAGCACCGCGGCAGCCGCGGCAGTCACGAGTCTCATGACACTCATCGTAGCAGAGCCCGACCGAACACCCGGTTCGCGCGCGCGCAACGCTCGGCGAGCGAGCGCGTCAGGGCGCCGGCCGGCAACCGCCAGCGCCAGTTGCCCTGCACGGTGCCAGGCACATTGATGCGCGCCTCGCTGCCAAGGCCGATCAGATCCGCGGCGGGAATCACGGCAAGGTCCGCAACCGACGCGAGCGCCGCGTGCACCAGCGCACCGGGCATGTCGCCCGCGCGTGTGCGCAGCACGAAATCCACGTACTCGCGTGCAGCGGCATCGAGGCTGCCGTACCAGCCGAGCGTCGTGTCGTTGTCGTGGGTCCCGGTGTAGACAACCGAGTCGCGCGTGTGCCGGTGCGGCAGGTACGGGTTGTCCGGCGAGCCGTCGAACGCGAACTGCAGCACCCGCATTCCGGGCAGCGCAAACTGCTGGCGCAGCGCGTCGACGTCGGGCGTGATGATGCCGAGGTCCTCGGCGACGAATGGCATCGGCCGCCCGGGCGCCTGCGCGCGGGCGTCATCGATCAGCCGCCGCAGCAGCGCGGCTCCACCCGCCGCCCGCCATTCCCCCTCGCGCGCCGTCGCTGCTCCCACCGGGACTCGCCAGTACGCGGCGAGGCCGCGGAAGTGATCGAGCCGCAGCAGGTCGAAGCGCTCGAGTGCACGCCGCACGCGCGCGCGCCACCACGCAAAGCCGTCGGCGGCCATGGTGTTCCAGTCGTACACGGGATTGCCCCACAGCTGGCCGTCCACCGCGAAGTAATCCGGCGGCACGCCGGCGAGTGCGACCGGCTGCCCGCTACCGTCGAGCTGGAACTGCCCGCGGTGGACCCAGGCCTCGACCGAATCGGGCGCGACATAGATCGGCAGGTCGCCGAAGAGCCACACACCGTGCGAGTTCGCGTACGCGCGCACCTCGGCCCAGCCGCGGTCGGCGAGATATTGCTCGAGCACGATGCGTTCGACGGCGGCCGAGTGGTGCTGGCGCGCGCGCGCGAGTGCGCCGGGGTCGCGGTCGCGCAGCGCTTCGGGCCATTCCTGCCAGGGCGCGCCGCCGTGCTCGGCCGACAGCGCCTCGAACAATGCATAGTCCGCGAGCCAGTGCTGTTCGCGCTCGTACCACGCGACGAGGGCCGGGCGCGACACGGTCGACCGGTCGATCGACGCGTCGGCGAGGGCCGGATGGGTCGCATGATCGGAACGCAGCCAGTAGGGCGAGCCGTCGGCGCCTGTCGGGCCGATCGGCAGGACCTGCCAGACGGGAAACCGCGCCTCGACGAGCCAGTCGATGAAGGCGCGCGCCGCGGTCGCGAAGCCGGCGGCGCCGGGCGGGAGCGAGAAGACGGGCAGCAGTACGCCCGCGCGGCGCACACTCATCCGGCCGTGGCCCGCCGCATCACGCCACCCTGCTCCATGTCGCCGCCACCGTGCGAAATCGGCCGCTCGAGCACGGCTGGCGGGTCGAGCGCGAGTGCGCGATACAGCGCCTTCAACTGGCGGCGATACAACTCGTCGAACTGCGCAACCGCTTCCGCGGGGTTGTAGTCGCCGAACCACCAGAACCAGTCCGAGCTCTCGCACAGCGCGAGCTGGCGTCCCGCAGCGTCGGCCTGCGCAGCCGTCAGGCGCCCGCCCGCGAGCACCCGGTCGTAAGCGAGCTTCGCGTCGCACAGGAGGTCCCAGCCGGCATCCTTGTCGGCGTCACCGATCCATGTGGCGAGCGTCGCGTGCACCCAGCTGCCTGCGCGCAGCCGTGGCAGGGTGGCCGGTGCGAGACCGCGCGCGGCGAGCGCCGCCGGCGTGGTCAGCTCGAGCGCCGGGTGGCTCGCGAGCGCCGCGTACAGGCCCTCGAGGAAGTGGTAGCCGTTCTGCGGGTAGTGCTCCCAGGCATTCTCGCCGTCGAGCGCAATGAACACGGCGTGGCCGGTGTCGCCCGCATGTCGCTCCGCAATCTCCACGAGCGTGCGCACGAAATGCGCCACGGCATCGTCGCCGTGCCACGTGGAATACGTGAATCCGATCAGGTCCGAGAGGCCGTCGTCGCGGAACCAGCAGTCGAGCGCACTGCCCGGCAGGCGCCACGGCCGATCGGTGTCGGTCGACGCTGCGCCGAGGCTCGCGCGCAGCACGCCAGCGCTGCTCGCCGCCCACCTGAAACCATGATGCTCGATCAGCTCGAGTGCTTCGCGGCTCACGGCGCCCTCGGAGGGCCAGCAGCCTGCGGGCGACATGCCGAACGTCCGCGTGAACACGCGCACCGCTTCGGCCAGGTGCCAATCGGCGCGTTCGCGCCCACCCGGATACGTCGCGTGACGCGGCAGGTCGCTCGCCGGCAGCGATTCGCGTGCGCTCCTGAAGTCGCAGAGGAGCGGCAGGATCGGATGCGCGTACGGTGACACGGCGAGTTCGCAGCGCCCGGCTTCGGCGAGCGCGCGATAGCGAGGCACGAGGCCGCCCAGCACGTCGCGCATCACGGCGAGCAGCAGCCGTCCATCGGCGGGCGTGTAGCCGCGCTCCTTCGCCATGAGGGTGGCGACACGCGCATCACTCCGGCGCACGGTCTCGCCGGTCCATGCGAGGTGGTACCACACGGCGAGGTCCAGGATGAACGCATCACTCGCGTAGGCGATGCGTTCGGGCGTGGCGAGCGTCTGCGCGAGATCGACGAGTTCACGGAAAGCCGGCAGCGGTTCGATCATCTGCGCCCGCTGCGCACGCAGCAGGGCACGCACGAGCGCGAGGCGCCGTTCGGGTGTGGCGGGTGCCGCACCGGAGAGCGAGGCGAGCACCGGGTCGGGCAACGGCGCGCCCTCAGCGAGGTGGCGTGCGATGGCGGAGGCGATGTCGGCGATCTGCTCGAGCAGCACCGGCGTGAAGTTCACGACCGCGCGCGCCGCCGGGTTCGCCTCGAGATGCGCCACCATGTCGGGGTAATCCTTGAGTGCGTGCAGCGCGGTCCACGGCTGCACGTACTCTCCCGTCGTGGCGTCGCGATAGTGCGGCTGGTGCATGTGCCACATCAGCACGACCGGCAGCCGGGCCGACATCGTTCAGGTTCCGGCCGGCCGCAGCATCCCGGCCGTCGCGAGCACCACACCGCGCTCCGTGACGTGGAAGCGCGCGCGATCCGCCGCAGCGTCGACACCGATGCGGGTGCCGTCCGGCACGTCGGCGCCTTCGTCGATGATCGCCCCGCGGACCTCGCAGTCGCGCCCGATCGTCGCGCCCGGCAGGATCACGGACCGATGCACGCTGCTGCGCTCATTGACGCGCACGTTCGAGAACAGCAGCGACTCGGTGATGCGCGCGCCCGACACGATCGCGCCGCCCGCCACCATCGAATTGATCGCCGTGCCGACGCGCGCGCCATCGTCGAGCACGAACTTCGCGGGCGGCTGCTGCAGCTGGTACGTCCAGATCGGCCATTCGGCATCGTAGATGTTGAGCTCGGGCGCGACGTGCACGAGCTCGAGGTTCGCCTCGTAATACGCATCGATCGTGCCGACATCGCGCCAGTAGCTCTGTGCGCGCGTGGCGACGTCCTGGAACGGGTAGGCGAACACCTGCAGGTCCTCGATCGCGGGCGGAATGATGTTGCGGCCGAAGTCGTGCTTCGAGGCCGCGTTGGCCGCATCCGCACGCAGCAGCTGTTCGAGCAGCTGCGTGTTGAATACGTAGATGCCCATCGACGCGAGCGTACTGTCGGGGCGTCCCGGCACCGGGTCGGGATCGGCGGGCTTTTCCGTGAAGCGCGTGACCCGATGCCAATCGGTCGCGGTCAGCACGCCGAAGGCGCCCGCCGCGGTTGCGCGCGGGACTTCGACGACCCCGACCGTGATATCCGCGCCCTTCTCGACGTGGTAGGCGATCATCGGGCCATAGTCCATCTTGTAGATGTGGTCGCCGGCGAGCACCAGCACGTACTTCGGATGATGCTGCAGGATCGCCTCGAGGTTCTGGTAGACGCAGTCCGCCGTGCCGAGGTACCAGTGGTCGCCGAGCTGCTGCTGCGCCGGCACGACATCGACGAACTCGCCGAACTCGCCGCGCAGGAACCCCCAGCCGCGCTGCACGTGCTGGATCAGCGACTGCGCCTTGTACTGCGTCAGCACCATCACCTGGCGGATGCCCGAGTTCACGCAATTCGACAGCACGAAATCGATGATGCGGAATTTGCCGCCGAACGGTGTCGCCGGCTTGCAGCGATTGGCGGTGAGCGGACCGAGCCGCTCGCCGCGGCCGCCCGCCATGATCACCGCGAGCGCTCCGCCCGTGAGGCGGCTCACGTAACGCCCGGAAGATGCGCGTGCGGCCTGCTTCGGCATATGGTAGATACACGTTATCACACGCGGCAAGCCGACAACCGACCCCCTGCTCGCCACGCTCTCGCGCGACCTCGAGCGCATCGCGGCGGGGCGCCACCACCACCCGCACGGCGTGCTCGGCCGGCACGATGCGGGCGGGGACAGCGCGATCCTGCTCTACCTGCCCCGCGCACACGACGTCACGCTCGACGACGGAATCGCGGCCGCCCGCGTCGACTCGACGGATTTCTTCCTGTGGCGCGGCCGCGCCGATCTCGTGCCGGCACGCTACCGCGTGCACTGGAACAGTGCGCAGGGCGCGCAATCGCGCCACGATCCGTACGCGTTCGCGCCGGAACTCGACGCCGGCTCGCTCGGGAGCTTCGGCCGCGGCACACATCATTCCGCCTGGGAAATGCTCGGCGCGATCCCGCGCATGCGCGACGGCATTGCGGGCGTACGCTTCGCCGTGTGGGCGCCGCATGCCGAGCGGGTCAGCGTCGTCGGTCCCTTCTGCCAGTGGGACGGCCGCCAGTATCCGATGTCGGCGCGCGGCTCGAGCGGTGTATTCGAGTTGTTCATCCCGAATCTCGGCGCGGGCGAGCTGTACAAGTTCGAGATCCGTCACCGCGAGACGGGCGCGCTGCAGCTGAAATCGGACCCGTACGCGAACGAGGCGGAACTGCGGCCCGCCACGGCATCCCGGGTTGCGGCGCCGACGGCACACGTGTGGCGCGATGGCGAGTGGCTCGCCGCGCGCGGCGCGCGCAGCTGGCTCCATGCGCCGATGAGCATCTACGAGGTGCACGCCGGTTCCTGGCAGCGCCACGACGACGGCCGCTTCCTCTCCTGGCGCGAGCTCGCCGACACGCTCGTTCCCTATGTGAGCGACCTCGGCTACACGCACATCGAGCTGCTGCCCGTCACCGAGCATCCGCTCGACGACTCCTGGGGCTACCAGACGACGGGGTATTTCGCGCCGACGAGCCGCCACGGGTCGCCGGACGACCTGCGGCATTTCATCGACACCTGCCACGCGGCCGGCATCGGCGTGCTGCTCGACTGGGTGCCCGGGCATTTCCCGCGCGACGGCCACGCGCTCGCGCGCTTCGACGGGGAGCCGCTGTACGAATATGCCGACCCGCGCCGCGGCGAGCACCGCGACTGGGGCACGCTCGTGTTCGATTACGAGCGCCACGAGGTCCGTTCGTTCCTGCTGTCGAGCGCGTGCTACTGGCTCGCCGAATTCCATTTTGACGGCCTGCGCGTCGATGCCGTCGCCTCGATGCTGTACCTCGATTTCAGCCGCCGCGGCGACTTCGTGCCGAACCGCCACGGCGGCCGGGAGAACCTCGAGGCGATCGCATTCCTGCGCGAGCTGAACGCGCTCGTACACGCGCGCTTTCCCGGTGCGGTGGTGATCGCGGAGGAATCGACCGACTGGCCAATGGTGAGCCGGCCCGCCGACCACGGCGGCCTCGGCTTTTCGATGAAATGGAACATGGGCTGGATGCACGACACGCTCGCCTATTTCGGCAAGGATCCGCTGTATCGGTCCCATCACCACCGTCAACTCACGTTCGCGATGATGTACGCGTACACCGAGAATTTCGTGCTGCCGCTGTCGCACGACGAGGTCGTGCACCTGAAGCGATCGCTGCTCGGCCGCATGCCGGGCGATGCGTGGCAGCGGCTCGCGAACCTGCGCCTGCTGTACCTCTACATGTGGACGATGCCCGGCAAGAAGCTGCTGTTCATGGGCGGGGAGTTCGGCCAGGAGACCGAGTGGGACTTCGCGTCAGCCCTGCCGTGGGCCCTGGCGCGGGACCCCGCGCACGCAGGCGTGACGGCGCTCGTCCGCGACCTGAATCGCCTCTACGCCGGCGAATCGCCCCTGCACCGCTACGAATTCGAATCGCAGGGCTTCCAGTGGCTCGATTGCGACGACGCCGCGAGTTCGATCCTCGCCTACGTGCGGCGCGACGGCGCACGCTTCGTCATCGTCGCGCTGAACTTCACGCCGGTGCCGCGCACTGCGCTGCGCATCGGCGTGCCGGAGAGCGGCCACTATCGCGAGATCCTGAATTCCGATTCCGCGTACTACGGCGGCAGCAATCTCGGCAATCCGTTGCCGCTCGCGACGTCGGCATCGCCGTATCGCGGCCAGCCGCATTCCCTCGTCGTCACGCTGCCGCCGCTCGGCGGCGTCGTGCTCACGCGAGACGCTTCATGAGGCCCGGCTCGTACGGATGCGAGAGCAGCGGATGCGTCGGCGTCGCGAGCACCTCGAGCGCATACTGGCCGGAGGACGGCGCGGGCATGTCGAGCGTGTAGAGCTGGGCGCCGTCGCCGCGCAGCTCGCCGCTCGCCGTCATGTCCGCACGCCACTCGCCATCGCGCCGATGCGGGCGGAATGAACTGAGGATCGGCCCGTCGGGGTCGAGATGCGGCAGGCGCCGCTCGCCGACGACCTCGACCCGCACTTCGTCGGCGCGCAGGCCCGCGAGCCGCACGGCGACCTGCATCTGCAGCCGGCCCTCGCGCAGGATCTGCGGCGGAGGATCGGCGACCCGCTCGAGCGTGACCCCGGGCCAGGCCGCGCGGGCGCGCCGTTTGAAATCGGCGAGTGCGCGCGCGCCCGCGAAATTCGCCGCCGCGAGTGCCGCACCACGCTTCGCCGCCGGGCGATAGATGCCCTCCGCATAATCGTTGACCACGCGGCTCATGTTGAAGCCCGGGATCACGGTCGCCATCGCGCGCTTGCAGCGCTCGACCCAGCCGGGCGAGTAGCGCGCGCCGTTGCGCGCGAAGTAGAGCGGCACCACTTCGTCCTCGAGGGTCTCGAGAATGCTGGCCGCTTCGAGCGCGTCGCGACGCTGCGGGTCCTGCACGTTGACCGGCGAGATTCCCCAGCCGTTCGTGCCGTCGAAGGCCTCGGCCCACCAGCCGTCGAGGACCGACAGGTTCAGCGTGCCGTTCACGGCCGCCTTGATGCCGGAGGTCCCGCTCGCTTCGAGCGGCGCGATCGGATTGTTGAGCCACACATCGCAGCCCGAGACGAGCCAGCGCGCGAGGCGCATGTCGTAGTCGTCGAGGAACACGATGCGCCCGGCGAACTCCGGCGTCAGCATCAGCTGCTTGATTTCGCGCAGCAGCGCCTTGCCCGGCTCGTCCGCCGGGTGCGCCTTGCCAGCGAACAGGAAGAGTACGGGGCGCTCGGGATCGCCGACGAGGCGCGCAAGCCGCGCGCGATCGGCGAGCACGAGTGCGGCACGCTTGTAGGTGGCGAAGCGGCGTGCGAAGCCGATCGTCAGCACGTCCGGCCGGTCGGGATCGAGCAGGCGCACGGCCTGGCGCCATTGCGCGTGGCTCATGCCCTTCGCGGCGAACTCCGCCTTGAGACGCCCGCGCACGCCGTGGAACATCCGCGCCTTCACGTCCTGCGCGGCGCTCCAGTAGTCCTCGTCGGGCACGCGTTCGAGCGCGGGCCACAGCGACGCGTCGCAGAGGCGGCCCGTCCAGCCGGCCGGCAGGTGCCGGTCGAAGAACTCGTCCCATGTCTGGTGCAGGAACGTCGGCACGTGCACGCCGTTCGTGACGAAGCCCACCGGGTTCTCGCCCGGTGCGAGCTCCGGCCACTGCGCCTGGCACAGCGCCGCCGAAACCCCGCCATGCACTCGGCTCACGCCATTGACCGAGCGCGAGCCGTTGAGCGCGAGCCACGTCATGTTGAATTCGTGCGGCACGCCCGGCGCGCGGCCGAGCGCCAGCACGTCCGCCGCCGCGAGGCCGGGTGCATCGAGGTAGCCGGCGAATTGCTGGCGGACGAGGTCGTCCGGAAAGCTGTCGTGACCGGCGGCCACCGGCGTATGCGTCGTGAACACGCACTGCGCGGCCACCGCTTCGAGCGCCGCTTCGGCGCTCGCGCCCTGCGCGATGCATTCGCGCATGCGCTCGAACACGAGGAACGCTGCGTGTCCTTCGTTGATGTGCCAGACCGCGGGCGACAGGCCGAGCGCGCGCAACGTGCGCACGCCACCGATTCCGAGCACCATTTCCTGGCGGATGCGTGTCGCCTTGTCGCCGCCATAAAGGCGATGCGTGATCTCGCGGTCCTCGGGCGCATTGGCCGCACAGTTCGTATCCAGCAGGTACACCGGGACACGGCCTGCTTCCGCGCGCCACACGCGCGCGTGCACCGTGCGCCCTGCGATCTCGAGCGACACCTCGAGCCAGGCGTGGTCCGCGCCGAGGACGGGCTTCACGGGCAGGTCGCGCGGATCGTGGTCCTCGTACACCGCATGCTGCACGCCGTCGCTGTCGACCGACTGCACGAAGTATCCTTGACCATACATGAGGCCGACCGCGACGAAGTTCAGTCGCTCGTCGCTCGCGGCTTTGCAGTGATCGCCCGCGAGCACGCCGAGGCCGCCCGAGTAGATCGGGAAACTCTCGTGGAAACCGTACTCGGCACAGAAGTACGCGACGAGCGGCGCATCGGCGGGCGCGGCCGGCGCCGCGAGGTAGTCATCGAAGGTCGCGAGCACCTTGCCGTAGCGCGCCAGGTAGATCGGATCGGCCGCGGCCCGGTCGAGCGCACGCTGGGCGACGCAGCGGAGCATCAGCTTCGGGTTGCCATCGGTCTGCCGCCACAGGTCTTCATCGAGGTCCTCGAAGAGGGAGCGGCACGGCCGATGCCAGCTGAAAAACAGGTTGCCGGCAAGTTCCGGCAATCTTTTCAGCTTTTCGGGGATGTTCGGGGTAACTTCAACGAAAAAAGGCGTAGACATGAGCGCGACGTAGCCGGCGGGCTGGAAGGGGGATTGGACCGACGGCCATATACCGAGTCTAGCAGCATTCCGTCCTAGCATTGACTAGCTAGTATTATGTACTTTACACTACTGGCCAATGGATGATAGCAGCGCACGCAAGTTCCAGAAGGATCTCAACGGGGGTCTGGTGGCGCTCGTCCTGCTGTCCGTACTCGACCAGGCCGACGGCGAGCTCTACGGCTACGAAATCGCCAAGCGGCTGCAGCGGGCATCGGAAGGCGAGCCCCTGTTCAAGGAGGGCACCGTGTACCCGGTGCTGCGCTCGCTGTCCGCCAGCGGGCTCCTGTCGAGCCGCATCGAGCCCTCGCTCGCGGGCCCTCCCCGCAAGTACTACCGCATCACCGCGCCCGGACGCGTGGTCCTCGGCGATTGGCGCACCATCTGGCAACAGACGCGCAACTTCGTCGACCGCTTCACGTTGGAAGGAAAAGCGTCATGAACAGGTCAGCCCCAAGGTCTATCGATGCATATCTGAAACAGTTACGCGGGGAGCTGGCGGGCGCCGACCCGGCACTCATGCAGGACGCGCTGTATGACGCGGAGGAATACCTGCGCGCCGAAATCGCCGCGCATCCGGGCAAGTCCGAGGCGGATGTCCTCGAACTCATCTCGAGCACCTATGGCGCGCCGGACGAGGTGGCCGCTGCGTATCGCGAGACCGAGGTGAAAGTGGCGGCGGCGCTGAAGACGCCGCGGCCCGCCGCCGGCGGCGGCGCGCTGCGCAGGTTCTTCGCCGTGTATTCCGATCCGCGCGCCTACGCGTCGCTGTTCTACCTGTTCCTCGCACTCGCGCTCGGGATCTTCCATTTTGTCTTCGCGGTGGTCGGCGTTTCGCTGTCGCTCGGCTTCGCGGTGCTGATCATCGGCGTGCCGTTCTTCCTCGCCTTCATCGGGCTCACGCGCGTCATCGCCCTCGCCGACGGCCGGCTGCTCGAGGCGATCTCGGGCGAGCGCATGCCCCGCCGGCCGCGGCACCCCGGCACGGGCCAGTCGTTCTGGGCGCGCATCGGCGAGATGCTGCGCGATGCGAGGACCTGGACCACCCTCGCCTACTTCATCCTGGCGCTGCCGCTCGGCATCGCCTATTTCACGCTGGCCGTGACCGGCCTCGCCGTGGGCCTCGCGCTCACGTTCGCGCCGCTCTTCGAGATCGCGCGGCGCCTCGGCTGGCTCCACGTGACAGGCGGCCTCACCGTCGATTACAACCCCGCGTGGCTCGGCAGCGTGTTCTTCCTGCCGGTCGCGATCCTGCTCGGCATCGTCATCACGACGGGGCTGATGCACCTCGCACGCGCCATCGGGCGCATGCACGCTCGCTTCGCGAAACACATGCTGGTGATGGGAACCTGATGCGGCGATACACGCCCGCGGTGGCGGCGGCACTTGCGCTGTCGGTCGCCTGCTCCGCCGCCGATCACGCCACGCCCGCGGCGCAGCCCGCAGCCGCTGCGGCCACCGGCGGCACGCCGCCCGGCCCCGCAGCAGGATGCCTGCCTGGCAACGAGGGGTTTCTTCGTGCCCGGCTGCGCGGCGCGCTCGACCTCGACATCGACTGGCCGGGCGATGTGATCGAATGCACGGGCGGCGCGCGCCCCGACGGCTCGGGGCTGCGCGTGACGATCGCCGGCCCGCTGCAGAGCGACGGGCGGCGCGTGCGGTTCGTGTTCGGCATCGCGGGCGGCCGCGAAGGCATCGACGCGCGGGATCGCCCGACCAATGTCACGGTGATCTTCGAAGGCGAGCGCCGGATCTTTGCCACCCAGGGCGACGACAAATGCACGATCGACCGGCTGACACAGCAGCGGACCGGCCCGCTCGGGGGCCCCGAACGCAGCTGGCGCGTCGAGGCGCGCGGCTTCTGCCTCGGGCCCGCCGCCACGCTCAAGGGCGACGAACGGCTCTACGTGACGAGTTTCGATTTTGCAGGGAGAATCGACCTTCGCGATGAACCCACGACTCCGTGATTCCCGCCGGGCGCTCGCGCTCGTGTCACTCCTCGCAGCGAGCCTGCTGCTCGCCGCCGGCCCTCGCACTCGCGCGCAGGATGCGCCCGCGCTCGAAGACCTCGCGGCGTTTCCCCGCGCGTCGCTCGAGATTTCGACCAGGGGTGGTACGCAGCACTTCGCCGTGTGGGTCGCGGACACCCGCGCGCGCCAGGCGCAGGGGCTCATGTTCGTGCGCGACCTCGCGCCGGATGCCGGGATGCTGTTCGTCGCGCAGGCACCGCGCGAGATGTCGATGTGGATGAAGAACACCTACATCCCGCTCGACATGCTCTTCATCGCGGCGGACGGCCGCATCGTGCGCATCGCCGCGCGCACGAAGCCACACTCGCTCGACAGCATTTCCTCATACGAGCCCGTCACGATGGTGCTCGAACTGCGGGGCGGCGAGGCCGACCGGCGCGGCATCCAGGTCGGCGATCACGTACGGGTCAGCCCGGACAGCGCGTAGCTTCAGGGCAACAAAAGCCGCTCGAGTTGGCGATTCAGACTCGTTCCAGCTATACTTCCCGCCCTGTTGTCGTAACCAAACCTGCAATCAGCATGGTGTGTTGGCGCAACACCCCCACCCATCGACAAGAGAGTTCAAGATGAACAAGACGTTTTCTTTTGCCTGTGGAGCCGCTGCATTGACGCTCGCGGCCTTGCCGGCGACTGCGGGTCCGTCCGCGGGCAGCTGGTACATCGCGCCGGAGGCCATCTACCTCTGGACCGACCAGGATCGCCTGTCCGACGATGCGCTCGGCGGCGCGTTCGCCTTCGGCCGCTCGTTCGACAAGTGGGATTTCGAGCTGCAGTACAACTACGTGAGTGCCGACGCGCTCGGTGGTGACAAGGTCGACTTCCACAACGCGTTCCTGAACGCCCATCGCGTGTTCTTCCGCGAGGCGCGCGTTTCGCCCTACCTCAAGATCGGTGTCGGCCGCGTCGACCCGCAGTACGATTCGACCTCGCCGCTCGCGGGCGCGAGCCTCACGAACTGGGCGCTCGCCTACGGCGCGGGCATCCTCGCGGATCTCACCCGCGACGATTCGAGCGGCCGCTCGCTCGCGGTGCGCGCCGAGATCTACGGCCTCGTGAGCTCGAGCACCGAGCCGCCGAACGGCGATCACCTGAGCGACACCGTCGCCGGCATCGGTCTGCAGTACAACTGGGGTGCGCCGGTCGCGGCCGCACCGGTGGTGGCGCCGCCGCCGGCGATCGGCGATGCCGACGGCGATGGTGTCAATGACAACCTCGACAAGTGCCCGGGCACGCCGTCCGGCACACCGGTCGATGCGAACGGCTGCGAACTCGACAGCGACGGCGACGGCGTGGTCGATCGCCTCGACAAGTGCCCCGGCACGCCCGCGGGCGCCAAGGTCGATGCGAACGGCTGCGAACTCGACAGCGATCACGATGGCGTCGTCGACCGCATCGACCAGTGCCCGAATACGCCCGCCGGCGACAAGGTCGACGAAGTCGGCTGCTCGTTCAACCTGCGCCTCGCGGTGTTCTTCGACAACGACTCGGCGACGATCAAGCCCGAGTCGTACCCGGACCTCGATCGCGCGGTCTCGCTGATGAAGCGCGACGACCAGGTCCGCGGCACGATCGAGGGCCACACCGACAGCAACGGCAGTGACGCCTACAACCTGCGCCTGTCGCAGAGGCGCGCCGATGCCGTCCGCCAGTACCTGATCGAGCACGGTATCGCGGCGTCGCGCATCGATGCCGTCGGTCGCGGCGAAAGCCAGCCGATCGCCGACAACAAGACTGCGGAAGGCCGCGCGCAGAACCGCCGCGTGGTGCTGGTCCGCTCGGATCGATAAGGCGACTGTTTGCTGCGACGAAGGCCCGGTGCCGCGAGGCGCCGGGCCTTTTTTGTGCGCGCACGCCGCGGCAGAGTGCCCGTGTGCTCGACCTGCCCGGCCAGCCGTTCATCGACAAGTCGCTGCTCATCGGCGGCTGCGCGAGACTGCCGCTCACGGTCGACGCCGGGCGGCTCGCGGCCGAGGTCGCCGCGCTGCCCGCGATCCTCTGGGGCAGCCGCGGCGGGCGGGTCGGCGTGCACACGCCTGCGGAAGCCATTTTCCTGCGCGGTCATGCGCCGGCGGAGGGTGATCTGCCGATCGTCGACCGCCCGCCGCTCGCGCTGCTGCCTTACGTGCGCGAAATCATCACCGCGATCATTCCCGCGCCGGCACAGCGCTGCCTGCTCGCGCGCCTTCCGGGCGGCGAGATCATCGCCCCGCATGTCGACCAGGCGCCATACTTCGCGAAGACGATCCGCCTGCATGTGCCGGTTGAGACCCACGAGCGCGTGTGGATGTACGCAGCGGGGCGCCGCTACCGGATGGCAACCGGCGAAGTCTGGGCACTCGACAACAGTGCGCCGCACGCGGTGCGCAACGATGATCCGGTCCGCGCCCGCACCCACCTCATCTGCGACTTCCTGCCGGCCCCGGCGCTGCTCGCGCTGCTGGCGCACGGAGCGCGCGCCGCATGATCGTCACGCCGCGGTTCGTGTTCCTCCACCTGCACAAGTCGGGCGGCACGTTCGTCAACGAGGCGCTGCTGAGGCACGAACCGGGCGCGCGCCAGTTCGGTTACCACCTGCCGCGGCGCATGGTGCCGGGACCATGGCGGCACCTGCCTGTACTCGGCCTCGTGCGCAGCCCGTTCACCTTCTATCTGTCCTGGTACGCGTTCCAGCGCGCACGCGAGCGCCCGAATGCCCTCTACCGCGCGGTGAGCGACGACGGCGCAGCGGGATTTGCGACCACGATACGCCGCCTGCTCACGCTCGGCGACGACGATGCGCTGCTCGACCGGGTGATCGCCGCCCTGCCCGATCGTTACGTTACGCACGGACTCAACCTGCCCGGGTCCGCGCTCGAAGCGATCCGGGGCAGCGGGCTCGGCTTCTATTCCTTCCTCTATCGCTACCTGTATGGCCACGAAGACAACGTGCACATCGCGCGCCTGGAACGGCTGGGCGCCGAGCTGCCCGCCGTGATGGCGCGCGCCGGCGTGCCGGCGGGCGCGCCCCTCGCTGCATGGCTCCACGGCGCCGAGCCGCGCAACGCGTCGCGGCATGCCACGCCTCGGGAAACCTTTGACCGCGCGCTCGCTCAGCTCGTCACCGAACGCGAGGCGACGATCATCCGGCGATTCGGCTACGCACCGGACCGCCACGCGCCGGCGCCGCGGGTGCCAGCGCTTCGAGCCGCTCCCACGTCGCCCTGACGGTCGGCAGCACCGCGAGCACCTCGCGCTCGCGCCGGCGCCATTTGTCGGCGTCGGGCGCAGAATGCGTATACCGCGACAGCGGCAGCGCGCCGCGCACCCGCAGGTCGAGTGCGGCGTCGAAGTCGATCCCCGAGAACCGGCACAGCCGCTCGATCGTGCCGCGCGGGTCGGCGACGAGATCTTCGTAGCGCACGCTGGTCCAGCGCTCGCTCGGCAGTTGCGCGAGATCGTCGAGCGCGATGCGGTTGGCGCTCTGCCACTGGAACGCGGCGATCTCCTGCAGCGAGCGCCCGCGCATCGTCTCCCAGGACGGCGGCAGGAGCAGTGACCACGGGCCGTCGAAGCCGTCGAGACGCGGATAGGTCTGCCAGCGCCCTGCCGCCCAGGCATCCATGATGCTCGCGAGATTGCCGCGCGGATCGCGCCACAGGAACACGAAGAGCGCGTCCGGGAAGACACGGTCGATGAACGGGATGCGCAGCACGTTCTTCGGCGTTTTCTCGAGCAGCCGCAGCGCAGGCTCGGCGCCGGCCGCGCGCCCGCCGGCGTCCACTCGATGCGCCACGATGCCGCTGATGATCCGGGCCGCGACGGCAACGGTCGCCTCGCGCGCCGTCAGCCGGTTCGACTCGACGCCCGGTGCGCCCGGCCGCAGCGACGGGATGCCCTCGACGAGCCAGTGCGCCTCACCGCCGAGCGTCGCGACGGAATGGCTCGCCGCGAGCGTTTCGAAGAGGAGCGTACTGCCGGAACGCGGCGCCGCCACGATGAACACCGGCCGCGCCGGGCGCGCCGCGACCACCCGCTCGAGCGACAGGCAGGGCCGCAGCACCCGCCCCTCGAGCACACGATTCGCGGCGACACCGTTCGACGCGACGACGATATCGGCGCCGAGCCCGGTCGCCGCCGCGCGCACGCCGTCACGCAGCTGCTCGAAGGCCGTCCAGCCGTTCGCCTGCTCGCCGTGCAGCGCATGGAGCTGGCGCCAGTCGCGCATCAGCGCATCGAGGAGCCCCCGGTACTGTGAGAGCCGCGCGCGACTGTCCGCGCTGCCGTCGAGGACCGCCAGTTCCGCGCGCAGGTCGGCGAGCAGCAGCTCGACTTCGGCGGGCGACATCACGACCGGCGGGATCGCGCGCTCGGTGAGCGGCGCCGCGTCGAGCTGCGGATCGAACGGGACTTCCCGGGTGCGGACACCGGGCGTGCCACTCTCCGCGGCGAAGCGCCAGAAAGCCGCGCTCCCCGACGTGTCGGCGACCAGGTGAATGCGCGGCGCATCCCCCGCGTGCTCGACCCCGTGCAGGCGCCAGTTGTCGAAGATCCATGCCTCGCCGGCCGCCATGTGCACCGATTCCCCGCCGCAGTGGAAGCGCACCGCAGGCTGCGTGACGACCGGAATGTGCACGCGCACGCGGCTGAACCAGTGACGGTTGATGTCGGAATGCCCCGGCACGACGGCACCCGCGTCGAGGCGCAGCAATCGCGAGCGACTCCAGACGACACCGAAGCTCGCGAGCACCTGGCGTACATAGGGCAGGCGCGCGAGGTGCGGCGTCGCGTGCATCGGACCGTCGGTGCCGTCGTTCTCGCCGCCGTCGACCGAGATCAGGCGCAGTGCGCTGTTGCCGGGGATGCCCCCGGGATGCGCAGCCCACGCGGAATCGGGAAGCTGCGCAATCTCATCACGCAGCCTGATTGCGTCGAATTGCACTGCGAGGCGCCGGAACGGCTGGGCGAGACGCATCGGTCGTCGTCCTGGTCAGGCCGCGTCCACGGCCATGCGGAACTCGCCGATCGCGGGGACGAGCGCCGCGAGCGCCTCGCACTCGGCGGGCGTCAGATGCGGGTTCCAGATGTCGAAGATCAGCACCACGCGTGTCTCGTCGCTGCGGTTCCACGCTTCGTGCTCGTACGTGTCGTCGAAGACGACCACCTCTCCCTCGCGCCAGACGTGCAGGCGGTCACCGACCCGCAGTGCGCAATCCGCGGGCACGACCAGCGGCAGGTGGCCGACGAGACGCGTGTTCGTGACGCCGCGATGGGGCAGCAGATGCGTGCCCGGCGCGAACACCGAAAAGAGCGCCTCCGGGCCGTGCCCCGGCACCCGCGACAGCGGCACGGCATCGAGTGCCTGCGCCGTCGCCGGGCAGCGCGCGCAGTTCTCCGCGCGCCGCTCCCCGTGCCGGTAGAAGTAGTAGCCGCTCCAGTCCGGCGCGCCGCGCAGGCCGCGCAGGTTCTCGCGTTCGAGCGCCGCGCTGTCGAACACGCGCTCCCGTCCGACAGGATTCCCGAGCAGTGCCCCGAGCTCGCCGCGGATCGCGGCCGCCCTGGCCTCGAGCGCGTCGATCCATTCGAAGTCGCTGCGCTCGAACACTGGGGTCGGCGGCAGGTCGGGGAACCAGAGGAATGTGGGCTGCTGGCGGGGATCAGGGCCCTGCGCGTGTTCCTCTCCCAGGTAGATCGCCAGGGCGCGGCGCACGCGGGCGAGCGCCGCCGTGCCGCAGCGCGCTTCGAACGGCTCGAGCGCGCGCGCGAGCCAGTCGCGTCGCCCGAGGCGCACCGCGCGCACGGCCCTTTCCACCAGCGGGCGCAGTCCCGACGGCGTGCTGTCCGCGTCGGTCCAGCGTCCCGCCGCCTGTGCGTCGCGCAGCGCACGCGCCCATTGCCACAGCGCACGCTCCGGGTGGCCCGCACGTTCGAGCGCGGCGCCATAGCCCAGTCGCGCAACATGCAGCTGCGGCGCGAGCTGCAGCGCGGTGTCATACCAGGCGAGCGAGGCGATGTCGTTGCCCGCCATTTCATGCGCACGCGCCAGGTGGTAGCGCGCAATCGCGTCCTTGGGATCGAGGGCCGCAGCGCGCGCGAGCTTCGCGATCGCGCGTACCGCATCACCACGGCGCAGTGCCGCGACGGCGACGATCTTCAGCGCCTCGATGTCGTCCGGATCGGTCTCGAGCCGCCGCAGACAGGCCTGCTCGGCCGCGAGCACCTGGCCGCCGCGGAAGAGTTGCAACGCTTCGGCGCACGCTCCGTCGCGTCGCGCGCTCACGTGTCCGTCCCCGTGCTAGCGTGGCGCGCGCCATGGACCTCGCCGACCTGCGCCACTATGTCCGCGTCTACGACGGCTGCCTCGAGCCGGCGCTCTGCGCGCGCATGCTCGATTCCTTCGCCAGTCTCGAGCGCTTTCACCAAGTGAACGGTGCGTCGGTGCGCCGCGGCCTCGAGGAGTCCGCGTGGACCGAACTGAACGTCACGCAGCTCGCGGACGCGGCCTTCCTCGGCTCGTTCCGCCGCACGATCGATGCGGCGCTCGCTCGCTACAACGCCGACGTCGGCCTCGCCATCGGCGTGCCGAACACCGGCGTGACGTCCGATCTCGTGATCAAGCAGTACCGGCCCGGCGGTGGCGACCGGTTCCAGCTGCACTTCGACGCGGTCCACCATGTCGCCAACCGCTATCTCGTGATGCTCTGGTACCTGAACGACGTCGCGGAAGGCGGCGAAACGCGCTTCCCGCAGCTCGGGCTCGCCATCCCGCCGCGCGCCGGCCGCCTGCTCGTTTTCCCGCCGTACTGGATGTTCCAGCACGAGGGCGCGCCGCCGCGCTCGGGCGCGAAATACATCGTCTCGACGTACCTGCTGTTCACCGATCATCCCGGCTCGTAGCCCCAGCGTTCGAAGTACGGGGCGAGCGCCGGCAGGACCTGCGAGAACTGCGTCGCGTATGCCCGCCACCGCCCCACGGCCCGCGTGCTCACCGGTTCCACCACCTGCGAGTAGCTCGGCGTGCTGATGAAGGCCTTCGCGCGCGCGTGCGCGCCGGGTGCGAGCAGCGCGTCATGCCACGGCAGGTCGAGGAACGCGGCGATGCGGCGCACCTCGGGCTCGAACTCGCCGACCAGCATTTCGTAGCGCACTTCGTGCACCGCCGGCGCGAGGGCCGCCTGCTCGCGATACCAGAAATCGAACGCGCGGCGGTAACCGGCGGCGAGTGTCGGCAGGTCGGCACAGAGCAGTGAAAACTCGGGCGCCGTGAAGCACTGCATGTAGCAGGAGAGCAGCACGTCGCAGGGATGGCGCACCGCGAGCAGGATGCGTGCGTGCGGGAAGAGCCGGCGGATCGCGGGCAGGCGCAGCAGGTTGAGCGGATTCTTGTCGACGAGGCGCTCGCCGGGGGTGAGAGCGACCTTGCACCGCACACGATCGAAATAGCGCGCGCGGATCGCGCCCAGCGTTGCGACCGGGATATCGGCCAGTGCCGCCGGATAGCGCCCACCCGCCGCGTCGTCCAGCTCCTCGAGTGCGCGCTGCAGGAACGGCTGCTCATCCATCGAGCGCAACGACGGGTGGGCATCGAGCACCTGCTCGAGGAGCGTCGTACCCGAGCGCGGAAACGCGACGATGAAAACCGGGCTCGCCTCCGTGTCCGGCGCACCGGCATCGCACCAGCGCGCGACATCGGCCGGGTCGCTGCCGTGCCGGGTGATCGCGAACGACGGCGCACCGCGCGCCGCGACGGCCGGCGCCGCGAGCCTCACCTGCGCCACCTGCGAACGATGCGCCTCGGCGAGCCGCGCCCAGGCCGCCTCGTGGCGCCCGGTTGCGTCGAGCGCGCGAGCGAGCGGGAAGAGTTCGTGGTGACGGCGGTGCGGGGAGGTGTCCGTGCCGAGCGCCCGTTCGAAGTGCGCAATCGCCTCCCCGTGCCGGCCGCGCCGCTGGGCGAGGCGACCCTCGGCCGACGCGAAGGCCGGTGCGTGCGCCGAGAGTTCCGCCGCCGCGGATCGCTTCAGCTGCGCGAGCACCTGCTCGGCCTCGGTGAGCCGGTTGGCGCGCTCGAGCATGTGCACGAGCATGAGTCCCGCTTCCGCGCCGAGCCGCGGTGTCGCGCGCAACCGGTCGATCGCGATGCCGGCTTCTGCTGCCGCGCCCGCTCCCTGCAGGCGCAGTCCGATGCCGGCGACCGACGCGGCATCGAGGCTCTCCCATTCCCGCCAGTCGGCGAGCGCGGCCACGCCCTCGTCCGTGTGCCCGGACTCGAAACAGGCACTGGCGTACTGCAGGCGCATCTGCGCGTCGTGCGGCGCGAGCGCCACTCCCTGCGCCAGCACCGCGCGCGCGGATTCGTAGTCCAGCCGATCGAGATGCGTGAGCCCGACGTTGAAGCAGAAATCGGCCGACACGCCGCCGAGTGCGTGCGCGCAGGCGTACGCGCGCAGCGCGTCGTCGTACCGCGCGAGACCGCGCAGCGCCGTGCCGAGATTGAGCCAGTGACCCGCTTCCGAGGGCTGCCGCTGCGTCAGCACCCGGAAAGCGCGCTCCGCCTCCCCGTAGCGCGCCTCCGCGTGCGCCGTGGCGCCCCTCAACGAGAGCGCCACGACGCTGCCGGTCCGCGCATCCGTCAGAATTTCTGCGTCACGCTGAGGTACCACTGGCGCCCCAGGAGGTCGTAGGTCGAAACGTCGGTATTCGCGTTCGTCACGTTGTTCTGGTAGAAGAGCGGCGGCTGCTTGTCCGTCAGGTTCTGCACACCGAGCTGCACGCGGGTATTCGTCGGAAACGAGTAGCCGAGCGTCAGATCGAGGTAGGTCACCGACGGGATGTCGAGCCGCTGGTCCGGGATCGCACCATCGGCATCCTTGATGACGAGACTGTCGAAGTAGCGCGTCGTCAGGAGCCCGTCGAAGCCCGCCATCGACCAGCCGATGCCGAACACGCCGCGCCATTTCGCGTAGTTGCCGTACTGCGGATCGAAGGTGCCCGCCACCTCGACCGCCGGGGCACCCGGTGCCGCCACGCTCTTGAAGCTGTTGATGTGCGTCGCCTCGAGCTGGAAGTTCCACGAGCCGAGCTTCGTGTCGCGCAACTGGTAGCGGACGCCGATGTCGATGCCGTCCGTCTCGAGCGAGCCGAGGTTCACGTTCGGCAGCTGGAACACGAGGAACTCGCCCGCGTTGGGTCCCGAATCGTAGCGGTACATCAGGCCGCAGAAGTCGGGGTTTCCGGTCTGCACGCACTGGTCCGCCGCGAAGTTCGGATCGAGCGCCGTGATGATGTCGTCGATCTTGTACTTCCAGTAGTCCACATTGAGCGACAGGCCCCGCACGAGGCTCGAGTCGTAGACGAAGCCCGCCGTGAACACGTCACCGGTCTCGGGCTTCAGCGTCGGGGTACCGATCAGGAGACCCGTGATCTGGCTGTTCGGCTGCGTGAAGCCGCTGTCGGGCGCGACCCCGACGCAGGCGAGCGCGAGATTCGGGTTCGCGGCGAGCTGCGCCGACGTGAGGTTCGCGCACGGATCGTTGAACGTGGCCGCGGTCTGGGTCGGAGCCAGCGACAGGTCGTTGATCGTCGGTGCGCGAAACACCTCGGCATACGATGCCCGCAGCATCAGGTCCCGCATCGGCCGGTACTCGAGCTTCGCTTCGAATGTCGTGTCGTCGCCGATCGTGTCGAGGCTGTAGTCGGAATAGCGCACACCCGCCGTGAGGTTGAGCGCCTGCACGCCCGGCTTGCCGGCGAGCAGCGGCAGGAAGAACTCGCCGTAGAGCTCGCGGACGTCGTACTTCGCCGATGAATTGCCCGTACAGGTCTCCTGCGCGAGCAGACAGGACAGGTACAGCGGCGCCTCGCCGCGTGTCAGCGAGTCGGTTTCGAACACACCCTGCTGCGAGCGATACTCGGCGCCGAACGCGGCCTTGACGGCCCCCGCAGGCAGGTCGAAGAGGTCACCGTTCAGCCCGGCGCTGAACTGCGAGCTCCTGAACGTGTAGTCCGTGCGGTAGTTGGTCGAAATGTCCCGCAGTGCCGCGATCTGCGCGGGGTCCTGCACGTTGAAGATGTCGATCGGGGTGCAGCCCGCAATGACCGCGCCCGGCGCGCCGCAACGGATCACGCCGCCCGCATCCTCGAACGACGGGCCGAGCGCCTGCGCGAGCTTGTCCTTCAGCAGGTAGCCATCGATGTTCGTGCCCTGCCCCATGCGGCCTAGACCGGCGTTGGCCTCCCATTCCCAGGAATTGCCGAACGAGCCGCGGAACCCCGCGTTCGCGAATACCTGATCGGTCGTGACCTCGCTGCGGCGATTGCCGAGCGACTCGAGGCGCGTGCGCAGGTTCGGGTTCGTGCCGTCGATGCCGCCGAAGTCCGTGCCGAAGGGATTGTAGAAGCTGTTCGCCGAGACGATCGTGTCGTCCGAGACCGCATCGAACGGCAACGAGGCGAGCGCGAAGCCGGATCGCGTCTGGTTGTAGACCACTTGGCCGTACATCTCGACGTTGTCGTTCAACTGGTAGTTGACGTCGGTGAAAAGGCTGCCGCGCTCCTGCGGCGTCATCAGGAGGTTGAACGGCTGGTAGTTGTAGAGGTCGGCCGTCGTGAAGCAGCGGTAGTCGGCCTGGCTCGCACCGCCTGCACCGGGCAGGCGCGTCACGCTGCCGCAGCCGTACTGCGCCGCGAGCGCCGGCGTCAGATTGATGCGGCCGTTCGGCGTGCGGCTCGAGCCGCCCGCGCTGACCACACCGCCATAGAGGTAGAGCGCATCCTTCGCGAACGCGCGGTCACCCGCCGACACCTTCTGCTGCTTGTTGTAGTTTGCGCCGAAGACGATGCCGACCCGGTCGCTCTGCGAGCCGAGCGTCGCGCTCGCCGACTGCCGCTCGCCGTCGGACTTGCCGGTCTGGCCGTATTGCACGCCGATCTCGGCGCCGTCGAAGTTGCGCCGCGTGATGAAGTTGACGACACCCGCGATCGCGTCCGAACCGTAGATCGCGCCGGCGCCCTCCTTCAGCACCTCGACGCGCTCGATCATGTTCATCGGCAGCATGTTGATGTCGACCGCCGACGTCTGGGTATTTCCGTACACGCCGACGCGACGGCCGTCGACCAGCACGAGCGTGCGCTGCGCGCCGAGGCCGCGCAGTTCGACGTTCGACTCGCCGGTGCCGCCACCGTTGTTGACGGTGGGGTTCGTCGCGGCGCCCGCCACGGTCGGCAGGCGCTGCAGCACGTCGCCCATCGTCGTGACGCCGGTCTTCGCGATCTCGTCGGCGGAGATCGTCAGCACCGGACTCGCGGTCTCGGCGTCGACGCGCCGGATACGCGAACCGGTGACGACGACCGTATCGATGTCGCCTGTGCTGTCGGCGGCGTTCTGGTCCTGGTCCTGCGCGGCAGCGGGCGGCGCAGCGACCGAAGCGGCGGTCGCGCCGGCCACGAGCGCGAGGCGTACGGCGTCGCGCACGATCGAGGTCGAGTCACGGTTCATGGCGGTCATCCCTCGCTGGAAAGATTCTCGAATGACGCTAGCAGCGCGGTGTCCCCCGTGGAACCGGTCTTGCGACGAAACCCCTCGCGGCACGCGATGAAGCGAATGTTGCAGCGAGGCGACACAGGTACTCCATTGCCGACAACCGCTCTGGCGGCCGGCTGAACCCGGTCCAGATTCGCAGCGAAAAGCCATGCGGGCGATGCGGGTTGACGAGGATCAATACGCTGCGTTTTTGCTGTGTCAGAATCCTGCAACCACATGCCGCGGAGGCGTGGCAACAAATCGGGGCGGGTACTGCATGGCAGTGCACCGTTTCTTCTCAGTCATCGCGGGAGGAAGACATGCAATCGAAACCAGTGCACACCGCCATTCGGCGAGCGCTGATCGCGGGGGCTGCAGCAATGCTCACATTGCCGGCAGCAACGATCGCACAGGCGCAGAACGATCAGGGGGACGACGTCGAGACCGTGGTCGTGACGGGATCGCGCATCCTCGGTTCCAATCTCGAGTCACCGTCGCCGATCCAGACAGTGACCGCCGAGGACATCCAGACCTCCGGCGTACCGAACATCCAGGACCTGCTCGTCAAGAGCCCGGTGTTCGGCACACCGCTCAGCCGCACCAACTCGAACTTCCTGACCTCGAGCGTCGGTGTCGCGACGATCGATCTGCGCAACCTCGGGACCGCGCGCACACTCGTGCTCGTGGATGGTCGCCGTTTCGTGGCCGGCATCCCCGGTGAATCGGCCGTCGACCTGAACACGATCCCGGCCTCGTTCATCGACCGCGTGGACGTCATGACGGGCGGCGCATCCTCGATCTACGGGTCCGACGCGATCGCGGGCGTCGTCAACATCATCTACAAGAAGAACTTCGAGGGGTTTTCCTTCGATGCCCAGTACGGCGAGAGCGCCGAAGGTGACGGCGACGAGACGCAGCTCGGTGCGACCTTCGGGGTTTCCAGCGCCGATGGCCGCGGTAACGTCATGGGCTACATCGGCTACACCGACCAGGGCTCCGTCCTCTCGCGTGATCGCAGCCGTTCGGCGGTGGACCAGATCTCGACCGCCCTGCTGACCGGCGATCCGGCCGACATGTTCACGCCGCAGCGTCCGTTCTACTCGAGTTATGCGCCGCAGGGCCGCTTCTTCACCGCGAACGGACCGGGATCGGGCATCACGTTCGACGCGAACGGCAATGTGATCCCCTGGTCGACCAATGGCACGTCGACACTGGCGGCGACCGGCTTCAATCGCTCCGCCTTCCGCACGATCGCGGTGCCGATCGAGCGCTATCTGTTCGCGAGCCGCGGCAACTATGAATTCGCGGACCATCACCGCGCGTTCTTCGAGGGCACCTACGCGTCGACGCAGGCGACCAGCGTGCTCGAGCCCTATCCGCTCGGCGCGGAAGACATCTACCCGGCCACGGGCGGCCAGACACCGGCCGAGTTTCTCGTCAATGGCGTACTGCTCGCCAATCCGCTGATCCCGGCAGCCGTCTTCAACACGACAGCCGACGAGGACGGCGACGGCCTGCGGGACTACTACTTCACGCGCCGCATGGCCGAAGCCGGCAACCGCGGCAGCGTCGCCGACCGCGATACGTTCCGGATCGTCGGTGGCCTCGAGGGCGAGCTCTTCGGCGGCGGCTGGCGCTACGAGGCGTTCTACGCGTACGGCCAGACGAAGGAAGCCCAGACCTCGAGCGGCCAGGTGAACGTCCTCAACTTCCGCAATGCGCTGGAAGCCATTCCCGATGTCGACGACCTCGACGGGGACGGCAATGTCACGGAAGCGATCTGCCGTGACGCCAACGCGAGGTCGCAGGGCTGCGTGCCGATCAATGTCTTCGGGTTCAACTCGATCTCGCCGGCCGCCTTCGACTACATCAAGGCTCCGGGCATGCTCGCGACCTTCACGCAGCAGAAGATCGCCGGACTCAACCTGACCGGCCACGTCTTCGACCTGCCGGCCGGGCCGGTGGGGCTGGCCGTGGGCGCGGAGTACCGCGACGAGTACTCGCGCAGCGAGTTCGATCCGCTGCAGCAGGCGGGCCTCAACGCCGGCAACGCCATTCCGCGCACCGAAGGCGACTTCGACGTGAAGGAAGGCTACCTCGAAGTGCGCGTGCCGCTGCTGGCGGACAAGCCGATGTTCGAGAAGCTCGACATCAACGGTGCGGTCCGCTTTGCCGACTACTCGACCGTCGGCAGTGTCGTCAGCTGGAACGGTGGCCTCGAATGGTCGCCGATCCCGTCGCTGCGCTTCCGGGCGATTCGCGCACTCGCGACCCGCGCGCCGAACATCAACGAACTGTTCTCGCCGCCGAGCCAGGACTTCCCGACCGGGCTGCAGGACCCTTGCGTCGGTGTCACGGCAACCTCCACGGGTGACGTCGATGCCGCATGCCGTGCTGCCCCCGGTGTGAACGCCAACATTGCCGCCAACGGCGCATTCACGCTCAATCAGGCCGACATCCAGGGCATCAGCGGCTTCAACCGCGGCAACCCCAACCTGTCCGAGGAAGAAGGCGATTCGTGGACCGTCGGCGTCGTGATCAAGCCCTCGGACATCCCGGTGCTCGAGAACTTCGATCTGACGCTCGACTACTATCGCATCGACATCAAGGATGCGATCGTGTTCACGCCGCGGCAGTTCATCCTCGACCAGTGTTACCGCGGCAACACGGCGCTTTGCCAGTTCATCACCCGCAGGCCTGCGGCGGTGGGCGCCAACAGCGCCGGCTCGCTCGAGTTCATCGACTCGGGGCCGACGAACAGCGGCGGCGAGTTCGCGGAGGGCATCGACCTGACGGTGTCCTATGCACAGGACATCGGCCCCGGTGCATTCAGGGGTCGCCTCGCGTTCACGCACGTGCTCGACCAGTACCGCGTCCCGCTGCCTGGCGCCGCCAAGGACTACATCGTCGGCGAGGTGGAAGACGGCCTCGTCGCGCCGGAGAATCGTGCGGTGCTGAACCTCGGCTATACGGTCGGCAAGTTCGGCGCGACGCTCACGACAACCTACCTCGGCAAGGTCGCACTCGACGACCAGTTCCTCGCGCAGTTCGGCGAGGCGCGTGGGTCGATCGGCGTCGGCTCCAAGACGTATCTCGACGCACAGGTCACCTACTCGCCGACGGAGAACTACCAGATCTTCGTCGGTGCGAACAACCTGCTCGACGAGGAACCGCCGCCGATCATCTCCGGGCTTCCCGGCGATGACACCGGTACCGAGACCAACGCGGGGGCCTACGACCCCATCGGGCGCCGCTGGTACGCCGGTGTGCGCGTGAAGCTCTGAGCGCACGCGGCGTCTGCTCATCGGGAGGGCGGCTATAATGGCCGCCCTCCCTTTCCGGACAGCCCCCGTGCGGCGACTCCTCCCGTGCCTCGCCCTCGCGGCCGCATCGACGCAGGCCGCAGATCATCCGTGCGCCGCCGTTGCAGCGCCCGATGCCCGCCTCGCCTGCTACGACCGGGCCTTTCCACCGCACGACGGTGCCACGCACGACGGATCCACGCACGACGCGGCTGGCCGGAGCGACTTCGGCTTCACCGCCGCGGAGGTGCGCACCCGCGCGGCACATTCCGCGACGAGCGATGAACCGCGCGCAGTCGCGATGACGGTCGTCGCGGTACGCGAGGAGGCCACGGGCAGGTTCGTCGCGACGATGGACAACGGCCAGGTGTGGGCGCAGACCGAAGCGGATTCGAGGGTTCGCCCGCGCGCAGGCCACGCGGTCACGATCAAGCGCGGCGTGCTCGGATCCTATCTGCTCGTGACCGAAAAGGGCGTCGGCACGCGCGTGCGGCGCATCGAATAGCACGCGCAGCGTCAGCTGCGCAGGTGAATTTCCGCGAGACGAAAATCGATCGACAGCGCGTCCATCGCGCCGAGCACGTCCATGCCGATGATCAGCGCGGGTTCGTCGGCCAGGCCCCACACGTCGAAGATGTGGAAATTGCCGAACGCCACGACGACGTGCCGGAAGACGGTCTTGTCCATCGTGATGTCCGGCACCGCCGCGATATCGCCGATCATCGTCGCCTCGGTCGTGCCGTAGACGGTGGCGTGCGCCTGCGCATCGGCGCGCAGCGCTTCCTGCAGCGCCCGGTTGCCGAGCGTTCTCTGGCCGCCCGTGTCGATCACCGCGAGCGCGCGCACGCGGCCGATGCGGACGTGCGCGCCGAGAAGACCCCCGGCGACACGATCGGCACGGATCCGCAGCTCGTCGTCCCGCGAGAACCGCGAGCGCGATATCGTGACCAGGTCGCGCTTGAAGTCGACGACCAGGCGCTGTTCGCGCAGGCCCGCGACACCGAGGATGCCGTCTGCGCCGGCGACGAGATGGGGCAGCACCACCGGCACTTCCTGGCCGTCGAGCACGAGGTCACCGGCGCGCATGCGGGCCACTTCGACCACGGGCACGGACGCACTGCCCGTCACGCCATTCAGCACGACGGTCGGTGCCGATTCGTAATCGAGTCCGAGTTGCATCGCCACGGCGGTCGTTATCGTCGTGCGGTTTGCGCCCGTGTCGACCAGCATCCGGAAGGGCCCCTGGCCGTTGATCGTGACCGGCACGAGGATGCGCCCGATGCGATCGAGCGTGGTGGGCGTGGCAAAAACGGGTTCCGCACCGGGATCTGGAACCGGGCCGGTGGATGCGGGAATGAGCGGCGTGGCCAGCGCTCCCGCAAGCGCCAGAGCCAGGGCGGCTGTGCGCTTCACGCCGGTCAGTATGGGCGCGGGCGCGGCGAGCGGCAATTCGTCTCGTCGCAGCGCAGCAGTCGGCTCGTCGCGCTATTTCGTTCGCTTCACCTTGACCGAGCGGCCGTGCGGACTCGTCATGAAATAGGAGCCGAGAGCGCCCGGCTTGACGATCACGGAGTCGCCGACCGCGAGCCGAAAGCTCTCCCCGGTCGGCAGCTGCTGCCAGACCTGGCCGTTGTCGAGCGTGACGACGAGTTCCCCGCCCGGCCGCGCGACGATCGCGGTGACCTTCGCCTCGAGTCTCTCGAGACGCGGCTCCACGGGATTCGCCTTGCGCTCCTGCGCGCGTGCGAGGTCACCGCGCGCGCCGAACTTCTCCTCCGCCGTCGGTGGCGGAGGCAGTTTCGCGAGACGCGCCACCTCGGTGTCGTAGCAGGCGAGGCGTCGTGCGTCGTCGTGCTCGGCCGCGCATTGCGCGAGCGACTGCGGCAGCGTATCGGCGGCTGTTGCCGCCCGCCCCGGGCCGGCGATCGCGACGAGTCCCACGATGGCCGCAAGTCGCAGTGCTCCGTCCATGTCAGATCTCCCAGTGCGGCCGGGTGCCGCTGTGTGCATCGATCGCGTCGAACAGCTGCACGATCAAGGTACGTTCCTCTGTGGTGAGTTCCGGCCGCCAGATGTCGAACAGCAGGATCACCCGCGTCTCGGCGCTGCGATTCCACGCCTCGTGCTCGATCGTGTCGTCGAATGCCCAGGCCTTGCCTTCGCGCCATTCGCGCAGATCGTTGCCGACGCGGAAGGCGCATCCATCCGGCACGACCAGCGGCAGGTGACAGATGAGCCGGGTGTTGACGAGGCCGTGGTGCGGCGGAATGTGCGCGCCGGCTTCGAGCAGCGAGAACAGCACCGATGGCGAGCGCTTCGGCACGACCGCGAGCGGCGCATTGCGCAAGGCGCGCATCGTGGCCGGGCAACGCGCCGCGTTTCCGGGCACGACCTCGCCGTTCTTCCAGAGATAGAACGCGCTCCACGCGGGATTGTTCAGCAGGCCCATGTGGTCCTTGCGCGGCCGGTTGGGATCCCCGGTGACATAGGGCGAAAATCCCCCGCCTTCCTCCAGCACCGCGAGCAGTTCGGCACGGATCGCGTCGGTGGCCGCCTCGAGTTCGTCGAGCCAGGGGAAGAGGTCGCGCGCATAGAACTGGATCTGCGGCAGCTCCGGAAAGTAGTAGACCTTCGGCTGCTGCAGGAAGACCTGCTTCTCGCCGAGCAGCAGATCGAACGACTGCGCAAAGCGCGGGCTCGAGCGCGCCGCATCGAATCCCGACGCGGCGAGGCGCGAGCGCAGCCAGCCCTTGTACTGCGCCGAGTACTGCTCGCAGGCGGCGCTGGCACGCTGGAGTTCCTGCACCAGATCCGCCGGCAGCTCGGCGGCCGGGGGCGCCATTTTCAGGGCGCGCTGGTAGAACGCCGACGCCGAGCGGGCATCCCCCTGCGCCGCATAGCAATCCGCCCGCAGCAGGAGCGCCCGCACATTGCGCGGCTCGGCCGCGAGCAGCCGGTCGACCGCCGCGATCGTGCCGGCATCGTCGCCGAGCAGTCGGCTCGCATGCGCGACCCCGAGCAACACCGGCGCGTCCGCGCGGCCGGCTTCGAGTGCGCCGAGGAACTGGTCGCGCGCTTCGCGCGCATTGCCTGCCCGCAGCGCCGCGTAGGCCGCCTGCAAGGCTTGTTCGTGCATCGGTACCGACATGGCCGCCATTGTTGCCGACCTCGCGGGCGACGTCCAAACTTTGCCGCCCGCGGGCGAGCCGCTATAGTCCCGCGGCATGAGCACACCGGCCGAGACCGCCACCCACCAGTCGGCGATGCGCGCGATGGCGGCGGGCGATTTCGCCCGCGCCGAGGCCGTGCTGCTGGAGGGGCTCGCGCGCAACCGCGGCAATCTCGCCGCGTGGCTCAATCTCGCGGCGGTGCGCCGGCAGCGCCAGAACATCGACGGCGCTTTTGCCGCCATCCGCGAGGCGCTCACGATCGATGCGCGCGATTTTCGCGCGCTCCTCATGAGCGCGACGCTGCTCGAGCAGATCGGCCAGGCGAAGCAGGCGGCCACCGCCTACGGCGTCGCACTCGCCAATGCCCCGCCCGACAGCCTGCTCGATGCGCCGACACGCGCGGCGGTCGCGCATGGGCGCGAGGTGCAGGCGAAGTACGCGCGCGACCTCGGCGATTTCATCCGCGCCGCCTCGGAAGACGTACGCAGCCAGTGCACGCCCGCCGAGCGCCGGCGGCTCGAACACTTCATCGGCATCACGCTGCGCGTGACACCACGCTATCCGCAGTTGCCGCTCGAGTACTATTTCCCGGGCCTGCCACCGATCGAATTCTACGAGCGCGAAGAATTCCCGTGGCTCGAGGCATTCGAAGCGGCGACGCCCGCAATCCAGGAAGAGCTGCGCACGATCCTCGCCGAGGACGCGGCGGCCTTCAATCCCTACATCCACTATGGCGAACACTTGCCGCTCGACCAGTGGCGCGAGCTCAACAACTCCCCGCGCTGGACCGCGTTCGACTTCTACGACCACGGCCGGAGGGTCGAGGAACGCTGTCGCCGCGCGCCGCGCACCATTGCGGCGGTCGAGGCCCTGCCGCAGGCGAAAGTGCCCCTGCGGTCGCCGACGGCGATCTTCTCGGTGCTGAAGCCGAAGACGCACATCCCGCCGCACACCGGCGTCGCGAATTTCCGGCTGGTCACCCACCTGCCGCTCATCCTGCCGCCCGGCTGCGGCTTTCGCGTCGGCAGCGAGACGCGCGAATGGCGCATCGGCGAGGCGTGGGTGTTCGACGACACGATCGAGCACGAGGCGTGGAACGACAGCGACGAGACGCGTGTGATCCTGATCTGCGACATCTGGAATCCGCGGCTGTCGGAGGATGAGCGCCGCGCGATCGCGGCCGTGATCGCCGCCACCGACACCTACAACGGCACCGTGCCACCGGCGCACGTCTAAGGACCCTCGATGTTCCTCAAGATCCGGAATCTGCTGTCCGACACGGACGTTGCACGCCTGCGCGAGCTCGCGGGCGAGCTGCGCTTCGTCGACGGCCGCGTCTCGAATCCCGCAAACCAGGCGAAGCGGAACCTGCAGGCCGACGCGAACGATCCGCAATACACCGAGTCCGTGCAGATCGTCAGCGCCGCGTTCGCGCGCTCCCGCGAGTTCGGCGACTTCGCGATGCCGAAGCGCGTCGCGCCGCCGCTCCTGTGCCGTTACGAGCCGGGCATGAAGTACGGCGCGCATGCCGATTCGGCGATTATCCAGGTCGGCAGCACGCGCATCCGCTCGGACCTCTCCTGCACGGTGTTCATCGGCGACCCGGCAACCTATGAGGGGGGCGAGCTCGCGATCGTGGCGGGCAACCAGGTCATCAGCTTCAAGGGCGAACCCGGCGAGGCGATCGTCTACCCGTCGACGACGCTGCACGAAGTCATCCCGGTGCGCGCTGGAAGGCGGCTCGTGTCGATCACGTTCATCGAAAGCCTGATCGCCGACCAGCACCAGCGCATGCAGGTCTACGAGCTGAACGAGCTCGCGGCGCTCGAAGGCAACACGATGAAGTGGGAGAACCGCATGCGGCTCGATGTCGTGCGGCAGAACCTGATGCGGATGTGGGCGTCGACCTGACGGTCACGCGCCGGCGCCAAGGCGCTCGAGGAGCCGCAGCCCCTTCGTGATCTCGGTACCATGCTCCCGTCTCGCCTCGTCGAGCACCGCCGCGCGCAAGGCCGGGTCGTAAGGATGCTCGGGCGCCTTGGAATAACGGGTCAGGACCGGGCTCGCGAGCGCCGTCGCGACGGTTGTCGTGTCGGAGCGCAGCCCGAAATGCGCGAGGATCGGCCGCAGGTGCCCGGCCGGATCGGCAAGGAAGGTGTCGAAGTCGACAGCCATGACCCTGCCTGGGTAGCGCGCGAGTACGGCGCGCTGTGTCGTCGTCTCGGCGAGCCAGCTGGCTGCGACGAGCTCGCCGGGTGACAGCGATTCGAGCGGCAGCGGCGGCGCTCCGCCGTGTGCCGCGAGGCGCTGCAGGCGTTCGGGCGCGTGCCCGCGCAGGTCGATCCAGGAGTTCTCGCCGGCGAGCAGCGTCGCGAGATAGGGCTCGGCGCGCACGTTCAGGTAGATCGCGCGCGCCTCGGGTGCGGCGTCGAGGAGCGCCGGTGCGATGCGCGCCGCGCTGCTCGTCGCCTTGACGATCACGGCGTCGGTGGCGACAGGCACGGAGCGCCAGTGACGGATGAACAGCGCCACGAGGCCCTCGAACCGCGCATCGCCGGTCGCGACAGCGAGCGTTCGCAGCGGCAGCGGTTCACGCAGCGGCAGTACCCGACCCGTCGCGTCGAGCAAACGGCTGACGAGTGTCGAGCCGACGTGCCCGGTGTGGAAGATGAAATGCAGGGGGCAGTTGGGTCCGGCCGGCACCGTGGCCTCGAAGCCTGCGAGCGGCACCCAGCCACCCCGGGTCGAGGGGGTGAGGATGCGATCATCGAGGAAGCTCGCGGCACGAAGGGCCGCCTCATCCATCTCGATCCGCAGCACACGGCCGCGGGTCAGGTCGAGTTTGAACGGATAAAGCATGGTGCCGGGTTTTCGGTTATTCGGTTATTTGGGCAAAGGCCAAATAACCGAATAACCGAAAACCCGGCACCAACGCAAAAAAAAGCGGCGGTTCCTCGCGGAACCGCCGCCAGTTTCTCACACGTTCACTTCGTTTGCGGTCAGACCTCGCTCAGAACGCGATCTTGCCACGGATGAACATGTAGCGGCCGAGGGCATCGTACAGCTGCGGGTACGTGTTGCCGTTGCCGGTCGTACCGACGGACGAGCTGAGCGGCGGATCCTTGTCGAGGATGTTGTTGATGCCGATCAGCACCGACGCCTTGTCGGTGACCGCCCAGTTGCCGGCGAGGTCGAGGTAGCTCTGCGCGCCGAGCACGCGGTCGATACGGGCAGAGGTCGACGGCACACCGAACTGCGAGACCTCCGAGAAGTACCGCCACGTGAGCGACACATCGACCGGCCACGGCGTCTGCCAGCCGAGCCGGGCATGGTGACGCCACCGCGGGCTCGGGACACCGGCGGTGCCCGAGGCGCACGAGGACGAGAACTTGCCCGCGCAGTCATACGGCTCGGTACCCGGTGAGCCCGGGTCGGTGATCAGCTCCTCGAGGTAGGTACCCGTCAGGTTGAAGCTGAGGCTACCCGCCTTGCCGATCTCGAGGCCTGCGTAGCTCATGTTGACGTCGATGCCGGTCGTCTCGAGCGAACCGATGTTCGTGTTGAGATCGATCACGTGGCCGTCGCCGACCCACAGGGTGCCGTTGGCCGGGTTGCGCACGATGCGGGCGCAGGCCACCGGATCATCGTTGTTGTAGCACGCGTCCCAGGTGACGGTGGTACCGATCGTCGAGATCGTGTTCTCGATCTTGATGTTGAACCAGTCGATCGACGCCGAGAACTTCGGCAGGAAGCGCGGCTGCAGGATCACGCCAAACGTCTTCGTGTCGGATTTCTCCGGCGTCAGGCTCGGGTTGCCGCCCTGCAGGAAATTGTACTGGCCGGCCGGGCTGTCGAGCGTCGACGTGTGGTACGCCGCCGCCGGCATGCCGGTGGCCACGCACTTGGCGAGCGTCGCGTTGGGATTCGGGTCCTGCAGGCCACAGGGATCGCCGTCCGCGTCGAACAGGTTGAAGCCCTGTGCCGTGAACAGCTCGACGACATTCGCCGCGCGCACGGCACGCTGGAAGCTGCCGCGCAGGCGCACGTCGTGGACCGGCGCCCAGTCGAGGCCGATCTTGTACGTGTCGGTCGTGACTTCGCCGTAGTCCGAGTAGCGGTACGCGCCGTCGACGGACAACTGGTCGAAGCCCGGCTTGTCCTGGACGAGCGGCACGTGCACTTCGCCGAAGAGGTCGACCACCTTCGTCGAACCCGATATGCCGATCGTGGCGCCGCCGGAACCCGACAGCAGGGCCTGCGATTGCATCGCATCGACCGTGTTGACGAGCGAATCGCGGCGGTACTCCGCGCCGGCCGCCACCTTGATCGATTCGGTGGCCGACGGAATCGTCCAGCCGAGGTCGCCCGTCACCTGGCCGACATAGATCTCCTGGTCGATCGTGCCGGTCTGGATGCCCGGCGCCTGCAGGTAATTCAGCGCTGCCGGCGTGATGCCATTCGGATCGAACACGTTGTAAGGCACGCAATCCGGATCCGTGCCGTCGACGACGGAACGGCAGGTCGGCACGCCATTGTCGAGCACGACGTCGAGGGCGCGCGCGATGCGCGGGATCAGGAAGTAGTTGAGCGTCGTCTGGTTGGCCGACGTGCTCGAATACTGCGCCGACACGTCGTACTGCCACATCGCGTTGATGTCGCCCCGCACGCCGACGAGGCCGCGGAACATCGCATTGCGGAACGACTGCTCGCGACCACCGCCTTCGACATTGCGGCGACCGATGTAGAGGGTCGTCGGATCGTCGGCGGCGATCATGGCCGGCGTACAGCCGATCGCAGTCGCCTGCTGGTTCGACAGGAACGGGTTGCCGCAATTGATCGACGAGCTGTCGAAGAAAATGCCGCCCGGCGCGATCTACGCGACCGACCGGTAGTTCGTGTACATCAGCTGGGTGTACACATCGGCGTGGTCGTTCAGCTCGTAGTGACCCATCGCGCCGAGGTTGTAGCGGCGCGCCGGGCGCAGGTAGTGATTGACCGGCCCGTAATTGTACTGGTCGAGGTTGTTGCTGAAATTGCGGAAGATGTTCCCGCCCGACGTCGACTCCACCGTGTAAACGAATGTGGAGAAGTCAGTGAACTGGCCCGGGTACGAGGTGCCCGAGCCGCCGCAGCTGAACGACACCGTCGGGTTCGGGCCGAGCGAGCACGCGGAATAGTCGCGGTCGCGTTCCAGCACCTGGTCCTGGTCGTCGATACCGGCATACGCCATGATGTTGCCACGGCCGTCCGCGGAGCTGAGCCCCACCATGAAGTTGGCGGACTTGCCGTAACCGTCGGTGACATTGTCCGGCGGCAGCTTGAACTGCGTCGGGTTGGTCGCCGCGCGGCCCGCGATCACGTCACGCAGCTTCACGGCACCGGGACCACCGTAATCGTTGTTGTGCTGATAGAAGCCATACTGGCCTTCGAACTGCACGCCTTCGAAATCTTTCTTCGTGATGAAGTTCACGACGCCGGCCACGGCGTCCGAACCGTACACGGCAGATGCGCCGCCGGTGAGGATGTCGACGCGCTCGATGATCGACGCGGGAATCGTGTTGATGTCCGGCGCCGAATTGCTGACCGTACCGTAGGGCATACGGCGGCCGTCGATCAGCACGAGGGTGCGCGGCGAGCCGAGGCCGCGCAGGTTGATCGTGGCAGCACCGCTCGCGCCGTTCGCGACGTTCGCGTTCTGGGCGGCAAAGGCCTGCGGGAGCTGGTTGACGAGGTCTTCGACGCGGGTCACGCCCTGGGTCGCGATATCCTGGCTCGTGACCTGCGTGACTGGAGTCGTCCCCTCGAGGTTGGCGGAACGAATGCGCGAACCGGTGACGACGACGGTTTCCACCGCAGCCTGGTCCTGGTCCTGCGCCATCGCCGGAATCGATGCGCTGGTGGCAGTGACCGCGCCCAACACGAGCGCGCGACGAACTGCCCGCCGAACGTTACTGTTCATCTCCATTGGCTGGATCCTCCCGCGAACGGCGTAACCGTTCTGAAATTTGGATTTTGATTTGGATCAAACTTCGTTGCGGGACGCCGAAAAATACCCCCCGGCATTCGACGCACCCCGCGATGGGCCGGATTATTAGCCGAGCGCTGCCGCGGATACAAGCTTCGTTGCGCAATCACCACATAATGGTCACGCACAGCACAACGGCTGGACCCCACCCGATATTCGCTCTGACCCGCGAAATCCGTCGCTTCGCATTGGCAGCCTGCGACGAACCGTGTCGCGTTGCTCCTTGGCAACACTGCAGCAAACGCGGGAATTGCCTATGCTTGCGCCCCCATGAACGCATCCCGATTGGATATTGCACTGCAACGTGGCGCGGCGGCCCGCACCGCGCGCCGGTTTGCGGAGGCGGAAGCGTGCTACCGCGAGGCGCTCGCGATCGCGCCGAATGACCCGGAAGTCATCAGCCAGCTGGGCCTGACGCTCTCCCTGAGCGAACGATCCGGCGAAGGCACGCCGCTCCTCGAGCGGGCCGTCCAGCTCGACCCCCGCCGCGCAGCGCTGCGCCTGAACCTCGCCGAGGGCCTCGAGGCAAACGGCGACCTGGCGCGTGCGATGGGCGTGCTGCACACGGTGCTCGCGAGCGATGCAACGAACCTTCGTGCCTGGGTGACGGCGGGCGACATCGCCGAACGGCAGGGCGACCTGCCGGGCGCCATCGAAGCGTGGAACCGTGCGCATGATGCCCATCCAGCCGCCTCGGGGCCGATCGCACGACTTGCGCGCACCGAGCTCGGCCGCGGCAAGCCGGCCGAGGCGATGATGATCCTCGACGCGCTGCTGCAGCGCTCGCCCGGCGATGCCGAGGTGCTCGCGCTGTGGTGCCAGTGCCTGGCTGCACTTCGGCAGTGGCCTGAACTCGAGAAGACGGCCGCGAACTGGTGCGCGGCCGAGCGCGGCAACCCGGTTGCGTGGCGGCACCTCGCGACGGCCCAGATCGAACTCGGTCACCCGCTCGACGCGGCGGCGAGCTGGCAGAATGCCATGGCGCTCGCGCCACCCTCGGCGGACGCCCACGCCGCGCTCGCCGGTTGCCATCTGCAGGCACTCGACTACGAGCGTGCGGGCGAAGCATTGCGTCGCGCCGACGCGATCGATCCGGATTGCCCGTCCGCGCTGTCGAAGGCGGCATTGCTGCACATGTATTACGGGCGCTTCGCCGAGGCCGAGGACAGTGCACGGCGCTGCCTCGCGCGCGCGCCGCTCGACCCGACCGCGCTCAAGGTGCTCACGCGGGTGCTGCGCGGCAGGGTCACCGAAGCGGATTACTCGGCGATCGCGGAAGCTGCGCAGCGCGAGGACCTGCCTGACGACGATCGCATTCCCGCAGCCTTCGCGGCTGCACAGGTCCTCGATGCGCGCGACGACGCCGACGAAGCGTTTGCGGCGTGCGAGTACGCACAGGCGCTCGCCCTCGGGCGCGACCGGCTCGAAGGTCGCGGCTACGACCGTGCGCGCGAAGAGGCGCGGGCAGCCCGCCTCATTGCACTGGCGCCGGCCGGGGCCGATGCCGGCTCGACGTCGCGCGTGCAGGACGTACCAAGGCCGATCTTCGTGGTCGGCATGCCCCGCTCGGGCACGACCCTCATCGAGGCGGTGCTCGGCGCCCACTCGCGCGTGTTCGCGTGCGGTGAGCGCCCCGCGATGCGCCAGATCCTGCACGCATTCCTCGAACTCGATCGCGCGGGCAAGACGCCCGACGAGGCGACGCTCGCGAGCTGGCGCGAGGCGTATTTTCGCTCGCTGCCGGACATCGGCGATGCCGAGTGCGTGACCGACAAGCACCCGCGCAATCTCGAAGCGGTCGGCCTGATCGCGCGCCTCTTCCCGGACGCGCGCATCGTGATCGCGCGGCGCAATCCGGTCGAGACGGGGCTGTCGATCTTCCGCCAGGAGTTCAGCAAGCACTGGGACTTCGCCCATCGGCTCGCGGATATCGGGCACTTCCAGGGCATCTACGCACGGCTCGCGGCGCATTGGCAGCGCGCCCTTCCAGGACTCGTGACGACGATCCAGTACGAAGACCTCGTTGTTGATTTCGAGCCCGCGGCGCGGGCGCTCGTCGCGTCCTGCGGCCTCGACTGGGAGCCGCAGTGCCTCGACTACGCGCGCACACCGCGACCGATCGCGACGTTCAGCAGTGTCGAGGTGCGCGCGCCGATCGGCGACATGCGTCGTGCGGATCGCTATCGCGCGTATCTCGGGCCGCTGATCGAAGCCCTGGAAGAAGCAGGCGTCGATCTCGAGACCGGCGCGCTGCGCGGTTGAACGCGGCACGAACCGTCGTCAGCGCGGTACGTCGAAGCTCGCCGGAGCGAGGCCGGACGTGTGCCGCTGCCACATCGTGTCGAAGGCGGCCTCGAGATATGCCCTGAAGCGATCGGTGTCGAAGAGCGCACTCGCGGGAACGCGTTCGCGCACGCGGCGCTTCATCGCGAGACGACGGCGGGGTTCGCGGCCCAGCGCGAGCGCGAGGGCCACGTAGTCTGCCCGCGAGCCGACGATGAGCTCCGAGAGGCCCGCAGCCTGCAGCACGCTCGCGCCGACTCGCGACGCGAGGCTCCTGCCCGGTTGCGTAACGAACGGCACGCCGGCCCGCAACGCATCGCTCGCCGTCGTGTGCGCGCCGCACGGTGTGGTGTCGAGCAGCAGGTCTGCGAGCGCGAGGCGCGCGAGGTGCGATGCGTGATCCACGCGCGGGGCAAACACGAGCCGCGCTGCCTCGACACCCTGCGCCACCGCCGCGCGGCGCAGGTTGCGCTCGACCGCCGGACCCGAATCGAGCAGCCAGAGGACGCTGTCCGGCACCTCGCGCAGGATCTCCATCCAGGAGGCGAAGATTCGCGGCGTGAGCTTGACGGGCTGGCAGAAACCGCAATAGACGGCGACGCCGGCAGGCAGTCCGGCGACGGCACGGGACGGTGGTGCCGGCGCCGCAGGAGTCCAGCGGTCGTTCACCTGATAACAATGCGGCAGCCGCGCAATCGCGCAGCCGTACAGCGCGTCGTCCGCGCGCGGCAGGACGACACCGTCGGCGATGAAGTAGTCGAGGGCCGGGGAGCCGGGCGGCCCCGGATAACCGAGGAAATGCACGTTGAGCGGCGCGGGCCGCAGCACTTGCGCGCCGATGCGGCTCCATTCCGTGTTGCCGCTCAGGTCGACCAGGATATCGACTCCGTCGGCGGCAATCCTGCGCGCCGTCTCGGCATCGCCGTCCCTCGACACGTCGACGAACGCGTCGACGGCGCGGGTCAGCCGCCGCCGCATCGAAGAGCCATCGTCGGGGCTCGTGCTGTAGGCACGGATTTCGAAGCGCGAGCGGTCGTGGCATTCGAGGAGCCCGGCGATCAGCCACGCGGTCGGATGGTCGCGAAAATCGCCGCCGAGGTAGCCGATGCACAGGCGCTCGCGCCGCGCGGCGGCAAGGGGTGCGGCGCGCGGCACGACAGGCCCCGCGAAGCTGCGGCGGGCGCACAGGGCATGCACGCGTGGATCGTCGCTCACCATCAGCGACAGGAACGGATTGAATCGACCATCGGCATGGAGCACGCGATCGACGAGGGTCGCCTCGATCTGCCCGAGGCCCTCCCAGGCGCAGAGCCTGCGCCGCGCCGAGAGGCTCATGCCGAGCGCGTAGTCGAGCGTGGCGGCCTCGCCGGGCACCGCACGAAGCTGCGTGGCCAGACGCTCGAAGCGCTCGAGCGCCGCTTCGAGCTCGCCGCGCATGTGCAGCATCGTCGCCGAGTTCTGCAGCGCGAGCGGATGTGCGGGCTCGATCGCGAGCACGTGATCGAAATCCTGCATGGCTTCCTGCAGGCGCCCGGCGCGTCGCCGCAAGTCGGCGCGCGCGAGTCGCGCTTCACACTGGTCGGGCGCGAGGTCGATGACACGGTCAAAGGCCGCGAGCGCCTCGACTTCCCGGCCGAGGTCGAGGAGCGCCATCGCGCGATTGGCGAGCGCGGGCACGAGGGTGGGCGCCAGCTCGAGGGCACGATCGAGAACGGCCACGGCTGCTTGAGCCTGGCCGCTCGCGGCGAGGATAGCGCCGTGCACGTTGAGCGTCGCCGGATCGTCGGGCGCGAGCGTCACTGCCCGCTCGATCGCGGCGAGGGCCTGCGCAAACTCGCCGCGCGCGTAGTGCCCAGCGGCGAGTCGCAGCCACGATTCAATGGTCGTGTCGTCCATCGCCGCCTATCGTAGCGGCATCCGTGGTGCCCGAGGCCGGACCTCGGGCAGCACCTGCACAGCGCGAGCGACGACGAGCGGGTAGAATGCCTCGATGCCCCCCCGCACCGCCGCCCTCACCGAGGGGCCCATCGCCCGCACGCTGATCGCCTTCGCCCTGCCGATGCTGGCGGGCAACGTGCTGCAGTCGTTGAACGGCTCGGTCAACGCCGTCTGGGTCGGCAGCTTCCTCGGCGAAGCCGCGCTCACCGCGACCTCGAACTCGAATACCGTGATGTTCCTGCTGATCGGATCGATCTTCGGTGTCTCGATGGCGGCGACGATCCTGATCGCGCAGCACCTCGGCGCGAAGCGCCTCGACGAAGCGCGGCGCGTCGTCGGGTCGAGCGCGTCGTTCTTTGCGCTCGTCGCCGTCGTGATCGCGCTGCTCGGCGTCCTCTTCTCGGACCGGATCCTCCGGGCGATGCACACACCCGCCGATGCGCTGCCGCTCGCCCACGATTACCTCAGGATCATTTTCGTCGCGATACCGTTCATCTTCCTGTACGCGTTCGTGATGGCGGTGTTGCGCGGCGCCGGCGACTCGCGCACGCCGTTTCATTTCCTGCTGCTTTCGGTCGGCCTCGACATCGTGCTGAACCCGCTGCTCATCTTCGGCGTCGGGCCGCTGCCGCGCCTCGGGATCACGGGCTCGGCGCTCGCGACGCTGATCGCGAACATCGCGAGCCTCGTCGCGCTCCTCGCCTACCTCTACCGCAAGCGCCATCCGCTCGCGCTGCACCGGGGCGAAATGCGACTGCTCCGCATCGACGGCGCGATCACCGCGACGCTCGTCAGGAAAGGCGTGCCGATGGGCCTGCAGATGGTGGTCGTGTCGGTGAGCGCGCTGCTGATGCTCGGCCTGATCAACCAGTTCGGCTCGCACACGACGGCGGGGTTCGCGGCCTGCATGCAGGTGTGGAGCTATGTGCAGATGCCGGCGTTTGCGATGGGCGCGGCGGTATCGTCGATGTCGGCGCAGAATGTCGGTGCGGGGCGCTGGGATCGCGTCGCGCGCACCGCACGGGCGGGCGTCACCTTCCAGACGATCGTCACCGCGGCGAGCGTCGCGCTGATCATGCTGTTCGCGCGACCGCTCCTCGGCATCTTCCTGCCCGCGGGCAGCTCGGCGCTGGAAGCCGCCGTCCACCTTAACTTCATCGCCTCGTGGTCCTTCATATTCTTCGGCGTGACGATGGTGCTGTTCGGCGTCGCGCGCTCGACGGGCGCAGTCGTCGCGCCGCTCGTGATCCTGGTGATCACGCTGTGGGGCCTGCGCTTTCCCGCCGCGGCGATGCTGATGGGGCGCTATGGCGCCGACGCGATCTGGTGGAGTTTCCCGGCGTCGTCACTGCTGTCGATGCTGCTGGCGGTGGCGTATTACCGGTACGGCGGGTGGCGGCGCGCACGCATGGTGCCCGCTGCGGCCGGCATCCCGGCCGCCTCTGCCGATTGACGGCCGCAAACACCCCCGATATGCGGCTGGCCAGTGGCGGCGGCGCCGGTGATGATCGCCCCGATGCCGGGACGGAGTGCCACCGTGGATTTCCTCTATTCGCTGTATGATGCGCTCGTCAGTGTCAGCGTGCCGCCCGACAAGGCGCGGGCGGTCGTCGACGCGATGGAGCGCGACATGGGGACGACTCTCGCCACCAAAGCCGACCTCGACGCAAAGTTCCTGCTGCTGCAGCGGGATATTGCCGGCCTGCGCGGCGAGCAGGGCCAGAGAATCGATTCGACACGCGAGTTTCTCGAGCAGAGGGTCGATGCGACATGCGAGGCGCTCGATCACAGGGTCGATACCGCGCGCGACTCACTCGACCAGAAAATCGATACGGTGCGTGTATCGCTCGACCAGAAGATCGACGCGGTCCGCGAGTCGCTCGAGCAGAAAATCGATACGGTGCGTGAATCGCTCGACCAGAAGATCGATACGGTGCGTGTATCGCTCGACCAGAAGATCGACGCGGTCCGCGAATCGCTCGAGCAGAAGATCGACGCGGTCCGTGAGTCGCTCGAGCAGAAAATCGACGCGGTGCAGTCCGGCTTGCGCCTGGAGATCGCCGCGCTCGACCAGCGGCTATCGCAGAAAATGGACGGCCTGCGCGATTTGCTGCAGAAGGACATGGAGCTGCTGCGCAGCGCCATGACGATCCGCCTCGGGTCGATCCAGGTGATCAGTCTCGGCCTTCTCTTTGCAGCGCTGCGCCTGACTTGACCCCGATCCCGGCGACGATTCCCGCCGGCGCCTTCTTGCCCGCTGCCGCCGCGGCATCGAACGCGAAGGGAATCGTGTAGCCATCCTCCACCTTGGCGAACGGCACGCCGTTGACCGAGGCCGTCGTGCTCGCGCACAGTTCGAGCGCGGGCAGTTTCGGGAATTTCACTTCGGCGGCCGGAATCTCGACCTCGACTGTGCGGATGCCGAGCCCGAGCGTGCCGGCGAGGCGCATCACGAACTCCGCGAGCTCCGCACGGAAATCCTCGACGAGCGACGGGTCGCGCCGCTGGAAATACGCAGTGAGGTAGCGCGCGATCGGCGAGGCGCGCGCGATTTCCTGGTTCACGAGCGCCTGCTCGTTCGCGACATTGAACCAGGGCGATGTCGTGAGATAGTCCATGAAATCGGTGGGCACCGCCGGCTCGTCGGCGCGGATCGGACCGGTCCGCACGGTGAGCACGTCACCGCTGCGCGTGATCGCGACATTGCCGAGCTCGAGCTCGTACGACAGCTTGCCGGGCCACGCGACGAAAATCTCCGGGTTGACGCCGAGGACCTCGGGACACGAGCGGTACCAGATCGCGATCTGCCGCTCGTGCTCGATGATCGCATGCGTCTTCACCTGCGTGACGATCACCTGCACCGGGTCGGCAGCGGGTTTTTCGCGCCACAGGCCGCGCGCGAGCAACCAGCCGACAGCGAGTGCGAGCACGGCGACGATCAGCGTGCGCATGACTCACTCCTTCAGGTACTTTGACAGCCAGCCCTGTACCTCACCATAGAAATACCGGCTGTCCTCGCCCGACAGTATCCAGTGGTTCTCCTCTGGAAACACGAGCAGCCGGCCCGGCACGCGCTGGCGCTGGAGCGCGCTCCAGTACTCGAGCGCATTGTTGAGCGGCACGCGAAAATCGCGCTCGCCGACCGTCACCAGCACGGGCGTCGCGAACTTCGCCGCAAAGGCGATCGGGTTCTGCTCGCGCCACGCGGCCGGGTCGCTCCACGGCGGGCCACCCATGTTGACCTCCCGCCCATAGATCACATCGCTCGTACCCCACTGCGATGCGAGGTTCACGAGGCCCGCGTGGCTCACGAGACACCGGTAGCGGATCGTGCTCGCCTGCATCCAGTTCGCGAGGTGCCCGCCGTAGCTCGCGCCGCCGGCGCACTGCCGGTTGCCGTCGATGAAGGCGAAGCGACGGATCGCCTCGTCGGCGGCGTCGTTGATGTCCTCGCCCGGACCGCGCAGCGGATCGCCCTGGATGCTCTGCGCGAACGCCTCGCCGTAGCCCGTGGAGCCCTTGTAGTTCGTCATCAGCACGACGAAGCCGGGCGCGGCGAGCAGGTGCGGATTCCAGCGTATCCCGAACTCGTCGCTCCACATGCTGTGGGGCCCGCCGTGCATCAGCACGAACAGCGGATACTTCTTCTGCGGATCGAACCCCGGCGGCAGCGCGAGGAAGCTGTGCAGGGCCGCGCCGCGCCGGCTCGTGAAGCGAAACTCGCGCAGCGGTTGCCAGTCGATCGCGGCCGCGCGGGCGTCGTTGAACGTGGTCAGCTGGAAATGGCGCCGCGCGCGCGGCTCGAGACGCGCGATTTCGGGCGGATGCACGGCGCTTTGCCACACGGCGACGAGCAGCGGCGCGCCGCCCGCGCGCGCCGCGATCGACAAACCGCCGTAGCTGCCGCTGTCGAGCGGATACGCGAGACGCGGCGCCGCGCGATCGGTCGGCGTGCTGAAGAGCTTCACTCGACCCTCGTCACCGGCGAGGAACCACAGCGTGCGGCCGTCGCTCGACACGACGTAGTCCTCGACCGGCCGGTCGAGCGGCGCCGTGAGGACGAGCGGAGCACCGGCTTGCGGCCAGCCGAGTGCCACGACGTTGTCGATGTTGTAGACCTTCGCCGTCCGTCGCTCGAATCTCGCGAAGAGGCGCCGGCCATTCATCGAGAATTGTGGTTGGGCGTAGTTGTCGTTGCCGGCCGTCAGTCGAGCAGGCTCGCCGCCGCCCGCGGCCACACGGAAAAGATGCGTGCTCGTGAACGCGAACGCAGCCTCGTTGCGATTCGTGCTCGCCACGAACACGAGGTCACGGCCGTCGCGCGACCAGACGGGGTCGAGTTCGTCGTCGCCATTCGTCCTGCGGCCGGAGTACCCGGGCGCCTGCGCGAGTGCCGTCCCGGCGAGCAGGTCGAGGGGCTCGCCCTCGGCCGCGCCCGCGTGGTCGAGCGACTGGACAAACAGATGCGGCCGCGAGCCGTCGAGCCAATGGTCCCAGTTGCGGATCGGAAAGCCGTCGAAGGCGCGCACCTTGTATTTGTGCTCCGCCGCCGCGGGATCGGCCGGCAGGTCGCTGACGTAGGCGAGCCGGCGGCCATCGGGCGACAGCACGGGTGAACGCGCACCGTGCGGGGCATGCGTGAGTCGCCACGCTTCTCCGCCGAGCGCGAGGTCGAGCGCGTAGATCTGCGGCTGCGCGTCGCCTTCGCGTTTCGCCGCAAAGACGATGCGGCGACTGTCTTCGCTCCATGCGACGTCGCTCTCGCCGCCCCGGTTGCTGGTCAAGCGCTTCGCCGGCGCGCTGCCGTCCGCCGGCATGATCCAGAGGTCCGCCGACTTCCCGGCGTCGTCGTAGGCGGGCTCCGCCACGGTGAACACGACCCAGCGCCCGTCGGGGCTCGCCTTCGGCGCCGATACGCGCTTTGCGAGCCACACGTCCTCGTGCGTGATCGGCCGCAGGTCCGCGGCCGGCGCCGCGGGAACCACCAGCAATGCCAGAACGGCAACCAGCAATGTCTTCATCGTCTCTCCTCCCGTTCGAGTGCGAGCGGCAGCCAGACGCTGGCACGAGCGCCGCCCCCTTCGCGATTCGCGAGCGTCAGGTGCCCGCCATGGGCATCGACAATCTCGCGGCAGATCGTGAGCCCGAGCCCCGTGCCGCTCGCCTTGGTCGAGAAAAACGGCACCAGGGCCGAGCCGAGCGCTTCGTCCGACAGGCCGCTGCCGCGATCCGCAACCTCGAGCAGCACGCCGCCGCGATGTTCCCGGATCGACAGTTCGACGTCGGCCGAAGGTGAGCCGGATTCCGCGGCATTTTTCAGCAGGTTGATCGCCACCTGTTCGATCTGCACGGGATCTGCCAGCACGCGTGCGCGCGGCAGTCCGCCGTGCAGTGCAAAGGGCAGTACCGCCTGCAGGCGCACGATGACTGCATCCCAGTCGAGCGGCACCGGTCGCGGAGTCGGCAGCTTGGCGAAGCGCGCATAACCGTCGATGAAGCTCGCAAGGTGCGCCGCCCGGTCCTCGATCGTCGCGAAGACCCGCTCGAGCCGCTCGTCGCTGCGCTCCGCGAGCAGCAATCGCCCCGAATGCGCGAGCGACGAGATCGGTGCGAGCGAGTTGTTGAGCTCGTGGGCGATCACGCGGATGACCTTCTTCCAGACGGCGACTTCCTGGGCCGCGAGTTCGCGCGTGAGCCTCTTCAGCAGCAGCAACCGGTGTGGCTGCGTGTTCAACAGGAAGCGTCGCTGCGACAGATGATAGACCTGCGGCTCGAGATCGGCCTCGACCGTGAAGAGCCGGTCGTCCGATCCCGACAGCGCCTCGCGCAGCGGCGCGGGAGCCCGCTCGAGCACCGCGTCGAGCGCGAACCCCTCGAGCTTGCGCCCGGCACCGAACAGTTCCCGCGCCGCGACGTTGCTGTAGATGACGTTGCCCGCGGCATTGGTCAGAAGCAGCGCGAGGGGTGTCGCCTGGATCACCGTATCGAGCAACAGTTCCCGCTGGTACAGGTCGACGCGTTCGCGGCGCAACGCCGCACCGAGGGAATTGTAGGCGGCAACCAGTTCACCGAGCTCGTCGTCCGAGGTGCGCGTGATCGATACGCTGAAGTCCCGGTCCCGCAGGCTCGCGATGCCGTCACGCAACGCGACGGCCGTGCCGCGCCAGCGCGCCACCGCCGCACGCGCGAGCCACAGGCCCGCCGCGAGACCCGCCAGCGCACCACACAGCACGGCGACCCACGGCGTGAGCCAGCGCATGGCCAGCACCGCGACCGCCGCCGACGCGATCGCGACGAGCGCGGCAGCAGGCAGCAGCCTGCCCTCGAGCGAGCGGCGGGCGCGCATCAGGCCGTGGACTTGAGGCCGAGTTTCTCCATGCGGCGATAGAGTGCCTGACGCGAGAGCCCGAGGTCACGCGCGGCATGCGCGACGATGCCGGCGCTGCGGGCGAGCGCCCGCTCGATCGTGTCGCGATCGGGCTGCAACTCGTCGACACCCGCGAACCCGGGCTGTGACGGCCCGCCGAGCCCGAGCACAGCGGCCGAAATGACCGAGCCCCCGGCGAGCAGCGCGGCACGTTGCATGGCGTTGCGCAACTCGCGCACGTTGCCGGGCCAGTCGTGCCGCGCGAGGGCGCGTTCGGCATCAGCCGAGAGCGACAGATCGGAATCGAGGAAATGGCGGGCGAGCGGCAGGATGTCCTCGCGCCGCTCAGCGAGCGGCGGCAGCTCGAGTTCGATCACGTTCAGCCGGAAGTAGAGGTCTTCGCGAAATCGCCCCTCGCGGATCGCCTGGCGCAGGTTCGTGTTGGTTGCCGCGACGAGCCTGACGCGCACGCGCCTTGTCTGGTTCGATCCGAGGCGCTCGAATTCGCCCGTCTGCAGCACGCGCAGCAGCTTCGCCTGCCCGCTCGCGGAGAGATTGCCGAGTTCATCGAGCAGCAGCGTGCCGCCGTCGGCGGCCTCGAAGCGGCCCGGCCGCGCGCGCGCGCCGGTGAAGGCGCCGGTTTCGGTGCCGAACAGCTCCGCGTCGATCAGTTCGTTCGGCAGTGCGCCGATGTTCACCTTCATGTACGGGCCGCGGCGCACCGCCGAATTGGCGTGGATGATGTCGGCAATCACTTCCTTGCCGGCGCCGTTCGGCCCCGTGATCAGCACCGGCACATCGGCCTGCGCAACCTGCGCCGCCGTCGCGACGAGCGTGTGCATGCGCTCGCTCGCGTACACGATGCCACACAGGTCGTAGCGCGCCGCGAGCGCCTCGCGCGCGGCGGCACGTTCGGCGCGCATCGCGTGCGCGTCGGCCTGCGCACGCTGCAGGTCGAGGAGATTGCGCACCGACGTGAGAAGGCGAGCGTCCTCCCACGGCTTCGCGACGTAGTCGGCCGCACCTTCCTTGACGAGCTCGACCGCCGTCTCGAGGTGCGTCCAGGCCGTGAGCAGCATGACGGGGAGGTCCGGTGCGCGGGCCCGGATCGCGCGAAAGAGCTGCACCCCCTCCTCGCCGCTCGTTGCCTCGCGACGGAAGTTCATGTCCTGGATCACGAGGTGCACCGGCTCGCGCCCGAGGGTCGCGAGGCCCTCCGCCGGCGACGCCGCGGTCAACGTGCGCACACCGTGGATCGACAGCAGGACCTCGAAGGCCGTGCGAACGGCCTCGCTGTCGTCGATGACGAGGACAGTGCGGTTCATCAGGCTGTCGCGCAGGGCGTCCGAGATGGCTGGCCTCATGGTTGGATGCGGCATTCCCGGCAGGGGTTGCAACGGGCGGGACGTCATACCGTGCGGGTTGCGACGGCGGGCGAGATCCTCGCCGCGCGACGCGCCGGCTGCCAGGCTGCGGCCTGCCCGAGCGCCCAGAGCGCCACGACGCCGCCGACCAGGTAATACAGGTCGAGCCGCGGCAGCTGGTAGGCGCGGGACAGCGAGTAGCCGACCGCGAGCGCGAGCGCGGCGCCGAGCAGCACGCCGGCCGTCGTGATCAGCCAGTTCTCCACCATGAAGTACCGCACCACGTCCGCCCTGCGCGCGCCCACCGCGCGTCGCGTGCCGATCTGCCGGGTGCGCACGCTCACATTGAAGGTCGCGAGCGCGAAGATGCCGAGCGCGGTCACGCACGCGAGCAATACCGTCACGACGACGAGGAAGATCGCCATGTTGCGGTCTGAACGGTAGCTGCGATCGCGATAGTAGTCGAGCGCCCGCACGTGCTGGATCATGCGCTTCGGGTTCGAGGCCGACAGATGCCCTTCGGCGAGTTTCATCAGTGCGTCGCGCTGCCCGGGCGCCGTGCGCACGAGGTAGGTCGCGCGAGGGCCGAATGCCCGGCGCGGGAGGAGACCCACGTAATCGAGCTTGTCCCAGTCCACCCAGGAGCCCTGCATGTGATCGATCACGCCGATCACGGTGATCGGCCGGCCGAGGCCGTCGTAGCCCACCTTGCCGACGGCATCGTCCGTGCCGAAAAGTGCTCTGGCAAGCGCGCGCGTCACGATCATGCTCGGCATGGGCTCGTGGTAGGTCGGATCTTCGGGCAGGATCTCGTCCGCCCGAAAGGCGCGGCCCGCGACGAGCCTCGTGCCGAGTGCGTCGACGCCCTGCTCGTCGACGAGAAAATAATTCACCGGCGTCCCTTCGCCTTTGACCTCGGGCGTCTTGTACACCGTGTTCGACGAGCCCCCGCCGCTCAGCGGCACGCCGCTCGACAGCGCTGCGGCCCGTACACCGGGCAAGCCGCGCAGCCACGCGAGATCGTCGCGCACGGTCGCGGAATGATCGTAACCGGCTCCGAACCCGGCGGACGTGACGACAAATATGTTCTCGACGTCGATGCCGGTCGGGCGGCCGATCTTGTCGACGCGCTGCTTCACCACATACACCGCATTGACGAGCACCGCGAGGGCGATCGCAACCTGCAGTGCAACCAGCACCGCCCCGGTACGGTTGCGCAACAGCGCGGAGAGGATCGGGCGGATTTCCTGGACGTTCATGAGGTCCTCACTGCGATTTCAGGTACACCGACGGCGCGAGTCGGCCAATTCGCCACGCGGGGTAGAGCCCCGCCGCGAGCGCGGCTCCGACGGCGAGCGCGACGGTGACCGCGAGGCTCCATGCATTGACGTGCATGACGCTCGTGACTCCTCCCCACGGGGACGCGTACATGGCACGCAGGCCGTAGAGCCCGAGGAGCGACAACAGGACACCGAGGCCCGCGCCGACTCCCGCGAGCAGCCCGGCTTCGGCCAGGTGTTGCAGGAACACCTGGCGACGGCTCGCACCGAGCGCACGCCGCACGCCGGTGATCGACGCACTGCCGAGGAACTTGGCGAGCAGCAAGCCGACCGTGTTGATCAGGCACACCGACAGGAACGCGAACGCGAGCGCAATCAGCATGCGGTTGTCGTTGCCGACCACGTCATTGTCGCGCAGCCACTGGTCGACCGGTGTCAGGCGATTGTTGTCCGGGCGCTGGAAGCGGCCGCTCTTGCGCTCGGTGGCAACATAGTTGTCGAGCCAGCCCTGCATGCGCACACGCGCGGCGGAGTCCGGCAGTTCAACCCATGCCTGCAGCCAGATGCATTCCGACGCCATGAAATCCGCGTATGTCTTGATTTCCTCCGGCTTCCAGCAGTTCGTGTTCCCGGCGCTCTTCAGTTCGAGCACCGGCGCCCAGCCGATCGGCACGTACATCGCCTCCGGCTCGTCGAACGCGCCGTTGTTGAGATCGTAGAAGTTCGGAGCCGGATGCCAATCATCGAGTACGCCGACGACCCGGAATGCGCGGTCGTCCCAGCGGATCGTGCGGCCCACACTGTTCGCGCCGCCGAAGAAACGCTCGTTGGTCTCGCGGCTCAGCACCGCGACCGGTTCGGGTCCCGAGTCGGCGGCCGCCTTCCAGCCACCGCCATGGCGGAACGGCACATCGAAGAGGCCGAAGAAATCGGCCGACGTTACGCGCACGATCGCGTTCTCCGGGCGTACGCTTCCCGCCGCATCGCTCGAGACCACGCCGAACCCCTTGAACATGCGGACGGCACGCAGCGGAATCCCCGATGCCGTCACTGCTTCCGCGTCGCGCCAGGTCAACTGGGGCGGTGGCAGATCCGGGTGCTTGTCGTCCGCCGGCTCCTCGGGATCCCAGCTGTCGAGCGTCACGGCGTACACCCGGTCGTTCTTCCACCACAGCGGGTTCGACGACATGCCGTGGTACACCGTCAGCGTGATCACGCAGACGGCGATGCCGAGCGCGATGGCGAGCACCATCAGCGACGTGATGCCGGGATTGCGGCGCAGGCTGCGCGCCGCGAGCTTGACGTAGTAACCGAACATCGTGCGGCTCCTTACGCGGTGGCTGCCGCCGCCATCGGCGCCGGCCGCGCGTGCGGCTCGTACGGGCGAAAGTCGGACACCTGCCCATCGACGATCTGCACGTTGCGCTGCGCGCGGCGCGCGAGTTCCGGGTCGTGCGTCACGAGCACGATCGTCGTGCCCATCTCGTTGATCTGCTCGAGGAGGTCCATCACCTGGCGCGCCATCAGGGAATCGAGGTTGCCGGTCGGCTCGTCGGCGAGCAGGAACTTCGGGTCGCCGGCAATCGCGCGCGCGATCGCCACGCGCTGCTGCTGGCCGCCCGAGAGTTGCGACGGCAGGTGGTGGGCGCGCGAGGCGAGCCCGACGAGATCGAGCGCGCTCGCGATGCGCTCGCGCCGCTCGGCGGCCTTCATGCGCCGGTAACGCAGCGGCACGTCGACATTGTCGAAGATGTCGAGGTCCGGGATCAGGTTGAAGCTCTGGAAGATGAAGCCGATCTTCTCGTTGCGCAGGCGCGAACGGGCGTCGTCGGCGAGGCCGCTCGTATCGACGCCGTCGAGCAGGTACGTGCCGCTGTCGAAGCCCTCCAGCAACCCGGCGACGTTCAGGAACGTCGTCTTGCCCGAGCCCGAGGGCCCCGTCACGGCGACGAACTCGCCCTCGGCGACCTCGAGCGAGAAGTCCCGTAGCGCGTGGGTCTCGATGAGGTCGGTGCGGAAAACCTTGCTGATGTGACGCATGGCGAGCATGGGTGGATTCCTCGGTTGATGGCTCAGTCGGCAATCATGAGTTCGGAGGCGCTGCGGAAATCGCCGGTGTCGGAGACGATCACGCGATCGCCGGCAGCGAGCCCCGACAGTACCTCGATCTTCGAGATCGAGGACGCGCCGAGCTGCACGGGTGTGCGTACCGCACGATCGCCGCGCACGACGTAAACCGCTCGGGTCAGCTCATCGAGCGCCGGACCGCGATCGAATGCGAGCACGCCGTCGCGCTCGTCGAGCACGATGCGGATCGAAGCGCGCTGGTTCTGGCGCAGCGACTGCGGCGGGTCGCCCGCAAACCGGAGGCGGCCGATCACCTGGCTCTGGCGCACTTCGGGCGAAATCGACGCCACCGTTGCCGGCCATGTCCGACCATCGAGCGTGATCCCGGCGGCCATGCCGGGGCGGATCGCGGTCGCGTAGGTCTCGGCGACCTGGAACTCGACCTCGAACGCGCTCAGGTCGACGACCGTCACGAGCGGCGCGTTCTCCGCGACGTTCGCGCGCTCGGGCTGGGCGAGGTTGGCGACCGTGCCGTCGACCGGCGAGCGCACCGTGAGTTCGTCCACCCGCCGTTCGAGATCTTTCACCACGAGCGATTGGCGGTCGCGCTCGAGCCGGCGCGTGCGAAGGTCGAGCTGCAAGCTGTCGCGCTCGAGGCCGGCCGTCGCCTTCGCGTGGTCGAAGTTGAGCCGCGCCGTGGCCACCTCGTCCTGCGCCTTGCGCAGGTCGCGCTCCGGAATCACGCGCGAATCCCAGGCCGATTGCGCGCGCGCGAGTTCGCGCTCGGCCGCGCGGATCTGCACGTCCGCGAGATCGGCCTGCTGCTGGTTCAGGAGATTCTGGCGGCGGATCTCGATCTGCTCGCGGGCGTAGGCCGCTTCGACCCCGGCGAGCGTCGCGCGCTCGCGATCGTATTCGTTACGCAGTGCGGGGCTGTCGAGCGTCGCGAGCACCGCGCCGCGCTTGACCGTATCGCCCGCGCGCACCGCGTACGAGATCGTGCCCGGTGCGCTCGCGAACAGCGTCGGGCTCACGGCCGCGATCACCGTGCCCTGCGCGGCGACGTCGCGCACGAAGTGGCCGCGGGTCACAGTGGCGATGCGCAGACGCTCGAGAGGCACGGTATGGCCCGAGGCGAGCCAGCCGCGCACGAGCCACGCCGTCGCGATCAATGCGACCGCGCCCGCGCCTGCGACCAGCAGGACCCGCCGGCGCCGCTCGCCCGCGCGCGGCACCGGGTCGCGCGCGATGTCCTGTGCCGCGGTGCCACGGATGTGAACGTCGGCGCCGGGCCCGGGGGACTCGGGGGCCGGCTTGCGCAGGGCGCTGATCTTCATGCCCGGCTGGGTGCAGCAACCGTGCCAGGAAGCGCTGCGGTGCTATCTCGTTGATTTGCATGCGCCCGTTCAACGAGTGCTGCAGCCGTGTTGCCGCGGAGGTGTCCGGTACCGGACACCGGACACGTCCGCGGACAGCCCTCCGCGCGTCGCGTTCACAGCGCGCCGAGACCCGTGTAGTACACGAAGTCATACGGCGCCATGCCGATGGCCGAGATGAGCGCCGCGCCGAGCAGTGCGATGATGCGGATACCGAGCAGCTTGCCGTTCATGTTGCCTCCCCGGGGGTCGGGTTCCAGATGATTCAGTGGGTGTACTCTCCGCCCCTCGCGCGGTGCGAACAAACGCACTATCTGAAGCCCGGTTAACGAAAGATTGCCGATGGATGCGGCTTACGACCGATTGCCACTCAATGCGCTGCGCGTCTTCGAGGCAGTCGCGACACGGCTCAATTTCGCCGATGCCGCCGAGGCGTTGCACGTGACGCCCGCGGCGGTGAGCCAGCAGGTGAAGACACTCGAGGACTACCTGCAGACGCCGCTTTTCCGCCGTCGCGGCCGCACGGTCGAGCTGACGAGCGAAGGCGCCGATCTGCTGCCGCGCGTGCGACGCGGCCTCGACGAACTCGAAGCGGCGTTGCAGCAGTCGCGCCGCCAGCGCGAAGCGGGCGTGCTCAACGTGAGCATGCTGTCGTCGTTCCTGCAGAAGTGGCTCACGCCGCGGCTCGGTGCGCAGCGGGAGCATCTGCCCGAGATCGAGCTGCGGGTGCACACCTCGCGCGAGGCGATCGACTTCGCGCGCAGCGATTTCCACGCGGTGATCCGCCTCGGCACGGGCCATTACCCCGGGCTCTACAGCGAGAAACTGATGGACGACTGGCTGGTGCCGGTCGCAACGCCCGCGCTCATCAGGAAGTACGGCAGGATACCGTGCACGAAGGACCTGAGCGCCTTCCCGCTGCTCTACAGTTCGGACGAACCCTGGTCGGCATTCGTGTCGGACGAGACGGCCAAGTCGGCGAGGACGAAACCCGCGATGCTCGACGATTCGGCATCGGTGATTTCCGCTGCGCTCGAGGGGCTCGGCTTCGCAGTGGCGCGCTGGTCGCTCGTCGAGCGCGACGTTGCCGCGGGCAGGCTCGCGATCGCCTGCGATGTCGTGCGGCAGTTCCGCTATTCCTACTACTTCATCTGCCCGGAATCGTACGCACAGATGCCGAAGGTCACGCGCTTTCGTGACTGGCTGCGCGCGGAAGCCGCTCGCCACCCGCTGCCGCCGCCGCTCGCCGCGCAGCCCGATCGACAAGGCGCCCCTGATGCACGATGAGCCGAGCAACCCGGGCGGTGCCGCGCGCATCCAAGGAAACGAGGCCAACGAACCCCCCGTTTTCCAGAGGAGCCCAGGTCATGAAATCCATCTTCATCGGCGCGGCCGCGCTCGCCGCGCTCGCCGGCAGCGCGACGCTCTTTGCAGGTACGGACGCGGGCAACAACGTCGTGCAGCGCTCCGTGACCGTTCACTACCAGGATCTGAACGCGGACTCGCAAGCGGGCGCCGAGCGGTTGTATGCGCGCCTGAAGGCCGCCGCGCGGCGCGCCTGCGGCTCGGAAAGCGGCCGCGATCTCGCGGCGGTGAGTGACTACAACCATTGCAGGGCCGACGCCTTGTCGACGGCCGTGGCGCGAGTGGGCAGTCGCACGCTCACGGCCCTGCACCGCACGAAAGTTTCGCCACTCGAGCTGGCCCGGTTCGACAGCGCGGTCTCGGCCCGCTGATCCGGCGGGCGGGGCGCGCACCTCCCGCTGCGCCCCGCCCTCTTTCAGCGCACGTCGCGGTGCGCGGTCTCGGGCAGGAACAGCACGCCGACGACGACAGTGAGGGCAGCAACGATCACCGGATACCAGAGGCCCGCGTAGATGTTGCCGGTAGCCGCGACGATGGCGAACGCGGTCACCGGCAGGAAGCCGCCGAACCAGCCGTTGCCGATGTGATACGGCAGCGACATCGCCGAATAGCGGATGCGCGCCGGGAAGAGTTCGACGAGCCAGGCGGCAATCGGGCCGTAGACGATCGTGACGAGGATCACGAGCCAGGTGGTCAGTGCGATGACGGCCGGGAAATTCACGCGCGCAGGATCGGCGCGCGCCGGATAGCCGGCCGCCTCGAGCGCGGCGCGCAACTGCCGGCGCACGCCGGCCGGATCACCGGCAGCGTCGATCAGGACCGCGGTTGCGCCGCGGCCGATGCGCACCTGCGGCGCCTGCCCGCCCGTCGCGATTTCGTTCTCGTAGGGCACACCGGCGCGCGCCAGCGCGGCTTTGGCGACATCGCACGGCGAGGTGAAGGACTTGCGGCCCACGGGATCGAACTGGAACGAGCACCCGGCGGGGTCGGCGACGACGGCGACCGGTGCCGTGGACACGGCCGCGTCGAGCGCGGGATTGGCGAAGTGCGTCAGCGCGCGAAACGTCGGGAAGTAGGTGACGATCGCGAGCGCGCAGCCCGCGAGCACGACGGTCTTGCGTCCGATGCGATCGGACAATGCACCGAAGACGACGAACAGCGGCGTCGCGACGAGCAGCGACACGAGCATCACGATCGTGACGGCCTGCGCATCGAGCTGCAACACCTTCTCGAGGAAGAACAGCGCATAGAACTGGCCGCCATACCAGATGACCGCCTGTCCGGCCGTTGCACCGAACAGTGCGAGCAGCACGAGGCGCAGGTTCTCGCGCCGGCCGAAGGCCTCCGCGAGCGGCGCCCTCGACAGGGTCCCTTCGCGCCGCATCGCGACGAACACCGGCGACTCCTCGAGTTGCAGGCGGATGTAGACCGAGATGCCGAGCAGCACCGTCGAGAGCAGGAACGGGATGCGCCAGCCCCAGGTCTCGAACGCCTCCCCGAGCAACATCCGGCAGGCGAGGATCACCACGAGCGACAGCAGGAGGCCGAGCGTCGCGGTCGTCTGGATCCAGCTCGTGAGAAAGCCGCGCCGGCCGGCGGGCGCGTGTTCCGCGACGTACACCGCCGCCCCGCCGTACTCGCCGCCGAGCGCGAGACCCTGCAGGAGCCGCAGCGCCACGAGCAGGATCGGCGCCGCAACCCCGATCGTCGCGTAGGCGGGCAGCAGCCCGACGAGCGCGGTCGAGCTGCCCATGATCACGATCGTGATCAGGAACGTGTGCTTGCGGCCGACGAGATCCCCGAGGCGCCCGAACACGAGTGCGCCGAAGGGCCGCACGAAAAAGCCGGCCGCAAACGCGAGCAGCGCAAAGATGAAGGCGGTGGTGTCATTGACGCCCGCGAAGAACTGCCGCGAGATGATCACGGACAGCGAGCCGTAGAGATAGAAGTCGTACCACTCGAAGACCGTGCCGAGCGAGGAGGCGAAAATGATGCGGCGGTGGCCGCGCCCGATACCCTCGCCCGCGCTCAACTGCCGACCCACCAGGTCGCGAATTCGTCGAAGCCGATGACACCGTCATCGTCCCCGTCCGCGCCCTGGAACGCGAGCTCACATTCCTCTTTCGACAGGTCCTCGTCGAGCCCGTCGAGCAATGCGCAGAACTCGGCGAAGCCGATCCGCCCGTCGTCGTCGCTGTCGAACTCGTCGAATCGCGCGCGCAGCTCCGCGATCGCTTCCGGTGTCATCGCGTTCATGCCCCCTCCCCCGGGAAGCATTATCGCGTGCGCCGGGCTGCGTACAATATGCGGATGAAAAGCGCACCCGGCAAACCGGTGCCCGTACGGGTCGGCCGCGAAACGAAGGGTCGTGGCGGCAAGGGCGTGACCGTGATCACGGGCCTGCGGCTGTCGGTCGCCGAGCTCGAGGCGATCGCCGGCGAGCTCAAGCGGCGCTGCGGCTGCGGCGGCACCGTCAAGGACGGCGTCATCGAGATCCAGGGCGAGCATCGCGACACGATCGTCGCGGCGCTGCGGGCACGCGGCTTCGACGCGAAGCGCGCGGGGGGATGAGAAAGGCGCCGCCGTGCGCTGGCGCGCACCGGCGGCACGATTTCAGAAGAGGACGCCGTCGTCGTCCTTGCCGAGCATCGCCTTCCTCACCATCGGGATCGGCGGGCCGCCGTACGACAGGAACTCGTCGTGGAACTGCTTCCACGCCCCGCGGCCGCCACGCGTCGACGTCCAGTCGGTGCGCAGTTTCATGATCATCAGCTTGCCCATCGTGTAGTTGAGATAGGCCGGATCGTAGGTGCCGCGCGCCGCCTGTTGCCGCGCGTTGCCCGGATCCTGGAACGCTTCGTCGCGGAACATGCGCTCGGACTGCTCGACGGTCATGGTGCCCGTGTGCATGCCGATGGCCGACAGGAAGCGCACATTGCGCAGCAGGGCATTCGACAGCTGGCCCACGTGCGCCTCCGCATCGCCGGCGTCGAGACCCATGTCCCACATCATCTCTTCGGCGTAATGCGCCCAGCCTTCCGCGAAGGCGTAGCCGACGAACAGGCGCCCGATCATCGACTTCGACTCGTTCGCGTGCAGGAAGTTGAGGAAGTGGCCCGGCCACACCTCATGGACCGACGTGAACAGCAGGTCGTCGGCGCCCGGAATGTACGCGAGCTGGTCGGCCTTGCTCCATGTCGGGTCGGGCGGCGCGATGTAATAGATGGCCGGCAGCGGCTTCTCGAACGGCCCCGGAATCTCGATGTAGGCCGAGTTGGCGCGATTGTAGGGCGGCGCCTCCCGCACGAGCGCCTGCTCGTCGTTCGGCACCGACACCACGTTCTTGTCGATCACGAACTTGCGCAGTTCGACGAGCTGTTCGGTTGCCGCCGCGACGGGGCCACCCTTCGGCTTGTGGGCATTCAGCTTCGCGAAGCACTGCGGAATCGATTTGCCCGGCGCGAACTTGCCGCACGCTTCGTTCACCGCCGCGAGATTGCGGTCGAGGTCCGCACGACCGATCTTCTCGAGTTCCGGCAGCGGTGTCGTCACCTGCTCCGTGGCCGCGAGCATCTGCGCGAACTTCTCCGCGCCGAGCGCAAAGGCCTGCGTCGCGGTCGCGCGCTGCCCGTCGAAGTACTTCGCGAGTTCGCGCATCGCGTCGGCCGCCGCCTTGTTGGCGGTCTTGAACTCGGCCTGCAGCGCCGCATCGTCCACCGCCGCGAAGATCTTCGGCACATCGCTGTCGAAGAAGCTCGCGTAGCCCTCGAAGCCGGAGATGGCGCGCTCGACGTACGTCTTCGGCAACGGCAGCCGCAGGTTCTCCCGGATCTGCGCAGCCGCTGCGGGAACGGCCTTCGCGTAGGCCACGTAGGCGCGCATGCGATCGGGGAGCGGCGCATAGTCGCGCGTCAGGTACACGGACGGATTGAGCCCATCGAGGTACCAGGTCGGGTTCGTGAACGGCAGCTCGGCCGTTTCGAGCCAGAACAGCTCGCGATCGATGCGCGCGATCATGTAGTCGCGCTCGAAGGCGAGCGCGGGCTCGAGATGCGTCGTGTCGACTTTCGCCGCCGCATCGCGTGCGGCGTGCAGTCGGGCGATGTTGCCGGCAATGCCGTCCTTGCTCCAGTCGGGCAGCTTGCCGTCGAACTCGTGGCGACCCGAGTCGACCGCGAACGGCGGGTTGCTGCTGAGCCTGTCCTCGATGAAGGCGTCGCGCTCGGTCGCCCAGGCGGCCGCGGGCGTCACGGCCGGCTGGTCGGCGACGGGTTCGGCGCGCTTGCAGCCGCTCGCGACCGCTGCGACCAGCACGATGAGGGCGACGCCTCCGAAGTACCTTGAAGTCATGGTGGCTTACCTCCTTGGCCGCGCATCGTACAGCACCCGCGGCATTGACAATCACGGCCGGGCGATTACGGTAGCCGCATGAGGCATCGTCTCGTCGTCGGCGCCCTGGTCGCGATCGCCGCGGCAGTCGGACTTGCGCTGCTCGTCTGGCCGAAGCGGATGGCTGCACCGCCGCCGCCGCCCGCCGGCGGACCGACCCTGGCCGCCGAGCCCGGGCCCGAGCATCCCCTGCCGACGCCGGCACCGGTCGAGGTGCCGCTGCCCGCGCTCGCCGACAGTGACACATTCGTGGTCGATGCGCTCGGCGGCGTCATCGGCACCCGACCGGCGCAGGACTACATCGCCACTCCCGGCGTCGTGCGACGGCTCGTCGTCACGGTCGACAGTCTCGTGCGCGAGAAGGTGCCGCTCCTCACCCGTGCGGTCGGCGCGCTGCCCGGCGCGCTCGTCGTCACGCGCGACGGCGAGCGCATCTTCATCGGCGAGGACAACTACGCGCGCTATGCGCCGTATGTGCAGGTGATCGCACAACTCGATGTCGAGCGCCTCGCCGCGCTCTACCAGCGGCTTTATCCGTTGCTGCAGCAGGCCTACGGCGACGTCGGCAGACCGGGCGCCTATTTCAACGACCGCGTGATCGCGGTGATCGACGACCTGCTCGCAACCCCGACCGTTGCGGGGCCGATCGAACTCGAACAGCCGAGCGTGTACTTCCGCTACAAGGACCCGGCCCTCGAGGCCCGCTCGGCCGGCCAGCGGCTGCTGCTGCGCATGGGGCCTGCACACGCCGGCATCATCAAGGACAAGCTCACGGCGCTGCGCGCACTGCTGGCTCGCAAGCCCCGGGAGGGCGCGGCTCAGTAGAGCAGGAAGGCCTCGCGCTCGGCGCGCCAGCCGGCCTCGTCGGGCGCGGCGAGTGCATCGAGATCCGCCGCGCCGGCGGCAGGATCGTCAACCCATGTGCGCAACTCCGTACCGCCGGCAATCAGGTCGATTGCGAGCCGCTGGTCGTACTCGTAGGGAAAATCCCGCCACAGCGGATACTCCGGTGCGAGCCGGCGGATCGCCTTGAACGCCGCCGCCATCAGCCGCCAGGGGCGAAAGGCCTCGTGCGCATAGCTCACGCTGTCGACATGGACCTGCACGCCCGCGCACAGCTTGCCCGCGTGCTTGTGGAAGGTCGGCTCGAACCAGCAGGGCCGCAGGCGACAACCCGCGAGCCAGTGCGGTGCGATGCGCGCCATTTCATCGAGCACCGCGCCCGCATCGAGGTCGGGTGCGCCGAACAGTTCGAGCGGCCGGGTGGTGCCGCGGCCTTCGGACAGCGTGGTGCCCTCGAGCATCACGGTGCCCGCATAACAGCGCGCCATCGACAGGTTCGGTGCATTCGGGCTGGGATTCACCCATTCGCGCTCGCCGACGGGCCAGCCGTGCCCCGGGGCCGCGTGCGGCTGCCAGTCGATCATCGACACGACCCGGTAATCGACTTCGAGGCGCAGCGTCGCGACGAACCAGTGCGCGAGCTCGCCCATCGTGAGGCCGTGGCGCATCGGCAGCGCACCGGCGCCGACGAAGCTCTCCCATCCTGCGCGCAGGCGGGTGCCTTCCACGGGCCGGCCGACGGGATTCGGCCGGTCGAGGATCCATACGGACTTGCCGTGCGCCGCGGCGGCCTCGAGCACGTAGCGCAGCGTCGTGATGAAGGTGTAGATGCGGCAACCGAGGTCCTGCAGGTCGACCAGCAGCACATCGAAGCTCGCCAGCATCGCAGCGGTCGGCCGGCGCACCTCGCCGTAGAGGCTGTAGACGGGAATGCCGAGCCGCGGATCGATGTAGTCGGCCGATTCGACCATGTTGTCCTGCTTGTCGCCGCGCAAGCCGTGTTGCGGGCCGAAGGCCGCAGCGAGCTTCAGGTCGGGCAACGCGCCCAGCGCGTCGAGCGAGTGTGTGAGGTCGGGCATGACGGACGCGGGGTGCGCGAGCAGCGCGACACGCCGGCCGCGGAGCGCCTCGCGCAACGCCGGTTCGCCCACGAGCCGTTCAATGCCGGATTTCATGCACAAAGCCTTCGGTGTGATGGAAGTCGGCGCGCTGCGGGTCGGGGTGCGCGAGCGCCCAGTACGTGAGGCGCCCGTCGCGCTCTTCGATGACTGCCGCGAGCGCCGCGTGGATCGTCGCACAATCCGTCGGCACGAGCGCGGCTAGCGGCAGCGTCGCCACCAGATCGATATTGTGCGGCGTCACCGCGACATCGATTGCGGGCGCATCAATGCCCTCGATCGGCCGCTGGCCCTCGCGATAGCCCGCGAATGCATAGGCGGCCCAGTCGCGCGACGGGGCGAGGTTCACCTCGGCATAGGCGCGCGCGGCACGGCCACGGACGAAGAATTCGAAGCAGGTGTGGCGCCACAGGCCATCGACGCGGTGGCCGGCCGCACGCGGCGGGATGGCGATCCGCGCCGTGTCGCCGGTGACGCGAAACTGCGCCGTGAGGCGCATCCCTTCGCCCGGGGCCCCGGCTTCGAGCCGCAGACTCGCCTCGAGCCGCTGCACCGGCAGGTCGGTCGGGTTTCCATGGGGAATGAGGGGACGCACAGCCCATGATGCAACATTTCCCGGTAGCCGCGCGGGGCCGCGCGCGTGCACACTCGCGTGCATGGCCGCCAGGCGAAAGACAGCAACCCGCGCCCGCGCCGTGAAAAGCCGCGCGCGCGGCAAGCTCGCGCCGGCACGCGCGAGCCGCGGTCTCGCTGCCGCCGAAGTGGCGCTGGCACTCGATGCACCGGAGATCGCCTCTCTCGTCGCGGACGTCAGGCAGGCTGGCGGCACGCCGCTCGGCGCGTATCGCGATCCGCTCGGCGGACGCCCGCTGCTGCTCGCGTCGCTCCCGCTCGCCGCGGTGCAGCCGACCCCCTTCCAGCGGGACCTGTCGCCGACCCACACGAAACGCCTCGCCGCGAAGATCGACGAAGCGGCAGCGTTTCTCGATCCGCTGATCGTGGTGCGCGGCGCGGACGGTGGCCTCTGGACACCGAACGGCCGCCACCGTCTCGCTGCCGGCAAGGTGCTCGGCCTGCGCCAGATCACGGCGCTCGTCTCGCCCGACGATGCGCTCGCCTACCGCATTCTCGCGTTGAACACCGAGAAGGCGCACAACCTGAAGGACAAGAGCCTCGAGGTGATCCGCATGGCGCGCGCGCTCGCAAAGAGTGACGGTACACGCCGTGAATCGTCGTTTGCGGCCGAGTTCGAGGCACCGGAGCTCCTGACGCTCGGCCTCATCTACGAGACGAACCCGCGCTTTGGCGGCGGCGCCTACAGCCCGTTCCTCAAGAAGGTGGACCGGTTTGCGGACCGGCCCCTCGCGACGAGCCTGCGCGAACGGCAGGCCGTCGCGGCGCGGCTCCTCGGCATCGAGGCCGACGTGAAGCGGATCGTCACGGCACTCACGGCACGCGGCCTCAAGTCGCCTTACCTGCGCAATTACGTGATCGCTCGCATCAACCCGGTGCGTTTCCACAAGGCGAAAAAGGGCGACACGGGCCCGGCGATGCCCATTGCGCAGGCGCTCGTGCGCATGGCCGCGGCCGCGAAGCGCTTCGACACGACGAAAGTCTCGAGCGCAGACCTCGCCTGGGTCGCCGCGGGCGCCGAATCGGCGGAATAGACGAGTCCCCCGCGACGCATGTCGACCTTCACGCTGCTCGCCGGGTGCCTCGCCCTCGGGATCGTCGTCAATCTCGTCCGGCCCGTGCCACAGCGCGTGATCCATGGGCTCAACGCGTGGATCCTGCGCGTCGCGCTGCCGGCCCTCGCGCTCACCGCATTGCCGCGCCTCGAGTTCACGCGCGACCTCTGGTTCCTGATCGCTGCGATGTGGCTCGTGTTCCTCGGCGGATGGGCCGTCATGGCCGCGGCGGGCGCGCGACTCGGCTGGAGCCGCGTGCGCACGGGCGCCATGGCGCTCGTCGCCGGATTCGGCAACACGGCGTTCGTCGGGTATCCGATGATCGAAGCGCTGCGTGGCGCGGCCGTGATGCCGCTCGCGGTCGTCGCGGATCAGTTCGGCTGTTTCATTGCCCTCGCGACGGGCGGCGTGATCGTCGCATCCTGGTACGGCGGCGATCGCACGCATCCGCTGGCGCTCGCGCGACGCATCGTTCTCTTCCCGCCGTTCATTGCGGCAGTCGCGAGTTTCGCGGTCGAGCCTCTCGGCGGCTGGCCTGCCGCCATCGACCACGCGCTGCAGCTGATCGGCGCCACGCTGTCGCCACTCGCGCTGCTCTCGATCGGCCTGCAGTTGTCATGGCGGGTGAGCCCGGGCGAACTCCGCGCCGCGGGCGTCGCGCTCGGCTGGAAGCTCCTCGCCGCGCCCGCGCTCGTCGGTCTGCTCGGCCTCGCGCTCGGTGTGCACGGCCCGATCTTCGCGGTCGGCGTGCTGCAGGCCGCGATGGGGCCGATGGTCTCGGCGGCGATCCTCGCCGAGGAACACAACCTCGACGCCGCGGTCGCCAACACGACGCTCGCGATCGGCCTGCTCGTCTCGCTCGTCACGGTCCCCATGATCGACGTCGCGCTCGGGCCAACGCCCTGAGCGAGGGTCAATCGCGGTAGTCGAGCGGCGGCTTGCGATCGCCGACCATCGGGCGATAGACGAAATCCGCGCCGCGGGCCTGCTCGAACTCGGCGCGCGCCGCCTTGACGAGGTCCGGGTCTGTGAGCAGGCGCGCCGCTGTCAACGCGAGCGTCTTCGACGCGACGTTCATGCCCTTGAGGCCAATGCTCATGCCGCCCGCCGCGGCCGCCTGCCAGCTGTGCGCGGACGTGCCCGGCACCCAGGTCGCGGTATAGAGGCCGACGGTCGGCACGGTCCAGCTCACGTCGCCCACGTCGGTCGATCCATACTGCTGCTGAGGCGCGTAAGGCTGAACCACGCGTTCGCTGCCGAGCGGGCGCGACGGGCTCGCGAGCGTCGCGTAGATGTCGCGTGCGAAGGCTTCTTCCGCTGCGTCGTACTCGACGCCGCCGACCCGCTCGAGGCTGGCCTGCATCACGTGGCCGAGCGTGTGGTTCGGCAGCAGCGGGTACGCGCCATGGATCACCTCGACATCCCAGGTCGTGCCCGTGCCGAGCGCGGCGCCTTCAGCGATCTTTGTCAGGCGATCCCACAGCGACTGCACGACCTTCGGATCCGGGTGGCGCACGTAATAGAACACCTCGGCGAAATCCGGCACGACATTCGGCGCCGCGCCGCCGTGCGTGATCACGTAGTGCAGCCGCGCCTCCTGCGGCATGTGTTCACGCATCATGTTGGCCATCAGGTCCATCGCTTCGACGCCATCGAGCGCCGAGCGGCCCTTGTCCGGCGCGGCCGCCGCATGGCTCGAAACGCCATGGAAGCGGAACTTGCCCGACTTGTTGCTGTTCGTGCGGTTCTGGCTTGCATCGTTGCGGTCGCCGGCGTGCCAGTGCAGCGCCACGTCGACATCGTCGAAGAGTCCCGCGCGCACCATGTAGACCTTGCCGGCGCCGCCCTCTTCCGCCGGCGTGCCATACAGGCGGATCGTGCCCGGGAGCTTGCGCGCCGCGAGCCATTCGCGAATCGCGATCGCCGCACCCGCGGATCCGGCGCCGAACAGGTTGTGTCCGCACGCGTGCGCCGCATTCTTGCCCTGGATCGGGCTGCGCTGCGCGACCGCGGCCTGCGAGAGCCCGGGCAGCGCGTCGAACTCCGCGAGGATCGCGATCACCGGCTTGCCGGATCCCGCCGTCGCGATGAAGCTCGTCGGCATGCCGGCGACACCGGCTTCGACCGCGAAGCCCGCACCGGCGAGTTCCTGCTGCAGCAGCGCGGAACTCTGCCGCTCCTGGTAGCCCACTTCGGCGAGCTTCCAGATGGCGAGTGCGGTGTCGGCGCTCGCCTGCGCATGCGACTCGACGGCGTGCAGAAGGAAGTCGCGGTCGCGCGCGGGCAACTCTGCACCGCAGACCGGCAATGAGGCGAGAACGGCGAGACTCGCGAGTCCGAAGCGCATTAAAGTCACGGTTCCAACTCCTGGAGGTCGATAGCCCATGGTAACGCATCGCCACGCCGGCCCGATCGCAACGCTGCTGTTCCTCGCATGCACGGTTGCCGGCGCCGCCGCCGCAACGCCCGTCGCGGACGACGCGCTCGCCCACGCGAACCGCCTGCTGTCGACGACGATCCTGGTCGATGGCCACAACGACCTGCCGATCACGATCCGCGGCGCGACGAAGGGCGATGTCCGCGCCTACGACCTGCGCGGCCATGCCCCCGGACAGACCGATATTCCGCGCCTGCGGACCGGCCACGTCGGTGCGCAGTTCTGGTCGGTGTACATCCCCGGGGAGATGAAGGACGGATTCGCGCGCATGCAGCTCGAGCAGATCGACATCGCGCGCCGGATGATCGACGCCTACCCCGACGCCTTCCGCTTCGCGGGCACGGCCGCGGACATCCGCGCGGCGCACCGCGACGGGCGCATCGCCTCACTCCTCGGCATGGAGGGCGGCCACGCGATCGAGAACTCGCTCGGGGCACTGCGTGCCTACTACGACCTCGGCGTGCGCTACATGACACTGACGCACAACTCGCACACCGACTGGGCCGATTCCGGGATGCCGGAGACCCCGCGCTTCAATGGCCTGTCGCCGTTCGGCGAACAGGTCGTGCGCGAGATGAACCGCCTCGGCATGCTCGTCGACCTGTCGCACACGTCCGCCGACACGATGCGCGACGCCATCGCGGTGTCGAAGGCGCCGGTGATCTTCTCGCACGCGGCGGCCCGCGGCCTCGTCGACATCCCGCGCAATGTCCCGGATGACGTGATCGCCAGCCTGCGCGACAACGGCGGCGTGCTGATGGTCACGTTCGTCGCGGGCTTCGTGTCGAACGATGCCGCGAAGGCGCTGTTCCCGGCCATGAAGGCGTTCTACGCGAGCGCCGGCACGGCGAAATCCGAAGCCGAGCGACGCGCGCTCTACGACGACTTCAAGAAAAAGCTCGTGCTGCCGCGGGTCACCGTCGCCGATGTGGCAAACCACATCGACTACGTCGCAAAGCTCGCCGGAGTCGATCACGTCGGCATCGGCGGCGACTTCGACGGCAACGACCTGTGGCCCGAGGGCCTCTCGGACGTGTCGATGTACCCGAATCTCTTCGCCGAACTGATCCGTCGCGGCTGGTCGGACCGCGACCTGAAGAAGCTCGCTGGCGAGAACCTGCTGCGCGTGATGACGGAGGCCGAGAAGGTCGCGCACGACCTGCAGGCGACGACCGCGCCCGCTATTTCGCTCGGCGGAAAGTGAGGTTGTAGCGCAGTGCGCCCGTGACGGGATGATCGCCGGGTGCGAGCTTTCGCACGCCGTGGTATCCGGCGCGCGCACTGCCGCCCCACACGACGACGTCGCCGTCTTCGACGCGTGTCACGAGCGGCCGGCCGCGCCGCGTCGCGCCATACCACAGGAACAGCGCCGGCAGCCCGATCGACACCGACACGATCGGAAAACGCTTGTCGAGTTCGTCCCAGTCGCGGTGCGCCCCCATCTGCGCGCCCGGCACGTAGCGATTCACGAGGCAGGCGTCGGGCTCGAAGCCGGGGAAGCCGCCGCGCATCGCGGCCTTGCGTGCGAGCGCCCGGAAAGACTCCGGCATCGGCGGCCAAGGCTCGCCCGACAGCGGGTCGCTCGCGGTGTAGCGGTAACCCCGGGCATCGCTGTGCCAGCCCCAGGGCCCGCAGTTCGTCATCGCGACCGACATCGTGCCGCCGCCCGGAGTCTTCAGGTGCCGGAACGGCGCCAGCGCCGCAACCACCTCGATGGCGAGGACGATCGGGCGCGTCGGCGCTGCGAATCCGCGCAGCAGCGTCACTTCCGGCGCGATCGTCATGGGGGCGGCGGCCATGCGGCATTCTATGTGCCCCACGGCAGTCTGCGGCGAATCCAGCCGTTCACGGGCTCACCCGGCCAGTGTTGAGAAATATAAAGTAGCGGTTTAGATTTCTCACGTGCCATTCATCGCGAGACTGATCGCGCCGCGGGTTCTCGAGGCTGCCCGGTCGTTTCCGGGCATCCTGCTGACAGGACCGCGCCAGAGCGGCAAGACGACACTCCTGCGACGCCTGTACCCGCGCGCGTCGTATGTCCTGCTGGAGGATCCGGACATCGTGGCGCGCGTGCGTAGCGATCCGCGCTCTTTCCTCGAAGCGCTGCGCCTGCCGGTCATCCTCGACGAAATCCAGAACGTGCCGGAGCTGTTCAACTACGTGCGTGCGCGCATCGATGCGGCGCCGGCACGGAAGGGGCAATGGCTGCTGACCGGGTCCCAGGAAGCCGGGCTCATGCAGGGAGTGACCGAATCGATGGCGGGCCGGGTGGCAATCCTGCACCTGTTGCCGTTGTCGATACTCGAGTCTCCCAAAGTGGGCCTGCTCCGCGGAGGTTACCCCGGTGTCGTCAATCGCCCGTCAACCGCCGAGATCTGGTTTCGCTCATTCATTCAGTCGTACCTCGAGCGTGACGTGCGTGCCGTCACGGCCATCCGCGACCTCGGCGCATTCCGCCGCTTTCTTGCGCTGCTCGCGTCCCGCTCGGGAAACATCCTCAACAAGACAGACCTGGCAGCACCGCTCGGTGTTTCCGTTCCGACCATCGGCGAATGGCTGAATGCGCTCGAGGTCACGGGGCAGGTCCTGCTCGTGCCGCCGTTTTACGAGAACTTCGGCAAGCGCCTGCTCAAGTCCCCCAAGGTCTACTTCGTCGATTCCGGCCTCGCCTGTCACCTCCTCGGCATCGGCAGCATTGCTGCCTTGCAGGCCTCGACGTTTCGCGGCCCACTGTTCGAAGGCCTGGTCGCCGCCGAAATCGCCAAGCAACAGGTGAATCGCGGGGCGCACGTCGAGCTCTATTACTTCCGCGATCAGCAGGGTCTCGAAGTGGATTTCCTCGTGCCGCGAGCCGCGGGGAAGCTCGTGCTCGTCGAAGCCAAGGCCACGCGAACCGTCACGCCCGCCATGGCTCGACCACTCGCCCGATTGGCGGCCTCGATCGAGCGATACGACACGCACGCCGTGCTGGTGCATGAGGGTGGGAAAATCCCTGGCGCCGGGAGCGCCCTGTCTCCCGGCGTCTCGGCGTCGACGCTCCCCGAACTGCTCGCGGGTCTTCGAGACCAGTCGTAACGCTCGACGCCGATTCCACGTGAACTTATGCTGCGGCTCGGCATCGCCCATGTCCTCGACCAACCGCATCATTCTCGCACTGGTCCTCGGCCTCGCGGCAGGCGCCGCCATTGCCGCAACAGGACAGTCCGGCCTCGCGCGCATCGTCGCGATCCTGCAGCCCGTCGGCACCCTGTGGGTCAACGCGCTGCGCATGACCGTGATTCCACTCGTGTTCGCGGTGCTCGTCACCGGCATCGCGACGGCGGCGAGTGCCGCAAACGCCGGCAAGCTCGCCGCGCGCGCGATGGTCACCTTCGGCCTCGTGCTGCTCGCGGCTGTCGCGGCGACCGTGATCGTCGTGCCGGCGATACTGTCCGCGTTCCCGATACCCGAGAGCGCAGCGGCCGCGCTGCGCGCCGGCGCGTTGAGCCGGCACGAGTCCCTGCCGCCCGTCGCGCCGCTCCGCGACTGGCTGACGGGCATCATTCCCGTCAACCCGGTGGCCGCCGCCGCCGAAGGTGCGGTCCTGCCGCTGATCGTGTTCGCGCTCCTGTTTGCGTTCGCGATTCCACGGCTGCCGGCGGAATCGCGCGAAAGGTTGACAGGGTTTTTCGACGCGGTCGCCACCGCGATGGTGACGATCGTGCAGTGGGTGCTGCGCGTCGCGCCGCTCGGTGTGTTTGCGCTCGCGCTCGGCGTCGGCTTCCACGGCGGACTCGGCGCAGCCGGCGCACTCTTCTACTACATCGTGCTGCTCTCCGTGCTGTGCCTCCTCGCGACCGGCGCGATGTATCCACTCGCTGCCGCGAGCAAGGCCCTGACGTTTCGCGAATTCGCCCGAGGCGCGGCGCCCGCCCAGGTCGTCGCCGCGAGCACGCAGTCCTCGCTCGCCACGCTGCCCGCGATGATCGATGCCGCACAGGGTTCGCTGCGCGTGCCCTCCGGCATCGTCGGTATCGTGCTGCCGCTCGCCGTGTCGCTCTTTCGCGTGAGCACTGCGGTGGCGAACCTCGCCGCCGCGATCTTCGTCGCCGCGCTGTACGGCATCCCGCTGTCGCCGGCGCAGCTCGCGACCGCGGCACTCGTCTCGGTGGCGACCAGCATCGGGAGTGTCGGCGTCTCGAGCCAGGTGAGCTATTTCTTCGGCGTGATGCCCATCTGCCTCGCCCTGGGGCTGCCCGTCGAAGTGCTCGCGCTGCTCCTCGCGGTGGAAGTCCTGCCCGACATCTTCCGCACGATCTGCAACGTGACCGCGGATCTCGCCGTCACGGTCGTCCTCGGGCGGGAGCGACGTGCGGCCGCCCGCTGACCCGGCAACGCGCAGGCGCCGTTCCGCGGGCCTGTTCGCGGCGCTGCTGCTGTGCGCAGGCGCGCTGCTCGCGTTCGCCGAGCTCGCGGGTGAGGTCGTCGCGGGAGAGACGCACGCCTTCGACGAGGCGGTCCTCCTCGCCATGCGCAATCCGGCGGACCTCGCCGACCCGATCGGTCCTGCGTGGGTCGAAGCGGCGTTCCGCGACATCACGTCGCTCGGCGGCACGACGGTGCTCGCAGCCGTCACGCTCGCGACCCTCGGTTACCTGCTGCTCGCCGGCAAGCGCACGACTGCCCTGCTCGTCGCGGTGGCCGTCGGTGGCGGCACGATACTCTCGAGCATTCTGAAAAGCGGGTTCGAGCGACCGCGCCCGGATCTCGTCGCGCATCTCGTCGAGGTGAGCTCCCAGAGCTTTCCGAGCGGCCACGCGATGCTGGCGACGGTGACCTGGCTCACGCTCGGCACGCTGCTCGCAACCGTGCAGCCCACGCGACGGCTGAAGGCCTATGTGCTGGCGGTCGGCATCGCGCTCGCGCTGCTCGTCGGCACGAGCCGCGTCTACCTCGGCGTGCACTGGCCGACGGACGTGCTGGCGGGCTGGTGCATCGGCACGGCCTGGGCGCTCGCCTGCTGGCTCGTCGCCGGTGCGCTCGTCAGGCGTGGCGCAGTGCCTCGATCGGATCGAGACGGGCGGCGCGACGGGCCGGCCAGCTGACGAACGCGAAATTCACCGCGATGGCGAGCGCGAACGCGAGCGCCGCATTGCCGATGTCGAACACGAACGGCAACGCCGCGCGCGCCGCGACGATCCGCGATGCGACCCATCCGAGCGCGACGCCGCAGGCGGCGCCCGCCGTGGCGAGGACCATCGCCTCGAACGCGAACTGGCAGAACACATCCCGTGCGGTGGCACCGAGTGCGCGACGCGTGCCGATCTCGCGCGTGCGATCGCGCACGGTGATCCATGCCATCGCGAGCACGCCGACGCCGGCGACGAGCAACGCCGACAGCCCGATCCAGCGCACGAAGAAGCCGAGCTGTCGCGAGGCGGCGAGGCGCGTATCGGCGAGCGCCTGCTGGTTCAGCACCGAGAAGTCGTCGGGACGGAAGCCGCCGGTGCGATGGCGATCACGCAGCAGGTCCGTGACGTCGCGCACCGCGCCGGGCAGCGCCTCGAACGTGCCGACTTCGAGCACCAGCGCGCTGTAGTGCTCGACATTCAGGAGCCGCCGCATCGCGGCCATGAGCGGCACATAGACCTGCGCGTCCTCGTTCGTCACGTCGAGCCCCTGGCCGCGCTCGGCGAGCACGCCGATCACCTCGAATGGCACGCGATTGATGTGCAGGCGCTCGCCGACGGGCGATGCGTCGCCAAAGAGGTCGCGCGCTACCGTGGCCCCGAGCAGTGCCACGCGCGCCGAGCGCCTGAGGTCCACCGCGTCGAAGGGGCGTCCCGCATCGATCGTCCAGTGCTTGATGTCGAAGAAGGCCGGCTCGCAGCCGACGACCGGTGCAACCTTCGACAGCCCGCCCGCCTTGAGGCGCAGGCTCGCCGTCGCGAGCGCCGAGGAGCGCACGACTGCGGGCACTTCGCGGCGGATGGCCCGATAATCGTCGTCGCGCAGCGTCGTCGCAATGGTCCCGGTGCGCGCCCGCCCGCCCGTGCTGCGATCCTGCAGCGCTGCCACGACGATCACGTTGCTGCCGAGGCGGGCGACCTGGTCGACGACCTGCTGACGACCTCCGGCGGCAAAGTTCACGGCCGCGATCGATCCGGTCACGCCGAGTGCGGCGCAGGTCATCACGAGCACCGAGCGCGCCCGGTGCCGCCACAGCTGGCGCCACGCCGCGCGCGCGAGGTGCCGGTAGCGGCTCAGCTGCGCAGCGCTTCGATCGGGTCGACGTTCGCGGCTTTCCATGCGGGATAGAGGCCGAAGGCGATGCCGACCAGCAGCGACAGCAGCGCGGCCGCGCCGATCATCGGCCACATGTACGCCGGCGGCAGCTTCTGCAGGAGCGCCCCGACGGTGGCGCCTCCCATGCCGATCGCGATGCCGATGGCGCCGCCGAGCACCGAAATCAGCGCCGCCTCGGCGAGGAACTGCTGCAGCACATCGCGCCTCGTGGCACCGACCGCGCGCCGCACGCCGATCTCGCGCCGCCGCTCCGACACCCCGATCAGCATGAGGCTCATGATCACCGCCCCGCCGATCAGCGTCGCGATCATCGCGACGCCGGTCACCACCTTCGACAGCGTCGTGCCCACTTTGGCGATCTGCGCCAGCGTCGCCCGCGGACTGCCGACCGTGAAATCGTCCTGCGCGGGCGGAATGATCCGGTGCCGCTCGCGCAGCAGCGCCCGCACGTCGTCGGCCACGCGATCGCTGTCGTCGGCGTCGTCGAGCTGCACGACGATCGTCGTCAGGTAGTCGCGATTGAACAGCCGCTTCGATGCCGTCGCCACCGGAATCACCAGCACGTTGTCGAGGCTCGCGCCGCCGGGACCCGAGCCGCGCGGGGCCATCACGCCCTTGACCTGGAACGGCACGTCGGCGATACGGATCGTCCTGCCGAGTGGGTCCTCGTCGTGAAAGAGCGTGCGGGCGACATCCACGCCGATCACCGCGACGCGCGCGAGCGAGCGGTCGTCGTCCTCCGTGAGGTGCTCGCCGTGCGCAGCGGCCTCGCCGCGGATATCCGCCCAGTTCGACGACACCCCGAGCACGAGCGGCACCGTGGTCTCATTCCGGTAGCTCACGTCGAGATCGAAGGCTTGCTGCACGAGCGCCACGCGCTTGACGCCGCGGACACCCGTCGCGATCGCCGGGCCGTCGCCGAACTTCAGCGACGGCTCGACCTGGCCGAGCGAGGGCATGCCGCGCGTGCTGTTGGCGCCCGGCCGTATCGTCAGCGTGTCGAAGGTGCCGAGCATGCGCTTGAACTGGCGCATCGTTTCCTGTCGCGTGGCCTCGCCGACCGACGCGAGCGCGGTGAGCGCCGCGATGCCGACGACGACGCCGAGCATCATGAAGAAGCTGCGCAGCTTGCTGCGCGCGAGCGAGCGCCACGCGAGCCCGATCACCTGCGATGCCCTCATGGCTGCCTCCACGGCCGGCGCGCCGTATCCGAGGCGATGGCGCCGTCCCGTATCACGAGCTCGCGGTCCGCGAACGACGCCACATGCTCGTCGTGTGTCACGAGCACGATCGTGCGTCCGCCCTCCTGCAGGCTCGCGAGCAATTGCATGACGCTCTCGCCCGCCGCCGAGTCGAGATTGCCGGTCGGCTCGTCGGCGAGCAGCAACGGTGGATCGTTCATCAGCGCCCGCGCGATCGCGACGCGCTGCTGCTCGCCGCCCGACAGCTCGGTCGCGAAATGTTCCGCACGTTCGGCGAGGCCAACGCGATCGAGCAGCGATCGCGCGCGGGCGCGATCCGGCGCTGCGCCGGTATACAGTGCCGGCACCTCGACATTCTCGATGGCGGTCGCACGCGGCAACAGGTTGAAACTCTGGAACACGAAGCCGATGCGCTTCGAGCGGATGTGCGAGCGCGCGTCGTCCGACAGCGTCGACACGTTCTCGCCCGCGAGCCGGTACTCGCCCGATGTCGGCGTGTCGAGGCAGCCGAGGATGTTGAGCAGCGAAGACTTGCCGGAACCGGAGGCCCCGCGGATCACGACGAACTCGCCCGCCGCGATCGTGAAGGAGATGTCGCGCAACGCGGCGACCGGCGTGCCGTCGCCGCGCCGGTAGGTACGCGCCAGGTGAATCGCCTCGATGACGTTCATGGGGTCTGCACCTCGACTCCGATCAGGACGCTGTCGTCGGCGCTCACGCCGCGGCGAATCTCGGTGACGCCGCCCTCGCGTGCACCGACGGTGACGGGCCGCCGCTCGCGCTTGCCGCCGGCCTCGACATAGACATAGCGGTCGCTGCCATCACGCAGGATCGCCTCGTTCGGCACCACGAGCGCGGTACGCTGCGCCGTCTCGATCGTGACATTCGCCGTCATGTCGGGCTTCAGCAGATTCGCGGGCGAGTCGATGCCGATCATCACCTCGTAATTGACGACACCCGACACGATCGTGCCCTTCGGCGCCACGCGCTCGACGTGGCCGGTGAATTCCTCGCTCGGGAAAGCCTCGACCGAGAAGGTGACCGCGTTGCCGGCCGCGACGCCGCCGATGTCGGTCTCGTCCACCATGGCGACGAGCTGCAGCGCATCGTCGCCGATGATCGTGACGAAGGTCGGAGTGGTGAACGATGCGGCAACCGTCTCGCCCTCCTGCGTGGCCACCGAGGCGACGGTGCCGGCGATCGGCGCACGGATCACCGTGTAGCCGAGCTCCGTCTCGACGACCGCAACGTCGCGACGTGCCTTCTCGAGCTTCGCGTTCGCTTCCGCGAGCGCAAGGCCGCGGTCTTCGACTTCACTTGCGGCCACGAGCTGCTGCGCCTCGAGCCGTTGCACGCGTGCCAGTTCGACCCGGGCGCGCGCGACATCCTGCTCGATCACCGCCACCTGCGCTCGCGCCTGCGCAAGCCGCGCCTCGATGCTGCGCGCATCGATGCGCGCGATCACGGCGCCACGTTCGATGTGCGAGCCGACCGTGACATTGAGTTCACGCACGATGCCCGACACCTGCGAGCCGACGCGCACTTCGGCCCCGACCCGCAGCCGCACGACGCCGGTCGCGAGCACCGAGGAGGCCACGGTTCGATGCTCGGGCTTCACCATGCGAACGGCACCGGTAACGGGTGCCGCGTCCGGGCGCGCGAACCACCAATACGCGGCGACAGCGAGTGCGATCGCGGCGGCCGCGATCGCGGCAAAGCGTTTCATCCGCGCTTGCCGAAGACCATCACGACGGGCTTGCCGGCGCCGCGCACGCTCTCGACCGTCATCGTGCGGCCGTCGGCGCTGAGCGAACGCGTCTCGGTGCGCACGTTGCGGGTGCCGGCGACCGCACCTTCGGTGGTCCAGGTGACGACGAGCCTGCCGCCCTCCCACCGGGCCACGGTCTCGGCGTCGCCGCCCATCGCGCCCGGATTTCGCGCCTTCGCCCCCGTGAGGTCGTAACGGACCTCGCGCTCACTCTTCTGGCCCTGGAAGTCGGTCGCTTCCTTGAGCACCAGGGCATCCTTCGTCTGCGTGATAAGGACGGTCTGCTCGAGCGACGACATCATGCCGAGGTTCTCGCCGCGGCTCGTATCGAGGGCCCACGTGCCGCTGAAGTCCGGCGGCGCGGCATCCGCCGCCACGGAAGGTGCGGCAACGAAGGGCAGGGACACGAGAAATGCGAAAAGAGTCTTCATGATTTCACCCCCGGGCAAAGTATCAGGGGCCCTGTGGCTCGACAATCGGGCAACGCGATCCCGGCGCCGATGGTGCCCGATTGACCGCAGCACGGACTCGAATCGGCGTTGCGGGCGCACGCCATGTCGGCGATCGGCCGCGCGACATCCTTGCGCGTGAGTATAGAATCGTGCCGGCGAGTCGCGGATTCCAGCAACATGCGTGACCCGGATTTCGGGCATACGGTGCCCGCAGCCTTCGCACTGCCGTTCCTCGATCAACTGATCCGGCTCGGACACGACGTGGCAACACTCTGGCGCGACGCCCGCATGAGCGTTTCCCTCTCGGCAGTGCAGAGGCGTCAGGCGCACGCGATGCCGGCCGGAGAATTCGTGCGCTTCTACCGGCTCGCCATCGGTGCGCTCGAGGCGCGCTGCTGTTCGCGCGAGGGCAGACGCCCTCTCGGGAAGCTGGCGGTCGACATGATGTGCTACGCCATGATCCACTGCAGCAATCTCGAAAGGGCCATCGAGCGTGCCGCCCAGTTCAACCGGGCGATGGAAGAACGCGGTGCCGAAGAACGCCTGCAGCGGCGGGGTGAGCGAGCGTGGTTCCTGATCGACACGCAACGCCGCATACGCGACGGTGCCGCACTGCTGGTGGATCTCACGGGTGTCAATCTCTATTACCAGCTGTTCTCCTGGCTCGTCGGGCGCCGGCTGCCGGACGTCGAAGCTGGCCTCGCCTACCCGCAGCCACCGCGACCGAATCCGCTCTTTCAGGCCTACGGCATGCCACTTCGCTTCGATCGACAGGTCAACTATCTGAGCTTCCCCGCGAGCTGTCTGCGCCTGAAGCTCGTGCGCTCGCACGCCGAGCTCGAGCGCGTGATCGACTTCCTTCCCTTCCGGCTCGGCGTCGGCGACACGCACGGCGGCAGCCTGGCCCTGTCGATTCGCCTCCTGATTGCGGATGCCCTGCAGCACCAGGGCCGCGCGCCGGACGCCGCAGCCGTGGCACAGTTGTTCTACATGAGCACCGCTTCGATGCGCAGGCAATTACGCGCCGAAGGGGTTTCGCTTTCCGGGTTGCGCAGCGCCTGCCAGCGCGAGGCGGCCGAGCACCTGATGCGCCATACCACCATGCCGATCGCCGAGGTGGCGCGCCGCGTCGGGCTCGGTGATGGCCGTGCCTTTCGCCGGGCCTTTCGGCGATGGACCGGAAGCCTGCCCTCCGAGTATCGCCGCCGGATCGTCGATGCCTGAGCGAAACTGTCCCCTCCCTTGCGCGCCCCGGGCCTCACGGCATCCCGCGCGCTGCGCGGATCATTGGGCCCGTTTCGGCCCATGCAACACATTCGGAGGGATGCAATGCCGACATCGGAGCAGGTTGGACAGGCCATCGAGAGGTACATCGATACCTGGAACAGGGGCGATCGCAAGGGCTGGATCTCCTGCTGGGCGCAAAACACGATCCTCGAGGATCCAGTCGGTGGCCCGAAGAAAGGCGGACTCCGGAGCATCGAGGAGACCTGGGATCGCACGATCGGAACCGGGGCCAACTGGAAGATCGAATCCGTGGCGATCCGCATCTGCGGCAACGAGGCCGGCCTGCACCTGCGCAACGTGAACACGCGTGACAAGGTGGCCGTCGACAGCATCGAATTCTGGCGCTTCGACGACGAGTGCAGGATCGATTGCTGCCGTACCTTCTTCACGAAGGACGGCGTACTGGATGGCTACTGGATCAACGAGGGCGCGATCAAGGGCTGAACGATCTCCAGACTCGTCGGGCGCGTGCGCGCCATTGCCACGGCCGGTTGGCGGGCGGAAGATGGGGGCGCTGGTGCCGGGTTTTCGGTTATTCGGTTATTCGCGCGAAGCGCCGGAATAACCGAATAACCGAAAACCCGGCACCAGCTCTCAACGAGGTGATCGCGATGAAGCCGAAGCCGACCGTGCCCCTCTTGCTCGCTGGTGTCGCGGCAGTGCTCGCCGCGCGCAGCGCCGTGCCAGCGGACGCGGGCGATCCCCCGCCCGACCCGCGCGAACTGCCCTACTACATGATCCCGAACATTCCCGATGCCGCCGAGGCGTACTGGGCGCCCGATTCGCGCCACCTGATCGCGCAGACGCGCGACAAGCGCGCGCTGCCGACGAAGCACGGCGGGCTCGGCGCACTCACGTGGATCTTCACCGCCGATGGCACCGAGATGTGGAACGTCAACGATCACGGCCAGGACGGTTGTTCGTTCTTCTTTCCCGACGGCCAGCGCATCGTCTGGACATCGACCCGGGATCACCTGGATATGCCGGTCGGCAACTGGTCCGATTCGGACGACTACCCCCAAGGTGCCGAGCTCTACAGTTCCGACCTGCACGGCGGCCACATCCAGCGGCTCACCAACAACAAATGGTACGAAGCGGAAGTGTCGGTATCGCCCGACGGCAAGTGGATCGCCTTCGGCCGCCAGATCGACGGCAAGATGGATATCTGGGTGATGCGGTCGGACGGCACCGGCGAGTTCCAGGTGACGCGCACCGACGAATGGCAGGAAGGCGCGCCGTTCTTCATGCCCGACAGCGAGCACATCATTTTCCGTGCGTGGAAGCGCGCCGATTACAAGAAGGTGCGGCCGACGCCGATGACAATATTCACGATCCGGCGCGACGGCACCGACTGGCGGCGCCACACCTTCGACAACGGCATGAACTGGCATCCCGTGCCGGCACCCGACGGACGTCACTACGTGTATGTCAGGGCGCTCAGCGAATCGAACTGGGAAATCTACCTCGGCGATCTTGCGGGCGGTGAGCCGAAGCGGCTTACGTACTTCGACAATCTCGACTTCCTCGCGCAGGTCTCACCTGACGGCAGGAAGATGAACTGGGCGCGCGCACGCGGCCCCGGCTTCATGCAGGGCATCCGCACTTTCGTCATGGACGTGTCGTCCCTCGAAATCGGCCCGGAGCATGCGGTGCCGTTCGATCCGAACTGGGGACAGCCGATGAGATGAGCGGGTGCCGGTGCCGGGTTTTCAGTTATTCGGTTATTCGCGCGCAGCGCCGGAATAACCGAATAACCGAAAACCCGGCACCAGTTTCTCGAGCGCCGGCCGCGCGTGCTCGCCGATCGCGCGCCGCAGCGCATCCGACGCCGCCGCCTGCTTCGCGTCGCCATCGGCAGTGAAGATGGTCGCAGCTCCCATCGGCGCCTTGGCAGGTCGCGTGGCGGCCTGCGCCATGCGGGCGCGCGTCGCGACATCGACCTGCAGCGCAAAATGCGGTGCCACCACCTCCCACACGGCGGCCGGCAACGATTCGTAACCGACCACGCACCCGCGAGCGGGATCGAGTCGCGCCACCGCGTCACACAGCGCAGCGTATGCGCGTGCGACGAGTTCCTCGTTCGATGTCGCCTCCCGCCGCGGATCGACGATCGCCGCGAAGCGGGCCGACATCTCGTCCGCGCCGAGCAGCCACCCCGGTGGCCGCTGCAACAGCGAGACACAGACCTCGACGGGATCGCGTACGCAGAACACCCACGGCGTCTGCGGAAAAGCCTCGGCGAGGAGGTCGCAATGGAGCGTGTTCCAGCTCGTGCACTTGATGATGTAGGGCCGGGCCGCATGCGCCGCGAACGCCGCGCCGAGCGATCTCAGCGCGGCAATCATCTGCGGGCGCGGCCAGGGCTGCGGCGGACGCAGGATCTCGTTCACCGGTGGCGGCTCGGCGTAGACGACGACACCACCGTGCTGCTTGAGCAGTTGCGAGACCAGGGTCGAGCCGCAGCGCGCAACATGGAAGATCAGCCCGGCAGGGGTCGTGCCGGGCGATGCGCGGCCGAGATCTCCCGGCAGGATCTGCACATACCGCTCGGGCGCGCGGCTGCGCGCGATCGACTCCTGCATGAAAGGGTCGTCGAGCTCCGCGGCACGAATGTCGCGGAGCTGGAAATAAAGCCCGCTCGCATGCAGCGCGGCGCGAGCCGGCAGCCAGTCCCCCTGCCCGTGATGCATGCGCCATGCTAACGTCTCGCGCCATGCAATTGGCGGAATTCCTCGCGCCGTTCGATGCGGACACCTTCCGCACGCAGTACTTCGGACAGCGGCCGCTCTTCATTCGCGGTGGAAGCGTTGCCCGCGCGGCGCTCCTGCCGTGGGCGCGGTTCAACGAGGTGCTCGCGCTGACCCCGTACTGGAACGAAGACACGCTCAAGGTGTACTTCAAGAGCCGCGCTGCGCTGCGCGAGAATTACTGTGACACGGCGGACCTGCGGGCCGGCACGCCGGCGCCCGTCAATCCTGCCAAGGTCAAGGCGCTCATGGGTCTCGGCGCGAGCCTCGTCGCCAACCAGATCCACCGCGTCTGCCCCCCGATCGGCGACGTGGCGCGCATGCTCGCGGCGCAATTCGGGGCGCGCAGCTTCGCGAACGTCTATTGCTCGTTCCGCGGCGTGCAGGCCTTCCAGACGCACTTCGACCTGCACGACGTCTTCGCGGTGCAGGCCGAAGGCGAAAAGACGTGGCGGATCTACGAGGCGCGCGCCGATGCGCCGGTGGCGCCCGTACCTCCCGGCGACGAGGGCGAGAAGTTCCTGAACGCGACACGCGGCCGCGTGCTCGAGGAAATCGTAATGCGGCCGGGCGACCTGCTCTACCTGCCGCGCGGCCAGTATCACGATGCGCTCACCGGCGCGCAGGCGTCACTGCACATCACATTCGGCGTGGCGCCCGCCACGGGCCTCGCGCTCCTGAAACTGCTCGAGAAGGTGTTGACGGCGGAGAGCGCCTTTCGCGCCTACCTGCCCGACGCGCGCGACCCGGCAGCGCTCGCGGCGCGACTCGCGCAACTCGCGGGGCGCGTGCGGGAGGTGATGACCGCGCCCGCGTTCGCGATCGACGTGCAGAACCACCAGCGAGAGGCCGGCAGCGTGGCGGCCGACTATGGGCTGCCCGCGCAATCGCCGCCCGCCTGGTATTCGCTCGCGAAGGCGGCGCGCCTCGTGCGCCGCGACGCCGGGTTCGCGGTCGTGTACGACGGCGGAGAGATTGCGATCGGCGCGACCTACCCGACCATCGAATGGCTCCTGGGACAGCGCCTGTTCGCACTCGAGGATGCGATGGCGCGCCAGCCCGGTGTGGATCCCGGCGAACTGCGTCGGGATCTCGAACGCCTGATCGGCGCAGGCGTCCTTGCGCCGACCGAGATGCGCTGAGGTGTGCCATGGTCCACAGTGATCCGCACACGCGGGCCGCGCCCGCGGAAGTGTATGAGCGCCTCTTCGTGCCGGCGCTCTTCAGGCAATGGGGCCCGGTCGTGCTCGACGCCGCCGGCGTACGCGCAGGGCACCACGTGCTCGACGTCGCTTGCGGAACGGGTGCGCTGACCGGCGCAGCCGCGCAGCGCGTGCAACCCGGCGGCACGGCCACAGGGCTCGATGCGAACGACGACATGCTGACCGTTGCACGACGCAATGGCCCCGCGATCGAATGGCGACAGGGTCGCGCGGAGCAGTTGCCATTCACCGACGAGCACTTCGATGCCGTCGTCAGCCAGTTTGGCCTGATGTTCTTCGAGGATCGCACCATGGCGCTGCGGGAGATGCGGCGCGTATTGCGCCCCGGCGGACGTATCGCGATCGCCGTGTGGGATGCGCTCGATCACGCGCCGGGCTATGCCGTGCTCGCAGAGTTGCTTCATCGGCTCTTCGGCCCGGAGGTGGCCGAGGCATTTCGGGCGCCCTTCACACTCGGCGATCCGGAACGGCTCTCCGCGCTGTGCTCGGCGGAGGGTTTCGAAGTGGTACACGTCACGCGCCACGACCGCCCGGTCCACTTTGCGTCGATCGACGCCCTCGTCGCGGCCGAGCATGCCTGTGTATGGACCCTCGGCGGACTGCTCGATGACACGCAGTTCGAGCGCCTGCGTGCCGCGGCCCAAGAGACGCTGCGGCCGTGGCTCACCGGCCATGGCCCGGGCGTCGAGTTCGTCGTGCCGGCGCTGATTGCGACCGCGGCTCGAGCCGGGAGCGCCCGCCGATGACCGACGCACCCGCCACACGCTTGCGCGGCGTCGACCGCCTGATCGCCCACGTGCAGGGCCTGGAACCCGTGCGCATGGCGATCGTGCATCCCTGCGATGCGCTCAGCCTCGGCGGCGCCATGGACGCGCGCGCAGCCGGCATGATCACCCCGGTGCTGGTCGCACCCGAGTCGAAGCTGCGCCGGGTCGCCGCGGAGGCAGGCATCAGCCTCGAGGGCTGCGAGATCGTCGATGTGCCGCACAGCCACGCGGCGGCCGCGCGCGCGGCGCAGCTCGCCTGCCAGGGCAGAGTCGAAGCGCTGATGAAGGGCAGCCTGCACACGGACGAACTGCTCGGTGCGATCGTCGCGTCGGATGCCGGGCTGCGCACCGCGCGCCGCATCACGCATTGCTTCGTGATGGAAACGGCGGCCTACCCGCGGCCCTTCATCATCACCGATGCGGCCGTCAACATCGCACCCACGCTCGAGGAGAAGGCCGACATCGTGCGCAACGCGATCGACCTCGCGCACGTGATCGGCGTCGAGCTGCCGAAGGTGGCGATCCTCGCCGCCGTGGAGACCGTCAATCCGCGCATGCCCTCGACGCTCGATGCCGCGGCACTGTGCAAGATGGCCGATCGCGGCCAGATTACCGGCGGGCTCCTCGACGGACCGCTCGCCTTCGACAACGCCGTCTCGCCCGAGGCGGCGCGCGTCAAGGGCATCCGCTCGGCCGTGGCCGGCGAGGCCGACGTGCTCGTGGTGCCCGACCTCGAGAGCGGCAACATGCTGGTGAAGCAACTCGAGTACATGGGCCATGCCGACAGCGCCGGCATCGTGATGGGCGCGCGCGTGCCGATCGTGCTGACGAGCCGCGCGGATTCGCGCTGCACCCGCCTCGCCTCGTGCGCGATCGCGCTGCTGCTCGCCCATCGCTTTCGCACCGCACCGCCCTGAGCGCACCGGCCCGCCATGACCCCGCTGATCCTCGTGCTCAACTGCGGCTCCTCGAGCATCAAGTTCGCATTGTTCGACGCGAGCTGCAGGCCGCTTACGCGCAAGGCGGAGTGGAACGGCAAGGTCGACGGCATCACCGGGTCGCGCCCCACCTTCGGCGAGACCGGTGTCACGCCGGCCCCGGTCTCGCTGGATCCCGCGCGGCCGTATGACGCGGCGCTGGCGCACATCCATGAGCGCGTGCGCGCACGCGTCGGGGGTGAGCGGCGCATCGCGGCGGTCGCGCACCGGGTCGTGCACGGCGGGAGCAAGTACTTCGAGCCGGTGCGGCTCGACGGAGAGGTGCTGGCGGATCTTCGGAGCTATGTGCCGCTCGCACCGCTGCACCAGCCGTTTGCGCTGGACGCGATCGACTCGCTCTTCCGCCTCGCGCCCGACGTGCCACAGGTGGCCTGCTTCGACACGGCGTTTCACCGCACGCAAGACCCGGTCGAGCAGATGTTCGCGCTGCCCTGGTCGGCCTGGGAGCGCGGCGTTCGCCGCTACGGCTTTCACGGGCTGTCGTACGACTACATGAGCCACGCGCTCGTCGAGCGCCACGGCGACACGGCGCGGGGCCGCACGATCGTCGCCCACCTCGGCAGCGGCGCGAGCCTGTGCGCGATGCAAGACCTCGCGAGTGTCGCCACCAGCATGGGGTTCTCGGCGCTCGACGGCCTGATGATGGGCACGCGCTGCGGCACGCTCGATCCCGGCGCGGTGATCTACCTGATGCAGATCGAGAAGCTCACGCTCGAAGAAGTGGCGAACATGCTGTACCACGATTCGGGCCTGCTCGGTGTCTCCGGCGTCTCGTCCGATCCGCGCGAGCTGCTGCCGCTCGAGTCGGGCAACGAGCGCGTGGCGCTCGCGCTCGCGCTCTACGTGCGCCGCATCGTGCGCGAGGTCGGCGCGCTCGCAGCCGTGCTCGGCGGTCTCGACCTGCTGGTGTTCACCGCCGGCATCGGCGAGCACAATGCCGAACTGCGGGCGCGTGTCTGCGACGGCCTGCGCCATCTCGGTGTACGCATGGATGCCACGGCCAATGCGTGCCACGCGGCCGTCATTTCGAGTCGCGACAGCGCGGTGACGATCGGCGTCGAGCCCACCAACGAGGAGTGGATCGCCGCGTCGCACGCGGCACGACTGCTGGGACCGCTGCCATGAACAGTTCCAGCAAGGCCGATCGCCCGGGCGCATACCTCGAGGACCAGCACCATGCGATCGACGCCGGCGTGCAGGGTTTCCTCGCAGGCACCGCGACGCGCGACGCACTGGCCGCGGCGCTCGCGCTGTTGCGCGCGCATATCCACGTCGAGGAGGCCGTGCTGTTCCCGCCGCTCGCGCGCGCGGGCCTCGCGATGCCGGTCTTCGTGATGAAGCGCGAGCACGGCCAGATGTGGCGATTGATCGAGCGCCTTGCCGCCGCCTGTGAGGCCGCGGACACCGGGGACGATCTGCGCGAGCCGTGCGAGCAACTGGTGATGCTGCTCAACATGCACAACCCGAAGGAGGAAACCATCCTCTACCCGGCCGCCGACCGCCACGCCGACGCGGACCCCGCCTTCATGGGCGCGCTCGCCGCGGCATCGCTCCCGGCGGGCTGGAGATGCGAGCTCGCCTGATGGGTGGCCATGGCTGCATTCCGCCCGCAGCCACGCCGGCACGATCACGCCTCCCGCGACCAGGGATTGATCGTCTCCAGCCCCGGTACATCGAAGTCCGCCGTATTCCGTGTGACCAGCCGCAAATGATGATGCAGCGCGGTCGCCGCAAGGAGACTGTCCACGGCGGGAAGCGTCCGTTCCGCGTTCGCTTGCAGCCGCCCCCAGGCATCCGCCACGGCGGCATCGACCGGGAGCAGGCGCGCACCGAACCAGGCCGGCAATTCCTGTTCAAGCCAGTGGCGGAGCTTTTCCTTTCGCTTGCTCGCGGGGAGCTTCTCCACACCTCTGCGCAGTTCGCCGAGCGTGAGCACGCTGAGGTGCAGCGCTTCGTCCGCGACTCCCTCGAACCATGCCACAACGGCCGGCGCCGGCTTCGGGCGCACGAGTTCGGAGATGACGTTGGTGTCGACGAGATAACTCACAGGCGGACATCACGCGACGGGCTGCGATCGCGCCCCAGGTCGAGGTCCACACCCCGGAGCGGTGAGCCGCGGATGAAGTCGATGAAGCGCGCCGGCCGCTTCCTGAGACGTCGATACTCGGCCTCGGACAGCACGACGGCCGCCGGCTCGCCGTGCAACGTGATGTGCTGGGGACCCTCCTGCACCGCCTTCTTCACGAGCTCCGACAGCCGGGCCTTGGCGTCCTGCAATTGCCAGTTGCGCATGGTGCCACCATCTAGTCAGACTGGTCTGACTATATCGTGGACAATGAGGGGTTTCAATCGGCGCCGGGCATCCCTTCGGCGCAAAAGTGTTACCCATGTGCCCGCAATGAACCGTTACCGATGTGCTCGGTAAGGACCTGTTTTAAGTGGTGGCCAGGGTCGGAATCGAACCAACGACACGCGGATTTTCAGTCCGCTGCTCTACCAACTGAGCTACCTGGCCGCCGTTGGGGAGGGCCGCGTATTAGAGCCGCGGCGCGCCGGGGCGTCAAGCGCCCATCGAGCCAAGTCATTGATTCAGCGGGCGCGATTGCAGTAGCCTGCCATCCAGTACAAGCTACCGTGCACTTTGGGCCATCGCAACGGGGAGCATCGCCGCCATGGAGAAAACCCTGCTCGACTACTGGTGGGTGCCGCTCGTGCGCGGCATCGTCGCTATCTTGTTTGGGGTTCTTGTACTGCTATGGCCCGCGATGGGCGTCCTCGTCTTCCTCGCGCTGATTGCCGCCTACTGGATCATCGACGGCGCACTTTCAATCTACTATGCCTCGGGCGCAAGGAACTGGGGTTGGCCGTTCTGGGGCGGGCTCGTCAGCGTGGTCGCCGGCATCGCGGCCGTGGCCGCGCCGGGCATCGCCACGCTTTCGATCCTGATCGTCATCGCAGTATGGGCGATCGCGCGCGGCCTGCTCGAGATCTATGCGGCGATCAAGTTCCGCCATGTAATCAACTTCGAATGGTGGCTCGCCCTCACTGGCGCGATCAGCATCGTGTTCGGCGTGCTCGTACTGCGCAATCCCGCCGCAGGCGCGCTCGCGATCGTCACGCTGATCGGCGCGTTCGCGATTGCGATCGGCGTCGTACTGATCCTGGCGGGATTTCGCATCAAGCGCTTCCGGAACCAGCGCCGGCCGATGGGAGTGTGAGGGACGGGGCCACAGACGACAGGCCCGCTCTTCAGTCCCTGTCCGGTGCCCCGGGCGGAAAGAGCTTCCGGTACGGCCGCCCTTCGTCCACCGCGCGCGCGAACGACGGCCGCGCGAGCAGCCGCGCGCGATACGCGCGCAGGTTCGCGTGTGATGCGGCGATCGGGTGCACCCAGTCGGCATAGAAAAGCGACGGCGCGGCGGCGCAATCGGCGAGCGTGAAGGCACTCCCGGCGGCCCACTCGCGGCCACGCAACGCGGCATCGAGCCAGCCGTAGGCGGTTTCCAGCAGCGCGTGCGCGTCGGCGACACCTGCCGGGTCGCGCGCATCCGCCGGGCGGATGTGATCGAAGACGATTTTCTGCATCGGCGTCATCACGTAGCTGTCGAAGACGCGGTCCATATGGCGCACGTCGAGCGCCGCGCGCGCATCGGGCGGGATCAGCGCCACGGGCCCGGGATGGTGCTGCCCGAGGTACTCGATGATCACGGTCGATTCGGTCACCGTGCGGCCCGCATCGACGAGGACCGGCATGCGCTTCATCGGCCACAGCGACGCGAACTGCGCGTCGGTCGCCGCATCGCCGTTCCACACGAGGCGCAGGTCGAATGGCGTCGCGTTCTCGTACAACGCGACGATCACCTTCTGGCAGTAGGACGAAAAGGGATGCCCGAACAGCGTCAGCGACATGGCGGCCTCCACTACCCGGGACGATAGTCCTCGGGCAGATCCGACCCGGCGCCGAAGAAGAATTTCTCCATCTCCTGCTCGAGGAACTTGCGCGCCTTCGGGTCGACCGGCGTCAGCCGGTACTCGTTGATCAGCATCGTCTGGTGCCCGACCCACCGGGCCCACGCCTCCTGCGAGACGTGCGCGTAGATGCGTTCCCCGAGCGGACCGGGATACGGTGCGCGATCGAGTCCGGGGGCTTCCTTCTTCAGCAACACGCAGTGGACGGTTCGGCTCATGCCAGGCTTTCGAGGATCTCTCGTACGGGGGCCGGCAATCCTACCCGCGCCGGCATGCGCCTGTCATACCAGATGAGGCGTTCGCTGCCGTCGGCGCCGGCCTCCGCGACACGATCGTGCCCGCGACAGCGCGCGAGCAGCGGCGTGATGACGAGATCGAAGTGCGTGAAGGCGTGCGGCCGCTCGGCGAGCGGTTGCGCGTCGACTTCCGCCCCGCGCAGCTCGGATGCCGCGAAGCTGCGCGCCGCGCTTTCCGAGGCGAACTCCGGCAGGCACCAGAGGCCGCCCCAGATGCCCTCCGGCGGCCGCCGCTCGAGCAGTACGGCGCCGTCGTCGCGCTGCGCGACCAGCATTACGACCGCGCGCACCCGCCGCGCCGCGCGCGCGCGCCGCCGCGGCGCGGGGATCAGGTGCTGGCGATGGGTGCGGTACGCATTGCAGTCGGCGCGCAACGGACACACCGGGCACAGCGGCCGCGTGCGCACGCAGACCGTGGCGCCGAGATCCATGATCGCCTGCGTGTACTCCGCGATGTCGACCTCCGGCGTCTCTGCTTCCGCGATGGCCCACAGTCGCTGCTGGACGGCGCTCGCGCCCGGCGACCCGGTGACACCGAAGCGGCGCGCGAGGACGCGCTTCACGTTGCCGTCGAGTATCGGGTAGCGCGCGTCGCGCGACAGCGCGAGGATCGCGCCCGCGGTGGAGCGGCCGATGCCCGGCAGGCCCACGAGCGCCGCGAACGATTCGGGAAACACGCCGCCGAACTCGTCGCGCACGCGCTGTGCCGCCAGGTGCAGGTGCCGCGCGCGCGCGTAATAGCCGAGGCCCGACCAGTGATGCAGCACGTCGTCGAGCGACGCCGCCGCGAGCGCGACAACGTCCGGGAAGCGTTGCATGAAGCGCTGGAAGTACGGGATCACCGTCGCCACCTGCGTCTGCTGCAGCATGATCTCCGATATCCACACGCGGTAGGGCGAGCGGTCCTGCTGCCAGGGCAGGTCGTGGCGCCCGTGCGCGCGATGCCAGGCGACGAGCGGCGTGGCGAGCGCGCTCAACGCGCGCTCCACGCCGTCATGGCCCCGCACCGAGCTGCACGCCTTTCATCTGCACGCCCTCGAGCGTCGCCTCGTCGATGTCGAGCGTGCCCGCGACGCGCAGCGCCTTCAGTGCCTCCGTCGGCAGCACGAACGGCTCGCTCGGCGTGCCTTCGGGCTTCAGGTAGCGGTCGAGGTCGATGCGATCGCCATGCAGCGCAAAGCGGATCGTGTCCGCATCACCGGCGCCACGCGTGACGCTTCCCGCGAGGCGCGTGTCGTCGAGACGTATCGTCAGCGGCTCGATGGTCCACGCCGCGCCCGACAGGCTGAATCCGGCGCCGAGTTCGACGTGCGCATAGGCGCGCGCATCCCGTGTCGGCGGCAGTGTGATGCCCGCCGCCGCCAGCGTCGCGCGCAGCGACACCGGCGCGAGGGATACGCGGCCCCGCGCGCTCGTCGCTGCGCCGAACGTGGCTTCGACGGCGCCGTCGAGCGTCGCGTCATCGAATCGCAGGCGCCACTCGGGGACGTCGACCGATGCCGCCGTGGCGTCATAGCGGACACGAGGCGCGGTGAATCCGAGCGGGACACCGGTCCCGCCGAAGCGGCCATCGCGCAGCGTTCCGGTCAGCGTCGTGTCGTCGATCGTGAGCGACGGCCCGGGCGTCACGCGCAGTGCGAGGCGGATCGCGGCCCGCTCGGCGTGCTTCGCCTCCGCGAGTGCCGCCTCGAGTTCGACCCGCATCGGCGCACCCCGCCGGATCGGCGCGACCTCGAGACGGCGCACGTCCGCGACGAGCGACCGCGCCGCCGCGAGGTCGTCGTAGATCACGTGCGCATCGCGCAGTTCGACGCCCGCGATGTCCGCAAGCTTCTCCGTGCCTGCGGCGGAGGGCGTCGCCTGCGGCGTGCCCGTGTCGAAGGACCAGTTCGTGCGGCCGTCGACGGTGCGCACGAGGCGCGCATCGAGCCCGTCGATGCGAATGCGATCGACAACCAGCTGATCGCGCAGCAGCGGCACGAGCCGCACGCCGACGTGGGCGGCGCGCCAGCGCAGGAACGCGCGCTCCGGAAAACCGTGCGGGGACTGCAGTTCCGCCGCGCCCGTCGTCAGGGCGAGCCACGGAAAAAACGACAGCTCGATGTCGCCCTGCAGGTGGAACTCGCGCCCGGTGGTCGCCGTTACCTGCCGCTCGATCGCACCGCGAAAGCGGTTCGGGTCGATGACCTGCGTGAGCACGACGCCGGCGAGCACGGCGAGCGCCGCGAGCCCGCCGAGGACGATCGTGACCCATTTCGCGATGCGCACATGATCATTCTAGCGATCGCAAATCCGCACGTCGCCGCTCATGGTCTTCGCGCGGATGCGCGCGCCGCCCGCGCCCTGCGTCAGCGACATGCGCTCGCCCGGCCCGTACTTGCTCACCGCCTCGGGACGCACGCCGAAGCAGTTGGACAGCGAGCCGCTGAACGTGTCCGCCTCGGCGGTGAAGCCGGCGTCGGCCGCGACCTTCATCGACAGGTCGCCGCTCACCGACTCGAAGTCGACCCGTGCCTCCTTCGCGAGGCGCCCGCCGAGGCGCGCATCGCCCGAGGTCGTGCGCAGCCGCAGGCTGTCGATCGCACCGAGGTCGAAGTTCATGTCGCCACTCACCGAAGTCGCTTCGAGGCTGCCGGACAGGCCGTCGACGACGAGGCTGCCGCTCACGCTGTAGGCGATCACCTTCACGGGCGGCGCGCCGGCGGTCACGCGGATGTCGCCGCTCACCGTCTTGAACTCGCTGTCTTTCGCGACATCGCGCGCCGTGACCTCGCCGCTCACGGATCGCAGGCGCAACGCGCCCGCGACGGCGCGCACGCCGAGGTCGGCGCTGACCGTGGTCGCCTCGAGCGAGCAGCCGGCCGGCACGCGCACCGTGAGGTCGGCGTCCGCGTCGCGCAATGACCCCTTCGGCAGGATGACCTTCACCGTCACGCGACGACCGTCGCGCACCACATCGAGCCGCTCGACCTCGTCGCCGATCGAGCCGGTCACCTCGACTTCCGGTTTGTCCCAGCCCTCGATGTGCAGCGAGCCCGTCACGATGTTGACATTGACCTCGCCGCCCGGGTCCGCAGCGACCCGCTGCTCGATATCCCTTTCCCCGCCGGCATGCGCCGGCATTGCACACGCGATCGCCGCCAGCGCCGCGACCGCCCATCCCGTCGACATTCCCGCCTTCATGTGCCGATCTCCTGTCCACTCACCCACGGCTCACGCACCGTCGCGAGCACCCGCATCTCGTCCTGGTAGCTGTTCACGAGCATCTCCTGCAGCAGCGCGTTGCCGGGATCGCGACCGAGGGCCTGCTCGATGTCGCGCCGGGCACGCTGCACGGTCTCGAGGCTCGCTTCCACCCGCGCGCGCGTGCCCGGCGGCAGTTGCGCGAGGCGCGCGCCGACTTCCCGCAACAGATGCTCGCGGGTCCGCTCGAATCTGATACCGGGGTCGTAGATCACGCGCTCCGCCATCCGGGCACTTTCCGGTCTCGAACCGACGGCCGCGACCGGCGATGTGGCGGGTGCCGATAGACGCCCGACCCAGACGCCCACCGCCACGCACGCCACGGCGGCGGCGAGCGCCCACACGGGGCGCGGCACCGCGCGCCCCCACCGCGACGCGGGCGCCGCCGACGACCCTTCGATCGCGGCGGCGATGCCGGGCCACAGGTTCCGTGCCGGAGGCACGTCACGGGGCAGCTCACCGATGGCCGCCAGCCGCTCGCTGCGCTCATTGCTCATCGCTTCACTCCATTGTCGAGCCGCGCGCGCACGAGGGCGCGGGCACGATGCAACTGCGCCTTGCAGGTCCCTTCGGCGATGCCGAGCATCGTCGCGGCCTCACCGTGCGCATAACCGTAGATCCCGCAGAGGGTCAGCACGTCGCGCGCACCCTGCGGCAGCGAGGCGACGACCGCCTCGAGTTCGGCCTCCTCGACGGGCGTGTCGAGCGTGTCGTTGTCCCGGTCGTAGTCCCCGACGTCCTCGACGTACTCGACCGGCGGCTCGCGGCGGCGACGCCGTTCGAGGACCACGTTGACCGCGATCCGGTGCAGCCAGGTCGACACCTGGCTGCGCGCCTCGAAGCGCTCGAGCGCCCGCCACGCACGAATGAACGTCTCCTGCGTGTAGTCCTCGGCGAGGGATGCATCGCGCGCCATGCGCAGGCACAGGCCGTGGACCCGACCGACGTGCTCGCGGTAGAGCCGCTCGAAAGCGCGGATGTCCCCGCCGCTCGCGCGCGCCACGAGAACCTGGTCGATGTCCGCCACGCCGCCGTCCGCCAAGGGGGCTTCCTCCTGCATGGCTTGGACGCGTCCCGGCACCAAAGCGTTTAGCGGCGCTGCGGCGCCGGCCGCCGGCGGGCCGTCAGACGCCGCCCTTCGACGCCCGGTCGAGCGAGAGCGCGTACTGCAGCAGCTGGGCGTTGTTGGCGAGATTCAACTTGCGCTTGATGCTCTGCCGATGGGATTCGACCGTCTTCACGGACAGGGTGAGGTCGGCGGCGATTGCGCGCGACGAGAGCCCCCGGCCGAGCTTCGCGAGCACCTGCATCTCGCGATTGCTGAGACGCTTCAGCGGGTCTTCCGCCTCGCCGCCCGCGGACGCACTGCCGCGTGCACGCAGGCGCGCCGCGAGGGCCTCGCTCACGTAGATCTTGCCTGCCAGCACGCGACGCAGCGCAATCAGCAACTGGTCCGACGCGGCCTCCTTCATGATGTAGCCGCGTGCGCCGGCGGCGAGCAGGCGTTCCGCATAGATGGATTCCTCGTGCATCGACAGCACGAGCATCGGCAGGCGCGGATGGTGGGCACGCGCATCTCGTATGAGCTCGAGGCCGTCGCCCTGGCCGAGACTCAGGTCGACGATCACGATGTCCGGATGCAGCTCGCGGATCGCGCGCCGGGCATCGGCGACGTTCTCGACTTCGCCGCACACCACGAGATCGGGCGCAGCCTCGATCCTGCGCGAGAGGCCGTGTCGCACGATCGGGTGATCGTCGACGATCAGGACACGGCGGCGCGTTGATTCCCCGCTATGGGACACAGGCACTCCACGCGTACGCCCGTCGGGCGGGACTCGATCTCGAGGCCGCCACCGAGCATCTGCGCCCGGTAGCGCATGATCCTGAGGCCGAGCCCCGCGGACGACGGCGGCGTGCTGCCGAAGCCACGCCCGTCGTCGGCGATGCGCAGGCGGATTTCGCCCGCCACGCGCGCGAGCTCGACCGTGACCTCCCTCGGATTGGCGTGTCGTATCGCATTGAGCATCGCTTCCTGCGCGATCCTGTAGAGATGGTTCGACGCGGCATCGGTGAGCACGAGCGGCCCGTCGAAGCGCGTCGAGACCGATACGTTAACACCATGCCGGTCCTGCAGGCGGGCGGCGAGCGTTTCGAGCGCCGCGAGGAGCCCGCCGCGCTCACTGCTGACCGGCGACAGGCCGCTCGCGAGCACCCGCGTGCTCTCGATCGCGGCATTGACGAGCCCGATGACCTCCTCGACGTCCACGCGCGCCTCGGAACGCTCCTTGCGCAATTGCGCCGCGACGCCCCGCAGCATCAGCGCGACACCCGTCAGGTCCTGCGACAGCCCGTCGTGCAGGTCGCTGCTCATGCGCTGCTGTTCGCGATTGGCGATCTCGAGCAGCTCGCGCTCGAGCTGCTTGCGCGCGGTGATGTCGGTCGCATTGACCACGAGGACCTGGCCGCCCGCGGTCGCGCCGTTCGTCGTCGGCACCGGGCGGATGCGTACCTCGAGGCGGTGCACCCGGCCGTCGGCCGCAATCACGTCGACCTCCTCGTTGCGCGCTTTGCCCGTGCGCAGCACGGCCTCGGCGAGTGCGAGGATGCGCGGCGTCGGCTGACGCGGCGCGAGATCGCGGAGCGTGCGACCGATGATGTCGGACGGTGCGTGGCCGCCGAAGCCGCGGTTGATGAACACGTAGCGCAGGTCGGCGTCGAACATCGCGAGCCAGTCCGACGTGAACTCCGAGATGGTCTGCAGCACCGATTCGGTCGTGCGCCGGCACTCCTCGGCGACGCGCCGCGCCGTGACGTTGCTGATGGCGATGCTGAGCCCGACGATCGCTTCGCCTTCGCGTACCGGCGAGGCGCGATTGGCGAGATAGTGCGACTTGCCGTTGTCGCACTCGTCCACTATCTCGATCTCGCCCGGCTGGCCGGTGGCGAGCACTTGTTCGCACAGCGCGACGAGCGGCGCGCGGCAGGCCGGCGGCGCGAGTTCCTCGAACCGGCGGCCGATCATCGTCTCGTGCGGTTGTGACGGCCAGCCCCGATTCGCGAATACGACCTTGAGGTCGCGATCGAGCAGCAGCAGGTGATCCGGCGCGTGCCGGGTCACCGCATCGAGCATCGCGACCGCGCGCGTGCGCGCCTCGGTGTCCCTCTGGCGTTGCGTCACGTCGACGAGGAATCCGGCCACGTGCGCCGGGGCACCGTTCGCGTCCCGCGCGATCACGCGGCCGCGCTGCAGGACCCAGCGCCAATCGCCATCGACGTGCCGCAGCCGGCCCTGCACTTCGAACTCCTCGCGCAGGCCCTCGCGGATCTCGTGGTCGATGACGCGCGCCTCGGCGAGGTCGTCGGGATGCAGGCGCGAGAAGCGCGCTTCGCGCCGCTCGATCGTGTCCTGCGGGCAGCTGCCGCCGAGCGCGTACTGCATGTACAGGTCGTTGCAGCGAAAGCGCTGCCCGGTGAGGTCCCAGTCCCAGATGCCGATGCGGGCGAGATCGATCGCGTGCTCGAGCCACTGCTGCAGTTCCCGTGCATCGTGCTCGGCCGCAGTGCGCTCCTCGATGTCCATGCAGACGCCGACCATGCGCAGCGCCTCGCCGTCGGGTCCGCGCTCGACGACGCGCCCTCGCTCGAACAGCCAGCGCCACTCGCCGCTGCGCGTGCGGATACGGTACTCGGCGTCGTAGTGGTCCGACCGGCCGGCGACGTGCGCGGAGAAGTTGCGCTGTGCCTTGTCGACATCGTCCGGGTGGATGTTCGCATCCCAGCGCTCGACGTGATCCGGGCCGTCGCAGGCATCGAGGTCGAGCCGCTCGCACCAGTCGTTGTGCCAGCGGGTGTGCTCGGACTGGAAGTCGAGCTCCCACAGCCCGATCTTGGCGCCCCACACGGCGGTCTCGAGGCGCGCCTCGCTGCTGCGCAACTCGAGTTCCGCCTGCTTCTGCGCCTCGATGTCGAGCGACACGCCGATCGCGACGGTCGCATTGCCCTGGAAATCCCATTCATTGACGCGGCCGCGATCCTGGAACCAGCGGTATTCGCCCGTGGCGATGCGCAGGCGGTACTCGATCTCGAGCGACTGCGAGCGGCCCTCGAAGTGGTCGCGTATCGTGCGATCGACGCGTTCGACGTCGTCGGGGTGCAGGCGGTCGTGCCAGGGACGCGCCTCGCGCTCCCATTCCTCGCGCTGGTAGCCCGTCATCGCGAACCACATCGCGCTGCGCACCGACACGCCGCTCGTGATGTTCCAGTGCCAGAACGCGGCGCGCGCGCCCCACAGCGCCGTCGCGAGGCGCGACTCCTTCTCCTGCAGCGCGACCTCGGCGCGCTTGCGCGCGTCGATCTCGATGCAGATGCCGGCGGCGCGCAGGGGCCGGCCTTCGTCGTCGTGTTCGACGACCTCGCCCCGCTGCAGCAGCCACAGCCAGCGCGAATCCTCGGTGAGGACCCGGAACTCCACCTCGAACGACCCGCCGCCGCCGCGGGCCAGTTCTTCGCTCGATGTGCGGTACTCCGCCACATCGTCGGGGTGGATACCCTTCTCCCAGCACGCCTGGTGCGTCGGACCGATGCACGGGTCGAGGCGCAGGGCCCGGCACCAGAGCGCATCGACACCGCCCTCGCCCGTCTGCAGGTTACGGTGCCAGACGCCGACTTCCGCTGCGGACAGTGCGACGGCGCGGGCCGTATCCGACATCGACGGCGCCTGGACGACGGTCGAGCCGTCGACGCCGGCGACATCCTCGATGAACAGGAGTGCGCCGCAGATCGCGTGTCCGCGGCGCAGTGGCACGAGTCGGGCCGCGCAGTGGCGCTCCCGTCCGCGCCGGTCCACGAGGGCGCAGGGGGTGAACTGGCGTGCGCCGCCGTCGAGCACGGCCGCGAGATCGCCGGGGTCCTTGAGCCACGGCAGCGCGAGACCCGACAGCGAGCCGCCGATCAATGTGCCGGCGCCCGCCGGTGCCCAGTCGTGGGTGGCCTCGTTGGCCCAGCGGATCATGCCGTCGCGATTGACCATCACGACCGCGCCGGGCCATTGCTCGACGATGTCGCGGAACAGTTCCGGGGCAGGTTCGCCGGGGGGCTTGGCAAGCCGGGCGGTTGTCATGGCCATGAATTGTCGCCGAAGTCCCCGGAAAGCTCCTTGGGGAAATTATCGGCAGCGGCCGGGACCCCCCGTGTGAGCCAGGTCGCACTCTGGCTTTCGGGGGCCGATTTCCGTTACAAATACCCCGAACAAGCAAGGGGATGCGGGGTTTCTCTGTGGTCGATTCAACGTCGCCGGGGGCACTGGCCGACTATTCCGCATGGCGGGCGCGCGACTACTTCGAGACGTACTACAGCGAGGTCGTGCTGCCGGACGAGCAGGCGGTCCTTGCCTACCAGCTCGAGGTGATGCGCCGGGCCGACGTGCGATACGGCCGCGCGCTCGAATACGGCTGCGGACCGACACTGCATCGCGCGATCGCGGCGGCCGCCTATGCCGCCCGCATCGACATGGCGGACTGGCTCGCCGACAACCTCGTATTCGTGCGCGAATGGCTCGCGAGCGACGCGATGGAGAGCGACTGGAACCGCTTCACGCATTTCATCCTGCAATGCGAGGGCACGCCGGACATCGACCCCGTGCGCATCGCCCATCGCGAGGCGCAGGCACGCAAGGCGATACACGGGCTTTACGTCAGCGACGCGCGCTGGCACGACCCGCTCGGCGAGGAACGTCGCGGCTACTACGACCTGGTCGTGTCGGGGTTCTGTCTCGACGCGGTATCGAGCGATCGCGGCGTCTGGCGCGCATGCATGCAGAACGTGCTGTCGATGCTGGCGCCGGGTGGCACGATCGTGATCCACGCCCTGCACGATTGCACGGCGTACAAGGTCGGCGAGCGGATGTTCCCGGGCGCCGGCGTCACCGTCGACGCGATGGCCGAATCGCTGCTCGAAAACGACCTCACGCGCGCGAGCCTCGACGTGCAGGTGATTCCCTGCCCCGACAACGCGGTGTACGGCTACTCGGGGATCCTGACCGCCTCGGCGCGCAAGCCGCCCACACCCTGAGCTGCCGCGATGACGCGGGTCGTCGTCGTCGGTGCGGGATTCGCGGGACTCAATGCCGCCAAGGCGCTGGCGAACCGGCCCGGCATCGATGTCACGCTGCTCGATCGGTCGAACCACCATCTCTTCCAGCCGCTCCTCTACCAGGTCGCGACGGCGGCCCTGAGTCCCGCGGACATCTCCGCACCGGTGCGCAGCATCCTGCGCCGTGCGCGCAACGTGCAGGTGCTGATGGCCGAGGCGCAGCACATCGACCTGGCGGCGCGCCGCGTCGACACCGACATCGGCCGCTTCGAGGCCGACTACCTGCTGATCGGTGCGGGCGCGACGCACGCGTACTTCGGGCACGATGCCTGGGAAGCCATGGCGCCGGGACTCAAGACGCTGCCGCAGGCGACCGCGGTACGCGCGCGCATCCTGCGCGCCTTCGAACAGGCCGAATGCTGCGCGGACTGGGTGGAGCAGCAGGCATGGCTCAGCTTTGTCGTGGTCGGCGGGGGACCCACCGGTGTCGAGATGGCGGGCGCGATCGCCGAGATGAGCCGCTTCACGCTCGCGCGCGATTTCCGGCGCATCGATCCGCGCAAGGCGCGCGTGCTGCTCGTCGAGGCCGGCCCGCGCCTGTTGCCCGCCTTCGGCGAACGCTCGGCGGCCCGCGCACGGCGTGACCTCGCTGCCCTCGGCGTCGACGTGCGGCTCGGCGCCGCGGTCACGGATGTCGCCAACGATTCGGTCACCGTCGGCGCCAGTCGCGTCCCGACACGCACGGTGATCTGGGCGGCCGGCGTGCGCGCCTCGCCGCTGGCGCAGTCCCTTGGCGTCCCGCTCGACCGGGCCGGCCGCGTACCGGTGAACGCGGGCCTCACGCCGGAAGGCCACGCGTGCGTTTTCGTGCTGGGCGACCTCGCGGCCACGATCGACCCCGCGACGCGCCGTCCGCTGCCGGGCGTGGCGCAGGTCGCCATCCAGCAGGGCCGCTACGCCGCCGCGTGCATCCTCGCCGACCAGCGTGGCGCGCCGCGCGGCATCTTCCGCTATCGCGACAAGGGGCAGATGGCGACGATCGGCCGCCAGCGCGCGATCTGCGAGATCGGCGGCTTCAAGTTCGGCGGGCGCCTCGCCTGGTGGCTCTGGCTGCTCGTGCACATCCTGGGGCTCACCGGCTTTCGCAGCCGCGCGTCGGTCATGCTGCAGTGGGGCTGGTCGTTCTTCACCTACGGCCGCGGTGCGCGCCTCATCGTCGGCCGCGACTCCTGACGGCGTGGTGCCGGGTTTTCGGTTGTTCGGTTATTCTCGCGTAGCGCTGGAATAGCCGAACAACCGAAAACCCGGCACCAGGGGGTCCCGTGATCGACGCGCCCGTCGTCTTCTCGCTCGTCAAGCTCGCCCACATCCTGCTATTCGTGTATTGGCTCGGCGGCGATGTCGGCGTCTACTACTCGAGCGGCTTCGTGATCGATCGCAAACTGTCCCGCGATGCGCGGCTCACGGCATTCAGGATCTTCGTCGAACTCGACCAACTGCCACGCTACTGCCTCGCGCTGATGCTGTCGGTCGGCGGCCTGCTCGCCTACTACATCGGAGTGCCCCATCTGCCGGGCCAGCTGCCGCTGATCCTCGCGCTCGGGCCGCTGTGGGCGCTGCTCGTGTGGGCAATCCATCATTACCAGGGCCAGCCCCTCGGCCAGACGCTGGCGAAGTTCGACTTCTACTTCCGCTGCTTCATGATCGTGGCGCTGATCGCCTCGGTCGGATATGCGTACGGCGACGGACGCATCCGGCCCTACCCCTGGCTCGCAGCCAAGCTCTTGATCTTCGCCGCGATCATCTTCTGCGGCATCGTCATTCGCGTGCGCATACCGCGTTTCGTCGGCGGCTACCGGCAACTCCTGACGAACGGCGCCACCGACGAGAGCGATCGCGACATGGAACAGGGTCTCAAGGCCTGCCGCCCGTTCGTGCTCGCGATCTGGGCCGGGCTCCTGCTCGCGGCCTGGCTCGGCATCGCGCAGCCCGGCTCACCCGTGTAGCATCCGCCGCTGGCCAGGGATGGGCGGGGGTGTGCGATGCACACGCGACGCGGCTTTCTCGGGAACATCGGTGCGGCAGGGCTCGGTGCAGCGTGGTGGGCAGCGCATGCACCGGCCATCGCCGCCGCTGCGGGACACGCCCACGCGGGCATGGCTGCGATGGCGGCAGGCGCGCCACCACCGCAGCTCACCACACTGTCGGCCGACGAGGCCCGTGACCTCGACGAACTCACCTCGCGCATCGTGCCGTCGGGTGACGATGGTCCGGGCGCCCATGAGGCCGGCGTCGTGTATTTCATCGATCGCGCGTTCGGCAGCTTCTTCGCGGAGATGCGCGCGCCGATCCTGAAGGACCTCGGCGCCCTGCCCCGCCCGTTTCCGGACTTCGCGACGCTCGAGGCGACGCCGCTGTTCGCGCAGCTGCACTTCCTCACGGTGCTCGGCCTCCTGGCCGACCCCTCGTGGGGCGGCAACCGCAACGAACTCGGCTGGCGGTTGCTCGGCTTCGAGAATACACATGCGTACGCGCCTCCCTTCGGCTGGTACGACCGCGACTACCCGGGCTTTGCGCCATGAGCACGCGTACCTACCGCGACAGCGACCTCGTCGACTTCGCGATCGTCGGCTCGGGCGCCGCCGGCGGCGTGATCGCGCGCGAGCTCGCGCAGGCCGGGCACTCCGTCGTCCTCTTCGAGCGCGGTCCGCGCCATACGCCGGGCTCCTTCGAGCACGACGAGCTGAAGTACTACTTTCTCGACGGACTCACGAACAGCGCCCGCACGACGCCGCAGTCGTTCCGCGCCGATCCGGCCGTCGACGCGCAGCCGATCACGAGCGGCCTGCTGCCCGCCTGGTATGCGCAGACGGTGGGCGGCAGCACCACGCATTTCACGGCCAACTTCTGGCGTTTTCGCGAGATCGACTTCCGCGAGCGAAGCGTGCTAGGGCCCATCGCGGGCACCGCGTTCGCGGACTGGCCGATCAGCTATGCGGAGCTCGAACCCTATTACACGAAGGTCGACTGGGAGATCGGCGTGTCGGGCCTTGCGGGCGCGTGCCCGGACGACCCGCCTCGCTCGAAGCCCTACCCGATGCCGCCGCTGCCCGTGAAATCCTCGGGCGTGTTGCTCGAGCGCGGCGCGCGCAAGCTCGGCCTGCATCCTTTTCCGGCGCCCATGGCGATCGCCTCGGTGCCGTATCGCAACCGGGGCGGCTGCATCCACTGCGGCTTCTGCATCGGCTTCGGCTGCGAGGCGACGGCGAAATCCTCGACGCTCTACACCGTGATTCCCGAAGCCGAGGCCACGGGCCGCTGCGAGGTGCGCGCGCACAGCTACGTGTTTCGCGTGCCGACGAACGATGCGGGCCGCGTCACGGGCGTGCATTACTTCGACGCCGAACGCCGCGAGCGCTTCCAGAAGGCGCGTGCCGTCGTGCTGTCGGCCAACGGCGCGGAAACCGCCCGGCTGCTGCTCGCCTCAGAGAGCGCGCGCTTCCCGAACGGGCTCGCAAACTCGAGCGGCTGCGTCGGCAAGCACCTGATGTTCAATTCGTACTCGCAGGTCGAGGCCGAGTTCGAACACGAACTGAACGAGTACAAGAGCGTACAGGTCACGCGCATCGTGCACGACTTCTACGACAGCGACCCGAAGCGCGGTCACTACGGCGGCGGCGGCATCGACGGGCGCATCGGGCCCATCCCGATCGTCTGGGCGCTCGAGCGTCCGCCCGGCGAGCCACGCTGGGGGCAGGCGTACAAGGACCGGCTGAAGGCATTTCGCCGCACGATGATGTCGACGCAGCACGGCACGTCGCTGCCGCTCGAGACGAACAGCGTGAGCCTCGATCCGCACCTGAAGGATGCCTGGGGCCAGCCCTGCATCCGCGTCACTTACCGCGACCACCCGGACGACCTCGCGAACGCGCGCTTCCTGCAGGCCCGCGCCGACGAGATCCTGCAGGCGGCGGGCGCGCGACGCACCCTGCGTTTCCCGGTCATCCCGGCGACCAACGCGCCGCACCTGCTCGGCACCTGCCGCATGGGCAACGATCCGGCCACCTCGGTCGTCGACCGACATCACCGCAGCCACGACGTGCGCAATCTCTTCATCTGCGACGGTTCGAGTTTCGTCACGTCCGGGCGCGGCCAGCCGACGATGACGATCCAGGCGCTCGCATTCCGGGCCGGTGAGCACATCGCGCGCTTCGCACGCGCGAACGACATCTGACCTCTTGCGCTCGGCGGGCCTGCCGCGCGACAGGTATGCTGGCGCCGATGAACTTCCTCGTCGCCGGCTCGATCGCTGTCCTTGTCCTGCTCGCTGCAACGCTCATTGCCGCCGTGCGACGCCGGCGTGCGTCCAATGCCCCCTCGCCCGGTGCAAACGGCGGGACTGCTACGACGGCAGCCACGGCGCCGTCCCAGCCGTCGCCCGGGCAGGCGCCGGCGGCCGACGGTGCCACCGTCGCGATCGCGCTGCATCGCCTCGCGCTGTCGGCGCCACAGCTTGCGCCCGGCATACCACCGGGCCATGAACGCATCGCGACACAGGTCGCTCACGATCTCGCATCGTCGGCGACGCAGACGCATCTCATGCCTCGCCGGCCCCTTCTGCTGCCGCAGCTGCTGCGTGCGGTCAACGACAGCGAAACGTCGCGCCGCGAACTCGCCGGCATCATCGCGCGCGACCCCGCGCTCGCGGGCGACCTGCTGCGACTCGCGAACAGCCCGTACTATCGCATGACCGAAAAGCCGATCGAGAGCATCGACCGCGCCGTGGCGGTGCTCGGAACCGACGGGCTGCGCAAGCTCGTGGCGAGCGCGGTGATGCAGCCGGTCTTCAGGATCCGCACCGGCCATTTCGCGCGCTTCCCCGAAACCACGTGGGAACACGCCGTGCGCGCCGGCGTCGCCGCGGAGACCTTCGCCGCGATCGTGGACGACAGCGACCCGTTCACGGCGCAATTGCTCGCGCTGCTGGTCGGCCTCGGCACGATCGTCGTGTTTCGCGCCGCGATGGAGCGCTACGTCGCGCAGGGCGGGCTCGCACCCTCGCCCGATCTCGTTGCGTACCTGATCGACACGCATGGAGCGACCGTCGCGCACGCGATCGCCTCGCAATGGGAACTGTCGCCCGCGGTACTTGCGGCACTCGATGAACAGTCCCCTGGTTTCCACTCCGACGGCCCATCGGCGCTCGGGCGCAGCGTGCGGCTGGGCCGGTTGACGGGAGCGCTGGCGGTGCTGCGCGCGGCCGGTGCCCTCACGGATGAGGCGGCGCTCGCGGCGCTCCTCGCGGCCGGCGCGCCGCCTCGCCAGAGTGAACGGATCTGGCACCGGTTGTTTCCGGCCGCGTAGGACGACACCGACAGCCGATTGCGCCGGCCGGCGCTCCCGCCTCGCCCCCGAGGGCGCCGACGATGCGCGCATGAACAGACAAACACTGATCGGCGCGGTCGCGGGCGCGGTGCTCGTGACTGGCGTCGCGGCCCTTGCGGGCTACAAGGCAATGTCGGGCGGCTCGTACGCCGAGGTGCTCTCGGCGGACGAAATCATGAAGACCGTGAAGACACCACGCCAGGTCTGCCACGACGAAACCGTGACGCGGCAGAAACCCGTCAAGGACTCCCATCAGGTGGCAGGCACGGTGATCGGCGCGGTCGTCGGCGGCGTGCTCGGCAACCAGGTCGGCAGCGGCTCGGGCCGCGACATCGCCACAGTGGCGGGCGCCGCGGCCGGCGGCTACGCCGGCAACAAGGTGCAGGAGCGCATGCAGCAGGGCAACACCGAGCAGGTCGTGGAACAGCGCTGCGAGACGGTGTACGACTCGAAGGAAGCGGCAACCGGCAAGTACAAGGTGCGCTACCGGTTCGAGGACGTCGAGCACACCGTGACGATGGATCACGATCCGGGCCGGCGCCTGCCGGTCGAGAACGGCAAAGTCGTCACTGCAAAGGACAGCGGCTGACATAACGCCGGCGGCCGCCGCGCAGCCGCCCGCGCGGCGCGTCGCGCGCGACCCGGTGCCCCTTGCGCAGCCGCGCGTATACTCGCACCCTGCATGAAGCGCGCGCTCGGTGGGGTCCTGGCCGTGTTCGTCACGGCCTGCGGCGGAGGTGGCGGTGGTGGTTCCGATCCGCCGACGCCGCCTTCGGCGCCCACCGTCACACTGACGTCGTCGGCACCCGAGGTCGCACCGGGCGCCTCGGCGGTCCTGACCTGGTCGAGCACCAATGCGACGAGTTGCACGGCGAGCGGCGGCTGGTCCGGCAGTCGCCCGACGAGCGGCACCGAGACCGTGACGCCGGCTTCGTCCTTCGTCAATTACCAGCTGGAGTGCACCGGCGCGGGCGGCACCGCCTCGGCCAATGTTTCGATCAGCCACATTCCACCGCCCGAAATATCGTTGACGGGCAATCCGGGCGGCATCCAGTACAGCACGCCGGCGACCCTCACGTGGTCGACCAGCCGCGCCACGGCCTGCACGGCCTCGGGCGGCTGGACGGGCACGCGTGCCACGAGCGGTACCGAAACCACCGGTGCACTGCTCACGACCACGGTGTTCACCCTCACGTGCACCGGCGAGGGCGGCACAAGCGCAGTCAGCGTCACGATCAGCGTGCCCTCCCCCGCGCTGCCGAATGTCGCGCTCTCGGCCATGCCGAACCCCATCGTCGTCGGGAGTGCCAGCACACTGTCATGGTCCGCACACAATACGAGTGACTGCGTGGCCTCGGGTGGCTGGAGCGGCACGCGTCCCGCGACCCCCCCAAGCGCAGGCGAGAGCACAGGCACGTTGACGTCGACCACGACGTACGTACTCACGTGCACCAATCCCCTCGGCAGCGGGCAGGCGACCGTCACCGTGAACGTCGTCGCGACGCTTCCGCCGACGCTCACGATTGCGGCACAACCCAGCTTCCTGACTGCCGGCAGTGCAGCGACCCTGACCTGGTCGACGACCGACGCGACTTCGTGCACGGCATCCGGCGGCTGGAGCGGTGCGCGACCGCCGTCGGGCAGCGCGAGCACCGGCCCGGTGAATATCTCGACGTCATATGCGCTGACTTGCGACGGGCCGGGCGGCAGCGTGACCCGCAGCGCCGGTGTCACAGTGACCGGGCCCAACAACATCCCGATCGCGAACGCCGGTCCGGACCAGACGACGCTCGCCGGCGGACCGATCGCACTCTCCGGCGCAGGCAGCAGCGATGCGGGTGGCAGGCTGGCCGCGTATGCATGGACACAGACGGCAGGACCCGCAGTCGTCCTCGCCGGCGCGTCGACCGTCGCACCGACCTTCACGGCCCCCGCGGTCGCGACTCCGACGCCGCTCGTATTCTCGCTCGTCGTCACCGACGACGCGGGCGCGACCAGTGCGCCCGACACCGTCACGGTCACCGTCAATCCCGTGCCGGCGAACACCGTTCCGCTCACGGGCACGCTGACCTCCATGCGTGTTCCGGCGACAACGAACGGACTCGGCTTCGCCGACCAGCGCGCGGAACCCGCGCGCGGCATCACGGTGATCGCGCTCGATGCCACGACGCAGGCGGAGCTCGCCCGCGGTACCACCGACGCGAGCGGCGGCTACGCCCTGGCGGTACCGCCATCGACCAGTGTCGTCGTGCGCGCCGTCGCCGAACTCGTGCGCAGCGGCGCCGCGCCCACCTGGAATGTCGTGGTCCGCGACGGCAGCAGCCCAACTTACACATTCGACGCCACCGCCGTCGCGAGCGGCAGCGCCGGTGCGCACGCAGACATCACGATACCGTCCGGCTGGAACACCGACGGATCGGCCGCCGGGACGCGTGCGGCGGCACCCTTCGCCATACTCGACACGATCTACCGGGCGCAGGCGATGATCCTGGGTGCCCAGCCGAACGCGAATTTCGCGCCACTCGTCATCGACTGGAGCCCCTCCAACCTGGCGGTCGACAGCAGCTACTACTCCAGCGGTACGGGTGGTCCCACGATCACCCTCGCGGGCGAGGCGAACGTCGACACTGACGAGTACGATGAACACGTCATCGCCCACGAGTTCGGGCACTATGTCGAGGACATGTTCTCGAGATCGGACAGCATCGGCGGGCCGCACGCCGTCGGCGACCATCTCGATCCGCGCGTCGCCTTCGGTGAAGGTTTCGGCTACGCATTCGCGGCGATGGCACTCGACGACCCGCTGTCGATCGACACGTTCGGCCAGGGCCAGGCGGGCCAGTTCAACATCGAGTCGCCGTCGATGTCGGTGGTGGGCTGGTACAGCGAGCCCTCCGTGTGGGGCCTGCTGTGGGATCTCTTCGACAATGCGCAGGATTTCATACCGGGCGGCTCGGGCGACACGGTCGCCCTGGGATTTGCGCCGCTGTGGTCCGTGCTGACCGGCCCGCAAATCGTTACACCGGCGCTCACCAGCATCTTCCCGTTCGTCACCGCGCTGAAGGCCGCCAACCCGGGGAACGCCGCATCGATCGATGCCATCGTGGGCTCGTACGGGATCACGTCGGCCACGATCGATGCGTTCGGCACGACCGAGACCAATGCGGCCTATTCGGCGGACGTGCTGCCGATCTACACGCCCCTTGGCATCGATGGCGGCACCGTGATGGTTCGCAGTATCGGCGGCGCGCGCCCGGCCTTTGGCACGCCGAACAAGCTGTCGAACCACCGCTTCCTGCGTTTCGACGTCACGGCGGCACGCAGCGTGCGCGTGCGGGTCGAGACACAACCGGGGCGTGACCCGGACTTCGTGCTCTTCCGCGAGGGCATCGAGGTTGACCGCGGCGAGAGCACGGGCGGCGAGGATCTCGTCGTGCAGTTGCCCGAGGCCGGCACCTACGTGCTCGACGTATACGACTGCGACAATGCCGGTTGCGGCGGCAACCTGTCTTCGCCTTCGATCGTCGACGTCAATGTCACCCTCACGAGCAACTGATGAATACTGTGTCACGACTGTGGTCGGCATTTCTCTGCTTCGCGCTGGTCTCGGGCTGCACTGCGCCTGTGCGGGACGCGCCCGTCGCGGCGCCGATCGACGTGGCGAAAATGGCGAACGCGGAACGCCTCAGTGAAAAGATCGGTGTTCCCGCCGATGTCCGCTATGCGTTTTCGGGCGAGGTCATCGCCGGAGTGCCCGCGCAGCTGCAGGTCGCGATCATTCCGCGCACGGACGGTGACAACCTGAACGTCGAGTTTCCGGTGACGGCGGGTGTCGCGCTCCGCAAGTCCGTCACGACACAGGCCTTCGGCAAGGCGAGCGCGGCCGCAGCGTACCGGCTGTCGGTGGAGATCTCGACGGACACGCGCGCACCGGCGAAGTTGCCGGTCATCGTGTCGATGGATACGGCGGATGGCCGCTTCTTCACGGTGTTCGGCATTCCGTTGCGCGCCTCCGGCAACACCCGCTGATCGCGTTAGAATCTCCCTTTGCCCGGGGAGAGTTTCTTGAGCCAGCTCGGCCGCATCCTGCTGAAGGGCCTCGTCGCGATCCTGCCGATCGGGCTCACCGTCTATCTCATCTACTGGCTCGGCGTCACCACCGAGACATTGCTGTCCGGGCCGATCCGCTGGTTCGTGCCGGACGAGCGTTACGTGCCCGGCATGGGGCTCGTCGCGGGCTTCGTCGTGCTCTTCGTCGCCGGTCTGCTCGTCAACGCCTACGTGGTTCGCCGCAGTATGCACGTCGTCGAAGCGCTCGTGATGCGCGTGCCGGTCGTGAAGACCGTGTACGGCGCGCTGCGCGACGTCACCAAGCTCGTCAACACGAGCGGCCGCAAGAGCGAGCTCGAGCGCGTCGTGATGGTGGAGTTCGGCCCCGGGCGCGTGATGGGCTTCGTGACGCAGGAGAACGCGTCGCTGCCCGGGATCGGCACCGACCACGACCTCGTCGCCGTCTACCTGCCGATGAGCTACCAGATCGGCGGTTACACGGTCTACCTGCCGAGAAGCCGCATCGAGCCGACCGATCTCTCGGTCGAGGCCGCGATGCGGATCGTGCTCACGGGCGGATTGCAGCGGTAGGAGCCGCCTCCCGCATCAGTCGAAGCGATACGCGTCCATCGCGAGCACGCCCGCGTCGACGCCTTGGTACACCCGCGTTGCGCGCGCGCCGTCGCTCGCGGCGCCGAGCGCGATGAAAAGCGGCAGGAAATGCTCGGCCGTCGGATGCGCGCGCGCGGCCGAGGGCGCCTCGTCGCGCCACGCGACGAGTGCCGCGCGATCATCGCTCGCGAGGCGCGCGTGGAGCCACGCCGCGAACTCGAGCGCATAGCCGGCCGGCCGGTCATCGTCGCGATGGCGCATCCAGTCTCGCAGGTTGTGCGTGACGTGACCCGAGCCGATCACGAGCACGCCCTCGCCGCGCAGCGGCGCGAGCGCCGCACCGATCTGCAGGTGATGGGCTGCATCGAGTCCGCCCTGCACCGACAACTGCACCACGGGCACGTCGCGCGCGGGGTACATCCACCGCAGCGGCACCCACGCACCGTGATCGAGGCCGCGGCACGCATTGATCGCCGCCGTGAAGCCGGCGTCCTTCAGCAGCGCCGCGGCTCGTGCGGCGAGCGCGGGCGAGCCCGCGACGTCGTAGCGCACCTTGTAGAGCGCCTCCGGAAAGCCGCCGAAGTCGTGGATCGTCTCGAGACGCTCGCCGCCCGTCAGCATCGGCAACTGCGTATCCCAGTGTGCCGAGGCGACGAGGATGGCGCGCGGCCGGGGCAGCGTCTGCGCGAGCGCCGACCAGGCCGCCCCGGCATCCCCCGCCTCGAGCGCGTGCAGCGGCGAGCCGTGCGACACGAAAAGCGTGGGCAGACGATCCATCGACTTCAGCGCCGCGTCATTTCACGAGGCCTTCGGCCTTGAGCGTCGCCTGCACCGCCGGGCGCGCAGCGACACGCGCCTGGTAGTCCTTCAGCGCGGGCCACGGCGACAGGTCGATCTTGTGCACGTTCGTCCAGTTGAGCAGCACGAAGAAATAGGCGTCGGCGATCGTGAACGCCTTGCCCATCAGGAACGGCTGCCTGGCGAGCGTCTCCGACAGCAGCGTGAAGCGCGTGCCGAGCCGGTCGATCGCCGCCTTGCGCACTTCCGCGGGCGTCTGCGGACTCCACAGCACGCCGTAACCCTTGTGCACTTCCGTCGCGAGGAAGGCGAGCATTTCCATCAGCTTCCAGCGCTCGGGCGTGCCGAAGGCCGGCGCGAGCGCGCCCGGCTTGCGGTCCGCGAGGTACTGCAGGATCACGTTCGCTTCCGAGAGCGTCGAGCCGTCGTCGAGCACGAGCAGCGGCACGTAGCCCTTGGGGTTGACCTTGTAGTAGTCGGAGCCGTCCGCGAGCGCGTGCTTCGCGAGGTCGACCTTCACGGCCTCGACCGGCAGGCCGAGTTCGTGGGCGGCGATGTGCGGGGCCTGCGAGCAGGCGCCGGGGGTGTAGTAGAGCTTCATGGACAGTGACTCCGTGATGAATCCGAGCCGTCAGCATCTACGAGTGCACAGGTGGGATAAAGGTGTCTGTATTGGAAATACCATTGCGAAAATTGCAATAATCTGGCCGTGGACCGGTTTCGCGCGGTGCAGGCCTTCGCCAAGGTCGTCGAGTTCGGCAGCTTCGCGCGTGCGGCCGAGCGCCTCGACACGTCGACCTCCGCGGTGTCGCGGCTCGTCGCCGACCTCGAGTCGCACCTCGATGCGCGGCTGATCAATCGCACGACGCGGCGCCTGTCGCTGACCGAGGCCGGCCAGTCGTTCTACGAACGCAGCGTCCAGTTGATCGCCGACCTCGACGAGGCCGAGAGCTCGGTGCGCGCTGCGACGCTCGTGCCGAGGGGCACGCTCAAGCTCACGTGCGCGGTGAATTTCGGCGAACGCTTCCTCGCACCCGCCCTCAGCGAATTCTCCGCGCGCCATCGCGAGCTCGTGTTCGACCTCGACCTGTCGGATCGCGCGGTCGACCTCGTCGAGGAGGGCTTCGACCTCGCCATCCGCATCGGCTCGATCAGCCACCAGGGTCTCGTCGCGCGCCGGATCGGCTGGACGACGCCCGTGTGCTGCGCATCGCCCGCGTACCTCGCGAAACACGGCACGCCGCGCACGCCGGCCGACCTCGCGGCCCGCGAGATCCTGAGCTACACGCTCGTCCCGCTGCCCAATGTGTGGCAATTCGAGTCGGCGCAGGGCGAGCGCCACGAAGTGCGCGCCGCGACGCGCCACCGCGCGAACAACGGCCGCATGCTGGCGGCACTCGCGGCCGCGGGCCTCGGCGTGATCATCGAACCCGATTTTCTCGTGGCGCCCGAGGTGCGTTCGGGCGCGCTCGTGCGGCTGCTGCCGGATTGCTCGCTGCCGCGCTCACCGATCGCGGCGGTGTATCCGAGCCGGCGACACCTGTCCGCGAAAGTGCGCAGCTTCGTGGAGTTCCTCGCGCAGCGCTTCGAGCGCGATCAGCCGTGGCGGCTCGATCGGTGGAGCGGGTGATGGGAATCGAACCCACGTTAGCAGCTTGGGAAGCTGCAGTTCTACCATTGAACTACACCCGCGCGGTGCAGCGATTCTAGGGGGCTTCGGCTGACCCGGCAAACCTCGTCTACAATCGCCGCCATGAAACGGCACGACGACTCGCTCCTGCGCTCCGCCCTCCTCGCGTCGCTGGTGGTCGCCCTCGGCGCATTTTCCGCCGGCTGCGCAAAGCAAGACGGGAACGGCGCGACAGCCGCCAACCCGGCGCCGGCCGATCACGCCGGGCACGAGGTCGCGCAGGATGCTGTGCACGACGCCGCGCACGACACAGCCGGCGGCGCGGCGATCGACCAGCTCGCGCTCGACGCGGGCCACAAGTGGGCGACCGACCCGCCGCTGCGCGCCGGGATGGCGGCGATCCACGGGGCATTCGACGCGGACCATGCGGCGATCGATGCGGGGACGCTGGGCGACGCGCAGTACGAGGCGCTCGCCGGCCGCATCGACGGCGAGGTGCAGGACATCATCCGCAACTGCAAGCTGCCGCCTGCGGCCGACGCGAACCTGCACTACATCATCGCGGACCTGTCGCGCGGCGCGCAGGAGATGCGCGGCGGCGACCCGGCGCGCACGCGCCGCGAGGGCGCCGTGCGCGTCCACCGTGCGCTCGACGCCTACGGCAGGTTCTTCGACGACCCGGCCTTCGGCGCCGCGACTCAACTGCCGTAACCGCCCGCCAGCGCGCGAAAGAGCGCGACCGTTGCCGTCGCCGTACGCGTGCGCGCGTCCGCAAACGCGTCCTGCGCCGTGAGAAGCGTGCGCTCGGCGTCGAGCACATCGAGAAGGTCGACGGCGCCCGCGTCGAAGCGCAGGCGCGCAAGGCGCGCGGCGGTGGCGCTGTCCGTCGCGGCCCGTTCGAGGTGCGCATCTTCCACGCGCGCCTTCGCGAGCCGCACGAGCGCGTTCTCCGTGTCTTCCAGCGCCCCGAGCACCGCCTTCTCGTAACCCGCGAGTGCCGCCGCGGAGTCCGCGTTCGCCGCCGCGATGCGCGCACGCACGCGGCCGACGTCGAGGAACGACCAGTCCACGCCGAGCGCCGCGAGGCGCGTGTCCGCATCGCGTTCGAACAACGCGCTCGCATCCACCGCCTGCGTGCCGACGAGGCCCGCGAGCGTGAAGCGCGGAAAGAGATCCGCGGCCGCGACGCCCACCCGCGCCGTCGCCGCGTGCAGCCGGCTCTCGGCAGCGATCACGTCGGGGCGGCGACGCAGCAGATCGCCGGGCGTGCCCGGATCGATGCGCGCGGGCAGTGCCGGCAAGTCGGCGGCCTGCCCGAGCGTCGCCGTCAAGGCATCGGGCGTGAGCCCCGTGAGTACCGCGAGCCGGTGCAGGGTGACGGTCACAGCCGCTTCGAGCGCCGGAACGCGCGAGAGGGTCGTCTCGAGCTGCGCGCGGGCGCGCGAGGTGTCGAACTCCGTGCCGCGACCGGCGTCGACGCGGGTGATGACGACTTGCAGCGTATCGCGCTGGTTCGCCGCGTTCGCCTTCGCGACCCGCAGGCGCTCCTGCAGGCCCCGCAGCTCCATGTAGCCCTGGGCGACCGTGCCGACGATCGCAACCTGCACCGCGCCGAGATCCGCGGCACTTGCCGCGAGGTCTGCACGCTGCGCCTCGACACTCCTGCGCACGCGCCCGAACAGGTCGAGTTCCCAGGACGCTGCGACCTCGCCGCCGCGGCTGTCTGTGTCGCGGTCGGCGCGCACCACGCCGGGCAGCTGGCCGGCGCTCGAGCGTGCCGCGCTCGCGCTCGCAGCGGCCGTCACGGTCGGATAGCGGTCGAGCCGCGCAACGCGCGCGAGCGCGAGCGCGCGATCGTGGTTCGCGAGCGCGATGCGGATGTCATGGTTCGCAACGAGCGACGCCTCGACGAGCCGCGTCAGCTCCGGGTCGCCGAACGTGCGCCAGAATGCGGGATCGGCGCCCGGGACGGGCGCGACAGCCCTTGAAGCCGTGTCGGGAGATACATCGGCCGGGGAAGGGGCTGCCGCGCCCGAAAACCGTTCGGGCGCATGGGCATCGGGGCGCACGAAGTCGGGACCCACGGCGCAACCCGCGAGCGCAGCGAGGAGCGCGGCGGCCGCGAGCGCCCGTGCGTGCCGCGCAACTTTTCGATCAGACATGGGCTTGCTCCGGTGAAGGCGGCGTGGCGGCGGTGGGGCCCGCAACGCCGACGGCGCCGCGAGTCACGAGCTTGCGCAGCACGACGTAGAACACAGGGGTGAGGAAGAGACCGAAGAGCGTGACCCCGAGCATCCCCGAGAACACGGTGATACCGGTCACCGCGCGCACCTCGCTGCCGGCGCCGTGTGCGAACACGAGCGGCACGGTGCCGGCGATGAACGCGATGGAGGTCATCACGATCGGCCGCAACCTGAGGCGGCAGGCCTCGAGCGCCGCCTCGAAGATTCCTCGCCCCGCGCGCTCGAGCTCGCGCGCGAACTCGACGATCAGGATCGCGTTCTTGCACGCAAGCCCCATCAGCACGACGAGACCGACCTGGACGAACACGTTGTTGTCGCCGCCCGTGAGCCACACACCGACGAGCGCCGACAGCAGTGTCATCGGCACGATCAGGATCACCGCGAGCGGCAGCGTCCAGCTCTCGTAGAGCGCCGCGAGCACGAGGAACACGAGCAGTACCGCGAGCGGGAACACGACCAGCGCCGCGTTGCCCTGTGTCGCCTGCTGGTAGCTGAGGTCGGTCCACTCGAGCTTCATGCCCGCCGGCAGCACTTGCGGCGCCAGCCTCGCGATCGTCGCCATCGCCTCGCTCGACGACAGCGTCCGCGGGTCGGCCTCGCCGATCAGGTCCGCGGCCGGATAGCCGTTGTAGCGCATCACCGGATCGGGACCGAAGGTCTCGCGCATCGTGACGACGCTGCCGATCGGCACCATGTCGCCGGCCGCGTTGCGTGTGCGCAGCCTCGCGATGTCTTCCGCGCTGTCGCGGAACGACGCGTCGGCCTGCGCAATCACCTGCCATGTGCGCCCGAACAGGTTGAAGTCGTTCACATAGGCCGAGCCGAGGTAGGTCTGCATCGTGTCGAAGAGCTCGGTGAGCGGTACGCCCTGCGCCTTCGCCTTCACGCGGTCGACCTCGGCGTCGAGCTGCGGCACGTTTGCCTGGTACGTGCTGATCGGAAAGCCCATGCCCGGCGTCTGCGCGACTCGGCCGGTGAGCGCACTGAGGGCGTCCTGCAGGGCCCCATGGCCGAGCCCCGCACGATCCTGGATGAAGAGCGAGTAGCCGGAGCCCGCGCCGATGCCGAGGATCGGCGGCGGCATCATCGAGAACGTGAATGCGTCCCCGATGCCCGAGAGCTTCGCGTTGATCTCCGCGTTGATCGCGGCGGCGCTGCGATGGCGCTCGCCGAACGGCCGCAGCGGGAAGAACACGACACCGGTGTTCGGGGTGTTGGTGAACTGCAGTGCGTTCAGGCCCGGGAACGCCACGGCGTGCGCCACGCCCTCGGTCGAGAGCGCCACTTCGCTCACGCGCCGGATCACCGCGTCGGTGCGCTCGAGCGATGCGCCTTCCGGCAGCTTGACGCCGCCGATCAGGTACAGCTTGTCCTGGGTCGGGATGAAGCCGCCCGGTACGGCCTGCAGCACGCCCCATGCCGCGACGACCAGCACGCCGTACACCGCGAACACGGCGCCCCGGCCATGCAGGCTGCGGGCAACCGCGCCCTGATAGCGTGCCGCGCCCGCGCCGAAGAAGCGGTTGAACACGCGGAATGCCCCGCCGAACAGGCGGTCGATCAGCCGCGTCGGTGCATCCTTCGGCGCATCGTGCGCGCGCAGCAGCAGCGCGGCGAGCGCGGGCGACAGCGTCAGCGAGTTGATGCCCGAGATGACGGTGGAGATCGCGATCGTGACGGCGAACTGGCGGTAGAACTGGCCGGTGACGCCGGAGAGGAACGACATCGGCACGAAGACCGCGCAGAGCACGAGCGCAATCGCGATGATCGGGCCCGACACCTCACGCATCGCCTGGTGCGCGGCCGCGAGCGGTGACTTGCCTTCCTGGATGTTGCGTTCGACATTCTCGACCACGACGATCGCGTCGTCGACCACGATGCCGATCGCGAGCACGAGCCCGAAGAGGGTCAGCGTATTGATGGAGAAGCCGAGCAGGTGCAGGGCCGCGAACGTGCCCACGATCGACACCGGCACGGCGAGCAGCGGGATGATCGACGCGCGCCACGTCTGCAGGAACAGGATCACCACCAGCACGACGAGCACGATCGCCTCGAGCAGCGTGACGATGACCGACCGGATCGATTCGCGCACGAACTGCGTCGGGTCGTAGACGATCTCGTACTTCAGACCCTGCGGGAACCGGGCCGAGAGCTCCGCCATGCGCGCACGCACCGCGTCCGATACCGCGATCGCGTTGGCTCCCGGCGATTCGAAGATGCCGATCGCGACCGAGTCGCTGTTGTCGAGCCGGGCGCGCAGCGTGTAGTCGCCGGCGCCGAGTTCGACGCGCGCGACATCGGCGAGGCGCACGAGTTCGCCGTCCGCGCCGCTCTTCACGACGATGTTGCCGAACTCCTCCTCCGTCCTGAGCCGCCCCTGCGCATTGATCGAGACGAGGAACTCGCTGCGGCCCGGGTTCGGCTCGGCGCCGATCTGGCCGGCCGAGACCTGCGCGTTCTGCTCGCGCACCGCACGCAGGACATCGCCGGCCGTGAGTCCGCGCGCGGCGACCTTGTCGGGATCGAGCCAGATGCGCATCGCGTAGTCGCCTGCGCCCCAGGCCTGCGCGGCCCCGACGCCGGGCAGGCGCACCAGCTCGTCCTTCACCTCGAGGGTCGCGTAGTTGCGCAGGTACAGCGAGTCGTAGCGGTGGTCGGGCGACACGAGGTTCACGACCAGCGTGAGGTTCGGCGCCTGCTTCTGCGTGACGACACCCTGCCGACGCACGTCCTCGGGCAGCCGCGCGAGCGCCTGGCTCACCCGGTTCTGCACGGCTACCTGGGCATCGTCGGGATCGGTCCCCGGGCGGAACGTGACGGTGGTGAGCAGCACGCCGTCGCTGCCGGCCACCGACTTCATGTACATCATGTCCTCGACGCCGTTCACCGCCTCCTCGATCGGCGTCGCCACCGTCTCGGCGATGACCTTCGGGTTGGCGCCGGGGTAGACGGCGCGCACCACCACCGTGGGCGGCACGACGTCCGGATATTCGGTGACGGGCAGCAGCGGGATCGCGATCAGGCCCGCGGCGAAGATCACGATCGACAGTACCGCCGCGAAGATCGGCCGGTCGATGAAGAAGCGCGAGAAGTCCATGGCCGGCTCCTCAGTTCACGCCTGCGCCCGCGCCCACGCCGGCGCCCGTCGCGACGCGCTGCCCGGACGGCGACGCGCCCATCGCGACGACGGTCGGCGCGACCGGCATGCCGGCGAAGAACACTTTCTGCACGCCCTGCACGATCACGATGTCGCCCGGTGCGAGACCCGCGCGCACGATGCGCAGGCCATCGACACGGCGGCCGAGTTCGATGTCCTTGCGTACCGCGACATTGTGCGGGCCGAGCACATAGACGTACTTGCGATCCTGGTCCGTGAGCACGGACTTCTCGTCGACCAGCAGTGCGGACTCGGCGCCACCGCCTGCCATCTGCACGCGGGCGAAGAGGCCGGGAGTCAACGTGTGATCGGGATTCGCCACGACCGCGCGCGCCCGGATCGTGCCGGTGCGCGGGTCGACCTGGTTGTCGATGAAATCGAGCGTGCCTGCATGCGGGTAGCCCGTCTCGTCGGCGAGACCGATGCGCACCGGACTGCCGACCGCCGCACGCCGTCCGCTGTCTGCGGTATCGAGGTAGCGCAGGTACGCCTGCTCGTCGCCCTCGAAGTACACGTGCACGGGGTCGACCGACACGACTGTCGTGAGCACGGTCGCGTCAGCCTGCGCGAGATTGCCGACCGTCAGCAGCGCGCGACCCGCACGGCCGTCGATCGGTGAACGCACTTCGGTGAAGCCGAGGTCGAGGCGCGCCCGCGTCGCAGCCGCCTGCGCCGCACGCACTGCCGCCAGCGACTGTGCGAGGGCCGCGTGACGCGCATCTGCCTCCTCGCGCGACGCTGCCTTCGCCGCGACGAGCGCCTGTGTGCGTGCATCCTGGCTGCGGGCGAGCGCCGCTTCGCTCTGCGCACGCGCAAGTTCGGCCGCCGCGCGTTCATGCTCGGCGCGATAGCTGCGCGCGTCGATGACGAACAGCAGGTCTCCCCGCCGCACCATCTGCCCTTCCCGGAATGCGACGCGCTCGACATACCCCGTGACGCGTGGCCGCAGGTCGACGCTCTGCACCGCCTCGACGTGCCCCGTGAACTCGTCCCACGGGGTCACCTGTCGCGAGATCACTTGCGCCACACTGACCTGTGGCGCCGGTGGGCTCGCAGGCAAGCGTCCCGGGGCTTCGCTGCCGCCGGCTGCGAGGGAGATGACTGCCGCCGCCGCCACGAGCGCCGCCGCCCCGAAGCCATACCGCAGAAGGTGCCGGCGCGCCCGCTCAATTGTCCCGTATATGGGCCGGTCCCTCCCGTGATCGGGATAGTCGCCAGTGGCTCCCGGGCCGGACACGCCAAGCCGCTGATTCGTTTCCATTTGTCGCTCTCCATTGCGGAAGCCCCCACTGGGAAAGCTCCGGGTGCGAACGATAGAGCCCCCTGCGCGACTTGATTAGCCGGCATTTCTGGAAATAATTATCCCGACAACGGGCCAATTAGCCCGTTGGCCCCGGGGGCCTTATGTCACGCGACCTGAACGACACGCTGGTCTTCGTCAAAGTCGTCGAGCACGGCAGCTTCGTCGCCGCGGCACGCGCGCTGCGCCTGCCGAAGACGACCGTGAGCCGCAAGGTGCAGGAACTCGAGGCGCGACTCGGCGCGCAGCTCATGCATCGCACGACACGCAAGCTCGGCCTCACCGAGGCCGGCAACATCTATTTCGAGCACAGCCAGCACATCGCGCGCGTGCTCGACGAAGCCGAGAGCGCGGTCGGCCAGCTGCAGAGCGGGCCCCGCGGCTGGCTGAGGCTCACGACCTCGTACTCGTTTGGCGCCGAGTGGGTCGCTCCACTTCTCGGCGAGTTCCACCTGCATTACCCGGAAGTGCGCGTCGAGATGGAGCTCACCGACGAGCCGCTCGATCTCATCGACAAGGAGATCGACGTCGCGCTGCGCTTTGGCCGGATCGCCGACCCGGGGCTGGTCGCGCGGCGCCTGTCGACATTGCGCACGCAGGTGTACGCGAGCCCGGTCTACCTCGCCGAGCACGGCGAGCCGAAGCATCCCGACGAACTCACGCGCCATCGCACCTTCGCGATGCGCAAGTACAACCACAACGGCAACAACTTCGTGTGGCCGCTCAATGACGGCACGGGCCTCGTCGACTATCGGATCGAACCGGTGTTCGTCGCCAACGACCCGGGGGCGCTGCGCGGCGCGTTGCTCGCCGGTGAAGGATTGATGCTGACCGCCGACGTCATGATCAAGCGCGAAGCGGCCCACGGGCGCGTGCAGCGCGTGCTCCCGGGCTGGGAAGGGCCCACGATCGACCTGCACGCCGTGTTCCCGCGCGGCCAGGGCAAGTCGCCGAAGGTGCGCGCGTTCATCGACTACCTGGTCGAGCGCCTCAATTTCGACATGCAGTACATGGAAGAGATCTGCCCGCACGGCAAGTGCGCGGAGGCTCGCACGGGCGCGGACGCCGCGTGAGCGTGTCCAACCCGACCCTCGCCCTGCTGCGCCAGCATGTGGGTGTCTGGGAAGGCGACTACACGCATGTCGACCCGGCCGACCGCTCGGTGCAGGAGAGCTACGCGTTTCGCATCAGGGTCGAGTGCCCCGACGGGGGTCCGATCGCCTATCGCCAGACGAGCCGCTACCGCTGGGACGACGGCCGCACGAGCGAGCTCGTCTACACCGGCACCGCGCACGGCGACCGGCTGCTGATCGACGACGGGCGCATCCGCGGCGAGATCCGGGCGATCGAGCCGCAGACACTTTTCATGCGCTTCGGATTCACGGCCGATCCCGGCAACCAGGTCACCGAGATGATCCAGCTGTCGCGTGACGGCCGCCACCGCGCACGCACCTGGCACTGGCTGCGTGACGAGCAGCTGTGGCGCATCACGCTCGTGCGCGAGCGGCGCACGAGCCGCGACCCGTCGGACTGGTAACGATCCAGCCGCCATCGCCGGCGCGGCGCGTATTTACACGCATGGCCAACACGGGTGCGCTTGCGCACTATGCTTCTGCATTCCACACAGGAGCAGCGAGTGACGAACGAAGCGCGCATCGGGCGCATTTACGAACAGGTCGTGCGGCGCAATCCGGGCGAGGCGGAGTTCCACCAGGCCGTCAAGGAAGTGATCGACACGCTCGAGCCGGTGCTCGTCAAGCACCCCGAGTACGCCGAGCACAAGATCATCGAGCGCATCTGCGAGCCGGAACGGCAGATCATCTTCCGCGTGCCGTGGCAGGACGATGCCGGCGAGGTGCAGATCAACCGCGGCTTTCGCGTGCAGTTCAACAGCGTGCTCGGGCCCTACAAGGGCGGCCTGCGCTTTCACCCGTCGGTCTATCTCGGCATCGTCAAGTTCCTCGGCTTCGAGCAGATCTTCAAGAACGCGCTGACCGGGATGCCGATCGGCGGCGCCAAGGGCGGATCGGACTTCGACCCGAAGGGCCGCAGCGACGGCGAGGTGATGCGCTTCTGCCAGAGCTTCATGACCGAGCTGCACCGCCACCTCGGCGAGTTCACCGACGTGCCGGCGGGCGACATCGGGGTCGGCGCGCGCGAAATCGGCTACCTCTTCGGCCAGTACAAGCGCATGACGAACCGCTATGAATCGGGCGTGCTCACGGGCAAGCACCCGAAGTGGGGCGGCTCGCTCGTGCGACGCGAATCGACCGGGTACGGCACGGTCTACTTCGTCGACGAGATGCTGAAGGCGCGCGGCCAGTCGATCGAGGGGCAGACCTGCATCGTCTCGGGCTCGGGCAATGTCGCGATCTACGCGATGGAGAAGCTGCAGCGGATGCGCGGCCACGTGGTCGCCTGTTCCGACTCGAACGGCGTGATCCACCACGAGCGCGGGATCGACCTCGAGCTCGTCAAGCGCCTGAAGGAGGTCGAGCGGCGGCGCATCGCCGATTACGCGGAGTTCCACCGCGACGCGACCTACCTGCCGGGCGGCAGCATCTGGAACATTCGCTGCGACATCGCCCTGCCCTGCGCGACGCAGAACGAGCTCGACGAAGCCGCCGCGCGTACGCTCGTCGCCAACGGCTGCGTGGCCGTGGCGGAAGGCGCGAACATGCCGACGACGCCCGCGGCCGTGCGGGTCTTCCAGGAAGCGGGCATCGCGTTCGGCCCCGGCAAGGCCGCCAATGCCGGCGGCGTCGCCACGTCCGCGCTCGAGATGCAGCAGAATGCGAGCCGCGATACGTGGAGCTTCGAGCACACCGAAGAACGCCTGCAGCAGATCATGGGCGGCATCCACCGCCACTGCCACGAGGCCGCTGCCGAATTCGGCAGCCCGGGCAACTACGTGCTCGGCGCCAACATCGTCGGGTTCCGGCGCGTCGCGGAGGCGATGCTCGCGTTCGGCGTGATCTGAAACCCGCGGAGCCGTGGCGGGCGGCGCCGGCGCGTGCCGACTAGGATTGCACGGTCCTGACGATGTGATACACGATCACGCCGAGCATGCACATGGCGCCGGCCCACATCACATAGGGGCCGTACGGGCGCGCGCGGCAGCTGAAGCCGACGACGAGGCCGAACAGTCCGGTGAAGGCGATCGCGAGCGTGGTACTGGCGACGACGTCCATGGCGGCATGCTAGGCGGGAATTCGATTCTCGTCGAGCTCGCCGCACATCGTCGCAGCCATCGACGCGGGTTCCGCGTACGTTCAAGATAGCGGCCATGATGACGGGAAGGCGCGCATTTCTTGGGATGTCCGCGGCCACCGCGGGCCTGTACGCACTCGGCCCTCCGGCCGCCGGCGCGAACAGCGCGGCGGGCAGCGCGACCGCGAAGGCGATCACGTTGCCGCCGCCGATCGGCGCCGCCGAGCGCCTGCAGCGGATCGCGAAGGCGCAGGCGATGATGCGCGCGGCAGGACTCGGGGCGATTCTCGTCGAGGCCGGCAGCTCGCTCGTCTACTTCACCGGCGTGCAGTGGTGGCGCAGCGAGCGGCTCACCGCCGCGGTGATTCCGGTCGAGGGCGACGCGCTCGTCGTCACCCCGGCGTTCGAGGAACCCTCGGTGCGTGAAACGCTCGGCGTGCCCGCCGACGTGCGCGTGTGGAACGAGCACGAGAGCCCGCATGCACTGATCGCCGACTGGTTGCGCGCGCGCAAGCTCGGTGCCCGGCCGGTGGGAGTCGAGCAGACCGTGCGCTTCTTCGCGTTCGATGCCCTCGCGAAACTCGGCATCGCGACGCGCGACGACGCCGGGATCGTGCGCGCCTGCCGCGTCGTTAAATCGCCCGCGGAACTCGCGCTGATGCAGGCCGCGAGCGACATCACGATCGCGGCCTATCGCGAGACCGGTCCGCAGATTGCGCGCGGCATGACGCCGAAGGACATCGGCCGCATCATGTCGGGGGCGATGGCCGCACGCGGCGCGACGCCCGGGTTCACGCTGATCCTGCTCGGCGAGGCGAGCGCGTATCCGCACGGTTCCGGCAAACCGCAGGAGGTGCGTGACGGCGAGATCGTGCTGATGGACTGCGGCTGCACGGTCGAGGGCTACCAGTCCGACATCTCGCGCACGCTCGTGTTCGGCGAGGCGACGCGCGGGCAGCGCGCCGTGTGGGATCTCGTGCGGCGCGGCCAGCAGATCGCGTTCGATGCGGCGAAAGTCGGTACGCCGGCAGGCGAGCTCGACGATGCGGTACGCGCAGCCTATGTCGCGGCGGGCTACGGACCCGGCTACAAGCTGCCCGGCACCTCGCACCGCACCGGGCACGGCATCGGTCTCGACGGCCACGAGCCCGTGAACCTCGTGCACGGCGAGACGACCCCGCTCGCGCCGGGCATGTGCTTCTCGGACGAACCGGGTATCTACATTCCCGGCCGCTACGGCGTGCGGCTCGAGGACTGCATTTACATGACCGCCGCGGGCCCGCGCTGGTTCTCGGTACCGCCGTCCTCGATCGACGCCCCGTTCGCATGAGCGGCATCGGGCCGGGTGCGGCCAGCCTGCTCGCATCGATCCTCGGCCTGAGCCTCATCGGCCTTTTCGGGTCGCAGACCTTCGTCACGCGCTGTCTCTTCCGGCCCTACTGGTATCTGCGGAAGCGCGAGTATTCGACCGCACTGCTCGCGGCCTTCGTGCACGCCGACCTGGCGCACCTGCTCTTCAACTCGATCACGTTCTGGTTCTTCGGCATTCCGCTCGAGCGGCGCATCGGCACGCGGCTCTTCCTCGTGCTGTATTTCACCGGCCTCGCCGCGAGCCAGTTCGGCACCTGGTGGAAGCATCGCGACAACCCCGATTACGCGACGCTCGGCGCCTCGGGCGCGATCAGCGCCGTGCTGTTCGCATCGATCGTGTACAACCCCTCGGCGAGCATCTTCATCCTGCCGATCCCGGTGCCGATCCCGGCGCCGCTGTTCGCGGTCGGCTATCTCGCCTACACCTGGTGGTCGTCGAAGCAGGCCCGGGGCCGCATCAACCACGACGCCCACTTCGCCGGCGCGCTCGCCGGCCTCGCGTTCGTCGCGCTCGTGCACCCGCAGGCCTACGACCGCATCCTCTCCATGCTCGCGCCCTGATCGCGGTCGATGCGCGAGGTCGAGCGCGTCTCGCGCATCGCGCCGTACACGGCGAGCGAGCAGGCGATGCAGCCCGTGACGTACCAGTAGTAGCCGGACTCGCGCCCGACCGACTTGAACCAGAGCGCGATGTACTCCGCCGTGCCGCCGAAGAGCGAGACCGCGAGCGCGTAAGGCAGGCCGACACCGAGCGCGCGGATGCCGACCGGAAAGAGCTCTGCCTTCACGACCGCGTTGATCGACGTGTAGCCGGAAACGATCACGAGCGCCGCCAGGATGAGCCAGAACGCCTGTGCAGCGGATTGCGCGCGCCCGAGCGCGTCGAGCAGCGGCACGGTCAGCGCGACGCCGAGCACGCCGAAGGCGAGCAGCAGCGGCCGGCGCCCGATACGGTCCGACAGTGCACCAAAGAGCGGCTGCAGGCACATGAAGATGAACAGGGTCGCGGCGGACACCAGCGAGGATTCCGCGCGGGTCAGTCCCGCCGTATTGACCAGGAACTTCTGCATGTACGTCGTGTAGGTATAGAAGGCGACGGTGCCGCCCATCGTGAGACCGACGACGATCGCGACCTCGCGCGGATAGGCCGCGAGCAGCCGCAACGCGCCGGCGCGGCCCGGCGGCGTCGCCTGGCGGGTGAAGGATTCGGTTTCGTCGATGCCGCGCCGCAGCCACAGCGCGACGAGCGCGCAGGCGGCACCGATCGCGAACGGAATGCGCCAACCCCAGGCCTCGAGCTGCGCGGCTGTCAGGAACACGAACTGCAGCAGCAGGAGCACTGCGAGCGCGATCAACTGGCCCATGATCAGCGTCACGTACTGGAAGCTCGCGTAGAAGCCGCGGTGCTCGCGCGTCGCGATCTCCGCGAGATAGGTGGCGCTCGTGCCGTACTCGCCCCCGACGCTGAGCCCCTGCAGCAGCCGTGCCAGCACGAGAACGACGGGCGCAGCGACCCCGATCGTCGCGTAACCCGGCGTGACCGCGATCAGCAGCGACCCGGCGCACATCAGCATCACCGAGACCGACAGCGCGTAGCGGCGGCCACGCCGATCGGCGAGACGGCCGAAGAGCCAGCCGCCGAGCGGGCGCACGAGAAAGCCGATCGCGAACACCGCCGCGGCGTTCAGCAGTTGCGCGGTCTGGTCGCCCTGCGGGAAGAATGCGTGCGCGAAGTACAGCGCAAAGGCGGCATAGACATACCAGTCGTACCACTCGACCAGGTTGCCGACCGAACCTCCGAAGATCGAGCGCAGCCGGTTCAAGACCCCCCCGGTTCTCGCGACGGCACGGGACGTGCACTTTGCCACATGTGAACCCGCGACAGCATTCGCGGCGGCGTGCCCGTATGCTATGCGCGCATGACCTGCCGCGCCGCGCGCCTGCGCTTCCTGCCGCTCCTCGCGAGCGCCCTCGTGGTGCTCGCCGGCTGTGCGACGACGGCGCGCGATGGTCCGCCGATCGTCGCGCCGCAGCCGCGATCGATGACCACCACGGAAGCGGTCGCCGCAGCCAACCACCGGGAGCACCACGCGAGGCAGCGGCCGAGCGAGGCCTCGACGGGCGAGGTGCTCGCCCGCAGCGCCGAAGCGCAGGCACCGCTCGATGCCCGCGAGCGGCTCGACGAGCTGCACGATCGCGCTTACGCGAGGATGCAGCAGTTCGTCGAAGCGACGGACCGGCGGTTTGCACGGCGGGGCACGACACTCCTGCCGGTCCCGGCCGCGCCGTTCCGGGTCGGTCTCGGCGCCGAAGCCATCGATCACCCGGACGGCACGGACCTCGACCTGAACCTCGCGTTCGACCTCACGCTGCGCCTGCCGAACATCGAGCGGCGCCTGCGCATCTTCGTCACGAGCGATGAGCTCGACGAGGGGCCACGCGACCCGAACGACCGTTCCACGGTGCGCGCCGGATTGCGCTATGAACTCGAGAAGTACCTGAACTTCGATATCGGCGTGAAAGGCGACCTGCCGCCGGTCGCCTTCATGTCGCTGAAATGGGCGCGCCAGTACGCGCTCGGGCGCTGGGATTTCTATCCTTTCGCGAAGCTGTTCGCCGAAACGGACGAAAGCGTGGGCTACGCGGCCGCGATGACCTTCGATCGCTGGTCCGGCCAGCGATTCTTCCGTACTTCGAGCTACGTGAAGTGGCGCGACGATCGCGACCGCACGGAATGGTCACAGTCCGTCGTCTTCGCGCGGGCCCACGAGCTGATCGTGCCGGAGCGCTACGGCTCGTACCTGCGCGCCACCGACATCGGCCGCGGCCACGGCCTGCGGCTCCACGCAGCCGGCGCCGACCTGCACGGTGCGACTTACTACGAGGCCTCGTGGTTCTACAAGCGGCCCACGTGGAACCCCTGGCTCTACTGGTCGGTCGAGCCGCTCGTGCGCTGGGACCGCCGGTACGACTGGCATGCGGACCCCGGCATTCGCCTCGCGCTCGATGCGCTCTTCTGGGACCTCGCGCGTCCGGGCCGACGCCCGTGACGGCGACGATCCGCAGCTTCGTCCTGCGCGGCGGGCGCATGACCGACGCCCAGCGGCGCGCGTTCGACACGCTGTGGCCGCGTTACGGGCTCGACACGACCGACGCCGTGCTCGACCTCGACGCGATTTTCGGGCGCCGGGCGCCGCGCACGCTCGAGATCGGCTTCGGCAACGGAGACCATCTCGCGGCGCTCGCGGCACGCCACCCCGAGCGCGACTTCCTCGGCATCGAGGTGCATCGCCCGGGCGTCGGGCGGCTGCTGCTCAGCTGCGAGGCGCAGGGCAGCACCAACGTGCGCGCCATCTGCCGCGATGCCGTCGAGGTCCTCGACCTGTGCCTGCCGCCCGCGAGCCTCGACGAGGTGCTGCTGCTCTTCCCGGATCCGTGGCACAAGAAGCGCCATCACAAGCGGCGCATCGTGCAGGCGCCGTTCATTGCGCTCGTCGCGAAGGTGCTCGCGCCGGGCGGGCTTTTTCGCCTCGCGACCGACTGGGAGCCCTACGCCGAGGACATGCTCGCGCGCCTGAACGCCGCGGCCGAATTCGAGAACCTCGCGCCGGACGGCGGTTACGCACCGCGGGATGTGGCGCGCGCCGCCACGCGCTTCGAGCGCCGCGGCGAGCGGCTCGGCCACGGCGTGCGGGACCTCAGCTTCCGAAAGATCCCTTGAGGCCGTCGATCACGAACTGCACGGCGAGGGCCCCGAGGACGACGCCGAGCAGGCGGCTCGAGACGCTCGCCCCGGTCACCCCGATCACCCGCATGAGCCTGCCCGCCGCCCGCATGAACACCCAGGCGATCACGAGCACCGCGAGCACGCCGGCGAACAATGCCGCCCAATGCCCCGGACTGCGCGTGACGGACACCGGGCCGAACCAGAGCAGGATCGTCGCGAGTGCGCCGGGCCCGGCAATGAACGGAAAGGCGAGCGGAAACACGGAGATGTCGGCGCGCTGGCGATTCTCGGCGGCCTCGCGGCTCGAGGTACGCGTGCCCGATTCGCGCGCGAACACCATCTCGAGCGCGATCAGGAAGAGCAGCAACCCACCGAAGATCCGGAACGCCTCGAGACTGATGCCCATCACGGCGAGGAATCCCGCGCCAAAGAGCGCGAACACGAACAGGATGGCGCCCGACAAGACGACCGCCTTCCGCGCCATGCGCCGTCGATAGGCTTCGCTCGCGCCGTCGGTGAGGCTGACGAACAACGGCAGCAGCGACACCGGCTCGACGACCACGAAGAACACGATGAAAAACTTCACGACCTGGTCGAACATGATGCTGCGCGACAAATTTCCCGCTTGAAAGCGCCTCCCCGCAGGCGCACGATGGAATCGCGAAAGAAGCATAGCAGTTCGGTCCGGAGGCGAAGATGGTCCTTCATCCGACGATAGGTGCGTGGTACCGCCTGGACGGCGGCGAGTCGTTCGAAGTCGTCGCGTACGATCCGGACGACGGCACTGTCGAGATCCAGTACTTCGACGGCACGGTCGAAGAGATGGACGCCGAGGACTGGGAAGCGCAGCGCGAGGAAAGCCGGCTCGAGGAAGTCGAGCCGCCCGAGGACTGGAGCGGCTCGGTCGACGTCGACACCGACCTCGGGCGCGAACCGCGCGCGTCGGACGACTACGAGGAAAGCCGCGGCCAGTGGGCCGGCTCGCTAGAGGGCCTCGACATTTTCGAATGAGGCGGGGTCGACGTCCGCCGCAAGCAGCACCAGCCCCGCGTCCACCTCCACCGGGATCGTGGTGAGGGCGCGCCCCGCGCAGGGACCCGCGACGCAGAATCCGGTCGCTTTCTCGAACAGCGCGCCGTGCGACGTGCAGACGATCAGGCTGCCGTCGGCCGTCAGGAACCGGTGCGGCCGCAGGTTGAGCGCGTGGCCCGCGTGCGGACAGCGATTGACGTAGGCATGGAGAGCGTCGCGGGTGCGCACGAGGAACCCGCGCAGCGGCCAGTCACCCGCGCCGATGCGAAACTCGCGCGTGGCTCCCACGGGGATATCCGCCAGCGTGCACAGGACCCGCGCGGTATCGATTTCCCGTGCCACGATCAGCCGAACGCGCGCACCCGGTCGCGCATCACCCAGACACACGCGAGCCCGGGCAACGCGATCACGAAGCTCACGATGTAATAGTTGCCCCAGCCCCAGTGGTCGGCGATCCACCCCGCCGGCCCGCCGAGCGCGTAGCGCGGCAGCAATGCGAGCGACGACAGCAGCGCGTACTGGAACGCGCTGAAGCGCACGTTGCAGATGGCCATGATGAGTGCCACCGTCGCGACATTGCCCATGCCGCTCGCGAGATTGTCGACCGCGACCGCGAACACCATGACCGGGTAGCTCTTGCCGACGAGCGCGAGCGCGAGGTAGGCGAGGTTCGAGACGGCCTGCAGCACACCGAACAGCAGCATCGCCCGCAGCAGGCCGAGCCGCACCATCCACAGCCCGCCGAGTATCGCCCCGAAGATCGTCCCGCTCGTCATGATGACCTTGGCGATGAGGCCGATCTCGGTCTTCGTGAAGCCGACGTCCATCATGAACGGCGTGAAGAGCTTCAGCGCGAACGCGTCGCCGATCTTGAAGAGCATCACGAGCACGATCAGCGCCGCCGCGCCCGGCGAGCCAAAGAGCTCCCGCAGCGGCGTTGCCACCGATTCGCGCAGTGTCGCCGGGTGCGACTGCACACGGTCCGGCTCGGGCGCGAGGATTGTCCCGGCCGTGAACGCCAGCATCACGACCGCGAGCGCGAGAAACGCCACGCGCCAGCCGAATGCGTCCGCGATCACGAGCGCAAAGGCGAAGGCAAACCAGGAGCTCGCGCGATAGCCGAGATTCGCGGCGGCGGCGATCAGCCCGCGCTCGGCCGGCTGTGCGACGTCGACCTTGTAGGCATCGATGACGATGTCCTGCGACGCCGAGAACAGCACGATCACCACCGCGCACGTGGCCACCATCGCGAGCGAACCGGCCGGGTCCTGGAAGGCGAGCACGGCCGTCGCCGCTGCGATGGCGAACTGCGTCGCCGCGATCCAGCCGCGGCGACGGCCGAGCAGCGGCAGCGGATAGCGGTCGAGGAGCGGCGCCCACAGGAACTTCAGCAGATAAGGGATCGCGACATAGGTGAGGATGCCGATCGTCGTGTTCGATTCACCGGCATCCTTGAGCCAGGCCTGCAGCGTGCTCTCGGTGATCTGGTTCGGGAAGCCGGAGGCGGCGCCGAGCACGAGGATCGCGAGCAGCTTCGGCTCGGCGAGGATCCGCCGCAGCGTCGGCTCGCCGGCAGTCGTGGCGTTCGTCGTCACAGGCGGGGCAGGTCGTAGTCCATGACGAGCGGCGCGTGGTCGGAGAAGCGATCGGCGACATGGATCTTCGCGCGCAGCGCACTGCCCGCGAGCCCCGGGCTCGCGACCTGGTAATCGATGCGCCAGCCGACATTGTTCGCGCGCGCCGCACCACGATTCGACCACCACGTGTACTGGTCGGGCCGCGGGTCGACCTCGCGAAACGCGTCGACATAGCGCAGCTCGCCGAAGAGCCGGTCGAGCCACGCGCGCTCCTCGGGCAGGAAGCCGGAGTTCTTCTGGTTCGCCTTCCAGTTGCGCAGGTCGATCGGCTTGTGCGCGATGTTCCAGTCGCCGCACAGAATGAACGGACGGCGCTTGCGCCGAAGGCGCGCGAGGTGCGGCAGGAACGCATCGAGGAAGCGGAATTTCGACGCCTGGCGCTCGGGACCCGACGAGCCGGACGGCAGGTACAGCGACACGACCGACAGGCCGCCGAAGCGCGCCTCGAGATAGCGCCCCTCGTCGTCGAACTCCCGCACGCCGAAACCCCGCGTCACGGCATCGGGCTCGCGCTTCGCATACAGCGCAACGCCCGAATACCCCGGCCGCTTCGCGTCGTAAAAGCAGCGGTAGTACCCCGGGATGTCGATCGCATGGCCGTCGAGCTGGTGCAGCTGCGCCTTCGTCTCCTGCAGGCAGATCACGTCGGCATCCTGTCGCGCGAGCCAGCGGAAGGCGCCCTTGCTCGCAGCGGAGCGGATGCCGTTCGCGTTCAACGTGACGATGCGCATCGGCACATGATAGCGTCCCGCCGCGAAGTCAGGACCCCGCCATGCACGACTACCGGCACACGTTCATCGAGCTGTCGCTGCGCCGCCAGGCGCTGCGATTCGGGCGCTTCACGCTCAAGTCGGGCCGCGAGAGCCCGTACTTCTTCAACGCGGGACTGTTCGACGACGGCGATTCGCTCGCGGTGCTCGGGCGCTGTTACGCCGCGGCGATCGTGCAGTCGGGCCTCGGTTTCGACATGCTGTTCGGCCCGGCGTACAAGGGCATCCCGCTCGCGGCCGCGACGGCGATCGCGCTCGCGACGGAGCACGGCCGGAGCGTGCCCTGGGCGTTCAATCGCAAGGAAGCCAAGGACCACGGCGAAGGCGGCCACCTCGTCGGGCATCGCCTCGGGGGGCGCGTGCTGATCGTCGACGACGTGATCACGGCGGGCACGGCCATCCGCGAGTCGGTGGCGTTGATCCAGGGTGCCGGCGCACAACCGGTCGGCATCGCGCTCGCACTCGACCGCCAGGAACGCGGGCGCGGCGATCGCTCGGCCGTGCAGGAAGTCGAGGCGGATTTCGGCCTGCGGTGCATCAGCATCCTGACGCTCTCGGGCCTCATCGAGGCACTGGCGGACACGAAGGGTGATGCGGGTCGCATTTCCGGCGAACACCGCGCCGCCCTCGAAGCCTATCGCGACCGATTCGGCGTAGCCTAGGGGCGGCTTTTTTTGCAGAATAGCCCCATGTTCCGCTGGCCCGCCCTGCCTGTCGCGCTCGCCCTCGCGGCCTTCGCCGCGGGCGCCCCTGCTGCACAGAACAACGCGGCCCGCACGGGCGACGGCAAGAACGAGATCGCCTACAAGTGGGTCGACGAGAAGGGCGTCACGCACTACGGCGACAGCGTGCCGCCCGAGTACGCCAAGCGCGAGCGCGCGATCCTGAACGAACAGGGCGTCGTGATCCGCCGGCTGGAGGCGGAAAAAACGCCCGAGCAGCGCGCGGCGGACGAGCGGCGCCAGCGCGACGTCCAGTCGCGCAGGCAGCACGACCAGTTCCTGCTGAACACTTACGCCTCCGTGGGCGACATCGAATCGGTGCGCGACCAGCGGCTCGAGCAGATCGTCGGCCAGACGGACGCGGCGCGACAGTATGTCGATTCGCTGCATTCCCGCCTCACGGGCCTGCAGGCAAAGGCACAGCTGTTCAAGCCCTACAGCAGCGACGAGAAGGCCCGCCGCATGCCGGACGACCTCGCGGCCGACCTCGTCCGCACCGTCAGTGAACTGCGCACCCAGGGCAACATGCTGCGCAGCAAGGAGCAGGAACACGCCGACGTCACGCGGCAGTTCCAGGCCGATATCGAACGCTTCGCGGAGTTGCAGTCGGGCAAGAGCGCACGCTGACGCGCGCCGCGCAGATCAGCGTCCGGTGTGCCCGAACCCTCCGGCACCGCGCGACGTCGCCGCGAACGCGTCGACCACTTCGAATTCCACCTGCACGACCGGCACGACGACCAGCTGGGCGATGCGCTCGCCGGGCTGCACGGTGTAGCCGGCACCACCGCGATTCCAGCACGAGACCATCAGCGGGCCCTGGTAGTCCGAGTCGATCAGCCCGACGAGATTGCCGAGCACGAGTCCGTGACGGTGGCCGAGCCCCGATCGCGGCAGGATCACGGCGGCGAGCGCCGAGTCCTCCACCCAGATCGACAGGCCCGTCGGGATGAGCTCGGCCTTGCCGGGTGCCAGCTCGAGCGGCGCCTCGAGCGCGGCACGCAGGTCGAGGCCCGCGGCCCCCGGCGTCGCGTATGACGGCAGTGGCCACTCGGTGCCGATGCGTGGATCGAGGACCCGGACCTTGAGCGGCCGGTGTGCGCCGGCGCTCGTCACGCGCGAACTTTGCCGCGGGCCGCATGCCCGGCGGCTGCGAACTGCTCCGCGACGAGCGCAACGAACTGCCGTGCGAGTTGCGCCTTCGGTGCCGGACCGAGCGACGCACGATCGACCCGCGACAGCACGATGAGCGCGTTGTCATCCTTGTCGAACACCTTGTCGTCGCCGACTTCGTTCGCGGCGATCAGGTCGAGGTTCTTGCGCAGGAGCTTGGCACGGGCGTTCGATTCGACATTCTCGGTCTCGGCCGCAAAGCCGACGACGAAGGGGCGGTCGGGGCGCGCAGCCACGGCGGCCAGCACGTCGGTCGTGCGCTCGAGCGCGAGATCGAGCGCCGATTCGGTCTTCTTGATCTTCTGGTCGGCCGGGCGCGACGGACGATAGTCGGCGATGGCCGCCGTCGAAATGTAAATGTCGATGCCGGCGACTTCGCGCATCACGGTCGCATGCATGTCTTCGGCTGATTCGATGTCGAGCCGCCGCACGCCGAGCGGCGTCGGCAGACCGACCGGCCCGGTCACGAGCAGGACTTCCGCACCGGCGTCGCGCGCCGCCTGGGCAATCGCGAAACCCATCTTCCCCGAGCTGCGGTTGCTGATGAAGCGCACCGGGTCGATGCGCTCGCGCGTCGGGCCCGCGGTCACGAGCACGCGACGCCCTCTGAGAGGTCCGTCCGCGGGACGCAGCAGGCCCTGCACGAGGTCGACGAGTTCGAGCGGTTCGAGCATGCGGCCCTCGCCCACCTCGCCGCAGGCCTGGTCGCCCGCTGCCGGGCCGAGGACGTGCACGCCGCGCGCGCGCAGCGCCGCCACATTGGCCTGCGTCGCGGCGCTCGCCCACATGACGCGATTCATGGCCGGCGCCACCGCAATCGGCGCCTCGGTCGCGAGGCACAGGGTGCCGAGCAGGTCGTCGGCGAAGCCGTGCGCGAGCGTCGCGAGACTGTGCGCCGTAGCCGGCGCGATCAGCACGAGATCGGCCCAGCGGGCGAGCTCGATGTGACCCATGGCTGCCTCGGCGGCCGGATCCCACAGGCTGTCACGTACGGCACGTCCCGATACCGCCTGAAAAGTGGTTGCCGTCACGAACTGCGCGGCACCCGCCGTCATGACGACCTGCACCTCGGCGCCCCGCTCGATGAGCCGGCGCACGAGGTCGGGGCTTTTGTAGGCGGCGATGCCGCCGGTCACGCCCAGGAGGATTCTGCGGCCCTGCATCGTCGCATTATCCGTTGGGGCTCGTCAGGCACGCAAACACGCCCGATTCTCGGCGTGCGAGCCCCGCCCGAGGCGGCGACACTCGTGCCAGGAGGAGGCTTCCATGGCGATCCGTCATTGGCCGCAGAGTGAGCAGCCGCGCGAGAAGCTGCTCCGCTTCGGCGTCCACAGCCTGTCGGATGCGGAACTCGTTGCGCTCGTGTTCGGCAGCGGCACCGTGGGGAGCGATGCCGTCGCGCTCGCGCGCGATCTGCTGGCGCAGGTCGGCAGCCTCCGCGGGCTCTTCTCCGCCGACCGGGCCGCCTGCTGCCGCCTGCGCGGCGTGGGCCTTGCGCGCTGGTGTCGGCTGCAGGCCTCGCTCGAGGTGGCGCGGCGCCACTACCGGGAACCGCTGCGCGCGCGACCGACCCTCGATGCGCCGCGCCACACGGCCGAGTTCCTCGTCGCGCAATTGCGGGACCGGCCCTACGAAGTGTTCTGCTGCCTGCATCTCGACAGCCGCCATCGCCTGATCGCATTCGACGAGCTGTTTCGCGGCACGATCGACGGCGCGAGCGTCCACCCGCGCGAAGTGGTCCGCCAGGCGCTGGCACACAATGCCGCGGCAGTGATCCTCGCGCACAACCATCCCTCCGGCGTCGCCGAGGCGAGCCAGGCGGATGAACTGATCACGCGCCGGCTGCGCGACGCACTGGCACTGATGGACATCCGCGTGCTCGACCACCTCATCGTGGGTGACGGTGCGTGCCTGTCATTTGCGGAGCGGGGGCTCTTGTAGGACGACTGTCGCCAACTCCAGACATTGGTATGAGGCACGTCCGGGGTTAAGGTGGCCGTTCGCATTGCTTATGGGAGGCTTCCATGGCCCTTTGGAAAGATTCGACCCCTGCCCCGGCCGGCGCCAGCCCGGCGTCCGCACCCGTGCCGATGAAGGAAAGCCGCGAACCGGAGCGCGCCAACGTGGCACCGCTCAATCCCGCCCCGGAGGCGGCACGGCGACCGAAGGAACGCGGCGAGATCAAGGATTCCGTCTTCTCGGGCGGGCTCAACATCGAGGGCAAGATCGAAGGCACCGGCAACGTGCGCATCGCCGGGCGCTTCAAGGGCGACGTGCATATCGACGGCGATCTCGTGATCGAGGCGGGCGCACACCTCACCGGGCAGGTGCGGGCAAACCTCGTGGTCGTTGCGGGCGAACTGCAGGGCAATGTCGAATCGGCGCGCCGCGTCGAGCTCGCCGACACGGCCGTGATGACCGGCGACGTCAAGGCAGGTGCGCTCACGGTCGCGGCCGGCTCGCGCATGCGCGGCCAGGTCGAGTTCGGCTGGGACGAGAAGCACGCCAAGGCCCACAACGAAGCGCGAGGCCTCGGCAGCGGCGCATGAGTGCGAGGCCGCCCCTCCATGTGCGCGCGCCGCTCACTGCGCGCACACGGGTCTGCCCGCACTGCAAGGCGACGATCCTCGAAAGCGCCAACGTCTGCCCCGGCTGCCGGCATCACCTGAAGTTCGACTCCGTCGCGGCGCAGCGCCAGGCCGACACCCGGACGGCGCTGCGCATCGAGGGGACCATCCGCTCGCCGCGCCCGGCCGAACCCTGCGAGTACTGTGTCGTGATCGCGATCCGCGACGAGCGCGGGCAGGAGGTTGGTCGCCATGTCGTCGGGGTCGGCGCGATGCGACCGGACGAGCAACGCAGTTTCACGCTGTCCGTCGACGTCGTCCCGCCGCCGGGGCCGCGCCCGCTCAAGCGCGACTGACCGCCGGGGGCGGCCTCGCGCCCCCGGGTTGCCGCGCCGGCGCGAGACTGGTATAAAGCCGGTCCTTTTCCGTGGGCGAAAGCCCGTGGACCGCCCCCAAGTTACTGAATTTCGAGGCCTTACCATGTCCCGCGTCTGCGAAATCACCGGCAAGCGGCCGACCGTCGGCAACCGCGTCTCGCATGCGAACAACAAGAAGCGCCGCCGCTTCCTGCCGAACCTGCACGCCCAGCGCTTCTGGCTGGAAGACGAGAAGCGCTGGATCAGTCTGCGCGTCACGACCCGCGGCCTGCGCACGATCGAGAAGAACGGCATCGACGCCGTCGTCGCCGGTCTGCGTGCCAAGGGCGAGAAGATCTGAGGAGTAGTGCGCCATGCGTGAGAAGATCAAGCTGCTGTCGTCCGCGGGCACGGGACACTTCTACGTGACGATGAAGAACAAGCGCCTCCATCCGGAGAAAATGGAGACGAAGAAGTACGACCCGTTCGTGCGCAAGCACGTGGCGTACAAGGAAACCAAGATCAAGTGAGCTGACAGCTCAGAGCTGATGGCTTTCAGCTCATGGCCAGAAGCGCCGCGGCCCCTCGCCGCGGCGTTTTTTTTGGGGTGGCGATCGGGCACGCCCGCAGCCTGGCCGCTGCCTGCACCTTGGGCGACGAGCCGTGCCGACGCGTCCGGCTATCCGCTATATGCTACCGGCCATTGGCTTGCCGTCTTCTCCCATGCCGGAACTCCCCGAGGTCGAAACCACCCGCCGCGGCATCGAGCCGCACGTCGTCGGGCGCCGCATCCGCGCGCTCACGGTGAGCGAGCCGCGCCTGCGCTGGCCCATCGATGCGCGCCTGCCGGCGCGCATTGCGGGCCAGCGCGTCGTACGCGCCGGCCGGCGCGCGAAATACCTGCTCCTCGAACTCGAGACCGGCACGTTGCTGCTGCACCTCGGCATGTCGGGCAGCCTGCGCGTATTGCCGGCCGAAACGCCGCGCGCGAGACACGATCATTTCGACGTCGTGCTCGACTCGGGGACCGCGCTGCGCTTCAACGACCCGCGCCGCTTCGGCAGCCTCCTCTACACCGAGGCCGATCCCGCGCATCATCCGCTGCTCGCCCCGCTCGCGCCGGAGCCGCTGGACGCGGGATTCGATGCCGATTACCTCTGGCGCGCCACGCGCCGCCGGCGCGTGGCCATCAAGCAGCTCATCATGAACGCGCGACTCGTCGTCGGCGTCGGCAACATCTACGCGAGCGAGGCGCTGTTCCGTGCACGCATTCGCCCGGGACGCGAGGCACGGCGCCTCACGCGAAACGACATCGCGCGGCTCGTGCGCGCGATCCGCGGGGTGCTCGCCGGGGCCGTGAAGGCCGGCGGAACGACATTGCGCGATTACGTCGGTGCGGACGGCTCGCCCGGCTATTTCAGGCAGAAGCTTTACGTCTACGAGCGCGCGGGCCTGCCCTGCCGGCGCTGCCGCACGCCGATCCGGCGGCGGATGCAGGGCCAGCGAGCGACGTACTGGTGCCCGCAGTGCCAGCGATGAAGCGTCACTTCGCAAAGTGTGATCCGGTGATGGCGGCGTTGATGCGCGCGGCGGGGCCCTATCGGCTCGAAGTCGAGGCGTCCCGTTCGCCGTTCGAATCGCTCGCACGCGCGATCACGCACCAGCAGCTGAACGGCATCGTCGCCAATCGCATCCTGCAGCGTTTCATCGCGCTCTTCGGCAACGAGCCGTTCCCGGCGCCCGGCGCCGTGCTCGCCCGCCCCGACCACGAGTTGCGCGCGGTCGGCCTGTCGTTCGCGAAGATCGCGAGCCTCAAGGATCTCGCGGCGAAGACCGCGAGCGGGATCGTGCCGGACAGCGACGCGCTCGTGGCGCTCGACGACGAGGCAATCGTCGCGCGGCTCACGCAGGTGCGCGGCATCGGACGCTGGACCGTCGAGATGTTGCTGATGTTTCAGCTCGGGCGCCCGGACGTACTGCCCGTCGACGATTTCGGCGTGCGCAACGGCTTTCGGCTCGCCTACGGGCTGCGCGGCCTGCCGACGCCGCGCGCGCTCGCGGCGTTCGGCGAGCGCTGGGCCCCGTATCGTTCGGCGGCGGCGTGGTACCTGTGGCGCGCCGTCGACCTTGCACGCGACGACCGCCTGCCCGCGCCGTGCGCCAGGACGCGCGGCGTGCGGATCGTCAGGAAGGCCGCCGCAGGTCGCGTTCGTAGGAAATCCGCAGCAGCAGCTGGTCGTCGTCGGGCTCCATCGACTCGGGCCGCGCCTCCCCGTCGAGGTCGTAGCAAACGGTGAGCGTGTCGCCGTCGAGCGTGATGATCGCCTCGAGCTTGCAACCCGCATGGGGGCCTTCGACCCCGATCATGTCCATCACGAGGGGCGACACGGCGGCATCGATGCGGTAGCCGCCGCTGTCGACGACCGTGCCGCTGCGGTCGCGGATCTCGTAACGCCCCGCGCGCAGGTCGAGGCGCGCGACGCGCAGTTCCCCGACCGGCACTTCCCGGTCCGCTACATACGCTGCAGTCGGCAGCCAACTGCCTTCGAGCCCGCGCTCGATCGCATCAGTAGACCTGTCCTTCACCTTCGCCCCGCGGATCGGATGCGGCCTCGACGCGGCCGCTCGCGTAATCCCACGTGACTACCTGCATGTTCCCCCAGCGCCGCGTCGATTCGCGCAGCCGATAGCCGAGCTTGCCGAGTGCGGCGATTTCCGCGGCATCGAGCGCTCCCGGTTCGTATTGCAGGACGTCCGGCAGGTACTGGTGATGGATGCGCGGCGCCGCGACGATCTGCGCCGCACTCTTGCCGTCGAGGAAGTCGAGCGTGGCGAGGAGGGCCATGCTCGTGATGTAGCTGCCACCGGGGCTGCCGGCGATCATGAGGCCGCGCGGGCCCTCGACGAAAGTCGGTGTCGACGACGACAGCATGCGCTTGCCCGGCGCGATCTCGTTCGGCGCGCCACCGACGAGGCTGAAGCCGTTCGGCACGCCCGCCTTCGACACGAAATCGTCCATTTCATCGTTGAGGAACAGCCCCGTGCCGGGCACGACGAGACCCGAGCCGAAATAGAAGTTGAGCGTGATCGTGCAGGCGACGCGATTGCCCTCGGCATCGAGGATCGAGAAATGCGTCGTCTGCGGGCCCTGGGGCGCCGCTTCGACACCGGGCAGGTCGGCGCTCGGCATTGCGCGATCGAGCCGGATCGACGCGCGCAGCCCCGCGGCATAGTAGGGATGGATGAGGGTCGCGATCGGCATCGCGACGAAGTCCGGATCACCGAGCCACACGGCACGATCACGGTAGGCGCGCTGCATGGATTCGATGACGAGGTGCGTGCGCGTCGCGGCGTCGAGGCGCGCGAGATCGTAGCCCGAGAGGATATTGAGCGCTTCGACCAGCACGACACCGCCGGCTGCCGGCGGCGTCGATGACACGATGCGTGCACCGCGATACTCGCCGACGACCGGCGCGCGCTCGACGATGCGATAGGCCGCGAGGTCCTCGGCAGTCCAGATTCCGCCGAGCTTGCGCACGCCCGCGACGAGCTGGCGCGACACTCCGCCCTCGTAGAAATCGCGCATGCCGTGCTTCGCGAGCGCCTCGAGTGTCCGCGCGAGCTGCGGCTGGCGGATGATCGTGCCGATCGCGGGCGTCCTGCCGCCCCGCAACCAGACCTGTGCGGCTTCCTTCTGCTTCGCGAACACGGCGCGCTTGCGCTCGATGTTCGCGTGCAGCCGCGTGTAGACCGGGAAACCTTCACGCGCGAGGCGGATCGCCGGCGCGAGACTGACCGCGAGCGGCAACCGGCCGTAGTGCAGGGCGAGTTGCTCCATGCCCGCAGGCTCGCCCGAGATACCGGCGGCGAGTGCGCTGTTCAGCGACAGGCCGGGAACGGGATTGCCGTCCGGCCCGAGGAACATGTCGCGCGTCGCGGCGAGCGGCGCCTTCTCGCGCGCGTCGATCATCACGTCGCGCGCATCGCTCGCCCGATGCAACAGGTAGAAGCCGCCGCCGGTGAGGCCCGAGCCGGTCGGCTCGACGACCGCGAGCGCCGCCGTGACGGCGATCGCCGCATCGAAAGCGTTGCCGCCCTTGGCGAGGATCTCGTGACCGGCCGCCGTCGCGAGCGGGTGTGCGGTCGCGATCGCGGCACGGCCCGGCGTGCGGACCTGCGCGGCAAGCGGCCCCGCGATGCACGCCGCGAGGACGAGTGCGAGCGCGGCAAACCAGCGTGGCGCGCGACGTGGCGCGTGTGCGCTCACGGAACCCGCCGTTGCGTGCGCAGCGCCTCGGCCACCACCGGGTGCACGAACTCGTGCACGTCGCCCCCGAGCAGGGCGATTTCGCGCACCAGCGAGGAGGAAATGAACGTGAACTGCTCCTGCGGAGTCATGAACACGGTCTCGACCTCGCTCGACAGGTGGCGCGTCATGTTCGCGAGCTGGAACTCGAATTCGAAGTCCGACACCGCACGCAGGCCCCGCACGATCACCGAGAGGCCGTGCTCGCGCGCAAAGTCGATCGTGAGGCCCGCATAGCCCATCACCTCGACATTCGGGACGTCGGCCAGCACCTGGCGCGCGAGTTCGACCCGCCGGTCGACCGTGAACAGCGGCGTCTTGTTGGGATTCGCCGCGACGGCGACGACGACACGGGCGAAGATGCTCGCCGCTCGACGCACGAGATCCTGGTGCCCGTTCGTGATCGGATCGAATGTGCCCGGATAGACCGCGTGGCGCTTCATGCTTCGATGGCTCCCCTGTCTGCGCGGCTCGCCGCCGCGCGTGCCAGCAGATGATAACCGACGTCACCGGCCCGCCCGGATTTCAGGGGCCGCCAGGTACCGGGCACCCCCGGCAGCGGCGTCCGTGCGGGCAGTTCGAGGTAGATGCGTGCATCGTCCGCGAGCCAGCCGCCCGACTCGAGTGCCGCCGCGGCGCGCATGGCGAGATCGCTGTCGAATGGCGGGTCGAGGAAGACGAGATCGTACGGCCGCGCAGCGCGCCCGAGGAACTGCAGCGCATCCGCGCAGTGCACGTCACCGCGAGTGCCGCCGAACGCCGCGAGCGCCGCTTCGATGCCGCGCGCCGCTTGCGCGTCCCGCTCGACGAACGTGACGTGCGCGGCGCCTCGCGACAGCGCCTCGAGCCCGAGCGCACCACTGCCGGCAAACAGGTCGAGCGCGCGCGCACCGGCGACGCGCCCCATCAGCCAGTTGAACAGCGTCTCGCGCACGCGGTCGGGAGTCGGACGTATGGCGTCGCTCGCCGGGAAACGCCAGCGTCGCCCGCGCCATTCACCGCCGATGACGCGCAATTGTCGCGCCGTCCGCCTGCTATTGCTGGTCACGATCGGGGAAGCGTAACCTGTGGCCGACCGCAGAACGAGCACGAGAATCGAGAGGGGATTTCCATGAACCCGATCCACGGCAGGTCCCTGTTTCCGGCAGTCGCGGCCGGCGTGCTGCTGCTCGCGGGCTGCAGCGGCGGATCGGGCATGGACAGCGACGACATCGGACCGACCGACACGACGAGCGGCAGCCTGCCGGGCGGCAGCACCGTGCCGCCCTCGCCGACCGCCCTGCATCCGCTCTTCCAGGTGGCGCAGGGCCTGTTGCCCTACCCGACGGACCTGTACTTCTCGGGCACAACCGACGGCACGCTCAACATCCAGCCCGCCAACTCGCTCATCCCTGCCCAGGCCGCGCTCAATTCGATCGACGGCTACGGCGTGAACACGCCGATCCGCGCCCGCTTTTCTGGCGCAGTCGACGCCGCATCGCTCACTGCGGCGAGCGTGCGCGTCGTGCGCGTCAACATCGACAATACGACCAAGGCGACCGTCGGCGTCGCCGGCGTGCTCGTTCCGGGCGTCGACTACAGCGTCGGCCTCGCCACGGATGCGGGCGTCGGCAACCAGATCGTCGAGATCCGTCCGCTGCATCCGCTCGTGCCGAGCACGGGCGCGACGAACAACGGCTACCTCGTGCTGCTGACGAGCGGCATCACGGATACTGCCGGCGCAGCGGCGGTGCCCGACAGCGATTACGCGACGATCAAGAACGCGCTGGCGGGCGGCGCGAATTGCCCGAGCATCACCAATGCGACGATGAATGGTGTCTGCCGGCTCACCGGCGCGCACATGCAGATCGCCGGAGCCGTCGGCATCAACCCGGCGAACGTGATCCTGTCGTTCAGCTTCTCGACGGGCTCCGTGCGCGACTCGCTCGCGGCGGTCGCCGCCGGGGCTACCGCCCATGCGATCGTCGCGCAGGCCACCGGGCTCAACACGAGCCAGGTGAATCCTGCACTGCCCGGCATCGCGGACATCCATGCGGGCATCCTGCAGCTGCCGTACTACCTGTCGAAAAGCGCGCCGCTCACCGGTTACTGGCAGGGCAACCCCTCACCTGTCGGCGGCACGACGCTCCTCACGCGATTCAATCCGGTGCCGGTCGCGACCGAAACGCTGTCGGTCCCGCTCCTTGCGACCGTGCCGAACGCCGCGTCGGGACGCGCGAAGCCCGCGAACGGCTGGCCGGTCGTGATCTTCCAGCACGGCATCACCGGCAATCGCACCAACATGCTCGGGCTCGCCGATTCGTTCGCCGGTCAGGGTTTCGTGGTCGTCGCGATCGACCTGCCGCTGCACGGCATCACCGATACGACAAGCCCGCTCTACCAGGCAGCGAACGAGCGCACCTTCAACCTCGACGTGATGAACAACACGACGGGGGCCGCGGGCGCGGACGGGGTGATCGATTCGTCCGGCGCGAGCTTCATCAATCTCTCGAGCCTGCTCACCGCGCGCGACAACCTGCGCGAGGCATCGGCCGACCTCCTCACCTTCGCGCGCAGCGTCGGCAACCTCGATCTCACGGGCGATGCCGTGTCCGACATCGATGCGACGCGCATCCATTTCGTCGGCCAGTCGCTCGGCAGCATCGTCGCGGTGCCCTGGCTCTCGCTGTCGGCCGCGGTGCAGACGGCCACGCTGTCGGTGCCGGGCGGGCTCATCACGCAGCTGCTGCGGGACTCGCCGACTTTCGGCCCACGCATCAATGCGGGCCTGCAGGCGCAGGGGCTCGTGCCTGGCACGACGCTCTACAACCAGTTCTTCCGCGATGCGCAGAACGTCATCGAAGCGGGCGATCCGATCAACTACATCGAAGCGGCGGCCGCGGCAAAGCCGATCCTGCTGCACCAGGTGATCGGGGACACCGTGATCCCGAATTCGGCGACGCAGCGCCTGATCGACCTCGGCGGCCTCACGAAGGTCAGCACCCCCGGCCCGAACCCGGTGTCGCGCGCCTACGTCAATTTCACCGCGGGCGTGCACTCCTCGCTGCTCGATCCGACCGCGAGCCTGCCCGCCACCGTCGAGATGCAGACGCAGGCGGTGACCTTCGCGGTCACGAACGGCACGATCGTCGCGATCACGAATCCGGCGGTCGTGCAGCCCTAGGCATGGCGCGCGAGTAGCGCGGATGGGATTGCAGGACCGGGATTACATGCGGCGCGGCGGGCCTCGTCGCACCCCCCGACTCGTTTTCCCGGAACGTCGATACCGCGACCCGAGAGCAGCTCGAAACGCTGCCGGGAATCGGCCCGGCGCGCTCGGTCCTCATCATGCGCGACCGGCCCTACAGGTCCGTCGATGACCTGGCGCGCGTGCCGGGCATGCGCGGCCAAGTGCTCGCCGACATCCGGCCCTATGTGGTGGTCACCGGCGAAACGCGCGGCATCGACTAACTGCGCGCGCTTCGCCGCATCGCCGCACCGCGTTGCCGGTACAATGCCGGCACGGGAACGCAGAGCATGGCGACGATCGACAGCGACAACGGCGGTACACGCGAGGGCTTCTTCCGGCGCCTGCGCACGAAGCTCAACAAGCCGGATTCGTGGCTGTCGTACGACCTCGCGAACCTGTTTCGCGGCCGCGCGATCGACGGCGCGGCGCTCGAGGAGCTCGAGACGCGTCTCCTCACCGCGGACGTCGGCGTCGAGGCGACCAACGAGATCCTCGAATCGCTCGCGCAGAGCGTTCGCCGCAAGGAACTCGACGACGTCGACGCACTGGTCGATGCGCTGAAAAATGCCATCTTCGGGATCCTGGAGCCCTGTGCGAAACCGCTCGACATCAGTGGTTCGCGCAGGCCCTTCGTGCTGCTGGTCGTCGGTGTCAACGGCTCGGGAAAGACGACGACGATCGGCAAGCTCGCGCAAAAGCTGCGGGATGACGGCAAGAGCGTCGTGCTCGCCGCGGGCGACACCTTTCGCGCCGCGGCCATCGAGCAGCTCGGCGTGTGGGCCGACCGCACCGGCGCCGCGATGGTCGCGCAGCAGGCGGGCGCGGACCCCGCCGCCGTGGTGTTCGACGCGCTGCAGTCGGCCCGCTCGCGTGGCACCCAGGTGCTGATCTGCGATACGGCCGGACGCCTGCAGAACCAGGCGCACCTGATGGACGAGCTGAAGAAGGTCAAGCGCGTGATCCAGCGCGCCGATCCATCCGCACCGCACGAGGTGCTGCTCGTGCTCGACGCGAACCAGGGCCAGAACGCTCTCGTGCAGGCGCGCGAGTTCAACGAGGCGATGGGTGTCACCGGGCTCGCGCTGACGAAGCTCGACGGAACGGCAAAGGGCGGCATCGTCGTCGCGATCGCGCGCCAGTTGCGCCTGCCGATTCGCTACATCGGCATCGGCGAGGGCGCCGACGACTTCGGCGTGTTCGACGCGCGCAGCTTCACCGATGCGCTGGTCGAGGGCGCGGAGCCATCGGAGTGATCCGTTTCGAGCGGGTCGCGAAGCGCTACCCGAACGGGCGCGAGGCCATCTCGGGCGTCAGTTTCGAGGTGCCGCGCGGCGAGATGGTGTTCCTCACGGGCCGGTCGGGCGCCGGCAAAAGCACGGTACTCAAGCTGATCGCGCTGCTCGAGCGGCCGACGCGTGGTGTCGTCACGGTGAACGGTCGCAGTACCGGCGCATTGCCCGCGCGGAAGATCCCCGCATTTCGCCGGGAGATCGGCGTCGTCTTCCAGGATCACAAGCTGCTCGTCGATCGCCCGGTGTTCGACAACGTCGCGTTGCCGCTCGTCGTCGCGGACACTCCCCTCCGCGAGATCGACAAGCGCGTGCGCGCGGCCCTCGACCAGGTGGGGCTCCTCGGCAAGGAACGCCTGCTGCCGCTCGAGCTTTCCATCGGGGAACAGCAGCGTGTCGGCATCGCGCGCGCGGTGATCACGAAGCCGGCCGTGCTGATCGCGGACGAACCCACCGGCAACCTCGACCCCGAACTCGCGCTCGAGGTCATGAACGTGTTTCGCCGGTTCCAGGAAGTCGGCACGACAGTGATGGTCGCGACGCACGACATGCACCTCGTGCGCGAGTTCGGCAAGCGCGAAATCGTGCTGGAGAGCGGCCATGTACGCGATGCCCGCGACGTGCACGTGCCGACGATCGGAGCTGTCGCGCCGTGACGGGGCCGGGCACCTGGCTCGCGCGCCATCTGCAGGCGGCGCTCGGCGCGTCCGGGCGCCTCGCCCGCGCACCGCTCGCGACGCTCTTCACGATCGCCGTGATCGGGCTCGCGCTCGCGTTGCCGCTCGGCCTCAAGCTGTTCGTCGACAATGCGCGCGCCGCGACCGGCGATTTCGCGAACGCGGTGGACCTGTCGATCTATTTCCGGCTCGGCACACCGATCGAGAAGGTGCGTCAGCTCGCCGAGCGCGCGCGTTCGCGACCGGGTGTCGCGTCCGTCAAGGTGATCCCGGCCGATACGGCGCTCGCGGAGTTTCGCAAGTACTCGGGCTTCGGCGCGGCGCTCGACGCGATCACCGACAACCCGCTGCCGCACGTGCTCGGCATACGCCCGCGCGCCGGTGCCGATTCGACCGCCGAACTCGCGAAGCTGAAGGACTATTTCGCGTCCTGGCCGGAAGTCGAACTCGTCCAGATGGATATCGAATGGGTGCACCGCTTCAACGCGATCCTCGAAGTGCTGCGCCGGGCGCTCGCGGTCGCGGCCGTGGTGCTCGCCTTCGGCGTGCTCGCGGTCGTCGGCAATACGATCCGGCTCGAGATCCAGAATCGCCGCGCCGAGATCGAGGTCACGAAGCTCGTCGGCGGCTCGAATGCGTTCGTGCGCCGTCCCTTCCTCTACACGGGCGCGTTGTACGGATTGCTCGGGGCCATGCTCGCGCTCGCGATCGTCTTCGGTGCAACGGCCCTGCTTGCGCCCGCCGTGGCCGATCTCGCGGCCGCCTACGGGAGCCGCTTCACGCTCCTCGGCCCGGGACAGGACGACACGCTGCGGCTGCTCGGCGGCGGGGCATTGCTCGGGTGGATCGGCGCGTGGGGGGCTGCGGCGCGGCACCTGCGCGCGATCGAGCCCCAGGCCTGAGCCGGCGCACAGCCCGTTGGCCGCAGGTCGCACATGGCCGATAGCGAATGGCAGACAGCGAATGGCCAGAGGCGGGGTCTGGCCACGGCGCACCGCCGCCTTCTGGCCATGGGCCATGTGCCATCAGCTGTAAGCCATTGATATAGAGCGGTATTCTTCGGGAACCAGGTCGCTCTTTAGCACTCTAAACGCCCGAGTGCTAGACTTGGGAGCATGAACGGAATGCAGCTCGTCGCCCGCCGGAACGATTTCCTGCTGTCGGCCCCGATCGGCAGCTTCGACGCCTACCTCGACCGGGTGGCGCAGATCCCCGTGCTCACGCGCGAGCAGGAACACGAACTCGCCGAACGCTTCCGCAAGGACGGCGACCTGTCCGCCGCGCGTGAACTCGTGCTGTCGCACCTGCGCTTCGTGGTCCATGTCGCGCGTGGTTACACCGGCTATGGCCTGCCGCTCGCCGACATCGTGCAGGAGGGCAACATCGGCCTGATGAAGGCCGTCAAGCGCTACGAGCCCGGGCTCGGCGTGCGCCTCGTCTCGTTCGCGGTGCACTGGATCCGCGCGGAGATCCACGAGTATGTGCTGCGCAACTGGCGGCTCGTGAAGATCGCGACGACCAAGGCGCAGCGCAAGCTCTTCTTCAACCTGCGCCGCATGAAGAAGAACCTCGCGTGGCTGTCGCACGAGGAAACGCTCGCCGTCGCGAAAGACCTCGGCGTGCGCGCCGAGGAAGTCACCGAGATGGAACTGCGGCTCGCCTCGCGCGACCTGTCGTTCGATCCTGCGCCCGACGCCGACGATGACGAAGGCTACGGGCCCGCCGCCTACCTGCCGGCGCCCGACGCGGATCCGGCCGAACTCGTGGCCGACGACGAGTGGCAGCAGGACACCTCGGCGCATCTCGCCGGCGCGATCGAGGCGCTCGATCCGCGCAGCCGCGACATCGTGCGCCGGCGCTGGATCGCACAAGACAAGGCGACGCTGCACGATCTCGCCGACGAATATGGCGTGTCGGCCGAACGCGTGCGGCAGATCGAGGCGGCCGCGCTGAAGAAACTGCGCGGCGCGCTCACCGCTCGCGCCTGATCGGCGCGAAGGTCAGCTCCACGCGCCGGTTCAGCACGCGTCCCTCGGCGGTGTCGTTGCCCGCGATCGGGCGCAGCTCTCCGAAACCGACCGTCCTCAGCCGATCCGCGCGGATGCCGTGGCTGCGCAGGTAGTCGGCCACTGCCCGGGCGCGGCGCTCCGAGAACTCGTGGTTGTATTCTTCGCTACCGATGCTGTCCGTGTGGCCGGCCGCTTCGATGATCGTCTGGTCGTATTCCTTCGCGACTCGCACCACCGAATCGAGCACGCCGAAGATCGCGGCATTCAGGTCCGCGCTGTCGGTCTTGAACGTGACGTGGCCGGGCAGGTCGAGCGTGATGCTGTCGCCGATGCGCGTCACCGACACGCCGGTGCCGCGCAGCTGCTCACGCAGCTTCGCTTCCTCCCTGTCCATGTAGACGCCGACGCCGGCACCGACCGTCGCGCGCTCTGCGGTGTAGGTGTCGGTGGTGCGGCAGCCGCTCGCCGCCGCGGTCAGCGCCGCGAGCAGGAGCACATGAACGATGCCGATGCGTGGCATGGACGGGATCCTTCCGCGCACTACTCGACGCCGGTGCCGGACGCCGGTGGTGTCGTGGCGCGATCATACCCGCGCGGCCGTATCGCCACGGTGTTGCGGATGCGTGTGCAGCGCGTGCCATCGGCGAGGTGGTAGCCGTACTCGAACACCGGTGTCGCGCGGCCGCGCGCGGCGAGCTCGGCCCGAATCGCTTCCTCCTGCGACGCGGGCATCTCGAAGCGCAATTCGAGATCCGTGCTGCCGCCACGGTCGAAATCGATCGCGAGGCTGCGCGTCCACACGGAGTGGCCCGGGAACACGCGCGCACAGGCGAGCGCCGCGATCGGATCCGCGAGCGACGCCTGGAAACCGCCGAACATCACGCCGCCCGGATTGCGGGAAATGGCATGCAGCGGCAGGCGGATGCGCACCACGCGCCAGCCGTCGCGGATTTCGAGCACCCGGATGCGCATCAGCCAGAACGGCGGATACCACTCGAGCTTGCGGGCGTCGGTGAGCCAGCGCCGCGCCATGACCCAGCCCATCAGGCGCTGCATCAGGCGGGGCGAACTTGCAGTGGCAGGCACGTGAGGTTAGCGTCGCAGGCGTGAACGAGGCCAAAGGGTACACCATGCGCACGGTGACGCAGTGGCTCGACGAGTATGGTGAAAGTCACCGCAATCCGGTGAACAAGCGTCTGCACTCGGCCTGCGTGCCGGCAATCGTGATCGCGGTGATCGGCCTTTTCTGGTCGCTGCCCGTACCCGCGTCGTTCGCGAAGCTCTCGCCTTGGCTCAACTGGGCGACGATCGCCGCGATACTGAGCCTCGCGTATTACTTCGCACTGTCGCCCCCGCTGTCGATCGGCAGCGCGCTCGTGTTCGCCGTGATGTTCGGGATCGTGCTCGCGCTCGAGCAGCTCGCCTGGCCGCTGTGGCAGACCTGCACCGCGATCTTCATCGTCGCCTGGGTCGGGCAGTTCATCGGGCATGCGTTCGAAGGCAAGCGGCCGTCGTTCTTCAAGGACCTGCAGTTCCTGCTGATCGGCCCGCTGTGGCTCCTCGCCTTCGTGTACCTGCGGCTCGGCCTCCCGCTCGCGCGCCGCCGCGACGCCCGGCCCGGCACGTAGTCGTTCCTGCATGGCGGCGCTGGCGCCCGGCTATACTGCCGGGCCCCGTTCAGGAGACCGCCCAGTGGCTGCACCCACCAGCAAGAAGCCCGTCGCTCTCGATCCGATGGACCTGTACGGTGTACGAGCCCTGCTCGGCGAGGACGAACGCATGGTGCAGGACTCGGTCGCGCGCCTCGTCGACGACAAGGTGCTGCCGATCATCCGCGAGTGCTTCGAGCAGCACCGTTTCCCGAAGGAGCTCGTGCCGGAACTCGCGGCGCTCGGCCTGCTCGGCTCCTCGATCGAGGGTTACGGCTGCGCGGGCCTCAATGCCGTCAGCTACGGCCTCATCTGCCAGGAACTCGAGCGCGGCGATTCGGGCGTGCGCAGCTTCGTCTCGGTGCAGTCTTCGCTCTGCATGTTCCCGATCCACGCGTTCGGCAGCGAGGCGCAGAAGCAGCAGTACCTGCCGCGCATGGCGAAGGGCGAACTGATCGGCTGCTTCGGCCTCACCGAGCCGCACGGCGGCTCCGATCCCGCGAACATGAAGACCCACGCGAAAAAGCGCGGCAAGGACTGGGTCATCAACGGCTCGAAGATGTGGATCACGAACGGCGCGATCGCCGATCTCTGCATCTGCTGGGCGATGACCGACGAGGGCATCCGCGGCTTCATCGTCGAGAAGGGAACCAGGGGTTTCTCGGCGCCCGAGATCGGGAACAAGTTCAGCCTGCGCGCCTCGGTCACCTCGGCGCTCTACTTCGACAATGTGATCGTGCCGGAGGAGCAGATGCTGCCCGGCGTCGCCGGCCTGCGCGGGCCGTTGTCCTGCCTCACGCAGGCGCGCTACGGCATCACCTGGGGCGTGATCGGCGCAGCGCAGGCCTGCCTCGCGCAGATGATCGACTACACGAAGACGCGCGTGCTGTTCGGCCGCCCGCTCGCGCAGAACCAAGCGATCCAGATCCGCCTCGCCGACATGGCACGGCGCATCACGACCGCGCAGCTGCTGTCGCTGCAGCTCGGGCGCCTGAAGGACAAGGGCGACATGGTGCCGTCGCACGTCTCGCTCGCCAAGTGGAACAACTGCCGCATGGCGCTCGACATCGCGCGCGATGCGCGCGACATGCTGGGTGGCGCCGGCATCAGCGCCGAGTACGTCCCGATCCGCCACATGCTGAACCTCGAGAGCGTCATCACGTACGAGGGCACGGAGACCGTGCACCAGCTGACGATCGGGCGCGAACTGACCGGCATCAATGCGTTCTGACCCGCGGGCGCGGGGAAAAGGAGTTGCCGTGATGAAATTCCCACGACTCCGCCACGGATGGCTCGCGCTGGCGGCGGCACTGGCCGCAACCCTCGCCGCCTGCGGCGTCAATCCGGTCACGGGCAAGAAGGAGATCCAGTTCGTCTCCGAAGCGCAGGAGCTCGCGATCGGTGCGCAGCAATATGCGCCGATGCGCCAGGTCGAGGGCGGCGACTTCGACATCCTGCCCGGGCTCACGGACTACGTGAACGGCGTCGGCCAGAAGCTCGCGGCGGTCTCGGACCGCAAGCTGCCCTACGAATTCGTCGTCCTCGACAACTCCGTGCCGAATGCCTGGGCGCTGCCCGGCGGCAAGATCGCGGTGAATCGCGGGCTCCTCACCGAGCTGACCAGCGAGGCGGAGCTCGCCGCCGTGCTCGGCCACGAGATCGTGCACGCGGCCGCGCGGCATGGCGCCAAGGCGCAGGAACGCGGCACGATCATGCAGGTCGGGATGGCGGCTGCACAGATCGGCGCCGCCGTGGGCGGCATGGACGCGGGCCTCGCGAACCTCGCGCTCGGCGGCTCCGCGATCGGCCTGCAGATGCTGCAGCTGAAATACGGCCGCGACCAGGAACTCGAGGCCGATCACTACGGCATGAAGTACATGAAGCTGGCAGGCTACGACCCGCAGGGCGCCGTCACGTTGCAGGAAACCTTCGTGCGGCTCTCGAAACAGGGCGGGAAGCAGCAAGGCTGGCTCGAGGGCCTCTTCGCCTCGCATCCACCCTCGCAGGAGCGTGTCGAAGCGAACCGCGCCACCGCCGCCGAACTCGGCCGCGGCGGCGCGATCGGTGCCGAGGCGTATGCGACACACGTCGCGCCGCTCCTCGCGATGAAGCCGGGTTACGACAAGTACGACGAGGCCGTCGCGGCAGCGCGCAAGAAGGAATTCGACCGCGCGCAGTCGCTCGCGCTCGAAGCCGCGCGTCTGCTGCCGAGGGAAGGCCGCGCACAGCAACTGCTCGGTGACCTCGCGCTCGCGCGCAAGCGACCACAGGAGGCGCTCGGCCATTTCCGCAAGGCCGAGGCACTGAACCCGGACTACTTCGGTTCCTCGCTCGGACTCGGCATGGCGGCGTACGAGCTCGGCGACAAGGCGACCGCGCAGGGGGCGTTCGAACGCAGCGCGAAACTCCTGCCGACGGCACCGGCCGCGTACTTCCTCGGCACGATCGCGCGCGATCGCGGCGACACGACGGCGGCGATGCAATACTTCAAGACCGCCGCCGGGTCGGACAGCAGCTACGGCAAGGAAGCGACCGCCGAGTACGTACGCCTCGACCTGCCGCAGCATCCCGGCAACTATGTCGCAGCGGGCTTGCAGGCCGATGCGAACGGCCGTGTCTACGTGGTCATCGAGAACCGCGCGCCGATGCCGCTCGCCGCGATCGTCGTGACGCCGGTCCTTGTCGACGCAGGCGGCCGGATCCTGCAGCACGGCGCCGCCGTGCAGTTCCGCGGGCCGGTGCCGTCAGGCCAGCGCGCATCGAGCGCGATCGACACTACTCACCTGACGGCAGAGCAGCTGAAATTCGTCAGGGTTCGCGTCGACGCGGCGCGGCCCGCGCCCTAGCCGAGTGCGCTGGCGGGACGCATTCGGCGCGCGCCGCCGCGAGATCCTCGCGATCGCGGGCCCAATGGTCCTCGCGAACATCTCCCCCGCCCTCATCGGGCTCGTCGACACGGCGGTCGTCGGACATCTCGGCGATGCGCACTACATCGGCGCCGTCGCCGTCGGCGCGGTAATCCTGAGCTTCACGTTCACGGCGCTGAATTTCCTGCGCATGACGACCACCGGCCTCGCGGCGCAGGCGGCCGGGGCGGGTGACGCAACGCGCCTGCGCACGGTCCTCGCGCAGGCTGCCGGCACGGCGCTGTACCTCGGCGCGCTGCTGCTGCTCGTGCAGGTGCCGCTCGGCGCGCTCGCACTGCGCATGATCGAACCGAGCGCGGCGGTGGGCGCGGCGGCGTGGGACTATTACGCGATACGCATCTGGAGCGCGCCCGCGGCGCTCGTGAATTTTGCGCTGATCGGCTGGTTCATCGGGCTCGGCAATGCCCGTGCGCCGCTCGCGATGGTGCTCACCGCGAATGTCGTCAACATCGTGCTCGATCTCGCGCTCGTGCCGGGCTTCGGTCTCGCGGTCCGCGGCGTCGCGTGGGCCTCGCTTGTGGCGGAGTACATCGGCTGCGCGGTCGGGCTGCAGCTCGCACTGCGAGAGCTCGCGCAACGGCCGGGACGCTGGCTGCGCGCAGAGATCCTGCACCTGCCGAGCCTGCAGGCGCTGTTCGCCGCCAATGGTGCGCTCTTCCTGCGCACGCTCCTCCTAATGTTCGCGTTCGCGTTCCTGACGACGATGGGTGCGCGCCAGACCGACGCGATCCTCGCCGCGAACGCGATCCTCGTGAACCTGCAGTACCTGATGGCCTACGTGCTCGACGGCTTCGCGAACGCCGCCGAATCGCTCGCGGGGCGCGCCATCGGGGCCCGCGATGCGCCGGCGGTGCAGCGCATCGTGCGCGAGTGCCTCGTGTTCACGCTGGCGGTCGCGCTCGCGATCGCCGTGGCCTTTGCCGTGCTCGGACCCCTCGCAATCCGCATCGTGACCAGCGTCCCGGTGGTGATCGACGCGGCATATAGGTACTTGCCGTGGATGGTCCTCTCGCCGCTCGTCTGTGCGTGGGCGTTCCTCTACGATGGCGTTTTCGTCGGCGCACGGCGTGCCGGCGCGATGTTCGGCGTGATGCTGGGCGCTGTCACCGTCTTCCTGCCCGCATGGTGGTTGACGCGCAGCCTCGGCAACCACGGCCTGTGGCTCGCGTTCACGCTGTTCAATGCGGCGCGCGGCCTGCAGCAGCACTTGCTGTTCAGGCAATGGGTTCGCAGCGGCTGCCTTCTGGAGGTTCGATGAGCAGTTCAGTGTTGCAGCGTGACCATCGCAGCGTGATGGGCCGCATCCTTTATACCAGCCGCAAGCCGGAACGCATGGGCGAGGAGCGCGGCCGCGAATACTTCCGCATCGACACGCATGCGAACGGCGCACGCACCTGCACCGCCCATTGCGAGATCGACGACCGCCCGAGCGTGATGCGCGACATCACCTACGCACTCGATGCGGACTGGATGCCGACCGACTGTTTCGTGCGCCTGTCGGTCGGCGACCGGTTCACGGGTTCGGGCTGGTTCCGGTTCGCGTCGCAATTCGCGGAATGCGAGACATGGACCGCGGCGGAGGGCCGCGTGCGCCAGACGATGGCGCTCGCGACACCGCTCGTCACGTTCCAGAACCATGCGATTGCGTGCGATGCCTGGCACCTGCGCCTGATCGACCGCGCGAGGCCCGGCGTCGTGCAGCGGATTCACCCGATGCTGCTGTCCTCGCCCGACCATCGCGGCGCCACGGGCCCGATGCTGCATTCGATCGGCGTGAACATCGTGTATGTGGGACCCGAGCAGGTGACCGTCGGCGCCGGGACATTCGGTGCCTTCCACTTCCAGTTCGTCGCGAACAAGGAGCTGCCCGAGGAACACCCGCCGTACGACGTCTGGTGCACGGACGACGGGGACTTCCTCTTCCTGAAGGGCGGGGTCGCGGGCTACATGCAGACCTGGTACGAGCTCGTCGAGCTGAGCCGCGGCTGACGCGCCCGCTGTCGCGCCAAAGCGACGTAGACTTTTTGTCGGCAGGGTTTACAATCCTGATGTAACGCAATCCAGTTGCGCTCATAAGCTCCGGATTCAGCTAGGGTTCAGGAAGTTGGCGCGACTATTGCTGCAAGTCTGGCAGGCATTCCGGCATCCGGGTGATGCGAGGAGCACACAGTCACCGATAAAAAGTCGAGGCAGTCGGCGCGGACACGGGTCCAGATGGCGGCAAATGTTGCCGCTGTCGGGAGCGACGAAGAGCGTGAACTGACACGCGGGCCTTTCAGGTTTGGCCGGGGCATGACCCCAACGTTCCAGCCGTAATCGTTTATGTCCGTGAGACGCCGCCCATCGTCCGCGCACCAAGACGCGGACGGTGGCAGCTGACAGCGACCGACCTCGAATGTTCGAGCAGACTCCGGCCCCGCCTCGCGCGGGGCTGATTTTTTCCGGTTCCGCACGTCGCCGGGCGACGACAGACGCCGGCGCCCGCACGTCCATTATGATGCGTCCAACGTACCGGCGCCGGCCGCAAGGTCAGTTGCGCGGCCCGTCCGCCCGCAGGGAGATCCCATGTTCCGGCATCGTGCGAGTGGCGTCATTGCAATCAGCATGCTCGCGGTCGCCCTCGGCTCGTGCGGCGGCGGGGGCGGCGGCGGCCTGGGCGGCGGTACGCCGCCGATCGGTGGATCCGGTTACGTGCGTGGCCGCTTCGACGCCTCGACGCTCTTCGAGGCGCGTTGCGCCGCGCCGCGCACCGGCACCGATCCCACGAGCGGCCGCCCGTGGCCGGACCAGCTCGGCACCGCGCTCGATGAAAAGAACTGGCTGCGCTCGTGGACACATGAGCTGTACCTCTGGTACCGCGAGGCACCGGATCTCGACCCGGCCGGCTACGCCGTCCTCGACTATTTCGATGCCCTGAAGACTTCGGCCGTCACGGCATCCGGACAGCCGAAGGACCGCTTCCACTTCACGATCCCGACCGACGAGTGGCTCGACCTGTCGCAGTCGGGCGCATCGGCGAGCTATGGCGCCCAGTGGGCCGTGCTCTCGTCCACGCCGCCGCGCGACGTGCGCGTCGCGTACATCGAGCCCGGCGCATCCTCGCCCGCGGCGATGGCCGGCCTCGCGCGAGGCGCGCGCGTGTTCGCGATCGACGGGATCGACGTCGTGAACACGAACGTGCAGGCCGACATCGACCGCCTGAACGACGCGATGTCGCCGCTCGCCGCCGGCGAGTCCCATTCCTTCACGGTGCAGGACGCCGGCAGCAGTTCGCAGCGCACGGTGTCGATGACCTCCGCGAACGTGACCTCGACCCCGGTGCAGAACGTGCGCACGATCGCCACCGCAAGCGGGCCGGTCGGCTATCTGCTGTTCAATGACCATATTGCGACCTCGGAGGCCGGCCTCGTCGACGCAATCACGACGCTGCGCGATGCCGGTGTCGTCGACCTCGTGCTCGACGTGCGCTACAACGGCGGCGGTTTCCTCGACATCGCGAGCGAGCTCGCGTTCATGATCGCAGGCAGCGCGCGCACGAACGGCCGCACCTTCGAGCTGCTGCAGTTCAACGACCAGCACCCGACCCGCGATCCGGTGACCGGCGAGACGCTGGCACCCATTCCGTTCCATTCGACCGCCGAAGGCTTCAGCGTCGTGGCGGGCACCCCGCTGCCGACCCTCGGCCTCGGGCGGGTGTACGTGTTGACGGGCGCCGGCACCTGCTCGGCGAGCGAGTCGATCATGAACAGCCTGCGCGGCATCGATGTCGAGGTCATCCAGGTCGGATCGACCACCTGCGGCAAGCCGTACGGCTTCTATCCGACCGACAACTGCGGCACCACGTACTTCTCGATCCAGTTCCGCGGCGTCAACGCGAAGCAGTTCGGCGATTACCCGGACGGGTTCTCGCCAGCCAATACCGCCGGCACGATGGGCGTGTCGGTACCGGGCTGCTCGGTGGCGGACGATTTCGCCCACGCGCTCGGCGATCCGGCGGAGGGCCGCCTCGCCGCGGCGCTCAACTATCGCGCGACCGGTGGGCAGTGCGGCGTGCCGCCGAGCGGTGTGGCGGCGAAAGCGGGCGCCGCCGGTGAAGCGGGCGCAGCGGCCGGCGCGCTGCCGCTCGGGGAGCCGCGAGTGCCGAAGTCGCCGTGGCTCGAGAACCGCATCCTGCGGCGCTGAGCGGCGATCATCAGGCGCGCAGCGGCCCGGCGACGCCGTCTTCGACCACGAAGCTCGCGAGGGTCCTGCGCGGCGTGTCGCGCGTGTCGGTGCGCTCCATCGCGACGAGGTCGGCCTCGAGCCGCTTCGGTGTCAGCGCGAGGCGCAGGTACCCGCGGTGCGCGCTCGTGCCGAAGGCGAGATCCGGGTTCGCCTGCCTGAGCGCGGCGATGTGTGACTCCGGCAGCCCCTGCGAGGAAATCGAGCTGGTGACGAACTCGCTGGCGAGCAGGTTCGTCGTGCGGTCGTCGGGTCGCGCGCGGATGCCGCCGACGAGGAAGCTGTGGATGTCGCCGCTCAGGATCACCGGATTCGTCGCCTCGTTGCGGGTGAGCGTGTCGAGCAGTCGCTGGCGCGCCGCGGAGTAACCGTTCCAGGAATCGGTCCAGTAGCGCCGCTGCGGCCCGCTCTCCTCGTCGATGTAGCTCATGACGACGCTTTGGGCGAGCAGATTCCACCGGGCGCGGCTCGTCGCGAGCTGGTAGTCGAGCCAGTTCTCCTGGCGGGCGCCGAGCATCGAATCCGCGGGCGACTCCCCGGCCCGGCAGTCCGACAGTATCTTGCTCGAGCCGGGGGGCCGCGGGCACAGGCGCACCGAACGGTACTGGCGCGTGTCGAGGAGGATGAGGTTCGCGAGGTCGCCGAAGCGCACGCCCGTGTGCAGGCGCAGGCTTGCGCCGAAGGGCACGGCGCGGCGCGGCAGTGGCTGGTGCTCGTAGTAGGCGCGGTAGGCCGCGGCGCGCCGCTCGTGGAACCACACGGGATCGTCGCCGTTCACCGAATGGTCAGTCGCGTAGTCGTTCTCGACCTCGTGATCGTCCCAGGTGACGAACCACGGGTGGGCCGCGTGCGCCGCGCGCAGGTCGGGGTCCTGCTTGTAGAGGGCGTACTGCGCGCGGTAGTCGTCGAGCGTGTACACCTCGCGCTGCGGATGGCGGCGCACGAAGGGCGCGACGCCCCAGCTTTCCTCGTAGATGTAGTCGCCGACATGGACAATGAAATCGAGGTCGTCGTCGAGCATGTGGCGATAGGCGCCGTAGTAGCCGTGCTCGTACTGCTGGCAGGACGCGACCGCGAAACGCAGGCGGTCGACGGCGGCGCCCGCCGCGGGCGCCATGCGCGTGCGCCCGATCGGGCTCTGTACGCCGCCGGCCGTGAAGCGGTACCAGTAGGTGCGGCCCGGGTCGAGGCGCACGAGCTCGATGTGCACCGAGTACGCCCAGTCTGGCGTCGCGTAGGCCGTGCCGGAGCGCACGACGTTCGCGCAGCGTTCGTCCGTGGCGAGCACCCAGTCGACCGGGATGAACGGCGCGCTGAGTCCGCCGAGCGGGGCGAGCGGCTCGGGCGCGAGGCGCGTCCAGAGCACGATGCGGTCCGACGTGGGTTCGCCCGAGGCGATGCCGAGCGTGAACGGGTCGTCGCGGAACTTCACGGCGGCGGACGCGGCGGCGCCCGTGCGCGTCGCGGCGACGAGGCCCGTCGCGAGTGCGGTCCGGATGAGCTGGCGGCGGTTCATCGACACGAGTCTCCCTCCGTTTCGTGAATTGGTTATTGCATCGTAGCGCGCGCGGGCGTAACGTTCGCGCCGCGTTGCGGGGTGTGGTACCGCCCGTGACGCCCAGAAATGGTGGTCAGGACCCCTTGGAGGTGTGGAACCCAAAGAGATGAAGAAGCGCAAAGTGTCCGCCAACCGCGAACCTGAGCCTCGTCTCCACAGAGTCAGTCAGTATCTCGAGAAGAATTTTCCCGACTTCTTCGCCGAAGCGCGTTTCCAGGTCGGTGACGACGACTACTTCCTCTACGCCCGCTTCGGGCAATACCTCGCCCGCGCAATCGAACAGCGGCGCGCCTCCCGCGACAAGATCGCCCGCGGCTTCACCGTGCTCAACAAGATGGCCCGTATCTCCGCCCGCGACCCGGGCGTGCGCCGGATGCTGGTCTCGGGCCCGCTCGAGTACCTGGTCGACGCCCCGAAGGCCCGGGCGCTCGCCTCCAAGCGCCTTTCGCCGATCGCGCAGGGCTACATGGAGAGCCTCTGCGAGTAGGGCGTGGTGGGTCATCTTGCGCGGAGCTTCTGTGCACGATCAACCAGGATTTCGTTCGCTCGTGCAAAGACAGTCGACCCATTCCGCATGCATCATGGACGGTGCCGAGTGGAAACAGGGGGATCTGATGAGCGTCAGGGGAGTCAACCGGATCATTGTGGCCGTGAGGAATATCGAAGGCGCCAAGCGCCATTACCGCGATTTGCTGGGCGCCGAATTCCGCGATGCGAACTGGACCGGCGCACCGTTCGGCATCGCGGTCGCCATTGCCTGGAATGCAGGCATTGAACTGTGTGCACCACTGCCCGGACGCGAACATGACAGCGCCGTGTCGGGATTTCTCGCGCAACACGGCGAGGGAGTCATGAACGTGTATTTCGATGTCGCCGATGCCGATGCGGCGCTGGCCCGGGCAACTGCCTTCGGCGCGGTCTGTCGGCATGCGCTTGACTACAGCCGGGCGGAGATCGATGCCCACTTGGGCGGCCTGTTCAGCCGTTACCAGGAGTTCGTGCTCGGAACTGTCGAACAGTACGGCTTCGGGATTTCGCTGGCGCGCATAGAACCAAATTTGGCGACACGCTAAGCGCGTTGCGGCTATGGTAACCGCTCACATCGAGTGCCGGCGCAGGTGTCCTGAGCATGGTGGTGGAATCGGGTAGGGAGGCGTGGACCGACGCCGCGCATTGGCGGCACTTCCTCGGCCGGCGTTTTCCCGGGCTGGCGATCACGATTGATTCCGGGCCCGAGCCATTCTTGGCCCACTTTTGCAGCTGGTCGCTGGCCGACATTGAATTCACCGAAATCCGCACTGTGTCGGGCCAACGGCTGTCGGTCGCGCACGCAAGCGAACAGGCGCCCGATTCGTGGTATCTGCCGTTGCAGTTGCGCGGGGGTTTCCATGTAGGGCAAGACAGTCACGAATTGCGTGCGCGCGCTGGCCATTTGGTGATACTGGACAGCGCGGTGCCGCATTGGCGCTTTCTCGAGCCCGACTCCTGGCTGCTCAACGTGCGCATCCCCAAGTCATTGCTGGCAGGGCGCCTCACGTGTCTGCGCTCCCGGTTCGCCGATCCAATTCACATGGACTGCGGGCAGGGGCGCATCGTCCGGGACTTCATCATGTCGATATGGCGAGAGCGCAATGCGATCGTCAATCGACAACATAGCGGGCTGATGACGGCGCTTGTGGGCCTGACAGGCGAACTCGCATTCGGCAACTACTTGGAGGCGCGCGCCTCAGGAGCTCAGCGGCGCAGCGAGGCGCGCAGGCTCAGGCTCATCGATTTCATCAGAACCCATTACACGGATCCACGACTCGACGTTGCTTTCGCGGCGGCCGCCTGCGGGATGTCAGTGCGCTATGTGCACCGGCTGATGTACGCGACTGGAACAAGCTTCCTGCGGTACGTGTGCGAGTTGCGCCTGCAACGCGCCCGGCGCGCGCTGGTCCGGGATCCCCGCAGGAGCCTCACGATCACGGCAATCGCACTGCAATGCGGCTTCACCAATCCAGCGCATTTCAGCAGCGCATTTCATCGCCGTTACGGAATGACACCGAGCGCGTGGCACCGTCAACACGTGCAGGTCGGCATGCATGCCGGCAGTGCAGGTGAACTTCGGTCCGCCTGAGCTCCGACCTGTCTCGCCGCCAGGGCGTCACAGGTAGGTTGTGCGGGCGAATGCAGTGTCGCACACGCGAAAATGGCCGAAAGCCCGGCACCAACGATCGACGTCTACTTCCAGTAGCCGCCGGCGCGCCACGCGTACCAGGCGGTGCGCAGCCAGCGCAGCACCGCGAAGGCGGCCCACACGGCCCACGCGAAGACGAGCGCCTTGAACACCCACAGCGGCAGACTCACGACGCTCGGTTCGGGCAACGCGCCGCTCGTCCGGTCGACGAACCACGTGAACTTGCCGCCGTACGAACCCGGGCCGGCCACGCCCATGTCGGGCGTCGAGAGGAGCCCGTCGCGGATGCCGGAAAACAGCAGCGACGTCACCGCAAAGAACGTGAGCACTGCAAGCACGACCTGCACGAGATTGAATCGCCACTGCGGTCCCTCCCCGGCCCAGCCCGCGCGCCACTGCATCGCGAAGAGCCACAGCGCGACGAGCGCGAGCACGCCCCACGACAGGGTCGAGAGGCCGAGACCGAGCAGCACCCACTCGTGCGTCGCAAGCGGCGAGCGGCCGCTGCGGCCGACGAGCCACGCGGTCAGCAGGAATGCAACCAGCTCGCTCCAGTAGAGGATCGCGGGCCCCACCCCATTGCCGGCCGCGAACAGCGCCCAGCGATCGGCCGGCAGCTGCAATGTCGTCGTGACATTGCTCGCGGTCACCCCGAGATCGAGCGCATCGGGCCGGGCGACCCAGGCGATGCCGCGCGCCTGCGTGCCGTTCACCTGCAGCGTGTGCTCTCCGGGCAGGATTGGAATCGACAGCTCGCCCTTCTCCGGGCGCAGCGCGAGCGGCCCGCCGTCGACACTCACCGACAGGACCCGCAGGTCCGCCGGCAGCTTCACGACATGGCGAGCGCCCTGCGTCGCGCGATAACGCACGGTGAGCGCGCTGTCCGTCGCACGCTTGCCGATCGCCAGCACACGCTCGACGGCATCGACGGCCATCGCCTCGCCCGGTGCCGCCGCCGGCCGCGTGAAGCGTACCGTCAGCCGCTCCCCGGCACGCGGGTGAAATTCGAACACCCAGTCGCCCTGCAGCACTTCAGGCAGCGTTGCCGCGAAACCCTCGAATGCGGCGTGCCACTGCGGGCCCACGCTGAACTCCCACACCTCGACGTAGCGCGCGTCGGCCGGTGCGGCCGTCAGCGTCAGCGCTTCCGTTCGCGGCAGCGAAGCATTCCAGGACACACTCGCCGCGCCCGCCGCAAACACAGCGAGTGCGGCGCGCCCATCACGCACTTCGGTGTCCTGCGCCAGCACCGATTCACCCTCGATCAACGGAACCGGCAACGAGAACGCGGCACGCTCGGGCGAAATCCGCTCGACGCGCGTCTCGACGCTGTTTTCTGTCCCGATGACGAAATGGCGCACGACGCGCACGAATGGCGGAAACTCCGGCGCCCCTTTGTCGAACGTGGCGGAAGCGCCCTCGATCGCACGCAGGTCGCTGCGCCGCGAGAGTTCGAGCGAGCCCCCCGGCAGGCGCCCGTCCACGACCCCCGCAACGTCCCAGCCGGGCGCATTCACCGCCACGCGCTTCGGCGGCCACGGGAAGACGAGTTGCAGCGCATCGGTTCGCGCGATGCGCCCCGAGATCGCGATCGAGTGCGCACCGGGCGACAGCGGCACCCACAGCGCCTCCTCGCCGCTGCGGCGCAGGGTCGGGCTCGCTACACCATCGACCGTCACGCTGTCGATCAGCCACGCGCCCGGCGCGGTGGGCACCGGCAGCGCGAGGCGCGCGAGCGCACTCGCATCGAGCTCAAGCGTGAGACGCGATGCGTCTGCCGTCACGCGCGCCGCGAGCATTTCCGCGCAGGTCGGCATGCAGGCCGGCGGCTTCGTGAGCCGCGCCTTCAGCTCGCCGAGCAGGCTCGCGTCCGGGAGCTGCGCCATTGCGCGCGGCGAGCCGCTGGCGAGCAGCAGCGCAACCATGAGGGCTACCCACGGCGCGATGCCCCGCGCGAGCGATGCGCGCAATCCCGATGGCAGGTACTGCTGCAAGCGCGGCGCGGTGCCGGCGAGCAGCCACGCGAAGAGTGCAGCGAGCAACAGCACGCCGGCGACGCGCCAGACCGCCATCGCCACCGGCCCCGCGACCACGAAGCGCGCTGTCTGCGACGGTTCGACGGGGCCCGACCACGAGTACGCATAGGCTTGGTAATGCCACGACGGAATGCCGGGGCCGGCCTGCACGATCGTGCCGGGCGCGTAGCGCTCGAGACGCTGTGTCGCCGAAACAACGGCTTTCGCGAGCACCGACCCCGCGGCTACGGGCGCCATCGCCGCGTCCGACTCCCGGGCCGCCTTCTCGGCCGGCATCGGCGGCGCCGTAGCCGGGACCGCGGCGGGCGCCGACTCGGGCAGCACCATCGTCGTCAGCGGATAGGCCCACGGCGAACTGTCGAGCTGCGGATGGAGCGCGTAGCGCATCTGCTGCCACGCAAACGGCACGAGCGCGAGCGCGAGCACCACGAAGCTGACGGTGCGGTAGCGCACGGCAAACGTGCGCAGCCGTCCCTCGGGCGCCGCACGCGCGAGCGCGAGCGCCGCGAGCAGGTTCGCCCACAGCCAGATCACCTGCGGCGAATCCTGATATGTCAGCACCAGCGCGACGAAAGCGAGCGCACCGCCGATCGGGCCCGCGATCCAGCCGGCGAAGACCGCGACGATCACGACGCCGAAGAGATTCCACAGGCCCCAGCGCTCGAACCACGCGCCGGGCGCCGCATCGACGCCGAGCGCCGCCACGAGCCGATGGCCCGGCGGCAGATTGAGCGTGCCCGTCACACTCTCGAAACGTGTCGACCAGCCGGTCGCCGGCAGGGCGCCGCGCGCGCCCGCGCTCCTCGCCACGGCCTGCAGCGACAGTTGCGGCATGCGCAGCTCGACGCCGGTGAGCCCGTCACGCTCGCCCCGCGTGACGAGGAGCGCCTCGCCGTCGCGCTGTGCGCTGCCGAGCGTCCATGGGGACGCCATGTCGAGCCGCCAGCCCGTGCGCATCTCCCCGCTCACGCGATCGACCGCCGTGAACCCGGCGTGATCGAAGTCGAGCCACAACGAACGCTGCAACGACAGGTGGTTTTCGGCTGCCGCGGCCATGCCGCGACTGCGCTCGACGACCGAGAGCGTCGTACGCTCGAGCACGCGCATGGCCGGCCACGCGCGCCATTCACCCGGCACGTTCGCCTGCGCCGGATCGATACTCTCGCCGCCTTCGAGCGCCGCGACGCGCAACCGGTCGTTGCCCGACCAGCTCCAGATTTCCTCGTCGGGCCAGGGCGCGGCCGCCGCCGGACGCGACAGCTTCGCGGGATCTCCGGTGGCACGCGCGGTGAGATCGATCGTGAATTCGCCGGCCCGCAACTGCACGCGCAGTCGACCATCGGGCTCCACACGCGCCGGCAGCGGCGAGACGAGCGCGACCGGCGCAAAGTCCGCCGGCAGCACGGGGCCGAGCAACTCTTCCCGGCTGCCGCCGGTGGCACGCAGTGTGAGGCGCGTGACGAGCTCCATCGGGATGCCATCCCGCAGCAGGCGATGCACCTCGACATCGAAACTCGCGGCCTCCGTGTCGCCCTTGCGCGCGCCGAGGAACAGCGTGCCACCGGTGCGCGTGGGCGCCTCGATGCGCGCGCCGTCGACCGTGACCTCGATGAGCCCGGTGTCGGGTGGCACCGCGAGCGACTCGGGCCGGGTCGCCCATTCGAATCGACCGGCGATCCGATGTTCGCCCGCGGCGAGGCGGGCGTACGGTACGCCGTCACGCGCGACGATCGCGCCAGCGCGGCCGTCGATCGTCACGTCGAGCGGCCATTGCTCCGCATTGCCGGGCAGTGCGACCCAGCTGTCCGCCTCGACCTGCCAGCCCTGGTGAAACTCACCGCCGCGCGCGGTGACGGCAAGCGCGAGCCGCCCCGGCCACGCGCAGTGGTAGGCACGCTGATCGACGGCCGATGAACCTGGCGCCGCGAGCCATGGGCATTGCCGATACTCCTCGCCTGCCATCACCCAGCCGCGCCATCCCTCGAGCACGACCGGCAATGGCGGATCGGCCGCGCGTGCCAGCGAAGACACGAGGGCGGACACGAGCAACAAGCCGGCGATGCGGTGGATAGGCACGATTACGCCCCCCGTCGAATTTGCGCCATCATCCATGGTCCCCGGACAGGCGTCGAGAGGAGCTCGCCATGGCCATTGATCAGATCATCGACGCACGCCAGCGGGACCTCGGCGGCTTCACGGTCCGGCGTGTGTTGCCGGCGCCGGGTCGCCGCATGGTCGGCCCGTTCATTTTCTTCGACCACCTCGGCCCGACCTCGCTCGCGGCCGGGCACGGCATCGACGTGCGACCCCATCCGCACATTGCGCTCGCGACGGTGACTTATTTGTTCGGCGGCGCCTTCCTTCATCGCGACAGCCTCGGTTCCGTGCAGGAAATCCATCCCGGCGACGTGAACTGGATGACCGCCGGCCGCGGCATCGCGCACTCGGAGCGCACCCCGCCCGCGATGCGCGCACAGGGTTCGCAGATTCACGGCATCCAGTCGTGGGTTGCGCTGCCGGACGGGCACGAAGAGGTCGCGCCGGCGTTCGCGCATCATGCCGCCGCCACGCTGCCGCATCTGACGGTCGACGACTGCGAGCTGCGGGTCATCGCGGGCGAGGCTTTCGGCCGCCGTTCACCGGTCGAGGTCCTCTGGCCGACGCTCTACGTCCTCGCGCAGATGCCGGCGAATGCCGCGCTCGAGCTGCCGGCCGACCACACCGAGCGGGCCGTGTACGTCGCCGACGGCGAAATCGACGTCGACGGCGAGGTCCTCGGCGAGGCGCGCCTCGCGGTGCTCACGCGCGGCGACACCGTGCGGCTGCACGCGCGGCACAACGCCCGCGTGATGTTCCTCGGCGGCGAACCGTTCCCGACGCCGCGCCACATCTGGTGGAACTTCGTCGCCTCGAGCCGCGAGCGGATCGAACAGGCGAAGCGCGACTGGGCAGAGGGGCGCTTCGCGCCCGTGCCGGGCGACGACGAATTCGTGCCGTTGCCCGATGATTAGCGACTCGCGCGCGCCCGCGCCACGAAGTCGTAGTGCGGTGCGGTCTCGGCCACGCAGTCCGGCCACGCGCCGGCTGCGATCCAGTAGTCCACGAGGCCAAGTGTGCGGCACAGCTCCACGAAGCGCGGGCTCTCGCGAAGCCGAGCGTTGACCCGCAGGAAGAGGTGGGCAAGCCCGTCGACTGCCGGCAGGGTCACGTCCGCACGCCGCAGCGGCTCGAAATCCACCCGCTCGACGAGATCGAACAGCTCCACGAGATCGGCACCGAGCGCGGCGCACAAGCCAATCAGGCTGAACCGCAGCGGCGCGGCGCCGACCTCCGCACGCAGCCGGCCCATCGCGCCCTCGAGGGCATCCGCGGAGCGCGCACGAAGGGCACCGATCGCGAGAATCGCAGGCTCGATGAGCCGCTGCGCGTCCTCTGGAAAGCGGTCGACGGGAGCCTTCGCCATCACGTCATCGACAAAGGAGAATTGGCCCGCCGACGCGGCGGTCCAGAGCGCGATCGCGAACACGACCGGATCCCGCGGCCAGCGATCGAGCGCATGGTGCATCAGGCCGAGCGCCTGGCGCTCCTCGCCGGTCGTGAACAGCGCATTGGCATACGCCATCGCGTTGGCCGGGCGCAGTGGGTCGACGCGATAGGCGCGCTCCGCGGCGACGAAAGATTCTCGCAGCCGGCCGACCGACAGGTAGTGCGCATAGAGCGACCAGTGGATCTCGCCATCGTCCGGCGCCGCCGCGCGCGCCGCAAGCAGCCGCTGCTCGATCTCGTGGAATCTCCCGATCGCCGGCTCGAGCAGATAGAGCGCCTTGTGTGCCTCGCCGGTTCTCGCGTCGATCGCGAGGGCGCGCTCCGCAGCGCTTCGCGCTCTGTCCCGGAGGCGGGGGCGTTCGGCCGCCGAGGCCACCCAGCAGAGTGACGCGCGGGCTGCGGCGATCACGCCCCACACGCCGGCGTCGTCAGCGGCGAGCGCTTCGAGGCGTTCAAGCTTCGCAAGGCGCGCGGGCAATGCATCGACGGCGGGCGGCCCCGTCCAGTCGTGCAGCTGGAGCACAAGGTCGTGCACCTCGGCCGGGCGCCGTGCGCACACCCCGGCAGGGTTCATGGCCCCGTCGAGTGCCGCCACGGCCGCGGCGGCGACAGAGTCCTGCAGCACGAACAGATCGTCGGCGTCTCCGTCGAAGCGGTCCGACCACACCATCTGCTGATCCGCGAGGCTCATCAGGTGCGCGGCGATCCGTACGCGGGCGCCGGCGCGGCGTACCGACCCATCGAGCACGTGCGTCGCACCGAGCACATCGCCGATGCGGGCGACGTTCTTGTCGGCACCCCGGAACTGGAAGCTCGAGGTACGTCCGATCGTCGTGATCGACGAGCGGCGCGCGATAGCCTGCAGGATCTCGTCCGCGACACCGTCGGCCACGTAGGTCATGGCCGGGTCGCCGGACAGGTTGTCGAACGGCAGGACCGCCAGCGTCCGGCTCGGCCGCGGCGAGAGGTCGTGCAGTCGATAGCCGATCCGGCTCAGCGTCTCAATCTCGAAGCCGCCCACGGCACCGGCGAGCCGCCGCAACCGGCCGATGCAGCGCTGGATCGCATCCTCGCCGACGATCGCCCCGCCCCAGCAGCCGGCGATCAGCGAGTCGCGACTCACGGTCGCGCCACGCCTGCGCGCAAGCGCGACCAGTACCTGCATCACGCGCGGCTCGAGCGTGTGGACCTCATGGCCGCGCGTGACTTCCCGGGCCGATGGCCGCACCTGCAGACCGCCCAGTTCGAAATCCGGCTCCCTGGCCAAATCGATCGACGGGGAATGGGCCTGCCTCATCGGGAAATCATCGGCGAATGGTCAGCCCGCGTCCATGTCGCCGCCAATCCGGCGCCGCAAGAATGCGCCCGCATTCCCGACACGGTTCTGCTGACCCGAGGAGTTCTACATGATGATCCTGTTCGCCGGCTTCGCGGCCATGTTCGCGGTCTTCGCAATCCTCGAGGCACTGGCGCCCCGCCAGCACCCGCCCCGAATTGCGTACTGGAAACTGAAATGCCTCGCCGCCATGGCGTGCTACTTCGCGGTGGCCTTCGGCGGCCCGTTGCTCTGGGACACGCTGATCGCACGGCATGCCCTGTTCGACGCGTCCCGCCTGCCGTTGTGGGCGCAGGTCGCCGGCGGCTTCCTCGTCTACGAGGCAGGCGTCTATACGTGGCATCGCACGATGCACGGCGTGGAACCGATCTGGCGGCACGTACACCAGGCCCATCACAGCGCCGAACGGCTCGATGTGTGGGGGGCCGTCTGGTTCCACCCGCTGGACGTCGCCGGCTTCTCGCTCGTCGGTTCACTGGCGCTCGTCGGTATCTTCGGCGTCGGGCTCGAGGCCGCGACCACGATCTCGTTGATGGCGATGTTCTGCGGTCTTTTCCAGCACACGAACATCCGCACGCCGCGCTGGCTCGGGCTGCTCGTGCAGCGACCGGAAAGCCACGCCGTTCACCATCAGCGCGGCATCCATCGCCACAACTACGGCGACGTGCCGTGGTTCGACATGCTGCTCGGGACCTACCGCAATCCCGCACGCGCCCCGGACGAGGCCGGCTTCTTCGATGGTGCGTCGAGCCGCATCGGGTCGCTGCTGATCGGCCGGAAGCTCGCCTGAATGGCCGCGACCACCACATACACCTTCATGCACCGGGAGAGTCAAATGCTCGAAGAATTCCTTGCCAGGACACGCCCCTTCGCGCTCACCGACGGGGGGATCGAGACGTCGCTGATCTTCGACGACGCGCAGGAGCTGCCCCACTTTGCGGCGTTTCACCTGCTCGGCACGCCGGAGGGCCGCGCCGCGCTCGAACGCTATTACGAACGCCATATCGCCATTGCGCGGCGGCTCGGCGTCGGATTCATACTCGAAAGCCCGACCTGGCGATCGAGTGCCGACTGGGGCGATGCGCTCGGCTACTCGAAGCCCGCGCTGGCAGCGGCCAATCGCGCGGCCATCGAACTGATGGGCGAGCTACGCGACAGGCAGGGCACGGCCAGCACCCCGATGCTCATCTCGGGTTGCGTCGGGCCGCGCGGCGACGGCTATGTTGCGACCGACCTGATGCGACCGGAGGCAGCCGAGGCCTACCACGCCGAGCAGATCCGCGTCATGGCCGCATCGGGCGCAGACGTGATCACGGCGATCACGATGACGAACTCCGCGGAAGCGATCGGCATCGCACGTGCGGCGAGGACCGCCGGCAAGGAGTCGATCATCTCGTTCACGGTCGAGACCGACGGCAGGCTGCCGAGTGGCGAGACGCTGGCGGCGGCCATAGAGGCGGTCGACCTTGCGACGTCCGACGCACCCGGCTACTACATGATCAATTGTGCGCACCCGACACACTTCGAGGCGACGCTCGACGCCGGTACGGACTGGACGGCCCGCATCGGCGGCATTCGCGCCAACGCGTCCTGCAAGAGCCATGCGGAACTCAATGCCGCCACGGAACTCGATCGCGGCGATGCGACCGCGCTCGCCCGCCACTATCGGCGGCTGCGCGACCGGCTGCCGCAGCTCAAGGTGATCGGCGGATGCTGTGGCACCGACCACCGGCACATTGCCGCGATCGCCGAGGCGTGCCTCGAGCCGTGACGAGGTGCGTCGTGGGGGTGCGCGACTACGGGGCTCCCGGTGCTTTGAAGTCCGGCGCCGCCAGCGTCGTCTCAGTCACGGGGCCGTACTTCGCGACGGCGTCGCGGATCTTCACGGCGTCCCCGATCACGACGATCACGAGATCGTCGGCGCGCGGGAAGGCCGTGGCGATCACGCGCGCAGCCGTCGCCGGTGTCACAGCTGCGACCGCTGCGCCGTAACCATCGATGTACGCGCGGTCGAGTCCGTACAGCTCGAGCTCGGCGAGCGCCGCGGCCCAGTTGCCCGCCGTCTCGAGCTGCAACGGGAACTGCCCGAGCACGTAGGCGCGCGCCGATGCGAGCGCGTCGGCGCCGACGCCGCTCCCGTGCAGCTGTTGCAACGTCGCGAGCGCGAGATCGATCGCCTTGCCGGTCGTGTCGGTCTTCGTGAATGAACGGATCGCGAACTCGCCCGGCACGGTGCCGCGCGTGAAGCCGGAGCTCGCTCCGTACGACAGGCCCGACTTGATGCGCAGCTCCGTGTTGAGGATGGAGGTGTAGCGCCCGCCGTACAGCGTGTTGACGACATCGAGCGCCGCGCGATCCGCGTACTTGCGCGCCACTCCGCGATTGCCGATCCAGAAATACGACTGTGCCGCGCCCGGCTGATCGACGAGCAGCACGCGCCGTCCCGTCGCTGCCGGTGGCGGCGCGAGCACTGGAATCGCGGCACCCGCCGGTTGCCAGTTCGAGAACGCGCGCTGGACCGCGCCCGCAAGCGCCTGCACATCGACATCGCCCGCGAAGATGAGGGTGAGCCGGTCGCCGCCGAAGTTTGCGCGGTAGTAGGCGAGGACGTCATCGCGCGTGACCGCGGCGAGCGAGCGCTCACTGCCCCCTGCCGGGCTCCCGTAGGGATGGTTGCCGAAGAGGAACTGCCGGCCATAGAGCCGGATCAGTGCGGAAGGGTCGGAATCCTTGGCGGCCTTCAGTTCCTCGATATGCCGCGCACGCAGGCCCTCGAACTCCGCGGCCTCGAAGCGCGGCCGCAGCAGCGCATCGGCGAGCAACTCGACCATCAGCGCCTGGTCCTTCGCGAGGAACTGGCCCGACACGGAGATCGCCTCGGTGCCGGCCGCCGCGCTGAAGCTGCCGCCTGCGCCTTCCACCGTGTCCGCGAACTCGAACGCGCTGCGGGACCCGGCGCCTTTCTCGAGCAGTCCCGCCGTGAGGGCGGCTGCGCCCGCCTTCCCTGCCGGATCGGCGACTGCACCGCCGCGCACCAGCGCGGTGAAGGCGATCAGCGGAACTTCCCTGCGTGGCATCACGACGAGCACGGTGCCGTTCGGCAGCACGGTGCGCGTGTACGGCGGCACCGTGACGCCGACGGCGCCGGCGAACGGCGCGGCGAGCAGCAGCGCCAGCACCGCGGCGGGTGCGAAGACTGTTCGGCGGCCCATCGCTCAGCCCTCCCCGCCGGCCGCGGCCGTGGTGGGCGGCGCGAGTATGCCGACTGTGCGGTGGCGCGCATCGAACAGGTCCTTCGCAGCCGCGCGGATGTCGTCGCGCGTCACGCGCGCGATCGCGTCCGGCAGGTCGAAGAGCTTGCGGAAATCGCCGTGCATCACCTCGAACTCGCCCGCGAGGCGCGCCTTGCCGTTGATCGTGCCGAGCTGCCCGAAGTACGCCGCGCTCGTGAGGTTGCGCGCGCGCGCGAGCTCGGCCTCCGTGACACCCTCCGTCGCAATGCTCGCGAGCGCGCGGTCGATCGTCGCGAGCACGGCGTCCGGGTCCCCGCCCTGCGGCAGCGTCACGAAGAGCCAGAAGAGGCCTGGGTCAAAGCCCTCCTGCAGGTAGACATCGACGTTGACCGCGATCCTGCGTTCCTCGACGAGGAGCCGGTGCAGGCGCGACGCATCGCCCTGCGCGAGGATCGTCGCAAGAAGGTTGAGCGTGACATTGCGCGAATCGTCGGCACGCGGCGCCTTGTAGGCGAGCTGCAGCAGCGGTGTCTGTGCGCGCCGCTCGACCGTCACGCGCTTCTCGCCCGGCTGCACCGGCTCGACGGTGCGCACGGGCGGCGGCGCCGCCTGCCGGGGCAGCGGCGCGAGGTACTTGCGGGCGAGCGCGAACACCTGCTCCGGCTCGACATCTCCGGCCACCACGAACGTGCAGTTGTTCGGCGCATAGTAGGCCTTGAAGAACCGCTGCAGGTCGGCGAGCGTCCAGCCCTCGATGTCCGACGGCCAGCCGATCGTCGGGATGTGGTAGGGATGCGCCGCGAACGCCGTGCTCTGCACCTGCTCGGCGAGAAAGCCGGCGTTGTCGTCCTCCACGCGCAGCCGCCGTTCCGAATACACGACGCCGCGCTCGCTCTCGACCACCTTCGGGTCGAAGGCAAGATGGCCGAGGCGATCGCCCTCGAGGTCGAACACGAGATCGAGCGCGCTCGACGGGAACCAGTCCATGTAGGTCGTGAGATCGTCCGAGGTCGATGCGTTGTTCGATCCGCCGCGGGCCTCCATCTCGCGATCGAATTCGCCGGGCGGCCGCCGGGTCGTGCCGTTGAACATCATGTGCTCGAAGAAGTGCGCGAGCCCGGTGATTCCCGGGGCCTCGTTGCGGCTGCCGACGCGCACGAAGTTGTACAGCGCGACATTCGGGATGTCGTGGTCCGGCCAGACGATGATGCGCAGGCCGTTGTCGAGCGTCATGGCCCTGATTTCATCGGGCGCCGAGGCGTGGGCGGCAGGCAGCGAACAGAAGCTCAGCACGGCGAGGATGCCGCCGGGGATTTTCGGGTGCATCCGGTCATTGTAGCCGCCGAGGTGCCGGATTCGCTAAGGTGTGCCGAACGGGTCAGGGGTAGCGATGTCCACCACGCTCGACGGCTGGTTCGCCCGCGAAATCCTCGTGCACGAGCAGGCGCTCGAACGCTACCTGCGTCGTCGCTGGCCGCATCCCGAGGAGGTGCACGACCTGCGGCAGGACACCTATGTCCGTGTCTACGAAGCCGCCGGCAAGGCATTGCCGAGCGCCCCGAAGTCGTTCCTGTTCGCGACGGCCCGCAACCTGATGACCGACCGATTGCGGCGGGCGAAGGTCGTGCCGATCTTCACGGTGGGTGAAATCGACGACTTGAACGTCTTGGTGGAAGACGTGTCGCCCGAACGCGAGTTCAGCGGCCGGCAAGCCCTTGCGCGTCTTGCCGAGTCGTTCGATCGGCTGCCCGATCGCTGCCGCGAAGCCGTGTGGCTGCGACGGGTCGAGGGTCTTGCACAGAAGGCGGTCGCGGAGCAGATGGGCGTCAGCGAGAAAACCGTGGAGAAGCACCTCGCGAAGGGCATGCGGCTGATGGCGGCGTGGTACTACGGCGGCGAAGTGGCGGAGCCTGCGTCGCCCGCGCACGCGGCGGATGACGACGAAGATGAACGCGCAAGGCAGCAGGCAGATTGAACGCGACGCGGCGGCGTGGCTCGCCCGGCGCGCAGGCGACGCCTGGACAGATCGCGACGAGGCCGCGTTCGATGCGTGGATCTCGGCATCGACCGCGCATCGCGTCGCCTACGTGCGGCTCGAGGCCGCCTGGACGGAGTGCGGGCGGCTGAAGGCGCTCGGCGCGGGCGCTCGGCCCGGCAGGGTCCCGCCCCGCGTGCCGCGCACGAACGAGCCGGTTGTGGAGCAGGCGCCGCGGTATGCGGCCCCGCGACGCTTCCGTGCGGGCTGGACGGTCGCGGCGCTCGCCGTGCTCACGCTCGGCCTGACCCTCGGCTGGGGATGGCGCACGTACTTCGCCGGCGAGCATTCGACCTTTGCCACCGCGGCCGGCGAGATGCGAACGTTCACGCTCGCCGATGGCACGGCCGTCACGCTGAGCAGCGGCAGCGTCATCGACGTGCGCCTCACGCACCGCGAACGCCGCGTCGACGTGCGGCGCGGTGAGGCCTATTTCTCGGTGGCACACGACCGGCGGCGCCCGTTCACGGCAGCGGTCGGCGCGCGGCGAGCGGTGGCGGTCGGTACGCAGTTCGCGATCCGGGCGCTGCCCGATGAGATGCGCATCGTCGTCACCGAGGGGACGGTGCGCCTCGAACTGCAATCGGCGAATCCCGGCATGCCTGCGCCGAGCACGCTGCTCACCGCGGGGGCCGTCGCCACGGCGCGGGGCAACAGCGTGCTCGTCCGGCCGGGCACCGTCGCCGATGCCGAGCGCCTGCTGTCGTGGCGCAGCGGCTACCTGTCGTTTCACGACACTCCGCTCGCTGCCGCCGCCGCCGAATTCAATCTCTACGGCGCGCGGCCGCTCGTGATGGGCGATGCGGCCGTGGGGCAGATCCCGATCGGCGGCAACTTCCGCTGGTCGAATTCGGAAGCGTTCGTGCGGTTGCTCGAAGACGGCTTCGGCATACGCGTGGAGCGGCGAGCGGACAGCATCGTGCTCCACAGTCGCTGAGCGGGGGATTCGCCGGACTCATTCGTCGTATCGGGGAGAGGCGCTGCACGGCGCCCGATCAGGGGAGAAAGTGTCAATGTCGATCAAGTTCCGCCGGTGGCTGCCGGCTGTCGCGTATCTCGCAATGTGTGGCGCAGGCGCGCAGGCCGCCTCCGTGCCCATCGACGTACCCTCCGGCGAACTGGTCGCTGCGCTCGACGTCCTTGCCCGCAAGACCGGCGTCCAGTTCGTGTACCGCGCCGACCAGTTGAAAGGTGTGCGGACAGCGGGCGTGCAGGGAGCGCCTTCGGCGGACGCCGCGCTCGATCACCTGCTCCTCGGCAGCGGCTTCGGGCCGCGTCGCGAAGCGTCGGGGGCCATCGTGATCGTGCGCAACGATGCGCCGCGCCGTGCGCCCGCGCCGGCACCCGCCGACGAGACCGCGGCCCAGGCGGGCGGCCCGGCGCCTCAGGACGAGGCGCTACCGGCCGAACTCGAAGTCGTCCAGGTCACGGGCTCGCGCATCGCCCGCACCGCCGTCGAGGGTCCCTCGCCGATCACCGTGATCACCGCAGACGACATCCAGGCCGGAGGCTTCACCGCCGTGCCGGAACTGCTGCGCTCGATCACGCAGAACGGTGGCGAAACGCAGAGCCAGCAATCCGGCAATGGCGCCGATTTCTCGCCCGGCGCACAGCAGGTGGACCTGCGCGGCCTCGGGCCGAACCATACGCTCGTGCTCGTCAACGGCCGCCGCATCGCCGACTTCCCGATGCCGTTCAAGGGGCGCAGCAACTTCACCGACGTGTCGAACATCCCGCTCGGCATGGTCGAGCGCGTCGAAGTGCTGACCGGCAGCGCATCCGCGGTCTACGGCTCCGACGCCATCGCGGGCGTCGTGAACTTCATCCTGAAGCAGAAGCCGGACGGCACCTCGATCAATTTCCGCTACGGCGATGCGACGCGGGGCGGCAACGAGTCCTACCATCTCGACCTCGCCTCCGGCCTCGAGCGCGGCGCGTTCACCGCGGTCTTCGGCGCCGAACTGATCGACCAGCGGCCGCTCTGGGCCTTCGACCGCAGCATCCAGGATTCGACGCTCGATGCGCCGACGGCGCGCTCGCGGATCGCGCGGCGCGTGTTCCTGCGCACGAACTGGTACGACGAATACCTCGATCCCGGTGCGGCCACCTGCAGCGCGCTCTCCTCGCTCAATCGTTCGAGCACGTTCTACGCGGTCCGCCCGGGCTGGGGCATCGACGGCGACGACGGCTTTTACTGCGGCAGCAATGCCTCGATCGGCTACGGCACGATCATCAGCGAGCGCAAGGGCGTGAACGCCTACGGCTCGCTCAACTACCAGTTCGACAACGGGCATCGCTGGTTCGCCGACCTGCAGGCGGGCTATCACAAGCTCGCGCTCTACAAGGACGTGACGCAGTGGAGCTACATGGCGCCCGACGGCAACGAGGAGGGCTATTTCTACAACCAGGCGACCGACGACGTCGAGTACTGGCAGCGGCAATTCTCGCCGGAGGAGATGGGCGGGTTCGGCCGCGGCATGATCCGCAACAACCAGACGACGTTCAGCCTCGCGACCGGCTTTGCCGGCAACGTCACTGAAGCGTGGACCTACGAGTTGACGCTGAGCCATTCGCAGTACCAGTCGACGATCAGCTGGCCGCAGATCGTCGCTGCAGCGGCCAACAATCTGTTCCTCGGCCCGCAGCTCGGCGAGGATGACGATGGCTTCCCGATCTTCGACGCCGATCCGGCGCGGCTCTACACGCCGCTCACCCGTGCCGAGTACGACTCGATCGGCACGAAGACGACCTACCACCCGGAGTCGCGCACCGACACGCTCTCGCTGACGCTCGGCAACGCGACCCTGTTCAACCTGCCCGCCGGCCCGGTCGGCTTCGCGGGCGTCGTCGAAGCCGGCAACCAGGCATACGACCTGAACCCCGATCCGCTCGCGACGCAGTACTACTACTACAGCTGGAAGGACTCGGACGGCCACGGCAGCCGCAATCGCTGGGCGATCGCCGGCGAGCTGCGTGCGCCGTTGCTCGACAGCGTCGACATGAGCGTGGCGGGCCGTTACGACCAGTACCATTACGCCGGCAACGGCGTCGGCAAGTTCACCTACAACGCGGGACTCGAATGGCGACCCGTGCAGTCGCTGCTGGTGCGCGGCTCGTACGGCACCGGGTTTCGCGCGGCGGACCTGCACTATGTCTTCGCGGGCATCGGCAACGACGAGACATCGGGCCTCGACTACTACGCGTGTCTCAGCGACGACCCCGGCGCGAGCGACTGCTCCGACTACGAGGAGAACCTCATTCGCACACGCGAGGGCAACCGCAAGCTCGACCCGGAGACGAGCACGTCCTGGACCGCGGGCTTCGTGTGGTCGCCGACCCGCAACTTCGACGTCTCGGTCGACTATTTCGACATCCGCATGCGCGACCAGGTGCTCGACATGAGCGTCGATTCGATCCTGCGCGACGAGGCGAGCTGCCGCCTCGGCGACCTTGATCCGGCATCGCCGACCTGTGTCGATGCGATCGCCCGCATCACGCGCATCAACGGCGACCTGTACGGCATTTTCGTGAATCCCGTGAACGTCGCCCGCGAGACGACGAGCGGTCTCGATGTCAGCGCGCGCCTGCGCTGGCCCACGCGCATCGGCGATTTCCGGATCGACGCCAACCACACCTGGGTGAACGAGCACGAGTTCCAGCAGTTCCGCGGCGACCCGGTCGAGGACCAGTTCGCCGTGAACAGCGGCTTCGACATTCCCCGCACGAAGTCGAGCGCGACGCTCGGCTGGCGATACGGCGCGTGGACCGCGAGCCTGCACGCCGAGCGCCTCGGCAAGCTGCCGAACTCCGATTCGTACGACCAGGTCTACGACCCGGAAGACGGCGGCAGCCCGTGGATCGACGCGACCTGGCGCTACAACGCCTCTGCCGGCTACACGATCGGCGAGTCCCTGCAGGTCCTGGTCACGGTCGACAACCTCACCGACGAGATGCCGCCGAAGGATCCGACCTACACGGCCTACCCGTACTACGACGTGTCGTGGTTCGATTCGGTGGGACGCACGTACTACGTGACCTTCACGTACAAGTTCGGTGGCCGGCCGTTGCAGTGACAAAGAAACGCCGCGGGAGCCTTCGCTCCCGCGGCGCAAGTCAGCGAACACCGGGGAAGTTGTTCGCGGTTGAAAACGGGTCGATCAGTCGCGCGTGCCGACGTAGGACTGCGCGCCGGCGGCTGCGTACGCTTTCGCGACGCATCGCGCCCGCGCGAGCCGCACATCGACGCGCCCCTGCATCAGGTGTCCGCTGCCGGCTGCGAGCATCAGGGCGACCGGCCAGTGGCGCACACAGTCGCTCGGGCGCAGCGCGGGCATCAACAGTGTCAGGGTTCGGGTGCTCATCGACACCCGGAATGGAGCAAGGGGCGTGCCAGCAGTGCACGCCTTGCAAATCAGCCAGTTACGAGCTCATCGCCGGCCGACCGGCGACGTGGACTGACGCGTCTCGTCACTTTCCGACCGGCAGGACGACGAGACAGGCCTGCCCCCGGGCGCGCAGTGCCGTGCAGATCTCGCGCGCCTGCGCCTCGCTGCGGGTTGCCGCGCGCAGCCGATGGAGCGTCCCTGCGCCGCTTCTCACCGCGGTCACGCTCGGCGAGAGGCCTGCCAGCGTGTCCGGATGGGCACGCGCAATCCTCTGCCATTCGCTCGTCGCCTTGGCGTCGGTGCTGAAGGCGCCAAGTTGTACGCCGTAGCGCATCTCCTGCGTGGCGGCGTGCGCAGCCGGGGCCGGCGCCGCAACGGGAATGGCCGCGCTCTTCGCCGGTGCAACCGGCGGCGGTGACACGGGTGCCGCCGATGCCGGGCCCACGGTTGCAGGCGGCGCGACAGGCGACTGCGCGAGAGGCGCCTGGGATGCACCCGGTTGAGATGCCGGTGCGCCGGAGAGCGCGAAGTTCTCGATGCGGATGCGTGCCTCGCCGGACCACTTGCTGTCGGGGTGCTGCAGCAGATAGCGCTGGTACGCATCGAGCGTGTCGAGCGTGGCGGCATTCTGCCAGTCGCGCTCCTCGCCGAGCTGGCGGATACGCTCGCGCGCCTGGGTCGCGAGCACGCTGTCGCCGTGCTTCGCGACAAACGCGCCGTACGCCTCGATCGTGTCTGCCGTCTGCGCCGACTGCCAGTCCTGCCGCTCGCGGCTGCAGGCGCCGAGCACCGCGATGCAGGTCACGAATAATGCGATTCGCAGTGAGGCACCCATGGGCCTGCGCTCCTTCGAAGAATTGGCCCTGCTATTCTACCGCGCGGAGGACCCACGCATGTCAGATCTGCCGAAGCGGCGCCTGCTCGATCAGTTCGGCGCGACACCGACCTTCATCGCCGAAGGTTGCCGCATGCAGGGCGACCTCGAAACCCGCGGCCCGCTCGTGCTGTCCGGCACGCTGATCGGCGATGGCCGCATCGGCGGTGCGTTGTCGGTGTCGATCGGTGCGCACTGGCAGGGCGACGTTCACGCGAAGGCCGGCGTGATCGCCGGCGAAGTGACCGGGCGAGTCACGATCGAGGAAAAGCTCGAGATCGGCGCCACTGCGGTGATCCGCGGCAGCATCGCCGCAAAGACGCTCGCGATCGCCAACGGCGCCGTGATCGAAGGCGACATCGTCGTGACCGGCACTCAGCCGGTCGTCAAGTTCGACGAGAAGCGCAGCGCCTGACTCAGTTGCACGACGCCAGGCTGTTGATCCAGGCCGTGATCAGCTGCACCCCCTGATCGTCGACCTGAAGAGACGCGAGCGGCGGCATCATCACCGAGGTGCCCCGCTGGTCGATGCGCTCGAGCAGCACCGAACTGCCGGGCGCACCCGGCGCAATGATGCGCGCGTTCGGCAGCCCGAGGTCGCCCGCCTGCGGCAGCGCATTGCAGGTGTTGGTGGCGGCGAGTGCCGTCGTGTAACGCAGGTCCATGTTGCTCGAGGGCGGGCCGCCCGGGCGGTGACAGAACGAGCAGTTCGTGTGCAGCCACGCCCGCGCACGTTCCGTGACTGTGCCGCTCGCGGCATCATAGGGATTCGGCATCGCAGGCAACGTCGACGGATCAGCCGTGATCGGTGGCGACAGCGTGTTGATGTGATTCAGCGTCGCGATCTGGTTCGCGGTGCGTCCGGTCGAGGGGTACAGCAGATTGCCGTTCAACTGCGCGGTTTCGAGCCCGAGGCTCCGCCCGGCTGCCGACGTATGACACGCGAGGCATTGCGCTTCGCTCGGGAAGATCCAGTCCTGCGTGCCGATCGTGACAGTCTTGCCGCCGACGACGCGCGTCGCATCCGTCCCACTGGCGTTCCACTCGTAGGTGTAACCCGCCCAGTTGCCGTTCGTGTGATGCATGAACAGGCGCGTTTCGACGAGCCGGGTGCCGATGCGGAAGTCCTTGCGCAGCACCGTGCCGACCGGAAAATCCCAGTCGCCATCGGTGGCGCTCGTGTCGATGTTCTGGCCGTTCGGCAGCGCGAGCCAGCGTGCCTTGTCGGCCCCGTCCGACCAGAAGCCGGCGTTCGGCGCGTACGGAATGAGGCCCGCCGCGGGCTGCGCAGGGTTGCCCGCCGCTCCACATCCACTCGCGGACAGCTGGGTTGCGACGCTGCCACCGCTGCCTGCGCCCTGCACGAGCTGGTAGAGCCCGCCGTTATTGATGTCGACGACGTAGATTTCACCGTCCACGGCCTCGCCGAACGAGGAGATGCCGAGCCCCGTCGCGAGGCCCTGTGAAGCCGTCACGGTGACGGTCGGCTGCGACGACGACGGAATGTTCCAGACGCGCCCGCTGCCGTAGTCGCCGAAGACGTACCGGCCGGCGAGCGACGGGATCGCGGTACCGCGATACACGTAGCCACCGGTAATCGAAAATCCCTGGTTGTGATCGTATTCGGCGACCGGGTCGATGAACGGCCCCGAGCTGCCACATCCCGATACCCCAGACGTCGCATGCGCACCTTCGCGGCAGCGCCAGCCGTAGTTGCCGCCCGCAGCAGTGAGGCGATCGACTTCCTCCCATGCGGCCTGGCCGACATCGCCGATCCACAAGGCCCGATTGCCGCCTCGATCGAAGCTCCATCGCCACGGATTGCGAAAGCCATATGCATAGATCTCGCGACACTGCGCCGAAGTCGTCGTGCCCGACGTGCACAGCCCGCCGGTCGACGCGTACGGATTGGTCGCCGGAATCGTGTAATTGGTCGCCGAGGGGCCGCCGACATCGATGCGCAGCATCTTGCCGAGCACGGTCTGCAGGTTCTGGCCGTTACCGTTCGTGCCGTGCTGGTCGTTGCCACCACCGCCGTCGCCGAAGCCGATGTAGAGGTAGCCGTCCGGCCCGAAGGCGATGTTGCCGCCGTTGTGGTTCGATTCCGGCTGGGCAACCGTGAGCAGCACCTGCTCGCTGCCAGGATCGAGTGCACCGCCGCCGCTCGCGAGCCGGAACGACGAAATGCGCGACGTGAGCGATCCCGGGTCAGTCGTCGTGTACGACAGGAACACGCGCGGGTCGGTCGGGAAATTCGGGTGGAAGGCCATGCCGAGCAGGCCGCGTTCACCGCCGGAATTCACCCGTGCGGTGATATCGACGAAGGCGGTGGGCGCGGCCGGGCTCGACACGTTGTCGAACATCATCACGCGCCCGCCCTGCTGCACGACATACCAGCGCGCGGCGTTGCCGGGCGCCTGCAACATTGCAACGGGCGTGCTGAAAGTCAGGTTCGGAAACACGCGCGCAATCGCGAGCGTGGTCGTCGGCTCGTCGCCGGCGAGACAGGTCGTGTTGCCCGGCCGCGTATCGAGGCCGTACACGGGCGCGGTGGGGGTCGTGATGTTGACGGCCGGCGTTTGGGCCGATTCGTTCGGGGGCGTGGCGCCATCGAAGGCGCTGACCGTGTATGTGTAGGCCGTGCCCGCCGCCACCGTGCTGTCGGTGTAGCTGTTCGTGGTCGGCGAGGCGAGCGGGGTGGCACTGCCGTTGCGGTAGACGCGGTAACCGGCGACACCGCTGCCGCCCGTGTCGGTCGAGGCCGTCCAGGTGAGCCGCACTTGCGTGGGCGACGTCGCGCTCGCCGCGAGATTGGTCGGCACCGTGGGCGGCGTCGTATCGGCGACCGCCGGCGTGGTCACGTTCGCTGCGGCGGACAGCGCCGATTCGTTCGGCGGAGTGGCGGCATCGAATGCGCGCACGGTATAGCTGTACGCCGTGCTCGCCATGACCGTGCTGTCGGTGTAGCTGTTCGTGGTCGGCGAGGCGAGCGGGGTGGCACTGCCGTTGCGGTAGACGCGGTAACCGGCGACACCGCTGCCGCCCGTGTCGGTCGAGGCCGTCCAGGTGAGCCGCA
>JABAQU010000019.1:0-13900 GCA_019187185.1 Steroidobacteraceae bacterium | reverse complement strand
ACCGTGCTGTCGGTGTAGCTGTTCGTGGTCGGCGAGGCGAGCGGGGTGGCACTGCCGTTGCGGTAGACGCGGTAACCGGCGACACCGCTGCCGCCCGTGTCGGTCGAGGCCGTCCAGGTGAGCCGCACTTCGGTGGGCGAAGACGCTGTCGCTGCGAGGCCGGTCGGCACAGTGGGTGGCGTCGTGTCTGCGGGCGGCGGGTTTTCCTGGTACGAATTACCGGTCCCACAGGCGGCGATGACGGCGAAGGCCGCGGCCAACGCGACGGACAGCAATCCCTGCAGCTTCGTGCGAACCATCTTGCACCCCCGGATATACTTCCCGGAGCCGATCCGGTTGTAAGAGCCGTAGCGACGCATGTTTGCACAGCGGAGTGGCGCACGGGAGGGGGGCGACTGTAGGAGATTGCCGACAGTTGCAGGGTCCGCTGCGCGCCCGGAGGCGCGTGCCCCCGCATGAAGGCCGTCGCATGAAGCCGGCCCGGATCGTCCACCTCGTCGCCCACCGGGGCAACGCCCGCGAGTTCCCCGAGAATACGTTGCCATCGCTGCGCTCCGCACTCGACCTCGGCGCGCGATTCCTCGAGATCGATGTCCACCTGTCGTCGGACGGCGTGCCGGTCGTGATCCACGATGCGGACCTCGAGCGCACCACGGGTACGGCGGGCAAGATCTTCGACAAGCCGGTCGCCGAGATCGTCAACATCGAAGCCGCGGAGCGCATGCGCTTCGGCGGGCAATTTGCCGGCACCTGCATCCCGACGCTCGCCGATGTCGCACAACTGCTCGAGGATCGACCCGAGGTCACGCTGTTCGTCGAAATCAAGCGCGCGAGCCTCGCGCATTTCGGCCACGACCAGGTGATCCCGCAAGTGCTCGACGCCGTGCGTCCGTGGCGCTCGCAGATCGTCGTGATCTCCTTCGATCTTCCCGCGGTGTTTCGCGCGCGGCAGATCGGCGGCGTGCGCATCGGCTGGGTGCTGCCCCAGTACGACAGCCACACGCGCCTGAAATGCGAGGCGCTGCAGCCCGAGTTCCTGTTCTGCGATGCGGACAAGCTCGGTGCCGGCGAGCCGCTGTGGCGAGGCACCTGGCGCTGGGTGATCTATGAAGTGACCGCGATCGAACAGGCGCTCGCGCTCGCGGCCCGGGGCGCGGATTTCGTCGAGACCATGGCGGTGCGCGAACTCGGCGTCGCGATGCGCGCGCGCACCGGCGCACCGGCGTGACGCGCGCGTACGATCTCGCGATCGTCGGCGGCGGCATCCACGGCGCGGGGGTGGCGCAGCGCGCCGCTGCGGCTGGATATCACGTGCTGCTCCTCGAAAAGTCGGCGCTCGCGGCCGGCACCTCGAGCCGCTCGAGCAAGCTCATCCACGGCGGCCTGCGCTATCTCGAGACGGGCCAGCTGCGTCTCGTGCGCGAGAGCCTGCACGAGCGCACGGCACTGCTGCGGCTCGCCCCGGAGCTCGTGCGCCTCGAGCGCTTTCACATTCCGGTGTACGCCGACACGCGCCGCCGACCGTGGGTGCTCGCCTCGGGCCTCGCGTTGTACGCGGGACTCGCGGGCTTTGCGCGCGGCGCGAGTTTCGGCATCGTCCCGCGCCTCGCGTGGGACGGGCTCGACGGCCTCGCGACGCAGGGGCTCGAACGCGTGTTCTGGTATCACGACGGCCAGACCGACGACGCAGCCCTCACGCGTGCCGTGATGGCGTCGGCGCAGCGGCTCGGCGCCGAACTCGCGATGCCGGCGACGTTCATCGGCGCGGAACTGTGGGACGACGGGGCAATCGTGCAGTACATGGCCCAGGGCGCGCAGGTGGAGTGCCGCGCGCGCGTGCTCGTGAACGCCGCAGGTCCATGGGCCGCACAGGTGGCGCGCGCGGTGTCGCCCGCCATCGCCGTGCCGGACGTGGAACTCGTGCAGGGTACCCATCTCGTGCTCGATGCGCCGCCGCCCGCCCGCGGCATCTACTATGTCGAGAGCCCGCGCGACGGGCGCGCGATCTTCGTGATGCCGTGGCGTGACGCCACGATGATCGGCACGACGGAGGTGCGGTTTCGCGGCGAGCCCGACCGCGTCGCGCCCTCCACCGGCGAGACGCACTATCTGCGCGGCGTGCTGCGCCGCTACTTTCCGCGCGTGGCCACCGCAACGTCGCGCGCGTTCGCGGGATTGCGCGTGCTGCCGGGAGGCGAAGGGCACGCGTTTCATCGCTCGCGTGAAACGATGTACGCGGTCGATCGCGAATCGGCACCGCGCGTCGTGTCGATCTATGGCGGCAAGCTGACGACTTTTCGGGCCGCGGCAGCGGTCGTGCTGGCGCGCGCGGCGCATGCGCTGCCCGCACGCGCCGCGCGTGCGGATGTCGACCGCCTGCCGCTGCCACCCGCCTGAAAAGCCATGGCACACGCGTCCCGCAGCTGGCTCACGCTCGACCAGGGAGGCCAGTCGAGCCGGGCCATCCTGTACGACGATGACGGGCACGAGCTCGCCGAGGCGCACGTACCGGTGGCGACGCGGCGCATCGGTGACGACCGGGTCGAGCACGATCCGGAAGAAATCGTTGCCTCGCTGATCGAAGCGGCGCGCCAGGCGCTCGCACAGCGCGGGGCCGCGCCGTGGCCCACCGCCACGGGCCTCGCCACGCAGCGCTCGAGCATCGTCTGCTGGCACCGCCACTCCCTCGAAGCGCTGTCGCCCGTCCTGTCGTGGCAGGACCGGCGGGGTGCGGCCATGCTCGTCCCGCTGCGCGACAGGGAAGCCGAAGTGCGGCGACTGTCGGGGCTGCCCCTCTCTGCGCACTACGGCGCGAGCAAGATCCGCTGGTGCGTCGAGCACCTGCCGGCCGTGCGTGCCGCCGCGACGCGCGACGAACTCGTCGCCGGGCCGCTCGCAACGTTCGTCGCGAGTCGCCTCACGGGGCGCACCGCGCCGGTCGATCCCGCCAACGCTTCGCGCACGCAGCTGTGGGATGTCGCGCGCGGCGACTGGTCGCCCGCATTGCTCGCCCTCTTCGGCGTCGAACGCGATTGGCTGCCCGCACCGGGGCCCACGGTCCTCGACACACCAATAACCGAAAAGCAGGTGCCCGGCACCCGGCTTTCGGTTGTGACGGGCGACCAGTCGGCAGTGCCGTTTGCGTGGGGGCCGCCGCAAGAGGACACGCTCTACGTCAATCTCGGTACCGGGGCCTTCCTGCAACGCGTGACCGGGACGCAGCGGCCCGAGCCGGGCGCCCTGCTCGGCAGCGTGCTGTTCGGTGATGCGAAACGCACGCTGTATTCACTCGAAGGCACCGTGAACGGCGCGGCGAGTGCCGTCGAGTGGTTCGCTGCCGGCGCGCAACTCGATCCCGAAGTCGCGTGGGCGCGTTGGGAGGCGACCGACCGGGCGGTGCGTGCCGCACCCGCGCTGCTGTTCATGAACGGTGTCGCCGGCCTCGGCTCGCCTTTCTGGCGCAGCGATTTCACGTCACGCTTCATCGGCGACGGCGACGTGCACGTGCGCTTCGCGGCGCTCGTCGCGAGCATCGCCTACCTCGTGTGCGAAAACGTCGGGGAGCTGCGCCGCGCGGGCCCCATCCGGCGCGCGATCGTCACCGGCGGGCTGGCACGATCGAACGGCCTCCTCGAGCTGATCTGCGATACCTGCGACCTGCCGCTCTCGCGACCCGCGCAGGGGGAGGCAACCGCGCGCGGCCTGTACGGGCTGCTCGCCGCTCGCTGCGCGGACAGGGCGGCCGACCCATCCTTCGACGAGTTCACGCCCGACGATCGCACGAACGCTGCAGAGGGCATTGCACGCTGGCGCCATGCGCTGCGGCAATCGCTCGCTGCGGGACAGGCCGCAGGCGGTTAATTTTCGTTCATGCGCGCGAACTCCGGCAGGCGGCGGCACTCCAACCCACCATGAACAGATTCACAGTGCTTTGCGCTGCAGCGGCGATGACGGCGGCTGCGGCAGCCTACGCCGGCGACCCGAAGACGGACACCGATGCCAAACCGCCGCCGGATCGTGCGCAGATCAATTTCGTCAACTACGGCGGCATCCGCGACTGGAAGGCCCAGCGCAACGATGCGCTGCTGATCCGCGCGCAGAACGGCAAGTATTACCGGGCGACCTTCTTCGGGCCCTGCATCGGCCTCGATTTCGCGCACCGGATCGGCTTCGTGAGTGACGTGCTCGGCTCGCTCGACAAGTTCAGCTCGATCTATGTCGACGGCCACGAGTGCTTCTTCCGCACGTTCCAGGAAATCCCGAAGCCCGACAAGTGGTGATTCAGTGCGTCGCGGCGTCGCCCCCGGCGCCGCCGCCGAGTATCGCTGCGACACGCCGGTCTGCCCAGCTCGGCGCGGTGAGTGCCTCGAAGAACCCGCAGTGGCCGCCGTGCGGCGTGAGCACGATGCGCAGTGCATCGGGCGCGGCGAGCCGCGAGAGGTCGGCGGGCGGGATGATCGGGTCGTCGAGCGCCGCGATGATCGTCGAGGGCACATCGAGGCGCGCGAGCCGTTCGCCGGTGATCGCGTAACCGTCGAGATAATCGTCGAGCGACGGAAAGTTCGTGTGCCGGCCCACGAGCTCGCGTGTCATGCGCCGCAGCCCGCCCCTCTTCATCAGGGCCCGGAAATCGTAATCCTCGGGCCACGCCGCCTGCTTTTTCACGAGCGAGCGGCCCCACTTGATCTCGAAATAGCGGCTGTAGAGCGCAGCGCCCTGCTCGAGCGCCTCGAGCGTGCGCTTCGGATCGAGCACCGGCGAAATGGCGATCGCGTGCGCCACCGCGAGGCCCGCGTCGTGCGCCGCGGCAGCGGCACGCAGCAGGAAGTTCCCGCCGAGTGAGAAGCCGATGAGGTCGAGCGGTCGTTGCGCCCCCGCCCGCTGGATGGCACGCAGCGCACCGAGCACCTCGGGCAGGCGGCAGGAATGGAACAGTTCGCGATTCAGGTGATGCGTATCGCCGTGATCGCGCAGGTTCAGCCGCACGACTTCGCGGCCCATGTCGAACAGCATCTGTGCGAGCGACAGCACGTAGAGCGATTGCGCACTGCCCTCCCAGCCGTGCAGCACGACCGCGAGCGGCGCATCCACGGCCGCGTGCGCCGGTTGCGCCTGAAAGCCCTGCAGTATCGTGCCCTCGCCGCAATCGATGAGGCGCTCGCGGCTCGCGGCGAGCAAGGGTCGTGCGCGTCGCTCCACGGCCGGGCGTCGCCAGGGCAGGCTCGGCAGGATCGACTGCGCATGCCCGCCGCGCAGCCACAGCGGCGGCACGAGCGTGTTGTCGAGGATGGCCCGGGGATGGAAGCGCGCGCCGACGGTGATTTCGGCAGCCGCCTCGCGGTCAGGGTGCGGGGCGCGCACGCAGCTCGACGCGATTGTTCGCGTAGCCCGCACGATTCCAGTCGGCCGCAGTGAGCCCGCTCGAGATCGCCGGATACGGCACCGCCGTGTCGTCGGCCGTACCCGTGGCCACACGCACATCGATCGCGCCTTCGCTCTCGCGGCGGCTTTCCGCGACGAGGTTGGCGAACGCCAGCGACTCGCGCTGCGCGGGCCGCGTGCCGTCGAACGCCGGGTTGCCGATCAGGCCGCAGCGGCTCACCGGCGTGTCGTCGGGCGCGAGCGACCAGCCTTCTGTCGCGTTGCCGACGAGACAAAAGCGGCCCGGGTACGTCGTGACTTCGACTTCGCCGCGAAAGCTGTCGGCTGCGAGCTTCGCGAGCGCCTCGCGTACGACGGCGAGCCGGTCATTCGCGAGCGGCACTTCGCCATACGGCACGAGTGCGCGCGCGAGCAGGCCGGCATCGGCGAGTGTGCGCGAGGCGAGGACCCCGGAAGCGATGTCGTCGGCGCGCGCGGCCTCTGCCGCTTCGAGGGTTGCAATGCGGGCATCGAGCTTCTCGCCGTGGGCGCGCGAGGCCGTGAGCTCGGCAGTGAGCAGCCGGTTCGCGCCGACCTCGCGCCACCACAGCGCGCCGAGCGCGCCTGCGGCGATCACCAACAGTGCGGCGAGCGCCCAACCCCAGGGCGCCGATGCGCGCGGCGCGACTGGCGGCGGCGGTGCGGGCAGCGCCTCCTGCACCGCGCCGCGGACATCCTGGATCAGCCGTGCGGCCTGGTCATCGAAATGGGCCGTGATCGAGCGGCGTGACGCGGTGGCGTGTTCGCGCACGATGGCTTCGATCATCGCACGCAGCTCGGCACCGCCGGATGGCGGACCTGCGGCGACGGACACCTCGGCCGCCGCAGCGGGCGTCGGCGGCACGGGTGCCCGTGCCGCGAGCGGCGACTGCATCGCGGGCACGGTCGCCTCCGGGGCCCGTTCGCCGGGCATCACCGCTTCGAAAGAGCGCTGCTCGTCGGTGCGCCGGTCGGGGATCAGCTTCAGCTGGTACAGCACCTTCGAGACATCGGTCGGCTGGATCTGCTTCGGCAGCACGCCGATCGCGCCGAGTGCGCGTGCCTGTCCGACGTACAGCTCACCCTCCTGCGAGGTGTACATCATGATCGGGATGGTCGCGGTGCGCGGATTGTTCTTGATGATCTGCACCGCCTGGAAGCCATCCATGCCGGGCATCAGGTGATCCATGAAGATCACGTCCGGCCGCTGTCCGCCGAGATACTCGATCGCCTGCTCGGCGGACTCCGCCGTATCCACCCCGATCTCGTACTTCGAAAGAATGCGTGCCAGGAACGCGCGTGCCGACTTCGAGTCATCGACGATCAACGCACGTTTCATCACCATGCAAGCTCCCGCGTCCGTGGCGCGGAAGTTTAGCGCAAGTCGGGCGGATGTCGCCCGATCACGAGGCAGCGCGTGATCATCGCCGCGCGCTACACTGCGACGCCGTGACTTCCCGCATGCTCCCCGGGCTCCTCGCGACACTCGCCTGTCTTGCGGGATCACGCGCGCACGCGATCGACGCGCTCACGTTCGGGGCGCGCGAAATCGTCGCGGGGCAGGCCCGTCTCGTGAATGTCACGGCCCGGCTCGCGCTCGAGGACGGCGGCAGGACCACCGCCACGATCGGCGTCGCCCGCGCGCATGCGGGCGCGGATCTGGCGGATCTTCGCGGCTTGCAGCTCACATGTCCCGCACCGGTGATTGCCGATCCCGAATTCGGCTGCCGGCAGGCGCAGGTCTCGATCGCGCAGACGCCGATCGGGGCATTGTCGATTGCGCTGTCGGGCGCCTATCACGCGGACCGGTCCGTCGGCGAGGTGCGTGCCACGATTGCCTCGCTCGCCGGCGGCCGCCTCGAGCTGCGCGGGCGCTCGGACCCGACCGGATGGCGAGCCGACGGCAAGGCCACGGCACTCGACCTCGCTGCACTGCGCGCGCTCGCCGCGCCATGGCTCGCGCTGCCCGGCGGCTGGACACTCGGCGGTGCCGCGTCGGCGACCTTCGCGGCGCACGGCGGCGCCACACCGCTCCACGCCGAGACGAACTGGGCGCTCTCGGCGGTGGACCTGTCGAACGAGGCGAGCACGATCATCGCCGAAGGCGCGGCGATCACCGCCGGCATTTCCCTCGACGCACAGCGCGACGGATTTGCCGTCGCAGCACACGCGCGGGGCGAGCGGGGCCAGGCGCTCGCCGGCCCTGTCCTGCTCGATTTCAACCAGAATCCGCTCGCGCTCGAGGCCGCGGGCCAGTGGCGGGGCGAGGCGCTCACGCTCGACCGGCTGTCCGCCACGGCGCCCGGGCTCCTCGCGCTGCAGGGCACCGCAACGATCGACCTCGGCGAAGCACCGAAGCTCGCGACGGGGCGATTCGACATCACCTCGCTCGAGTTTCCCGCCGCCTACACGAGCCTGATGCAGATCACGCTCGCGGCGACCGATTTCGGCGATCTCGTCACGGCGGGAAGCGCGAGCGGCACGGTGGAGCTCGCCGACAATGCGCCGGTGCGCGTGGATCTTCGGCTCACGGGGTTCGCGGCACGCAATGACCGTGATTTCTTCATGAACGATGTCGCCGGCGAGCTGCACTGGGCGGCGGGCAGGAACGCCGACGTGTCGCCGTCGTGGCTCGCGTGGAGTGCGGGCGGCGCCTACGGTCTCTCGGGTGGCGCGTCGCGCATCGATTTCGTCACGCGTGCCGCGAACTTCGTGCTCGCCGAACCCTGGCACATGCCGATCTTCGACGGTGCGCTCGATGTCCGCACGCTCGCGATCACCGGCCTCGGCAGTCCCGCGATGAGCGTGCGTTTCGATGCCGACATCGACCCGATCAGCCTGCCTCCCTTGTGCAAGGCGTTCGGCTGGCCGGAGTTCTCGGGGCGCATCGGCGGGCGCATCCCCGGCGTGGAACTGCGCGGCGACGAACTCACGGTGAGCGGCAACATCGAGGCGAACGTGTTCGACGGAACCGTCGTCGCGAGCCACCTGCGCCTGGCCGACCCGCTCGGCAAATGGCCGCGGTTCTATGCCGACGTGCGCGCGCGCAACCTCGACCTCGATCTCGTCACGCGGGCCTTCGCCGTGGGCACCATCACCGGGCGTCTCGATGCCGACATCCTCGGGCTCGAACTGTTCAACTGGTCGCCGGTCGCGTTCGATGCCCGGCTCGAGACCGCGGCGGGCGACCGCTCACGCCACCGCATCAGTGCCAAGGCGGTGAAGGAGCTGTCGAACGTCGGCGGCGGCGGCGGCGGCGTCACCCAGGCGCTGCAATCGGGCGTGCTGCGCTTCTTCGACGATTACAGCTACGATCGCATCGGGATACGCTGCCGGCTCAGGAACGACGTGTGCCTGATGTCCGGCATCGAGCCCGCGGCGAGCGGCTACTACATCGTCAAGGGGCGCGGCCTGCCGCGCATCGACATCATCGGCAACCAGGGCCGCGTCAACTGGCCGCAGCTCGTCTCGCAGATCGCGTCGGGCCTCGCGGCACAGGACGTGGTCGTCGAGTGAGCCCGCAGGTACACTGGTTCAGGCTGCGTTCACGCGCCTGCCGGACAATGGTCACGTGACTCGGGAGAGGTCCATGCACAAGGTCGTCCTGCCTTGCAAACTCGCACTCGCCAGCCTGCTGTTCGCGGCGTGCGTCACCATCAACGTCTATTTCCCGGCGGCGGCCGCGGAAAAGGCGGCAGATCAGATCATCGACCAGGTCACCGGGTCTTCGCCCGGCGCCGCGGGCAAGACACCGCCGCAGACACGCAATGACCCGCAGGGCGGCTCGCTGCTCGCCACGTTCGCGGCGGCGATCCTCGATGCCCTCGTGCCGGCGGCCCACGCGCAGGGCAATGCCAATCTCGACATCGAGTCGCCGGAAATCCGCGCCATCGCCGCGTCGATGTCGCAGCGTTTTCCGCAACTCGAGAAGTATTTCACGTCGGGTGCCGTCGGGCTGACCGCCAACGGGCTCATCGACATCCGCGACCAGGGCGCCGTGCCGTTGCCGGAACGTGCGGCCGTGAAGCGGCTCGTCGCCGAAGACAACACCGACCGCGCGGCGCTCTACGCGGCGATCGCCAAGGCCAATGGCCACCCCGAATGGGAAGCCGACATCCGCCAGACCTTCGCGCGTCGCTGGGTCGCGCGCGCGAGGCCCGGCTGGTATTACCAGGAGGGCGGCGCCTGGAAACAGAAGTAGCCGCCGTCCCCGCGAGCTGAAGCGCCGGCGGTGCCCTGCCGCCGGCCGATTCAATGGCCCTCGACGCACATGCGATCGCCGTCCTCGTCCTGACGGCGTTCGCGTTCGTGCTGTTCGCGCGCGACGACCTGCCGATCGAGACCTCGAGCCTGCTGATCGTCACGCTGCTCGCCGCGGGCTTCATCCTGTTTCCCTACGCGAATGCCGAGGGCCCGCTCGAGCCCACCGACTTCTTCCTCGGCTTCGGCAACGAGGCGCTGGTCGCGATCTGCGGCCTCGTGATGGCGACCCAGGGGCTCGTGCGCACCGGCGCGCTCGCGCCGCTCGGGCGCATCGTGACGCGCCTGTGGGCCGCGAGCCCGCTGCTCGCCCTCGGCGTGATGCTCGCACTCACGTCGTTCGCGAGCGCGTTCATGAACAACACGCCGCTCGTCGCGCTGATGATCCCGATCCTGACGACCGTGGCGCTGCGCTCGGGCAGCTCGCCGTCGCGGACGTTGATGCCGATGACCTTCGCGGCGCAGATCGGCGGCATGGGCACCCCGATCGGCACGTCGCTCAACCTCCTCGTGATCGGCACGGCGGCGAGCCTCGGCGTGCCACAGTTCCACATGTTCGATTTCCTCGAGCCGGCCGCGATCGCCGGCGGCATCGGCATCCTCTACCTGTGGCTGATCGCCCCGCACCTGCTGCCGAAGGCCGCCGCGGTCGTCGATACCTCGCCGCGCGTGTTCATCGCCCAGATGCGCGTCAAGGCGGGCGGCGCCGCGGATGGCGCGAAGCTCGCCGACGTGGTCCGCAAGACCGGCGGCACGATGAAGGTGCGCGCGGTGACGCGCGGCGCCAGCCTGCCGATCGTTCCGCTGCCCGACATCGTCCTCGCGGCCGGCGACCAGCTGCACGTGCGCGACACCCCCGAACGGCTGATGGAGTACGCGCGCATGATCGGCGGCGACCTGTACGCCGACGATGTGCCGGTCGACGAGGAGCATCCGCTGAAGGCGGGCGATCAGCAGACCGCCGAGCTCGTCGTGATTCCCGGGTCACCGGTCGCCGGGCGCACGCTCGACGAAGTCGACTTCGACGAGCGTTACCAGCTCGTGCCGCTCGCGCGCCACCGGCCCGGCGAAGGCGACGAATGGGGCGCACGCGTCGCGAGACTGCAGTCCGAGCAGCTCGGCGTCGGCGATGTGCTGCTCGTGCAGGGCCCCGCGGCGCAGATCGCCGCGGTCAAGAGGAGCGGCGAGCTCCTGGTGCTCGATTCGACGACCGACGTGCCGGAGACGCGCAAGGCGCCGCTCGCGCTCGCCATCATGGCGATGATCATCGTGGCCGCGTCGCTGCGCATCGCACCGGTCGCGATCGCGGCGCTGGTCGGTGTGCTCGCGATGGTGTTCACGGGCTGCCTCAAGTGGCGCGACGCCACGCGCTCGCTCGATTCCTCGATGATCTTCCTCACGGTCGCCGCGATCGCGCTCGCACTCGCGCTCGTCAAGACCGGCGCCGCAGCCTTCCTCGCGAGCCTGCTCGTCGCCGTCACGGTCTACCTGCCGCACCCGGTGATCCTCAGCGCGACGATGATTTTCATGGCGGTGCTCGCGAATTTCGTGTCGAACAGCGCCGCGGCGGTGATCGGCACGCCGATCGCCGTCGAGCTCGCCCGCCAGCTCGGCCTCGCGCCGGAGCCTTTCGTGCTCGCGGTGCTGTTCGGCGTCAACATGGGTTACGCGACACCGCTCGCCGACAACTGCAACCTGCTCGTGTTCAGCGCCGGCGGCTATCGCTTCAAGGATTTCGTGCGGGTCGGCGTGCCACTGATGCTGATCATGTGGGTCACGTTGTCCTGGCTGCTTCCGCACTACTATCCGCTCTAGCGGCGGGAGCCGAGGGGGTACCGATCCATGGACAGCGCAGCGATTGCCCGGGTCAACATCGGGTTCGTCGCCGCCATCGTCGCGGTCGCGACGATCGGCGGCTTCATGTTCGGCTATGACAGCGGTGCCATCAACGGCACGCAGGAGGGGCTGAACCAGGCGTTCGAACTGAGCAGGCTCGGCACGGGGCTCAATGTCGGCGCCATCCTGCTCGGCTGCGCCGCGGGCGCCTTCCTCGCCGGGCGGCTCGCCGACCGGATCGGCCGGCGCGGCGTCATGATGATCGCCGCGGTGATGTTTCTCGCCAGCGCGCTCGTCGCCGGCGCGGCCGGCAGCTCAGCCGTGTTCATTTTCGCGCGCATCGTCGGCGGCCTCGGAGTCGGCGCCGCGAGCGTGCTCTCGCCGGTGTACATCAGCGAAGTGACGCCGGCCCACATTCGCGGCCGCCTCTCGACACTGCAGCAGATCATGATCATCACGGGCCTCACCGGGGCGTTCGTCGTCAACTACGCGCTCGCGCACTACGCGGGCGGCTCCCTCGCCACGCTCTGGCTCGGCTACCCGGCATGGCGCTGGATGTTCTGGATGCAGGTGATCCCGGCGGCGGTCTACTACCTCGCGCTTCTGCTGATTCCCGAGAGCCCGCGTTTCCTCGTGATGCGCGGCCGGGAAGCGGCCGCCACGCGCGTGCTGACGCGCCTGTTCGGCGCGGCGGAGGCGGAGCGCAAAGTGCAGGAGATCCGGGTCTCGCTCGCGGCCGACCATCACCGGCCGCGGCTCGCCGACCTGCTCGACCGTGCGAGCGGCCGCGTGCGCCCGATCGTGTGGACGGGCATCGGCCTCGCCGTCTTCCAGCAGCTCGTCGGCATCAACGTCGTGTTCTATTACGGCGCGGTGCTGTGGCAGTCGGTCGGCTTCAGCGAGGACGATGCGCTCAAGATCAACATCCTCTCGGGGACCCTGTCGATCCTCGCCTGCCTCGTCACGGTGATGGTCATCGACAGGGTCGGCCGCAAGCCGCTGCTGTCGATCGGTTCGGCGGGAATGGCGCTGACACTCGCGATCGTCGCCGCGAGCTTCTCGACCGGTACGCTCGTCGACGGCACGCTGCACCTGTCGGACAACGCCGGCGTCGTCGCGCTCGTCGCTGCCAATGCCTATGTCGTGCTGTTCAACTTCAGCTGGGGCCCGGTGATGTGGGTGATGCTCGGCGAGATGTTCCCGAACCAGATCCGCGGCTCGGCACTCGCGGTCGCGGGCTTCGCGCAGTGGATGGCCAATTTCGCGATCAGCGTCAGCTTCCCCGCACTCGCGGCATCGGCCGGGCTCGTCGCGACCTACGGCTTCTACGCCGCGTCCGCGCTCGCCTCGCTCTTCTTCGTGCGACGCATGGTGCGCGAAACGCGTGGCCTCGAGCTCGAGCAGATGGCGGGCTAGTGCCGGCCCGCGCGGACCCTACTCCCGCATCCCGACGCCCCGGTTCATCAGCGCGACGGCGATCGCGAACATCACCGCGGCGAACGCCACCATCAAGGCGAATGCGAGCGTGACGTTCACGTCGGAGGTACCGAGAAATCCGAAGCGGAACGCATTTACCATGTGCAGGATGGGATTCGCGTAGGACAGGGTCTGCGCCCAGGGCGGCAACAGCGAGATCGAGAAGAACACGCCTCCGAAATAGGTGAGCGGCGTCAGCACGAACGACGGAATCCAGTTCACCTGCTCGAAGTTCTTCGCGAACATCGCGTTCAGGAAGCCGCCGAGCGAGAACACGATCGCGGTGAGCAGCACGGCGGCGACGATGATCCCCGCATGGTGGACCGCGAGCCTCGCGAAGAACAGCGAAATCGCGGTGACGACCCCGCCGACCAGCAACCCGCGCACCACCCCGCCACCGACATAGCCGATCACGATCACCCAGTTCGGCAGCGGCGCGACCAACATTTCCTCGACATGCTTGCTGAACTTCGCGCCGAAGAACGACGACACGACGTTGGCATAGGAGTTCGTGATCACCGCCATCATGATGAGCCCCGGTGCGATGAACTGCATGTAATCGACGCCGCCCATCGGCCCGATGCGCCGGCCGATCAGCGCGCCGAAGATCACGAAGTAGAGCGTGGCGGTCACCGCGGGCGGAACGATCGTCTGGCCCCAGATGCGGATGATCCGGTCGTACTCGCGCACCATGATCGTCTTGAACCCGACCCAGCGAGTGCGGGCAGTCGACGGCGCACCCGGCGTGTCGCTGCCACTGCGGTCCGTGGCGTCGGTCCCGGCAATGCTCACGGATGCCCGCCGTGCGCGCGGCGCGCAGCAACACCGTCTCCGTCGAGGCATTCAGAGTCGACCCGCCATCGGTGGTACGAACTACCGCGAGCCGGGATTCGTGCGGTGACTCGTTGATATAGAAAATGAAGACCCG